>CAVQJU010000023.1:0-255351 GCA_963712905.1 uncultured Acidobacteriota bacterium | reverse complement strand
TCCGTGACTCCCGGCATTGCCAGGCGCGGAGTCTCGGAGGAGCTTGCCGGCCTTGTAGTACCACATCGGGCCGGCTTGCTCGTTTCTGTTACGCCAGCCGCCGACGCCGTTCATTTCGTTGAACGCCTGCCAGTTCGGGAACGCATTGTCGGCCGCGTGGACGCTGACCAGGCCGCCGCCGTTCTGCATGGAACTTTCGAACGACGTTTTCAAGCTTGCAGGCCAGCGGTCGTCGGGCGCGTCGTAGTTGAAGACGACAGCGCGGTATTTGCTGAAGTCCGGGTTGAAATTGGCGAAGTCGCCTCCGGCGGGCGGAGCCGTGACGACCTCGACCTCGAAGAGGCCTGTTTCGCTCAGTTCTGTCTGCAGCACGGATGTAACCACTTGCCAGCGATGATAGGGCCCGCCGCTCTCGCCATCGAGAATCATCACGCGGATCGGCGCCGCCCCATGGAGCGACATGGCCCCGATGCCAACGATGATGATGCCGAGAACGCTCACACACCAGCCAACACGCCGCATGGCCCTTCTCCTTCTACCGGATGCCGAGTAGTGCCTCTATTGTGAGCTGATCCAGCCGTTCGTAGGCTAGCCGTTCTGTCGCGAGCGCAATGCGATCGAGCGGCGCAGCAAGCAGGGCATCGCGCCCCGCCGGCGAATACCGCGCGAGAGACGGGGCGCCGTGCGTTCTATTCAGCTCGGCGAGAATCGCCCGCACGTCGGGGTCGGCGTTCCACCGCTTTCCCCGTTCGCGCAAGATCAAGTATGTGCGCATGCAACCGCGCGCGAAATCTCGGACACCTTCGTCATCCTCGGTGCGGTACGCGTGCGCGTCGAAATGGCGGGGGCCGTCGTAGCCGACGTCCTCGAGAAACTTCACCAGAAAAAACGCCGACTTGACGTTCGCCGATCCAAATCGAAAATCCTGGTCGTAGCGGCCTGAGACCTGATCGTTGAGATCGATGTGAAACAGCTTCCCAGCTTCCCACGCCTGGGCCACGGCGTGCAGGAAATTCAGGCCGGCCATCTGTTCGTGTGCCACCTCGGGATTCACCCCGACCATCTCCGGATGATCCAGCGTTGCGATGAACCCGAGGTAGGCGCCGGTGGTCGGCATATAGATGTCGCCACGTGGTTCGTTTGGCTTTGCCTCGAGCGCGATCCTGAAGCCGTACTTCTGATCGATCGAGTACTCGCAGAGGTAGTTGACCGCCTCCCTCAGTCGTTTGACGGCTTCGTCTGGCCGACGGCACGAGTCGGTCTCGGTGCCTTCGCGCCCGCCCCACAACACGAAGATCTTCGCGCCGAGCTCGGCGCCGAGATCCATCGCCCGCATCGTTTTCTGAACGGCGTACGCGCGGACGCGATCGTCGTTGGCGGTGAACGCACCATCGCGGAACACCGGATCGAAAAAGAGATTCACGGTCGTCATCGGCACAACGATGCCGCTTTGCCGGCAGGCGTGGATGAAGTCCTTGACGATGCGATCGCGATCGGCCGGCGCTGCATCGATCGGTACCAGATCGTTGTCGTGGAGGTTCACTCCCCACGCGCCCGCCTCCGCCAGCATCGCCACCGAATCGGTGGGAGATAGCGGTGGGCGAACAACGTCGCCGAACGGGTCGCGACCTCGATTTCCGACCGTCCAGAGGCCGAACGAAAACTTGTCTTCTGGTCGCGGTGCGAATGGATTAGGCATACTGAATCTGTCGAAGGGCAGGATAAATACGGCGATACGCGTCGTAGCGTTCGGTCATCTGCGCAACAACGGCCACATTGCTTTCCGTCGTCTGCGCCGTGTGGACCAGCGTTTCGCAGGCCGCATCCACACTGGGAAAGACACCACACCCAACGGCGGCGAGAATGGCGGCACCAAGCGCCGCTCCTTCGTCGGCCGCGACCGTTTCGACGGAGCGCCCGTAAATGTCGGCCTGAATCTGACGCCAGAGAAGCGAGCGTGCGCCTCCACCGCCGAGTCGAACACGCTCGACCGGAACGTGCATCTCGTCGAAGATGGCGAACGAGTCGCGCAGACTGAACGCCACGCCTTCCATGACGGCGCGAACCAGATGACCGCGCCCATGATTGGCAGCGATTCCGATAAACGCCGCCCGAATCGACGGATCGCAATAGGGCGTGCGCTCGCCCATCAGGTACGGTGCCCAGAGGACACCATCCGCGCCGGCCGGGACCCGCCCGGCCTCCGCCGTTAGATCATCGTATGACGGCGGAGCCGTTCCAGGTGCAGCCAGCTGATCGCGAAGCCAGCGCAGCGATAGACCAGCGGCTTGCGTCACGCCCATGACATGCCACCGATCGGGGACCGCATGACAGAACGTGTGCACACGACCTTGGCGATCGACCGCTGGGCGATCGGTTGCGGCGAACACAACGCCGGAGGTGCCGATCGTTGCGCTGACCGCCCCCGGCCGCGTGATGCCCATACCGACTGCACCGGCTGCTTGATCACCCGCACCGGCGACGATCGGGGTACCTTCCGCCATTCCCGTAGCTGCCGACCCCGAGGCCGACACGCGCCCGCAGACCTCCGTCGACTCGAAGACGGCGGGCAGCACGTGTGCGTCGAGACCGACGGCGTCGATGAGCGCGCGAGACCACTGCCTCCGCGCCACGTCGAGCAGCAGTGTGCCTGATGCATCGGAGACGTCGGTCGCGAACTCGCCGCTCAAGCGGTAGCGCACGTAGTCTTTGGGGAGGAGCACGTGGCGGACCCGGTCCCAGAGTTTCGGCTCGCGCGCGCGGACCCAGAGTAGCTTCGTCAGCGTGAAATTCGTCAGCGCGGGATTCGCGGTGAGCTCAAGCAAACGACGTGCGCCGATCGTGTCGATCAGCCAGCGGCATTCATCTTCGGTGCGTTGATCACACCAGATGATTGATGGGCGAACGACGTCGCCGCGTTCGTCCAGCAACACCGCGCCATGCATCTGGCCGGAGAGCCCTATAGCCGTTACGCGACCGGCGGCCCCTCCCTGGCGCAGCACGGCGTGGGTGGCCTGCCGACACGCCGACCACCAGTCTTCCGGATCCTGCTCGGCCCATCCGGTCTGCGGCGATCTGAATGGCGCATGATCGGCCGTCGCCGCCGCGACAAGGCGACCGCCATCGTCGAGGAGCACGGCGCGCGAGCCGCTGGTGCCGATGTCGATGCCAAGAACGGAAATGGTCCTGTCTCCTCAGCGCGCTACGGGCAGCGTCCACGCATAGAGCGCAGTGCCGCCACCAACGATGACGTGCTGGCGGCCGTCGATTTCAGCGGTGATAGGTGAGTTGCCGACCCGCCCGATTCCCGAATGCCAGAGCGTCTTGCCGTCGCTCGTCCGGAGGGCCATCACGTTGTTACTGTTGTCGCCGGTGAAGGTCAGCCCGCTGTCGGTCGTCAAGACCCCGGCCGAACCGGAGCCCTGGCCGAGGTCGTGACTCCAGCGGATCTTGCCGGTCTGGTAATCGATGGCTCGCAGCGACGAGCTGGCCCAGACGGTGGAATCGGCGCCCGCCCAGCCGTACGCTCCGTGCGCCTGCTTGAAGAAGTAGACGCCGTATGCGTCGACAGCGCTCACGATGAGCAGGCCGGTCCGCGCGTCGAAGCTCGGCGATCGGTAGTTCGTAGCGCCCGCTTCATCGGGAGCGACGAGGCGACCGTCGCGATGGGGCTCCTTGTCGGGATTCGGGATCGTACGCCCCTCCTTGTCGATTCCTTTGGTCCAGTTGACAGCGGCAAAGGGCGTGGTCAGCAGGCTCTTACCGTTCGTTCGATCGAGCACAAAGAAATAGCCGTTGCGCGACGCCTGAAGCAGAAGCTTGCGAGGTGCTCCATTGAACGGCGCGTCGACGAGTACGGGAACTTCGGCGGCGTCCCAATCGTGGGTATCGTGGGGTGATGCTTGAAATCCCCACGCCAACGTCCCGGTGTCGGGATTCAGCGCCACGATGCTGCAGGTCCATTTGTTGTCGCCGGGGCGGGCCTCGCCGTTCAACACGGGAGTCGGATTGCCGGTTCCGACGAACATGAGGTTGAGCGCCGGATCGTAGGTGCCGGTCATCCACATCTGTCCGCCGGTGGCTCCGCCGCTAATGGAGTCGGGGGTCCCAAGCGGCGGCGTGCTGTAGAACGTCCACTGCGCTTTACCCGTGGCGGGATCGAACGACCTCAGCGTTCCGGGCAAATTGTCGAAGTCGCCCGACACGCCAACGATGAGGTGATTGCGGATCAGAAGAGGAGCGTTGGTCGACCAGAACCCTCGTTTCGAGTCGGCGATGACGACGTCCCATTTCACGGTTCCAGTGCGCGCGTCGAGCGCCACGAGATGTGCATCCGGGGTCGTCAGGAACACGGAATCCTGGTAGACGGCTGCACCCCGGTGTCCGATGTGGAAGGCATCGTTCGCCGGATAGGAGTACGTCCACATCTGACGACCCGTGCGCGCATCGATGGCCCAGATGGCGTCTGGCGCCGTGAGGTAGATCACACCGTTCACCAGGATCGGCGTCGATTTCACAGTTCGCGTTGAATTGGTCTGGAACGCCCACGCCAGCGTCATCTGGTTCACGTTGTCCGGTGTGATGCGCGACAGGCTACTGTGATGCCGGCCGGAGTAGTCGCCGTGATAGGTGGGCCAGCTATCGGCCGGCGGGTTCAGCAGCAGCGCGGGGTCGACGTTTTGCGCCATAGCACCCGTCGCGAGGACAAGGGGAAGGGCGACAGAAAGAGCGATGATCGAGATCTTCATGTCGGTTATCGGAGCGTCACTAAGTACGCGACAAGGTTGTGAATGTCGTCATCGGTGTATTTCAGAAGCTGATCTGAGTGCGCGCGAAGGGGCTCGTCGCCGCTGACGGTCACCGACTCGAGCGGCCAGGTACGTTGCCAGCCAGCTGTGTCGGTCAGCGTAATCGTGAACTCGTCCCGATGGGCGAGTTTTCCCGTTGCCGTGTCGCCGGACGCCATCCTTACTGTCAGCGTTGGCGGATTCGGTGCCGGGCCCGCGTCGCGGCCCGAGCCGGGGTAGAGCATGCGGTGGAGCAGCGCCAATCCTTGATATCGCGATCCGATGGCGGCGAAATCACCGGTAAGCGAATGGCAGCGGGCGCATCCGCCAGCACCGTGGAAATACCGCCTGCCGGCGTCGGCGTTTCCCGTCGCCAGATCGGAGGACTCGACGGACCGGCGGCCACCGGTCTCCGACTCGGCCTTCGTCTTCTCGTCGTGGATGAACGCCACAACCGCTGCCATGTCGCCGTCAGATAGCGAGAACGCTGGCATGCCCTTGTCCGGCTTTCCCGCGCGCAGGAACGGCGCCAGCTTGTCGCCACGTACGTCTTCGGCCACGAGCAACGATCGCGTGAGATCCGGGCCCGATTCACCACCCTGCGTATCGCGGCCGTGACAGAAACCGCATTGCGATGCAAATCGCCCCCGGCCTGCTTGAATGAACTCTGGCGCGTAAGTCTGTGCCACTGTCGTCGCGGGCGGTTTCTGCGACGCGGGACTTTGAATCGATGGAGGCGTTGGGGCTGGCGGTGCCGGATTCTGCGCACTCAACGCGGCGCTCACGCAAAACACGGCAAACGATGCAAGAAACACCCTTCTCATGCCCATCATTGTCGTCAGAGGTCCATCCATGTGCCGTTGGCGCGCGCCGACTCAATCCCTTTGTAGATGAAGCGCATGCCGCGAAGCCCGTCCTGCACGGTTGGGAATTCGTACTCCGATGACTTCATCGGAACGCCGTCGATGTGGCGACGGACAGCCTCGATCGCCCCCGCATAGATATTCGCGAACGCCTCGAAGTAGCCCTCGGGGTGTCCCCAAGGGATGCGCGTCGCATTCGTAGCTGCCGGATCGAGGTACTCGGTCCGGCCGCGGCTCAGCGTTTCACGCGGCTTGCCGTGACGATACACCTCGAGATAGTTCGGATTTTCCTGCGCCCACAAAATCGCGCCTTTGGATCCGTACGCCCGAAGCCGCAGACCATTCTCTTCGCCGGTAGCGATCTGGCTGACGGTCAAGACACCCTTGCCACCGCCTTGAAAGCGGATCAGTGCGTTGATGTCTTCGTCGAGTGTTCGATCCGGCAGAAACGTGCTCTTGTCGGCCGCGATCATGGTCACGCGATCGCAGGTGACGTATTCGGCGAGGTTGAACGCGTGCGTACCGATGTCGCCGATGGCGCCGCCGATTCCCGACTCGGCAGGGTTCACCCGCCACGACGCTTGTTTCGATCCGCGCTTCTCCTGCGGCTCGACGAGCCAGCCCTGCAGGTATTCGACGAGGACTTTGCGGACGATCCCCATCTCGCCCGATTGAAAGAGGTGCCTGGCATGGCGGACGAGAGGGTAGCCGGTGTAGTTGTGGGTGAGCGCGAAGACCAGTCCCGTCTTCTCGACTGTTTGTGCCAGCGACTCTGCTTCCTCGATCGTGAAGGCGAGCGGCTTGTCGCACACGACGTGAATGCCTGCCTCCAGGCACGCCTTCGCCGGACCGTAGTGCGCGTTGTTGGGCGTGACGATGACGACGAAATCGATGCGGCGATCGGCTGGAAGCCCGGCTTCGGCTGCCGCCATTTCTTCGTAGGTCTTGTATAGCCTTCGGGGATCCAGATAGAGCTGAGCTCCCGTCGCCTGCGTGTTCGCCCACTCGCGCGAGAACACACCGGCGACGAGCTCGGCCTGGCCGTCGAGCGCGGCGGCTATGCGATGGACGCTGCCGATGAACGCGCCTTGTCCGCCGCCGACCATGCCCATTCGCAGCTTGCGTGTCCAGGAATTCATGCTTAGCTCGGAACGGCTCGCGACCGACGCCCTAGGAATCCGTTGCGCCGCGAGCACGTCGTGCTGGAGCGAGTACATGCTGGCCGCGGCCCGATCGATGGATCGCGCGAACGCCAGCGAGCCCTGGAGAATCGGTGTCAGCTTTCATGTAGCGGAGATCGCATGTTTTGACGGCCATGGATTGAGTCGCAACCCTAACGTGCAGTCCAGGGCATGTCAATCCGCCGTCGGCAAACTCGGTCCGGACCGAGTTCGAATGACAAGGAGCGCGCCGGTCGCATCGATATGCAAGTGGTTGATTTACAAATACTTGCCGCAGGCCAGCGCTTTTCTCCCCAGCCATCCAGAATAGTGGCGCTGCTGCTCATGCGGCCACCACGTAGAGCGCGGTCGGTATTGACGGCATCCCGCCCCCGCAACCAAAACGCTTTCAAGGGCTTCCAGGAATTCTGGAGGCCCTTTTTCGTTGGGGCCATCCAGGATCCATCCAGGCAGTCAGCGTTTGTGCTGCGGCGGAACCTGAGCCTCGAAGCGCTGTCTCATCAGATGCTGTTCTTCGAAGGATCCGTCGAAGAAGTCGACAACTGCGCGGCGCCGTGGTGCCCGCGGTGCTGCCTGAAACGCGAATACCGGTCGTGATAGCGTGCTGGCCGCCAGGCGTTGTCGGAAGAACGCCGTGAGCAGTCTCTTGCCGTCGAACTCCTCTCGCCGGCGCTGGTTCAGGCGACAGTTGTTACCGGCCGTTTCGGCGGTCGTCGACGCCTGCGTCCAAGACGGCTGAAACGTCCTCAATCGTGTGAAGGGGTTTTCGTGCTCGCACACTTTCGATCGCTTCAAGAATTATCTCGAGATCGATCAGGAAGTTCTCAATCATGCTGACCGGGAGGAACGTCACGTTCTCAACCGCTCGTGCTTGTGCGTCCCGGCCAAGCAAGGCAGTAACTTTCAGGCACCGACTGAGCTGTTGGGCACGGGGAAGCGCTTCTTTGAGGAGGGAACCAGCACGTCCGTCCGGCATCGTCCTGAGGAGCGGCGGGCGGAAGCGGTGGAAGCCGCTTCTTCCGGCTCAGGAGATGCGCACGTTCTCCGCGCGCAGTCCCTTGTCGCCGCGGCCGGCCTCGAAGACGACCGTCTGGCCCTCGCGCAGCTGCTCGAAGACCGAGCCGTCCCGGACAGCGCTCCGGTGCATGAAGTACTCCTGGCCGTCCTCGCCCTGAACAAACCCGAAGCCCTTGTCCGAGATCACCTTTGATATCGTTCCATTCATCGCTTGTCCCTTTCTGCCACCCGATCCTCGGTCTCCGTACTCCTACGTCGTGGTGCGCTTGACGCTCGCCGCCCGCGGACCCTTGGGGCTGTCGGCGACCTCGAACTCGACGCCATCACCCTCGCGCAGATCTGTGATGCCCTCGCCATAGATAGCGCTCTGGTGAAAGAAGTATTCCTGCCCCGTCTCACCCTTGATGAACCCGAAGCCTTTGTCCACTCGCAGCGTCCGAATTGTTCCCGTCATTTATCCATCTCCGATCTCTGGTTGTTGACCCGTCGCCGTCGAGTCCTGCTCGACCAACGGCATGACTTGTGAGAGACAGGGCCGGCGCCCTGTCTCCCCACGGCCTTCGTACTGGCTTACCAACGCGGCTCGGACCGACGTCGCGAGTCGCCGCCGCCGAACCCCCCGGCATACTCGGGCTTCGGCCGCGCTTCGTTGACGGAGAGACTGCGTCCCCCAAGCTGATATTCATTCAGCTCCGTGATCGCCTTCTGCGCTTCGTCATCGCTGCTCATCTCAACGAACGCAAACCCGCGCGCCCGCCCCGTGGCCATGTCGCGCATCACTCTCACCGTTTCCACGGTGCCGGAACGCGCGAACAGCTCCTGGAGCTCCGCTTCGCCGGTTTCATACGGGAAATTTCCAACATACAACTTTCGACCCATGATCTGACTCCTCTGCCGCGAAACGCGACATCAACGCCGCCTGGGCGGCGCGCAGTTCCACGGCCTCGACGGGATGTGCCGTGGTCCGGAATTTCGTCTCGTAGCTAGGAACTCGGGGAGGAGCGAGTCAGGAGAGGCTCGTTACGCCAGGAATCAGCACAGCACGCGGCAAGATCCGACGCACAAGTATACGCCATGCGGAGGATGACGCGTATCTTTCGTTCGACCGCATCGCGCCCGGCCGGCGGGCAGGACGCTTTCTGTAGTGGGACCCAGTGATGTCCCGGGCCGGAATACAGGGGCGGGGACTGGCGGCCTCAGGCGGCCACCGCATACAGCACGGTCGGTCTTGACGGCTGCCCGCGTGCAGCAGCGGTGGGGCGCGTCAGTGGGCCGTCCGACGTGATCGCTCCGACCCGTTGATTCCCGATCGTGCGACGATAGGCGGTGCAGCAAAGGAGTCCGCAATGATTACTAAGCTCTCTGCGGAGTTTCTCGGCACGTTCTGGCTCGTTCTTGGAGGTTGCGGCAGCGCGGTCCTTGCCGCCGCCTTTCCAGACGTCGGGATCGGATTGCTCGGGGTGTCACTGGCTTTCGGTTTCACGGTGGTGACGGGCGCGTACGCGCTGGGCCCGATCTCGGGCGGTCACTTCAACCCCGCTGTCTCGGTCGGTTTGTGGGCAGGAGGTCGCTTCCCCATCGCCCTGCTGTTGCCTTACATCGTCGCGCAGGTCCTCGGTGGCATCGGCGGCGCATGCGTGCTGTACTTCATCGCGAGCGGCCGCGCGGATTTCAATCTTGCCGGAGGGTTCGCTTCCAACGGCTACGGCGTGCACTCACCGGGCGGGTATTCGCTTTCGGCGGGGCTCGTGTGCGAAGTCGTGATGACGTTCATGTTCCTGGTCGTCATTCTCGGCACCACTCACAAACGCGCCCTGGGAGGACTCGCAGGTTTCGCAATCGGCCTTGCACTCACACTGATCCATCTAATCAGCATCCCGGTCACGAACACCTCGGTCAATCCGGCGCGCAGCACGGCTACCGCGCTGTTCGTTGGAGGCTGGGCCCTTCAGCAGCTCTGGCTGTTCTGGCTGGCTCCGGTGATCGGCGCCGCAATCGCGGGCTTCATACACAAGGCGCTTCAGGAAAGGTCAAGCGAGGAACCTCCGGTGACCGGACGCACTCGTTCCTAAGTCACTTCTGATTCCGGCTGCTAAGAGCTGGGACAAACCGCTACAGTGTCGCTGGTTCGGCCGCCTGGGGGGTGAAAGTCTGCTCGCAGCCAAGGGCACGGAATGCCTTTTAGAAAGCGTGCGCCCGCTTTCTGAAGTAACATCAACTGATGTCCCTGTCAGGAGGGATTGGCGGCCTCACGCGGCCACCACGTAGAGCGCGGTCGGTATTTGACGGCTTCGTGCCCCCGCAACCAAGATACCTGGCAAGGAGAGGTCGCCGGATTCCGGCGACCTCTTCGTTTTTCTGGTCATGCCGAATATCGGCACGAGACCTCCCGCAAGTCCGTATAGAAAGCGAGTAACGAATGACAGGAACGATCAAGACACTGCGAGCAGACAAAGGATTCGGTTTTATTCGAGATGCCTCCGGCAAAGAGGTGTTCTTTCATTCCAGCGCCATTTACGGCGAGGGCATCGACATGCTGCGCGAGGGCGATGGCGTCGAGTTCGATCTTGGCGACGGCGGCGCGAAAGGGCCTCGGGCGACGAACGTCCGCCGAACCACAACGTAGACGGTTGGTGGGAGGCGCCATTGCCCCTCCCGACCTCTTCATCGACGCGTTCCTTTGATCGATTCGTAAACCGAGGCGATGTGCGCCTCCCGGATCGTATCCCACCGTTCAAAGCTCCTGTAAGCGTCGAGCGTGAGCGTCTTCTGGATGTCCGCGAGGTTCCGGCCCGCCGCGATACCGGCCGCGACGCCTGTCGAGATCTCCTCCAGGTACCGAAGGAGGTCGGCGGCATCCTTCTTGGCGCCGGCAAGCGCGTGTCCTGTCAGGGCGTGATCGAAGTCGAGCGCGTTGACAATCCTCAGCGCGTCGATCCACGCGCCGACCGATGGGGCCAGCCCTCCCGGAAGCCGCCGCACCTGCACGATGTCCGCGCTGAACACGGCCCGCTCGTCGGGGAAGTGGAGCACGGAGCTATCGTCCGCGTGCGCCGTTCCGAGATGGATCATCGTGACGCGCTTGCCTCCGAGCGTGACGGTGTGCCGGTCGGAGAAGGTTGTGGCCGGCGGATACACGTCGCTGACGGATCCGCGCGCGAGCTCGGCGCTGCTCGCGACGTTGTCCTGGTTGTAATCGAACAGCGCGAACCGCTCCGCAACGGCGCCGGTCGCTTCGGCGCGCTCAATCAGCCCGTTCCGATTGGCGTCCATCTTCACGGCATCGGCGTCGAGCGAAGGGCGGCCGGCAGGAGGTGCGAGGGCCTTGAGCATGTTTTCATGGCCGACGAACTCGGCCGTGTCGGCGAACACGACTCCGCCCGACGCGTGATCCCAGTCCCGGTGTGTGTAGAGCACGTAGCGAACCGGTGCCTTGAAACGCGTCGCGAACTCCGCTTTCAGCCACCGTGCGAAATCGCGATTGATCGGATCGCTCATGATGATGCCGTCGGGCGTCACCAGGAACACCGTGTAGTGGTTGTTGTTCTGCGCGCGATAGAGCTGTCCGGTAACATTGACGATGGCGCGCGTCGGCTGCGGTTGCTGAGCCGCGGCACCGGGCACGAGACCGATAACGCCAAGCAGAAAGAGAACGGCACACCTCATGAGTCGCATGGTGACCTCCACAGAGAGGCACTATAATCTCGAATCTCTCCGATTGCTTCGGGCCGCGTGCAGAAGTTCGAGGAAGGCCAAATAGAGGAGTTGCTGACATGTCCAAGCTATCGCTCGCCAGCGCAGTCGCCGTCCTCGTCGCGTTCGGAGCGGGTCACCCGGCATTCTCGCAGAGCACGCCCAACATCAGCTTTTTCATCACCAGCGCCGGCTCGGGAAACGGCGCCAATCTCGGTGGCCTTGCCGGAGCCGACGCCATCTGCCAGCGGCTCGCCGCGACGGCAGGCGCCGGCAGCAAGACCTGGCGCGCCTACCTCAGCTCGAGCGCGGCAGGTAATCAGGCCGCGGTCAACGCGCGCGACCGCATCGGTCGTGGCCCGTGGCAGAACGCCAAGGGCGTCGTGGTTGCCCAGAACGTCGACGATCTTCACAGCGACAACAACAAGCTCGGCAAGGAGGGCTCGCTGACGGAAAAAGGCGCGATGGTCAACGGCCGCGGGGACAACCCGAACACGCACGACATTCTGACAGGCTCCGGGCTCGACGGCAGGGCGCTCCCAGGCGACATGACCTGTAACAACTGGACCAGTGGCGCCGCAGGCGCCGCGCGCGTCGGCCACCACGACAAGCAGGGCGGCGGCGAGAATCCGAACTCGTGGAACTCGGCCCATGCCTCTAGCGGCTGCAGCCAGGCAAACCTGGTGGGGACCGGAGGCGCCGGCCTGTTCTATTGTTTTGCGCAGTAGAAACGAATCCGTGCCTGCAAAGCCGGCCGGCTCCACTCTGACGCGGCGCCGCATGTTGCTGGGAACGGGCGGGCTCATCGCCGCGGCGGCCTTGCCGGCAACCGGCTCCGCGGCATCACCGCTGGCGCCGGGCCAGGCGCCACGAGCGGCTTCGTCGGCGAACGCCGCCGTAGACGTCACGGGCCGTCTCGCACGCTACATGGTCGAGGCGCGGACGCGAAGCCTGCCACCCGACGTGGTGCGGGAAGCGCAGCATCGCATCCTGGACACGCTCGGCGCGATGGTGTCGGGAGCGCGCCTCAAGCCCGGCGAGATGGCCATTCGCTACGTGCGAGGCCAGGGCGGCGTCGCGGAAGCATCCGTTCTGACGACGGCCATCAGGACGACGGCGGTCAATGCAGCGCTCGCCAACGGGATGTTCGCCCACGCCGACGAGACCGACGATTTCGAGCCGGTCACCAAGGCGCATCCGGGGTGCGCCGTGGTGCCCGCCGCGTTCGCCATGGCCGAGCGCGAAGGCCGATCGGGAACCGAGCTCGTTCGTGCGGTCGCGCTCGGCTACGATGTCTGCTGCCGGTTTCTCCTGGCGCTCGGTCCCGATCACGTGCGCGCCACGCACCGCAGTGCGGAAGGCACGAGCGCCACGTTCGGCAGCGCCGCCGCCGCGGCCTCGCTGGCCCGGCTCGATGAGAAAGGCATGCGGTACGCGCTCTCGTACGCGGCGCAGCAGGTTTCGGGAATCTGGAGCTGGGCCCGCGACACCGAGCACATCGAGAAGGCCTTCGACTTTGCCGGGATGGGCGCGCGCAACGGCGTGACGGCCGCCATCATGGTCCAGGCGGGCTTCACCGGCGTCGAGGACGTGCTCGACGGCGAGCACAACATGATCGAGGCGCTTTCCACCGAACCGAAGCCTGAAGAAATGGTGGGGGCGCTCGGCACACGGTTTTTCGTCACCGAGACGGCCATCAAGACGTTCTCGGTGGGTTATCCCATCCAGGCACCGCTCGACGCGTTCCTTACGCTGCGCCGTGCACACGCTCTCACCCCGGACAATGTCGAACGCATCGTCGTCCGGCTGCCTGAGGACGGCGCCGGCGTCGTCGACAACCGCTCGATGCCCGACGTCAACTGTCAGTACATCATCGCGGTGGCGCTCGTCGACGGCACCGTGTCGTTTGCCGACAGCCATTCACACCAGCGCATGGAGGACCCGCAAGTCCGTGCCGTGAAGGCCCGTGTGCAACTGGTGGCCGATCGCGCGCTCATGACTCCCGACGCACCGCGCAGCGGCCGGGTCGAGGTAACACTGCGAGATGGGCGCACGGTCAGCCACTTCACGCGCCACGCTCCCGGGACAAAGGAGAACCCCCTGGACACGGCGGGCGTGAACGCGAAGGCGCGAAGCCTGATGGCGCCCGTACTCGGCCCCCGGCGGGCCGACGCGCTCATCGCGCGCGTAAACGCCTTGCAGGATCTGGAGGACGTTCGCACGCTCCGGCCCCTTCTCGCGATAAACGGGCCGAACCGCTGAACGGGCGGGATTGGCGGCAATGTAGACCCGCCTGCGGTTGAGGTCGAGCACCGCTCGGAGCCAACCGGCGATAATCGAGTCATGCACCGCGTGGCCGTCGTGTTGTGTGGACTTGTGCTGGCCGCGGCCCAGGACAGGCCGCTCCCGGATCCCCAGGCATTTACCGCACGCGTGAAGGCGCATCTCGCCACAGACGACGAGCGGCAGAGCGGGTACACCTACGTCGAGCGTGCGACGCAGACAAAGGTGGACGGCAAAGGCCGAACCACGGACACCTCGGTGAAAGTCTTCGAGGTCTATCCGGGCCTGCCAGGCGAGGGCCGCTACCGCCGCCTGATCGAGGAAGACGGCCGGCCCGTGCCGCCCGACAAGCTGGCGAGCGAGGATCGAGACCGGCAAAAAAGCGCCGAGTCGTACGCCAGAACGGTGTCGAGCGCCTCCGGCCGGGATCAGGAAACGCGGCGCGAGGACAAGGATCGCCGCGAACTGCAGGCTGCGATCGACGATCTCTTTCGCATCTACGACGTCCGGCTGGTCGGACGGGAAGCGATCGACGGCCGCGATGCCATCGTCGCGACGGCGACGCCGCGGGCCGGCGTCAAGCCGACGACCGACGACGGGAAGATGATGCAGCACTTCCGGGCGAGGGCCTGGATCAACGAAGCGGATGCCGAGATCGCCCGCGTCGAGATCGAGGCCCTCGACGATTTGTCGTTCGGCTGGGGCCTGTTCGCGCGCGTGCACAAGGGCGCTCGCGCGATGTACGAGCGCCGCAAGATCAACGACGAGATCTGGCTGCCGGCACGGGTCACGTGGGCCGGCAGTGCGCGCCTGTTCCTGGTGAAACAGGAACGCGTCAGCGGAGTGTCCGATTTTTCTAATTACCGCAAGTTCACTGTCGGGACATCTACCACCTACGGCGTCTCACCGCGATAGGCAGCGCGTCAAGGCGGATCGCGTCGCCTTCACTTCTGGCGCGGCGGATCGTTGCGCGCGTAGACGTCGATACGCCGATGAAGAAGGCGTGAGCGTTCGTGGTTGGCGCGAGCCTAGTTCACGATGGCGGTGCCGGAGCCGATGCCAAAGTTCGTCGCACCTGTCACCGTCACCGTCGCCAGCACGTGCCACGTCAAGCTGCCGAGATAGGCATGCCCGGCGATATTGCCGGCGCTCGTGCTAGTGAAACCGTCGCCCCAATCCCAGCTCACGCTCGTAATCGACGTCGACGGCACCGGCGATCCGAGCAAGGTGGCTGAGACGGCGCAGAGTGTGGGATTCGGAAACGTTACGGTACTACAGCTGACTGTGATGACCGGGACTGCGTTGCTCACCGTAATGGCCACTGTCCCCAATCCTGCGGCGATCCCGCCCGTGACCGTGACTTTCGACGTGAAGGTGCCGACGGTGGCATACAGGCAGCTTTGAGAGTTGCCAGCTGTCGTAAAGTCCGTCACGCCGTCGCCATCGCAATCCCAGGCGTAACTGGTTGGCGCTGGCGCACCGTTCTGCGCGATGGGCGTCGCGGTCAGCATGGACGTGCCGCCCACCAGAACGGCGGTGGGGGAAGCGACCAGCGTAACCGCGTAGCTCGGCGCCGGCGGCGCTGGTGGCGCTGGCGGGGCGACGATCAAGAGGGTGAGCGTCGACGCCGCCGTTCGGCCGAACGTGTCGAGGACCGTTACGCCCGCGTTAAACGAGCCTCCGCTCGCGTACACGTGCGTGGTTGCGTGCGTGGTCGTCGTGACGGCGGGGCTGCCGTCGCCGAACGTCCAGACCTCTTGCACGATCGTGCCGTTGCTCGCGAAATCGAACGTGGTCGGAGATCCGGCGGCCCCGGGCGTCGCGGCCAGGGAGACGCTCAACGCGGCGACCGACGGAGGCGTCGGGCCCGGTGGCGGCGTGGTGGGGGGCACGGGCGGTGCGACCGGGGGTGCCTGTGCGGTCACCAGGAGCTTTTGACTCAACGTTCTGGTTGAGACCAGGACCGTGGCCGTAACCGAGGCGGTCAGCAACGCCCGGGCGGTGCCGTCGGCGAGCGTGATCGCGTTGGCGGGGTCGATCGTGCCCTGATCGGTCGCGAACGTGACCGGGACGTCCTGCATGGCCGCGCCCTCGACGTTCTGGACCTTGACGCTGATCGTCGCGTGGCCGGCGTCGGCGCCGAGGCCGACGCTCGCGCCGGCGGTGAGGAAATACGGAACCGCCGTGGGGATGGGCAGCGGCGAGGGCTGGTTAAGGTGCGGACCTTCGTGGCAGCTCCCCAGCAGCATCGAGGCGACGAGGCAGACAAACGCCCGGCGCATTGCGGAGGAGTATAAGGCGCATCAGTCGTCCTTTTCGCAGCTTTCTGAGGCTGCGCAACCGCAGCCAGGATCATGCCTTTGTCTCGAGATATCGGCAGGTCGAGCGCTGCTATCCGCGGGTTTTGCTCAGTAGCGGCCGCGGTAGGCGCGGGCGCGTCCGTAGCCGTACGGGTAACGCGGCGCAGCGTAAACGCGCCCACGAGGAACCCACGCGCCCGGGTACCACTGGTAGCCGACGTAGTAGCCCGCTTGCCACACGTAACCGGGATACGGAGCCGGCCCGTAGTAAGCCGGATAGGCCGGATAGGGATAAGGAGCGGGAGCCACAGCCACTGGCGGAGCGACGACAACCGGCGCGACCGGCACGCCGACGCCGACGTGGATTGAGAAATGCGAGTCGGCCCGCGCTGTGGCGACACTCAACGCACCGAACACAACCATCAGACCGGCGACTCGGACCAACATACGCTTCATGACGGCCTCCGCTGGCCCTTAGTGCGAGGGGGATGCCAATCGATATTGTGAGAATTCAGGCCTTTTTTGCAGACAACGGCTCGGCTGTCCTCAGTCAGCGACAGGACGATGGCTCAGCTTTTCTGCGCGGTTCGGCGCGAAAGTCAGTGGATCACGAATGAGCTTCGCTTCGATACAAGAAGCTCTCCGGTCGTGGGATTGAGGAGCCGGCAGCTGAACTCGTAGCCGCCGCGGGGCAGTGCGGGTGTCACCCCAACAGCGTGAACGGTCCGAGATTCACATCCAGGCCTGGCGGAAGCATCACCGAACCCGTGGATCCCGCGTTGATGATCGAGACGGCTCCGGCGGGTGTGCCGAGCCACACCTTGATTTCAGAGGCTACCGGGTCGGGCGTCAGGTTGGCAAAGCGGAGCGCCGTGACCAGGACCTGGTCGCCATTCACGTAGGTGGGGTGGTCCACCTGCGTGTCGCACAACACCGAGGGACCGGTCACGTACACCAGGTTGGTGAACTGGAATGCGGTGCCCGGCTGGTATATTCCCTGGGTCATGCGGACGCTGACGAGATCGGAGAAATTCGTGAACGAAAAGGTCTGCAACTGAGGAGCGCCCACGAAATTTGCCACCGTGAACGTCTGCTGGACGGTCGTCGCATCCGCTCGTAATCCGGTAAACGTGACGGTAAAGGTTGGCGGGAAGCTGGCCAGACCCACCCCCCACTGAGCCAGGTCAATCGCATTCAAGCCGAAAGTGCCGCCGTCGGCCCGAGTAATGGTCGTTATGCTCCCGGCGGTGTACTCGAACAGCGACGTGGCGGGTGCACCACCGGCGGGATGACCGACGTCGTCGTTCTTCCAGATGCTGAGTCCGGGCGGCCCGAACGCCAGATTCGAGCTGAAAACGAACCCGTCGTGAAGCACGGTTGCCCCGAAGGACGCGGCACCCGTGCCCGGCACCGACAAGTCCGCGAAGCTCACGGTCGCCGCAGCCGCGGCCCCCGGTTCTCCGAGCCAAACCACGGCGAGTGCGAACCCGATCAGCGCATGTCTTCTCATCGGCCACCTCCCGATTGCTCACCAGCGAGTTTGATACTGCTGAGCCGAGCATTCTATGAAGGTGCGACGCCCCAGGCAACGACAAACCTGCAAGATTTTCGATTCACTCTCCGACGCGGGTGCGCGACTTGATGCGCCACTGTCCCGGCGCCACCCTTTCGTACACATCGTCGTAGTAGCCGCCGTCCTTGAGGTAGGCGCGTCCGGTCACGGCGCCGTCGGAGACCTTGATCTCGACGCCCGACGTCCTCAGCCGCTTGACGCCGTTCTGGTCGGGCACGTAGTAGTCGCCGAGTCCCGGGCCGGCGAGTCGCTGAATCGCCGCCATCTCTTTCGCGTCCAGCCCCGCGTTTTTCTCGGCGGGGATGAGCACCGTGCGGGAGAGGAATCGCCAGCCGTTCGCCGTCTTCACGTATTCGTCCTGATACTGGCCGGCACCGCCCATGTCGGCGACGCCACGGGCTCCGGACGCTGTGGCCTCGACGGCCACCGTCGGTCCGTTGCTGCCGCCAGGGCGCGCAGCCGGCGTCGTGCCGGCCGCTGCCACGCAGTGGCGTTCGCTCTGCACCAGGGCGATCAGACGCTCGCGTCCGGCAATCTGTCCGCGAAAGCCGCTCGCGAAATAGCTCTTGTCCGGAGCGAAGAGATCCGCGAACTCCTCCGCGCGGCAGCCGCCGAGCGCGCGTGCATAGCTCGAGACAAGCGCCTGAATCGCGGCGGCATCATCTTGCGAGATCGACGCCGGCTGCTGGGCGAAGGCGGGCGCAGCAAGTGCAAGAACGACGACGAAAACACGCCAGCGTATCAGTGTGCGCATAAGCCAGGTAAGAGTAGCCGATCTGAACTACGGAGAGACCCCCCATGCGCCGACGACCGTTGGCGTCAGTACCACACTGCCGGCCTGCCGGACGGCCTCTCCCATGCGGTGCTCGAGCGTCGTCAACTCCAGTTGCTCGGCCGTCGCGATCCCGTGGCGGATGATTGCCGGAGCGAGGCTGCGCACGACCCCCGCAAGCATCGCGATGCCGGACGGATCGGAGGGCGGGAAGTACGCCTGAACGCCGAAGGTCGAGACACGGTTGAATCCCGCCTCGTCCAGCAGCACGCTGAGCCGCGCGCCAATCCGGGGCCACGCGCCTGCCGCGCGAAACGCGGCCTCCACCCAGCGGACGCCCTCATCCATGAGTGTCATGGGCGGCTCGGCGCGCGCGCCGCCAAGGTCGAATTCGATCGCCGCGAACAGTCCGCCCCGTCGGAGATTGGCCATGTGGTACCGTGCCACCGCAGCCGGATCCGCGACGTGAAAGAGCAGGAGCCGCTCGACGACGACGTCGAACGGTTCGGTACTGCGCCAGGTGGTGACGTCGCCGTCTACGAAATTGACGTGTGTCATTCCCGCGCGCTCCGTGCGGTCGCGGGCCGCGGCCAGCACGTCTGGAGACTGGTCGAGTCCCGTGACCGATCCGGTCGGGCCGACGAGTTCTCCCGCGAGTCTTGCGACGTGGCCAAGGCCGGTGCCAAGGTCGAGCACGCGCATGCCCTTCGTCAGACCAGCGGCCTGCAGCAGCAGCCGCGTCGGGCGCTCGATCATCTGCGCCTGGCGATCGAGCCGCTCCAGCTCTTCCGCCTGGTTGCCGAGCACATACGCCCGCCCGGACTGGATATGGTCCGCCACCAGTTCACCCTCTCTCCCTGCGGGCGTACGATCAGCAACGCTCCGCGCCCCGCGATCGTTATGCAACTCGCACCGCGGATTCAAGCGTGTGTGATACTACGCAACCGTAGAGGTCGTCCTCTCTCAGGAGCCAACATGGCCACCATTCAGAAGTTCGGCGCGACGGGTCTTTTCGAGCCGGCGACTTACAGCCAGGGCGTCAAGGTCAGCCAGGCCCAGACCATCCTGTTTCTGTCCGGCCAGGTCGCGTACACACCGGACGGCGGCGTTGCGTGCCGCGGCGACTTCACCGGGCAGGCGCGCGGAGCGTTCGAGGCGATCAAGGCGCTCGTCGAGTCTCAAGGCGGGACGATGGCCAGCGTGGTCAAGATCACGACTTACGTGACGGACATGCGTTACCGCGCCGACCTTGCCCCGCTGCGGCAGGAGTTTCTCGGGACGAAAGGTCCCGCCTCGACGCTCGTCGAGATTTCGGCGCTGGCGCACCCGGACTGGATGATCGAGATCGAAGCCATAGCGGTGATCTGATGACGAGGAGCCGCTAGTCCTCGTCGCCCGGCGGCCCCGCCGCCTTCGTCACCTCTTCGGGCTTCACGCGTTCGATGTTGAACTTGCCCGCGGCGGCCGTCATCTTTTCCATCACCTCGTCGAAGTCGAAACTGGTGGCCTTGGAAAAACGGATCGGGTTGATTCGCGCGGCAACGAACGGGCGGAGATACGGACTCGTCAGGCCCCGAGCTTTCAGCTTCTCGACGATCGCCGTGACCCGGTCGTCGAGTGCGAGAACGAGCCGCGCCCGCCGCTCACGTTCGGCGACCGATTTCGGCAGGGGCTTGTCGAGGAACTCGTCAATCCGGCGCAGCACCGACTGGTAGACGGCGCCGCTCAGTCGCGGCCGCGACTCGTACGCCGCGCCGAGTGTCAGAAACGACGGCTGTTCGAACTGAAAGGCGAATGCCTCCTCCGGTTCTCGCCTGTCATCGGCGAGCGCGCGCGCCATGCGGATCGTCTCGAGCGACTTCTCCCGCAGGTTGTGGGCCTTCTCGGTGTTGAGCGCCAGGATCTGGTAGGCGATCTCCGCGTCCGGGATGAGCAGCGCCACGATTGCCCTGGCGCCCAGGCGGCGCATCGCCTGGAGCCGGTGATTCCCGTTGGGTGTCCAGTAACGATCGGCGTGGCGAACGACGATGATCGGGTCGAGGAAGCGCTGGAGCGTCTCGATCACTTTCATCAGGCGCTTGACGTGCGTTTCCGAGGGGTCGCGTTGATAGGGCGTGGGCTCGACGCGATCGATCGGCAGCGAGACGATCAGGATCGGCGTGCTGCCAAAGGGGTCGCGATAGACGCCCAGGACGGCGCCGCCGTCGCGTTCGACGATCGGTGTCAGTTCCTCGGCCGCGCCGACGCCGGTGCGAGTCTCCGCCGGAGACAGACCAATCGACGCGGCGGCCTGCTTTTTCCTGCGGACAGCTGTCTTCTTCTTGGCCATCGAGCAGCAGGATACGTCAGGTGGCGGTCAGGGCAGCGGACCGAAATCTGCGGGCGGCCGGCGGTTCTTCGTCGCGGCCTCATAGGCGGCCGCAATACGGAAGAGCATCGGCTCGCCGAATGGCCGCGCGATGAAATCGACGCCGACCGGAAGCGCCGCCGGAATCGGGCCGACGAGACGTGTCGCTTCCCCCGCACGTTCCCGATCCCAGACGGAGGTCGTGAATCCGGCCGGCACCGTGATCACCGGGAACCCCTGCTGGCCGAACATGAACCAGCCGATCGCGGTTCGTCCGTTGCTCGGCGGCTCGCGCGGGGACAGCAGCTTTCGCGGCGGCACCGTGGACATGGGCGCCACCAGCGCATCGAGCTTCTGCTCCTCCATGCACTGCATCAGCAGCGTCTGCAGCGCGAACCGTGTGTGCATGCGTGTTGACGTGTCCAGGGCAGTCCCGCGCTCGGCCTGCTCGCGGGCGGCCCGCCGGTCCGGAAAGTTCGGATCGGCGTAGAACGTCGCCTTGGCGATCAGGTCCGCGTTCGTCTTGATGTTGGCGTCGCCGCGCTCCCGCAGGTAGCGGTTGATCATGTACCTGTCTTCGCCCGGCTCGCCGAACCCGCCGCCGAGGCTCCGGAGCGTCAGGGCCTCCGGGACGCGCGCCGGATCGGCGCGCAGCTCGACCATCGTCGTGATCTGATCGCCCTGTGGCTTCCCGGCTGCGTCCACGGGAAACATCTGGCGGTACTGCCGGGTGAACGCCGAGCTCAACAGCTCTGGCGCAGAACGCGCGATGCAACGCTGAAACAGCGCTCCCTCGGGCCCGGGATCGATGATCGTGGCGCCGAGTTGTTTCAGCGAAGCGATCGCGCGCTCGACGAGCTCGACGCTTTCCTCGTCCGCTTTGGCCAGCAGCGTTCGATTCAGGTACTCGCGCACGACGCCGATGCGCAGGCCCGCGAGCGACCGCGCGCTGGTCGCGGACAGGTAGCTCGCGCCCGGCGTGCGTCCGATGCCAAGCGCCGTGTACTCGTCCTTCGGATCGTACCCGGCAATCACGTCGAGAATTCTGGCCGTGTCCTGCACGGTGCGGCAGATCGGGCCGACTCGCATGTTGAGGCCGGCGCCGATCATCCCGTCGGTGCTGACGAGCTCTTTCGTGGGCGCGAGACCGACGAGGCTGTTGACGGAGGCCGGCCACCGGACAGAGACAACCGTCTCTTCGGCAATCCCGCAGGTGACCAGGTTGGCGGCGACGGCGGTCGCCGAGCCCGCGCTCGACATGCCCGGCTCGCGCTCGGTGTCGTAGGGGTTGCAGAAGGTGCCGCCGAACGAGCTGCGCGCGCCATCGACGGCGTACTCTGCGAGGTTGGCCTTGGCCAGGATGATGGCGCCCGCCTCTCGCAGGCGCGCCACGAACGTCGCGTCGTCCGGCGGGCGATCGTTCGCGTACTGCGCGTCGGCGCCAGACGTCGTGCGCATGTCTTTCGTGTCGTACTGGTCCTTGATGGCGATCACCACGCCGTGGAGAGGCCCGACGAGCCTCCCGGTGCGCGCGAACGCGCGGTCCTGGGCGGCCGCGGTTTCGAGCGCGTCGGGCATGTCGGCGGCGGCGTCCACGCGATCCGTGAGGCTGCGCGCCTTCCGCGCGTCGAAGCCCCAGCGTTCGCGCGCCGCCGGCCTCAGGTTGAGCGTTGACAGCGCGTTGATCTGCCCGGCACGAGGAATCGTCGTCACCGGCCCGAGGATTCCCTGCGGCTCGTTGACGCACCGGCCGTTGAAGGCCTTGATTCGTCTCAGATACTGCTCGACCACCCCGACGGTGGTGACGCGTTTGCTCTGGATGGCTCGCTGCAGATCGGCAATTGTCGCTTCGTGCACCTGAAATGCCGGCCGCTGCGCGTGACCGGCGGTGGCGCCGAGAGCCACCGCCAGGAAGCACGCGCCGGCGCTGGTCCGCCGCAGGAATTCACTCGGAATCATGCGGCGAACCATATCACTACGGCGTGACCCCGAACGTCTTCACCGCGCGGCTGTAGACCAGCCCGAGATCCGGCTCCGACAGCGTGGCCTCGATCGTCCAGCGTCCGGCCGGGCCGCCGCTGAACCACGGGAAGCTGAAGAGGTTGAACGTCGTGTTGACGCCGGCGGGCAGAGGCACCTCGAGATGCTTGTTGCCGAGAATGTTCAGCGGTGTCCCGTTCGGCAACCTGAAGCCGATCTTCATCTCGGCGGTGACGCTGTGCGCAGACGGGTTGCTGAGATGCGCCTGCACGGTGTACGTGTTGCCGGGAGCGCACATCGTGCAACCGGTAAGTGTCAACGTCATGCTCGGAAGCTCTCCCGGCGGCGGCCCGCAGCTCCCACCCAGGCACGACGCCGTGAACGCGTAGGTTCCGTTTCCGGCAGCGCTCAGCGAGGAGATCACGACGCTGTACGTGCCCGACTGCGGGAGCACGACGTCCAGCCGTGCCGGGCCCCACGTTGCGCCGAGCGACGTTCCGTCTGGCGCGAAGAACTGAATAAACGGCGAGAAGTTGGTGCCGGCGAGCAGCACGGCTTCGGCGAGGACGCGATCGCCCGTGGCGCCGGTGAAGCGATAGATATCAGTGTCTGCGTTCGGCACGATGTCGCAGGTGACTCGCGTGCCGAGGCCGGGAAAGAAATCCGTCGGTTCTGGTTCGCACGCCACGTTCCCGCCGGGTGGCGGGCCGGGCGGCGGCGGTGGCGGTGTACAGGCGCCGCCGAGGCACGAGACCATGACGGAGTACTGGCCGCTTCCGGCCCCGCTGAGCGCGGAAACGGCGACGGTGAAGGTGCCGGTCTGCTGGACGACCTGATCCAGGCGGGCCGGACCCCACGTTGCGCCGAGCGCCGTTCCGTCTGGCGCGAACAACTGAATAAACGGCGTGTAGCCCGTTCCGCTGATCAGCAGCGCTTCGGCGAGCACACGATCACCCGAGGATGCTGAGAAACGGAAGAGATCGGTGTCGCCGCCCGCGGAGGTATCGCACGTAATGAGCGTGCCGAAGGACACCGACATGTCGGTCGGCTCGGGAGCGCATGGCGCGGCCTCCGCCCTGCCCGCGAGAGAGCAGAGAGCCACGACCAGACTGACGAGAGCCCAGACATTCAGACGCCGTGTTCGTCGTTCCATAACCGAACTCCACAAGAAGAAGGGTGAAGCTCGGCATTTTACGGGAACAGGTGACGCCGGGCCCGACAATTTGTTGTAAAGAGTCGGCGGATCACGCGATTCCGCGCGTGTGGCAAGCTAAAGCATTGCGCCTTCGCGTCCACATCCTCATCCGCCTGACGTGCCTGATCGCGTCCGTTCTGGCCACCGCTCAGGCGGCGGCCGCGATGGAGACGGATCAAGTCACCACGCCACGTGGCCCGCTCCACGACATCGGCCCCACGCTGTCGCGGAGGATCAGCGACATCATTGAATCCGATCGCACGGGTCGCGAGCCGGAGCGCGTGCTGTCCGAATGGGTCGGCAGCAACGTGTTCGTGTCTCGTCTCGTCAGCTGGGTGAAGCAGATTCGAGTCGAAGACGGTCCGCCGGGCTTTCTTCCGAGCGTGTTCGACTCGATCTACAGGCGGGCGTTCTCGCCGGTGCCGTTCTCCTTTCTGTTCGATTCACCGACCGTGAACGTCCACGGGTTCTATCTCGGCACCGACAAGATCGATCACTTCTTTCAGCAGGGTCACGAGTACTACGACGAGGTGAAGCGCGCACAAGCGGATGGGGCCGACAGCGCTGCCGCGGTCGCGGAGGCCGTCGCTCGCGGCGTGAAACAGGAGCACAGGTACTACGGGACGCTCGTCAGCGGAATCTATTCGAACGCCGATCTGGCCGCCAACTACGCGGGCATGAAGTTCTACATGAATCTCCGTCAACCCGTCCGGATCGGCGACCGGGTGTGGCCGCCCTTGCTCGAGTCGTCGCCTGGAGGCTGGCGGCTGCGAGCCGGAGTCGATCGGGATCACCTGCTGCAGGCGTTTATCTCTGATCATCTGGACGAATCGATGAATCCGAGCCGGTATCGGTTCAGCCGCGAGTCGATTCGCTCCCGTGTTCGCGATCGTTGTGACGCGTGGATGCGCTTCTACGCCGATCGCCTTGGCCGGGTGGCTCGCTCCGGACAGGGATTCTCGCGCACCTGGTTCGGAGAGGGCTACGGGCACTGGCTGCCGCCGGACGATGAAGTCTCGATCGCAACGGAATGCGCGACGCGTCACGTTCGCGTCAGTGGCCCGGCACGAGCTCGGGCGACGGGATGAAGTCGTAGAGATGCCGGCCGACGATCTCCTGGATGACGACGTCCGGATGCTTCCTTGTCGACGACGCCGGCGTCGAAATCGTTCTGCCAGAGATAGACCGCGCGGCTGAAGTGCTCGGACAGAAACGGCACGAGCGCGCGACACGAACGAATCGCGGAAGATGACGGCGCGCGGCAGCGACGAGTCGTGGATCTCGGTGATCAGGCGTCCCACCTCGATCGGTCGGCTCGGCGCCGGCCGGCTCGACGACGCGCGCGCGTCGCGGGCGGCGCGGCACCAGCGTCAGGTCGGTCTCGCGCAGCACGCGCGTCAATCCCATCATGCCGGCGAGATCCAGCCCCTCGACGACGCGATCGACCGGCTCGAAATCGTCGCGCGTCCAGGCCGGCGGCGTGGCCGGCACCTGCGCGCGCACGGCCTCGATGATCCGCTGGTACGCCACGAGCGCGCCGCGATCGTTCCAGTGCGTGTCGGTCTGATGGTAGATGCGCTCGCCGCGCTTCGCCTCGAGGAGCGACGGCTCGCACGTCCACGGCGATGCCGGTGTCCTGCAGCGCGGTGAACAGCTGATCGGCCCGCGACACGTCGCCGACGCGCGCGAGCGTCGGCGGCATCTTCTCGCGGTAGATCGACGTGCTTGTCGGGCGCGATCGGTGAAGACGTACGCGATGCCGCGCTGACGGCAGCCAGTCGCGCGCGCGCACGAGTGCCGCGCGCCAGTTCGCCAGCGCCTCGGCGGCGTCATCGGCGTCGCGTTCGCGTAGTCTTCGATCGCCTTGTCGTCGCCGTAGAAGAACCAGCCGTCCGCGCCCTTGACGACCGCGGCCGACGGCGACACGCCGAGCACGAACAGACGGCTCTCGCCGTACCAGCGGACGAGCGCCGAGCGGAAGCCGAAATGGTCGTCGAACCAGAGGCCGAAGCCGGCGGGGAAGGCGGCGAGCGACGCCCGCGTGCCGTCGACGCGCGGAAACGCCGCCAGCTCGCGGTTCTCCGCGCCCGGATCGCCGCCGTCGACGCCGGCGAGGTTCGCCGCCAGCGGCAGCGAGATCGCGCAGAGGAACAGCGCGACCAGCAGCGGCCGCCGGAACGACTTGTCACGGCTCTCGTGCGTGGCCATCAGAATCGGAAATAGATGAACGGGTTGTAGGTGCGCGCGGCCATCTGCATGATCGAGGCGACGAGCAGCGCCGTGCAGCGTCGCGCTGCTCAACAGCGAGACACTCCAGTGCCAGCCGGCCTCCGGACTGCGCGCCGCCAGCCGGCCGGCGAGCGCCGGCACCCACGGCGTCGATCCGATCGCGCCGGCCGCCAGCGCGAGCCACAACTCGGGCGTCAGATACCACCACACGGTGTACGGCGTCGGCGCCGCCGTCGTCAGCGCCGGCCATCGCCTTCGAGAAACGCGATCGCGCCAGGCAGCGTCTCGGCGCGGAAGAAGACCCAGCCGATCATCACGACGAGCAGCGTGTAGACGTGCGGCCAGATCGGCCATGCGCGGACGCCGAGGCGATCGGCAGCGTCGCGGACTGCGCTGCAGCAGGCCGCAGCGCGCTCGACGACGAGGAACGACGCCGTGGAACAGGCCCCAGATGACGAAGTTCCAGCTCGCGCCGTGCCAGAGGCCGCACAGGAAGAAGACGATGACCAGGTTGACGTAGCGTGCGCGCCGGCGCGCACGCGGTTGCCGCCGAGCGGGATGTACAGGTAGTCGCGGAACCAGGTCGACAGCGAGATGTGCCAGCGGCGCCAGAACTCCTGCACGCGTGTCGGCGATGTAGGGCCAGCGGAAGTTCTCGGGGAAGCGGAAGCCGAACATCCGGCCGAGGCCGATCGCCATGTCGGAGTAGCCGGAGAAGTCGAAGTAGATCTGCAGCGTGTAGCAGACGATGCCGAGCCAGGCGTGCGCCGGCGACAGCTCGGCGGGCGGCATGCCGAAGATCTGGTCCGCCGGCGCCGGCGACGACGTTGGCGATCAGCACCTTCTTGGCGAGGCCGATGACGAAGCGCCGGACGCCGTACGGCGAAGTCGTCGAGCGTCACGACGCGCCGCGCGAGCTGGTCGGCGAGGTCGCGGTAGCGGATGATCGGTCCGGCGATGAGCTGCGGAAAGAGCAGCAGGTAGAGCGCCGCGTGGACCGGGCTCTTCTGCGCCGTCGCGTCGCGGCGGTAGACGTCGACGACGTACGAGATGGCGTGGAAGGTGAAGAACGAGATGCCGATCGGCAGCAGCACGCGCGGCACGACGAGCTGGCTGGACGCCCAGGGCCAGGAGCAGCGCGTTGACGTTGTCGGCGAAGAAGTTCGCGTACTTGAAGACGCCGAGGACGACGAGGTTGACGGCGACGGCGAGGGCGAGCCGCCGGCCGGCCGCCGGCGTCCCCTGCGCGCGATCGCACCGCGATCGCCATCCAGTAGTTGAACGCGATCGACCCGAGCATCAGCCACGTGAACGCGCCGCCGCCCTTGGCGTAGAAGATGACGCTCGCGACCAGCAGCAGCCAGTTGCCGTACGGCTCCGTGCTCGCGCGAGCCGTTGATGAAATACAGCGCGAGCAGGATCGGCAGGAACAGAAAGAGAAACGTCGGTTCCGTGAACAGCACGACTCAATATTAGTATTGGTTCGTCTCCGCCCATATCCGTTGGATGGCAACGATGAGATCGTTTGCCGCGGACTTGTGGACGAAGCCCGATGCGCCGGCCGCCAGCGCCTCATCCCTGATGGCATCGTCGGCCATGGCGGTGATCATGATGACCCTCACGCGCGGATTGCTCTGCGTGATCTGGCGGCAGACGTCCAGTCCGCTGACGTTCGGCAGGTTCAGGTCCAGCACGATCACGACCGGCTGAAGCCGCGCGGCGGCGTCGGCGACCTCGCGGCCGTCGGCGATGACGCCAACGACATCGCAGGCGGGTGCAAGCACACGGCCGAGCGCCTGCACGATGCCTGGATGATCGTCGACGAGCAGGACGCGGGGGCGGGCCGGCACTACGCACCCCTGCGATTGTCAATCTCGCGGGCGGCGTGAAAAGCCAGGAGGTGATCGATCAACCGTTGCGTGTCGGTCCCCTTGACGAAGAAGGCGGCCGCACCCGCATGCTCGATCGCGCCCGCGGTCTCGCTCCGAGCCAGCATGGACACTCCGAGAATCTCGATGTGGGGGAGCTCGGCGCGGATGCGCGCCGTCGCCTCGACACCGTCCATGTGCGGCATCGAGACGTCCATGAGGATCACATCGGGTCGCAGCGTATGCGCATGAGCGATGGCTTCGAAGCCGTTGGACGCATCGCCGACCACCGAGAGCTGCGGCCGCCGGTGGAGCATCTCGCGCAGCGCCCGCCTGACCGCCGGGTGATCGTCGACGATGAGAATCCTCAACGCGTCCGGGGACGCGCGTTCGTCGTCCACCGCCGATACCGCTCCGGTGAGCGCGAAGTTCGACTCGTTCGCGCCGGCCAGAGTGTCCGGTGCGGTGTCGCGCGGCGCGACAATACGGACCCGGGTCCCCCTTCCAGGCGCGCTGTCGATGTCCAGGCGGCCGCCGAGCAGCGTCAGCCGCTCGCGGATGCGGAACAGCCCCCAGCCCACCTGGCCGGTGATCGACCGATCGTCCAGCCTCGCCGGCTCGAACCCCACCCCCTGATCCGTGACGGTGATACACAGCTGATCGTCGGCATCGAGCTCCAACGCCAGCGTTACTCGATCCGTCTTCGCGTATTTGACCGCGTTGAAGAGCAGCTCCCTGACCGACTCGAAAAGCAGCGTGCGGACATCTTTCCGCCCCGAGTCCGCGCGCGGATCTGCGGCGATGTGCACCGTCAGCCTGTACTTCTCGTGTATCCAGTTCGCCAGCCATGTCAGAGCGGCGGGAAGTCCGGAACGATGCAGAACCGGCGGAAACAGCTCCACGTTCAGCGATCGCGCGACGGCCATCGCTTCGTCGAGCCGCTGTTTCGCCTCGGTCAGCGGCACGCTCGGCGCGACTCCAACCTCAGCCTCCCGCTTCAGCTGGTAATCGAGGTTCAACGCGACGATGACCAGGAGCTGCTGGAGGCCGTCGTGCAGCGTCCTGGCGATCTGCTCGCGCGCCTGGTGCTCGGCGAGCGTCAGGTCCCACGCCATCTGACTCAGTTGCGTCGTCCGGTATTCCAGTTCGGTCGTGCGTTGGCGCAGGGCCACCGCCGCATGCTGGCGTTCGGTGATGTCGGTCACGAACGCGAAGGCGCGTCCGCCGCCAGGCGTGGGAACGTGATTGACGGTGACTTCGATCGGAAAAGCGGATCCGTCCTTGCGCGTGCCGACGAGATCCCGGCTGCCCGCAGGGCTCGCCCCCTCGCGGAAGACCGATGGGATGAGGCGCTCGATCGGTTGGCCGATCAGCTCTTCGGCGGCCCAGCCAAACATCACTTCGATCGCACGATTCGCAAAGACGAGCATCCCGCGCGCGTCCGCCGAAACGATGCCCTGCGTGGCGGTTTCGAGCAGCGTTCGCAGCGCGCGATCGTGTTCCTCGTCTCGACGGGCCTGGAGCGCATCCTCGATCCTGCGGCGCTCGGTGATGTCCATGTCGAGTCCCGAGAGCCGCGTGACTCTGCCGTCGGCGTCTCGGTCGGCCCGGCCCCGGCTCTGGATCCAGGTCACTGTTCCGTCGGCCCGGACGACGCGGAACGTGTGCTCCCACGAATCCCTGGTTGTCGACGTCAGGATCTCGTCGAGCAGGGCGAGCGCGCCCGGACGGTCGTCCTCGTGCACGCGGGGCATCCACGCGTCAGGTGTTGCGGGATCGTGGGGCGCAAAGCCATACAGCGAGCGGAATCGTTCGTCCCAGTCGACCTCATTGGTCGCGGGGCCCCAGGTCCACGAGCCGCCGGCCGACGCTTCGAGCGCGAGGCGGAGTCGTTGTTTCTGCTCCTGCAGGGCCGCTTCGGCGCGCGTACGCTCGACGGCGTCCCAGGTCCGCTCGGCGACCTCGCGAACGAGCTCGGCCTCTCCCGACGTCCACGCGCGCGGGGTGTCGTGATTGACGCCAAACGCGGCCACCATCTGCCCGTCCTTGAACCGCGCCACGCCCACTAACGCCAGGATTTGCAGTGATCGGAACGCCGCCCGGTCGTCATCGCTGAGCCGCTCATCCGCATTCACGTCGCCGACAACGATGGTCTCGCCGCGCCGGAGCGCTTCGCCGAGCGCTCCCCTCACAGCGATTCGCAGGGGCGTTCCGACGAGCGGCTCGGCGCCGCGGGTGTGCTCGCGGCGAATGATGTACTCGCGGCCCCCGAGCTCCGCATAGCCGACGCGGGCCGCGCCGAGGTGCTCGCAAAGCTGCTTCGCTGCAGTGGCCTGGATGGCTGCCGCATCGCTCAACGGGCGGACCGCGTCGTTCAGGCGGAGAAGAAACGCCAGCCGCTCTTCGTTCGCGCGCAACTCGGCTTCCGCCTTGCGGTGCTCGAGCATCGTCCAGACCCGATCGGCGACTTCCTGAACGAGGGCAATCTCGTCGAGCGTCCACGCCCGCGGCACGCGGCTGTGAATCCCGAACGCGCCGACGAAACGTCCGCTCCTGACCAGCAGCGGACAAATGTACGCCTTGATACACGCCGCCTCCAGGGCCGCGCGCTCTTCAGGCGTGTGCGGCCCGGCCGACGTGTCATTCACCGACAGCGTCCAGCCCTTCAGGATGTCTGCCGTGCGGCTGCCGCCCAGGTTGCGCCATTGAACGTGGCCCGCCATCGAGGGCACCCCGTCCACGTAGTCGTCGACGATGACGCAGTCGTCGCCCTCGATTTCGGCGTAGATGACGCGATTGACCCGGAGGTGCGTGCCGAGGATGCGGCAGGTCTCCTGAAGAACGCGCGCAGGATCGTCGAGCTGGTTGGCGGCGTCGGTCAGGCGGCGCAGGAACGCCTGGCGGCTTTCGCTCCGGCCCAGGGCCTCTTCTGCGCGGGCCCGCTCGCCGGCCCCCCACGTCCGCTCGGCGGTTATTTCAACGAGTGCGATCTGATCGCGCGTCCATGTCCGAGGCGTGGCGCTGTGGACGCTGAAGACGGCGAGCCATCGACCGTCCTTGATCAGCGGCACGCCGACGAACGACGCAATCTGGTCTGTGAGAAGCTGCCTGCGCTCCCCGGCCGTGAATCGCGGATCCGTATTGACGTCATCGACGGCCACCGTCTCGCCGCGGCGGCCCGCGCCGACGACGGCCTCGCCGAATCGGGCGACCGGGCCGCGGCCGGCGAACGGCCGGATGCCGTCGGCATAGGACCGGCTGATGACGAACTCGTCGCCGTCGATGTGCGCGTAGTTGACGCGGCTGGCGTGGAGGTGTTCGCCGATCAAGCGAACGGCCACTTCCTGGATCGCGACCGGGTCCTTCAGCGGCCGCAGTTGCTCGTTGAGCGTGATCAGGAATCGCCACTCGACGGACATGCGTCGCAGCGATTCTAGTCGTTTTCGCCGCAGGGTGATGTATCACAATCGAGGGAGATGAAAGGGGAATCATGGCAACCGCATCTGAAATGCCCGCGGCCGCTCCCGTCGCGCCGCTCGGGCTGGCCGGCTACCAGGAGGGCGCCGTCGTCAGCCGCACGCTCCTCAAGCGCGCCGGCGGCACGATCACGTTGTTTGCGTTCGACGAAGGCCAGGCATTGAGCGAGCACACCGCCCCCTTCGACGCCGTGGCCCAGGTGCTCGAAGGGGAGGCGGAGATCACGATTGCCGGAACGCCGCTCAAAGTTGCGAAGGGGGAACTGGTGCTGATGCCCGCCAATCAGCCGCACGCGGTGCATGCTCGCACGCGGTTCAAGATGCTGTTGACGATGATCCGCTCGGTCTGATCCGCGCCGGGGACGGTGTCAGGAACGCGTAGCGCAGGATTCGGATCACATTGATCGAGTCGACCAGGGACGCGGCCAGCAAGGACCAGGCGGCGGCGCTGACGAACGGAACGGCATCGAAGGCAAGGCCGCCCGCCAGCGCGGGCACGCCGAACAACCACAGCACGAAGACGAGCTCCTGCCCCAGGCGCCAGGGCATCTCGTGCTGCGATGGGACGGGACCCTTGTATTCCGTGTTGGCGTAGGCCCAATACCACGCGAAGATCGGCAGCAATCGCCCTTCCATGCCGACGACCATCTGCGCCAGGAATCCGACGAGGCCCACGACACCGTACGCCATCGCCACACGCAGCGTGTTTGGCGACGCTTCTGCGAAGGTGAGCCAGACGCCAAGCAGGCAAGCGACGGCGAGCCAGGCGAACGACGCGCCCGCGTGAAGGACCGCGGGGTCTGGCGTGTGCACTCTGGGCGGACGCGGACGCGGGCGGCGCAACATCCACACGACCTGCGAGAAGAACGCGGCCAGTGCCCCGACGATGATGAGCGCAAAGACCCACGCGAACGGACGCTGCCACAGCAGTGTGACGAACAGACCGGTAATCCCCGTCTGAAGAAGTACCGCGCTGATCCACAGACGCGGCCCGCCGGGCATGGCTGCGGGCAGAACCATCGGCAGCAGTCGATACGCAACGCCGACCACCATCATCGTGGCCCAGCCGAGCGCCGCGAGGTGCGCGTGCGCGAAGACGTTGGCGAGCACGAACCCCGGCAGAAAGTGATAGACCTTGTCGAATCCGATGAGCACGCCGAGGGTAGCGGCGGCGAGGACGTTGAGGAACGCGAGCATGATGTGCGCGCTGATGGCACGCGGCAGCGACGCCTGACGCAGGCGCCAGGCGACGTGAACGCCGACCAGGAGAATGCCCGTTCCGATCGTGATGGCGGACCACGCCATGCCGCCGTACTCCTGGATCCAGAAGTGCGCCACCATGCCGACGAAGCCGATGAGGACGAGGGCGAACGCCGTGTAATCGAGCCAGGTGCACGGAATCCACACACGCAAGGCGACCGGTCCTACAACGTAGAGCGACCCGAGGATGGAGGCGGTAATCCAGCCGAGCGTCACCAGGTGCACAATCGCCAGCATCCGCGAGTGATAGAAGAAACCGGACACGCCCCGCGGATCGAGCGCCACCGCCAGACACGCCATCGCGAACGCGACATGGGCGACTCCGAAGTAGAGGACGGGCAACAGGCGCGGCGGGAGCTGGGTGCGCGGGGGCGTGGGCATTCGAGGCTCAGCGCGCCGCCGCCTGCTGAGCGGTCCAGGTGGCGAGGGCCTGCAACACGAGCCCCGCGCCGCTGGCGATCAGGCCGGCGTGCACGTAGACGAAAAAGCGCCGGGCGTCGAAGCGCCGGTTGATGATCCGGCCCAGGGCAATCGCCACCAGCGACGTCGGGAGGGACAAGAGGTAGTAACGGCTGACATCCGGCGTCCACAGGCCGGCCGCCCAATATCCGATCATCCCCATCACGCTCGCCGGCAGAAAGTAACCCTGAAGGGTCGCGCGGAAGTGTTCCGGCGACCAGCGGCGCAGCGCCCCGTACACCACCAATGGCGGACCGTTCATCCCGTAGGCCCCGCCCAGCACCCCGGCGCTCAGGCCGAAGAGCCACGCCAGGCGATCGTCGGTCAGTTCGTACGAGCCTCGACGTCGAAGCGCGTATCCGGCGAATCCGGCGACCAGCACGCCCAGAACCCCTTTGACGATGGGCTCGGACACGCTGCGAAGGAGGATGAGGCCAAGCGGGATCCCTGCCAGCGTCGAGAGCACGAGGTAGGCGGCACTTCGAAGGTGCACGTGCCGCCAGTCCTGGGCGACGACAACGGCTGCCACGGTGATTGAGATCAGCACGGCGACCGGTGCGGCGACCTTTACCGGAAGCACGAACGCCAGGAGCGGGACGGCGATGAGGGCTTCGCCAAAGCCCAGGGCGGATCGGAGAAGCGTCGCGCCAAAGAACACGGCCACGACGAGGATGGTCAGCGAGTCCAGGGGCAGCATGGTTCGGCGGCGAAGGCGTGCTACGCGCCGCCCGCGGCCGATTCGGTGGTCACCGGGCGATCCCGGAGCGCCCACAGCGGGTAGTCGATGCCCGCAGCCCGGTTGATGACGATCGCCTGGACCGTCAGGATGGCGACGGCGATCTCGATGACGAGCAGATGGAACGGTCGTGTCACGATCCCGAGCGAGATGATGAGCGTCGTGGCCCCGGCCGGCGGGTGCGCCGCCTTCGCGAGAATCATCAACGCGCCCGTCGATGCCAGCGACAGCGCCGCGGCGCCGACGCGGGCTGCCGAAACGCCGGTCGCCATCGCCGGCGGCGCGTCCTGCAGGCCGAACAGCCACAGGGCCCCGTATCCGCACAGGATGCCGATCGCATGCCCGTAGATCGTGTGCCGGGGGCTCGCCGCCGGCGACCGGGGGGTGAAGAAGAAGAGAAACGCGGTCGGGCCCAGCGAGGGAAACACGAACGGCGTCCGGGACACCATCGCGACCGCCGCCAGAAGCGCGATCGTGATGAAGCCGTTCAGAAACATGAACAGGGCCCAGATCGGGCGCTCCGAATAGCGAGTCAGCAGGTGAGTGATCTGGAGCCGTGCGGCGAGGCTCCGCGCCACCTCTGGGGTGTGGACAACGAGCGGCGGCCGGCCCGGGCCCTCAGTGACGTCAGCCACGGGGACCCCACTGGCGGAGGCGCGCGTCGAACGACACCACGTACCAGAGCAGTCCACCGCTCAACACGAACAGCACGCAAGACGCGATCGCCGTCGGCACGAGGACGACGAACTGCCGCGCAAACAGCGCGTCGAGCGCCGCAGCGACGAGCCAGAGCTGGATCACGACGAGCAAGGCGATGAGGACAAGCACGGCGGAGAAGAGAATGGAGCCCTGCTGCCGGGTTTCCACGCTACACCTCGACGCCCGTCGCCACGAGATCGGCGCCGCGCCGCTCGACGACAATGCGCGGCAGGCGCCGCGTCGGCGGCCCGGCCACAGGAAGTCCTTCACGTGCGGAAAACGAACCCTTGTGACAGGGGCAGGCCAGCACGTCGTCGCCGGGCCGGTGGACAATCGCGCACGACAGGTGCGTGCAGACCTGGGAGAAGGCGTCGATACGCCCAGCCGCGTCACGCACCAGAATGCACGGGTCATCGTCGGTCGGGTAGCGGAACAACAGCGAGCCTCCCGGCGCGACCTCGTCGGCGGCGGCAATTCGCCTCGCAGGCGGCGCCGGCGCGCGGCCCGTCAGACCGATGAACGCGATCAGGACGTTGACGCTCGCCAGCAATCCCGAACCGAGCGTGAGAAACTTCGCCAGTTCCCGCCGCGTCATGTAGTTGTCTTCGTCCCACCGGACGGGGAAGTCCTCGCGCCAGCGCGGGCGGTCGTCGGCCATCAGTGGGCCTCCAGCAGCGCGGCGACATCGTACGGATCGGCCGGCGGCTGCGATCGCCTGAGCGAGCTGAGGGGAATGACTGCCACGTTCACGTGCGTCACCTCCGTGGGCACGAGGACGAAGACCTTCGTGCGCACGCGCTGATCGCCGAACTGCCAGTCGTTGACCGCCCGTCCCTGCCGCGTCCGCATGATCTCCTCGATTGTCGTGAACGCCAGCGCGCCCGAGGGACACACGGTGGCGCACATCGGACGCCGGCCCGTGCTCGTGCGGTCGTAGCACATGTCGCACTTCATCATCTGATCGGCGCCGCCGTCGTACTTGGGGACGCCGAACGGGCACGCGAGCACGCAGTTCGAGCAGCCGATGCAGCGCGGCTTGAGCGAGCTCTGGACGACGCCCTCGGCGGTCTGCTTGATGGCGTCGGCGGGGCACACCTGCGCGCAGATCGGGTCCTGGCAGTGCATGCACACCTGTGGCGCAGTCTGCACGCTGTCACGTCGCTCGATCGTCTCGAGGTGGATGAGCGATCGCCCGCGGTGCGTGTCGCATTCCTCGCATGCCTGGACGCAGGCCTGGCACCCGATGCAGCGCGAGTAGTCGATGAAGAACGCCAGTTCGCTCACCGGGCGCCTCCGGCTTCCGGCTCGAGCGCTGCGATCGCGCCGGCCGGCTCGGGCGCCCTGGTCACGCGGACGGCGCAGATCTTGAACTCGGGAATCTTGGAGATGGGATCGATCGCGCGGTTCGTGCAGTTGTTCGCCGACCGATCGAGCGGCCAGTGGTAGGGGACGAAGACGGTGTCAGGCCGAATGGTCTTCACGACCTGCGCGCGCACCACGACGGCCCCGCGGCGGCTTTCGACGCGGACGTAGTCGCCATCGACGACCCCGATCGACGCGGCCAGGCGCGGATGGATTTCGCAGCGCGGCTGCGGGTACTGATCGACGAGCGCGCCGATGCGGCGCGTCTGTGTGCCCGACAGATACTGCGACACCACGCGTCCCGTCGTCAGCACGATCGGGTAGTCGGCGTCCGGCTCTTCGGCGGCGGGCCGCCAGTCGACCGGCTGAAAATGCGCCTTGCCGTCGGGATGGCCGAACTGCCAGCCTTCGTACAGGCGCGGCGTGCCGGGATGATCGAGCGACGGGCACGGCCAGAACACCCCCATCTCGCGGTCGATGCGTTCCCACGTGATGCCGGCGTAGTCGGCGACGCCGCCCTTCGAGGCGATGCGCAGCTCTTCGAAGATCTCCCGCGTGCGACTCGTAGGCGAACTTGTCGCCCGCGCCCAGCCGTTTCGCGATGTCGCAGATGATCCGCCAGTCCTCGCGCGCGCCCTCAGGCGGCCGGACGACCTGGCGGTGATGGATCACGCGCCCCTCGACGCTGGTCGTCGTCCCTTCGTCTTCTTCCATCAGCGAGCCGGGGAGCACCAGGTCGGCGTAGCGCGCCGTCTCGGACATGAAGAAGTCGATGACCGTGAAGAACTCGAGGCGGCTCGAGGGCTTCCCGGATGAAGTCGCCGTCGGGCAGCGACACGGCAGGGTTGAAGCAGAGCGAGCAGCAGGCCTTTGATCTCGGCCGTCGTGAATCGCCTCGAGGAGCGGCACCGCCGACAAGCCGGTATGCGGAATCGTCGACTCCTCGACCCCCCACACGCCGGCGATGTATTCCCGGTGCGCCGGGTTCTCGATGTCGCGCGCGCCAGGCAACTGATCGCACTTCTGTCCCTGCTCGCGCGCGCCCTGGCCGTTGCCCTGGCCGGTGATCATCGCGTAGCCGCAGCCCTCACGCCCGATACGGCCGGTCGCGACCACCAGGTTGATGGCGGCCATGCAGTTCTCGACGCCCTTGGAGTGATGCTCGATGCCGCGGGCGTGCAGCAGGAAGCTGGTGTCGGCCGGCCCCCACAGCTCGGCCGCGCGCACGATCATCGAGGCGGGCACGCCGGCGATCGTGACGCCGCGTATTCCGGCGTGTAGCGCTCGACGATGGCCTCGACAGCGTCCCAGCCCGTCGTGTGCGCGGCGATGAAGTCGCGGTCGATCCAGCCGCGCCGCACCATCACGTGGAGCATGCCGTTAGAAGACGCCGATGTCGCCGCCCGATCGCACGGGGATGAAGAGGTCGGCGGTGCGGGCGATCGGCGTCATACGCGGATCGAGCACGATGAGCTGTGCGCCGTTCTCGCGCGCCTGCCAGAGATAGTCGGTGGTGATCGGGGCGCACTCGGCGACGTTCGCGCCCGCGACGAGAATCGACTTTCGCCTTCGGGATGTCGCTCCACGGATTGGCGCTGCGATCGATCCCGAGAATCTTCTTCGACGCGGCCGCCGCCGACACCATGCAGAGCCGGCCGTTGTAGTCGATATTCGCGGTGCGCACGGCCACCCGTGCGAACTTGCCCATCAGGTACGCCTTCTCGTTGGTCAGCGAAGCGCCGGTCGAGCACGGCGAAGGCGTCAGGTCCGTAGCGCGGACTGGATGCGCCGGATCTCGCGTGCGGTGCGGTCGAGCGCGGTCGTCCCAGTCGATCGGCTGGAAGCCGCGCGCTTCGTCGCGAGCGAGCGGCGTCAGCAGCCGATCCGGGTGCTCGTCCTGCATGTAGCGCTTCACGCCCTTGGGGCAGAGCTTCCCTTTGTTGAAGGGGAATGCCTCCCAGGGTTCGAAGCCGACGATCTTCTCGTTCTTCACCTTGAGCTGGATGCCGCACTGCTGGCCGCAGAAGCAGCAGTGCGTCTGGCACGATCCGATCCGGCTCGCCGAGCGTCGTCCAGCCCCCGGCGGGTTCCCGGTTGAGGTGCGGGCCGAACTGCGCTACCAGATCCGGGATCGAGGCCGGCATTCTGGCCATTACGCGCCTCGCCTCCACAGCGCGTCCTGCGTCAGCGCGAGATTCTTGCGGCGGCAGGCCGGACAGACGTCCTGATAGTGCACGCTCGCATCGTCCCTTACCCGGACGTCTTCATATCTGATTTGCAGCTCGCGCTCCACCTGCTTGAGATCGTCGATGTGCATCCGCGACGCGAAGGATTCGCCGCAGCGCGCGCATCGGGCCGCTTCGCCCTTCGCGCCCGTTTCGCGATAGAAGGCGACACCGAGCTGCGCGGGCCGCTGGAAGATGTGGAAGAACTTGCCGAAGGGCAGGTACAGCAGCGTAAAGATGACGGTCACCGCATGCAGCTGCGACAGGAACACGAAGTGCAGCCCGCGCATCAGGTGGGTCGAGACGGTCAGGAAGACGCCCGTGATCGAGACCGCGAAGAGCATCACGAGCGGCAGCAGGTCGGCCCCGAATTGCTGGACCGCGAGGGAGCCGCGATCGCGGCCGCGGCGCCACATCGCGAGTGACACGCCGGCCATCACGAGCAGGGCCGAGATATCCAGGACGTTGAACACGAGTGGCGCAAGCGGCCCGGCGAGGTCGAAGGTGAACACGCGCAGGCCGAATACGAACGCCTGGTAGCGCTCCTGCGCGGCTCCCGCCGTCTCGAAATGAATCCACCCGAAAGACAGAGGGAACGTGACCGCCGCGGCCAGCATGCAGCCCCAGAAGATGAACCAGTGTGCCGCCCACCGCAACGGCGATCGCTTCTCGATGAACCGCTGGGCGACGATGTTCACGGCGAAGAGGGCCGCGAGCCGGGAGAGGTTCTGCACCACGCGCGACGGCGCAAAGAACAACCGCCAGCCGCGCCGCCAGAAGAGCCGCGTGGGCGGTTTCGTCAGCCACATCGAGTACCGGTACCCGAGACCGAACGCGGAAAACACGCTGGCGCCGGCGTACGGGACGAGCGCCGCGTCGAAATCCCGAAGCCGCCGGCTGCCGAAATAGATGCCCGCGAGGACCAGGGAGGCGACGAACAATCCCCATCCGGTGGCGCGAGCGACGTCAGCGCGGGGAGAAGCGGTCACGGACGCAGTATAGGGGACGTGGACCGCAATGGCTGGCGGTTGTGGCGCCGGTTTTCCGGCGGCCAGCCATCGAGGCCGCTACGACATCTCCCGTGGCTGACCAGTCGAGGTGACGACACTGGTCCAGAGCGTATCGGATGGGTCGATCCTCTTGCGCTCGGACACCGCGAGAGCAATCGGTACGTGAGTAAAACGGTGATTCCAGAAGCTGACGACCATGTTCGTGCGACCGCTGAGACCGGCGTGGACCGCGCCCTGTCCGAGGAGCAGGCAGAAAGCCGCGTCGTGCGGCGTCGCCGGCACGCTCCTGATGGTGTAGCTGGGATCGATGTACTTGAGGGTGACGCCGGTGCCGGCCTGCCTGAAGTGTTTCGTGATCGCGTCGCGCAGGAAGACGCCGATGTCGCCGTACTTGACGTTCCCGGACGCGTCCCGCTCCCCGGTCTTCGCCATCAACCCCTGGCCGGCGCCTTCCGCCACGACGATCAGCGCGTGCTGTGTCCGCTCCAACCGCTCCTCCAGCGCCGACAGGAGCCTCTCGAGGGTGAACGGCACTTCCGGAACCAGGCAGAAATTCACGTGGCTGTTGACCAGGGCCGAATACGCCGCGATGAACCCCGAGTCGCGGCCCATGAGCTTTACGAGCCCGATGCCGTTGCGTGCCGATTCGGCCTCGGCGTTGGCCGCGTCCGTCGCGCGCCGCGCCTCCGCCACGGCCGTGTCGAATCCAAACGTTCTCTGCACGAAGGAAATGTCGTTGTCGATCGTTTTTGGGACGCCGATGACGCCGATCGGCAAGCCGCGCCGCGCCGCCTCCTCGCCGATCTTCTGTGCCCCGCGCAGCGTCCCGTCGCCGCCGATCGCAAAGAGCACCCCGACGCCCAGTTCGTTCAGGTAATCGACCATTTCGGCCGGCTCCTGCGGCCCGCGGGACGATCCGAGAACCGAACCGCCGCTCTCGTGGATCCGGTGCACGGACTCGGGCGTCAGCTCGAGCGGCTCGTGCCCGAGCCGCCGTACCAGGCCTTCGTAGCCGAAACGAAAGCCGTAGACCTTCTTCACGCCGTACTGGGAGCGCAGGCTCAGGACGATGGCGCGGATCACGTCGTTCAGCCCGGGGCAGAGGCCCCCGCAGGTCACGATCCCGCACGCGAGCTTCGCCGGATCGAAGAACAGCATGCGCCTCGGCCCGGCGGATTCCATGGCAGGAGGCCGCGCCCCTTTGTTCAGGCAGGCGTCGAGTCCCTCGAGAGTGGAGTGGTAGAGCACCCGCTCGTCGTCGTCCGTGAACCGGACGCCGGACATCGGCGACGGCACGCGGCACTCGCCGAGCCTCGCAATCGTGAAATCGAGATCGTCGTCGCGCATTCTGGGCCTCACCGCCGGCTCATCGCATCATCGTCGTGCCGGCGGACCGCAGTTCCGTGGCCGCCTGCACCACGCGAGCGGCCATCGCCTTCTCGGCGAGGGTCATGTAGGGACGCGGATCGTAGGCCTTCTTGTTGCCGACGTCGCCGTCGATCCGGAGGATGCCGTCGTAGTTCTTGAAGCAATGGTCGGCGATGGCGCGCGTGAACGCGTACTGCATGTCGGTGTCGACGTTCATCTTCACGACGCCGTAGTCCAGCGCCTCGTGGATGTCACGCAGCTCCGATCCCGATCCGCCGTGGAAGACGAGGTGGAACTGCGCCGCCTCGCCGAGCGCAGCCACGACGGCCTGCTGGCAGTCCTTCAGGATGGACGGTTTCAGCTTCACGTGGCCAGGTTTGTACACGCCGTGCACGTTGCCGAACGTCGCCGCCAGCAGGAAGGGAGCGGTTGAGACGGCCCGCAGGCGCCGCGCCACCTCCAGGGTGTCCTCGGGCGTCGTGTAGAGCTTCGCGGCGGCGCTGGCGTGGACGCCGTCCTCCTCGCCTCCCACCACTCCGACTTCGATCTCCAGGATCAGGTCGCTCTTCCTGAACCGTTCGAGCAGCTTCACGGCGATGTCGAGGTTGTCCTTGAGCGGCAGCGCGCTGCCGTCGAACATGTGGCTGCTGAACAGGTTCGGTCTGCCTGCCGCCCGCCGCCGTTCCGTCTCCTCGACGAGCGGCATCACGAACGCGTCCAGCTTGTCCGCCTGGCAATGGTCGGTGTGGAGCGCCACGTAAATCGGGTACCGCGCGGCGACGCGGTGGACGTGTTCGGCGATCGACATGGCGCCGAGCGCCATGTCCTTGACGCTCGAGCCCGACGCGAACGCGCCGCCGCCGGTCGAGACCTGGATGATCCCGTCGCTCTTGCTGTCCGCCAGCCCTTTCAGGACCGCGTTGGCGGTGGTGAGCGACGTCACGTTGACGGCCGGGTAGGCGAACTTTCCTTTCCGCGCGCGATCGAGCATCTCGCAGTAGGTCGCGTAGTCGACGACCGGCATGGGACCTCCGTCGCGTCTTTCGCTTTGTTCACTATCTGAAGCAAGCGCCTCCGAAGGGTGGTATCACTATTAGACTCGTCCAGTCGCGCGGTTCTGGAAGGAAGATGTCATGAGTGCATTCTCCCTCGAACTGTATCAACTGACAGTGTGCAAGGTGTATCACGACGTTCCAGCCACCGTCTCCGTCGCCTATGCCGGCACCACGACCGGCCGGAATCCTCCGGCCACGCGCGGCGTGGGCAGACGCTGGAGCCTGCGACGCCAGCGCGAAGAAACGCCCCGACATCACTGCAGCAGGTTCGCAGTGGCTCGCAGGAGGTGAACGTGGCCACCGTTACTGTTCTCAAGTTCTCGCATCCCCAGGCCGCGGCTGATGCTTTGCAGATCGTCCACAACCTCGACGAGCAACATTTCATCACGCTTATTGATGCGGCGCTGGTCGCCTGGCCCGCCGGCAAGAAGAGTCCTACGACGAAGCTGCTGCTGACGCCGCTCCTTGCCATGGCGATCGAGGAAGGGACATCCGCGCTGTACCTGATTACCACCGACGCCGTTCTCGATCGCGTGGCCGACGCGATGAAGGCCATGACATTCGACGTCTTCGCCACGAGCCTGTCCAAAGAGCAGGAGCAGATACTGCGCGAGGCCTTTGCCGAGAACGAGATGACCCGTCTCGAGGCAGGGGGGCCGCTGTGAAGGTCGGAGTCGTCGGCTGCGGTATGGTCGGATCGACCTCGGCCTACGCGCTCGTCATGAGCGGTGTGGGCCGGGAGATTGTGCTGGTGGACGTCAATCGTGCGCGCGCCGAGGCGGAGGCCAACGATATCTTCCACGCGGTCCCGTTCGCGCACCCGCTGACGGTGCGGGCCGGGGACTACGAGGACCTCGACGGCGCGCGCGCGGTGGTCATCGCCGGCGGCGTGGCGCAGAAACCGGGCGAGACGCGCCTCGAGCTGCTGCAGCGCAATGCCGACGTGTTCCAGGGGATCGTCCCGTCGGTGCTCCGCGTCGCGCCGGACGCGGTGCTGCTCGTTGTCACCAACCCTGTCGATGTGATGACCTGCCTGGCGGCGCAATTCGCCGCCGAGTTCGGCGTGCCGAACGCGCGCGTGTTCGGGTCAGGCACGACGCTGGATACCGCGAGGTTTCGCGCGCTGGTGGGACGGCATTTCGATGTCGATCCGCGTCACGTGCATGCCTACGTGATCGGCGAGCACGGAGACTCCGAAGTGCTGGTGTGGTCGCAGGCCTCGATCGCCGGCCTGAGCCTCGACGAGTTCGCAAAGGTTCACGGCACTCCCCTCAGCCGAGAAGAGCGGCGGCAGATCGAGGAGAACGTCCGCCGCGCGGCGTATCACATCATCGCCGGCAAAGGCGCGACATACTATGGCATCGGCAGCGCGGTGGCGCGTATCGTCGACGTCCTGCTGCACGACCAGCGCGCCATCCTGACGATTACGTCGCGCATCACCGGCGTGCCAGACTGCGAGGGGGTGACGCTGGCGCTGCCGCACCTGGTCGGAGGTGGCGGCGTGCTGGCGGCGATTCCGCTGGCTCTCGATGCGGGGGAACGGGAGGGACTGCGCCGGAGCGCGGGCGTGTTGCGCGAGGCCGTGAGATCTCTGAACTTGCATTGATCCGATGAAGGGAACCTGCTGATGCCGCGCACCAACCCCCTCGATCGCTTCAACTGCGGACCGGTCACGTTCTCGGGAGGTACTAACGCGCTGTACGAACGGCACCTGACCTTCGATCAGGTGATGCCGATCGCTGCCGCGACGTCCCGCGACAAGTTCGAAGCCGTCGCGCGCTCGGTTCGCGACCTGCTGTCGCAGCGCTGGATCAAGACGGAGCAGACGTACCAGACACGGAACGCGAAGCGAGTCTACTACCTGTCGCTCGAGTTCCTGATGGGCCGCTCTCTGGCGAACAACATCACCAACCTTCTGCTCGAGCCGCTCTGGATTGAGCTCTGCCAGAAGCACGGATTAGACCCCGTCGAGATCGTTGAACAGGAGCCCGACGCCGGCCTCGGTAACGGCGGTCTCGGCCGGCTGGCGGCGTGCTTCCTGGATTCGATGGCGACCCTGGGCATTCCGGGCATGGGCTCGGGCCTGCGCTACGAGTACGGCATCTTCAAGCAGACCGTGCGCGACGGCTGGCAGCGCGAGCAGCCCGACCACTGGCTCGCCCGGCCCGATCCGTGGGAAGTCCCGCGGCCGGACGAAGCGGTCGAAGTGCATCTGGCATGCTCGTTCGACATCCGTGCAGGAGCGCTCCGGACGATCCCGGATCGGCCATCCACGCTCATCGGCATTCCGCACGATCGCCCGGTGGTGGGCTACGGCGGGCGAACGATCAACACGCTGCGCCTGTGGTCCGCCGCCACGCCCCACTACTTCGACTTCCAGCAGTTCAGCGGCGGCGACTTCGTCGGCGCCCTGGCCGAGACGCTCACCGCCGAGACGCTCACGCGGGTGCTCTACCCGGACGACTCGACGACGGAAGGCAAGGGGCTCCGCTTCCTCCAGCAGTACTTCCTGGTCGCCTGCACGCTGGCGGACGCCATCCGCCGGTTCCGCGCCTCCGGCAACGCCTGGTCCGCGCTGCCGGACAAGGTCGCGATGCAGCTGAACGACACGCATCCGACGCTCGCGGTCCCCGAGCTGATGCGAATCCTCCTCGACGAGGCCAGACTCGAATGGGACGAGGCCTGGGATCTGACGCGGCGCACGCTCGCCTACACGAACCACACGCTGCTTCCCGAGGCGCTCGAGAAGTGGCCCCTGCCGTGGTTCGAGACGACGCTGCCGCGGCAGCTCGAGATCGTGTACGAAATCAACCGCCGCCTTCTCGACGAAGTGCGGACACGATTTCCCGGTGATGACGGACGGCTCGCACGCGTGAGCCTCATCGAAGAGGCGCAGCCAAAGAAGATCCGCATGGCGAATCTGGCCATCGTCGGCTCGCACAGCACGAACGGTGTGGCGGCGATCCACTCGGAGCTGCTCACGCGCACGGTCGTGCCCGACTTTGCCGCGCTCTTCCCGGGCCGGTTCAACAACAAGACCAACGGCGTGACGCAGCGGCGCTTCCTCCTGCTCGCGAACCCGCCGCTCGCGGCGGCGATCACCGAAGCCATCGGGGACGGCTGGATCGTCAATCTCGGAGAGTTCCAGAAGCTCGAGGCGCTCGCCGGGGACAAGGCGTTCCGCGCCGCGATTCGCAACGCCAAGCGCGACGCCAAGGTGCGGTTCGCGAGCTGGCTCAAGTCCGCGACCGGGCAGGTCGTCGATCCCGAGTCCATCTTCGATACCCAGATCAAGCGCATTCACGAATACAAGCGTCAGCTCCTGAACGCCCTTCACATCGTCGTGCTCTACAACCGCCTGCGTGACGACCCGGCGCGCGACGTGCCGCCGCGCACGTTCTTCTTTTCGGGCAAGGCGGCGCCTGCGTACCACCTCGCCAAGCTGATCATCAAGTTCATCAACAATCTCGGTGCGGCGATCGACGCCGACCCGGCGATGCGAGGACGCCTGAAGGTGGTCTTCGTCCCCGACTACAGTGTCTCCATCGCCGAGCGGCTGATTCCGGCGAGCGACGTGTCCGAGCAGATTTCCACCGCGGGGTTCGAAGCGAGCGGCACCGGCAACATGAAGCTCATGATGAACGGTGCGCTGACGATCGGCACCCGCGACGGCGCGACCATCGAGATGGCCGCGGCAGCAGGGGAGGAGAACTTCTTTCTGTTCGGACTGAGCGCCGCTGACGTCGCCGGCAGCCGTCGGGGTGGTTACAGTCCCCAGTGGCACTACGACAACGAGCCCGAGACCCGTGCCGCGCTCGACCTCATCGCGAGCAATCACTTCAGCCGGAACGAGCCGGGGATATTCGCGCCAATCCTCGACGTCCTGCTTCGCCAGGGCGACTACTACCTGCACCTCGCCGACCTCAAAAGCTACGGCGAGGCGCACGTGAGGCTGGGGGAACTGTACGTGGACCAGGAGAACTGGTCGCGCAAAGTGGTGCTCAACATCGCGGCGTCCCGAACGTTCTCGAGCGACCGGACCATCGCCGAGTACGCCAGGGACATCTGGCACGTCGACCCGTGCCCGGTGGAGTGAGCGATCAGCCGATCATCTTCTCTTCCACGCGCAGGAATTCGAGCCGGTGGTTGTCGGCCGGGTTGTGCGTGGACGGACCGGCCACCAGCATCGCCAGGGCGCCGGGGACCTCGTGCTCGTGGACCCAGTGCCGCGCAAAGACCGTCCAGTTGTCAGGCTGCTCGGCGAGGTGGATTGGATGCACGCCGTAGGAAAACGCCAGGTTCTGGCACACCTGGCGGTCACGGCTCACGGCGACAATCCACACCGCCGGATTGAATCGCGAGATCATTCGCGGCGGTGGTTCCCGTCCTGGTGGGCACGAAGACCGCGGCGCACGGCACGGTTGACAGCGCGTTCTCCACGACCGACGCCATCGCCTCGGCCGGCGACGTCGGCTGGCGGTCGCCGGCTATCGCTTTCGACGGCAGCCGGGATGGGCGGTGCCTTTCGGTGTAGGCGGCGATCTTCGCCAGCATCGCCACCGCCTCCTCCGGATACTTGCCCATCGCCGACTCGCCCGAGAGCATGATGCAGTCGGTGCCGTCCAGGATGGCGTTGGCCACGTCGGTGGACTCGGCCCGTGTGGGGAGCCGGCTGGCGGTCATGGATTCGAGCATCTGCGTGGCCGTGATCACCGGCTTGCCGACGCGGCCGGCCCGGGAGATGAGATCCTTCTGGATGACGGCAATCTGTTCGACCGGGAGTTCCACGCCGAGATCGCCGCGCGCCACCATGATGCCGTCGCTCGCGTTCAGGATGTCGTCGAGATGTCTGAGCGCATCGGCACGCTCGATCTTCGCGATGACGAAGGGCTGCTTGCCGAGGGCTTTCGCCGCCGCGCGCACCGCTTCGATGTCCGCGGCTGTTTCCACGAACGACTGGCTGACGGCGTCCACTCCATGCGCGAGCGCGAATTCCAGGCAGGCGCGATCGTGCTCGGTAAACGCGCTGATGCCGAGATCGATGCCCGACAGATTGAGCCCCTTCCTGGAACGCAGTTCGCCGCCGACCGCCACGGTGCAGAGGACATCGTTGCCCGTCACGCGCTCCACCACGAGTTGGACCAGGCCGTCGTTGAGAAAGAGCTGGTCGCCCGGCTTCACCACCTTGGGCAGCCGTTCGAAGCTCATCGAGACCCGGCGCTGGTTGCCGACGATGTCGTCCGTGGTCAGCGTGAAGGGATCGCCGGACACGCAGCTGGATCGGCTCGGGCTCGATCGTGCCGACGCGCATCTTCGGACCCGGCAGGTCGGCCATGATCGCGACCCGCCGGCCGGTGGCGTGTGCCGCGGCGCGGATGCGCGCGATGTGCTCGGCGTGCCCGGTGAAGTCCCCGTGCGAGAAGTTCAGTCGCGCGATGTTCAGCCCCGCGCGAATGAGGCGTTCGAGCATCTCCGGCGATTCCGAGGCCGGGCCGATCGTGGCGACGATCTTGGTCTTGTGTCCAGGCAGTATCATCGGTGCGCGTCGTAGAGGCGCTACGGCACGAGCGGCTGATACGACACAATCTTCCAGCGCCCGCCTTCACGGTTCCAGAGCAACCCCAGCGTCCCGCCGCCATCGGTTCGAAACGTGAAGACCACGGCGTAGTAGTCGGGGGGCGTGCCGCCGACGGGCGCCGCCGCCTGGTTGCACAGGTACTGCCGCGCCTCGGCCTCCGGTACCGGCCCCAGGAGGAATTCCCTCTTGAACGGGTGGTCGACGACCGGGCGGTCGGGGTTGCGCGGCGTGAACGCGACGATGGCGCTCGTGAGGTCCGGGCGCGGGCCAAGGCGCGCACCCGCGTATTCCATCAGCTTGCGAGCCTCGCGGCGCACGGCGGGCGCGTCAAGCGCCTGGCTCCTCGCATCGTCGCTCAGGTTCACGCAGGCATAGGACTGCGGTGAGAGGAACTCGAGCGCCTGATCGGTACTGGCGCCGGACCAGCCAGTCCGTCAGAAACTCCTGGGCGGCGTCCTCGAGCTTCTCGGGCGCGGCGCCGGACGGCCGGTCGGGAGGGAGGGGAGTCGCCGGGCCCATGGCGCGGTCGGTGCTGGCGAGATCCACGGGCTTGGCCAGGTTGATCTGCAGTTTGCCGAGGCTGTCCTGCCACCACAGGATGAGTCCTGACCAGCGCGCGTTGTGGGCTTTCGGGTTGTCCCCGGCCCGCACGTCGGAGTTGGACGCGGTGAGGTGTCCGTTGAAGAGTGACTTGGGGCTCTTGCTCGACCGGTAGTCCACGTCGATATCCGCCCGCAGCCCGTCCTCGGACATCGACCACTGCATGTTCGGCTCTTTGCCAACCTGGCGGTAGGAGCGCGGGTACCCGACGTGGTAGACGGTGTTCTGGTGGTCAATGAAGAACTCACGGCTTTTCTCGAGCAGTTCACGCGTGCCCGGCTTCAGCGTGACGAAGATTCGGAACTGCTGGTCACCGCCCAGCCCTTCGTATTGGCCGGCGATCCGGCTGACGGCCTCGACCCGATCGATGGCCACCCCGACCGCCGCGCCACTGGAGTCGGTCAGCGGCGTGTGCAGCAGCGCGTGCGTGACGCCGTAGAAGGTGGTCTGTTCAGAGACGGTAAGACGCTCGAATCCCTCTTCGGTCGTGTATTGCGTGCCGCGCGTGCCGTTGTAGTTATCTACGTACGTCTTGAACAGCTCCTGCTGGCGGGGCGCCAGGTCGGCATAGGCGCGGCGATCGGCACGCGGCGGTGGTGGCGGCGTCACGACGTTCTTGAGGGGCCACGACCGGTCGAGCCCCACGACCTGAACACCGTCGGCCTGCCTGCGCAGATACGCGGTGACGTTCATGGCCTGGGAGCCTGCGTGAACGCGAGCCATCACGTAGGAGCCGACGGGAAGCGCGCGCGCCGCATCCGGCACCTCCGCACCCGTCCCAACCTCCTCCAGCATGGCGTTCCTGGCGTTGTCGAACTTGTTCCAGGTGATTGTGTAGGTCACGCGGGCTGGCAAAACCGCTCGAAACGCCCAGGTCGTCGAACGCCAGGGTGTTTCCCTGAACCCGGATGTGGTCGAGTGGAAGCACGCGTCCGAAATACGTCCGGCCGATGCGGTTGCGGCGCTCGATAAGCGTCGCCGTGATCCAGTCCTCGGCCGGCTTGCTGTATTGCCCCGTCTGCACGATCGCGCGGATGTCCTCGTCGGTGAACGCCATGACCTGGCGGGCGGCCCAGAAGGTATCGTCCGGCAGGCGATTCACGAACGGCGGCTGGGGGTCGGCGGACGTCCACGCGTCCGGGTCGAACGTGCTGCTGCCGAATCTGCCGACCTCCGGCAGGTCAGAATACTTCTCCCGCATCCACGCCGGCGTCGCCAGGCCAAGGCCGGCGATGGTCTTGCCGACCGCGCCCCGCGACGTCACAAGAGTCTCGTTGCCTTCCCAGACGAGCTTCGAGCCGTCGTACATACCGCTGCCAAGCGACCTGGTGAAGTCCACCACGTAGTGGCGGATTCGTGGAACGCCATCGACGGCCGCGACGATGTCCTGGGTGGTGACCGCGCGCGCGTAACTGAAGTTCAGCCACGCGGCAAACACGAACATGCCGCGGAGATCGCGCCGATGCTCGTGCGGCACCGTGTCGTTCGGGTCGTCGGTGCGCGTGCCCCACATCTGATACGGGCCGAGCAGCGCCGCGCGGCCCTCGGGGATGCGCGTCGCCACCGCGCGATAGGTGCGGCCGGCCCCCTCCGGGACGGTTCTCAGAAACCTGTCGATGTCTTCGGCGACGAGGGGACGGGCCTGGCCCGCGCTCGACACCATCTGCCCGGTCTCATCGACCGTCAGCCGCGGCCGGTCGAATCGAATGATGTAGTTCTCGGCGACGTGATAGCCGAGAGCGTAGAAGAACTGCGACGCCACCATTTGCGCGCCCGTGGCCAGGCCCTCTGAGTCGATCGGGTCGAACCGAAGGAGGAAGAGATCCCGCCTGGCGTCAGCCACCAGCAGGCCCGGGTTGACCCCGAACGGCTTGACGACGAGCACTCGCCAGCCGCCGGTCAGGTCCGGTGGCCGGTCGTGGCCGGGACCACGCTGCAACTCGGCCAGGGTCATGCGGCGGGACCGCGTGGCGGTTCACATACCAGTCGCCGTCCATCACCTCACCGAGCGTGTTCACGCCCTTCGATTCCAGGACGCCATCGGCCGGGTGACGCTGCCCCCTCGTCCTGAGGTTGCTGTTCACCGTCTCGAGCAGGGCGCTCAGCGCGCGCCGCTGTGGTTCGCTGACCGCCAGCGGGCGAGGCTCGGTAGCAAGCGGGTCGTCCGGGTAGAACCGGGGACCCTCCGCCGCCAGGACGGCTCCGGCGAAAATCGCGATGGCAAGGCACAGGACTGTGGTGCGTGGCATGGCGTCAGAACTTCGGATCGAGGATGTCGTTGAAGGTCCAGATCCACTGGAGGCCTTCCGACGAAACCGCGAAGTCAATGCGGCTGACAATGGCCCGACGGATCCGCCAGCGAAAGCCGATGCCGCCGCCGTAGTGAAGGTGCGAGACGTCGACGTCGCGCTTGAGCGGGACGACCTTGCCCGCGTCGGCGAACAACGCCATGTCCAGCATGCTGAAGGCGTGCCAGCGGTGTTCGGCGGTCAGGTTCACCGAGTGGTAGTCCTTGAACCGGTACGGTGTGAACCCGCGCAGCTCGTCGCTGCCGCCAAGCGTCGGTTGAAGATAGAACGGCACCGCGTTGCCCTCCTTGGGGTAGGACAGCACGGCGGATCCGCCAAAGGCGAGGACGCGGCCTCCGTTGAAGTACGGCACGTATTTCTGCACCGCGAACTCGGTCTGCCGGAAAGCGAACTGCTTCAGGTCGATGTCCCAGTACTCACGATATCGCGCGACGATCAACCCGCCGCTCCTCGGACCGGTCTGCGAATCGCGCGAGTCGTAGTACGCGAACACGCCGATGCGCGTGTACTTCGTGTCCGCGCCGAACCCGGGCAGGCTGTCCGCGGGGAAGGCTTCGTCGATGGGAATGACGTCGTCTTCGCCGCTCGTGGCCGTGTGCGCGTGGAAATACCCGCCGGTGCCGCCAACGCGGACACGGCGCGTCAGCGCGAACGAGCCGTTGAAGTCGCTGGAGAAGTCGTCGTACCGGTAGCTCGTCCGATTCGCCTCGAGCGAATCGTTCCCCTGGCCGAAGTAATCGACGTGCCGCGAGTGCTCGAACCGCGTATACCACCGCAGGAACGTGCGATCGGTGCGGAATCCCTTGAAGTCGACGTCCGCGTCGAACATGTAGCCGCCGCGGGTCGTGGCGCGCGCCGTACCGCGAATCCCCAGCTGCTCGCGGAACAGGTCCGACCGGCGGTAGCCGACGCCCCCGCTCATGCCTTGCCCCGACCGCATGCCGCCGAACAGGAGCTGGATGCCGTTCGCGCCCTTGCCGGAGTCGAGGCCCTCCCCGAGTCCGCGCTCGCTCAGGCCATTGGCGATGTCCACCATCGCGTTCTGGCGTTCGGGCCAGAGCTCGGCGACCTTGTCGGCGCGCTCGCCGGCAATGACCGCCTCACGTGTTTGCGGAACCGCGCCGGGCTGCTCCTGTGCCAACGCCGGCGTCGCGGCGACGAATAGCAGAAAGACGAATCGCCAGGGGACCCGAGCGAGCCGGGCCACGACGATCAAGTCGCTCAGCATCTGAAGTGTCGAGGAAGTCGAATCGTCACCCTACTTGGGTGCCTTGCCCGTGACGACGGTATTCGTCGCGAGCTCAGTATAGGGCGCTTCGACGATCTTGGTGGCCGATACCTTCATGCCTTGCTTGAGCTCGGCAACTGACGCGGGCTTGCCCTCGACCACGAACTTGAACGATGCGGGGACGTTGTACTCGTGGTTTTCGCCGTTTTCGTGCGTCAGGACGACGTAGTTGCCCTGGACCCAAAACACCGTGCCGTTGAGCACGCTCGTCGTGCGCACCGTCACGGGCCGTGTCGTCGTCGTCACCGTCGCGGTCAGCACGGTGCCGGGCTTGAGATCGCCGATGTGTTTGGTCTGTCCGTCGATCACGAACTCCCGGCCCGGTTGCACGGTGAACACGTGGTAGAGGCCGTTGGGCTGCATCCTGGCGACGAGCGTGTTGCCCTGAACCCAATCCACCGTTCCCGTCATCCGGGTGCTGGTGACACGGGCGGCGCCCTTGACGTTCTCGGTCGTGGTTTTCGCCTGCGCCCGAACGATCCCTGGCATGGCCATAACGGCTACCAGGCCCACTCCCGTGATGACTACTCTGTGTCGCGTCATGACCTCTTCCTTTCTCGCTGTTCTCACTGCGAACCCGCAGTCTGGCAGATGTCTCCCGGCAATACGGCTGCCACATTGCCGTTTGACGGCGGCGACGACAATTAAAAGGTTGGAGAGCGAGTTGGAAGAATTGGAAGGCCCCGGAGGTGCCACACACCTCCGGGAATCTCCGATCAGTCGGAGGGGGCTCCGAAGCGGGTCAGCTAGTTTCCGCCGCGAGCCAGCGCCTCGGCGCGCCGCTTGTCTTCGGCGCGCGAGCCGGAGAGGAGGTTGCGCATCGCGTAGTTCCCCTCGTGGCACGCGTATTCGTAGAACCCGTAGCTCTGTTCGCGGGGGATCGGAAGCCGCACCGTCCACGGCGCGGCGTAGACCTTCGGGTCGTTGATTGTCATGCGGTAGTCGAGCGTGTTCGCGTCCGCCAGCGTGAACCGTTCGATCAGTACGCCCTCGTCCGACAGCGGCTGTCCGTTGACGACCGACTCGGGCTTGATGTTCCGGGTTTCGACGACGAGGACGTCGCCTTCCCAGTGGCCAACCGAATTGCCCATCCAGTTCCTGATCGCCGCGCCGACGTTCTTGCGGCCGTCCGTCGGGATGACCCGCGTCTCGTGAATCATCTCGTTCTGGAACGCGAGCCAGCCCGGTCCCTGCACGATGCGGCTGCCGGAGTTGTAGATCTTCGGCGTGACCGAATTCAGCACGCCGGTGCTGATGCAGCGGTCGTAGTTGCTGCGATCGGTGGTCCAGTCGGCCTCGACACCGTTCAGCTGGCGGCGGCGGGCGGCCTGGGCCTGCTGGCGCTGCTCGGCCGCGGCCTGCGCCGCGGGCGTCAACGCCGGAATCCGCCCGTCCGGCGGATCGATGACGTACGAGGACACGTGGCTGACGCCCTTCGCGCGCTCGAGCCAGTGCGGCGGCGGCGAGACGGCCCCGCCGACGGTGCCGAACTTCGCCTCGAACTCTTCTCCGCGTTCCAGCGAGAACTCGTCGCTGTTGTCGTTGGCCACGTTCTGGTCGCGTTGCGCCACGCGCTGCTTGAACTCGTCGTCGGTCAGCCTGTACCGCGTGCCGAAAGACTCGGGGCGCTGCATCGGAATGCCCTGCAGGTCGTTGGCGTTGTAGGTGCCCTGGAGGTTTGGCTCGCCCCACGCCGCCTTCGGCACCTTGTAGCTGCCGAGCGCCGGCACACCGCCCGAAGGCGTCATGACACCGGCCGAGTCGACGCGGCCCTGGCCGGACACGCCGACGGTCGTGAGGATCCCGGCGCTGGCCAGCGCGGTCAAGGCTCCAAAAATAAGACGTTTCATGAGCGTAGTGTATCTCGATCGGTGTCGACTTCGCGATATTGTCGAGGAGGAAAGCCGTGGCCAATCAGAGACGGCGATTAGTGCTTGATCGCGGTCTCGACGATGCCGTGCTTGCTGAAGAACGCTTCGAACGCCGGCGCATCCGCGTCGCGAAACTGAATGCCGGCGCGATACATCGAGTGTTTGGGGTCGCGAGCGTGCTCTACGACGACCCACACGACGCGAGCCCGGCACGACAGGCTGCCGTTGTCATTCGGGAGCATCAACTGCACGGAATGGTCAGGGCGAACGGCGCGCGGCGACAGCACCTGCGCGCCGGTCGTGGACAGGTCCACCAGTGCGCTCGGGGCGCCGTCGATGGTGACATTGACGTTCTTCTTGATCTTGACGCGCCGAGCCTTCCGCTCCGGCGAATGCGTCGAGGACTCCTCGGACAGGGCCGCTTGCTTCTTGCGCAGGCGGCGCCGCACATGATCCGCGAAGATCTCGGCGACCTTCGCCGCCACATCCGGGTCGCCACAGGTCGACTCCGGCGGGTTTTCCGCGTACAGCATCACCCAGCCCTGGCCTTGCTCCACAATCGGCAGCGCGATGGCGTATCCGACGGGACGCCCCGACAAGCCGAGCGGCGCCTGACCGTCGGTCGGCCGTGCCGTCGCCGGCTTCCGCTCGGCCAACGCTCGCAACAACGGAGAGTCGGGCGGCACAGGGCTGACGGTCTTCCGGCTCTGGAGCGGCGGATCGAATCCTCGACTTCCCCAGACGACGTAGTCGTCGGGACGAACCACGCACCACGCGACCATGGAGAAGTGCTGGGCCAATGGCTCGAGCAAAGCATCGAGCAGGCCGCGTCCCGTCGTCGTGGCAGTGAGCGTCTGAAGGCCGGCCCTGACCTCCTCGAGGGTGGCGGCGGCTTCCGCGGTCGGCGCACCGGCCGACTTGCGGGGCTCGGCGTCGAGCTTCCGGTGGCGCTCCTCGAGGACCCGAATCCGTTCGGTCGCGTTTCGGAGCGCGAGCCGGCTCGTATCGGCGTCGGTCTGCGCGTACAGCGCCATTTCGCGCACGGCGTCGAGTTCGGCCGCGAGCGTGGTCCGCGCCTGGACTTCGCCTTCGAGGTGCGCGTCCGCGACGTCCCGCGCCAGCGCCAGCTCCACCGTTTCCTGTTCAAGCGCCTGAATGCGCGCGTGCGCTTCATGGAGGTTGGCGGCTCCGACCTCGGCAGCATGCCGGACCGACGCGGCCACGCGCTCGGCCTCGGCGAGCGCGCGAGCGGCGTCGGCTGACGCCTTTTCCGATTGCGCGAGACGCTTCTGGAACTCGAGCTTGCTCTGAGCCTGTGCGGCGTCGTGCTGCTTGCGCGCCGCGTTCAATTCGGTTTGCGCCTGCTCGCGGGCGGCGTTCAGCTCGGTTTGGGCCAGCTCGAGAGCCGCGTTCAAATCGGCTTGAGCCTTCTCGCGGGCAGATGCGAGCTCACGCGCGGCGGCTTCTTCGGCCCTGGCCCGGGCCGAGGCTGACGCGCTATCCGCCTGCTCGGTCGCGGCCTCACACAGCTTCTGCAGAATGGGGGCGAATGCAGGATCGTTCCCGTCGCGAGCAAGCCCGCGCTCGAGCGAGGCGAGCCGGGTGCCGATCAGTTCGCGAAGCGCGTCCAGCTCCTGGCGCGCCGTACGCTGGATCTCGGCGGCAACGGCATCAACCGATGCCTCGGCCTGGGTCTGCAGAGGGCTCTGAGCAGTCGTCGTTTTGGTCATCGTGGCGCGGGCGCTCGAAACCCACACTCGGGGCAAGCGTTATGCCACTTTAATGACCTGAAAAGGGCTCGAAATCGCGTCCTGTTCGCAAGAGCTGATGCCAATACTGAAAGACGAACGTCATGTTTGGTCCGGGCGGCGGCAGGGCATCGGGCGCGAGACGTTCACACGGGGTGCAAATCCGCTACGCGGCGTGGTCCAGCGTTTGCACAGGTCCGCACGTGCCCAGGCTCACGACAATCGCTGCGTCCCTGACGGGCACCACGCTGGCATTCATCACGGCGACCCGCATCCTGACCTCCGCATCCGGCACGGACGTCGTCACCTATCACAACGACAACGCGCGAACCGGACAGAACCTGAGCGAGACGATCCTGACGCTCGCGTCCGTCAATAGTTCGACCTTTGGCAAGCGAGCGTTTTTTTCGGTCGACGGCAAGGTCGACGCCCAGCCGCTCTTCGTGTCAGCCCTCTCGATTCCGGGGCTGGGCACGCACGATGTCTTGTATGCCGTGACCGAGCACGACAGCGTGTATGCGTTCGAGGCCGCCACCGGCGGCGTCCTCTGGCGCACGTCCGCACTCGGCGCGGGCGAAACGACGAGCGACATGCGAGGTTGCTCGCAGGTCACGCCGGAAATCGGGATCACCTCGACGCCGGTCATCGATCGATCGCGCGGTCCACACGGAGCGATTTACGTCGTCGCGATGTCCAAGGCCGGTTCCACGTATTTCCAGCGCCTGCACGCGCTCGACCTCGCGACCGGCGCTGAGCTGTTCGGCGGTCCGACGACCATCCAGGCATCGTTTCCCGGAAGCGGGGCGGGCAGTTCGGGCGGCTCCGTTATCTTCGACCCGAAGCAATACGAGGAGCGGGCCGCGCTGACGATGTTGAACGGCCGGATCATCATGGCGTGGACGTCTCACTGCGACATCGATCCGTACACCGGCTGGATCATGGCCTACGACGCCAACACGTTGGCGCAATCCAGCGTCCTGAACATTACCCCGAACGGGTCGAGAGGCGGCTTCTGGATGGCCGGCGCCGGGCCTGCCGTCGATCCGCAGGGTAATATTTACCTGCTCGATGGGAATGGAACGTTCGACACGACGCTGACGGGAGCGGGATTTCCCAGTCAGGGGAACTTCGGCAACGCCTTCCTGAAGGTCGCGACCTCGAGCGGCCTGGCCGTGGCAGACTACTTCGCGACGTTTGATACGGTGGCCGCAACCAACGCCGACAGGGATCTGGGTTCCGGCGGCACGCTCGTCCTGCCCGATCTTGTCGATGCCACGAGCCAGACAAGGCACCTGGCCGTCGGTGCCGGGAAAGACGGTCACATCTACGTGGTCAATCGCGACGCGATGGGCAAATGGAACGCGTCGTCCAACCAGAGCTACCAGGACATCAGCGGCGCGCTGGGCGGTGCGGTCTTCTCGATGCCCGCGTACTTCAACAACACGGTGTACTACGGCGCCTCGGGCAGCACGCTGAAGGCGTTCGCCGTCACCAACGCCCGGCTGGCGTCGAGCGCGACGTCGGCAAGCGCCCGGTCCTTCGCGTATCCAGGAACCACTCCGGGTGTCTCGGCGGCCGGCAACGCCAATGGAATTGTCTGGGCGGTTGAAAACTCAAACCCCGCTGTTTTGCACGCCTACGATGCGCGGGATCTGACGCGGGAGCTCTACAACTCGAACCAGGCGGCCGCCGGCCGCGACCAGTTCGGCGCCGGCAACAAGTTCATCACACCGACGATCGTCAACGGTCAGGTATTCGTCGGCACCGCGACCGGTGTCGCGGTCTTCGGGCTGCTCGGGGGGCCGTCGACCCCGACCGGCCTGCGGATCGTTCCCTAGCGTCAGTTGACGATTCTCAACCCGGTCGGCGCCGACAGTCCGCTCGGCGGCCGATACCCCAACGCGACGACCTCGAAGTCCGATGCCTTCAGCGCGCCGAACGCGGGATTGAGTACGCCGTTGTTCCAACGCGTGCTCGTACGTCCCGCTGATGTACATGTCCGACCCGTTGTCGGCAACGATCAGCCCGTAGCGCTTCATCGCGCGGAAGATGCGCTGGGCCTCCGGCGTAAAACCCGACACGTCGCGGCTGGCTTTCAGGCGCAGCCGCGCGCCCATGGGCAACGCGCCGCTCGTGGAGCCGGCCCGATGGGACGCCGGATAGACGTATCCATTCGTCGAGCGGACGGTCACGCGAAACGCGTGTTGAATCTCGGCCGTTCCGAAGGCCTCGTCGTACCGGACCAGTCCCGGGAGGATGGCGAGCCCGGCCGCGTCCGCCGAGGTCCAGCCATCCGGCCGCCGGCCGTTCATGTTCATGTCGAAGAAAGCCCCGGATCCCGCCTGCCACTGGCTGCCGTCGTAGAACACGTTGTACAACTCGTACAGGTAGCGGTTTGTTCGATCGACGATCAGCAGGTGGCGATCGCTGCTGCTGCGAAGGTCGACGTTGCCGGGCTCGCCGCTTTCCACCCAGTGGGCCTGGGTGATCGCCTCGTCGGGAATCGGGTAGAACGGAATGCTCACTCCGGTTGTATGGTTCACGCCGTCGCTTTCGTCGCCGTACTGAAACTGGACCGCCCGCTTGGTCAGCGTGCCATCGACCACCGCATACGGGAAGCCATACACTTGAGCGCTCGCCGGGCGTCACGTCGCCGCCGAAGTCGGGATGGAGTCCTTTCGTCGCGCCCACAAAAGAGATATACGTTGCGGACGCTGTGTCCACCGGCGCCGTCGAGATGTCGGTGTTCCACCAGTTGTCAGGCGGAAAGAGCGGCAGCGGCCCGGGCAGCGGCCCTCCCTGGGTGCTCAGCGCGGCGAGCATCACCGGCAACGCGGTGAAAGCGGCCAACGCGGCGAACACACCTCGGGAGTAATGACTGCGACGCATGAGGGCAGACTTAGCAACGATCGCGCCAGTGCCGTAGAAACTGGAAACGGCGCCTGCTGAGCCGGCCGTGCACAGTTCTGGTACCGCCGGTTTCGTTTTTGCGGGCCGTGCCGTTCTATTTCATGTACCAGTGCACGGCGATCGACGCGCTCAGCGGACCTGCTTCGAACCCGGGGAAGGGCGTCGGGAGTCGACGGTATCCGAGATCCGCGCTCAGGCCGAATCGCGGCATGCTCCCGAACGTCATTTCGCCGCCACCGAAGACGCGGAATCCGACGCCGTTCTCCGACGTGGTTTCCAGGGCGACGGGCCCCGTGGCGCTCAGAGTCTCGTGACGGAAGCTCACCACGGATCCGACGTACGGACGAATCCAGACGTAGTCGTTCGCGCGATCGAACAGCGCGTACACCACGCCAGGCTCGAACTGCATCGACGTCACGCGGCCGGCGGCGACATCGCTCGAGACGGCATCGCGCGTGAACCCGAACTGAATCCCCAGGTGGTTGTTGCGCCACGCGCGCGCCGTCGCGCCAAAGGTCCTCGTCGACCCGACCAGCGCGCCAACGCCGAACACGTGACTGACCGGCGCAACGTTCGGTTGACTGCGCGGCACGGCTGGATCGCCAACGGGCGTGCGCGTCTGCGCCGCACTCGCCGGCGCCGCGGCAGCGGCTGCGGAAGGCACCTGCGGTGGCACGTTCGCAGCCGGCGCGTCAGCCCTGGCCGGTTCGATGCGGCCCATCGTCACGTGCAGAAAACCGCTGCCGTCCTCGGCGCCCGGCCAGGCCACCTTGACCCAGCTTCCCAGATTTCGCGAAACGGGAATGACCGTGCCGCGAGGCGCATGGCCGATGACGGGCGTGACGGTGCTCGGCCCCTTGTGGACATCGGCCGACGGCACGTTCACCGTGAGCACAGTGTCCTGGGCGCGGACCAGTGCCGGATTGATCGCGAGCGCGAGGACGACGGCCGCAGCGCGACGAGTCATGTGATCCCTCCTGCGGTACAAAATCTGACCCCCGACTGACAGTTCTGACGACGCCGGAGACACGAAATGCGCCGAAATTCGCACAGATCGCTGTGCGGTGGAATGGGGAGCAAAGAGCCTTCCCGTTGCGTAAAGAAATGAAAAATACCGCGACCGATGACCTTGAACGGCCCTGACGGGTGCGGCCATCATCGGACATGCACGCTGTGCCGCGGGAGCAGGTCGGGACGAAAACGGCGAGGATCACTCAATCGCGCGGCGTCTTCTCGATGGCGTGCCGGGTGGAACTGAACATCCAGGCGACTGCGGCTGCCATCTGGAATCTTCTGACCGACGCGAAGGGCTTTCCTCGCTGGAACTCGACGATCACCAGGGTAGAGGGTGAGATTCGCGAAGGCGAGCGGCTCCGATTGCATGTGCCCGGCACCGATCGCACGTTCACGCCAGGAGTGTCCGGAGTGGTGCCCGACCAGCGTATGACGTGGACCGGCGGGTTCTCACCGGTGTTCAAAGGTGTGCGCACGTTCGAGTTGACGCCGCGCGCCGATGGCTCGACCGATTTCGTGATGGAAGAGCGCTTCTCCGGGCTGATGCTGCCAATCGTCAGCGGTTCGATGCCCGACTTCGGCCCTGTGTTCGAGCGTTACGCCAACGACTTGAAGCGCGAAGCGGAACTCAGGCAATGAGCAACGAGGCAGCGACTTTCAGAGGCCTTCGCAATCTCGCCGAGGCGGCCCTGCCGTGGTTGACCGAGGTGGGAAGCTGGATTTTCGGTGGGCTGACCGCCGTCAACCTGGTCGTCATCTCCGCGCTCATTACGGTGGGCCCCGTCGACGCGGCTATTCGGACGTCGACAGCCGCTTTAGCGGCCGCTCTGCCCCTGAACGTGGCGGGGATTCTTCTGCTCAGGCTGATCAAAGACGTCAACGATATCGGCCTCGACGATCTCACGCAGCGGGCATTTCGGGATGGCGGGTTCCCTGACATCGACGCGTACTTTCCGTCCCCTCCAGAACGAAAGTCGCAGCACGCGAGGCGAGCGCGCGTCGCCCTTCTCTATTCGCTGGGGATTGCGGCGTTGAGCATCGCGTTGACCGTGACGGGCATGGCCGCCGCCGTGTGGCACATGGGCCGGTGGATCGCGTTCGTCCTTCTCTCGGCGGTGATCCTGAGCGCGGCTCTCGTCGCACTCGTCATCGCTCAGACGCTGCCGCCCGAATCGGAGGCCGAGAAGTTGCTGAAGCTGCGTTACAGGGAGCGCCGCACCCAAAGCGCCAATCGCCAGGGGTAGCCGCTACCTGTACCGGCGCCCGTGCTTGATCACCACCTTCGGTTCGCGCAACACGTCGATGTGGCGTAGCGGATCGCCCCCTACGGCAATCACGTCGGCGTACTGACCGGCGGCCACCGTGCCGGTGTCGTCAACACCCTGAACCTTCGCTGCTCCCGTCGTCATCGCGCGGATGACGGTCATCGGATTCATCCCGAGCTCGCGCACCCACAGGTCCGCGTCCATCCACGTCGACTGGCTGGGTATCTGACCGACGCTGCCCTCGTCCGTTCCAAAGACCAGGATGACGCCGAGTTCCTGGAGCTGGGCGATCCGGCGCCTGACGTTCGGCAGGGTGTTGGGGTTCACAGCGGCCGGCTTGTACTCGGCCCACCCCTTACGCACATCCTCGGCGAGGGGAGCCGGCAGGTTCCGGTATCCCGCCGGATCGTCCACGAACTCCGGGTGCGTCGCGAGATACGGCAGGTTGAGCAGACCGTTGGCGCCGACCGTCGGCGTCCAGTACAGCGGCGGGCCCGTTTTCACTCGTTCTCGGATCGCCGTGACGATGTCGGCGGGGAACTCCGGCGCGTCGGCGCCGAAGTGTTGAAAGTCGTCGACGCCGTACTCGAGTCCGAGCCGGATGTCCCGGTCCGTGGTCCCGTGGGCGGCCACCTTCCGTCCCCGTCGATGCGCCTCGTCTACGATCGCACGGCGCTCTTCGAGCGACATCAGCTCGGGATTGAAAACCTTGACGACGTCCACGCCGTCGTCAATCAGCTGTTTCGTCTTGGCCCGGGCGTCTGCGACGTCTTGAATCGCCAGGAATTGCGGGGTCAGCCTGGCCGTCCGGTTCCCGGTCAGCGCGGGCCCGGCGGCGTAGAGTGTCGGCCCGGGGATTTCGCCGCCCGCGATCCGTTTCTTGACGGCGAGAATCATCGAGGCGGGCGCGGCAAGGTCGCGGACGCTCGTGACACCGGCCATCAGCATCTGCTCGGCGGCGACCGGCATCGTGACTTTCTCGAACTGCGAGACGTATTTGAACCAGTAGCCGGCATTCGGATGGCCGCTGTACATCAGGTGGACGTGCATGTCCCAGAGGCCGGGCAGCACTGTCATCCCCTCGGTGGAGATCCGCTCGTAGCCGGCCGGAACCGTCAGGGATTCTATGGTTCCGACCTTTTCGACGCGATCGCCTCGAATCAGCACCACGCTGTTGCGGACAGGCTCGCCGGGCCCTCCGTCGATCAGCGTCCCGCCGACGAGGGCCAGCGGTGAGGATGTTGCCGGCCGAGCTGGCGTTTCCTGGGTCGACGTCACGGCCGCCCCGCCAAAGGCAACGATCGCAAGGGCGATAAGGGGTTGTCTCGTCATAGGCGCACTCTCCGTCGAACGGTGGCGATCGGAAGAGTAGTGCAACTCGGAGGCTGGTCGGCGTGAAAACGGTTGCGGGCGCGCGTTAGCGACGGCGCGCCTCCCGGCACCGTGAACCGATCGCCGCAGAGTCTGCGCGTATCCATGCGAGGCCATTCAACTCCAAAAGGCGGACCGCATGATCTTCTATCGCATCTCCCACTACGGGCTCGAGGTTCAATGGACACTGATGTGGTTTCCAGTCAAGGCCAGCGCACAGCTCGATCGGCCACGGATTCGAGCCGGGTCCTTCCGGCACTCGTCGAACGAAGAAGGCCTCAACGACCCGGGTATCGGCAGCGGAACGACAGTGATACACCTGCTTGGACAAGCGCTCGCTCCTGGCGAGGAAGCGCTGGCTCCACCTGATCTCGTTCTGGGTTTTATCGGCGTTCGCCTCACGCACGACGGACTCTTTGAGGTCGACACCGAGCTGGACATCGGTCCATTGAAGCGGCAGCAACGGTTCGTCGTGCGTCCCGACATGCGTGTGCCCTTCATGCTCACCGCGCAAGCGGGGGCCAGCCACGAAGCGCGCAGGGACACCGGCGCCGTGCTCCATGGCGTGGCGGCAGCAGGGTCCCTGATCTCGTTGCTCGACGCAACGTCTGTCGTGAAGCTCGGCGAACCGTGAGAGGGCTCGGCGAAGGAGGGCCTCGCCCATCAGCGCGAAAACGGCTGGCGGGCGACGATGCCGCGGCCTTCCTCGATGGTGACGACCTGGTTCGCCGGAACGTCAGCAACCGCCTCCCGCCGTCTGGAGCGCGACCTGGCTGTGCTGCATGCCCGGCAGATCAAGCAGTTCCGTGTCACGGTCGAGCGATCGCGCGGCGGGGAGCTGCAGAACCCGCGAATCGAGATCGCCCGCCCCGGGTTGAGCGGCACGGTCACCGTCGACGGGTACCTGCCGTAGCTGGCAGCGCTGACGCTCAGGTCAGTGAGTCATCGAATAGATGATGGCGTTGACGCCGAACGCGTAGCCCTCGGGGGCGAACTGCAGAAAGTAGCGGTGGTCGTCGCCCTCGCGCTCGAAGGCGTCGCCGAAGTCGGTGTTGTGGGTCATCAGCACCATGATGCGGCCGCCGTCCTCGTCCAGGATGGCGCGCACGTGCGGCACGGCGCTGTCGCGGCCGCGTTCCGACGTCTCTCCCGAGCGGCCCCAGAAGTTGATCGACGGCACCTGAAGGATGCGGCGAATGTCGTAGAGCGTGTGAAAGAGGGCATGCTCGAGCGGCACGTCGATAATCTGGTATCGCTCCGGCGGGAGCGCCTTGCCGATTTCTCCCGCCCAGTGGCTGAACGCGAACTCACCCCAGAAATCGTCCACCCACAGAAAACCACCCTTGAGCAGGTAGTCGTGGAGCCGCGCGGCCTCGGCCTCGTCGAAGAAGGCGCCGCCCGGTTCGGTCATCATCACGAACGGACAGTGGTAGAGCAGCGGATCGCTCAACCGGACGACGACGTGTTTGAACTCGTCCTCGGGGTCCCGGCTAACCGTGGTCGTCGTGAGCTCGGAGAGCCGGAATGTCAGGTTGATGTCGGCGCGGGGATAATCGACGCCCCAGCCGTCGCCATCCCCATCGGGGGCATTGCGAAACAGGATGCGGCAGAAGAGAAAGTTGCCGTCGAAGTCCTGCGGCGTCGCCATTCTCGGGGCCGGTCCGCGGAAGCCCATACCGCCGAAGCCGCGGCGGCGCCCCTGGCCGCTCGCCACGGCCGCGAGCAGGGCGGTTAGCAGGAAGCCGATCCATAGACTCCGGTGGCGCCGGAAGTTCACGTGCACAGTCTAGCAATTTCCCGCGGTGCGCCACCATCAGCTCCTGCGCTCCGGAGATACCGCTTGTGGGTCTCTGACCTCGCCTGTAATCTGGCTTGGTGCGCCTGCTTCTTGCGATCGCGGCGATGGCCGTCCTCGCTGTCGTCCCGGCCGCTCAGCGTGGGCCCGCGTCGCTTCCCGAGCGGCTCGAGACGTATATCGGCAGCTCTGTGAAGCTCACGGCAGCGCAGCGGGGCGATCTGCTCGCGGGACAGCCGGTGACGCAGCTCCTCGAGGCCGATCCGTCGCGCGAGGTCGCGATCTTCGGCGCCGTCTGGATCAACGCACCCGCCTCGCGGTACATCGCCGCCCTCAGGGACATCGAGCAGTTCGAAAAGGGCGAGAATTTCCTGGCGACCAGACGCATCAGTACGCCGCCGCGGCTCGAGGACTTCGACGCGCTCCGGCTCCCTCCCGAAGACATCTCGGATCTGAAGACCTGCAAGGTCGGGGCCTGCGAGCTGAAGCTGGGCGAGACGGCTCTGGCGCACATGCAGAATGAGATCGACTGGTCGAAGCCGACGGCCGGTGCGGATGCCGAGCGGGCCGTCAGGAAGATGGCGTTCGACTACGTCAACGGATACCTCGAAGGCGGAAACGCGCGGCTCGCGGCGTACCGCGACAGGAAGCGTCCGACGTTTGTCGGGGCCGAATTCGCGGAGATGGTCGGGCGCATGCCGGAGCTGACCGAGTACCTGCCCGACCTGAAGAAGTATCTCTTGGAGTATCCGAGGGCGACGCTGCCACGATCGGAGTCGATCCTCTACTGGCAGAGCGTCAAGTTCGGGCTGAAGCCGACCGTCCGCATCAACCACCTGACGATTGCCGAAGAGCCAACGCACGTGATGGCGGTGTCGAAGATGCTGTACGCCAGCCATTACTTCTGGACGGCGATCGAACTGCGGGTGCTCGTGCCCGATCCCGCGCGCGGCAACGGCGTCTGGTTCGCGACTGTGAACCGGAGCCGATCGGACGGCCTGAGCGGCTTCGTCGGCTCGATCATTCGCGGCAAGGTGCGGAGCGAGGCGGAGAAGGGCATGGACGCCGCGCTCAAGATCACGAAGACGAGGATGGAACAGCGATGAACGGTGTCGGACGCCCTCTCTTCTTCGCCCTCGTGCTGCTCGCGGGTTACCTGACCTTTCTCGTGCTCGGCCCGTTTCTCGTGGCGCTGACCTGGGCCGCCATCTTCGCCATCCTCTTTCAGGGCTTGCAGGCCAGGCTCTCGTCGAAGATGGGCCCGACGCGCGCGGCCCTGGCCACGACGCTGCTGGCCGCCGTCCTCATCATCGGGCCGGTCGCGATGCTGCTAACCGCCCTCGCACGTGAAGCGCCGACCGTCACCGACTACGTGCAGGATGCGACGAGGGCCGCACCGCGGCAGATTGAACTGGTCTGGAAGGCGATCAGGGCCCGGAGCCCTGTCCCGCTGCCGGCCAGGCCAACCGAGCTCCTCGCCGAAGGCGCGCGCCGGACGATGTCGTTCCTCGCGCCGCAGGCGGGCGCCATCATCGGCGATGTCTTCGCGACGCTGGGGTCGCTCCTCGTGATGCTCTTCGCGCTCTTCTTCATGCTGCGCGACGGAGAGTCCATGAGCGCCCAATTGCGCGACCTGCTGCCGCTGCAGGAACGGGATCGCGACCGGCTGATCAGCGACACCCGGGATCTGGTGATCGCCAGCGTCGGCGCGGGCCTCGCCGTCGCGGCGGCCCAGGGCACGGTCGGGGGCGTGGCGTTCTGGCTGCTGGGGCTCGGCGCCCCGGTGTTCTGGGGCGTGGTGCTCGCGTTCTGCTCGCTGATTCCCGTCGTCGGCGCCGCGCTCGTGTGGGCGCCGGCCGGCCTGTGGCTGCTGCTGTCCGGCGAGACCGGACGAGGCGTCGGCATGCTGGTCGTCGGGGTGCTGGGCATCAGCATGGTGGACAACGTGCTTCGGCCGCTCCTGCTGAGCGGCCGGACGCAGGTGAACGGCCTGGTGATCTTCTTCGGCCTGCTCGGCGGGGCGGCCGCCTTCGGGTTCATCGGCCTCGTGATCGGTCCGATCATCCTCGTCACCACGGGCCGCCTGCTCGGGATGCTCCTGCGTCCGGATCTGTCCATCGACCAGCGCTAGCGGTTGTCCGTGCGTCCTATCCCTTGCCAAACTAGGAGAGCATCCGTATACTCCTAGGCAGGCTAGGAGCCGAACCACGTGGGCAAGACAGCTGATCTTCTCCCCGGCACGCTGGACCTGCTGATCCTCAAGGCGGTGTCGCTCAAGCCGCTCCACGGCTACGGCGTCCTGCTCAGAATCCAGCAGATCTCCGGCGATGCGCTCGAAATCCCCCAAGGATCGCTCTATCCCGCGCTCTACCGCCTGGAACACCAGGGTCTGATCGCGCCCGAATGGGGCCAGAGCGACAACAACCGCCGCGCGAAGTACTACAGCCTGACCGTCGCGGGACGCCGCCGGCTGCGCGAGGAGACCGCGAGCTGGAACCGGCTGGCGTCGGCCATCGGCGCGGCGCTGCGGACAACCGCGGACGAGGTGTGAGGTGCTGGCCCGCTTTCGTTCGCTGTTTCGCGCGCTGACGTCGCGGGGTGAGTTCGAGACCGGCATGACGGAGGAACTGCGCTTCCATCTCGAGCGCTACGCCGAAGACCTCGTTCGATCGGGGATCGCGCCGGCGGAGGCGCGCCGGCGTGCGTCGGTTGAATTCGGCGGCTTCGGCGCGGTTCAGGAAGAATGCCGGGAAGCGCGCGGTCTCCGGATGTTCGACGCCCTTCGACGGGAGTGCCGCTACGCGGCCCGCCAGCTGAGGCGCAACCCGGGCTTCACCGGCACGGTCGTCCTGACGCTGGCGCTGGCGATCGGCGCGAACACCGCGATCTTCTCGATGGTGAACGCGCTCCTGCTGAAAAGCCTCCCGTACGCGCATCCGGAGCGGCTCGGGACGATCTATTCCCGCACCACTCGGGGACTCCAGGCGTCTGAGGGACGGCGCACGATCGACGGTGAGCAGTGGGAGCTGATGCGCGACAACGTGCCCTCCCTGATATCGGCGGCGTCGTCGATTGGCGTGTCAGGCTCGAACCTTCAGTCGGGTACGCACGGGCAATACCTGCAGGTGGGCCGGGTATCGGCTCGGTACCTCGACGTCCTCGGGCTCCAGCCCTTCGTCGGTCGCGGATTTTCCGAGGAAGAAGACCGCCCGAACGCCTCGAAAACAGCCGTCCTGAGCTACGCGTTGTGGCGGACGGTCTTTGGTGGGAACCCGGATGTCCTGGGACGAGCGATCGCGTTGAGAGGCGAACCTCACACGATCATCGGCGTCCTGCCAGAGCGTGCCACGACGCCTTTGAATGCCGATCTCTATACAGCCCTCCAGGCGGGGCGCTCCGGCGAGGGGCGGGGCGCCAACTTCCTCGCCGTCGCGCGGCTGCGCGACGGTGCGACCTGGCAGCAGGCCGATGCCGAGATCAACCGGGCGTGGGCCGCGAGCCGCCGCGCGCGATCGTTTGCGCAGAACAACCCCGACGCGCAGACGAGCTACCACCTGGTGCCGTTGCAGCGCGGCGCGACCGACACGCTGCGGCCCCAGGTGCTGGCGCTGATGACGGCGGCAGGATTCATCCTCCTCATCGCCTGCGCGAACCTCGCCGGGCTGGCCCTGGTGCGGATGCTGCGCCGCAGCGGCGAACTGGCCACCCGGCTGGCGCTGGGCGCCTCGCGCTGGCAGATTCAGCAGCAGCTGTGGATCGAAAACCTGATGCTCGCGCTCGTGGGCGGGGCGGTGGGCATCGGTGTGGGGTTCGCGGCGCTGCGCGCGCTGCTGCTCCTGCTGCCCGAGCGCTTTCTGCCCGTTGCGGACGTGCCGCTCGACGGCCGCGTCCTGGGTTTCACGGTCGCGCTCTCGCTGCTGACCAGCGTCCTGTTCGGCATGCTGCCCGCGTTCGCGACCAGGGACCTGGACCTGCGGTCCGCCGGCCGAGGCGTCATCGGCGCGGGCGGGGTTCGGCTCCGGCAGGGCCTGATTGCCGGGGAAGTCGCCCTGACCGTCGTGCTGCTGGCGGCCTCAGGGCTGCTTGTTCGCACGCTCGTGCATCTTCAGACGTTGCCTCGAGGCTTCAACCCGGACGGCGTGATCACGGCCAAGGCGTCCCTGGACGACGCGCGATTCCGCGATCCGGCGGCGTTTCGCAAGCTGCTCACCGGGAGCCTTGCCTCGATGCGTTCGATACCGGGCGTGCGGAACGCCGCCGTCGGAGCGACCGTGCCCTACGAGCGCCCGCTGATCGACGGCGTCACACTGAGCGACGGCCCTCAGGCCGGACGCGAGCTGTCAACCAACGCGGCCTATGTGACGCCAGAATATTTCGACACCCTGCAGATTCCGGTGCTTGCGGGCCGCGCGTTTACCGACGCGGACGGTCCCGACGCGCAGCCTGTCGCGATCGTCAACAGGGCCTTCGCGCGCAAGTTCTACGGTACCGAGAACCCGGTCGGTCACTATCTCAACAAGACCGACCTCATCGTCGGCGTAGTGGCCGATACCGTCCAATCCTCAGCGGCGCGGCTCAACGCCGGCGCGGCCCCGTTGACGAGCGAGGAGATGATGTTCCTCCCGGCCGCGCAAATCGTGGACTCGCAGTTCCTCACCCTCGTCCACACGTGGTTCCAGCCGAGCTGGATCGTCCGCACCGCGCGTCCCATTGAAGGCATGAACGGACAGATGCAGCGTGCGCTGGAAAGCGTCGAGCCGCAGCTGCCGTTTTCGGGTTTCTATTCGATGAACGACCACATGGCCGCCACGCTCGCGACCCAGAGGATCGCGGTCGCCCTGCTGACAGCGATGGCGTCGCTCGCGCTGCTGCTGACCGCGGTCGGCATCTTCGCGCTGGTCGCAAACATCGTGACGCAACGGACGAGAGAGATCGGGATCCGGATGGCTCTGGGCTCCTCGATTCGAAAGGCGATGATCCACGTCGGCGCGACGGGAGCAGGCGCGTCGGCTGCAGGACTGGTCCTCGGGCTCGTCCTCTGCGCCGGTGCGCTTCGCGCGATGCGGAGCGTTCTTTACGGGGTCGGTGTCTATGACGTCCCGACGATCCTGGCCGTGATGCTGACGCTCTCCGCTGTCGCGCTGCTCGCCACGGCGGTGCCTGTGCTGAGAGTCGCGCGAATCGACCCGGCCAGCACCCTCCGCGAACAATAGTGAAGCGGGCCGGAGCCGGCCGGCCTACACTCTTCCATCTGTGACGGGGCGACCGCGCACGCTGCTCCTCGGTCTCATCGGCGCCGGCATCGACGCGTCGCGCTCTCCCGCGATGCACGAAGAGGAGGCGGCAGCCCACGGGCTGCGCTGCGTCTACCAGCGCATCGATCTCGATCGTCTCGGCCTGACCGCGGAGGCCCTGCCCGGCCTGCTCACGGCCGCCGAGCGAATGGGGTTCGCGGGAGTGAACGTCACGCACCCGTGCAAGCAGGCGGTGATGCCGCTCCTGACCGATCTCTCGGACCAGGCCCGCGCGATCGGTTCCGTGAACACGGTCGTCTTCGCCGGCGGCCGCCGGGCCGGGCACAACACGGACTGGTCGGGGTTCAGGCAGGGCGTGTGTGACCGCCTTTCAGGCGCCGGTTTCGGGCGCGTCGTGCAGCTTGGCGCCGGCGGCGCAGGCGCGGCGACGGCGTACGCGATGCTCGATCTGGGCGTGCGAGAGCTGATCGTCGTGGACACCATTCACGAGCGTGCCAGCTCGCTCGCGAATCGATTCGCCGCCGCGTTTTCCGGACGCGTGCGCGCTGAACGCGACGTGAGCGCGGCGCTATCGGGCGCCGAGGGACTCATCCACGCCACGCCGACCGGGATGCGGGGATATCCGGGTCTTCCGCTTCCAGCCTCGCTCCTTCGCGGGGACCTCTGGGTCGCAGAGGTCGTATATTTCCCCCTCGAGACGGAACTGCTGCGCGCCGCGAGACAACTCGGATGCCGGACGCTCGACGGCGGGGAAATGGCCGTGTCTCAGGCGGCGGAGGCGTTTCGATTGTTCACGGGGCTTTCGGCCGACGCCGTGAGGATGCGGGGCGTCTTCCAATCATTCGACGCGTTTCCATCTCCATGGCGGGATCGTTGAGCGCCCGGGTCAGAATCCTCGCCCTGATCTCAATGGCCGTCGCGATCAACTACCTCGATCGCGCCGTGCTGGGGATCGCGGCGCCTTCGATCCAGCAGCAGTTCGCGTTGAACCCGGCCGTGATGGGCGTCGTGTTCTCGGCGTTCTCGTGGACGTACTTCATCGGCCAGGTACCGTCGGGCGTCCTGCTCGATCGATTCGGCACGCGGACGATCTACTCGCTCTCCCTGCTGGCCTGGTCGCTCGCGACGCTCCTGCACGCCGCCGCTACCGGGTTTGCGTCCCTCCTGGGGCTGCGCCTCGCGCTCGGCCTCGCCGAAGCGCCCTGTTTTCCCGCCAACAGCAACGTCGTCGCGAAATGGTTTCCACGCAGCGAGCGGGGGCGCGCGATTGGCGTCTACACGGCCGCCGAGTACGTCGGCCTGAGCTTCCTGAGCCCGGTGCTGTTCTGGATCCTGAACAGCTTCGGCTGGCGCGCGCTGTTTGGCGCGGCGGGTGGCATCGGAGTGGCCGCCGCGTTCGTCTTCGCCAGGCAGTATCGCGATCCCGCCGATCATCCATCCGTGAGCCAGTCCGAGCTGGCATATGTGGCCGCCGGCGGGGGAGATGTGGGCAGGACGGCGCCGGTCCGGTTCGAGCCGGCCCATGTTCGCGCGCTGTTCCGTCATCGCCAGATGTGGGGGCTCTGCATCGGGCAATACGCGGTCTACTCGACGTTCGTCTTCTTCCTCACGTGGTTCCCGACGTACCTCGCCACCGAGCGGCACATGGACTGGATCCGCGTCGGCATCTTCACGGCGCTGCCGTACATCGCGGGGTTCTTCGGCATCCTGTTCGCGGGCTGGTGGTCGGACCGCATGCTGGCCGGCGGCAAGACGCTGAACGTCGCGCGCAAGCTGCCGGTCATCGCGGGCCTCGTGGGAGCGTCCACAATCGCCGCCGCGAACTACGTCGAGAGCGACTGGATGGTGATCGCCATCCTGTCGGTGGCGTTTTTCGCGCAGGCGATGTCCTCGTCCGGCTGGACCGTGATCTCCGAGGTGGCGCCGCGCTCGCAGATTGGCCTCGTGTCCGGGCTCTTCAGCGCGTCGGCCAACCTGTCGGGCATTGTCACGCCGCTCGTGATCGGAGCGATCCTGCAGGCCACGGGCTCGTTCTACGGCGCGCTGGCCTTTGTGGGCGGAGTCGCGCTGGTCGGGGCTCTGTCCTGGATCTTTCTGATCGGCGATATCCGGCCCATTGACGCTCAACCGTAGCGTCCGGCTTGAGCCGGACGTCCGCCTGAAGGCGGACGCGACGGGCCTCGCTACTGAATGCCGCCGCGCACCGACGTGATCCGCTGGGTGTTGAAGCCGAGCCAGTGCATTCGCCCGACGTAGCGGGCGTGTTCGACCTTGAGGCATCGGTCCATGACGACGGACAGACCGCCGTCTTCGGCAATCCGCCCGCCTTCTTCGTTGATCACCGTGAACTGGCACCAGAGACTCCTGGCGCCGATGGCGACGGCCTCCCTGGCGATGCCGGGCAGCGCGTCCGGCGCCCGGAACACGTTGACGATGTCGATCGGCACCGGAACGTCCGCGAGGCTCTTGAAGCTCTTCTCGCCGAAGATCTCCGTCTCGCGGGGGTTGACGGGGATGACGCGGTACCCGTGACGCCTCAGATAGAAGCCGACGAAGTAGCTGGCGCGCAGCTCGTTTCTCGACAGCCCGACGATGGCGATCGTCCGCGCGGTGTGGATGACGCGCTGAATCGTCAGCGGATCCTGGTAGCGGATTGGATCGAAGGATGTCGTCATCGCGACACCGCCGCGGTATCCGGCGAGGCGCTGACCCTGGCGAAGCCCTGTTCGAGATCCCAGATCAAATCGTCCACGTCCTCGATGCCGACCGACAACCGGATCGTCCCCGGGCCGACGCCGGCCGCGCGGAGCTCGTCGTCGTTGAGCTGCCTGTGCGTGGTGCTGGCCGGGTGGATGACCAGGCTCTTCGAGTCGCCGACGTTCGCGAGGTGCGACCACAGCGTCACGCCCCGAATGAAGTCCTGCCCCGCGGCGCGGCCGCCCTGGATGTCGAACGAGAACACGGCGCCGGCGCCCCTCGGCAGATACTTGTCGACGAGCGGCCTGTAGCGGCTCGTGCCCAGCCCCGCGTAGGTCACGTTCGAGGCGAGCCCGTGCGAGCCGAGATAGCGCGCCACGGCCGCGGCGTTCTCGACGTGGCGCGCCATGCGGAGCGACAGCGTCTCGAGGCCCTGCAGGAAGAGGAACGCGTTGAACGGGCTCAGGCACGCGCCGAGGTCCCGGAGCGTCTCGGCCCGCAGCTTCATCAGGTAGCCGTAGGTGCCGAAAGTCTCGTGGAACTGGAGGCCGTGATACGCGGGCGATGGATCGGCGACGACAGGGAAGCGGCCGTTGGACCAGTTGAACTGCCCCGAATCCACCACGACGCCCCCGATGCTCGTGCCGTGCCCGCCGATGAACTTCGTGGCCGAATGCACGACGATGTCCGCTCCCCATTCGATGGGGCGGCAGAGAAACGGCGTGGCGAACGTGTTGTCAACGATCAGCGGAAGCTGGTGGTCGTGCGCGATGGACGCGATCGTCTGGATATCGAGCACGTTGCCGCCCGGGTTCCCGATCGTCTCGCCGAAAAACGCCCTGGTGTTGTCGCGGACGGCGGCGTTCCACGCGGCTGGATCGTCGGGATCGACCCACGTCAGCTCGACGGACATCTTGCGGAGCAGGTGCTTGAGCTGGTTGACCGTCCCGCCGTAGAGAGCCCTCGACGACACGACGTGATCGCCGGGCACCAGCATCGTGAAGAGCGCCGCCGCCTGGGCCGCGATGCCGCTCGCGAACGCCACGGCGCCGCATCCGCCCTCGAGGTTGGCCATCCGCTCCTCGAACACGGCCACCGTCGGGTTCATGATGCGCGAGTAGGTGTTCCCGTACTCCTGCAGGTTGAAGTACGCGGCCGCCGATTCCGGGTCCTCGAACACGTAGCTCGTCGTCTGGTAGATCGGCACCGCGCGGGCGCCGGTGTTCGGGTCCGGCCGCTGGCCTGCGTGCACCTGACGCGTATCAAATCCGAAATCGCGCGACTGTTCCATGAATGTTCTTCTCCCAGACGTAGCGCGGGGCTTTCAGCCGCCGCGGAGGCGGCCCTGAAGAGGGCCGCCCTACCGAGAAACTCCTGAATCATAGGAGTCTGGCGAGCCTCCTCCAAAAGAAAACAGTCGTGGCCGTAGGGCGCGTCGATGACGTGGAGCTCGACGTCGCGGCCGGCCGCGCGGAGGGCGGCCGCCAGTTCCTCCGATCCCTCCGGCGGGTAGAGCCAGTCCGAGCTGAACGCGATGAGCAGTGCGCGTGCCCTGACGTCGCGCACCGCGCGCGCGAGATGGCCGCCTCCGTGCTGCCGCGCGAGGTCGAAGTAGGAAAGCGCCCGGGACGTATAGAGATAAGTATTGGCGTCGAAGCGCTTCACGAAGCTCTCGGCCTGGTGGCGCAGGTAGCTCTCGACCTCGAACTCGGGCTCCGTGAGCACGTAGCGGATGTCGTCCGCGAACTGCAGGCGCCTTCCGAATTTCTGCCTGAGCGACGGCGCCGAGAGATACGTGATGTGTCCGAGCATGCGCGCGATGCCCATGCCCGCGGTCGGGGCGCGCCCGGTTCCGTAGTAGTGCCCGCCCTGCCAGTCGGGATCCGCGGTGATGGCGTTGCGCGCGATAGCATTCCACGCGACACCCTGCGGCTGCAGCGCGTGCGTGCTCGCGATGGGGATGATGGCGTCCACGTCCTCGCGGTACGTCACGGCCCACTCGAGCGCCTGCATGCCTCCGAGCGACCCGCCGGCCACCGCAGCAAGCCGCCTGATCCCGATCTCGTCCAGGAACGCCCGCTCCGCGCGCACCATGTCCGCGACCGTGACGACCGGGAAGTCGGATCCGTAGGGCCGGCCCGTCGCCGGGTTCATCGACATCGGCCCCGTCGTGCCCCGGCAGCCGCCCAGCAGGTTCGTGCTGACGACGAAGAAGCGGCCGGTGTCGAACGCCTTGCCCGGGCCGATCATGCCGTCCCACCAGCCCAGGCCCTGCCGGGTGGCGCCCGCGTCGCGCTCGTCCGCACGGAAGCCGTCCCGCGTGCTGGTTTCAGCGGGCTTCGCCGCGAAGCCCGCTGCGTGCGCGTCGCCGCTCAGCGCGTGGCAGACGAGGATGACGTTGTCCCTGGCCGGCGCTAGTTTCCCGTAAGTCTCGTAGGCGATACGGACGGGGTGCAGTTCCTTTCCGCAGTCGAGCTTCAAAGGTGCGGGGAGCTCCAGAAACTGCGTGTCCACCGTGCCGACCGAACCAGCGGCGGCCTTCGCCGGCGTCGTGCTCATGCGGGGGATCATACTGTGAGGTTCACGGTTCAGGGTTCAAGGTTCAGGGTTCAAGGTTCAGGTGGTTCGGGTTCAGGGTTAATCCCGAGGGCAGGCGGCCGCGGCGCCGATGTATGATCCCGGACTCGCGCGAAGGATCGTTTGTTAACCGTGACCGAGGGGGCTTCACGATGGCTACCACGAACGTCAACAACGGAGTGAACGTCGACGCGCTGCTTGCGGCGAGGGAAGCGCTGAGAGGCGCCCCGCAGGCGGCCAAATTCAAGTGGCGGGCGTCCTGCAAGTGGCAGAACGGCACGCATACGAACTCGAAGGTCGAGGGCTTTCACGGCCTCGGCGCCGAGCAGAAGCACAAGACCGAGTTTTCCTTCGAAGCCGATCATCCTGAAATCTTCGCGTCCGAAGATCTGGGCGCGACGCCCGTCGAGTACGTCCTGGTGGGCCTGGCGAGCTGCCTGACGGCCGGCGTGGCCGCGGTCGCGCAGAATCGCGGCGTTCAGCTGCGATCCGTCGAGGCGAAGCTCGAAGGCTCGATGGACATCCAGGGCATCCTCGGCATCGACAGCGACGTGCGCAACGGGTACGACGACATCAAGGTGACCTTCAACATCGACGCGGACGCGTCCAAGAAGGACATCGAGGCGATCGTCGCGCAGTCCCAGAAGCGTTCGGCGGTGTACGACATCATCACCAACCCGACGAACGTCACCGTCGAAGTCGTCTGATCGAGCCCGCCATCGAACGCGTCACGGCCGTCGTCATCGGAGCCGGGCACGCCGGGCTGGCGACGAGCCGCTGTCTCAGCGAGCGCTCGATCGATCACGTGGTGCTCGAGCGCGGGGACGTGGCCAACTCCTGGCGCCGCGAACGCTGGGACTCCCTGCGTCTGCTGACGCCGAACTGGCAGAGCCGCCTCCCCGGCTATCGGTATGAAGGCCCGGACCCGGACGGCTTCATGACGATGGCCGAGGTCATCGCGTTCGTGTCCGGCTACGCCGAAGTGTCGGCCGCGCCGGTGCGCACGCAGACGACCGTCACCTCAGTCGCCCGTGTAGACGACGGCTACCACGTCGCAACCGATCGCGGCGATTTCATGTGCCGCTGCCTGGTGCTGGCGAGCGGCGCGTGCAATGTCGCGAGCCTGCCGGCCGTTCGCCAGGCCGTGCCGGCCTCCGTCCAGTGCTTCACGGCGCTCGAGTACCGCAACCCCGATCAGCTTCCCGACGGCGGCGTCCTCGTCGTCGGCGCGTCGGCCACCGGCGTGCAGCTGGCCGACGAAGTCCGGCGCTCCGGCCGGCCGGTGACCATCTCGGTGGGCGAGCACGTGCGGCTGCCGCGAACCTATCGCGGCAAGGACGTACTCTGGTGGATGGAAGCGTCGGGCATCTGGAACCAGCGCTACGACGAGATCGACGATCTGACGCGCGCGCGGAAGCTGCCGTCGCCGCAGCTGGTCGGCACACCCGAGCGCGCCACGCTTGATCTCAACTCGCTCGGCGAAGCCGGGGTGCAGATCGTCGGCCGCCTGGCTGCCGTGCGCGACGGGCGCGCGCTGTTCTCGGGCGGGCTCCGCAATCAGTTCGCGCTGGCCGATCTGAAGATGGACAGGCTCCTCGACGCGTTCGACGAGTGGGCGCGCAGCCACGCACGCGACGCGGACGTGGGCCCGATCGAGCGCTTCGAGCCCACGCGCCAGCCGGCTTCATCGCGCCTGGATCTTCCGCTGGCGACCGGCGAGATCCGGTCGATCGTCTGGGCGACCGGGTTTCGCCCGGACTACAGCTGGCTGCGCGTTCCGGTCGTAGACCCGAAGGGGCACCTGCGGCACGATGGCGGGGTCGTGGATGCGCCGGGGCTCTACGCGATTGGGCTGCCCGTTCTCCGGCGCCGCAAGTCCACCTTCATCCACGGCGCGGAGGACGACGCACGGGATCTGACCGAGCATCTCGCCGGCTATCTGGCCAAGCCGTCGGTGTAGGGCGGCCCTTTCAGGGCCGCCGGCAGGCCTGAAGGCCTGCACTACTTCTGATTAGTTGCAGCGTGCCCCGACGGCCTTGAGGGACGTCAGGTTGAGGTCGGCGTAGGAGCCGTCGCGGTAGAGCAGGCCGCGAGCTTCGACTTTCTGGCCGTTGAGCGTCCCTGTCCTGGCGGCCGCCTCGACGCTCACCAGGCCGAACGTCTGGCGTCCCAGCGCCTTGCCTTCGGCGCTCTTGAGGGCCGCGGGCGTCGGCACGTTGTCACGCGTGACGGCGGGCTCGGTCGCGTTGGTCAACTTCCACCCGCTGGCTGGATCCGGCGTGAAGCAGCCGACGACCTGCACCAGCGCGAAGTTCGGCGCGCCGGTGTCGGCGCCCTGCTTCACGATCTGCAGGCTGTCGAGCGCTTCCGCATTCGCCGTCAGCTCGCTCCCGCCCACCGGATACCCGTTCTCGCGGAGCAGGAATGCGACGATGTCGAGCTTGGTGTCGGGTGGGAGCGAGTCGGTGTTGCCCGGCGGCATCGTGTCGCGCACCTTCACGAACAGGCGGTTCACGCTGCCGTTCTCCCAGTTGGCGAGGAAGCCGGGGCCCTTGAGCGTCGGCGCGCGATCGGTGCCGGTGAGATCCGGCCCGTGGCATCCCCGGCAGCGCGCCGCCGGCGGCCCGCCGCGATCGGCTTGCGCGGCCGTGAAGATGCCGTCCCAGACGCCGCGCTGCTGGATGCCGATTTCTTCGAGCGCCGCGACGTCTCCCGGAAGCTCGCCCTTGCCGGCGGGGAAACCGTTCTGCTCGAGCAGGTACGCCAGGATCTGCAGCTTCACGTCGTCGGTCAGCGTGCCGGCGACGCCGAGCGGCATCGTGTCGCGGATTTTCGTGAAGAGGCTGCCGAGGGTGTCCTTATCCCAGTGCGCGAGGAACGCCTGTCCCTTGAGCGTCGGGCCGTTGCCCTGGCTGCCGGTCAGTGGTACGCCGTGACACCTGGCGCAGACGCCGTCGTAGCCCGACTTGCCGCGCAGCGCCTGATCGGCGGTGAAGACGCCGTCGCGAACGTTCTTCGCGCCGGCCTGGGCGGTGAGAGTGGGGCTGAGGGTCGCAGCGCCCAGCAGGGCGGCGGTGAACGCCGCCAGGAGGGCGGCCCGGGTTCCACGCGTCGTCATTTCTTCGCCATCAGCTCGCGGAGCAGCGTGGCCGTCTTCTCGTTGACGACCGGAGCGGTGGTGGGGCGGCCCTGGCGCCGCCCGCCGGTGCCGGCGCCGAGCGCGATGTCGAGGGCCGTGCGTCCCTGCTTGTCGCGCCGATCGAGCTTGGCGCCTTTGCCGGCGACGTACTCGATGACCGAATTCTGCCCGCGCTGGGCGGCGTTGTGGAGGACGGTCTGCCCGTTCGCGTTGAACGCGTTGACGTCCACGCCGCGTTCGACCAGCAGCGTCACCGCTTCGAGCACTTTCGGCTCCGGCGCGTTGCCGCCGGCGGCAATCATCGCGGTGGTCGTGCGGTTGGCGAGGACGAGGGTCGCGTCCGCGCCGCCGTCGAGCAGCGCGCGCATGACCGGAACGTCGCCCGCCTTCGCGGCCCGCGCCAGGGCGGTGGCGCCTTCGGTGAGCGTGCCGTCGCCGACGAGATTCTGGTGACGGCCGATGATCGGCTTCTTGAGCTGGATGTTGGGATTCGCGCCGTGCGCCAGGAGCGACTTGACCAGGCCGAGCGCGTCGAGCTTGTCGTGCAGATGGGGCTCGGGCCGCGTCAGCATGTTGGCCGGCGCGCGCATGTCCACCGTCGCGTAGAGCGCGGTCATGCCCGACAGGTCCACGACGTTGGGATCGGCGCCGCGTTCGAGCAGCAGGTTCGCGAGGTCGTAGTGGATGTTGATGACGGCGATCTGCAGCGCCGTGGTGCCTTCCTGCTTGGTCGTCGCGTTGAGATCGACCTTCATGTCGGCCAGCGCGGCGACCGACTCCATGGCGTTCTGGCGCGCGGCGTACATCAGCGCCGTCCAGCCGCCCTTCGGGAGCTGGAACACGGCCATGCCGTTGGTCTCGTAGCGATACTCCGGGAAGGACAGCTCCTTCGAGCGCGCGTTCATGTCGGCGCCGTGCGTCACGAGCGCCTTGATGGCGGCGCCGTGGTTTTCGGCGGCGGCCCACATGAGCGCCGTCTGTCCCTGCCAGGTTTCGGCCGCGTTGACGTTGGCGCCGCGATCGAGCAGGGCGGTCACCACGTCGGCGCTGCCGGCCCGGGCGGCCGTCATGAGGATGGTTTCACCGTCGGGCCCGACGGTGTTGGCGTTCGCTCCCGCCTTGAGGAGCGCCCGCGCGATGACGGCGTTGCCGTTGGTCGAGGCCAGCGACAGGGGCGTGATGCCGTAGCGGTTGGCGGCGCCGACGTTGGCGCCGGCGCGGATCAGCATCTGCGCCGTCTCGGCGTCGTCCGCCCGGACGGCCCAGTGAAGGGCCGTCATGCCATCCGCCTCGGCGGCGTTGACCGTGTTCTTGCTGAGGAGCGTGCGGACGCTGGCGCGATCGCCCGCCTTCACGGCGTCAATGAGATTGGTGCCGGCCCCGGCGGCGCTCAGGCTGATGGCGGATGCCAGCAGCCCGAGCAGCGGCCAGGCGTGTCGTCTCTGCATGACCGGCCTCTAGAGGGAGACGCGGCCCGTGCTGATGCCGAACTTGTCGATCTCGCAGTCGTACTTGTTGGCGATCGACACGAGCAGGTTCGAGAAGGGCGTCTCCTTCTTCTCCTGGATGTGGCGGTTGCCTTCGACGGTGCCGCAGAGGCCGCCGGCGAGCAGCGTCGGGATGTTGATGCGCGAGTGCTGGTCGCTCTCGCTCATGCCGCTGCCGTAGAGGATCATCGAGTGATCGAGCAGGCTGCCGTCGCCGTCGGGCGTCGCCTTGAGCTTGGCGAGGAACTTCGAGAACAGGCTCATGTAGTAGGTGTTGAGCTTCACGAGGCCCGCGATCTTGTCCGGGTTGTTCCCGTGATGCGACATCGCGTGGTGGGGCTCGTTGACGCCGATGTTCGGGTACACGCGCTGGCTGGCGTCGCGCGATTTCATGAACGTGAACACGCGCGTCATGTTCGCTTCAAACGCCACGGCGGCCAGGTCGTACATCAGGCCCGCATGCTCGTCGAACGTGTCGGGGATGCCGATGGGCGCATCGGGGACGGTCTGGCTGGTCGCCGCGCTCTTCTCGGCCTTCTGGATGCGCGCCTCGATCTCGCGCACGTTGTCCAGGTAGTCGCTGAGCCGCGCCTGGTCCTTGCCGCCGAGCGTCTTCTGCAGATCTTTCGCTTCCTCCCGCACCGAATCGAGGATGCTCTTGTTGTCGCGCATGCGGGCGGCGCGCTGCTGCGCCGTGCCCGGCTGCCCGAAGAGCCGCTCGAACGCGATCCGCGGGTTGATTTCCATCGGCAGCGGCGTCGTCTCGTTCTTCCACGAGATGGTGTTCATGTACGCGCAGCTGTACGCCGTGTCGCAGCCGCCAATCCATCCGGTGAAGTCCTCGGTCGCCAGCTCCAGGGAGGGGAGCGGACTGTCCTGGCCGATCTTGTTCGCGATGAGCTGGTCGATCGTGATGCCCGATTTCACGTTCTCGGCGATGGTCTTGTACGGGATCTGCCCGGAGAGCCACGCCGACACCGTCGTCGCATGGCCGTCGAGCGGGTCGCACAGCTCGGTGATCACCGTCATGTGATCGCGGAACTGCTCGGCGGGCTTCATGATGACGTTGAACTCGAAATTCTTGCCGACCGTCTTCGGCTCCCAGTAGCCCGGCCGCTGGCCGAGCGGGGTGAAGATCGCGCCGAAGCGAGTGATGGGTTTCGGCGCCGCGGTCAGCGCCGGGACCATGGCCTCGAGCAGCGGGAGGCTCAGCGTGGCGCCCATGCCGCGCAGCATCATTCGGCGGGACAGCTTCATTTTCGAGATAAACATCAGCGGCTCCCTTGTGCAAATCGAACCGGCTCGTCCAGTGTGACACGTTTCTGGAACGGCGTGCTGTTGACGATGCCCATGACAATCGACGAGAAACGGTAGTTGCTTTGCGCGGTTTCCTTCACAATTGCGCGGACCGACGGCATGTCGTAGGGCTGCAGGCCGCGGCCAAGCGCGTAAATCATCAGCTTTTCCGTCACCGTCCCGACGAACAGCTCCGGCTGCCGGAGCAGCGCCTGCCGCAGGGTCACGATGCCGTCGACTTGGGTCCCGTCGAGCAGCTGGCCCTGGGCGTCGATCGGCGAGCCCTGGTTGACGACGCCGTCGCCGTCGCGCGTGCGCCAGGCGCCGACCGCGTCGAAGTTCTCCATCGACAACCCGATCGGGTCCATGATCTTGTGGCACGCCGCGCAGCCGGGGTTTTTCCGGTGTTCTTCCATGCGCTCGCGCATCGTCAGGATCTTGCCGCCGCGGTTGGGGTCTTCGTTGAGGGGCGGCACGTTGTTCGGCATCGGCGGCACGGGCGCGCTGAGCAGGTTGTCGAGCACCCACTTGCCGCGGACGACGGGCGACGTGCGGTCCGTGTGCGACGTGACCATCAGCACGGCGCCCTTCCCGAGCAGCCCCTGCCGCGTCTCGTCGGGGAGCACCACGCGGCGGAAGTGGCTGCCGTACACGTTCGGGATGCGGTAGTGCTGCGCAAGGCGCTCGTTCAGGTACGTGTAGTCCGCGGTCATCAGGTCGAGGACGTTCCGATCCTCGCGCACGATGCTCTTGAAGAACAGCGACGCCTCGCGTTCGAAGGCCTGCCGGAGGTTGTCGTCGAAGTCGGGGAACTCCTCCGAGTTCGGCTGCATGTTCTTCAGGTTGCGGAGATACAGCCACTGGCCGGCGAAGTTGGTGGTCAGCGCCTCGGCCTTCTGGTCGGCCAGCATGCGCCGGACCTGCTGCGCGAGGACGGCCGGCGTATGCAGCTTGTTCTGCGCCGCCAGGTCGAGCAGCTGCGTGTCGGGCATGCTGCTCCAGAGGAAGAACGACAGGCGCGAGGCGAGCTCGCGATCGCCGAGGCGATAGACCGCGGCGGGCCCGAGGCCCGTGGGGTCCTGTTCGATGTGGAGGCAGAACTTCGGGCTCGCCAGCATGCGCTGGACGGCTTTCTGGATGCCCGTCTCGAACGTGCCCGTTTTGCCCCTCGACTCGGCTCGGGGCAACCCTGAGCTCGCCGAAGGGTTGCGGCCGGCCTCGTAGAAGCCGAAGAGGCGCTGCAGGTCGACATCGGTCGCGTCGCCGCGGTACGCGAGACGCGCGAGCCGCGCGATGATTTGCTTCGCGCACGGATCTTCCTGGGCGCGCGTCGTGGGATGGCAGCTGAAGATTCTTCGGCGGCTCGGCGTGTCGCCGGACCCGGTCGCCTTGTACGGACCCGTGACGGTGAACGCCTCGAAGTGCGGATGGCCCGACGTGTCGCGGGTGTCGGTGGAACTGCGAACGAACGGCTGCATGCGCGTCGGGTTGGTCGCTTCGCTGCGGGCGACGAACGCGGCGCCGATGACGTGTGGACCGGCGGTGAGCTTCACGCGGATGCGCCCCCGCTCGTCGATGGCGTCGCCGGCCTTCGTCATGTTCACGAGGTTGGCCTTGAAATCGGCTTCGCCGCCCATGCGGAACGTGTGCACGCGCGCGCCGTCCACCGTGTACTCGACTTCGTGTTCGTACTCGAGGCCGCGCGTCACGCCCAGGTTCGTGCGGAACATCTTCACGGTCAGCTGATACTCGGCGTCGAGCGGCAGCGTGACCTTCGCGAGGATGCCGCCGACCGTGCCGATGGGCTGGCCTTCGAGGTGCGTGTCCTGCGACGCGTCCTGACGAATGCGGAACACGTCGCTCGCGACGCCGCTGTCGGGATCCCCGATGGCCAGCGCGCTGACCTTGCTCGCGGCCTCCATGAAGCGCTCGAGGAGGACCGGGGACACGCCGAGGACGTCGCCGACGTTGTCGAAGCCGTACGCGGAGTCGTCGGGCGGGAGCAGCGTCGAGGGATCGACGTCGAGCGCGAGCAGGTCCCGGACGGCGTTGGCGTACTCGGCGCGATTCAGGCGGTGCAGCACCGGCCGGCCCGGATTCGGCTTCGCCGTCCCGGCGCGATCGAGCGACGTCGTGAGCCACGAGACCAGCGCGCCGCGCGTGGCGGCATCGGGCTGCGGCGCGCCCTGCGGCGGCATCATCCCGACGCGTACCTTCTTAATCGCTTTTTCCCAGACGTCGGCGCTCGCGGCGACGTCCGAGTAGTTCATGTTGTCGAGGGCGAGCCCGCCGCTCTTCAGGCGCTGGCTGTGGCAGTTGACGCAGTACTTGTCGACGGTGGCGTGCGGGTCGACGGCTGGAGGCGCCGGAGCCGCTGCTTGCTGGGCCGTGAGCCACGACCCGGTGGTGAGAGTGAACGCCAGGACCGCCGCAGAGGTCAGCCGGGTTGGCACGCGGCGACGATAACATTTGTTAAGGTCGGTGTCCATTACCACTACACAGGATATTGCGTACTCCTTTCGGGTAGTACGCGTTCATTGACACTTAACGAATCAATGAGATACGGTCCCTGCGGGCGCTTCGCGTCCGTACGGCACTTTTTCGAGGCCATCCGATGCTCAGAACGCAACGCCGGCTCGTTGTTTTTCTCGCGACAGCCCTCCTCGCGGCCTTCGCCGCCGTGACGGGTGTTGCCCAGAACATCACCACGGACTTCTCCGGCGAGTGGACCGTCGTCCGTTCCCAGGACAACACCGAAAATCCCTGGGTCGGCGACTTCTTCGGCCTGCCGCTCAATCCGGACGGCCTGTCGCGCGCCGAAACCTGGGACGCGTCGCTCCTGTCGCTGCCCGAGTATCAGTGCCGCCCGCACGGCTGGGCGTACATCTACCGCGGTCCCACGCAGCTGCGCATCAGCAAGGAAGTCGATCCGTACTCGCGCGAGATCGTGGCCTACCAGCCCGAGTGGCACCAGTCCACGAACATGCCCGTGTTCCTCGACGGCCGCGAGCACCCGCCGGCCGAAGCGGCGCACTCGTGGGGCGGGTTCTCCACGGCGCAGTGGGAAGGCGACATGCTGCGGATCGAAACGACGCACCTCAAAGAGGACTACATCCGGCGCGACGGGGCGATGGCCACCGACGAAGCGACCGTCACGACGTGGTGGATTCGCCGCGGCGACATCCTGACGTGGGTGAACATCATCCACGACCCGACGTACCTCGCCGAGCCGCTGATTCGCAGCTCGGAGTACCGGCTGACGGTCAACTCGCTGGTGCCGCCGCACCCGTGCACGTCGGTGTACGAGGGGCTCGAGAAAGGCAAAGTCCCGCACTTCCAGCCCGGCGAGAACCCCTTCCTGAAAGACATCCGCGCGCGGTACGGCGTGGCCGACGGCCGGCCCACCGGCGGCGTCGAGACGATCTACCCCGAGTACGAGCAGACGCTCAAGGACAGCACGTGGACGGCCGGCGATCGCAGCGCGAACATCGGCCGCTAATTCAGCTTTGAGGTTGGGATGAGATTGACTCGCGCTCCGTTCGTGCTCGTTCTCGCCGCCGTGGCCGCGCTGTCGTCGCAGACGAGCCCGAGCGCCCAGCAGCCGGCGCCCGCGACTAGCGACGTGCGCATCCTGCCGGTCAAGGGCAACATCTGGCTGTTGACGGCCGGCGGCAGCAACGTCGTGGCGTCCATCGGCAAGGACGGCGTCATGCTCGTGGACACAGGCGGCGCCGCCATGACCGACAAGCTGCTCGCGGCGGTCCAGAACCTGTCGCGCCAGGTGACGGCGATGCGGATGCCCCAGAAGTCGTGCGTGGGCCTCGTGGAAGGCTGTTCGTGGTGGAACAGTTCAACGTTCCTCCCGACGACCTCCGGGCCGCCGGCGCCCAAGCCGATCGTCGGCATCATCAACACGAGCTTCGACTCCGAGCACATGGGCGGCAACGCGGCGCTCTCGGCCGCGGGACGCAGCCACATCGGCCTCGCGGCGCAGGACGCCTGGATCATGGCGCACGAGAAGGCGACGTCGCACCTGCCCAAGGGATCGTCGGTCCCGTCGGCGGCGATGCCGAGCGAAGCCTACGAGGGCTCGAGCTTCAAGCTGAACTTCTTCAACGGCGAAGGCGTGGTGCTGTGGCACATGCCGGCTGCCCACACCGACGGCGACACGATCGTCCAGTTCCGCGAATCCGAAGTGCTCGCGGTCGGCGACATCATCAACATGAACGGCTATCCCGTCATCGACATCGACAAGGGCGGCACGGTCCAGGGCGTGGTCAACGCGCTGAACTGGATCCTCGAGATGGCCGTCGTGGAGCACATGATGGAAGGCGGCACGATCATCGTGCCGGGGCACGGGCGCCTGATCGATTCGGCCGACGCCGCCTACTACCGCGACATGGTGACGATCATGCGCGACCGCGTGCGCGCGGCCGTGAAGAAGGGCATGACGCTGCCGCAGATCAAGGCGGCGAAGCTCACAAGGGACTACGACGGCCGATTCGGCCGGAGCACGTCGTACACGCCGGACATGTTCATCGAGGCGATCTTCCGCAGCCTCGATGCCAAATCGTAACGAGGACTCGCTGTGCGCCGACTCGCCATTGCCGTCACGCTCGCCGTTGCTTCGCTCGGTCTCCAATTGCTCGCGCAGGGACGCGGCCAGGCCCCGCCGGCGCAGCCGCCGCCCGTGGCCCGCGCGGCCGCGCCGTACGACATCACCGGGTACTGGGTCTCCCTCGTCACCGACGACTGGCGCTACCGGATGCTGACGCCGCCCAAGGGCAACGTCGACTACCTGCCGGTCACGGCCGAGGCGCGCCGCGTCGCCAACGCCTGGGACCCGGCGAAAGATGCGGCCGCCGGCGAGCAGTGCAAGGCGTACGGCGCGGGCGGCATCATGCGCCTCCCGGTCCGGCTGCACATCACGTGGGACGACGACCACACGCTCAAGATGGACATCGACGCCGGCACGCAGACCCGGCGGTTCTTCTTCGAGAGCACGCCGAATCTCGCGACCGCGCATCCGCCGGCCGCCGAGCCGACATGGCAGGGGTATTCGGTCGCGCGGTGGGATTTCCCGCCGGCGGGCAGGGGAGGCCCGGCCCCGGCCCGGGGCGGCGCCCCGCGTGTCGGCCAGCTGCGGGTCGTCACCAACCGCCTGCGTCCCGGGTACGTCCGCAGGAACGGCGTGCCCTACGGCCCGAACACGACGCTCACCGAGTACTTCGTGCACCTGGTCGACAGGGGCGGGCAGGAATATCTCGCCGTGACGACGATGCTGGACGATCCGACGTATTTTCAGCCCGCGTACATCAAGACGTACGAGTTCAAGAAGCAGCGCGACGCGACGGGGTGGAATCCAAGGGCGTGCGGGGCTAAGTGATCGAGTAGAGGTTAGAGGTTAGAGGTTAGAGGTTGGGGCTGGGGGCTTGGGGCTGGGGGCTTGGGGCTGGGGCTTGGTCAGACTGGAGGAGATGGATGAAACGCACAGTGTTGATGGGGCTGACGGCCGGCGCGTTCGTGGCGGCGCTGGTCTACTCGGTCGCGCCCGCGTACGCGCACCATTCGTTCGCGGCGACGTATTTCGAAGACAAGACGGAAACGGTCGAAGGCGAACTGGTGCAGTTCCTGTTCCGCAACCCGCATTCGTTCGTGCACGTCGAGGGCAAGGACGCGACGGGCAACGTCGTGCGGTACGCGGTGGAGTGGGGCGCTGGTCTCCAGCTGAACCGCCAGGGCGTGACGCGTGAGACGCTGAAACCCGGCGACCACGTCATCATCACGGGCAACCCGGGCCGCAACCCCGAGGACCATCGCCTGCGGATGCGCACCATCACCCGGCCGTCGGACGGCTGGAAATGGGGCGGCACGTTCGACTAATCGACGAATTTAGTCATTTGGTCATCTGGTCATCGGGTCATCGTTTTGAAATGTTGATATTTCGAAATTGATCATCGATGACCAGATGACTCGATGACGAAATGACCAGATTCATGGCCGCTCATTTGTGCGCGGCCATCGAAGTCACGACATTCCACACATACTGCACGAACGGATAGAGCGACGACTCGGCCAGGCGCTCGACGTCGCCGTGCGCCGGGTAGTCGGTCGCATCCGCGTCGGTTGACGCGGGGCCGATGCCGTAGGACTGGATGCCTTTCGCGCGCAGCTGCGCCTGGTCGCTCGCCCCGGTCGACATCGACGGCAGCACCATCGCCCCCGGATAGACGCTCCTCGCGGCCTGCTCCATCGCGCGATACATCTCGGTGTCGATTCTCGACGCCGGCGACGGCGGACGGATTCGCGGCACCGGCACCACCTTCACGGCCGGGTCGGCGATCAGTTTCGTCATCTCCGCAAAGAACCTGTCGACGTCTTCGTCCGGCAGCGCGCGCACGTCGATCGTGGCTTCGGCTTCCGACGGGATGACGTTCGGTCCGACACCGGCCTTCAGCATCGTCGGGACGACGGACGTGCGCAGCATCGAGTACTCCGCGGGCGAATGCTGCCGCAGGTACTGCTGCGCGCCGGCGGCGCTCGCGGGATTCAGGAGCGCCTTGTACCGCGCGGCCTGTTCCGGTGAACCGGCGGCGGCCAGCTTCTCGAAGTAGGCGCGCGTGGTGTCGTTCAGCCGCATGGGGGTTTCCCAACGGCCGACCTTCTCGACAGCGGCGGCGAGGTGAATCAACGCGTTGTCCAGGCGCGGCGCGGAGCCGTGGCCGGCCGTGCCCGTGGCGACGAGGCGCACGCGAGCCGGCAGCTTTTCCGCGGTGCCGATGTTGACCCGCGTCACGCCGCTGCCCTCGATGGTGGCGCCGCCGCCTTCGGTCATTGCGAACTCGGCGTCGATCTCCGGGAAGTGCTCGCGCACCATGAAATTGATCCCGACGCCGGTGGTGTCGGCCTCTTCGGCGGATTCCGCGAGGAAGATGACGTCCCGGTCGAGCGGCACGTTCAGGCGCTTCAACATCAGCATCGTGATGAGATTCGCCGCCAGCACCGGCTTGTCGTCCTTGCTGCCACGTCCCCAGATGTAGCCGTCCTTCAGCACGGCGCCGAACGGATCCACGGGCCATTTCTCGCGCTGCACGCCGACGACGTCGGTGTGCGCGAGGATTAGTAGCGGGCGCTTGCTTCCGTTGCCCTTGAGCCGCGCCACCAGGTTCGCGCGTTTTGGATCGAGCGCGAAGGTCCTGGTCGGGATCCCTTCGCCCTCGAGCACCTTCTTCAGGTAATCGACCGCCACTGTCTCGTGGCCGGCCGTCGTGTCGAGTTTCACCAGGTCGCGGTATCGCTCCAGGATCTCGGGACGCAGCCGGTTCCAGTCGACGGCGCGATCACCGGGTGACTGTGCGTGGAGAGAGGCGAGGGCGGCGATGGCAAGGGCCGGGGCGAGCAGGCGTTTCATGCCCCGACAATGTAGCAGAGGTGGGTTCCTGGCGGACGCGCTATGAAAATGCCTTCTTCAGCCACTGCAGGCGAAGCCGGGAGAGGACGCCGCGGCTCTTCGTGTTCTTTGCCGGCACGCCGCGTGTGGCCCTGGGGGTCGGCTTCTCCGCCCGAACCGCTGCCGTGACGGCGGATTTTCGCGGGGGCGCTTCGAGCACGATGTCCCCGGCAGCCGGAACCGCGCGGGTGGCTTCCGTTCTTGCCGGCGCCGGCGTTCCGAGTTGGTCGCGCGTGGCTGCGCCCGCCAGAAATAGCAGGACCGCCGCCGCGAACGACGAGGCTATCGCGATCGCCTTGCGCGCGCGAGGCCGCGCCGGCGCCTGTGCGCCGGCCGAGCGCTGCCGTTCGTAGAGCTGCGAGTCGGCTTCGCGCAGGGCACGCCGGAGATTCGTGACGGTGTCGCCTTTCGGGCGCCGCCGCTCGACGGTCTTGCGGGCGTTGAGGCTTTCGTCCTCGTCGGCACCGAGGCGCGCGAGCATCCCGTGGACGACGGTGGGGCCGTCGGCCGTCTGGAAACGCGACAGGATGATGGAAAAATCGTCAGGGGAGCCAAACGGGGGAGCGTCCACCTCGCCAAGCGCGCGGGCGATCGCGTAGCGAAGCCCGCCCGGGACGCCAGGGCTGCCAGCGGGCAGCAGGCCGTGGAGGAGCTGCGCGACCTCGGATACGGTCGGCGGCGCGGCGTCGGGACCGACGATGCTGCCATCGGCTTCGACCAGAATCGTCTCGGGCAGCGGTAGCCCGGACGGCGCCGCGGAATCCGCGGCGCGCGGCGCATGGAACGCGAGCGCGGCCCGCGCGATGGCCACGGCCTCGCTGACCGTGAGCGTGATGCCGGACTCGAGAAGCTCTGCTATCGAAGCGCGGGCGGACGCCATGTCGAACCTCCCGATCAGAACCACACGTCCTGATCGCGTAACCACACTCCGAATTGTCGCAAGCGGCATTCCCGGCAAACCCCGGTCGCTCGCTCAATTCAGGCGTATAGTCCAGGCACCCGGCATGGGACCGCTCCTGAAAGAAATTCGTCAAAACCCGTTGCTGTGGCTGCTTGCCTTCGTGCCCGCCGTGTTCGCCGGCCAGAAACTCGCGGCCGACGCGCACACGATGCTGTTCATCCTGTCTGTCCTGGCCATCGTCCCGCTCGCGGCGCTGCTGAGCCACGCTACCGAGTCTGTGGCAGCCAAGACCGGCGATTCGGTTGGCGGGCTGCTCAACGCGACCCTTGGCAACCTGACCGAATTGATCATCGCGCTGGCGGCGTTGCGCTCCGGGCAGTACGTGCTCGTCAAGGCTTCGATCGCCGGCGCCGTTGTCACCAACAGCCTGTTCCTGCTCGGGGCGTCGTTTCTCCTGGGCGGGCTGAAACATCACACCCAGGAATACAACCGCGTCAGCGCCCGTCTGCAGGCGAGCTTGCTGTTCCTCGCCACGATCGCGCTGTTGATTCCGTCGGCAACCAGGGAAGCCGATGCGGGAGTGGCGCCGGTGTTCACCCAGCAATTGAGCCTCGGCCTTTCGGGATTGCTGATCCTCGCCTACGGGTTGGGCATGCTGTTCTCGCTCAAGACACATCGCGAGTTGTTCGCGAGTGAGGGGCATGCGGGGGAGGAAGACGCGCCGTGGCCGATTGGTCTGGCGCTGGGCACGCTCGCGGGCGTCACGGTTCTGGTGGCGCTCGTGAGCGAGGTGTTCGTCGAATCGGTTCAGGAAGCCGCCGTGGCGTTCGGCATGACCCCTGCCTTCGTCGGCTTCGTCGTCGTGCCGCTGGTTGGCGCGGCGGCCGAGATGGCGTCGGCGTTCTCCGGCGCGCGCAAGAACCGCCTGGATCTGAGCGTGGGCATTGCGCTGGGGAGCGCGTCCCAAATCGCGTTGTTCGTGGCCCCGGTGCTGGTGCTGCTGAGCTACGTCATCGGCCCGACGCCGATGGACCTGCAGTTCTGGCCGGGCGCAGTGATGATGATGCTCATCGCCACGCTCACCGCGTCGCTCGTGACCAACAACGGACGATCGGCGTGGTTCGTCGGCGCCCTCGTGTTGATGGTCTACGCGATTTTCGCGATGACCCTGTATCTCCTGCCGCCGCGGGCGCAATAAACCAGACTCCCGCTCCAGGGCCGCGGGCGAGGTTGCCTACCTGTGCGGACGCTCGAGGCGCTTGGCTTCGTCCTCGTACCCGCACGCGAGGTGGTACAGCGCCTCGTCGAAGAACTGGCCGACCTGGATGTTCAAATCCTGCAGGCTGTTCAGGTGCATCGGAAGCACGTAGTCGCTGTCGATGCGCGGGAACGAGGCGTCAACCAGGCCGTTGTCGAGGATGTAGCGGGCCATGTGCTGCTTGAGGACGATGACCGCGTAGACGATCTCGCTGAGCGGGATGCCCTGATCGAACCGGCGGCGGCCCCAGTCGCCGAACTCGGCCTGCACGCTCCGCGACCTGGGCTCGCCGATCCAGTTGCCGAGGTGATGAAAGATCTGGAAAATGCGCTGCTCGAGATCCTGCGGGCGGACGGCGCGGAACCCGCGCGTCCGCTCGTTGGTGACGAGATCCCGGGTCACATCGGCCGTGAGCCGATCGGCGTGGATCTCGATGAGCTCGATGAGTTTCGCGGCGATCATCTCAACTCCTCGGTAGCTTGCCGCGATGATAGCAGAAGCAGGAGAACGCTCGCGGTGTTCTAACAGGCCGAGGCGAAATCAGCGATAATCGGCGGCTGAGGAGGGTCTGTGCGTACACCGTTCAAGCTCATGCTGGTCCCCGGTATCGCGCTCCTGGCGGCGGCCGCCATGCACGCCCAGATCACCAACCCGATTCCCAATCCCGTCATCAAGCGCGGGCTGAGCGTCGAGATCAAGGACGTCGTCCGCCTGCCCGAAACACGCAGGCTGCGGCCGGCCGACCAGGACGTCACGCCGGCCGGCTGGGCGCGGGTCAGCTTCGTGCGCGACCTGCCGGACGGCCGGCGGTTCGCCAACGACTCGCGCGGGTTCCTGTACCTGCTGAATGGCAGTAATCCGCCCGCCGTCTACGCGAACGTCGGCGCGGCGTTCCCGTTGGCCAACTACAACCGCCTCGAGAGCGGCTTCATCGGCTTCACGTTCCACCCCGAGTTCGCGACCAACGGGCTGTTCTACACGGTGACGTCGGAAGTGGCCAAGGGCAATCCGGCGACGCCGAACTTCATCCCGCCCGGCTTCACCCAGGCGGACGTCAACTTCCACAACGTCATCACGGAGTGGCGGGCGACGAACCCGGCGGCGAGCACCTTCGAGGGCACCCGGCGCGAAATCATCCGCATCGGCCAGATCGTCAGCACGCTGACGCACCCCTTCGGCGACGTCGAGTTCAACCCGACCGCCAGGCCAGGTTCGCCCGATTACGGGCTGCTCTATACGAGCGGCAGCGACATGGGGTTCAGCAACGGCGGCCCGCCCCACAACAACAACCCGACGCAGACGCAGCGGCTCGACACGCTGGTCAGCGCTGTCCTGCGTATCGATCCGCGCAGTCCGTCGGTGTCCGGCGGGACGAAGGGACTCGGCGACTACACAGTACCTGCGATCAACAAGTTCGCGGCTGACGGCGATCCGAAGACGTTCGGCGAAATCTACGCCTACGGGTTCCGCAACACGCACCGGCTCTCGTGGGATCTCACCGACGGCACGATGTTCGGCTCCGACATCGGCATGAACAACATCGAGGAGATCAACATCATCCGCGAAGGCGGGAACTACGGCTGGATGAAACGCGAGGGCATCTGGGAAAACGGGATCTTCCGGCCGGGCGGCGCGCTCGACCAGCTGTTTGCGCTGCCGCCGGACGTCCTGAGCGGGAAAGGGAAGGACGAGTTCATCTACCCGGTCGCGATGTACGACCACAACGACGGCCAGGCCGTGGCCGGCGGGTTCGCGTACAACGGGCGCATTGCCGCCCTTCGCGGCAAGTTCGTCTTCGGCGACGTCGTCCGGGGACGCGTGTTCGTGGCCGACACGGCCGCGATGAAGAAGGCGGACGACGGGATTCCGCAGACCGTGGCGCCTGTGGAAGAAGTGCAGCTCTACACACGCGACGCCAGCGGCCGGCGCACCTACGTCACGTTCCACGAGCTCGTCCAGGCGGCCAACGGCGCGACGGCCACCCGCGCCGACCTGCACATCGGCCGGAGCCGCGACGGCGAGCTGTTCCTGACGTCGCGGCAGGACGGATGGATCAGGATGCTCGTGCCCGATCAGTCGGCAGTCGGCAGTCGGCAGTCAGCAGTCAACGGTCGGCAGTCGGCAGTCAACGGGCCGCAGTCGGCAGTCAACGGTCGGCAGTCGGCAGTCAACGATCGGTAACGCGCCGCATGAAGACGACGCTGATTCTCATGCTCGTGGGCGCGCTGGCGGGCGTGGTCATCGCGTCGGTGGCCGTGCCGCCGGCGCTCGCTTGGTACACGGCGCCTGGAGGGCTGTCCGGCGGCGCGGCGATTCCGGCGGTGGTGCAGATCCCGGAAGTCATCCGCTACGCGACCACACGGCTGATCCGCGGACAGCTGATCGGCGCCGGGATCGGCGCAGCGCTCGGTCTGGTGTTCGGCATCATGTTCGGCCGTCGCGCCCGGGCGCGCGCGGCCGCCAGCAGCTGAGACGCGAAGGAGGCTCCGATGGCTCTGATGGACAAGTACAAAGACCTGTTCGCTCTGGCGAATCAGATTGGCCTCAAGAACCCCGACGTCAAGGAAGAGGGCGGGAAGCTGAAGATCTCGGCCAGACGCAGTATCAGCTCGAGGCCAACCGCCTGTGGAACAACATCAAGACGCACGCGGGCTGGGAGAACGAAATCGTCGCCAACATTCAGGCGCAGCAGTCAGACCTCTACGGCGTCCATACCGTCGTCTCCGGCGACACGCTGTCGAAGCTGGCGAAGGAATACCTCGGCGACTCGAAGCGCTACATGGACATCTTCAACGCCAACGCCGGCACGCTGACCAACCCTGATGTGATCAAGGTTGGTCAGAAACTGAACATCCCGGTGCGCTAACGCATCAGTCGGCAGTCACCAGTCGGCAGTCTGCTGTCGCGAAGAAGACCGGCGGCGACCCGCTGACAGCGTTCCGATGTTTCCGGGCGTCACGGCCCATCGAAAGACATTCGATGAAGGCACGGCCGCGCGCATGACTACAGCCGCTGACTGCCGACTGCCGACTGCCGACTGCTGACTGCCGACTGGTTAACGAGGCACCGTTTTCGCGAACAGTTCCACCGTGGACAGGTTCGCCGATCCGGCCACGCCGTGGCCGCCGCCGGGCGCGAGCGTCACCAGGCCGACCTCGTCGACCTTGCTGAAGTCCGGGTTCTTCACCTCCGAGGTGACGACCACCTTCACCGGATCCAGCTTGTACCACCGCATGCCGGCGAACACGACCTCGACCTGCAGGAACTCGCCGTCGGTCGAGATGCCGCGGTTGCCGGCGATGTAGCTTCCGTCGGCCAGCTTCACGACCGGATACAGCGTGTGGATGCTCGACGTGCGCACCATCCAGCGCAGCCGCGCGAGCCCGGTCAGGTCGACGTAGTTGCGCTTGTCGCGCAGGGTCACGGCGACCGGTGACGTGGCCAGGCCGGTCCAGAGATCGATGCGCCCCTCGTGTTCCGCGGCGCGGATCACCGACGCATTCGTCCCGTACAGCTTCGCCTCGATGGCGTCGTTCTTGACCACCGCCGGCGTGAACCGCATGTTCTCGTCGGTCGGCGCGCCCTCGTGCGGCGGAAGCCGCCACTCTTCCTTGAACACCAGCGGCGGCCTCGTGGCCGGCGGCGCGGCAGCGCCGCGGCCGGCTGGCGCCTGCGCGAGCGCGCCGGATGCCCAGACGAGCAGGCCGGCTGCCGCGAACGCCGCGAGTGCTGCACCAGATCTCAAAGAACGCATGACGCCTCCTACCGCGCGTGGCCGGTCGCGGGAATGTGTGTGGCAGTGATCCGGGCATCCGGCCGTTCGACCGCCGGACGATCGGTCTCGAGCTTGAGGAACATGAGCACCGTCCCGGCGAAGAGCGAACCGAGGCCGAGCACGAACGCCACCGTCGGCAGCGAGTAGCCGGCGACGAACAGGAACCCCGCGATGATCGGCGCGAAGCACCGACCCGCCGCGTCCGACGCCGATCGTGAAGCCGGTGCCGCTCGCGCGGACGTGCGTGGGGAAGACCTGCGCGATGATCGCGTAGAGGCCGACGATGCCGGCGTTGATGCAGAAGCCGCACACGCCGCAGATGATCGACAGGCGCTGCAGGTCCGCCGGCGTCCGGCCGAACGCGGTCACCGCGACGGTCGACGCCAGCAGCACGCCGATCGTCAGCGTCTTCACGCTGACCTTCTGCGTCAGCAGCCCGAGCACGGCCCCGCCGATGGCGCCGCCCACGTTCGTCCAGACGAGCACGCCCGCGGCCGCCGACGCCGCGAAGCCGAGATCGACGACGATCTTCGGCACCCACTTCACGATGAAATAGAACGTCGTGATGTGGAGAAAGTACGCCGCCGTCACGATGACCGTGCCCGCGACCTGCTGCGCGGCGAAGATGTCCGCGAACGACCGGTTGCGCGCCTCGGCCGGGATGTCCGGCAGCGCTGTCGACGGTGGCGTAGCCGATCCGCGCCAGCGAGCGATTGACACGCGCCAGCGCGTCGCCGGGCTGCTTGCGGACCAGCCAGTGGACCGACTCGGGAACGAAGAGAAACACCACCGGAATCAGGACCGCCGTGACCCCGGCGCCGAAGTAGAAGATCGTCCGCCAGTCGTTGCCCCGAAGCAGCCGCGCCGCCACCATGCCGCCGAACACCGCGCCGAGCGGGTAGCCGATCGACATGAGCGACACGCTGAGGTGCCGCCGCCGGCTGTTCGAGAACTCCATCGAGACGGCGTTGATCGCCGCCAGCATCCCGCCGATGCCCAGCCCGGTGACGATGCGCCACGTCGACAGGCCAGCGAGCCCGCTGGCCGTCGTCGCCATCACCATGCCCGTGGCCATGACGGCGAGGCATCCGAGAATCGCCGGCCGGCGTCCGATCCGATCGGCGACGCCGCCGAGCACCGCCGAGCCGACGGCCATGCCGATGAGCTCCATCGACAGCACGATGCCGAGCGCGCCGCGATCGATGCCCCATTCCGTGGCGATGCCCGGCGAGGCGAAGCTGATGGAGAGCACGTCGAACCCGTCGAGGGCGTTCAGGGCGACGGTGATCGCCACGACCAGCACCTGTTGCGCGGTCATCGGCGAGCGGGCGAGCGTGTCCCGCGGGTCGGCGTTCATGGTAGGCGTGACGCTACGGCAGTCGGGTGTTTGCTGTCAATTACTTCAGGAGCGTATCGGCTGGCCGGGAGACTCAGGCGGGAACCAGGGCTCGTGCCTTCATCACGGCGTCTTCGAGCCGGAACATCACCTTGTTCGGATCTTCCCCGAAGGGGACGAGTACCGGAAGCAGGGCGGCCTTGTCGAGCGCGACGAGGAGCGAGAGGTAGTTGAGGATGGCGCACTCCACCGAACAGCAACCCGTGTGGCCCAGGACGGCTGAATCAGCGGCATTCGCATAGCCGAACGCAGGTCCGCTGAGTTCTCGGCGGCATTCGTTGCAGGTCACAGTGAACCAGCCTTTGCGATCATCGGCGACGGTGGAGCGGCCAGTCCGGTGGCGCGCACATTCGGCGGGGCAGGCTTTCTGAGAGTCTCTTCGAACATGCGTTCGACCCGCGCGAGGCGTTCTTCATCGTTGTCGAAATACAGCATGACGACAGCTTGGGGTTCCGGCCGGGGCAGAGCTGTTCAACTTTGAACACCCTCTTCTTGACTGTCAAGAAACGGATGGCTTCGAGGCGCTGCCCAGAACGACGCGCACCCGGTGTGTGAGCCCGTCGTCGACCAGGGGAATCGCGGCGGCGTTGCTGACGACGTCGTCGAGACAGGCCGTCGAGACGCCGCGGCACTGGTGGTCGGGGTTCGTCACGGAAATCAGGTACTGGGTGCGGCCCACGCGCCACACGATCTCGTACGCCGGCCACGACGACGGGATGCACGGATCGATGCTGAACGTGTCGCCGCGCCGCCGCAGCCCCAGCATGCTTTCGAGGCCGGCCCGATACATCCACGCCGCCGATCCGGTGTACCAGCTCCAGCCGCCGCGGCCGGCGTGCGGCGCGCGCGCGTAGACGTCGCCGGCCACGACGTACGGCTCGGCCTTGTAGCGCTCGACCGTCGGCGGCCGTGCGCGTGTGGTTGATCGGGTTGAGCATGTGGAACAGCTCGGCGACCTCGTCGCCGCTGCCCAGCCGCGCCAGCGCCATGACCACCCAGACCGCGGCGTGCGTGTACTGCCCGCCGTTCTCGCGGACGCCCGGCGGGTAGCCCTTGATGTAGCCCGGGTCCTGCGCGGAGCGGTCGAACGGCGGATCGAGCAGCAGCAGGAGCTGCGATCCCGCGCGCGATGAGCGCCGTGCGCACCGCGTCCATCGCGCGTTCGGCGAAGCGCTGCGGCACCGCGCCGGAGAGCACCGCCCACGACTGCGCGATCGAATCGATCCGGCACTCGTCGTTCTGCGCCGAGCCGAGCGGCGTGCCGTCGTCGTAGTAGCCGCGCCGATACCATTCGCCGTCCCAGGTCAGCTCGAGTTGCGAGGCGAGCCGGCGCGCCTCGTCGCGATAGCGCGCCGCGCGTGCGGCACTCCTGCCGCGTGTCGCACAGCGGCGCGAAGTCCGTCAGCACGCCGTGCAGAAAGAAGCCGAGCCACGTGCTCTCGCCGCGCCCGGCCTGGCCGACGCGGTTCATGCCGTCGTTCCAGTCGCCGGCGCCGAACAGCGGCAGGCCGTGCGCGCCGCGCGTCGTGCCGCGGTCGATCGCGCGGACGCAGTGCTCGAACAGCGTGCCGTCCTGCCGTGACGACGCGCGGCAGCCCGTACGACTCGTGTTCGTCGGCCGTGAGCGGCGGCGCCTTCGAGAAAGGGCACCGCGTTCGTCGAGGACGCCCGCGTCGCCGGTCGCGCGCACGTACTCGGCGACGACGTGCGGCAGCCAGAGCAGATCGTCGGAGCAGCGGGTGCGCAGCCCGCGGCCGGTCGGCTCGTGCCACCAGTGCTGCACGTCGCCCTCGACGAACTGGCGCGCCGCCGCGCGAAGCAGGTGCTCGCGCGCCAGGTCCGGCCGCGCGAACGACAGCGCCATCACGTCCTGCAGCTGATCGCGGAAGCCGAAGGCGCCGCCGGGCTGGTAGTAGCCGCCGCGCGTCCAGAGCCGGCAGCTGACCGCCTGATAGAGCAGCCAGCGGTTCATCAGCGCGTCGAACGAATCGTCCGGCGTGCGCACCTGGACGGCGTCGAGCGTCTGGTCCCAGGCCGCGTGGACCCGTGCGCGTGCGCGCCAGCGCCGCGTCGACGTGGCCGTGGCGCGCGATCAGCTCGCGCGCGTGTCGCGATCGTGCCCTGGCCCAGCAGGAAGAGGAGCTGGCGGCGTTCGCCCGGCTGCAGGACGCATCGAACCTGGAGCGCCGCGCAGGGATCGAGCGCGGCGCCGACGCTGGCCGGAGAGCGCCGCCTGGCTGCAGCGCGGCCGGCTGCGGAGATGTCGCCGTTGCGGCCGATGAACGAGCGGCGATCGGCGGTGAACGACTGCGGCGGCTCGCTCGCGTGCGAGAACGCGACGTGCCGGGCGAACTCCTGGTTGTAGGCGTTTCGTCGCGAAGATCGCGCCGCTCGCCTCGATCGACGTTCGGTGACGACGTGCAGGTGCTCGCCGTCGCGCGGCGGTCCGAGCACCCACTCGTTGTAGGCGAAGACGCTCAGCGTGCGAGCCGCGGATGCCGTCGTTGGTGAGCGTGAGCAGCGAGAACTTCACCGGATCGTCGGCGTCGACGAAGACGTCGAGCTCGTGAGTCGATGCCGTGCGTCGTGCGCGAGAAGTGCGTCAGGCCGGCCGTGTGGCGGACGAGACAGTGGTCGGCCGCCGTGCGGGCCATCGGGCCGGGCGTCGGCGACCAGGACTCGCCGGTCTCGTCGTCGCGCACGAAGAGCGCCTCGCCGGTCGGATCGCTGATCGGATCGTTGGCGAACGGCGTCAGCCGATTCTCGCGGCTGTTGCCGGACCAGGTGTGCGCCGCGCCGGACGCCGTGACGATGGTGCCGAAGTGCGGGTTGGCGATCACGTTCACCCACGGCATCGGCGTTTCCTCGGTGCCGTCGAGGACGATCGCGTAGGTGCGTCCGTCGTCGGTGAAGCCGCCGAGGCCGTTGGCCGAGCGTCGTGAGCGGCACCGCACGGGCCGCCGTCGGAGCGCAGGCGCCGGAGACGATGCCGGTGCGAGCAGGGGCGGCTGGGGTTGCGCAGCGCGTCCGGGCGATCGAGCTGTGTCCGCAGATCGCCGTCGTCGCCGCGCAGGATCGCGCGCGCCACGGCCTCGAGCAGCACGCGCTCGGCGCGGCCCATGCGGTCGGCGCGGAGCAGGTACGCGCCGCCCGGCCGATGCTGCCAGGTGCTCCACGGCCCGTCGTCGAGAACGGCCGTCAGCTGCGCCTGCATCTCGTCGAGGTAGCTGACCGGATGCTCGTTGACGATCACGACGTCGGCGCTCAGGCCCTTCAGGCGCCAGTACTCCTGCGCCTGCAGCACCTGCCGCACCAGCGGCATCGCGTCGTCGCCGACCACGCGGACGAGCAGGATCGGGAGATCGCCGGAGATGGCGTGCGGCCACAGGCCGGGCTGGCCGAGCTCGTTGGACGCGATCGCGTCGGGGCGCGCCCGGAGAGAGCCGTCGGTGCCGAGCACGCGCGACGCCAGCCGCTCGAACAGCATCGCCTCGTCGGCGGAGATGCCGAGATGGCGCAGGCCGCTCTCGGCGTGGGTCATCGCCAGCGCGAACGTGCGCGCGGCGGCGCTCGGGTCGTGGTACTTCCGCGCCAGCGCCTCGGCCGTCTCGCGATCGGACGCCATGCCGGTGGCGAAGCAGAGCCGCACCGTGGCGCCGGGCGGAAGCCGGATCCGCTGGCGCAGGCTGACGATCGGATCGAGGACGACGCCGGTCGTGCCGGAGAGCGCGCGTCCGTCGAGCGCCTGCGGGCGCGCGGGGCTCCGGCCGCGGCCGAGAAAGCGCGCGCGATCGGTTTCCCATTCGACCGGACCCTGCGGCCGGCCCTCGAGGCTCAGCGCATGGAACGCCCACGCGGCCGCGTCGCCGGCGTCGCGCGGCCGCCGATGGCAGAGCAGCGCGGCGCTGTCGGGCAGATACTCGGTTTCGACGAAGAGCTTGCCGAACGCCGGATGCGCGAGATCGTTCGCCGCCGGCGTGAGGACGATCTCGGCGTAGCTCGTCACGTCGATCTCGCGGATGCGCGTGCCGTGATTGCGGACCGTGATCCGCCGCACCTCGACGTCGTCTTCGGTCGAGACGGCGACGTCGAGCTGCGTCGAGATGTCGTCGTCCCGCCGCCGGAAGGTGGCGCGATCGGCGGAGAACGTCACCGTCGTAGTCGTCGGGCTCGCGCCGCGACGGCTGATAGGTCGCCGACCAGACCGCGCCGCTGCGCACGTCGCGCAGGTAGACGAACTGCCCGTCCGCGTCGCGCGTGGCGTCGCGGCGCCACCGCGTCACCGGCAGCCCGCGCCAGACGCTGGCGCCGCCGCCGGCATTCGTCACCGACGTGACGTAGTTGCCGTTCGACAGGAACTGCGTGTGCGGGAAGGTCGTGTGCGGCGAGCGGTAGCGGCGCACCGGGATCGGCCGGGCGGGCGCGGCCACGCGCATTTCGTCGAGCGGCCGCGGCTCGATGGTCGCCACGTCGCGCGGCACGCGCTCCTGCAGCAGCAGCTCGGTCGCCTGGACCCGCGGCTCCGCGTGAAAGCGCTCGACCATGCGATCGCCGAGCAGCGCGTTGGTCAGCGCGACGAGCGTCATGCCCTCGTGATGGGCCAGGTAGGTCGGGACGACGACGCCGCTGGCGCGTCGGCCGTCATCGTCGCGAGCCGTGCGAATCCGGGCCGCGAGGGGTGTAGTCGATCGCGTCGAAGAACCCGTACTCGCCCTCGAGCCCGGTCGCGGCGAGCCGGCGCAGGTTGGCCGTGCTCGCCGCCGGGATCGATCATGACGGCGAGCGCCGTGGCGTAGGGCGCGACGACGACCTCGTCGCCGAGCCCGCGCTTCAGGCCGAGCCCGGGGATGCCGAACGCCTTGTACTGATAGTTGCCGTGTCGATCGACGAGGTTGTAGGCCGACTCCGAGATGCCCCAGGGCACGCCGCGCGCCGCGGCGTAGTCCATCTGCCGGCGAACGACCAGCCGGCAGGACTCGTCGAGCAGCGTGTTCGGGTAGGTCCGCATGACGAGCAGCGGCATCAGGTACTCGAACAGCGTCGCGCTCCACGAGAGCAGGACCGGCGCGCCGCGCACGCTCGTGATCGACCGTCCGAGGTGGAACCAGTGCATCTCCGGCACGTCGCCCTTGGCGATGGCGAGGAAGCTGGCCAGCCGCGCCTCCGACGCGAGCAGGTCGTAGTACGACGCATCGAGCCGGCCGGGCCCATCGGCATCGGCCAGGCGGTAGCCGATCGCGAACAGCTGGCGCTTCGGGTCGAACAGGAACCGGAAGTTCATCGCGTCGAAGAGCGCGATGGCGCGCGCCGCGAGCGCCGGCGCGATGTCGCGGAGCCCGACCGACAGCGTCAGGAGCGCGCCCGCCAGGTTGCCGCTGTCCACCGTCGACACGTAGGCCGGCGGCAGCGGCGCCAGCGTCCGCGTGTCGTACCAATTGAGCAGGTGGCCTTCGAAGCGTTCCAGCCGCTCGATCGTCGTGAGCGTGCGATCGATCCGGAGAACCAGCTCGGGCGTGTCGATGAAGTCCAGATCGTGCGCGGCCAGCGTCGCCAGCAGACCGAGGCCGATGTTGGTCGGCGAGGTCCGGTGCGCGATGGTCAGGTTCGCGCCAACCTGGACGTTGTCCGGCGGGAGGAAATGGTCCTCCGCGCCGACGAAGGCCTCGAAGTACGCCCACGTCTTCCGCGCGACCTCGTGCAGATAGGCGCGGTCCGCGGGCGACGGCGCCGCGCGGTGTCGCGGCGCGGGGCGGCTGAGCGCGAAGGCGATCCACGGCGCGGCGATCCAGAGGACGAGAATCGGCGCGGCGACGGGCAGGGCCGACGGGCGCAGCGCCGCGACGGCGATGAGGACGGTCAGCGCCAGCAGCGGACTGGCCCTCATGCCGGAGACGAAGGCGCGCAGCCGCACCGTGCCGGCCGCGCGCCGCGCTGGCCGCCGTCGTCTCCCACTCGAGCAGGCGGCGTCGCGTGACGCCGAGACGGACGAGCGTGACCACGATCGCGTGCAGCCGCTCCCATGCCTCGTTGGCCATGAAGGCGAGCTGCAGTCCCGCGCGCGCCGCGTCCGTTTCGAGATCTTCGGCTGCGCCGAGGACGAAGGCGCGCCACGACTGCCGGCGGCGCCGGCCGTTCAGCAGGGAGAGCGTGGCCGCCAGGCACGGGAACAGGAGGGCCGCCAGACCGACGGCCGTCCACGCGAGGGGCGACCCCGGCAGCACCGTCCAGCCGAGCACGAGCAGGAGCACCGTCGCCGGCGGCAGCAGGCTGCGGCGCAGGTTGTCGAGGATCTTCCAGCGCGCGATGACCGGCAGGCGATTGCGCGCAAGACCCGCGCGCGACGGCACGAACGGAAACAGCCACCACAGGATCTGCCAGTCGCCGCGGACCCAGCGGTGCTGCCGCCGCGCGTGGGCGAGCACGCTGGACGGGTAGTCGTCCACGACCTCGATGTCGGTGACGAGCGCCGTGCGCGCGTAGAGGCCTTCGAACAGATCGTGCGAGAGCAGCGCGTTCTCGGGCACGCGCCCGTCGAGCGCCGCCGCGAACGCGTCGACGTCGTAGAGTCCCTTGCCGGTGAAGATGCCTTCGCCGAAGAGATCCTGGTAGACGTCGGAGACCGCGGTCGTGTACGGATCGACGCCGGTGTGGCCGGCGTAGGTGCGCGCGAACAGCGAGCCCGCCGCGCTCGCCATCGTCACGCTGACGCGCGGCTGCAGAATCCCGTAGCCCGCGGTGACGCGTCCGAGCTCGTGGTCCACCAGCGGCTGATTCAACGGATGCGCGATGATGCCGATCAGGCGCTTCGCCGCGTCGCGCGGCAGGCGCGTGTCGGAGTCGAGCGTGAGGCAGTAGCGGACCGACGGCAGCACGTCCAGCTCGCCGACCTGGGTCGAAAAGCTGGTGTCCGTGGCGCCGCGCAGCAGGCGGTTGAACTCTTCGATCTTTCCGCGCTTCCGCTCCCAGCCGATCCAGGCGCGCTCGCCCAGGTTCCATTGCCGATCGCGATGGAACAGGAAGAACCGGTCGGCGTGGTCTTCGCCGAACTTGATGTTGAGCGCCTCGATGCCCGCCCGCGCGCGCGCCAGAATCGCGTCGTCGCGGCGCGTTGGACGTGCTGGTGTCGGCGAAATCGCTCAGGATCGCGAAGTGGATGAACGGATCGAGGTTGCCGAGGGCCAGCACCTCGACGTGCTCGAGGAGCAGGTCGACGCCCGTCGCGGTCGTCAGCATCGTCGGGACGATCACCATCGTCCGGGCGGTCTCCGGAACGCCTGCGGAGAAGTCGAGGCGCGGCAGCCGTTTCGGAGGGACGAGCGTGACCGCCACGCGCTGGACGCACGCAATCGCGAGGTCGCTCGCCGGCAGCAGGACGAGCAGCGCGACGGCCGCGAGGGTCGCCCTGGACGCGCCTGTGTATCCGGCGTAGGCGACGGCCGCGGCGACGAGGGCCCCGGTCAACCCGGCGATGGCGCCGAGATACAGGACTGAGGCGTGGCGCACCAGCGCACTCTGCGCCCGCTTCATCGCGCCCGGCCGATAGGCGAGTTCGGCTTCGAGATCGCGGCGCCCGCGATCGACGAGGTGGTAGCCGACGTGCGCGGTGCGATCGGCGCTCGACGTGCCGGCTGCCGCCTGCCGGGCCGTTTCGATCGCCTTGAGCGCCACGCGAACCTGGCCTTCGCCGCTCGGCGTCGCCAGCTCCTCGACGGCCCGCCGCTGCGCGTCGCGGCTGAGGAAGTCCATGCGCCCGTACGCGCCCGCGGGATCCCGCTGCAGCACCTGTTCGACAAGGCTGACCGACTCGACGTACTCCTGCCAGTCGAGCGTCGCGCAGAGGCGCAGGCTGGTCACCGCGTTCGCCATCGAGACCTGCGCCACGCCCTGCCGCTGGTGCTCGCGTCGAATCGTCTCCTCGGCCGTGGTGTTTCGCGAGGTCAGGTTTTCGTCCACGGCGAGCCGGACCGCGGACAGGCCCAACCCGTACTCGCGAATGCGGTGCAGGACCTGGACGACGAACGCCGGTTCGTCTCCCGGCGGCAGCGCCTCGAGCTGCTGCTGATCGTCCGCCCTCGACACGTACCGGTCTGCGGCGCCGCGGGCGGCCCGGGCGTACAGCAGCTCCTCGGCCAGCCGGCGCAGGTTTTCGACGAGCGCGAGCTTCAGCATGCTCGGCCACGCCCAGAGCTCGCCGATCGTCAGCGGCACGACCTGCTGGTAGCTGTTCAGGAACTGGATCAGCTGCTGGCGATCCAGGCGACTGTCACCGTGGCGGATCAGTTCGACGGCGACGGCGTAGACGCGAGCCTGTCCGGCGTGCTCGCGTCCGGCCAGCGCCGGGAGCGTGCGGGAGTACGCGCGCGGCAGATTTCGACGGATGTCGGAAATCTCCGATGCGATCAGGTGGAAGTTGTCGAGGAGCCAGTCTGCGGCCGGCACGACGAACTGGCCGGTGCGGACGTCCTCGGCGAGCGTGCGATAGGCCGCGCGAAGCACCCGGACGTTGTCGTTGAATCGCGGAAACGTGTCTTTGGCACGCCGGCGCGGATCGGGATCGATCGTGAGGCTGGCCGCCAGCGCCAGCGCGCGGTCTTCGAGCCGCTCGATGCTCAGGAGCTCGTCGCGCAGCGGCTTCTCTGGCGCCGGCAGACGCGCCCGTTGCCACCGCGAGCTGGACATGTGGACCCTCCGCGAGTGTTGCGAGGCTATTTGGATTCGACCGACGCCGGCGCGCGATCCAGTTCGGCGATGCGTCTCAACGCCCGGGCCTTGAGTTCCGCCGCGTCGCGGGCGATGTCCGTTTCACCGGCCCGTTCCACGCGGGGCACACGGCGGTCGAGCGCCGCAATCAAGTCGAGCAGTCCGCGCACCGCGGGCGTGCGCGTCACCGCCACCGGCGCGCGCCCTGGCGACCGGCCTGTGACCGTTTTGCGTTCCACACGTCTCCGCATTTCGTGCATCGCCAGTAGCTGGCGGCGTCGGGAACCTTCGCGGTCGTGACGATCGACGATGACTGGCAAGCTGGACACTGCGCCGGCGTAGCTGGGGAAACCGACGTAATCGGGGTGGGGTGATCCACCGACCCTCCAGGAACGAGCTTTGGTGAGGGCTGGTGGCCGGAATGGCGCAGGCTCAGGAAAGCAATTTCGTAGATCCAGTATACGCCGCTCACGTGATTTCAGCGGCAAATACGCGAGCGTGGCGATTCCTGTATAGTGGAGTTCGTTCTACCGCTCTGAGCCCGCCAGCGTTCGAGCAGTGCCCCCGCCGTCCCTGGGTGCGCGCCGACAGGCCCACTTCGGTCTCCCGTCACGCAGACTCAGGAGGGCTCTCATCATGTCGACTGGTATTTCCCGTTCATGGCTCGTCGGCGGCTGGTGCGGGACCGTTGCCGTCTTCGTCGCCGCAACCGTCGCGCTCGGCGCCGATACATCCACCAGCGTGTTACTCCTGGTGCTCGGTGTCACGCCGGCTGTGATCATGATGCTCGTCGGCGGCACCACTGCGCCGACCGTGGCGGAGATTCTCCACTCGGTGGAGACGAAGACCCGTCCTTAGCCTACCGCGTCATCGGGATTGTCCATTCGACCAGAGACTCGTCGGCGCGGCCCGACCGCAGGCCGGCTGATGCCGCGACGTCCGCCCACGTGAGACGGCCGTGAATGCCGTAGGGCAGCACGCGCACGCGCCGCGCCGATGGCTCGACTTTCACCTCGACGAAGCTCTGGAAGAACGGGGCCACGTTGTAGTCGAACACCGCCGACAGCCATTCGGCGGAAAACGGCCACGCGTCGAATCTCGTCGTCCACCACCAGGCCGGCCGCTTCCACCACGGTGTGTCCGTCTCGATCTTCTCCGCGACGGCCCGGCGATCGGGGTAGTGTGCCCAGTCGGGAGTTGGCGCCTCCGAGGGCCAGCTGAGCGCCGTGCCGAAGCTCAGGTAGGCGCCGCCGCCGCCGTTGACGAAGTTGTACACGTCGGCCTGGCCCTGGCCTCGACGTTCGAGGTAGTACTCCAGATCGTGCGTGTCGCCGGCCATGGCGATCGTGACGCCGTGGGCGAGCAGCAGCCGTTTCAATCGCGCGAACTCGACATCCTCCGCTGTCATGTCGTGGCCGCCCGCAAAAAAGGGATGCCCCACGACCGCCATCGTCGTCTTGCCGGCGGCGCGTTGCAGCGCGCCTTCAAGCCACCGCTCCTGCTCCGCGTCGATCGTCTTCAGGACTCCCGTGTCGATGGCGATGAGCGCGAATGTATCGGTCTGTACTTCGAAGAACGGCGCGCGCTGAAAACCTGTCGGCACCCTGTACTCCCGGCGCAGGCGCGCGGCTTCCCCGATGAGCCCTTCGATCCGGCTGTCGGTCGTGCTCGTCACGCGCAGATCGGAATCGACCCGCGCGTGAATGCTGGCACGCGCGGCGTCGGGCTGCAGGAAGGTGGCGGCAAAGCTCTCGAGCGCGTCGTACCAGTCGTGATTGCCCGGAATCGCGTACACGGGCCGTGTCACGCCCTTGAAGGGCAGCCAGAACTTGGCTTCGTAGTCGCGCATGGCCCCGGTGGGATACACCACGTCTGACGAGATGACCACGAAGCGCACGTCGGGGTCGTTCGCCACCGTGAGCAGCTGGTCGCGAAGCACATGCTGGGAGGCATCGCCCTCGCCCGTGTCGCCGATGACGACGAACGAGAAATCGCCCGAGCCGACACCGGGCGGCACAAGGGCAAAGCTCGCCGGCCCGGCGCTCCCGCCCTCCGGAGCCAGCACGGCCCGAACCATCGCCGCGCGCCAGGTGTCGGTCCGCGATTCCGCCCAGGAGTTCCACATCCCGGCCGCCCAGTTCTCGGTGTCGAAATACCAGCTCATGCCCCAGACCGGGACGGTCGCGGTCAGGATGGCGGCAATCGGGAGGCCGTACTGCAGACCGCGATTGAGCGTCGCCGGCACCGAATAACGCAGCTCGCGCATCCGGATCGCGGTCGTCAGCCTGAAGCGAAGCCACGAGGCGACGACGCGATCGACCCACGTCGCCTGGACCGCCGCCCGATCGAAGTGCCGGCGCCACAATCGACGCTCGATCCAGCGCGTTGGTTTTCGCCACGCGAGGTAGGTCGGGTTGATGACGAGCAGCGTAAACAGCACGGCGATCAGCATGTCGCCGGCGACAGCCACGGCGGGCGAGAGCACGCCAAGCAGCGTCAGGTCCGTGCTCATGCGGCCGATGTGGATCGCGAAGAGCGTGACGATGAACGACAGCGTCCAGCCGCGGTCGATCGGTGCCCGCGTTCGCTCGGTGGCCTCGATGTCTGCCACCATTTCAGCCGCCCCCGGCTGGTCCGCGAGCCCGAGTTCGTCAACGACTGTCTCGGAGGCATCGGCTGCCGTGCGCACGGGTGCGACGATGATGTTCCAGGCGGTGCCGAAGATCCGGAACGCGCCGGCGATCGCGATGACCCACGCCAAATCCCATCCCCGGGCGAGGGCCATGAGCAGGACGACGGCAGCGTTGCCGAGCGCCGCCAGCCCCGCGATCAAACGTTCCCGCCGTTCACGGGTGCGGATGACATCGAAGACGTAACGGGCGGCATCGACCGCAAACCAGCCGGCGATCAGGGCCCGCAGCGCCTGGGCCGCCACGAACGGGGCGTTGATGAGGAAGAGCGCGATCGCCATGCTGATGACGGCGCTCGCCGTGCCGTTCCGGCGCGCAGCCGCGGTCGATCGTCGCGGCGAGTGCAAAGCCTCGACGAAGGCAGCGATCGCGAGCAGCGCCCCGACCCGGGACGCTGGATATTCGGACCCGCCGAGCGGCGCGGCCAGCGCCAGCAGCCCGAGCCCCAGCGTGACGGCCGCGAGAATCGTGACACGGCGTCGTGAGTCGTGCGCGGCGGCATTCATGACGGGCATGGCTGACCGATGATACGGCAACGGGCCGGTGCGCCCGGCTGCGGCGGCTGAACACGGCGGCGGCGCGGGTGGAAAACAGTCGTGAAATGGAGCCGATCCGTGTAACTTAATGGCCCGGACATCTCGAACCATCCGCCTGAGGAGGCAACGTGGAACGTCGTGACTTCTTCAAGGGCGCCGCCGCGGGCGCCGCCGGTCTGGTCGCCAACAAAGTCTCGCCAGCCGAAGCCACGCCGGTCCGGAGCCGCCCGCGCGTCAAACGGCCGACCGAGGCCGACGAGTTCGGCTACGCGCAGGCGAGGGGCGCGGCCAACGCCGGGGCGGCGGCCAATCCCGGTGCCGCGCGGTACGGGTCCGATCTCATGGTCGACGTACTCAAGAAGCTCGGCTTCGAGTACGCCGCGATCAACCCGGGCTCGGCCTTCCAGGGGCTGCACGAGTCCCTGCTCAACTACAGCGGCAACACGCCGGAAATCCTCACGTGCCTGCACGAGGAAGCGGCCGTGGCCATGGCGCACGGCTACGCGAAGGCGTCCGGCAAGCCGATGGTCGTCATGGTGCACGGGACGGTCGGGATGCTGCACGCGTCGATGGCGCTGTTCCAGGCCTGGGCCGACCGCGTGCCCGTCTTCCTCATCGTCGGCGAGCACCGCAACCCGACGGGCATCATCAACGCACCGCACAGCGCGCAGGACATGGGCGCCATCATCCGCGACTTCGTGAAGTTCGACGACGAGGCGACGACGCCGGAGCGGTTCGTCGAGTCGGCCATGCACGCGTACCGCGTGGCGATGACGCCGCCGATGGGGCCGGTCGCGCTCATCGTGCCCGCGGAGCTGCAGGAAGCTCGTGCTCGAACGCGCCGTCCGCATCCCGGAGCTGACGATCCCGTCGCCGCCGCAGGGCGAGACCGCGGCCGTGCGGGAAGCCGCGCGACTGCTGGTGAACGCGGAGCGGCCGGCGATCCAGATCTCGAAGATCGGCCGCACGCCCAGGGCCTGGGACCTGATGATCGAGCTGGCCGAAACGCTGCAGGCGCCGGTGCAGGTGGGCACCAACGGGTCGTGGCAGAAGTTTCCGTCGTGGCACCCGCTGTACGGCAACGGCGGCCGTGGCTACACGCCTGACGTCCTGCTCGGCCTCGAAGTGGGGGAGATGTCGAACCAGGCGCGGACCGCGCGCGAGAGCGGCCGCAAGACGATCAGCATCTCGTCGGAGCTGCTGTTCCAGCACAGCAACATCCACGACTACGGGCACTACGCGGACGTGGACCTGGCGATCGCGGCCGACGCCGAGGCGACGCTGCCCTCGCTCATCGAGGAGATCAAGCGGCTCGTGACGCCGGAAAAGAAGACCGCGATGGCGGCGCGCGGCGCGCGCGTGGCCGCGGCCCACAAGGAAGGGCAGCTCAAGGCGATTGAGGACGGCCGCTACGGATGGGACGCGAGCCCGGTCAGCGTGCCCCGGATGCTGTCGGAGCTCGCCGATCAAATCAAGAACGACGACTGGGCCATCGTCTCGGGCCATCAGTTCACGGGCGACTGGCAGCGGAAGCTGCTGAACCACGACAAGCCGTGGCGCTACAACGGCGACTGCGGCGGGTTCGGCATCGGCTACGACGCGCCCGCGTCGGTCGGCGGCGCGCTCGGGCACAAGAAGGCGGGACATCTTCCGATCGGCATCTTCGGCGACGGCGACCTGAACTTCAGCCCCGGCGTGCTGTGGACGGCCGCCCACCACAAGATTCCCGTCCTGCTCGTGGTCCACAACAACCGGGCGTATCACGCCGAGGTCATGATCGTTCAGCGGCTGATGGGCGAGCGCGGCCGCGACGTGAGCAAGGCGAACATCGGCACGACGATCACCGATCCCAACATCAACTACGCCCAGATGGCGAAAGCGTACGGCATGTACAGCGAAGGGCCGATCGACAACCCGAAGGACCTGGCCGGCGCCTTTCAGCGCGCGCTCGCCAAAGTGCGCGCGGGCGAGCCGGCGCTCATCGACGTCGTCTCGCAGCCGCGGTAACGGAGCACATCATGCGTGTCCAACTGGCTATCGGGTTGATCGTGGTGAGCTCGACGCTCGCGGCCGCGCAGGCGCAGGCCCCGGCGACGCCGTCCGCTCCGGCTGCGCCGACGGGGGACGTGAAGCACGGGAAGGAGCTCTTCGAGTCGAACCTGCGCTGCTATGCGTGCCACGGGTACGATGGCCAGACCGGTTCGCCGCGGCTCGTGCCGATGGGACGTCCGCAGGACGCGTTTGTCGCCTACGTGCGGAAGCCGTCCGGGCGGGGCATGCCGTCGTTTGCGGCCACACCCGAGCGCGATCTCGTGGACGTGTACGCGTACATCCGATCGATTGCGCCCGCGGCGCCCGCCGTGGACAGCCTGCCGCTGCTCAAGGCGATCGTCGAGCGGCGCGACGAAAGCCAACTGAACGGCGATCGAACGTAGCCACGGAGGCACAGAGAGCACAGAGATTTTCTTCAAGAAGAGTTCTCTGTGCCCTTCGTGTTCTGTGGCTACGTCCGTGATCGGCATCCCCTAGAATGGGATTGAGGAATAGCGGAGGACAGCATGCAGGTTGAGAAACAGGCCTTGAGGCTGGCGCTGGCGGTGGCGCTTTGCGCGGCGTGCGCGGCCGTGTCGCTCGTGCGCGCAGGGCGCGAAGACCTACACGCCGCCGAAAACGGCGTGGGGCGATCCCGATCTGCAGGGGATCTGGCCGAGCACGGACATGGTCGGCGTGCCGTTCGAGCGGCCGGAGCAGTTCGGCAACCGCCTGTCTCTCACCGACGAGGAATTCACGCAGCGGCAGAAGGACGCCGAGAAGCAGACCGAGCTCGACAACGAGTCGTTCAGCGTGGACAACGTCAAGCCGGAAGTCGTCGCGCATGGGCGACGTGGGCGGCCAGACGTCGCCGCCGCCGTTCTGGCTCGAGCGCGGCGTGCCGTCGCGCCAGTCGTCGCTCCTCGTCGATCCGCCCGACGGCCAGCCTGCCGCCGATGACGCCGGACGGCCTGCGCCGCGTCGCGACGACGAAGAACACCTACCTGCAGTACACGGGATTCAACGCGGCGTCGGAGCTCGGGCCCTACGATCGCTGCATTTCGCGCGGCGTGCTCGGCTCGATGTTCCCGGTCGTCTACAACAACGGCAACCAGTTCATCCAGACGCCCGGCTACGTCGTCCTGCGCAACGAGATGATTCACGAGACGCGCGTCATCCCGCTCGACGACCGTCCGTCGCTGTCGCCGAGGATCCGTTCCTACATGGGCGACTCGCGCGGGCATTTCGAGGGCAACACGCTGGTCGTGCGGACGACGAACTTCAACGGCGAGACCGGCGCGCAGGCCAACGGCAACCTGATGATCACCAGCGACGCGCTGGAAGTGGTGGAGAAGTTCACCCGCACGGGCGCCGACACGATCCAGTACGAGGTGACGGTCAACGACCCGAAGACGTGGACGAGGCCGTGGACCGCGGCATTCCCGCTGAAACGCGACCCGGCCTACCGGTTCTTCGAATACGCGTGCCACGAAGGCAACCACGCGATGTCGAACATCCTGTCGGGATCACGGGCGGACGAAAAGTAGGAGCGGATTAGGGTTCAAGGTTCAGGTTCAAGGTTCAGGGTTCGAATCGTGAACCCTGAACCCTGACCCACCCTGAACCTCGCGTTCGCTAGAAGTCGAACTGGACGCTCAGCTTTGCGAAGCGCGCCGAGATCTCGGACGTCGGAATCAGCCACGCGCCGTTCGGGATGAACGACTGGTTGTAGCTGAGGATCGCGTCGGAGTTCAGCAGGTTGTAGATGTCGACGCCGACGTTCGCCCGCGTCTTCCCGAAGCGCAGGATCTTGCCGAACCGCATGTCCACTTCGTGGACCCGATCGCCGTACAGCACGCCCGGCACGACCAGGTTGACCGTCGCGTTGGCCGCGCCGCCCGACAGCGGACGTCCGAGCTGCGGAGCGATGAGCGAGTTGGGCACGCCGTAGTTGGCCGCGAGCGCGCCGCCGACGCCGGCCGGCGTTCCGAAGCCGCTCACCTGGATGCCCGCCTTGCCGGTATACGCCGCGCTCAACTGCACCTCGATCTTCGGGATCACGTAGTTGCCGAGCGCCTTGAACTGGGGCAGAAAGCCGGTCTCGACATGGCAGTACGGGTTCAACGGCGCCAGCTCGGGGAGCTTGGCCCTGACCTCGCAGCTGTCGGCCTTGGTCTTCCCGAAGCTCAAGCCGCCCTGGATGTTCAGCCCGTTCTTGAGGCGGGCCGTGCCGTTGATGTCCATCCCGTTGAAGCGCTGGTACTGCGTGCCGTAGTTGTCGGAGTACGTCAGGTAGTTGTTGGTGACGCCGAACAGCGCCGGGTTGACGTCGTACAGATCCGTGATGGTGTTGCCGCCGCCGCTCGGCAGCCGCGCATCGACCGGCGCCACGACGCTGAACTTCCCGAAGTCGTTCGGGGTCACGGCGAGGTTGTCGGTGACGACGAAGCCCTGGAACCAGCGGCGCACGTAGCCGACTTCGATCGAGACGCGCGGCGCGATCTCCTGCTGCACCGCGATGCCGAGCGCCCAGTCAGACGGACGCACGCCCCAGCCTTTCAGGATGGCCGGGTCGATCGTGTTGCTGTACACGTTCTTGCCGAAGTTCAGGTTCGAGAACGCGCCGCAGACGTCACCGCCGCGCGCCTGACAGGTCCTGGGCCACCGGGTTGAGCAGATCGCAGTCGGCGACGAAGTTGCGATTGGAGTCGGTCCAGTTGCGCGTCACGTTCTGCGCGATGCGCGACGTCGGGTTGGCGATCCCGTAGTTGGACGCCGTGATCGTCGACTCGAGGTACTTGCCGATGTTGGCCTTGATCGCCGTCTTCCCGTTGCCGAACAGGTCGTAGGTCGCGGCGACGCGCGGCGTCAGGTCCTTGTAGCTGTCCACGCCCGGCGTCTCCGGGTAGATGAGCGGCGTGGGCAGGAACACGCTGGGCCCTTCCTGCTGAGGCGGCGAGTAGCTCCAGGCGCGGTCGAACCGCAGCCCGCCCTGCAGCGTCAGCTTGCTGCGCGTCCACTGCTCCTGCACGTAGAAGGCGTCATCGCGCATCCAGAGATCGTTCTGGTACTTGTTGATGAACATCGTCAGCTGGTTGGGCACGCCGTTGTTGACGCGGTAACGCAGCGCGTTCGACCCGCGGTTCGCCGACCGGATGTCGCCCAGGAGGCTGCCCTGGTAGCCGATCTTCAGGCTGCTCGATCCGCTCACGAACGACACCGACCCGCGCCAGGTGGTCGTCGTGTTCTTGTTGCGGCCGTCGCTGAAGAGATCCACCGTCTGCGAGCGGTAGGTCAGGCCCGGGACGTTGCCGTTGGCCGGGCAGCCTGCCGTGCACTGCTCGACCATCTTGATCAGCGATTCCGTGTTCGGGTCTTCCTTGGCCCGGCCGCCCCAGCGCGAGAAGAAGTAGCCGAAGCCGCCCTCGATCAGCAGCCGGTTGCTGAACGGAGATGAATACGTCGACCTGCTGCGCGCGCATCGGGTACAGGTCGCCGTACCCGTTCGCTTCGGGCGAGAACAACGCGTTCGCGTAGTTGCCGCCGTTCTCGCAGATGGCGAAGGAGATGCTGCAGACGTTCTGCTCGTCCCAGAACAGATTGAGCTTGTTGCGCGGGCTGAGCTGCATGCTGAGCCGGAGGCTCTCGTTCAGCCAGGTCTTGTCGTTCTTGGCCTGGTGAGTCAGGTCGGGCTTATAGAGCCAGGCGCTGGCGTTGCCCTGGTTCTGGTTGTAGTAGATCGGGATGTAGGAGGCGCTGCCCTGCGAGCGAATCGTGCCGAAGAACCAGATCTTGTCCTTCTTGATGGGGCCGCCGACCGCGCCGCTGAAATCGTACAGCTTGATCAGGGGATTGGGCGCCGCCAGGCCCGCGGCTTTCAGCTCCGGCGTGTAGTTGCTGCCCTGCAGCGCGCCGTTGGCCCAGCTGCCGTAGACGTTGGCCGACATGCTGTTGCCGCCGTTGCGCGGCACGATGTTCATCACCGGGCCGCCGGACTCGACTTCGGCCGTGCTGCCCTGCGTCGTGAAGCTCACTTCCTGCGCGTTCCTCGTGTCGGTCAGGTAGTTGGTGCCGCCGGCCTGCGGGACGGCGATGCTCAGGCCGTCGAGCAGCAGCCGCGCCTCCGAGTTGGCGCGGCCGCCGGAGAGGATCGCGCCGTGCGCGCTGAACGTGCACGAGTTGCACGGGCCCATGCTGACGTCCTGCTGGCCGCCGAACAGACCCGGGACGAGCACGACGAGCGCGTTGTACGTGCCGGCCGTCGGGATCGAGTTGAGCGTGTCCTTCGACAGCACCACCTGGCGCGACGCGTTCTGGACGTCCACGACCGGCGTTTCGCCCGTCACAGTCACGGTCTCCTCGACCGCGCCCACACGCATCTCGGTGTTCAAGCTCGTGGTGATGAAACTGGTCAGCTCCACGCCCTCGCGCTTCGTCGTGCTGAAGCCGACGAGCGTGAACGACACCGAGTACGTGCCCGGCCGCAGGTTTTCAATCCGGTACTGGCCCGTGCTGTCGGTGACTGCCGCGCGGGTCTTCTCGATAAGGGCGGGGCTTGCGGCCTCGACAGTGACACCGGGGAGCACCGCGCCCGATGTGTCCTTGACGACGCCGGCGAGGGACGCCTGCGCGAACAGCAGGCGGGGGATGAGCAGACCGAACGCGAACAGGAGTGCAACTCTCGAACATACGCGCACGTGGGAACCTCCGTCAGGCAGTGGAGCGTGATTGCCAGCCGGATAGGCTAATCCTGAACGTGTGCAGTGTCAATGCACAGGTGAGCCATTCGCAGCAGTTGGGCGAAGGCGCTCAGTGCAGGGGAACGTCAGCCCGCCGGCCCCAGGACAGATCGATGCCCGACGCGTACTTCGCGCTCGACGCCAGGATCTGCCACAGCCCATCGTGAAACACCGCGAGATCGGCCTTGCCATCGCCGTCGTAGTCGGCCGACACGGGAGTGTCGCCCGCGGCGCCGAGCGTCGCCAGCGTCGTCGTTTTCAAATCCAGGCTGGAGAGCCGGGCCACCCACGTTGACGTTTGCGGTTGAAAGACGGCGATATCAGTCACGCCGTCGCCGTCGTAGTCCCCGGGCACGGGAATGTCAGTCGGCGTGCCAAGGACGAGCGTGACGGTCGTCGCGTAGTCCACGCTCGACAGTCGCATGATCCATTGCCCGGTCGCGGCCCGGTAGACGGCCGGATCCGTCTTGCCGTCGCCGTCGTAGTCTCCGGGCGCGGCGATGTCGGACGCGGACCCCAACGCCACGGTTGACTCGGTCAGGAAGCCGCTGCCGGACTCGAGCACTCTCCAGTTGCCTGTTGCCGGGGAGTAGAAAGCCGGATCCGTCCTGCCATCGCCATCGTAGTCGCCTGGCACCGGCACCGCGCGCTCATCGCCCATGAAGAAGATATCGTGCGGCGCCGCGTCGTTCGCGCTCGACTCGCGGATGGACCAGAGCCCGAGCGATGGCCTGTAGAACGCGATGTCAGTCTTGCCGTCGCCGTCGTAGTCGCCGGGGACGGGCACGTCCGTCGTGGTTCCCCAGACAACCGGCGTGGCCGTCAGCCGCGCACTCGATGTCAGGATCTGCCACGCACCGGTCGAGGGTCGGAAGATCGCGACGTCCGCCTTTCCGTCACCGTCGTAGTCTCCGAGCGTCCGCCGCGCCGTATCCCGCGTCGTTGCGATCTCGGGCTGTGATTCCGCAGAGCCGGTTCCTGCGGCCTGTGTCGAAGGGATAGTCGCCGCGGTCGTCGTCTGGCTCGCCGCGGCGCTCGAGATCACGGTCGTGTACACGAAGGTACCGGTGGCGGTCGCCGAAGTGTTGTGACTGGTGACGGCCATTCCCGCGTACACCCGGGCCGCCATGGGTATCGTGCGGGTTCCCATAGGTGTCCATGTCCTGGCGTCCGTTGAGTAGTAGCCGCTGAGCGAGTTGCCGTTCCGGTTGACGGCGACCCAGCGCGGCGCGCCCGCCGTTGCGCCGGTCGTATTGGTGCTCTGTCCCGCGCTCGTGGCACGCGATTGAAAGACCGTGCCGTTTGATGGCGTCACGGCGACCATTGCGTAAGGAGCATTGGCCGTCAGGTCCGCTCGAATCATCACGCCGACCTTCGTCCACGGATCCTGGCCCTGAACGGCGGCGACGGCAGCGATGATCGTGCCGTTGCCGTCGAGCGGCTGATACACGTACTGGAACTGATCGACGCTGCCCCAGATGTCGGCGCCGGCTCCAGAGACGCTGAAGACGTTGGGTGAATAGCTCGCGCGACCGGCCACGGCCGGGGTGCCGATATCGCGAGATATCCAGGGCGCCGGTAGGCCGGTCGTGGTCGGCACGGTGAACGTGACGCCATTACTCGCCGCGCCGTTGACGGTCACGACGACGGGTCCGGTGGCCGCGCCCGTGGGCACGGGCACCACTATCGCGCTGGCGCTCCAACTCGTTGGCGTCGCGACGGTGCCGTTGAACCGGACCACGCTGGTGCCTTTCGTTGCGCCGAAGTTCGCGCCGTTGATGGTGACGGGCGTTCCAACGTTTCCAGAAGCCGGCGAGAGGCTGGCGATGTTCGGAGCATTCGCCACGAGGTTCGCAGAGACTTCGGCCGAATATGCGCTCCGGAGACCGCTCGTGTTGTACGCCTGCGCCGCGAAGTAGTAGCGGGAACCGGGGCTGAGTGAAACAGACCAGGTCGTCACTTTGCCGACATCGACGCTGGTGGAATAACTTCCCGAGCTTGTGCCGTACGAAATGATGTAGCCGGCGATGTTCGGTTCTGGATTCGGATTCCAGGCGAGCGTTACTGTTGCGGCGTGGACAGCTGAAGCTGAAAGAACGAGCAAGAAGAACAGCGTAATGGCCGAGCGCCGCAGTGACTTTCTTCTGTCGCTCGGGCAGTTTGATCGCAACAGTACCAGCTGCGTGTCTCCTTGAACAGGTCGTGATGAAACATGTCGACCTCGTCGTTACCGTGAGCACGAAAGTGCTGTGGTCGAAGTCAGCAAGACCTATTCCACGCGCGCGACGTGATGTAAGAGCGCAACAGATTGTTTGATCACAGCTCAGCTCGATCGATTGTTTCCGGATCACGCGCTGCGAATTTGTCTAGAAGTTTTGCGATTGTGCGGCGCGTGCGGCGCATACAGATCGGCTTGTCGATCGGAACGATCGCACGCGGCCGTATGCTCGGCGATGCTCGGCCGTTCGAAGTGTTCAGTGTCGGTGTGCGGTGCTCGATCGAGTTCTTTTTACAAGGTCCCCCAACGGGGTCGCGACCTGGACACCGTCCAGCCGGAGCCTCCTGCGGCCCTGAAAAGGGTTTCAGGGTACGGTTGACCCCCGAATTGTGTAAGATGCGGAACGCTCCAGCCCGGCCCCGATCGCGCAGTTTTGTAATCGGGTTGTCGAGCTGTGAAGTTCTGTGCAGCTCATGCGAAGCACCGCGCCCCCAGTCTTTCTCCGAGTCGGACCGCGGAGTCACGACCCGGTCATCGTGTACGCGAGCCCCGCGATGCGCGACGTCTGCGCCACGGCGGAGCGCGTGGCGGCCGGCGACGGCAAGGTCCTGATCACCGGTGAGAGCGGCGTCGGCAAGGATCTCATCGCCCAGTACATTCACGCGCAGTCGCCGCGCGCCAAGGGGAGGTTCGTCGCCGTCAACTGCGCCGCATTTCCGGAAACCCTGCTCGAGACCGAACTGTTCGGTCACGAGAAGGGGAGCTTCACCGGCGCGTATCGCGACAAGCCCGGACGCCTGCGGATGGCGCATCAAGGCACCATCTTTCTCGACGAAGTCGGGGAGATGTCCCTGCGCATGCAGGCCCAGCTGCTGCGGTTCCTCGAAAGCGGTGAGATTCAGACTGTCGGCCGCGAAGCCGGGCCCGCGCGCGTGGACGTGCGCATCGTCACGGCCACCAACCGCGACCTCGCCGAGCGCGTCGCCAGCGGACACTTCCGGGAAGATCTGCTGTACCGGATCAAGGTCATCCACCTCCACGTGCCGCCGCTGCGCGATCGGCGCGAGGACGTCCGGCCGCTCGTGCTGCGCGCCGTGGCCCGCGCGGGCCGATCGGTCCGCCTCGCCGACGCCGCGCTCGAGGCGCTCGAGCGGTATCGCTGGCCCGGCAACGTCCGCGAACTTCAGAATGTCGTCGAGCAGGTGTCCTGGATGTCGAAGGGCGAGGAAGTGTCGCTCGCGGATCTGCCCGAAGAGATCCGGCTGCCGCCCAACGCCCTGCTCCCGAAACGCGAGCGCCGCCGCCAGCTCGCCAACGAGCTGTACGACGCGCTCGTCGGCGGCCACTACGGCTTCTGGGATCACATCCGCGCGCTGTTTCTGAGCCGCGACATGACGCGCCACGATCTGCGCCAGCTCCTGCGCAGAGGGTTGACGACGACGCGAGGGAACTACCGCGCGCTGCTGCCGCTCTTCGGCGTGCCTGAATCCGACTACAAGCGGTTCATGAACTTCCTCGCGGCCCACGACTGCGTCGTGGACTTCCGCGAGTTCCGAACGGCCACGGCAGAGCAGGACGCGATGATGCCGCCGCTCGGTGCCCCTCCCAGGCCGGTCAAGGCGGCGTCGCGCTCGCGATCCGCCGAGCCCGCCGCCTGAGTGGCGCGGCCCTCTTTCCTGTCCGGCATGCTCCGCGGGCCGGAGCAGCCGCACGCACTCCACAACACCCGCACCGGCGCCGTCGTCGCGAGCCGTGTCGAACTCGCGGTGGACTCCGAGAGCCGCCGCCGCGGCCTCCTCGGTCGCGACGCGTTCGAGGAGGGGTCGGCGCTCGTCATCGCGCCGTGCAGCGCAGTTCACACCTTCTTCATGCGCTTCGCCATCGACGTGGTGTTTGTGGCCCGAGACGGCCGGGTGAAAAAGACGTACGCGGCGGTTCCCGCGGGCCGGATGGCGTTCAGCGCCGGCGCGTTCGCCGTGATCGAGTTGCCGGCAGGGACGCTCGCCCGATCGGAATCCGCACGCGGGGACGTCCTGGAACTGGTCAGCCGGCCACAGTAACCGACCCGAGTCGACTGCTGTAACATCGCCCGGCGTGGCGCGCGTTTCGCGATGGCTCTTGTACGGACGGCCAGCCGTAATCGTCCTGGCGGCAATGTCGCTCGGCGTCGCCTTCAGCGTCGTGCTGCGCGATCCGGCGACCCACCGCTCGGACTTCTACACCTTCTGGGATTCCGGCCACTGGCTCCGTGCGGGACTCGATCCCTATACGGGAGGGCCTCTTCGCGAGGGCGCCGGCTACAACCTCAATCCGCCGATCGCGTTCCTCCTTTTTGTTCCGTTGTCGTGGCTGCCTCTGGTCCCCGCCTACGTGATTTGGACGACCGTTACGGTGATCGCCTGCGTGGCGTCGGCCTGGGTTGTCGCTCGCGAGATCGCGCCGGACGGAGCGGTTGAGATCGCCGCCGCCGTTCTCATTTCCCAGGCCACGTTTCTGGCGCTCCAGCTCGGCCAGCCGGTTGGCATCCTGATGGGGATGCTGACGGCGGCCTGGGTCGCCGACCGTCGCGGCTCTTTGTTCGTGGCGGGCGTTCTCCTGGGCGCGACCATGGCCTTGAAGTTGTTTCTCGGCCTGTTCCTCTTATATGCCGTGTGGCGACGTTCGGCCAGATTGGTGGTCGGCATATTGAGCGGGTTCGCAGCCGTCGTCGTCATCGGCCTGCTTCCGGCCGGGGTGGCGGGTTACGAGTCGTGGTGGTTCGTGCTGGGTCGCGTGACGTGGGCCGCTCATCTCGTCAACGGCTCGCTCCTGGGATTTCTCACGCGCATTCTCACGACCCCGCCACCCGGACTGACCGTCACGCCGCTTCTGGTCAGGCCGGACTTGTTGCGGCCCCTCTGGTTGGCCGCCATTGCGGCCATGGCCGGCATCGCGGCGTGGCGCGCAGCCCGGACCAACGACCTCAACCGTGTGTGGCTGATGACGCTGGCGGCCTCACTCCTGTGGTCCCCTCTCGGGTGGATTCTACTACGCTCCGCTCCTTGCCGGCCCGCTTGTCGCGGTCGCGGTCGACGGGTCTCGTTGGGCGAGGATGCTGGTTGGCCTCGGGTACGCGTGCTGCCTGGTCTCGTTCACCTCGATGGTCTCCTATCCGCTGGGCAAACTGGCGACCATCACGCTCGGCTCCGCTTACCTCTGGGGTCTGCTTTCATGGTTTGCCGCCGGCGCGCTGCCGGCGCCCGCCAACGCACTCCCGAAACGCTGACAGCGCGTCACATCAGGCCACGCAGCGACTCTGCAGACATGAGCGCGACTAATATCTGGTCCTGACCAGAACTCCGGTCCGGCCAGTCTGAACTCCGTCTTTGCTAATCCTCAGCACGTTCAGCCTTTAGCGCAGTTCGCCCCCCGGTACGTCCGTTGCTGCCTGCGCCGCCGCGTCGATTCCTATTTCGCCGAGTCATCGATCAATGCCCGGTAGGCGCCGCGATCAGCGGTTCATTTTGTCGGTCCCGTGGGAAGGGGAGCTGCGCGTGCCCGCTGACGTGGTGATCGAGGAGTACGGCGAGAAGGAAGTGTCGGTCGTGAGCAACGCGCCCGCGCATCGCGACGAGTTGCTGACGCTCGACGCGACGGGAACCGGCCCGGAGCCGGCGACGACGCTGAATGTCCGGGTGAAGGAAAGCGTGCCGGTGCTTGTCGATGGCGTCGTGCGCCATCGGTTGCGCCTGTCCATCGTGGATTGAATCGAATGAACCGCAAAGCCACGTCCGCGAAGCAGAACGGCGCCAACGCGTTGCACGCGTCGAACGCGGTGGACCTGCCGGAACCCGACGGCATGCTCGCCAGGAACGTGCCGATGCGGCTCATCGACATCGGCCGGAGCGGTTGCCTGCTCGAGAGCCACCAGCGCGTGGAGAACGGCACGCTCGGCGAGCTGCGGCTGCAGGTGGACGACGAAACGTTCGTGGACGACGTTCGCGTGACGCGGTGCGTGCTCGTGGAAGGATCCGGCTCCCTCTACCGCGTGGGGGCGGAGTTCGTGCAGACGCGGCGGCCGGGCGAACACTCGATTCGCCGGGCCATGACCTCAATGCTTCGGGGACCGGTAGCCAAGGGGTCCTTCGTCAACTCGGTGCGGTCAACAGGAGAGGAACTGTCATGAGAGCAGTAATGGTCAGGTTCATTCGCGACGATGAGGGACAGGATCTCATCGAGTACGGGCTACTGGCGGGGATCATCACCGTCGCCGTCGTGACGGCGATCACGGCCATCGCCGGCAGAGTGCAGGATCTCTTCAGCAACCTGAACACCGCAATCGCACCGTAGCCGATGACACGGTCCCGGAGGCGGCATGGCGCCCGGATCAGGCGGCATGCCGCGTCCAACTGCAGTACAGAAAGTCATGACTGTCAAACGCATCGTCAACTTCGTCGTTGATGACAGCGGCCAGGACCTGGTCGAGTACGCCGTGACGACGGGCATGGTCACCGTGACGAGCCTGCTGGCCGCGGTCGTGCTCGTGCTGTATCTGCGGTACGTGTACGCGAGCTTGCAAACCGGCGTGCAGGCGGTCTGGGAGCCGTGTGCGCCCGGCGGTTGTTCATGACGATCATCCCTGGGATTCAGCTCGTCGCCCTTTCGATCGCGGTGGCGGCGTGCGCGTTCGATCTCCGTACGCGGCGCATTCCGAACTGGCTGACGTTCGGGGGAGCCGCGGCCGGCCTCTTTTTTCATTTGGTGACCGGCGGGATGAGCGGGGCAGGAGCGAGTGCCGGCGGATGGGCACTCGGGATGGCGCTGCTTCTGACCCCGTACTGGCTTGGCGGGATGGGCGCGGGCGACGTGAAGCTGGTCGGTGCCCTCGGGGCGTGGCTCGGACCGGTCGATACGTTCTGGCTCGCGATGTACACCGGGATGTCCGGTGCGGTTGCCGCGCTTGTCGTCAGCGCGTGGCATGGATATCTGAGCACGGCCTTGAGCAACGTGTGGCTGCTGCTCGCACATTGGCGCGTCAACGGGTTGAGGCCTGTCCCCGAACTGACGCTCGAGACGAGCCGCGGTCCGCGGCTGGCATATGCCGTCCCGATTCTGGTCGGCACCGTGGTGATGCTGTGGCTGCGGTGATGCGGCCACGCGCGCGGCGATCGGCGTGGTCGAGCGAATCGGGCGCCGAGCTCATCGAGTTCGCGCTGGCGCTGCCGCTGCTGTTGCTGCTCGGCTTCGGCATCATGGACTTCGGGCTGCTGTTCCAGCGCTACGAAGTGATCACGAACGCGGCGCGCGAGGGTGCGCGCGTGGCAGTGTTGCCGGGGTACGGCACCGCGGATGTCAACGCGCGCGTGGACCAGTTCATGACCGCCTCCGGCCTCAATGCGCCGCACCCCCCGCCGGTGATTGTCACGCAAACGATTCCGGTCGGAGCGCAGTGCGCATCGCTCACGTCGGTCACGGTGACTTATCCGCAGACGCTGTCGATGGTCGCCGGCATCGCCTCCTATTTCGGTGCGACCGGTCTCGGGAGCCGCACGGGAATTACGGCGACGGCGCAAATGCGAAACGAAGTGCCGGCCGGCGGGTGCGGGCCGTAATGCCAGAGAGTGCGAGAGGGTAACCCATGGATCGGAGTGTCCGTCACGTCATCGTCGTCGGCGTCGCCGTGCTGACGGCTGCGCTCGCGAGCTTCGGAGTGTATCTGACGCTCAAGCGGATGCCGGTGCGCGAAGTCGAAGTGGCGCGCACCTTCGTCGTCGTGGCGGCGCGGGCCCTGCCAACCGGCGTTCGACTGGCCGCCGCCGACCTGAAGGTCGTGCCCTGGCCATCCAGCAACATGGTTGCGGGCGGGTTCTCCAAGGTCGACGACGTCGTCGATCGCGGCCTGCTGTCGTCGGTCATCGAAAACGAGCCGGTGGTGGAAGGCAAGCTGGCGGCGCGCAACGGCGGCGCCGGGTTGTCGTCCGCGATCCCCGCCGGCATGCGTGCCATGTCCGTCAAGGTCAACGACGTGATTGGCGTCGCCGGGTTCCTCGACCCCGGGACGCGCGTCGACCTGATGGTCACGATCCGCCGCAAGGACGACAGCACGTCGCGGACCGTCGCGAGCAACATCCAGGTCCTGACCTCCGGCACGCGCGGCGATCAGCAACGGCCCAAGGACGCGAAGTCGAGCGCCGCCTCGGCGGCCGTTGTGACGCTGCTCGTGACGCCCGAGGACGCCGAGCGGATCGCGCTGGCGCAGGCAGAAGGCCAGATCATGCTGTCCCTGCGCAACCCGCTCGACACCGAGGCGACCGCGAGCACGGGCGTTCGGACGGGGGCCCTGTTCGGCCAGGCGGCGGAGCCCGAACCGGTCGTGAAGGCCGTCAGCGCGCGCCGGGCGCCGCCGCCACCGCCGGTGGCGGCCGTGGCGCCGCCCCCGCCGCCCAAGATCTACACGGTCGAGGCGATCCGCGCGGCGAAGCGCAGCGAAGAGGTTGTGCACTAGTGAGTTCAGTGACGATGTGGCGGAGGGCGATCGGATTGCTGGCGCTGGCGGCCTGCGTGGCCGCCGGCAGCGACCGGCTCGCAGCCGGCGGGGGTCAGCAGCCGGAGCAGGCGCCGGCCGTGCCGCCGCAGCTGAAGCGCGTCGCGCTGACGGCCGGCCGTTCGACGGTGGTGCTGACGGAGTTCGACATCTCGCGCATCGCGGTGACGAATCCCGCCGTGGCCGACGCGGTCGTCGTGCAGCCGCGCGAGATCCTGATCGACGGCAAGAGCGCCGGAACGGTCAGCCTGATCATCTGGGGATCGACGCAGCGCGAGCAGTACGACCTGGTCGTCGAACCTGGCGTGCCGAACCTGCAGCGGCAGCTGAACATCCTGTTTCCGGCCGAGGACATTCACGTCAGCTCGAGCGACGAGGCGACCATCTTGTCCGGCCAGGTCTCGAACAACAACGTGGTGCTGCGCGCGGGCGAGATTGCGCAGGCGAGCGCGTCGAAGGCCAAGGTCATCAACCTGCTGCAGCTTCCGGGTGGCAGCGAGAGCCAGCAGGTCATCCTGCAGGTGCGGTTTGCGGAAGTGAACCGGCGCGCGCTCACCGAGCTCGGCGCGAACCTGCTCTTGAGCCGGCCCAATGCGGTCGGCCGTTCGACCACGCAGCAGTTCGCCGCCCCCGGTTTCCAGAATGGCCAGAACGCGGCGGATGCCCAGGACATGGTCTTCAGCGATTTCCTGAACCTGTTCTTCTTTTCGCGCACGCAGGGCGTCGGAGCGGTCATCAAGGCCTTGAAATCCCACGGGTTCTTCCAGAGCCTCGCCGAGCCGAACCTCATCGCGTACAACAACGAAGAAGCCAGTTTTCTTGCCGGCGGCGAGATTCCCGTGCCCGTCGTGCAGGGCGCGACCGGCACCGTCACCGTTCAGTACAAGGAGTTCGGGATTCGCCTCACGTTCAAGCCGACGATTGCCGGCGACGTGATCCGCCTGAAGGTGAAGCCTGAGGTGAGCACGCTGGATTTTGCCAACGGCATCACCCTGTCGGGCTTCCGCATTCCCGCCCTCTCCGTTCGGCGCGCCGAAACCGACGTCGAGCTGCGCGATGGCCAGTCGTTTGTGGTGGCCGGGCTGCTCGACAACCTGACGCAGGAAAACGGCACCGAGATTCCCGTGCTGAGCAAGCTGCCGATCATCGGCAACCTGTTCAAGAGCAAGTCTGACAGCACCGAGCGCACGGAGCTGATGGTGCTCATCACGCCGCGCCTCGTGCAGCCGCTCGATCCCGACGAGGTGCCGCCGCTGCCGACACGTCCGCGCCGGTTCCTGCCCGCGCCCGCGCCCGAGCCCGGCGACGAGGGCGCCTCCGGCGGTGGAGGCACGGTGGACGCGCCGTCGAGCACATCAGCGAAGAAGGCCGCGAAGGCGAAGAACTGAGCACTATGAAGCGAGAGTCCCCGACCTCCGAACGCGGCGCCGTCCTGGTCTACGCGGCCTTGACGCTGTTCGTGTGGTTCGGCCTCGCCACTTTCGTCGTGGACTACGGCGTGCTCTGGGTCAGCCGCCACCAGGCACAGAACGCGGCGGACGCCGCCGCGCTCGCCGGCGCGCTCGCGCGCGCCTATGACGATTTCGACAATCCTCCTACCGCGTTGAGCCCGACGGTCCAGTCCTCATCGGGCATCGCGGACGCCAATTCCATCTGGGGCGCCCCCGCCCACGCGGCCGTGTCCTTCCCGTGCCCGCCGGAAGTCCTGGCGCCTCAACGATGTGTGCGCGTGGACGTTTATCGCAACGGCGAAAACGGCAGCGAAAACGTGCCGCTCTGGTTCGGGCGGGTCATCGGCGTCCCCGTGCAGGGTGTCAAAGCCACGGCGAGCGCGCAGGTCATGATCGCGAACGGCACGAATTGTCTGCGGCCCTGGGCGATTCCCGACGCGTGGACCGAGGGCTCCGGAGCCGGCAGGTTCACGAAGTACGCCGACTTCACGGGCGCGCCGCTGGCGCCGCCCCATGACGACTACACGCCGCCGAGTGCGGCCGGTCCAGGGACGGGCTTCAGGTTCGCCACCAGCAATGCCGCGCATCAGGATCTGGGCGCGACGCTGCCGCTGACCTTTGCCACCGATCCGACGAACCAGAATTCCACGGTCGATCCGATCGTCCCGGGCTGGGTGCTGCCGCTCGAACCGGCGGCGGGCTACGCCGCAAGCGTGGGCGCCTGCAACGGCCAGTCAATCGAGGTCGGGGCTCAGATCCCGGTATCGCTGACGATGCCTGCCGCGGTGGATTTCGGGGGACTGCACGCAGACGACCCCCTGGCGTCGTGGGACGCCGTGACGGCGTCAATCGACGGCAGCTGCGCACCGGGGTGCGCGCCGTTCAGCCCGCGGCAGGTCGCTGTCGCGGTGTTCGACACCGAGGTGTTTCAGTACCGCCGCGCATTGGGGAACTGGAGCGCGTGCCCGCCCGGACACGTGTGCACGCCGTGCCCCGGAGGGGCCCCTTGCGCCTCGATCGTCAACATCGTGGGCCTGTTCATCGAAAACGCCGCCGGTTCGAGCGGCACGCTGACCAGCTATCCGGGCCTGGTGCCGTCGACCGCCCCGAAGCTGACGGCCCAGTCGTCGTTTCTGAAGGCCATCACCCTGGTTCGGTGACGCAGTGAGCATGAATGTTTACGTAGTCGGTGCTGCCAGTCGTCAACTCGAAGAGCTGATCCACGCGAGCGGTGCGCGCACGACCTCGCTTCCCATCGACGCCTTGTCAGGCCTCGCCACGCAGCAGGCCCTTCAGGCGGATGTCGTGGTCGTCGACCTGCGCGATCGGTCGGCGGTGCCCGCCGGCGTCGCCCTCCTCAAGCGCCAGCAACCGACGCTGGGTGTCGTCATCGTGGCGTCCTCGCTCGATCCGGTCCTGATGCTCGAAGCGATGCGCGCGGGCGTCACGGAGTTCGTGACCGAACCGGTGTCCGCGAACGAGCTCGGCGCGGCGATTGACCGCGTGCTGGCGCAGCAGCCGGCGCGCGACCCGGGTCAGGTCGTGGCATTCCTGGGTGGCAAGGGCGGCGTGGGCACGACGACGCTGGCCGTGAATGTTGCGACGTCCATCGCCAGAATCCGCGCCGTCGTCCACGCTGCTCATCGACCTCAACGTCGGCAGCGGCGACGCCGCGCTGTTTGTCGGGGCCGAACCGCGGTTTTCGGTCGCCGACGCTCTCGAGAACATCCAGCGGCTGGACGATTCGTTCCTGCGATCGCTGGTCGCCCGGACGAAGTTCGGCCTCGACCTGCTCGCCTCGTCCGACCGGGGCATGGTGGGTCCCGTGGACGTCCGCGCCGTGCGGAGCCTCATCGACTGCGCGGCCCGGCACTACCCGTGCGTGGTGCTCGACGTGCCGCGCTCGGATCCGTCGATGCTCGACGCCCTCGAGCTCGCGACGACGATCGTCGTCGTCGCGAACCAGGAGTTGTCGACGGTCCGGGGCGCCAGCCGCATGGCGGCCGCCCTGCGCCAGCGGTACGGCCGCGATCGTGTGACCGTCGTGGTCAGCCGGTACGACTCGGTTGCGGAAATCGGGCGGAAAGAGATCGAACGGGTGATGGGCGGGCCCGTCGTGCAGGTGTTCCCGAGCGACTACCGGCTCGCGCTGGGCGCGATGAACGTGGGCCGCCCGCTCGTGCTCGACAACCACAACAAGCTGGCCGCGTCGTTTGCGAGCTTCGCGCGCGTGCTGACGACGAACGCGCAGGCCGAAACGGCGGCCGAACCGGATCGCCCCGGCGGGCTGTTCGGCCGGTTCAGGACATAGCGGCGTGCATCACAGGAGATATCGCGGATGAATTCCATCCTTGCTGTATCTGCATCACCCGGGGGTGGTGCAGAGGCTCGCAATCGCGACTACCAGGAACTGAAGGCCCGAATCCATCAGGAACTGCTCAACCGCCTGAACCTCGAGCGGCTGAACCGGCTGGCGCGCGAGGAGGCCGAGCCGCAGATCCGCGACATGATCGTCGAGATGATCGGGAAGGAAACGCGAACGACCCCGCTCAGCCTCGTGGAACGCGAAAGCCTGGTCGTCGACGTCCTGAACGAGCTGTTCGGCCTCGGCCCGCTCGAAGCGCTGCTGCGCGACCCGGATATCTCCGACATCCTCGTGAACCGGTACGACCAGGTCTACATCGAACGGAACGGTCGGCTCGAGCCCACCGAGATTGTGTTCAAGGACAACCGCCACCTGCTCCAGATCATCGAGCGCATCGTGAGCTCGGTGGGGCGGCGCATCGACGAGTCGAGCCCGATGGTGGACGCCCGGCTCAAGGACGGTTCCCGCGTCAACGCCATCATCCCGCCGCTGGCGCTCGAAGGGCCCGCGCTGTCGATCCGGCGGTTTCGCACCACGCGGCTCGGAGCCAGAGACCTGGTCGAACGCGAGACCCTCAGCCAGCCGATGCTCGACTTCCTGAACGCCGCCGTGGCGAGCCGCCTCAACATCATCGTCTCGGGCGGCACCGGCGCCGGGAAGACGACCCTGCTGAACGTGCTGTCGGGCTACATCTCCGACTCCGAGCGCGTGGTGACGATCGAAGACGCGGCCGAACTGCTGCTGCGGCAGCGGCACGTGGTGCGCCTCGAGACGCGGCCGTCCAACATCGAAGGGAAAGGCGCCGTCCGCCAGCGCGACCTCGTGGTCAACGCCCTCCGTATGCGGCCCGATCGCATCATCCTCGGCGAGGTCCGCGGCGAGGAAGCGCTCGACATGCTCCAGGCCATGAACACCGGCCACGACGGCGGCCTGACGACCATCCACGCCAACAGCGCGCGCGACGCGCTGTACCGGCTCGACATGATGGTCGCGATGGCGAGCCTCAATATCCCGGAGCGGGCCGTCCGTCAGCAGACGGCGTCGGCGATCAACCTGGTCATCCAGGTGACGCGCCTGTCGGACGGCACCCGCAAGGTGACCGGGATCACCGAAGTCACCGGCATGGAAGGAGAGATGGTGTCGATGCAGGACATCTTCCTCTTCGAGCGCACCACGCTCCGCCGCGACGGCAAGGTGTGCGGGAATTTCCGGGCGACGGGGATTCGCCCGAAGTGCAGCGAGCGGCTGGCCTCGCTCGGGATCCAGCTGCCGGGGGACATGTTCGAGCACAGGAAAGCTGTGGCCTGAGGGGGATCATGCTCATCGTCGCCCTGACGTTCGTGTTGTGCGCGGTCATCATTCTCGGCGTCTACTGGACGTTCGTCGTGCGTCCCGAATCGTCGGCCGCGCGTACGCTGCGCCGGCGGCTGACGCCGACGGTCGACGACCGCCCGGCCACGGCAGACCTGACGAAGAAGGACGCGCCGCTCAGCGCGCTGAAAGTGCTCGATGCCGCGCTGGCCGGATCCGGCCACCTGCTGGATCCCGTCAAGCAATCGGTGGCCCTCTCGGGCCTGCCGGTGACGGTCGGCGTCGTGTTGCTCGCGTGCGGTTTCGCGGCGACGGTCACGTTTGCCGTGCTGAGCGTCGTCGCGTCGTCGCTGCTCTTCAGCGCGGCCGCGGCGGTGGTCGTCGGCTTGGTGCCGTACGCCTGGGTTCGCCGCGCTGCGCGGAAGCGGTTGAACCTGTTGGAAGAGCAACTGCCCCAGGCGGTCGAGATGATTGCCGTCTCGCTGCGCGCGGGTCACGCGCTCACGACCGGTCTCCTCATGGCCGCCGAGGAGGTTCCGGTTCCGCTCGGCGCGGAATTCAGGCTGCTCTACGACCAGCAGACGTACGGGAAGCCTGTCCCGGATGTCCTCCGCGAGTTTGCCGACCGGGTGCCGCTGCTCGATGCGCGGATTTTCGTCACCGCCGTGCTCACGCAGCGTGAGACCGGCGGCAACCTGGCCGAGATTCTCGATCGGCTCGCATCACTGATCCGTGAGCGTTTTCGTCTGCGCCGGCAGGTGCGTGCGCTGAGCTCGCACGGGCGGATTACCGGGTGGACGCTGGCCTGCCTGCCTCCCGTGCTTGCCGTCATCCTGTATTTCATCGCGCCGACGCACCTTCGCCTGCTCATCGACGATCCGTTGGGCCGCATGCTCACGGCGGGCGCCATCGGCCTGCAGCTCATCGGGATGGCGGCGATTCGCCAAATCGTCAACGTGGAGCTCTGAGGATCGCAATGCCCATCTCTCTGCTCATCACGCTCCTGGCCGTGTTCGCCAGCGTGGCGATCGTATCGGGTTCGGTGGCGTCGCTGGCGCTGGCGCGCACTTCGCCGGAACGCAGGCGCCTCCGGACCTTCACGGCGCCGCGCGCGATGGCGCCGCAGGTCAACGTCCAGGTCGCCGATACGCCCAGCCCCACGCTGAAGCGCATGTCGGACATGCTCCCGACGTCGTCGACCGATCTGTCACGGCTGCGCCGCCGTCTCGCCGCTGCCGGCTACGAAGGGTATTCGGCCGCGGTCCTGTATTCAGCGGTGCGCCTGGCGCTGCCCGTCGTGCTCGGCGTGCTGACCGTCCTCGCGCTCGGGTTCAGCGACGGATGGGTGCTGGGCTTGACGAGCGCGGCGCTGGGCTTTGTGACGCCAGACCTGTGGCTGACCCGGAAGACGCTGAAGCACCGGAAGGCCATTCAGAACGGCCTGCCCGACGCCCTCGATCTCATCATCGTCTGTATTGAGGCCGGTTCGAGCCTCGACCAGGCGATCTTGAAGGCCAGCAACGAGTTGGAGATTGCGTTGCCGGTGATCGCGCGGCAGCTCACGACGCTGTCGAGCCAGATACGCGCAGGCAAGCCCCGGCTGGAAGCGTTTCAGGACCTCGCGAAGCGGACCGGCGTGGACGATGTCCGGTCGCTGGTGGCCATGCTGATCCAGACGGACCGGTTCGGCACCAGCATCGCGCAGGGCCTGCGCACGCACGCCGAAACGCTGCGAACCAAACGCCGGCAGCGCGCGGAAGAACGCGCCGGCACGATCGGCGTGAAGCTCGTATTTCCCCTCGTGTTGTGTTTGATGCCGGCGCTCTATGTCGTGTGTCTCGGCCCCGTCGCCGTGGCGTTTTACCGGAACCTGTTCTAGCAACTGAACGAAAGAAGGAGGACGTCTTGGGTACTTCCACTACTGCCTGGCTCGTCGTGCTCGCCGTGTTCGTGGTCCTGTACGTGATGCGCCGCAAATCGCGGCTCAACCGCGAAGCCGGCGAGTAGCGCCAACGTGGTTCGACGCGCGGGGCCGGGTCGGGGCCTCTGTCTACTCGTGTGGGCCGCCGTGAGCGGCTGTTCGCTGCACGGGCAGCACACAGCCTCGAACCGGTTCGTCAAACCCGGGAAGCCGACGGTCGCGATCGGGGAGCCGATCGCCATGGCGAAAGTGCCGGATGTGGGGCAGAAATCGAAAGGGTCCAGCCACGCCGCGGCCAGGCTGCGTCCGGCGTCGAACCTGCTGCCGACCGTCGAGAGCACGGACCGTCCGCTGTCCGCGGCGCTGCTGCTTGTCGCCGTGGCCCCGACGGCGGAAGCGCATCGGGCCGTCGGCGATCGCTACCGCGCGCTGGGCATTCTGGACATGGCTTACGACCACTACTTCCGCGCGTCGCAGATCGACCGCACGGACTCGGCCGCGTACGAAGGCCTCGCGCGCGTCTGGCGCGACTGGGGATTCCCCGAACTCGGCGCCGCCGACGCCTCGCGGGCGGTGTTTTACGCCCCGGACTCGGCATCGGCCCACAACACGTGGGGGACGGTCCTGACCGCCACCGGTCACCGCGCCGACGCGCGGCGCGAATACGAACGGGCCGTCGCGCTCGACCCGGACGCGGCGTACGCGTGGAGCAATCTTTGTTATCTGTCGTTTCTCGGGGGCGACGATGCCCGGGCGGCCATCGAATGCCGAACGGCCCTCTCGGTGGACCCCGAGCTCGCGGCGGCGCTCACCACGATGGCGTCGCTCGAACGGCGCGAAGTGCGCGAGCGCGTCCCGTGAACATTCCGCATGGTCGCTGACCGCTCGTCTCTCCGGGTTTGCGCCGCGGCCGGGTTGCTCGCCGCGGCCGTCGTCGTGTCGGCGCCACGCGCGTCGGCAGCGCCCGCGGCGCCCCAGGCAGCAACCACCGTGAAGATCACGTCCCCGCTCGGCCGCATGGGCACGTCGGGCAAGGTCCGCATCGTCGCGCAGATCCACGCCGCCCAGGACACGACGCTCAAAGCCATCCGGTTCTACGTTGACGAGAAACTGCTCGGCGTCGACGACGACGGCCCGCCGTACGCCGTGGAGTGGCTGGACGAGAACCCGTACGAACGGCGCGAGATCACCGTCGAGGCCGAGGACGAGCTCGGCCAGGTCGTGCGCGACACCGTCGAACTGAAGCCATTCGAGATCGTCGAGGAAACCGGGACCAGCCGCGTGCTGCTCGAAGCGAGCGTGTACAACAAGGCGGGGAAGTTCGTCAGCGGGCTCGAGCGTTCGAGCTTCACCGTCACCGAGGACGGCGTGCAGCAGGAGATCGACCTGGTCAACCAGGAAACCCTGCCCGCGACCTTCGCGCTCCTCATCGACAGCAGCCAGAGCATGTCGCGCCGGATCGACTTCGTGCGCGACGCCGCCACCCGGTTCATCCAGTATCTGCGGCCGAAGGATCAGGTGCTCGTCGCGCCGTTCACTCGCCGCCTGGGCGCGCTCACGGGCCCGACCGGCGACCGGAAGACCATCATCGAGGCGGTCGGACACGTCGGGTCGGCCGGCGGCACGTCGATTCTCGACAGCCTCGTCGAAGTGGCGGGGAAGCTGCCCACAACACAGAGCCGGTGCGCCATCGTGCTCCTCACCGACGGCTACGACGAGAACAGCGTGACGACGCCGGACGAGGCGCTCGCGGCGGTCAAGGCCGCGCGGGTCACCGTATACGTCGTCGGCATCGGCGGCATTGCCGGGATCTCGCTGCGGGGAGAGCGGCTGCTCAAGCGCATCGCCGTCGAAACGGGCGGGCAAGTGTTCTTTCCCCCGCGCGAGGAGGACATCGTCGCCGTGCACGCGCGCCTGGCGGAGGACGCGCAGAACCGGTATCTCGTCACTTACACGCCGAGCAACCAGGTGGCCGACGGCGCGTGGCGCACGGTGAAGATGCTGGCCGGGCCCGAGTACAAGGTGCGCACCCGCGACGGCTACATGGCGCCGAAGCCGCCGCCGGTGCACCCCGAGCTCGAATTCACCATCACCGACGCCGAGCAGCGGTTCGTGGACCTGAGCGCCGAGGATCTGGTTGTCGTCGAGGACGGCGTCGAGCAGAAGATCGACGCGTTTCACGAAGCGGTCGCGCCCGTGTCGATCGTGCTCGCGCTCGACGAGAGCGGCAGCATGCGCCGGAGCGCCGGGGCAGTCGTCGAGGCCGCGCACCAGTTCATCGACGCCCTGCGGCCCGAGGACAGCCTCGCGCCGATGCTCTTCGCCGACCAGGTGTTCTTCGAGCACGACCTGACGAAGGATCGCGAGGCGGCGCGCAAGGCCATCGACGGGTACATCGCGACCGGCGGAACGGCGCTGTACGACGCGCTCTCGGACGCGCTGGTCCGGTTGAAGCGCATCGAAGGCCGGCGGGCGGTCGTGATCCTCACCGACGGCCGCGACGAGAACAACCCCGGCACCGGCCCGGGCAGCGTGCGCAACCTGGACGACGTGCTCGCGCTCGCGAAGGAGACGGACGCGGCGATCTTCTCCATCGGCCTGGGAACGAAGGTCGACAAGGCGCCGCTCGAACGTCTCGCGCGCCTGTCGGGCGGCGAGGCGTATTTCCCGCTCGACGTGTCGGAGCTGCAGGACCAGTACCGCCGCATCGTCGAAAACATGCGCCGCCGGTACGTCGTGAGCTACACGTCCACGAACATCGCGCGGAACGGCGCCTGGCGCGAGGTGCAGATCCGTCCGAAGTCGGAGGAGATCGTCGTCACGAGTCGCGGCGGGTACTTTGCCCCGGAACACTGATGTGAAGCCGATCGCCAACCACGGCGACGTCGGTTCGCCCGAGCCGGGCGGACACGGGAAGGGTGTGGCCCCGAAGCCTCGCGAGGAGTTCGTCATCGTCCCGATGGACGATGACTTCGATATCGACGCGGTGTTCCGGTCGGAAGACACGCCGGCCGCCGAGGCGCTGCCAGCCGAGGCGCCTCCCGTGCCGGTGGTCGTGCGGGCCGAGACGTCAGCCGAGGTGAACGCTCCAGCGCCGATCGAGATCCCCGTGGCCGCGGCGCCCGTTGTCGAGAATCTGGTCCAAGCCGAGCCGGAGGAGCCCGTACGGGTCGAGCCCGCGCCGATCGCAGGGCCGACCCTGGTTCCGGCCCAGGTGATCGACATGCCGCCCAGGGCCGACGTGACGCCGTTCGACCGGTCCCGGACGCCGGCGCTGTCTATCGCGGACCTGATCGACAACCACGTCCGCCTGGAGTGGCACGAAGCGGTCGCGATTGCCCGGCACCTGTGCCGTGTCATGTCGCGCGATCCGGGGGCCAACGTGCACCGCTCGCTCGTCGAGCCCTGGAACGTCGAGATCACCGACGCGGGAGAGGTGCATGTGCTGCCGGGCGGATCGAGCAGCGATCCCCTCGTCAAGCAGGTCGGCCGCGTGCTGCGCGTCCTGTTGCAGGATTCGATGGCGCCGGCCGAGCTTCGCCTCGTGGCGTCGCAGGCGTCGTTCGAAGTGCCGGTCTACGCGTCGGTGGACGAGTTGTCGGCGGCGCTCCGGCATTTCGAACGGCCAGGCGATGCGGGCGACTCCGAGGCCGCCATTCGCGCGGCGTTCAATCGCGGCCTCGAAGCGAAGTACTCGGGGCTCCCGCCGCCTGAGCGTGCAGTCGCCGGGATCAGACCACCGGTTGCCGAGCCCCATCCGCCGCCCAAGCGGGCGGTGCGCAAGGCGCCGGCGCTCGCGCGTCCAGCGCCGGTCCGGAAACGATCGGGCGTGATGGCGGTTGCGGCCGGCGCGGTCACCGTCGCCGTGGCCGCGGTCGCCGCGGTCGTGATCACGCGTTTCGCCGACGTCTCGAGCCCGTGGTCGTTTGCGCCGGCACCGGCGCCAACACAGGAGGCGGCGCCGGTGCGGCCACAGCCGCCGGCGCCTCCAGTCCAGGCTGAAGCGCCGCCGGAACCGGTGAAGGCGCCGCCGGAGTTGAGCGCAAAGGTTGTCACTTCCGATCGGAGCGCGCCTCCCGTGTCGCGCCCCGCGCCAAGGCCTCGCGAACTGTCCTCGCCCGCAAGCGGCTTTCCGCCGGCGCCCGCCTCGCCCGCGCCGCGCAGCGCGGAACCCGCTTCGCGGACATCCGCGGCCGTGGGCGAGCCGATCGAGGCATCCATACGCCGGGCCAGCGCGCTTCTGGCTGAAGGACGTGACGGCGAGGCGGCCGTGATCTTCGACGGGATCGTGATGAGGAACCCGCTTCTTCAACTCGACCCGTCTCGCTACACGTCCGAAACGCTGGCGGCGTTTGTCACCAGCAAACGCCTGCTCCTCCCGGCGATGGCGCGACGGTATTACCAGGAAGCCCGTGTCGCGTACGACGCCGGCGACTTCTCGATGACGCTGACCAAAGGAGAGCGGGCGCTCGCGCTGCTGAGAGATGCGGATATCGATCAGTCGGACGCTGACCTCAACGGCGACGTGTCGAACCTGATGGCGATGGCCACCTCGGCCCGCACGCTCGAGGAGGCGCGAATCTACACGAGCGCCGATCGCGATGTGACCCCGCCGAGGCCGATTGGCCGGCAGCTCTCGACCGCATCGCTGTCCGGACGGGCCCCGTTGACCGGACGCCTCGAACTGGTCGTCGGCCGGAGCGGAGAAGTCGAGACCGTCAAGCTGGAGACGCCCGTCAACGGCTACCACGACCGCATGATCGTCAGCGCGGCCAAGGCCTGGCACTACCGGCCCGCGACGAAAAAGGGCCGCCCGGTCCGCTACAGCATGGTGATGTCGATCACCCTGCCCGACTTCTAGCGCCCGCCCTGCATGGCGCGGCGCAGCGCCTCGCCCGAGTCCCGCCTGAACCGCTCCTGGAGCATTCGCGTCGCGGGGTACCCGAGGCGCGCCAGCGCGGCGCGCGGCCGCGACGCCGCGCGAATGCGGTATGTCACCGCCTGGGACGCCCGGTTGAGCGACACCTCGAAGATCTCTTCGCCCTGCTCGGCGTGATTGGTCAGCGTGCCGTACGCGAACCCGAACGTCGATCCGTGCGATCGATCACCGAGCAAATACAGGACACGGCAGCCGTTGAGCGACCAGAAGCCGAAGTGGTTCACGAGGACGGCAACGGTCGTCCCAATCTCGATCGGCGCGCCCGCCGGGTACACGCTGGCCCATCCAAGATCGAAGTGCTTCCACGACATCAGAGCGGCTTTCGCACGCTCGAAACCGGCCTCGCCGCTGCCGATCACGACCGCCGCGTCGTCGACGTCATAGCCCGCCGGGACCTTGCTGACGATCCCGATGGGCGCGTAAGACAGGGCGAGCGTCTTCGACTCGAGGAGAAACTGCTGGATCGAGGCTGGGGATGGCTGGCGGATGAGGAACATGGCTCCTCTCAATCCTACGAGGTTCGCCGCCTGATGCGTCGGTCAATAGCTGGGCGACCCAGCCGACACCGGGCAACCGGAGCGCCCACCCCGCAAACGCCCAGCCCAGATGGAGATGCTCCAGGGCCCGGGCAACCGCCTCGATCCCCGTGGCTTCGCGCCCCGTGGCTTCACGGCCGCTCACGGCCGGCGCGAACGTAATACGCGTCAACGCGCGTGATTCGTGCGTTTCCGCCGGCACGATCGCCAGCCCGCGCACGCCGTGCCGGGCAAACCAGCCGCCCACTTCGCTGCACATCCCGCAGCCGGCGGCCACGAACAATTGCGCCGGCCTATCGTCTGGCCGCTGCCAGGGACGGAGCCGGGGAAGCCAGGGCCGCCACACGGATTTGCAGCTTTTCGCCCGGGCCCCGCCGCTCTCGATTACACTGCGACACCCGGATGGAGACGCCCATGCTGCGCGCCGCCGTTGTCCCCGCAGTGCTCGTTGCCGCTGCCCTCGCGGCGGGCCTGAGCGTCTCGGCCCAGCAGCGCGGGCGCACGCCCATCGGGATCAGCTGGCCGCCGCTTGGGGCCGGACCGTTCGTCCTCGACACCGCCGAACAGCACACAGTCCGTGTCGTCGTCGTGACGAAGGGCCTGAAGAATCCCTGGAGCCTCGCGTTCCTGCCCGACGGCCAGATGCTTGTCACCGAACGCGGCGGACGCCTGCGGATTCTCAGGAACGGCGTGCTCGACCCGCAGCCCGTCGCGGGCGCGCCGGAGACCCGGGCTGTGCGGCTGGGCGGACTCCTCGATGTCGTGCTGCACCCGCGGTTCGCCGAGAACAAACTCGTCTACCTGACTTACAGCAAGCCCGCGGGGGAGGGGCTCATCAGGACGGCCCTCGCGCGCGGGCGCTGGGACGGCGCGGGCCTGACGGACGTCCGCGACATCTTCACCGCTGATCCGGCGTGGGACGGCAATGGCGGAGCGGCCTCGCGCCTCGCGTTCGCGCCCGACGGCCTGCTGTACATGACCACCGGAGCTTCGGTGGCGAATATGAAGGAAGCGCAGGACCTCGGCAGCCACAAAGGCAAGGTCCTGCGGCTCAACGACGACGGGACCGCGGCGGCCGGCAATCCGTTCGCCGGAAAGCCGGGCGCGAAGGCGGAGATCTTTTCGCTCGGCCACCGCAACCAGCTCGGGCTCGCGATCAACCCGAGAACCGGGGCCGTGTGGGCGAACGAGAACGGGCCGAACGGCGGCGACGAGATCAACATCATCCAGGCCGGCCGCAACTACGGCTGGCCCCTCGTCAGCCTTGGCCGCGATTACGCCGGGCCGTGGCAGGGCAAGCTCGCCGCCGACGGTTTCGAGAACCCCGTCGCGTACTGGACGCCCGCAATTGCCGTGTCGGGCATGGCGTTCTACACGGGCGATCGGTTTCCGTCGTGGAAGGGCAACGTGTTCGTCGGCGCGATGCGGATGGGCGAGATTCCCGGAACGGGCCACCTGCAGCGGCTCGTGTTCAACGACAAGGACGAAGAGCTGCGGCGCGAGATGCTGCTGACCGATCTTCACCAGCGCATCCGCGACGTCCGCCAGGGACCCGACGGCTTGCTGTACTTGTTGACCGCCGAAGACGACGGCGCGCTGCTGCGCCTCGAGCCCGGGCAGATCCCGTAGACAGGAGCATGGCATGACGCAACCCGTGATCTGGACCCGGCGCGAACTCCTGCGCAGCTTCGCAATCGCCACCGGTCTGCCGGCGTTGAACGCGGCGGCCGGGCCGCGGCGGCGCGTGGGCATCATCGGCGGCGGGATGGCCGGCGTGGCCCTCGCCTGGCTGCTCGACGGCGAGCGCGACGTCGTGCTCCTCGAGGCGCGTGACTCGATTGGCGGCAACGTGCAGAGCGTGGACGTCGACCTCCTCGGCCAATCGGCAGTCGTGGACATGGGCGCGCAATACTTCCATCCGGGTCCGTATCCTCTGTACACGGCGCTTCTGACTTCGCTCGGACTGTACGGCGGTCAAGGCGGCGCGAACGACGCGCATTCGTTCCCTGCGTCGATCACGTTGACGGCCGACACCGAGCCGTCGCTCCGCTTCGTGTCGCCGGTGCTGCCGAAGCGTGCCTGGCCGCTGTTTGCGCAGTGGAACCAGCCGGGCACCGCCGCGTTTGCCGTCGCGTTTGCCGCGGCGAAGCGCCGCGAGGAAGCGGGGGAGAGCTGGTTCGTGACGCTCGAGGACTGGCTCCCGACGCTCGGGCTGTCGCGCGCGCAGTGGGAAGGCATGCTGCTGCCGTGGGCCGCGTCGCTCTTTTCCGGCGACATCGACCAGGCGCGCGGCCTCTCGGCCCGCGCCGCGATGATCTTCGCGGCGAAGGCCCTGCCGGCCAATCCGCTCGACCCGACGGTGTACTACGTCCTGAGGCACGGCATGGTGCAGGTGCTGCAACGGCTGATCGACCAGACGTCGACCGTCAGCGTCCTCACGAGCGCGCCCGTGCTGCAGGTTGCAGCCGCGCCGCAGGGTCAATTCCTGATCAGCTGCCTCGATGGGCGCACGTTCTACGTGGACGACCTCGTCCTCGCGGCGTCCGGCCCCAGCAGCCTGCAACTGCTCGGCGGGCTGCCGGGGACCGACCTGCAGCGGGCGGCGCTGCACGGGCTGGAGTTTCATCCGGCCGAGCTCGCGCTGCACCTCGATCCGATTTACGCGCCCGCCGATGCGCGGCTGTGGTCGTTTCTGAATTGCCAGGTCGAAGGATCGTTCTGCGAGGCGTCGATGTCGATGGCGGCCGTCCTGCCGGACCTGCCCGTCTTTACGGCCGCGCAGATCTGGAAGAGCTGGATCACGCACCGGACGCACCGGCCGAGTCTCGTGCTGCGCGAAGCCGTCTTCAACCACATGCTGCCGACGCCGGCGACGCTGTTCGCGCAGAGCGTGCTCCGCGGCCTGCAGGGACGCGGCGGCGTCTGGTTTGCCGGCGGCTATACGTTTCCGTACGACGCGCAGGAAACCGCGCTGGCCTCGGCGCTACAGGTGGCAATCGGAATGGCGGGCTCATCGGCCCGGACGCGAGCGCTCGCGCCGGCCGGCTGAAGCTGGCCGCTACGTCGTTCTGGAAAAGTCCGGCTGATCGGAACCCCCAGGGCGAAGCCACGCCCAAGCCGCGCTCCGATCGTTGAACACCTTGACCTGCAGGGGTGTGTCCTCGACGTCCGCAAGCGCCTCGAACACGCGCGCGACACCGAACGTGATGGGCCTGGACGTGAGCATCGCGAGCTTCCCCGGCCCGATACGCGGGGCATTCTCGGAGATGGTCACCACGACTTCCCGCAGCTCGGCCAGGTCAGGCGTCGATTGCGCCTCGGTCAGGTCGCAGAACGTGTCGAGGCCAGGCCGGAAGGCCGGGTCATTGATCCAGGCGAGCATCGTCTGCATCCGTTCGGCCTGGGTGATCATGCCGCTCATCACCACAAACAAGAGGTTGTTATCGAGATCGATGCGGTAGGTCATCGGCATGGTTGGGCGCCAAGGTAGCACAACGATGGCTTGAAGGTCGGCGTCAGCACCCCGATCCGGCGGATCTCAGAATCGTAATTGCGCAGGAAATTGGCGTGCCTGGCCCCCCGGCGAGTTCGCTGGACCGGGGTGTCGAACGGGGTTATCGTGGGTGCGGGGGGACATGTGATTACTCGACGAGCGTTGGCGGGCACGTTGATCCTCGCGGGGATTGCGGCGACCGCCACGGCCCAGCCGCAGACGGTAGCAGGACGCATCAAGATAGCCTCCGGCTCAGCCTTTATTGTGCGGGCAGGCGCCGTACCTGCCGGCCCAGGCCGGTCAGCTCGTCTACGAGTCCGATGCCCTCCGAACCGGCACGGACGGTCGCCTCGGCGTCACTCTCAAGGACGACACCCGCGTCTCCATCGGCCCCGGGAGCGAGATGCGGGTCGACCGGTTCCTGTATGCCCCCGCGGAAGGCCGACTCGGGCTGGTGCTCAACGTGGTCCGCGGCGTGGTGGCTTACGTCTCGGGCCGCATTGCGAAGCTCTCGCCTGATTCGATCCGTCTCGAAACACCAGCGGCGGTCGTGGGTGTCCGCGGCACCACGCTGGCGCTCCGCGTCGTGCCTGAATGATCTCAGCGCGGCCCTTCGTCGTTCCGATTGCGGTGCTGGTGGCCGCCACAATCGGGGGCTGCGGACCAAAGCGTATCCCGCCGCTGCGCCCGGGGCAGGCCCAGGTGGTGCTGCTTCCGGACCCTGAGGATGCGGCCGTCGGAAGGGCCGTCGTCTCGAACCCCGCCGGAGGAGTGGAACTGGCCGCCGCGCGCGAATCGACAACTGCATCGCCCGGCCGGGCTCCCGCGCCGGTTACCGTGCTCAGCGAGGCCGAGGCGAACCGGCTGTTCGGCGACCTCCTGTCCACGCTTCCGCCGGCGCCGCAGCAGTTCGTTCTCTACTTCCGGTTCGAGTCCGACGACCTGACCGACGAGAGCCGGGCGCTGCTGCCGCGAGTGCTCGAGGCGCTCAGAAATCGGCCATTCCCCGACGTGGCCGTCATCGGGCACACTGATACGACCGGCGCGGCGGCCGCAAACGTCGAGCTCGGGCTGAGGCGCGCCAACTCGATTCGCGCGCTGCTCGTCCAGGCAGGCATCAGGGCGGATGTCATCGAGGTGACCTCGCATGGCGAGGCCGACCTCCTGGTGAAAACCGCCGACCAGGTGCTCGAACCGCGCAACCGCCGCGTCGAAGTCACGATCCGATGAGCGTCCAACCACGCCGTGTCGTCCTCGTGTGCGGCGTGGTGCCGGCGGTGATCGTCGCGCTGCTGTCGCTCTACCGTCCCGCCTTCCTCGAGCGGCTCGAGTACGCCTCCTACGATGCGCTGCTGCGCGCGGCCCGGACGCATCCGCCGGGCGGCGACGTCGTGATCGTGGACGTGGACGAGCGCAGCCTGTCGTCGGTCGGGCAGTGGCCGTGGCGCCGCGACCTCGTCGGCAACCTCGTCACCCGCATTCGCGATCTCGGCGCTTCCGCGATCGCGCTCGACATCATGTTCGCCGAGTCCGATCGGTATGCCGGCGCCGGGGCGGCCACCGACGAAGCGATGGCCGACGCGCTGCGCCCCGGCAAGGTCGTGCTCGGCTATGCCCTGACGTTCGACAACACGTCGAAGCCGTCGAGCGCATGCGTGCAGCATCCGCTGGGCCTGGTCCTGGTGCGCCGGGGCGACGAGCGGGCGCCCGAGCCGTTCTTCCAGGCTACGGGCGTCGTCTGCAGCCTTCCCGTCCTGACGAAAGCCGCCGGAGCGTCCGGGTTTCTCAACGCCGCCCCGGATCCGGATGGCCTGCTGAGGCGCGTGCCTCTGCTGGCGGCGTTTGACGGCCATGTCTATCCGGCGCTCGGTCTCGCCGCCGTCATTGCGGCGAAGAACATCCACGATGTGAGCCTGCGCGTGGGCAATGTGAATGCGGCCACGCTGTGGTTTGGCAGCCAGAACGTGCCGCTCGACGGCAAGAGCAACATGCGGCTCCGGTATCGGGGGGCCCGGCGGACGTTCCAATACGTTTCGGCCACTGACGTGCTCAGCGGCGACGTCGCCGCCGACGTCTTCAAAGACAAGATCGTGTTCGTGGGTACCACGGCCCTCGGCACGCGCGAGGTGGTGTCCACGCCGATCGACACGCTGTTTGCCGGCGTGGAAGTGCAGGCGACTGTGGCCGACAACCTGCTGCAGCAGGACTACATCCGCCGCCCCGAGTACGGGTCCGCGATCGAGACGCTGGGCGTGCTGGTGGTCGGCATCATCGTGTCGCTGCTCGTCGCCCAGTTCGGCCTCGCATGGGGGGGCGCCACCATTGCCGCGTATCTGCTCGTCGTCTGGGCGGGCGCGGGCGGGTTGATGTCCGGCACCAGCCTGTTTTTTTCACCCTTGTATCCGACGCTCGGCTTGATCGCCTCGCTCGGTGCGATTGCCGGCGGCAGGTTTGCCCTCGAGCGCAACCGCGCCGACCAGGCCGGACACGACAAGATCATCTCGCAGCGCCTGATGGTTCAGACGCTGCTTTCGCTCACCGAAGTCAGGGACATCGAGACCGGCCGCCATTCACGTCGCACGCAGGAGTACGCCCGCGTGCTCGCCACGCAACTCGCCAGGCATCCGGATTTCCGCGCGTACCTCACGCCAGAGCGCATCGAGCTGCTCGCGAGCCTCGCGCCGCTGCACGACATCGGCAAGGTCGGCGTGCCCGACCGGCTCCTGAACAAGGCCGGCATGCTGACCGCCGAAGAAACGATCGAGATGCGGAAACATCCCGTGCACGGCCGCGACGTCATCGTGCACGCCGAGCGCGACGCCGGTTCGTCCGACGATACCATCCTCGCGATGGCCAAGGAGATCGTGTACACCCATCACGAGAAATGGGACGGCACCGGCTATCCGCAGGGCCTGAGCGGGCGGGCGATTCCGATTGCCGGCCGGCTCATCGCGCTCGTCGACGTGTACGATGCCGTGACCACGCGCCGCGCGTACCGCGACCCGATGTCGCACGATGACGCGGTCACGTTCATCGTCGCGGGGAAGGGCACGCACTTCGATCCCGCAGTCGTCGATGCCTTCGTCGAGGTCTCGCCCACCCTCCGCCGGTTCTCTCCGGTCAGCGAATAAACACCGAAATCAGCGTGCAGTTCCGTGCAATGGCGCAGGGGCTATATTTTATTTGCCATTGGACGACACTAGAGTAGTATATAGGACACGAAGGACAGCCAAGGAAAAACGCCATGGAGACCATCCAGAACGCGCTGACGACGGAAGCCGACAGCAGAGATCGCCGAAGAAACGAGCGTTTCACGGGCCCGTTCGATGGCTTCCGCGTAGACGTCCTCGAAACCCCGATGAGCATTTTCGATCTGAGCCTCGGCGGGTGCTTCGTCAACTCCAGTCACGAGCAGGAGCCGGGCGTCAGGTTCAAGATGAAGATCGATCTACCGCGCGTGGGCTGGGTGACGCTCACGGCCACGACGCTCTACGCGCGGAGCGGATATGGGTTCGCCGTGCAGTTTGTCGACCTGGATGAATCGACCGCAAGCCGCCTCGAGCAGGGACTCGACTACCTGCTTGATCAGGTGATGTAGCGTCAGGGACCGTGCTCGTCTCATGGCCGATAGTCTGATCCTTCCGCTCGCGTCGCCTGTCCTCGACCTCCTGTCCGAAGCAGAGCAGATCCTTTCCCGGCACCAGGCAAGCAGAACCGGCAAGCTCCGCCCGCGCGATAAGCGCGTGGCGATGATGGGTTCCGGTTACCGTGCCATCCTCGAAGGGCGCCCCGCAGCCATCGTCAACCTGTCGATGTCCGGCGCGCAACTGCGCGGGGCCGCGCGTGTGCTGCCTGATCAGCCGGCCGTCGTCAAGATCGGCTGGCCCCTGGACGATCGGCAGTGCGCAGTCCTCGCGCGCGTGCGGTGGGTGCGCTTCGAACCGGACACCGCCCGGGACCAAGGTCTTTATCGTGTCGGAATGGAATTCGAGACGTGGGACGTCGCGCGCCTGAAGGAAATCATGCGCTACCTCCGGCGCCCCTAGCCCCAAGCCCCTAGCCCCGAGTCAGCGAGCTGTCCCATCCGCCGAGCGTGGCGGCGCGTTCGTACGTGCTCTCGACAAACGCCAGGAGCGCCTGCTCCGGTGACGCAGCTGTCCGAACAGCCTCGTACGGAAGGACGAACTCGCCCAGCTCGCGGTGATAGTAGGCCGCGTCCGGGCGTACGGCCGCTTCCTTGAGGCCTGCCGGCTCCGGGACCGCGTAGGCATAGAAGATCGTCTCGGGCACCGGGCCGCCCCCTGGCCAGAAGCCGGCGCTGATCACCTCGTGCGAATACGCTTCGCGCATGAAGGCAGGGCCCTCGCGCGGCGGCGCGGGCCGGCCCGAAAAGCGCGTGACCGCGAGGTCGAAACTCCCCCAGAAGAAGTGCGCCGGACTGCATTTGCCGACGAACCCGCACGCCGACGTCGTGAACACGCGCGTCACCTGCGCCACGATCTGCCACCAGCGGCTGACGGAAGCCGAATCGTACGATCGGTGCACCGTGTCCCGATCGAACCTGATCGGGTCGGTGATTTCGACCGGCATGGGCCAGATCTTCACGGGCAACCCCATGTCGTTCAGCATCGTCATCACCTCGCGGTGGAAGTCCGCGACCGTGCGCGGCACCAGCGGCAGCGTGAACGCCGCCGCGTCCGAGGGCACGATCGCGAGCGCATGATCGACGAAGTCGAACTGCATGGTGAACGAGCGGTCGCCGTGGGGGAGCGTCCGCGTGGAGAGTCCGCGCGGCGTCACCTGGAGCGCGCTGCCCCAGGAGTGATTGAGCGGGGGCCCCTGGGCGAGGGCGACCTTCCCGACGACCTGCGTCCACATGTGCAGCGTGGCGTAGGTGTCCTTCCACGCCTCGTAGGGGAGCGCCGGCCAGGAGTCGTGCTGCATGAGCGCATGATACCGGACAGTCGGCCGGGCGCCGTAAGTCGTAAGATGTGGCCGGAGGGAGCGAAAACATGGCAGCGGGCGCATGCGCACACATCGGCGCCACACGGACGGTAAAGCATCCGAAGAAGCTTGTCTGTGATGAATGCGTGAAGACGGGCGCCGACTGGGTTCACCTGCGGACGTGCCAGCAGTGCGGAGCGACCCATTGCTGCGACTCGTCGCCCAATCGCCACGCCACCAAGCATGCGCGTTCCAGCGGGCACCCCGTGGTGGCCTCGGCACAACCCGGCGAGCGCTGGCTCTATTGCTATGTCGACGATGAGATCGCCGAATACTAGCCCGGCCCGCGGATTGCAAAGATCCGCATCACGGGGAAGCCCTGAAACAGCTATAATCCCCGGCCGATCGACGAAAACGGGACGTTGAGACCCCCCACTGAACGGAGCCCGGTCATGAAGCTCGGCGACGCTCGCGTGTTTTCGGTTCCGACGTTTTCCAGCGACTCGGCGCCACGGGCGTCGACGCCCGTGGACCGCTGGGTGGCAGGCCGTATCCGGGCGTCGGTGCCCTCGGCCCGCCTGCGGTTTGTGCTCTGGGACGGCTTCGAGTTGCCGTACGCCGGCGACGCGCCCGTCGGAACCATCGTGTTCAGGAATCGGCGCGCGTTGTTCAGCTGGGTGTGGAACCCTGACCTGAACTTCGGCGAGGCCTACATGTTCGGCGCCGTGGACCTGCAGGGCGATCTGGTGGCGATGCTCTGCGAGATCTACCGCGCGCTCAGGCGCACGAGGCCGCGCGAGCAGGCGTCGAGCCAGCCCGTGAACGACGAGCGCGCGGCGCGCGAGAACGTCCACCGTCACTACGACCTCGGGAACGATTTCTACCGCCTCTGGCTCGATCGCGAGATGCTCTACACGTGCGCGTACTTTCCGTCGCCGGAGGCCACGCTCGAGGACGCGCAGATCGCGAAGATGGACCGCGTGTGCCGGAAGCTGAATCTCAGGCCTGGCGAGCGCGTCGTCGAGGCCGGATGCGGCTGGGGCTCGCTGGCGCTGTTCATGGCAAAGCAGTACGGCGTGTCGGTGCGGGCGTTCAACGTGTCCTCCGAGCAAATCGCGTACGCGCGCGCGCGGGCCAGGGAGAGCGGGCTTGCCGGCCTGGTGGAGTTCGTCGAGGACGACTACCGCAACGTACGGGGCCAGTACGACGTGTTCGTTTCGGTGGGCATGCTCGAACACGTGGGCCTGGGCGATTACCAGGCGTTCGGCTCCGTGCTGGAGCGCTCGCTGACCGGCGCCGGCCGTGGGCTGCTGCACTTCATCGGACGGAACCAGCCTGGTGCGCTCAACCCGTGGATCCGCAAGCGGATTTTCCCCGGCGCCTATCCACCGGCGCTTCCCGAAGTCTTCGAACGCGTGCTGCTACCGTGGAACATGTCCGTGCTGGACGTGGAGAACCTCCGGCTGCACTACGCGTCCACGCTCGACCACTGGCGCCGGCGCTTCGAGGCCGCGTCAGATGACGTGGCACGGATGTTCGACGAGACGTTCGTCCGCGCGTGGCGCCTGTATCTGGCCGGATCGCAGGCCGCGTTCACGACCGGCACGATGCAGCTGTTCCAGGTGGTGTTCGCGCGCGGTGCGAGCAACGAGATTCCCTGGACGCGTCTTGACTGAACCCGCGACGTGCGACGCGCTGATCGTTGGGGGCGGACCCGCCGGGTCCGCCTGTGCCCGTGCCCTTCGCCGCGCCGGCCTCGACGTCCTGGTGCTCGACGCGGCCGTCTTCCCGCGCGACAAGGTCTGCGCGGGGTGGATCACGCCGCAGGTCGTGACATCGCTCGATCTCGACGTCGAGGAATACCGCCGCGGCCGTACGTTTCAGCCCATCTCCGGATTCCACGTCGGCCTGATCGACGGCGGCGCCGGCACCGAGACGCAGTACGGCCGGCAGGTGAGCTTCGGCATCCGGCGCTGCGAGTTCGATCACTACCTGCTCGAGCGTTCCGGCGCCCGCGTCGAAGCCGGTACGCCCGTGACGAGCCTCCGGCGGGACGGCGATCACTGGATCGTCAACGGCCGCATCCGCACGCCGCTCCTCGTCGGCGCGGGCGGCCATTTCTGCCCGGTCGCGCGGCATGTCAACGCGGAAGGGCAGGCCGCCGGCGCGCCGGTCGTGGTGGCGCAGGAGGCGGAGTTCCGGGTCGAGCCAACGGCGGCCGGAGCCGTGCAGGGCGAGGCGCCGGAGCTGTACTTCTGCCGCGACTTCAAGGGGTACGGGTGGTGCTTCCGCAAGGGCGAGTACCTCAACGTCGGCCTGGGCCGCCTCGACCGCCGGTCCCTGCCGAGGGCCACGGCTGAATTTCTCGGGTTCCTCACAGCCACCGGCCGGATCCCGCGCGATGTGTTGCCGCGCTGGCGCGGGCACGCGTACGCCGTCTACGAGACGCCGCACCGGCGCGTCGTCGATTCGGGCGTGATGCTGATCGGCGACGCGGCGGCGCTGGCCTACGCGCAGAGCGGCGAAGGCATCAGGCCCGCGATCGAGTCCGGGCTCATGGCCGCCGCCGCGGTCGTTCAGGCCAACGGCGACTACTCGGTCCGGCAACTCGGGCCGTACGCCGATCACTTGCGCGCGCGTTTCGGCGCTGGATCGATCTCGACCGCGCTCTCGAAGGCCGTCCCCGATGGCCTCGGCGCCGCCGTCGGCCGGCGCCTCCTCTCGGCGCCTGCTTTTGTACGGCACGTCGTCCTGGACCGCTGGTTCCTGCACAGGCACCAGCCGGCCCTGGCCTGATCCCCGGTTCACATCGGTCATAATGAAGCCATAAGTAGTGCAGGCCTTCAGGCCTGCAAGGGACGAATAGAAACGCGGAGGCAAGCATATGAAGCGCAGATGGTCTGGCGTGCTGGCGATCGCCGGGATGTTTCTGGCCGGCGTGTCGGCGGCCGCGCATCATTCGTTCGCCGCGGAGTTCGACATCAACAAGCCCGTGACCCTCGCGGGGACCGTGACAAAGGTCGAGTGGGTCAACCCGCATGTGTACGTGTACCTCGACGTGAAGGACGCGACCGGCAAAGTGACGTCGTGGTCGCTGTCGAGCCTCGGCCCCGCCGCCGCACGGCGCGTCGGCGTGACACGCGCGAACTTCGGGCAGGGTCAGGCCGTGACGGTCCTGGCGTACCACGCGAAGGACGGATCGAACTTCGGCTTCATGCGCCGCATGACGTTCGCCGACGGCCACAGCATCGAGCTCTGGCTTGGCGACGACGCGGCGAAGCAGTAGGAGCGAGCCATGCGCAACTTTCTGTTCGCGACGACAGCCGCCCTGTTTCTCGCAGGCGCCCTCGCGGCGGCGCAGTCTGCGCCGGCCACGCCCCGCACGGCAGACGGCAACGTCGACCTCAACGGCGTCTGGGGCGTCACCGCGCCTCCGCCGGCCGTGAAGCCCGGGCAGTCCGTTCGATGGCTGCTGCCGCTCAAGGGTGTGAATCCCGAAGGCGGCGACGTCTTCAAGGGCCTCGATCGATGGCAGGTCGAAGGTCGCGCCGCCGCGCCGAACAAACCCGAGTACAAAACCGAGCTGCTCGCGAAGGTGAAGGACCTCTCGGACAAGCAGGGCGTCCTCGACCCGGCGTTCTACTGCAAGCCGCAGGGCGTGCCCCGGATGGGCCCGCCGAGCCAGATCGTGCAGACGCCGGGACAGGTCGTGTTCCTCTACGGGAACTCGAACCTGTTTCGCCTGATCCCGACCGACGGCCGGCCGCATCGCGCCGACGCCGACGCGTCGTACATGGGCGATTCAATCGGGCGCTTCGAAGGCGACACGCTCGTGGTGGACGTCACCAACTTCAACGACGACACGTGGCTCGGCAGCGACGGCTACTTCCACACGGAGGCCATGCACGTCGTCGAGCGCCTCAAGCGCGAGGGCAACACGCTGACCTACACGGCCACCGTCGAGGATCCCGCCGTCCTCGCGAAGCCGTGGACGACGACCCCGCGCGCGCTGAAGCTGTCGACGAGCCAGGCGGACGCGCTCCTCGAGGCCCCGCCGTGCGTCGAGCACGACGCGCCGCACATCGTGACGCTGGATCATCACTAGGGGCTGGGGGCTTGGGGCTAGGGGCTCGACGGGAGTAGTGCAGGCCTTCAGGCCTGCGGCCTAGATTCTGAATCGTAACCCGATCCACGCCGTTGTCGGCGAGCCGGGCGCGTAGAACGTGGCGTTGACCAGCGGGAATTCGCCGCCGGTGGCCGGCAGCGGGCGGGCGATGAAATTGCCCGTGCTGGTGAAACCCGTCGGCCCCAGCTGGGCGGCGCTGCTGTAGTGATGGTCGAAGAGGTTGTTGACCTGACCGGTCAGCTCGAGTTGCTTCGACAGCCGATAGCGGACGCCGAGGTTCACGACGCCGTAGGCGTCTGACGTACCGGGTCCCAGGTAGTAGGTGCCGTCGGGCTGGTGCCGGTTGTTTTCGTTTCCCCGCGCGTACGTGCTCGACGCGGCGATCAGATCGAGGTTCACCGTCAACCGCGAGGTCGCCTGGATCTCAGCAAACGCCTTCAGCGTGTGCGCGGGCACCAGCGGAATCCGGTCGCCTGGCTCGATCTCAATCACTCCCTCGAGACCCTTGCGTCCGGCCGCTGCCGTGTCATTCGAGCTGTTGCCCGATCCGCCGACCGTCTCGGCGCTTTCGTACGTGGCATCGAGGTAGGTGTAGCCGGCGCCGTACGAGACGCGGTCCGTGCGCGTGGTGAGGCTGAGCTCGACGCCCTGCCGCCGCGTGTTTCCAAAGTTCTTGAAATAGCCGAACCCCGATTGCGTCGACGACACGAACAGGATGTCGTTGTCGTTTTCGGCCGTGAAGAAACCGACGGTCCAACTTGTCTTCGCGTCGGGCGACGTGTCGCCGCGGACGCCGGCTTCGACGGTTCTCGTCACGACCTGGTCGAGCGGCGGGTCGCCGGCCATCGCGTTCGGCAGCTTGCAGGGCAGATCGGGATCGGCGCACCCCAGCTCGATCGACGTGGGCGCGCGGCTGCCCTCGCTGTAGCCGGCGTACACATTGAGAGCGGACGAGGGGCTGAACGTCACGCCGGCAGCCGGGTTGAATCGGCCGAAGGCATACCGGGCGTCGAGGGAGCCGGGCATGCCGGACCGGATGCGATCCAGGTTGTGAACGTTCGTCCGGTTGTAGCGGCCCGAGAGCGTGACATTCCACGTGCGGCCGAAGGTCAACGTGTCCGTGCCGTAGACGCTCCACGTGTCGAGGTGCCCGTCGAGGTCGATGCGCGTGTCGTACGGCTCGCCGTCCACCTCGCCGCCGGTGACGCCGTCTCCGAACGCGTCCACGCCGGTGATGCTCCGGTCGGGCACCAGGTAGCCCAGCTGCGTGGACTGCTGAAAGCCCGCGCGGCTGCCGTCGTACGCGCCGCCTGCCGTGAGCAGGTGGCGGAGCCCGGCTTGTGAACCGGTCACCACGATCTGGCCGGCCGCGCCGTAGTTGTGCTGGTCGGTTTCGGCGCTGTTGATGAGGCCGTTGCATTTTTCCGCGGGCTCGTCGCGCTGGAGGGCCTGGGCGATGCACCGCCAATAAGGAAAGGGTGTATTGGACGCGTCGGCGCCGCTCGTCGGGTAGCCCGTGTAGCCCGCGGCGGCGAGCGCGCGCTGATCGGCCGGGGTCGGCTGATACAGGGACTGATCGAGCGAGTCTTCGTTGATGTCGCCGTTCACGCCGCTCGTCCGGATGTCGCGGTAGTAGAGGTTGCCTGACAGCGTCACGTTGGGCCGCGCGGTGCGGCGGCCGGTGACGTTGAAGAACGCGCCGCGGTTCTCGTTGATGTCGGGCTTGGTGTACACGCTCGCGTAGTCGCGTTCGAGAAAGCGCTGCTCCTGGAGGCCGTTGCCGGTGAGCGAGTTGTCGGCGTAGGACGTGACGAACGTGATCTCGTTCCGCTGATCCTTCCAGCCGAGCGATCCGAAAATCTGGCGCACGTCGGACGGGGAGTCGTCCCGCCAGCCATGCTCGGCAAACAGATTGCCAGCGACATACCAGTTCAGCCCCGACGCGTTCGAGCCGCCGTGCTCGAACTCGATGGCCCGGCGCACATCGCTCCCGTAGAGAGCCTGCACCGTGGTCCCGGGACTCGTCCGGCCGGTCTTGGTCTGCATCGCCAGCGCGCCGCCCAGTGTGTTCAGGCCGAAGAGGGGGTTCGATCCCGGCATGACGGCGATGGTGGAGATCGCGAGACGAGGAATCAGATCCCAGCTCACGACGTCGCCGAACGGCTGGTTCAAGCGCACGCCGTCCATGAAGACCGACAGCCCCTGCGGCGTGCCGAGCAGCGGCGACGCGGTGTAGCCGCGGTAGCTGACATCCGGCTGGAACGGGTTGCCCCTCAGCTCGTTGACATACACGCCTGTCACACGCCGATTCAGGAAGTCCGCGATGTCGATCGCGCCGCTGCCGACGATGTCGGTGTCGAGGGCTGTCTGGATTGGCGCGGGGATCTGATCGAGCGTCAGATCGACGCCGGGAAGGGGAGTCGCCGCGATGACTTCAACCCTGAAAACCGGTGCCGGCTGGGCCTGCCCTCCCGGCGTCTGCGCCGAAACGGCCGGTGCCGCCGCGAGCCACAACAGGGAAAGGACGGCCTTGGGGGAAACGCGCACGACGCTCATCGGAAAGAAGATTCCCGGGGAGACCCTTTTGTTCACGCTGAAATCGCGGTGGTATCATGGCCGCATGAAACAGCTGATGAAGGGCCTGATGGCCGCGTCTGCGCTCGCCCTGCTCGCGCCTGCGTTCGTCCAGGCGCACTTCACGTTGATGGAGCCGGCGTCGTGGCTCGTCGAGAACCGGCTCGGCGATCCGCAGAAGCTCGGTCCGTGCGGCGGCACGTCGGCCGACGCCGGGATGCCGACCAACGCGATCGGGATCGTGCAAGGCAACTCGAAGCTGCACGTGAAGCTGATGGAAACCGTGTTCCATCCGGGCCACTACCGCATCGCCCTCGCCGTCAACCGCGCCGATCTTCCGGCGGACCCCGACGTGGTCACGCGGGATTCTGAGCGCGGGCCGTGGTCGGTATCCGCCGCGATCGCGCCGCCGAAGGCGCCGGTGCTGGCCGACGGCCTGTTCGTCCACACGACCAAGCCGGCCGATCCGTTCGAAACCGACATCCAGCTGCCCAACATCAGCTGCCGGAAGTGCACGCTGCAAATCGTGCAGTTCATGGCCGAGCACGGGTTCAACAAGGACGGCGGCTACTACTACCACCACTGCGCCGACCTGCAGATCACCGCGGACCCGAAAGCGCCACTCGACGCCCGCTGGCCGTCCGGCCGATAGACGCCGCTGCGATCGCGATCACGTAGCCACGTAGCCACGGAGGCACAGAGAGCACAGAGGGTTCTTCTTGAAAAACCTCCGTGGCCCCTGCGCCTCTGTGGCTTCGTATGTGGGCGGATCAGCGTTCGACGTCGTCGCTTCGGAGCGTGGGCAGCTCGAACGTCAGGTCGGGTATCACATCGGCAAAGGGCGAGTACGCGTGGAGCGGCCGATCGGTCTTGAAGTATTTCTTGTAGGCGGCGATCCAGTCGGTGGCCATGTCGTGCTGGGCGGTCTCGAGCGGGAGCGTGCCCGCGCACACCAGCCGCGGCAGCAGCTCCTCCAGCTCGTCCTTCACGCGCGCGTTCCATGAATCAGACGAGTAGTGTTCAGGCCACAGGTTGCGGCGGTCGTCGGATCCGCCGAGCTCCGGCGTAATCAGGTAATCCAGCTCGTAATCGTGCGCCGGCACGCGCTCCATGCTGTAGTCGCGAACGACGGCCTGCCGCACGCGGGCGGGGATGGCGCGTGGCGCCGCGCGCCGCGTGTCGCACAGATCGGCGACCGCCACGGGCCGGGTCGCGCCGGGCGTCAGGTACGCGATCGGCCGCACGGTCGCGTGTCCCTCGACGGGCGTAATCGGCGGTCCGCTCCGGCTCGACACGAACTCGAGGCCGACGAGGGCGGCCACAAGCAGCGCGCTCGCCGTTACCCACGAAGGCCCGCGCCGTCCCTGCCGGGTGATGTCCGCCAGCTGTGTCTTCAGCGCTTCGCGCGACCGCGAAGCGGCGACGGTGTCCGACAGGTCCCCGTCGACGTCGCCGCGATACGCGCGGCTGAACGCCGCGGCCGACGCCTCGATCCGCTCGAACCGTGCGCGGCACGGCGGGCAGGCGCGCAGGTGGCGCCGCGCCGCTTCGGCGCGCCGGGGCAGCAGTTCGCCGTCCACGAGCAGGAGGAGCCGCTCGTCCGACAGGTGCCGCGTGTCAGCGCTCATCGGCGTTCACCATTCGCGTCATCGATCGCGCGAGCGATTTCGCCACGCCGCCGAGCGACATGCCGAGCGCGTCGGCGATCTCCCGGTAGCGGAGGCCCTCGGCCCGCAGCGACAGGCACCGCCGGTCCCGTTCGGGCAGCGCGCGAAACACGGCGAGCAGACGCTGCCGCCGCTCGAGGCTTGCCAGTTGCTGCTCGGGGTTCGGCCCGTTGTCGGAGCTGGCAAGCCCGGCCGCGCCAGACGCGCCGGTCGCGTCCGTCGCGGCCGTCGTCTCTATGGCCTGCCGCCGTTTCGTCCGGAGCCGCTGCTTGAGCGCCAGGTTGTGCGCGACCCTGAACAGCCAGCCCCGGAGGTTGGTCCGGGGCCGGCCGAGCTGGACGTGTCTGAACAGCGACAGGAACACGTCCTGCACGACGTCCTCTGTGTCGTGGGCGTTGACGCCGAAGGCGCCCACATACCGCAGCAGCGGCGCGCCGCACTCGTCGAAGAGCGCCAGGACCTCGCCTTCGACGTCGGCGTCCTTCTGGACGCCCGGTTCGATGTCGAGGATCGCCGGGAGGACGAGAGTAGAATCGGACTTCGCCATCGCGTCGCGGGATTCTATACCGGTCCTGCCGCGAAAGAACGCGTGAACAAACGTGCTCGACGTGGAATACACGGCTGGAGATATCCTGTGACCATGAAACGCCTGCCTGCTCTCGCGATTGCCCTGGCAGTTTCCGCGTGCGGCGGTTCAGCGCCGCCGGCGTCCACGCAGCCGCCGCCCGCCGCGGCGCCGCCGCCTCCGCCTGCCGTGGGGATTTACGTCACGAACGAGGCATCGGGCGACCTGTCGATCATCGACGCGGCGACGCAGGCTGTCGTCGGGACGATGCCGCTGGGGAAGCGGCCGAGAGGCATCGCGGCCAGCCCGGACGGCAAGTTCTTGTACGTCGCGCTCAGCGGTTCGCCGTCGGCCCCGCCGGGGGTGGACGAGAAGACGCTGCCGCCCCCCGACCGCAGCGCCGACGGCATCGGCGTCGTGGACATCGCCGCACGCAAGCTGGTCCGCGTGCTCACCAGCGGGCCTGACCCCGAGCAGGTGGCGGTCAGCCACGACGGCGCGCGTCTCTTCGTGGCCAACGAGGACGCCGCGCGGCTGACGATCATCAACACCGCCGATGGAACGATCGCGAACATGATCACCGTCGGGGAGGAGCCGGAAGGCGTCTCCGTTCACCCCGACGGCAACCAGGTGTACGTCACATCCGAGGAAGACGGCGCGGTGTTCGTCGTCGACGTCGCCGCCGGCAAGGTCGTCAAGTCGGTGAAGGTGGGGCCGCGTCCACGGTCGATTGCGTTTCTCCCCGACGGATCGCGCGCGTATGTGCCGTCTGAAAACGGCGGCACGTTGTCGATGATCGACACGAAGCGGCTCGCGACGGTCAAGACGATCAAGCTGGGCGAAGGCATTCGTCCGATGGGTACCGTGATGGCCAGGGACGGCAAGCACCTCTACGTCTCGACCGGACGCAGCAAGATGGTCTTCATCCTCGACACGTCGACGAACGAGGTTGCCGGATCGATCGAGGCGGGTCAGCGGCCGTGGGGCATCGCCCTGTCGCCCGACGGCAAGACGATCTACACGGCCAACGGACCGTCGAACGATTTGTCGGTGGTCGATCTGGAGACGAAGCAGGTCACCAAGAAGATCGCGCTCGGCCGCGGTCCCTGGGGCGTCGCTGTCGTCGAACAGAAGCCGTAGCGTCCGCCTTGAGGCGGACGTTCGCCGGCCGGCTAAAGCCGGCCGCTACGGCCGCCCAGCCATTCCTGCGCCAGCGTCACGTCCTGACGCGTGAGCTGGTGGCCGCCTGGCTGCCACTGGAGCGTCACGCTCGCGCCGGCCTGTTTCAGCAGTTCAGCGAGCCGTTCGGCGTCCGCCGCCGGGATCAGCGAGTCGGTGCGGCCATTGGACATGAAGACGGGCGTCCCCTGGAGGGACGGCAGCGGATCCGGGACGATCGGCACCATCGCTCGAAACAGAATCGCTTCTGCCAGCACACCCGGTTCGAGCAGGAGCATGCTCGCCGCGACATTGGCCCCGTTCGAGAATCCAACCGCGACGACGCGGGCGCGATCGAAACCGTAGTGGCGCGACGCGGCGCCAACGAACCCCGCCAGCTCGTGCGTGCGAAACCGGAGATCGTCGAGGTCGAACACGCCTTCGGCCAGGCGGCGGAAAAACCGCGCCATGCCGCGCTCCAGCACTTTGCCGCGCGGGCTGAGCACCCCGGCGTCAGGCGCGAGCGATTCCGCCAGCGGCACGAGGTCGTGTTCGGTGCCGCCCGTGCCGTGCAGGAGCAGGAGCGTTGGTGCATCCGGCGCCGCGGGCGCCGTGAACACGTGCTCGAAGCCGAGGTCCGGGGCAGTCATTCCTGTGCGGCCGCCGGGACGGGCAGGGTGATGGGCGGCAGAACGCCTTCGATCCCGCGGCGTTGCGCCTCGAGCCACGGCGGCAGCACGAGCGATTCGCCCAGATGGGCCGGGTCTTCATCCGTCGCGAACCCTGGACCGTCGGTGGCGATCTCGAACAGCACGCCTCCGGGCTCCCTGAAGTACACCGACTTGAACCAGAAGCGATCGATCACGCCGGTCGCCTGTCCACCCGCGGCTTCGACCTTCGTACGCACGGCCAGCTGATGCGCGTCATCGTCAACTCGCCAGGCGAGATGGTGCACCGTGCCCACGCCCCAGCCGCCGCGCTGCTCGTTGGGCGTCTCGCGGACGTCGACGAAGCCGGCGGCGCTTTCAAACCCGTACCGGATCCATCCGTCCTCGTCGCCCAGGCGCTCGAAGCCGAGGGCGCCGGTGAGGAAGCGGTTCGTGGCGATTGCGCTGCGCTCCCACAGTCGAGCGCCGTACAGGCCGCGAATCTGCCGCTCCGACGGCACAGGGCTGCCGTCCCACGGTGTGAACCGCCGGGCCGGAGCCGCAGCGCTTTCGACGAGCGACAGGCGAAAGCCGTGCGTGTCGACGACCGGCAGGTTCCGGTCGCCGAATCGCGTTTCCATCCTCTCGAAGCGAACGCCGTATCGCTCGAGCCGCGCGCCCCAGTAGTCCAGGCTGCCCGCGGGAACCTCGAGGCTGGTCTCGACCGCAAGGCCGTGCCCGATCCGTGGCGGCGCGTGGCGCCCCCACGGAAAGAACGTCAGGTCCGTGCCCGGGCTGCCCTCGGCGTCCGCGTAGAACAGGTGATACGTGCCGGGGTCGTCCTGGTTCACGCTCCGTTTGACCAGGTGCATGCCAAGGATGCCCGCGTAGAAATCGACATTTTCCTGTGCGGGGCCCGCGATCGCTGTGATGTGGTGGAGACCGTTGACGCCCCTGGAAGAAGACATGGCAACCCCCTCCTCCAAGTGTAGGATGCCTAGGGCTTGTCTTTGGTGGGGCCGACGTCTTTCAGGATGAACACCTTTTCGCCCGGCCGAATCAGGCCGAGTTCGCGCCTGGCCACCTCTTCTATGGCCTTGGGATCGTCCCGGAGGCGCCGCGCCTGATCGGCCAGCCGCGTATTCTCCATGCGCTGGTTGGCGATGGTGTCGGCGAGCTCGTGGTACTCGCGCCGCGCGCGGAGCGTGGCCATCAATCCGCGGTCGCCGACGAGCGCGTCGAGCACGATCATCCCGATGATAATCAGGACGGCCCACCGGCCGACCGTGCGGCCGGTCGAACTCGGCTTGCGCGGAGCGTTCTTCTTCCTGACAATGGAGCGCGTTCCGGCCTTCGGCACTTGGGCGGGAACGGTACAACAAATCGGCGCAAAGTACAACCATGACTGATGTCGTGATCGTCCTCTCGACCGTATCCGACGAGGAGAGCGGCGAGCGTCTGGCGCGCGCCCTCGTCGACGAGCGGCTCGCCGCCTGCGTCAACCTGCACGGGCCGATGGTGTCCGTCTATCGTTGGAAGGGGCAGGTCGAGCGCGAGGCCGAGCGTCAGCTCGTCATCAAGACCACCCGCGACCGCGTTCCCGCGCTCGAGGCGCGGCTCAAAGCATTGCACTCGTACGAAACACCTGAGTTTGTCGTCCTGTCCGTCGAAGGCGGGAGCCAGGCGTATCTCGACTGGGTCGGACAAGAACGATAGGTCAGAGAGGCCCGAGGGGTCCGAGGGGTCCGAGGGGTCCGAGGGGTCCGAGGGGTCCGAGGGGTCCGAGGGGTCCGAAAGGTCCGAAAGGTCCGAGAGGTCCGAGAGGTCCAGCGGTATGAGGAAGATTCTCGCCGCGTGTGTGATCGCCCTCGTGAGCGGAACGCCGCGCGCCCAGGTGCCTGGAGGCGAGGCGGTTTCGCCGGGTATCCGGTTTCACCACGTCCACCTCAACTCGGTGAACCCGGCGGCGGCCGCCGCTTACTACCCGAAAGCTTTCACCACCTCCGTCCAGACGACGTTCAACGGTTACGAAGCCGTCAGGACGGTCAACGGTCCCTACCTGCTGTTCACGAAGGTGAACACGCCTCCGCCGACCCAGCCGCAGAGCGCCATCTGGCACTTCGGGTGGAACACTCCCGACTCGCGTGCCTATCTCGAGCGGTTTCACGCGCTCAAGCTCGAGGTCGCGCCGATGTACGCGGGTCCGGACAACGCGGTCGTCGAGATCTCGAGTGATGTCCCGGGCACGTTCCCGACGACGGCCCGCCTTCTGGAACTGCGGGCTCAGGGCACGCAGCCCCCGCGTGTCGGTGGTTTTCAGTATCTGCGCGGGCCGGATGGTGCCCTCGTCGAAAACGCCGGCAACTTCCCGCCGACGGAGTTCTTCAACCACGTGCACCTGTTCCACGAGGATCCCGCGTGCGCCCAGCTGTGGTACGCGACGCGGCTTGGCATCGGCGCCGGTGTCCAGGGCCGCGGCGCACCGATCACGGCCGACAACTGCAAGCGTCCGTATGAAGAGGTGACCTGGCCGGCCTTCGATAAGATCGGCATGGTGCGAAACCCGGCGGGCGCGGTACCCGTCAGCGACATGGCGTCGATCCTCATCCGCCCGCGTCACGGTCCTTACGTCAGCCCCCGCGGACAGATCGTCGATCACTTCGCGCTGAGCGTCCCGGATCTGGATGGCCTCGTCGCCAGGCTGAAACGCGAGGGGGTGAAGGTCACCGAAGAGATTCACCGCTGGGGCACGATGCGCGCGGCGATGATCGAGGGGCCGGACCTCGTCGCCATCGAACTCGTATCTCAATAAGGGTCCGAGAGGTCCGAGAGGTCCGAGAGGTCCGAGAGGTCCGAGAGGTCCGAGAGGTCCGAGAGGTCCCAGAGGTCCGAGAGGTCTTGGACCCTTGGGACCTCTAGGACCCTTCGGACCTCTTGGACCCTTTGGACCCCTGGGACCTCTTGGACCCTTTGGACCTGAGTATTTCGACCGCCATGGGCAGCAGCGAGACGGCAACGATGCCGATGGCGACGAGCGAGAAGTTCTGCTTGACGATGGGAACGTTGCCGAACAGCAGGCCGGCGCCCACGCAGATCCCTACCCACGCGACCGCGCCGATGAGGTTGACCAGGCCGAACGTGTGCGAGCGCATGGCTGCGGCGCCCGCCACAAACGGCACGAACGTGCGGACGATCGGTACGAAGCGCCCGAGAATGATCGCCTTGCCTCCGTATTCCTCGAAAAATGCGTGTGCCCGCTGCAGGTGCTCCTGGTTCAGCAGCCGGTGGAAGAGGCCCGATCGATCCGTCGCCGTGAACACGCGCGGGCCGACGATGCGGCCGATCGTGTAGTTGACGGCGTTGCCCGTGAACGCGGCCAGGATCAGCAATCCGACCGTCACGGGTGTACTCAACCTGCCCTGGGCGCAGAGCGCCCCGGCCGCGAAGAGCAGCGAGTCGCCCGGCAGAAACGGCGTCACGACGAACCCGGTCTCAGCGAACACGATCGCGAACAGAATCCCGTACACCCACGGACCGTAGGTGGACACGAGCTCGAGCAGCTTCTGGTCGCTGTGGAGAATGAAATCTACGGGGTTCAAGGTTCAGGGTTCAGAGTTCAAGGTTCGAGGTTCAAACGCGATCGAGCGCCTGCACGAGATCTTCCTGCAAATCCTCGATGTCCTCGAGCCCGGCCGAGATGCGCACGAGGCCGTCGGTGATGCCGAGCGCCGTGCGCCGATCGACGGGCACCGACGCGTGCGTCATCGTCGCGGGGTGCGAAATCAGGGACTCCACGCCGCCCAGGCTCTCGGCGAGCGCGAGCAGCCGCACGTTGTCGAGCACGCGGCGCGCCTCCTCGAGCGAGCCGAGCTCGAACGACAGCATCCCCCCGAACCCGCGCATCTGGCGGGCCGCCAGCGCGTGCTGCGGGTGCGACGGGAGCCCGGGATAGTACACGTGGCGGACCTTCTTGTGATCCGCCAGGAAACGCGCGAGCGCCATCCCGTTCTCGTTGTGCCGCGCCATCCGGATCGGGAGCGTCTTGGTCCCGCGCAGCACGAGCCACGAGTCAAACGGGCTGAGGATGGCCCCTTCCGCGTTCTGGACGAACCGCAGCCACTCGATGTCATCGTCTCTGACGGCCAGCACGGCGCCGCCGACGCTGTCGCTGTGGCCGTTGAGGTATTTCGTCGTGCTGTGGACGACCAGATCCGCGCCGAACTCGATGGGGCGCTGGAGGCAGGGGCTCGCGAACGTGTTGTCCACGACCAGGCGCGCGCCACGGTGATGCGCCAGCTCGGCGACGGCCGCGAGATCCGTGATCTGCATGACCGGGTTGGTAGGCGTCTCGACGAACAGCATGCGCGTCGCCGGCGTGAACGCGCGCTCGACGTCGTCCAGCCGCGAGGTATTCACGTACGAGAACGACAGCAGGTATCGCGTCAGTACCTTGTCGAACAGCCGGAACGTGCCGCCGTAGGTGTTGTCGGAGACGACCACATGATCGCCCGACTTGAGCATGGTGGCGATTGCGCCGATGGCGGCCATGCCCGACGCGAACGCGAAGCCCTCCTTGCCGCCTTCGATGGCGGCGAGGTTGCGTTCGAGCGCCTCGCGGGTCGGATTCTGCGTGCGCGCGTACTCGTAGCCCTTGTGCCGGCCGAGCCCCTCCTGCACGTACGTGGACGTCTGGTAGATCGGCGTGATGATCGCGCCGGTCGATGGATCCGGTTCCTGCCCGGCGTGCAGGCACAGCGTGCTGAATCGCGCGTGCGGTGTGAGCTTCACGATCTCTTTACGATACATGCTTTAATAACGCGAAGTCCACGCCCATGCCCGCCTTCCGAGAGCTTCCGTCAGGTGCCAGCCGCTGGGACAGCGTGCGTCACGCGCTGTTCGGCACGCTGCCGGGCCGCGCGATCGTCATCGGCATCGTGCTGCGGCTCGCTGTGTACGCGGTCGGCCTCGCGCTCGGCACCGTGCCGGCGTTTCTCAGCGTCATCGACACGGCCGCCGGCCTGGCGCTCGCGATTGGCGCCGTGTACGTCGTCTTCAGGCTCGTCGTGCTGGGAAAACGGCATCTGCTCTGGCGGGTGCGCCGCAAGCTGATGCTCTCGTACGTGTTCGTCGGTTTCTTCCCGGCCACGCTCATCGTCGTCTTCTTCCTGCTGTGCGGGTTCCTGCTGTTCTACAACTTCAGCTCGTACCTCGTGCAGAGTCATCTCCGCGGCCTGGCCGATCAGGCGAGCTTCCTGGCGCAGGGGACCGCGCTCGAGATTCAGCGCACTGATGGCCGCGACATCCCTGGCATCATCGAACGGCGGCAGGCCAACGCGACGGGCGAGATGGCCGGCGTGTCGATTGCGGTCGTGCCGGCCGACCGCACCTGCGCCGGCGGTTCGGGCCAGGTGGCCGCACCCCAGCGCGTCATCACCGCCGGGCCGTGGGCGCACGTGAACGCGCCTGCCGCCATCCCGAAGTGGATCGATTGCGCCGGTGTGAGCGGCGTGGAAGCCTACACGTCGCCCGGGCGCGACGGCGGATCGGGCGAGCAGGCCGACGTGCTCCTGCGCGCCGTCGCCTTTCCCGACGCGCGCCATCCCGGCTACGCCGTGGTCGTCGACCTGCCGGTCCACGATCAGATCTCGCAGCAGCTCCGGCGTGAGACGGGCATCGAGATGCGAGGCGCGAGCGTCGCTCCCGAGTCGGGCAACGCGTCGCACGGCGTCAAGCCGATCGCGGGACGCGGCGGCGAGCAACTCCCGGCGCGGATCCCTTCGACGGGGATCCTCGGGAACCTCAGGAGCTTCCTGGAGTACCGTGACTGGAATTCAGGCGAGTCGGGCACCCTCATCCTCTCCACGCAGCTGAGCATCGGCGAGCTCTACGAGCGGATCTCCTCGGCGCAGGGCCTGGTGAGCCGGGCGTCGAGCCAGGCGCTGCTGCTGATTCTGTTCGTCATCGGCGGCCTCTTCATCCTGATCGAGGTCATGGCGCTCGGGACCGGCCTCGCGCTGGCGCGGTCCATTACCGGCTCGGTGCACGAGCTGTTCACCGGTACCGAGCGGGTCCGGCACGGGGACTTCACCCACAAGATCGCCGTGACCGCGCAGGATCAGCTGGGCGAGCTCGCGCAGTCGTTCAACTCCATGACGGCCAGCATCGAGGATCTGCTGCGTGAAGCCGCCGAGAAGAAGCGTCTCGAAGAGGAACTGCGCATCGCCCGCGAGATCCAGATGTCGCTGCTGCCACAGGGGGCCCTGGTCATGCCGGGGCTTTCCGTGACGGCGCTGTGCGTGCCCGCGCGCGAGGTCGGCGGCGACTACTACGATCTGTTCCCCATCGACGAGCACCGGCTCGGCGTGCTGATCGCCGACGTGTCGGGCAAGGGCACGTCGGCGGCGCTGTACATGGCCGAGCTGAAGGGGCTCATGCTGTCCCTCAGCCAGATTCACACATCGCCGCGCGCGCTCCTGGTGGCGGCGGACCGCATCATGGCCAACAACCTGGACGCACGCAGCTTCATCACGATGACCTATGCGATCATCGACCTGCGCGAGCGGACGATGACCTACGCACGCGCGGGCCATACGCCGCTCATGTACCTGCCGGGAGACGGCGCGGCGCCCGGGCCCGACGGACGCCGGATGCGGATCCTGGTCCCGGATGGCCTGGTGCTCGGGCTGCAGATGCACGACGCCACGATGTTCGAGCGGCTCCTCGAGGAGCAGACGATTCCGCTGCGCGCCGGGGACCTCTACACGCTGTACACGGACGGCATCAGCGAGGCGATGAACGAGGCGGACGATTGCTTCGGCGACGAACGGCTCGGACGTCTCCTCGAGGAGCACGCCGATCTCCCGTCAGAGGAGCTGCGCGAGCGCGTGCTGCGCGAGATCGCGGCGTTTGTCGGCAACGCCCCGCAGCACGATGACATGACGATGATTCTCCTGAGGATTGACCGCGCCCGTGCCTGACCTCATCGTCATCTTCCGGACCCACTCGGACGTGGAGGCGAGCATCGTGCGGGGGCTGCTCGAGGCCAACGGCGTGCCGTCGGTCGTCACGTCGGACGTGCCGCACAACATCTTCCCGCTGATGGTCAACGGCCTCGGCGAGGTGCGCCTCTCGGTCCGGCAGGACGACGCGGACGAGGCGCGCCGGATCATCGACGGCCACCGCACCGAGCTCCAGAACGGCCAGCTCGTACGCCTGCGGGACGAGTTCGAGACGCTGCAGACCGCGGCCGGCTACCGCTTCCGCGACCGCGGGCTGCTCGAGCACGCGATGACGCACACCTCGCGCGCCAACGAGGACGCAAGCGGCGGCGTCATGGACAACGAATCGCTCGAGTTCCTCGGCGACGCGGTGCTCGGCTTCGTCGTGGCCGACCTGCTGTTCCGCGAGTTCCCCGAGTACGACGAGGGCGAGAAGTCGAAGATGAAGGCCATTCTGGTCTCGACGGCGACGCTCGCTCGCGTGGCCGAGCGGCTGGGGCTCGGCGATCACCTGCTGCTCGGGCGCGGGGAGGAGAAGACCGGAGGGCGCCGCAAGCAGGCTCTGCTGGCCGACGGGTGCGAGGCGCTCATCGCCGCGCTCTACCTCGACGGCGGAATCGAGCAGGCGCGCGCGTTCGTCGTACGCGAGCTGGGGAGCTTCGTCGAGGAACTGCGCCGCGACGGCGTGTCGGCGCAGGATTACAAGTCGGCGCTGCAGGAGCTGGTGCAGGGACGCAACCGGCCCCTGCCCGAATACCGCGTCGTCGGGGCCATCGGCCCCGATCATCAGAAGCTGTTCGACGTGGAAGTGCTGGTGGCGGGGGAGCCGCTGGCCCGCGCGACCGGGCCGAGCAAGAAGGAGGCGGAGCAGGAAGCCGCCCGCCTCGCGCTCAGCCGCCTGACCACTGGTCACTGACCACTGATCACTACCGGATATGAATGATCCCCCGCCTGAGTGCGATCGGGATGATGGCGGTGCGGTCGTTGACGCTCAACTTGGCCAGGATGTTCTTCACGTGGACCTTGGCCGTCTGCTCGGTGATCCCCAGGGCGAACGCGATTTCCTTGTTGCGAAGGCCCTCGGCGATGAGCCGCACGACCTCCACTTCCCTCGGTGTCAGTGACGGCTGTGCCCGCCGCGCGGCCAGCGTCGCGGCGACGTCCGAGGGAATCGGGCGCTTTCCGGTGTGGACCTCCCGGATGACGCAGACCAGGTCGTCCGAGAGGGCGTCCTTCAGCACGTACGCGGCGGCCCCGGCTTCGAGCGCGCGGTAGATGTCCTCATCGCCCTGATACATCGTCAGGACGACGATGCGTGCGCCTTCGCGTCCGCGGCAGATGGTCTGGATGGCCTCCAGGCCGCTCATCGTCGGCAGCTGCAGGTCCATCAGGGTCACGTCAGGCACGTGCCGAGCGAAGAGCTCCACGGCTTCCTCGCCGCTCGTGGCCGAGGCCACCACTTCCATGTCCGGCTGCCTGCCAATCAGCAGGGAGAGTCCGTCGAGCATGACACGGTGATCGTCGACGCAGAGTACGCGGATGCGGTTGCCGCGCTGAAGCGTTCCCGAGCGGTCGTCGGCGGAAGCGGCGGCCTGGCTAGGTGGGAACAATGGCCTGCACGTCCGTGCCCTTGCCCGGCACCGAGGAAATGACGACGTGGCCGCGCACCTGTTCCGCGCGTTCGCGCATGCTGACCAGCCCGTAGCGATCCTGGAGCCGCGCCGATTCGTCGGGATCGAAGCCGCACCCGTCATCGCGGACGCGAAGGCGCGTTTCGTCGTCGCGGTAATCGAGCTCCACCGTCACGGTTGTGGCGTGTCCATGACGGACCGCGTTGCTGAGCGCCTCCTGGCCGATGAGCAGCAGTTGTTCGTCCACCAGCGGAGCCGATGGCCGTTTTGCGCCGGAAACCTTGACGTCGAGCTCCACCGGCCGGCCCGCGATCACGCGCTCACCGGCTTCGCGAAGCGCCCTCGGAAGGTCGCGCGACACCAGCATGGGAGACCGCAGGTCCCAGATCGAGTGCCGCGCCTCGCGGATCGAGTCCTCGACCTGTCGCCGGATCTTCAGCGTGCGCTCGCGCGCCGCCTGCGGCGACGTCTCCATCGTGTGGGACAAGTCGTCGACCTGCAGGGCGAGGCCCGCCAGGCCCTGGAGCAGCGTGTCGTGGATGGCGCGGCTCATGCGAATCCGCTCGGCGAGCACCATCGCGAACTGGCGGCGAACCTGCCGCACGTGCACCCGCCACGAGGCGTAGACGAGCAGCGAGATGGCCAGGATGCAGAGCGCCTGGAACCACGGCGTCTGGTAGAACACCGGCTCGACGCCGAAGTCCCAGACGGCGCCCGGGTCGCGCCAGACGCCGTCGCCGCCGTTGGCAAGCACGCGGAACCGGTAGTGGCCCGGTGGCAGGTTGGTGTACGAGGCGTGGCGAGCGGCGCCGGCGTCCACCCAGTCGCGATCGTAGTCGTCTAAGCGATACCGGAAACGAACCCGGGCCGGATCGGTCAACGTCAGGACGCTGAACGCGATCTGCACGTGCGACGTCCGTGGAGCGAGCTTGAGGTCGGGAGTGGGGTCCAGCGTTCGCGAATCGGCGGTGACCGTCTCGATCCGGACCGGCGGCATCGGCCGCGACTCGCCGAGGTTGTGAGGGTCCACCACCGTGACGCCGCTGGTGGTCAGGAACCACAGCTTGCCCGTGCTCGCGCGGACCGAGGCATGCCGTCCTTCGCCCATCGGCGCGCCTGCGACGCCGTCCGCGGCGTTGAACAGCCGGTAGCGAAGCTGATGGCCTGGATTCGTGCTCGCTGCTTCGACCAGTTCGCGTCGATCGACGCGGAGGATGCCCGAGGCGGCGCCGACCCACAGGAATCCCAGGTCGTCCTCGACGATGGTCCGGACGTTGGCAGGGAATCCATCGCCGTGCGTGACGGGAACGAAGTGGTCGCCCGACAGCAGGCTGAGACCGTCGTCTCCGCCGGCCCAGAGCGTGCCGCCTGCATCCTCGAAGATGCAGGCGATGCTGCCGATCGCGAGGTTGTAGGAGCGGAAGCGGCCGTTCAAGGGCGCCACGCCCATTCGTCCTCCGGCGGCGATCCAGACGTTCCCGGCGCGATCGGCGAACAGCGTCGTGACGCCTTTCAAGAACGCCTCGGGCACTCCGTCCGGCACCCTCACGTGCCCCCCGCTCCACTGTGACAGACGGCTGTGGAAGTCACGCAGCCACAACGTTCCGCCGGCGGCGACCATGCCCGTGACCCGGTGGCTCCCGTCGCCGGACGGAATCAGGACCGGAGAGAAGCGCCCCTGGGCGAAATGCGCGACCCCGCGCTCGGTCGAGACCCACAGGTCGTCGCCTTCGCCGGCCTGCAGGGCCATCACCACCGATCCGGGAAGCCCGTCGGCCTGGCCGTATTCGCGCCGGCCGGCCGTCGAGAACTGCGTGAGCCCGCCTGCCGTGCCGACCCAGGTGCTGCCGTCCGGCGTCACGGCGATGGTCGTGCCGATCGGCATGTTCCTGATCGGCCGGACGCGGCGCGGCGACAGCCGCTGCAGACCGTCGCGCGTGCTCAACCAGAGATTGCCCTCGCGGTCTTCGAACAGAGCTTGCACCGAGTCGCTCAGCAGGCCGTCGGCAATCGTGGCGGCCCGCAAGCCGCCACGCTCCTCGCCGGCGCGGACGCGCCAGAGGCCCTGTCCCTGCGTGGCGATCCACAGGTCTCCGCGCCGATCGTGCAGGAGCTGCACGCCGAACCCGTGACGCGGAGATTTCTCGCCGCGCGCCGGATGATGGCCCGGGAGCCGGTAGCCCTCGTTGAAGTCGGTCATCCAGACCTTGCCGGCGGCGTCTTCGCTGAAACTCTGCCAGAGGTTGCTGGAAATCCCGATCGCGTCGATCTGGTCGAAGTGGTTGCTGCCGGAAGCCTTCCTGAACACCGCCGACTGCGTGGCGACCCACAGCTGGCCTTCGCGATCCTCGTACGTGCCGAGCACCGCCCCCTCGGCCAGACCGTCGGCGAGCCCGACCGGGCGCCAGCGATCGCCGCGGAACTGAAAGAGCCCCTGGAACGTGGCAGCCCAGATCGTCCCGGCTCGATCCTCTGTCAGCGACAGCACGTAGCGGCCGGTGAGCCCTTCGCCCGGACCGTACGGCGTGAACGCGCCGTTGCGGATTCGAGCGATCGCGGATGGGCCGCTGATGCCGATGCCGACCCAGAGGCTCCGATCGCGGGCGATCAGCAGGGCCGTCGCCGCGCCGGACGGCAGCCGGCTGCCGGCGGTCCCGCGCCACTCGTCGAACCTGGCGCCGTCGAATCGGATCAGCCCGGTGTCCGTGGCCAGCCACAGGTAGCCGTCGCTGTCCTGCCTGATCGTGCGGATACGTCCGGGAGGCACCCCGTCACGTTCGCTCCACGTGGCGATCGTGTAGTCGCCGAGCGGCTCGGGACGTGGCGGTGTGATCGGGTGCGGGTAGGCGGCTGCAGGAAACGCCAGCAGGACGACGAGCGCCAGGCGGGACACGCGCGGCATCGGGCGGCGATTCTGACGCCGCGCCCCGCGCAAGTCAATCGGCGTCGCGCGCTCATACCTCCATTTAGGTAGAGCGGGACGATCCTACAAGTCGCTAGGCTTACCCCGTCTTTACGTCAGGAGGGTGAGATGCAGCGACTTCATGGTTCCCGCGAGGCTTGTCACGCGGTCGGTAGCGGCACTGTCGGTGTTGTTGCTCTTCCCGGCGGCTGCCCTTCGCGCAGGCCGCCATTACCGGCGTCGTCAAGGACGCGTCGGGCGGCGTGCTACCCGGTGTGACTGTGGAAGTGGCGAGCCCCGTGCTGATTGAGAAGGCGCGGTCGGTGACGACCGACGGCGACGGGCCAGTACCGCGTCGTCGACTTGCGGCCCGGCACGTATTCGGTGACGGTCTCGCTGGCGGGCTTCAAGACCGTCAAGCGGGACGGCATCGAGCTCACCGGCACGATTCGTGGCCACGGTGAACGCCGATCTGAGCGTCGGCGCGCTGGAGGAAACGGTCACCGTCAGCGCTCAATCGCCGACCGTGGACGTCCAGAGCGTGCTGGTGCAGCAGACGGTGAGCGCCGATGTGATCGCCGCCATCCCCAGCTCGCGGAACGCCTCCGGGCTCCAGTCCTTGATTCCCGGACTGAACGTGTCGCAGGCCGGCGTCGCCGTCGGTGGCGGCGACTGCCGGCGGCATCGCGGGTGGCATCGGGGGCCTCGCCGGGACCATCCACGGCGGGAACACCTACGGTTCACGGACCAAGACCGATGGGCTGAACACGGATTTTACCGGTCAGGCCACTGCCGGCGGGCAGCTCCTGAACACGGCCGGCGCGTCGGAAGTGGTGATCAACATGTCCGGCGGGCTGGGCGAAGCGGAGGGGGCCGGGGTGATCCTCAACATCATCCCGAAGGACGGGGGCAACACGTTCAGAGGATCCGTCTTCGGCAACGGCGCGACAGAGCTGGATGCAGGGCGAGCAACTACACGCAGTCGCTCAAGGACCAGGGCCTGAGGACGCCGTCGAAGCTGAACAGCCTGTACGACGTGGATGGCCATGGGTGGCGGCCCCATCAACCGGGACAAGCTCTGGTTCTACGTGACCTACCGCCAGGTCGGGTCGAACAACACGGTCCCTGGCATGTGGGTCAACAAGAACGCCAACAATCCGAACTTGTGGGTCGTGGATTTCGACCTGTCGCAGCCAGCCTTCACGGATTCGCTCGACCGGCACGACGTCGCGCGTCTCACGTGGCAGGCATCGCGACGCAACAAGCTGACGTTCTACTGGCAGGAGCAGTACAACTACATCGGCGCGGAGGGCGGCGGCACGCCGACGCAGACGCCCGACGGGCACGGGCTTGACCCTGTTTCAAGCCGTCCCGCATCCAACAGGCCACCTGGACGTTTCCGATCAACACCAGGCTGCTGGCGGAGGCGGGGATCGGGACCTACGAGGGCACGTACACGCAGAGCGGCGGGGGCGGACCGCGCATCGGCGGCATCGGCGGCGTCAACAACCCGCTGATGATTCAGCAGCTCGAACAGACGGGCAACATCCCGAGTTGCAACTGCTCGATCCCGGGCCTGATCTCCCGGCATCCCGGACTCGCGAACGGCGGATTCAGCAACAGCCAGATCGGGACGCAGGAATGGCGGGCATCCCTGTCGTATGTCAGCGGCGCGCACAACATGAAGTTCGGCTACCAGGGCGGGTTCAGCACGCCGACGAAGAACTACTACTACGACAGCACCGTCATCCAGGTCCGGACGAACAACGGCGTGCCGAATCAAATCACGGAGAACCTCGCGTATCCCGGCTGGCTTCGTACGGGCCGCCACGTCATCCCCGTCAACTTCTACGCGCAGGATCAGTGGACCCGAAAGCAGGCTGACGCTGCAGGGCGGCGTGCGGTGGGACAACGGCATCACGAACTACACCTCCGACCCGATCGGTGGTCCGGACTATCATCCTCATGCCGAAGCAGGTCTCGTTTCCCACCGGGTCGACCCAAGGGATCGACTGGAAGGACATCACCCCGCGGGTGGGCGTGGCCTACGATCTGTTCGGGAACGGCAAGACAGCCGTCAAATTCAACACCGGCAAATACATGGAAGGTCTCAGCTCGTTGTTCGGGCTGGACATGAACCCGATCTTCCGCATTCCCACCATGACGACACGGCCGTGGCTGAATCCCACCAATTTCAATTTCACCAACAGCCCGCGGCTGCAATCTCGCGAACCCCGCGGCGCAGCCCGACTGCGGGCCGATGGCCAATCAATCCTTCGGGACCGAGGTCTTCAACACCAACTATGACCCCGACATGGTCACCGGTTGGGGAAACCGCCCCTACGTCTGGTCGACGGGGGTGTCGGTGCAGCAGGAGCTCATGTCCGCGTGTGGCGTTGAACGTCGGCTACTACCGCAACTCGTGGGGCAACTTGTCCATGGTCGACAACACACTCGACGACGCATCGTCCGACTACACGCCGTTCAGCATCAGGGCCCCGCTCGATCCGCGGTTGCCAGGAGGCGGAGGGCAGACGGTCAGCGGCCTCTACGATCTGAACCCGAACAAGGTCGGCCAGGTCAGCAACCTCCACGAACTCGGGTCCGTTATCGGGCAGGAGATGCCATGAACTGGCAGGGCGTGGATGTCGGCGTCAACGCGCGCTTGCAGAACGGGCTCACGGTGCAAGGGGGCACGAGCACCGGGCGCCGGCTGACGGACGCCTGCGCGGTGCGGGCGTTGGTGCCGGAGAGTCACGTCGAGCACGGCCATCGTGCCGGCAGGAGGACTCCTGACGTCGCGTGACGAACCCGTATTGCCGCGTGGTCGAACCGTACCGCACCTCGGTCACAGGCCTCGCCTCGTATCTGGTTCCCAAGGTGGACATCCAGACGAGCGTGACGTGGCAAAGCAACCCCGGACCGGAGATTGCCGCGAACTACGTCGCGTCGAATGCGGTCATTGCGGCAGGACCGCAGCCGCTCGGCCGCCCGCTCTCGGGGGGCGCCAATGTCACGGTGAACCTGATCCAGCCGGGCACGCAGTTTGGCCCTCGTGCGCAACAACTTCGACATGCGCCTGAGCAAGGTCCTGAAGTTCGGCCGACGAAGCGGGCCACCATTTCGCTCGACGTCTACAACCTCTCGAACTCGGATACAGTCCTCGCCTTCAACAACTCGTTCGTGCCGGGTGGCGCATGGCTGACGCCGACGAGGATTGCGTCGGCGCGGTACATGAAGATCGGCGGGCAGTTCGATTTCTGAGTTTCAGGGAGATCGCGGAGACGTTCTCAAACGCAGAGATCACAGAGATCGCGGAGGAAACTACTTTGAAGTACTCTTCTCGGCGATCTCTCCGCGATCTCTGCGTTGATGATGTCTCCGCGTGCTCTACGACAACGAGGTGATCGATGACGGCAGGACAAAAGCGGCTGGTGGTGGTGCTCGGATCGGTGATGGCCGTGGCCGCCGGATTGCGGACGGCGGGTGTCACCCTCAGCGCTCAGACGGCCTGGGAATCGTACAAGAACCGGAAATATCCGCCCTCCGTCGACCAGCATCTCACCGACCCCGCGCTCATCGGCGCCATCGATCTGCACGCCCACAGCGATCCGGACAGCTACCCGCGCTCGTGGGACGGCTTCGAGGTCGCGAAGCTGGCACAGGAGCGCGGCATGCGCGGCGTGGTCCTGAAGAATCACTGGACCGAGACGGCCGGGCTCGCGTACCTGGCGCGCAAGTACGCTACGCCGGGGTTCGAGGTGTTCGGAGCGGTGTCGCTCGACACCCCGGTCGGCGGAGTGAATCCACAAGCGGTGCGGTACATGGCCGACGTCGTCGGCCACCTGGGACGGATCGTCTGGATGCCGACCCACGATTCCGAGCCGGAAGTGAAAGCGGGCGGCGAGAACCGCCCGTTCGTTACCGTGTCGCGCAACGGACAGCTCCTTCCCGAGGTGCTCGAAACACTCTCGGTCATCGCTCAGAACGATCTGACGCTGGCGACCGGCCACGTCTCCCCGGACGAAGCGTTCATGATCATGCGGGAAGCGAAGAAGCGAGGCGTCCAGCGGATGATCGTCACGCACCCGCTGCTCGGCCTCGGCGGCGCGATGACCATCGAGCAACTGCAGGAGGCGGCGAAGCTGGGCGCTTACATCGAGATCACGGCGGGAACGGTCTCGCGGCAGGGGGCCGGACAGACCCGCGCCTTCGACGCGATTCGGAAGGTGGGACCGGCGATGTGTTTTGTCGGGAGCGACAGCGGGCTGCCCGGCAACAACCATCCCGATGCGCTGGTGCTGGCGGCGAGGGCGCTGCGCGGCGCCGGCTTCACCGAGAAAGATCTGAAGATGATGTTCAAGGACAATCCGGCGAAGCTGGTCAAGCTGCCGGTGCTGCCGTAGAAGGAGGGCGGCCCTTTCAGGGCCGCCGGAACGCGGGGCTGAAAGCCCCGCGCCACGTGCGTCAATCGATTAATCGATCTCGATGATGCCGGAACTGCTGCCGGCCGAGGCCATGGTGTACGCGGCTTCAGCGGGCTGCTCGCGTGGTTCCGGTTGCTGGGGCAGGCGCGGCAACGCGTAGCGGTGCACTTCGCGCGCGAGGTCTTCTTCGGTTGGCGCGGTCGCGCGGCAGTGCAGGCGCACCCACACGCGCAGCAGCGGGTCGGTGAAGCTGTAACGCTTCTGCCTGGCGGTGACCAGGTCCACGTCCTCGAGCCACGACAGGTAATCCTTCGTCGACCCGGGCGTCCGCTGCAGCCGCTGGGAGATTTCGGTCAGCGTCAGGCCTTCCTCTTCACCCAGGATCTCCAGGATGGCCTTGAGCGCGCCGTAGCCGCGCGCCCTGTGGAGGCGCAGCTCGTAGCAGAAGCAGCAGTGCTTGGACAGCCGGCCCTCGGGGCCCAGCAGGGCCGCCAGCGCGCCAATCGGGTCGTTGACGGCGGGGCCGCCGCCGTGCTCGCGCATCAACGACAGCTCGTCGGCGAGCGCCCGCACGTAGGCGGGCCGGCCGTCGGTGAGCGACTGCACGGTCCGCGCGAGATCGTCGCCATCGGGTTCCCCGGCCAGGCCCAGGAGGTCGAGCGTGTCCTCGAAGGTCAGCGAGGGCATGTGGATGACCTCGAACCGGGCCGAGCGGTCGCGCAGCAGCCGAAGGGTGCGGGCGACGTAGCGGCTGGTCAGCACGAAGCGGTTGCCGCTGGTCGTCAGGCCGTCGATGACGTCGTGCAGGACGCGGCGAAGCCCCGGGAAGCTCTCGAACGTCCGCATCTCGAGAAATTCGTCGAGCAGCACCGTGACCGGCTCGCCGCTGCCGGTGCGGGCGCGGCACAGGAAGTTGAGCGTGGCGTCGAACGCGGCGCGGGCCCCCGCCGGCGCCGGCTCGCTGACCGGGAACGGCGACGAGGCGACGATGGCCCGCAGGAAGCGCTCGGGCGTCGTGGCCGTGCGCTCGACGTCGAGGTAGAGCGCCGAGGTCCGGCCGAGCCGTTCGCGCAACTGCTGGAGCAGCGTCGTGCGGCCGCTGCCGCAGCCGCCGACGAGAACGGGAATGCGCGACGGCGATGCGTCGAGCGCTCCCAGGATCCGGCGCGTGAGGTTGGTGCGCGGCGTCAGCATGCGAAAGAATAGACCTTAAGAAGCGGCGCGGACGTTGTCAATTGAAATTGAAAACTTTTTTTTCTTGACTCGCGCGCGCTGTGCGCGCTCAAAGAATTCTTGCGGCGTTTCGTCACTGTGTCAGGTAGTTACGAAGTAGAATCGTAGCTCGATATGAACCTCGCGATCCTCGGTGCGCAGTGGGGCGATGAAGGCAAAGGCAAGATCGTCGACCTGATCACGCCGCGCTTTTCGATCGTCGCCCGGTATCAGGGCGGACACAACGCCGGGCACACGGTGTACGTCGGCGGCAGGAAGTTCGTGCTGCGCCTGATTCCGTCCGGCATCCTGCATCCCGGGATTACGTGTGTCATCGGCAACGGCGTGGTCATCGATCCGGCTGCGCTCTTCGCAGAAATAGACGAGCTCACCGGCGCCGGCATCGACGCGGGCAAGCGGATTGTCATCAGCGACAAGGCGCACGTCATCCTGCCGTACCACCGCGACCTCGACCTGCTGGCCGAAGCGCGGCGCGGCGAGCGCAAGATCGGCACGACATCCCGCGGCATCGGGCCGGCCTACGAGGACAAGATCGCCCGCCGCGGCATCCGCGTCGGCGACCTGGCGGACCACGCGGGCCTCGAACAGGAAGTTCGGGACAACGTCAACGCCCGGAATCGGCTGGTCCAGGACACGACCATGGACGCGAAGGCCGTCCTCGACCAGCTGCGCCAGCATGCCGATCGGCTCAAGCCGTGGGTGCGCGACGTCTCCCTGATGCTGGCGCAAGCCATGCGCGACGGCCAGTCTGTGCTCTTCGAAGGCGCGCAGGGCACGCTCCTCGACATCGACCACGGCACCTATCCGTACGTGACGTCCTCGAACGCGTCGATCGGCGGCGTCTGCACCGGCCTTGGCGTGCCGCCCAAGGCGATCAACGGTGTCCTGGGCGTCGCCAAGGCGTACACGACGCGCGTGGGCGAAGGGCCGCTGCCGACCGAGTTGAGCGGCGAGATGGGCAACCGCCTGCGGGAGAGCGGCAACGAATACGGCGCCGTCACCGGGCGGCCGCGCCGCTGCGGGTGGTACGACGCCGTGGCCGTGCGCTACGGCGTCCGGATCAACGGTCTCGACGCCCTCGCCCTGACCAAGCTCGACGTCCTCGACGGCCTCGATCACGTCGACATCTGCACCGCGTACACGTGCGGCGGGCGCACGTTGACGGAGTTTCCGTCCGATCTGGCGCAGCTGGCGGCGTGTAAGCCCGTGTACGAATCGATGCCCGGCTGGTCGGCGCCGACGAAGGGAGTCCGGCGGTGGGCCGATCTGCCGGACGCCGCGCGGCGCTATATCGCGCGGCTCGAAGAGGTGTCGGGCGTGCAGGCCGCGATCGTCTCGACCGGCTCGGAACGCGACGACACGATCGTCAGGGACGACGTGATGAAGGCGCGGGGGCTGGCGTCATGATTTGTGCCGCTGGCAGAACCCGCCGACGACACCCTGGTCCGCGTCGATGAACTTGATGCCCGCCCGGTAGCGCGGGCCGCTGTTGGGCGGGATTTCGAACGACGCCCACGCGACCGCCGCGTTGAACCGCAGGCTGTCGTGATCGTCGCTGAGCGCCATCTTCACGACCTGGTTCGGCTTCAACACCACCGACGACACCACCTGCGCCCCGATCGTCGAGATGTCGATGACGCTCGCCGCGTTGCCGTCGAGCAGCGCGTCGAAGGTTCCCGCCACCCTGAAGCGCGGCGCGCGCCGCGTGCCGCGATCGAGCGTCTGCGGATCGGGCGGATCTTCTTCCAGGATCACCGGCTCGGCGTCCGGCGACCGGAGGCGCGCCGAGACCCGCATGTGATCGCTGTCGTGCGAGATGATGCGGATCTCGGTGTCGACCAGCGTCGGGTCGGCCTTGATGCGGTTGATGAGCGCCGCGCCGCGCGGCGTCGCCGCGAACAGCCGCTCGAGCGCGACCACGTGCGGCCGCCGCGTCAGGATGGCCTCGAGCGCGCGCAGCGCGTCCGCGTCGGTGAACGCCAGCAGGTCGCCGGGCTCGTGCGTCCGCTCCTTGAGCGCGGGGAGATGCTCGCCGCCGCCGATCAACACCGTGCACGAAGCGGACGTGCGCACGCTCAGAAGATCTTGGCGTCCTGAAGGGGCCACCACCGGACCTTGACCTTGCCGACGATGTACTTCTTCGGCACCGGTCCCCAGTGGCGGCTGTCCGAGCTGTTGTTGCGGTGGTCGCCCATGACGAAGTAGTAGCCCTGCTGCACGATCTGCGGGCCCCAGTCGTCGTGGCTGCGGAATTCCGCGGGCACGTAGTCGTCGTGCAGCGGGACGTCGTTGACGTAGACGTGGCCGTCGACGATGCGCACCGAGTCGCCTTCCCGGGCGATGACCCGCTTGACGAACATCTTCTCCGGGTTCAGCGGGTAGTAGAGCATGACGATGTCGCCCGGGCGCGGCTCGCCGAGCTCGTAGACCAGCTTGTTGACGATCAGGCGATCGTGATCCTCGAGGGTCGGCGCCATGCTCAGGCCGTCCACGCGGGCCACCTGGAAACCGAACGTGACGATGAGCGTCGCGTAGACAGCCGCCGACACGAGCGTCTTCAGCCCCGCGACCACTTCCTGTCCCGCTCGCGCCCAGGCCGAGGGCCCCGGCGGCACCGCGGGCTGAGCCGCTTCGAACGGCACCGCCGGCTGAGCCGCCTCGAACATCTCGAAGGGCGGCGGTGGAGGAGCCTCCTCGAATACCTCGAAGGGCGGCGGTGGCAGCGCCTCGGCGACAGGCTCCGCGGCCGCAAACGGCTCGTTGCTTTCAGCGGGGAGCGGGGCGGGCTGATCTAGTTGATCGGACATGGGATGCAGCTAAACCAGAATAACCCAGAACGGACACTTTCGCTGTAAGGCCTGCACGAGGGCTGCGCGGCGGTCAATAAGCTGCCCCAGGGGCCCTGACCTCTACTCCCGCGCCCGTTCCTCCCAGATCCGGCACAGTTCGACGATCACTTCGACGGCTTTCTCCATGTCCTGACGCGAGACCCATTCGAGGCGGGAGTGGAAGTTGTGCTCGCCCGCGAAGAGGTTGGGGGTGGGAAGGCCCATGAACGACAGCCTCGAGCCGTCCGTGCCGCCGCGAATCGGCGTGGACCGGACATCGACGCCGGCGCGCCGCACGGCCTCGCCGGCGTATTCGACGACCTCGGGATGCCCGTCGAGCACCGCCTTCATGTTCCGGTACTGTTCCTCGATCGTGATCTCCACGCGCGAGCCGGGGTGGCGGCCCACCGTCTCCCGCGCCAGCTGCTCGACAAGGGATTCCTTGTCTTTCAGGCCGGCGGTGTCGAAGTCGCGAACGATCAGCCGCACCGCGGTTCGATCGACGCCGGACTGCTGGACGTAGGGGTGAAGGAAGCCGTCGTATCCGTCGGTCGTCTCGGGCGAGAGGCGGTCGGCGGGGAGGTGGTGGACGAAGTCCGCCGCGACCTTGATCGCGTTCACCATGCGGCCCTTCGCGTAGCCGGGATGCGTGTTGAAGCCGTGGAACACGAGTGTCATCGCGTCGGCGGAGAAGCTCTCGCTTTCGACCTCGCCCCGCCGCCCGCCGTCCAGCGTGTACGCGCAGCGGCAGCCGAACCGCGCGACGTCGAAGTGCGTTGCCCCCCGGCCGATTTCCTCGTCCGGCGTGAAGGCCAGGCGCACGACGCCGTGGGGGATGTCAGGATGCGCCATCAGAAACGCGGCGGCGCTGACAATCTCGGCGACGCCCGCCTTGTCGTCCGCGCCCAGGAGCGTGGTGCCCGAGGCGGTGACGATGTCGTGGCCGATCTGCTGCGCCAGGGACGGATTGTCCGCCAGCCGAAGGATCGCCGTGCGGTCGTCGGGCAGGACGATGTCGCGGCCGTCGTAGCCTTCGTGGACGATCGGCACGACGTTGGTGCCGCTCATCTCCGGCGAGGTGTCCACGTGCGCGATGAACCCGATCGCCGGCACCCCGGCTTTCTTCGTCGTCGCCGGGACCGTCGCCATCACGTAGCCGTGCTCGTCGAGCGCCGCGTCGCGGAGTCCGAGCGCCTGCAACTCCTCGACGAGCGCCCGCTGGAACACCAGCTGCGTCGCCGTGCTCGGCACCGTCGTCGAGCTTTCGTCCGACCGCGTGTCGAACCGGACGTAGCGCAGGAAACGTTCGAGTACGTCGCTCATGTCCAGTTCAACGACTTCGGCCACGAAGGCACGAAGACACGAAGACGAACCGTCTTTCTTTCAGAACGATTCTTCTTCGTGCTTTCGTGTCTTCGTGGCAGAGGCTGTGTCGAGTGTTGCTGATCCGCATGTCTAACCGAATGTCGCCATGACCGGTGCGTGGTCGCTGGTGCCGACCTCCGCCTGCACCGGACAGCTGACGGCGCGCGAGGCGAGGGGCTGCGAGGCGATGACGTAATCGAGGCGCCAGCCGATGTTGCGCTGGCGCATGTTGCGCCACGGCGCCCACCAGCTGAACATCCCGTCGTTGGCGGGATCCAGCGCCCGCCCCAGATCGACGAACCCCCGGCTGAGGATGCGTTCGATCAGCGCGCGCTCCTCCGGGAGCTGTCCGATGGCCTTCGGCTTGCGCTCCTTCGGATGTACGTCCTGGTCGGTGCGCGCCACGTTCAGATCTCCGCAGAGCACCAGCTGCCGGCCGCTTGCGGCGAACGACGCGGCGTAGGCGTCCAGCGCCTCGAGGAAGCGCATCTTGGCGGGGAAGTCCTTGCCGCCGTTCGGCACATAGATGGACGCCACGGTGAGATCGCCCACGTCCACCGCGGCGATGCGGTTTTCGAAATTGAACTCAGGGTGGAAACACACGGGGCGGTCGGCGGCGAGCTGGCGATTGACGTGCAGGCCGACACCCGAATAGCCCTTGGCGCCGTGCCAGTAACACCAGTAGCCGTCGAGATCGAGGAGGAGCTCGGGGATCTGGTCCGGTGTGGCCTTGATTTCCTGCAGGCAGACGACGTCCGGGCGATCCCGCGCGATCCATTCCTGGACCTGCGCGTGACGCGCCCGGATGCCGTTGACGTTCCAGGTGGCGATTTTCAGAATCGCGCGTGCGCGGCCTGCCGCTCCGCCGCCGGCACAGCCATGATGTCCGCGTGATCGGCGACGTGCTTCTTGACGATCTCTTCGGCTCTGGCGATCGTATCGGGCTCGGCGTTGCGATAGATGGCGTTGGCCTCGATCAGCGCGCTCTGGTGCGCCGGCGTCGCATCGATGCTCTCGTAGATCGCCGCGACCGGGCAGGCCGGAACGCAGGCGCCGCAGTCGATGCACTCATCCGGGTGGATGTACAGCATCGTCGTCTGCGCGAACTCGGGCTCGTCCTTGCGCGGGTGAATACAGTCGACCGGGCACACGTCCACGCAGGCCGTGTCCTTCGTTTCAATGCAGGGGTCAGTGATGATGAATGGCATCGTTGTGCGTCTCCAGCCTCCGGGGTCAAGATCCTATCGGAAAGCCGGGGGTTTCGCCAGCCCCGGCGGTTCGCGCTACCGTGTTTTGTACATCATCGGGCTGGGCGCGTCGACATAGCCCATGGACTCGTACAGATGCCTCGCGTCGGCCGCCCCGTTGAGCGCCAGGGCGTGGATGCCCTGGCCGGCGCACCACGCGTGGATGGTCTCCATCAGCGACCTCGCGAGTCCGCGTTTCCTGTGCGCCGGCTCCGTGTAGACGTTGTACACGAAGGCCAGCCGGTCGCCGGGCACCGGCCGGGGCCCGGGGGGCCAGCGGAGCAGCGAGATTCCGCCGCCGGCCACGATCTCACCCGTCGCCGTTTCGCTGACCCAGGCGACGTACTCGCCGGCAGGGACCGTGGCACGCAGCCACGCGCGAAACGCCGCGTCCAGGGCCGGGGCGTCCACGGCGATACCCATGTCCGTGAACATCGCGATCCGATGATGGACGAGCGCATCCAGATCGTCGAGCGTCGCGCGCCGGGTGCGATAGTCGGGCATCGGTCGGCGGATTATACTTGCCGTCATGGCCTCCCCCACGACTGACCAGCCGACTCCGCGTGATCAGCCGGCAGCGCGCCGCGGCCCGGAGCCGCCCGACCTCGCGGAAAAGGGCGGCATGAAGGACGGACAGCCGCAGCGGCTCGACCGGCGGCTCTTCATGCAGTTCATGGCGTTTGGCGGCTTCACGCAGGACACGCGCCTGCTCGGCGACGCGCTCGACGCGGCCGGCGTGGAGGGTGTCGTCTACGACGACGTCAACGATCCGCACGGGCTCGGCCTGCTGACCTTCAGCCCCGATCCGGACGTCTTCCTCGACTCCGTGCGGCCGATGTTGAACCGCCAGCCGTTCGCGTCGCTCGTGCAGAAGCCCGAGTACACGATGCTCGGGCGGACGTACGCGCTCGGGTACGAGCCCGACCTGACCGACGTGCTGCTGCACCGGCCGCGCCGCACGGTGCTGAACCCGCAGTGGAAGTGGGCGGTCTGGTATCCGCTGCGGCGGAGCGGGAAGTTCGCGGCGCTGCCGGCCGACGAGCAGCGCGTGATCCTCGCCGAGCACGGCGCGATCGGCATGTCGTTCGGCGCCGGCGACTACGCCCACGACGTGCGGCTCGCGTGCCACGGCCTCGACAAGAGCGACAACGACTTCGTCGTCGGCCTGATCGGGAAAGAGCTCGTACCCGCTCTCGGCGCTCGTGCAGACGATGAGAAAGACGCAGCAGACGTCGCTCTACCTCGAACGCCTCGGCCCGTTTTTCGTCGGCCGCGCTGTCTGGCAGAGCGCGATGTAATCACGACGTTGAACGCAGAACACAGAGCCCGCAGAGAGCATTTCCTAGAAATTCTCAGCGAACTCTGCGTGCTCTGCGTTCAACGTCGTGACACGTTCGCGGCGGGTGCGAACGTCGGCGGGCGGCGATGTTTCGTCGCCTGCTCGTACGCGTAAGCGAGCGTGATCAGCGTCGGCTCGCTCCAGGCGCGGCCGAAGAACGAGATGCCGACCGGCAGCCCGCGCACGTATCCCATCGGCACGGTGACGTGCGGATAGCCGGCGACTGACGTGACCGTCGACGGGCCGGGAGCGGCGGCGGTGCCGCCGTCGCCGTTCACGAGATCGATCAGCCAGGCGGGCCCGCCGGTCGGCGCGACCAGCGCGTCGAGCCTGTGCTTCGTCATCACGGCGTCGATGCCCTAGCGTGCGCGCCAGCCGGTGATTCCGCGCGAGCGCGGCCTTGTACTTCGCGCTCGTCAGCGGTCCCTTCTTCTCGGCCATCATCAGGATTTCCTGGCCGAAGTACCGCAGTTCCTCGTCCTTGTGCGGCGTTGTTGAACGCGATGACGTCGGCGAGCGAGTGCACCGGCGACGCGGGCCCGAGCCACGCCAGGTACTTGTTCAGGTCGGCCTTGAACTCGTAGAGCAGGACGTCGAACTCGCTGTCGTCGAACTTGCCGAGCGTCGGGATGTTCGCCGGATCGACGATGACGGCGCCCTGGCTTCTTCATGTCGGCGATCGCGGCTTCGGCGAGGCGATCGGCGGCGGGGCTGTAGCCGAAGAGGCGATTGCGGACGACGCCGATGCGCGCGCCGCGCAGGCCGTTCGCGGTCGAGCGACGTCGAGTAGTCGCGCCGGCCCTTCGGCGTCCGCGTCCGTCGTCGCCGCGTCGTCCGGGTCGACGCCGGCCATGCGCGCCGAGCAGCGCCGCGGCGTCGGCGACCGTGCGGGCCATCGGACCCGCCGTGTCCTGGCTGTGCGCGATCGGAACGATGCCGCGTGCGGCTGACGAGGCCGAGCGTCGGCTTGATGCCGACGAGCGACGTTGTTGTTCGACGGCGAGACGATCGAGCCGTCGGTTTCGGTGCCGACGGCCGCCGCGCGCCAGATTGGCCGCGATCGCGGCGCCCGAGCCGGAGCTCGAGCCCGACGGATTGCGATCGAGCGCGTACGGATTGCTGCGTCTGTCCGCCGCGGCCGCTCCAGCCGCTCGACGAGTGCGTCGACCGGAAGTTCGCCCACTCGCTGAGGTTCGTCTTGCCGAGGATCACCGCGCCCGCCGCGCGCAGCCGCCCGACGACGAACGCGTCCTGCGGCGGCCGGCGCGCCGGCGAGCGCCAGCGAACCGGCCGTCGTCATCATGCGATCGGCCGTCGCGATGTTGTCCTTGATCAGGATCGGGATGCCGTGCAGCGGTCCGCGCAGGCGCCCGGCGCTTGCGTTCGGCGTCGAGCCCGTCGGCGATCGTCGAGCGCGTCCGGATTGACTTCGATGACGCTGCGGAGCGCCGGGCCGCGCCGATCGATCGCGTCGATCCGCGCCAGGTACTTCTCGACGAGCGACCGCGACGTCTCCTGCCCGTTTCCATCCGCTGCTGCAGCTCGGCGATCGTCACCTCGTCGAGATCGAAGGGCGCGACGCGGGGCGCCTGCGCCGTCAGCGATGCAATCGACAACGCCGCGGCCGCCGCCAGGACGATCAGAGTTTTCCGGTCAGCCATGACTCTTCCTTCGTTCTCCACGCGATCACCGCAGCCCACGCGAGGCAGCCGATCATCACGGCCGCACCGAGAAAGTGGGTGATGTTCGCGATCCGGTGATCCAGGTGCAGCGAGTTGGTCATGAGCAGGAGGCGCTCCCAGTCGTGACCGTCCACCTCGGCGCCCGTCTGGCCGCCGATGAGCGTGAGCTGCAGGCTCCGGGCGTCGTTGATGTAGATCGCCACGTCCATCAGGTTCTCGCCGGCCCACCAGCCCATGACCGCCGCCCCGAACGGGTTCCAGTGCGACGTCAGAAACGCGACCGCGCAGATTACCGGCACCAGCACCTGCGTCAGGCTTCCGCCGAGCGTCGTCATGAACTCGCCGAAGGGCGAGAACAGGACGTGGCCGGCTTCGTGAAACGGGAGGTTGATCAGGTGCAGGAAAGCCGCGCCGATGACGTCCTCGCGCATCGGCCACACGAGAAACAGGAACGTCCAGCGCGCCAGGAGCAGCAGGAGGACGATTCGTCCGGCGCGAACCACGCCTAGCCGCGTGGGGCGGCGAGCGCGCCCGCGACGAACGCCTCGATGTCTGCGGCAGGGCGCGCGCCCGTGGTCCGCGCGATCTCCCGGCCGCCCCGGAACACGGCCATCGTCGGGATGGACATCACGCGGAGACGCTGGCCGAGGCCGTCCACGGCGTCGGTGTTGACCTTGACGATCAGCAGGCGCCCGGCCTGGCGAGCGGCGACTTTCTCGATTTCGGGCGCCACCATCCGGCACGGGCCGCACCACGGGGCCCAGAAGTCCACGACGACCGGAATCGACGCCGACGCTACGAGGCTGTCGAAGTCGGCGGCGCTGACGACGTCGACCGGCAGGGAAGCGGCGGGCAGCTCGGCCTTGCAGCGGCCGCAGCGCGTCGTGTCGCTCAGCCGGTCGTAGGCGAGGCGATTCTTCTGCCCGCAGGACGGGCAGGCCGCGATGACGCCGCGATCGTCGGTGGCAAGAGCCGTCATGCTCAGGCTTTCTTCTTCTTCGTGTGGGACGACTTGCCCGCCTTCGCCTTGGCCGGCTTCAACGCCGGTTCGGCGCCGGCGATGCGGTCGGCGAGCAGGCCCACGCTGACGGCGTAGGCGTGCGAGCAGTTGTATTCGAGCAGGGCGTCGTAGTTGCGGTTCACGAGGTACGCGCGCGCCGGCCCGGTCACTAGCGCTGCGTCGGGCAGCGCCGCCGGCAGCGAATCGCCTGCGGCCGTGCGGACGCCGAGCGCCTGCCACGTGGCGGCCGGAAGCGCCACGGTCATGTCGCGCGTTGCGCGGCACGTGCCGTTGCGCGAATCCACTTCGTTCGTGATCCGCCGGCGCGCTTCCGGTGAGACGGCGACCTCGCGGCCCCACGTGTCGCCATCGATCCAGCCGTGGCCCTTCATGTAATTGGCGATCGAGGCGAAGATGTCCGACGGTGTGGCCCAGATGTCGCGGCGCCCGTCGCCGTCGAAGTCCTCGGCGAATTTCAGGTAGCTGGACGGCATGAACTGCACCTGGCCCATCGCGCCGGCCCACGAGCCCTTGAGCCGCGGGAGCTCGATGTCGCCGCGGTTGAGGATGTCGAGGGCGTCGAACAGCTCCGCGCGAAACAACGCCGAGCGGCGCGGATCCCAGGCGAGCGTGGCGAGCGCGGCGATGGTCGGCCGGACGCCGCTGAACCGTCCGTAGTTCGACTCGAACCCCCAGATGCCGACGATGAGCGACGCGGAGACGCCGTAGCGGGAGCTGATCTGCTCCAGGAGCTCGTGGTGGCGCGCGAGCATGTCCCGGCCGGTCGCGACAGACTTCGAGGTCACGCGCTGTTCGACGTACTGGTCGAGGGACAGGACGGTTTCCGCCTGCGTGCGGTCGCGCTCGATGACGATCGCGCTCGGCTCGTCGATGTGGGTCAGCGCCTCGTCGAGGATCTCGGGGCGAATGCCGCGCGCGAGGGCTTCGGTCCGGATGCCGGCGAGGAACTCGGTGAACGAAGGTCGAGGGGCCTCGGGCGGGCGCGGCGCCTCGGATTGGGCGCGGGCAGCGGGCTGCAGGACCTGGGCTGCAATCAGCGCCACCGCGATCCCGAGCAAGCGCCTCATCCGGGTAGTTTAACAGCCGCGGCGCTGATACGGCAGAGGTTTCGCAGTGGTGTGCGATCGTGACCACGGACGAAGCCACGGAGGCACGGAGGACACAGAGATTGACATCACTCTTATACACATGTAAGACTGCGCGGAGTGTCCGGCAAACGTCCTCGCGTCCTGACCTTGTCCCCGAAGGAGTCGTTGATTCTCGAGCTGCTGGTGCATCAGCAGGAGATGTACGGCCTGCAGCTGGTCGCGGCGTCCAGGCGCCGCCTGAAGCGGGGGACGGTCTACGTCACGCTGGGGCGGATGGAAGAGAAGGGATACATCACGTCCAGGCTCGAGGCCGCGCCGCCGCAAGCCGGTGGGCTCCCGCGCCGCGTCTATGAAGCCACACCGCTCGGCCGGCGCGTGCTGACGCACTGGACCGAAGCCGGTCAGGTGCTGATGCCGGAGTTCGCGCGATGAGGCGTCCCGGCGATCGCTTGCGCGCGTTCGCAGCGCGCTGGTGCGATGGCGTGACGATGGCGCGCCTGGTCGATCCCGCAGTCGCGGATCTCCAGTTGGAGCATGCCGAGGCCGTGCGGAGTGGGTCGCGTCTGGAAGAGCAGGGCTATTCACGCCGCGGGCTGGATTGCCTTTCTGAAGATCCTCGCCATTTGCGCCTGGTCGGACACGACCTGGTTGACTCAGGGATGGACCGACGACGACCGGAAGGCGCTGCTGAGCGCGGCGACATTTTCGACCGTCATGATTGCCATCGCCGTGGTGCTGCTGGAACTGCCGTTCGTTGCGAACGCCGGTGTGCTCCAGAATCCGTCGCCACGACGTTTCGTGTATCTGGTGCCGCAGGCGTTTTCTCTCGCGCTCACCGTGGGCGCCACGCTCGGCATCGTGTTTGGCCTCGGAGGACGCCGGTTTTCTCGGCGCGTCGGCGTCAGCGTGATCGTGCTGGCCCTGGCAGGCTCGGTCATCTCGTTCGTCAACCTCGCCTGGGTCACGCCGGCCGCCAACCAGGCGTTCCGGATTCTCATGAGCGGCCAGACCGATCTCGTCCCTGGCATTCAGGAACTGTCGCTCGGAGAGCTCTCGCGCGAGATCGACAGGTTCCTCGACCCGTCATTCGCGCAGTTTGGCTATCTCCTTGCCCTCGCGTTCACCTTACACACCCGCCTGGCGCTCTCGCTGTCGCCGCTCGTGTTCGCGCTTTTTGCGTTGTCCATCTCGTCCGGTGGTTTCTTCCGGCGATGGGTGCTGGGACTTGCCGCGTGCGCGGCGTTTCTTGGCTACTACATGCTGCTGTACGGCGTGCGGTCGTTGGTGTGGAATCGCGCCCTGCCCCCTTACGCGGCGGCCTGGATTCCAAACCTGGTCACGCTTCTGGTGGCCTCAGGCTCGCTTGTGTTCGGCCAGCGCCGGCGCAAACGCAGCCTCTGCTAAGCGCAATTCCTCAGTGCTCTCCGTGCCTCTGTGGCTACGTCGCTCCTAGTGCGCCCCGACCGGCGGAGCCTTCGAGCCCGGCCGCTTCATGAGCAGGACCAGCGGGATCAGCAGCAGGAAGACGATGCCGAGCGTCTGGAACAGTCCGACAAAGGACACCATGGCCGCCTGCCGCTGCAGCATGCCGAACATCGCGGCGTAGGCGCGGTCCGTCGCCGTCACCGCATCAGCCCCGGCTGCCATGAACCCCGCCCGCATCTGCTGGAACATGTTCTGCGAGATCGGGTCGTACGCGCTGATGTTTTCGCCCAGGGTGGCCGTGACCCGCTGCTGGTTGCGCGCGATCATCGTCCCGGTCGTGGCGATGCCGATGCTGCCGCCGATGTTGCGCATCAGGTTGAACAGGCTCGTCGCGTTGCCCATCTTCTCGCGCGGAATCGGATCCATCGACACCGTCGTCAGCGGAACGAAGAGCAGCGCCAGGCCGCCGCCCTGGACGAGCTGCGGCCAGAAAATATCCCAGTAGCCGGCTTGCAGGTTGAGGTACGACAGCCAGAGCAGGGTGCCGCCGCCGACGACGAGGCCGATCGTCAGGAGTTTGCGGGCGTCGAACCGGCCCGTGAGCGCGCCGGTGATCGGCATCATGAAGAACGACCCGATGCCCCGCGGCGCCATCGCGATGCCGGCCTGGAGCGACGGGTAGCCGAGCAGCGTCTGCAGCATGATGGGCAGCAGCACGAGGCTCCCGTAGAGCACGAAGCCGACCACGGTCATCAGGAAGACGCCGACGGCGTAGCTGCGCGCCTTGAATACCCGCAGATCGACCACGGGATCGTCGGTATGCAGGAGATGCCAGATGAGCGCGGTCAGCGTCACCGCGCTGATGACGCTGAGCGTCGTGATGATGTTCGACGAGAACCAGTCGGCTTCCTGTCCCTTGTCGAGCACGAACTGCAGCGTGCCGATGCCCACGGCCAGCATGCCGATGCCCCAGTAGTCGATCTTCCTCTTCTCGCGGCTCAGGTACGGCGGATCGAAGATGAACATGTTCGTCATCACGAGCGAGGCGACGCCCACCGGGATGTTGATGTAGAACACCCAGCGCCAGCTGTAGCTGTCGGTGAGCCAGCCGCCGAGCACCGGGCCCGAGGATCGGCGCGACCACGACGCCGAGCCCCCAGAGGCCCATGGCCTTGCCGCGATCCTCGGGAGGGAACGACTCGAGCAGCACGGCCTGCGACAGCGGCTGCAGCGCGCCGCCCGTCGCGCCCTGGACGATGCGGAAGAAGATCAGCGACCCGAGCGTCGGCGCGAGACCGCACAGGAACGAGGCGGCCGTGAAGCCGACGACCGAGATCATCAACAGGTTCTTGCGGCCGAAGACGCTCGCCAGCCAGCCGGTCATCGGCAGGATGATCGCGTTCGCCACCAGGTACGAGGTCAGGGCCCACGTCGCCTCGTCGATGGTCACCGACAGGCTGCCGGCGATGTGGGGCAGCGACACGTTGACCACCGTGGTGTCGAGCACCTCCATGAACGTGGCGAGCATCACCGAGACGGCGATGAGCCACGGATTGATGTGCCGTTGTTGATCAGTCATCAGTCTGTAGCGCGGGGCTTTCAGCCCCGCGGTTGGCGGCCCTGAAAGGGCCGCCCTACGAGCCCCAGCCCCTAGCCCCTAGCCCCTACTTTGTATATACCGTGGGCTCGACCGACAGCCCCGGCCGCAGCAGGTGGTCCGGATCCTGGCCGGGGTCGAGCACGATCTTCACGGGCACGCGCTGCACGACCTTGACGAAGTTGCCGGTCGCGTTCTCCGGAGGCAGCAGGCTGAAACGCGCGCCCGTCGCCGCGGCGATGCTCTCCACGTGCCCGTTGAATTGACGTCCGTCAACGGCGTCCACCTTGAGCGTCGCCCGCTGGCCGGCACGCATGTGCTGGAGTTGCGTCTCCTTGAAGTTGGCCGTGACCCACACCTCGTCGAGCGCGATGATCGCCATCAGCGGCTGGCCCGGCTGGACGTTCTGTCCGACCTCGACCGTCTTCCGGCTGATCACCCCTTTGACCGGGGCCTTCACGGTCGCGTGCTGCAGGTTCAGCTCGGCCTGCGCCAGTACCGCCCGCGCCTGCTGGGCATGCGCCTCGGCGGCGGCGGCGCGCGCCTGGATCGCCGAGATCTGCTGGGGCGCCGTCTGGGCGTTTCGCAACCCGGCTTCGGCCGTCTTCACGCTCGTGCGCGCCTGCACGAGGCGGCTCTCCGCCGTGCGAATGCCCGTCTCGGCTTCGACAACCTGGCTCTTCGCCGTCTCCAGGGCCGCGCGCTGGCCTTCGGCGGCGGCGACCGCTGTGTCGTACTGCTGCTGCGAGACTTCGTCCTTGGCGAGCAGCCCCTTCAGGCGTTCGGCGTCGCGAGCGGACCTCGTGGCGTTGGCCTCGGCTTCCCGCACACGGGACTGGGAGGCCGCGAGGCGCGCCCGCGCGGCCTCGACGCCCTTTTCGGCCTCATCGATCGTCGCGTTCGCCTGTTCGATGGCGTTTTGCGCGCTGGTGACGCCGCCGGCCGCGGCTGTCGACGTGATCGGGACGTTGTTCTTCGCGGCCTGGGCGGCGGCTTCCGCATCCAGCAGTTCGGCCCGCGCCTTGTCGACGGCGATCTGATAGTCCCGCGGATCGATCTCTACCAGCGTCGCGTCGGCGTCGGTCGCCTGGTTGTCCTTGACCGGCACCCGCAGGACGGTTCCGCCGACGCGCGCCGAAATCTGCGCCACGTGCGCGTCCACCTGGGCATCGTCGGTCGTCTCGCGGCCGGCGGTGCGGTACAACCAGACGCCGACGCCGATGACGCACGCGATCACCACCCCGATCAGAATGCGGAATCGTGGCTGCCCTGTCCATCCTCCTGCTTGCTCGGCCATCAGCGTGCGCCTCCGAGATACTGTCGAACGGCCTGCTCCGCTCCGCCGAGATCCCTCGCGAGCACGGCCTTCCCGACGCCGTTCAGGTAGAGCGCCGTGATGTAGCGTTCGTTGGCGACGCTCACGGCTTCCTGCGCCTGAATCACTTCGATGTTGTTGGCGACCCCGGCCGCGAGTCGATCGCGCGACTGGACCAGCGCCGCCGCGGCGACCTCGCGCGCGCGCGTGGCCACCTGGAGCTGTTCGTTGCTGGCCTCGAGATCGAGGAACGCCGTCTTGAGCTCGTAGTAGATGCCGGCACGCATGTCTTCGGCCTCCGCCCGGCGGTTGCGGAGATCGGCATCGGCTGCGAGCAGGCGGCCCTTGACGCGTCCGCCCTGGAAGATCGGGACGCTCAGCACGCCGGCAATGGCGTAGGTGTAATGGGAATTCGGCAGGCTCAGCCCGATGTCGCCGTAGTCGGCGTTTACGCGTACCGACGGCAGCGCTTCACCCTGGACGGCCGCGCGCGCGGCTTCCGCAGCCTGCACGCGTTCGAGCGCCGCCTGGTAGTCGGGACGCGACTTGTACGCGCGCTCGAGCGCTTCGTCGAATGACAGACTGGGATTCGGCACCGTCGGCAGCTCACTGACGAGCGTGAACGGCTGTCCCACCGGCAGGCCCATGACCCGCGCGAGCTGAAGCTTGGCCTTTTCGAACTCGTTCCGTGTCGCGGTGATGCGCTGCCGCTCGGTGCTCAGCTGCACTTCCGCGCGCAGGACGTCGATCCCGGCCACGATTCCGGCCTGACGCAGGTTCGTTGTCTGGTTGTAGAGGGCCTGCGCCGTGTCGCCCTGCGCGCGCGCCGCGTCGGCACGCGCCGACGAGGCCAGCGCCTGCAGATAGGCGTTCGCGGCGACCAGCACCACCAGGTCGCGTGCGCTCTTATAGCTGTACTCCGCGGCCGCGACGTTGTGCTGTTCCGCCCGGTTGTCGTTCAACGCGTGAAAGTCCAGGACGGCCTGCGACACCGAGACGCGCGCGTCGAACAGGTTGAACGGACCGACGATGGGAGGGATGCCCTCGGGCAGGGGGAAGCCGTACGCGGCGAGGTTCACGACCTGGCGTGACTCCGAGACGTATCCCCTGACGTTCGGCAGCAGGCCGCTCATCGCCATCTTCTGCAGGCCGCCGGCGCGTCCCACGCTGTTTTCCGACAGCAGCAGCCCGAGGTTGTGTTCGAGCGACCGATTGATGGCGTCGACAATCGAGACGGCGACCGGTTCCGAAGTCGCCGTACCGGCCGGCACGCCGCCGAGAAACGGTGACGCGTTCAAGCCCGGCTGGCGGGCCGGCGCCTCCTGTGCGGCCGCGGGAGCCGGACCGATGACGGGCGCGAACAGCAGGACCAGGGACAACAGGCCGGCTCTCACGGCCGATCTCTCCCTGATTTTCTCAAAGTTGTTTTCAAAAGGCGTCATGACAACAGGTCCCGATGACGTGGAAAAGAAGACGCGCACGCTGGTGGTGGTCTGTACGCCGCCCCCGACGTGGCGGAGCAGAGGTCGGTATCTGAGCGTAACACGCCCGCGCTTTCAGGCGAGAATGGTGGCCATGCCGCATCTGTTCGATCCGATCACTCTCAGGGGCCTGACGCTCACCAACCGCGTCCTCGTCTCGCCCATGTGCGAGTACTCGAGCGACGAGGGGTTCGCAAACGACTGGCACCTGGTGCATCTGGGATCGCGCGCGGCGGGCGGCGCCGCGCTGACCATGACCGAAGCCACGGCGGTGACGGCGGAAGGCCGCATTTCTCCGGCGGATCTGGGAATCTGGAGCGATCGGCACGTGGAAGGTCTCGCCAGGATCGTACACTTCGTCCGATCGCAAGGAAGCGCCGCGGCCATTCAACTCGCGCACGCGGGCCGCAAGGGCAGCACAACGCTGCCATGGGAGGGGCCGCTGCGGGCCGTGCCGGCATCGGCTGGCGGATGGCAGGTCGCCGGACCCACGGTCGAGCCATTTTCCGACGTCTACCCGCGCCCGGCCGCGCTGTCGGCCGCCGAAATCGCCGCGATCGTCTCGGCGTTTGCCGCTGCCGCCCGCCGCGCCCTCGGCGCCGGCTTCGACGTCGTCGAAGTCCACGCGGCGCACGGGTATCTGCTTCATGAGTTCCTTTCGCCGTTGAGCAACCGGCGCACGGACGAGTACGGCGGGTCGTTCGCGAATCGCATCCGGCTGTGCCTCGAGGTTGTCGACGCCGTGCGCCAGGTGTGGCCGGACGGGCACCCTGTGTTTGTCCGCATCTCGGCCACCGACTGGACCGGCGGCGGATGGGACATCGAGCAATCGGTGGAGCTTGCACGCGCGCTGCGCGATCGCGGCGTTGATCTGATCGACTGCTCGTCGGGGGGCAACGTCGCCACCGCGACGGTTCCCGTCGCGGCGGGCTATCAGGTGCCGTTCGCCGAGCGCATCCGCCGCGAGGCCGGCGTGCCGACCGGGGCGGTCGGCCTGATTACGTCGGCTCGCCAGGCGGACGAGATCGTCTCGAGCGGACGCGCCGACTGCGTCCTGCTCGCGCGGGAGCTGCTGCGCGACCCGTATTGGCCGCTGCGCGCCGCCGCCGAGCTCGAGCGAACAGTGTCGTGGCCGAAGCAATACCTGCGCGCCGCGCCCGCGGGCAGCACGGCACGCGAGGCGCTCAAGTAGTCAGCAGTCAGCAGTCGGCAGTCGGCAGTCGGCAGTCGGCAGTAGCGCGGCCCTTTCAGGGCCGCGTCCGCGGGGCTGAAAGCCCCGCGCTACCGGAGACCAGGGACAAAGAGTGCACGCGCTGCTCATCGAAGACGACGACACGATTGCGGACTTCGTCGCGCGCGGACTGCGCGAGGCGGGCTTCGCCGTCGACCGCGCCGCCGACGGCGCCGAAGGGCTCGACGCCGCGCTGGCGCAGACCTACGACGTAGCCGTCGTGGACGTGATGCTGCCCCGGCGCGACGGCCTGTCGGTGATCGAGGAGCTGCGCCGGAAGGGCGTGGTTACGCCGGTGCTGATTCTCAGCGCGAAGCGGTCAGTGGACGATCGCGTGCGGGGCCTGCAGGCCGGCGGCGACGACTACCTGACCAAGCCGTTTGCGTTCGCGGAGCTCCTGGCGCGCGTGCAGGCGCTGGTCAGGCGCGCCTCCCGCACGCCCGAACCGACGACGCTCACCGTTGAGGATCTGGTACTGGATCTGCTCTCGCGCCGGGTGACACGCGCCGGAACCGTCGTCGATCTGCGCCCGCGCGAGTTCGCGCTGCTCGAATACCTGATGCGCAACGCCGGAAAGGTCGTCTCGAAGACGATGATCCTGTCGCACGTGTGGGAGTACAACTTCGACCCGCAGACCAACATCGTGGACGTCCTGGTCAGCCGCCTGCGCGACAAGGTCGATCGCTCTTTCGACAGAAAGCTCATTCACACCGTCCGCGGGGTGGGGTATGTCGTCCGCGCCTGAGCGCGACGGGCGTCCGCTCGTCTACGGGCTGCGTATCGGCGTCTGGTACGCGACGCTTTTCGTGGCCGGCTCGATGGCCATCGTGACGCTGACGTACCTGCTCGCGTCGGCCTCGCTGGCCCAGCGCGATCGCCAGCTCATCGACAGCAAGCTGGGCCTGTACGCGACGGCCTACGACCGCGGCGGCCTCGACGCGCTCGCCGCAACCGTGCAGGCCGAGCAGCAGACCGCGCCCGAGCGGTTGTTCGTGCGGGTGGTGGACCGGGGCGCCGAAGCGATCGTCCTGAGCCAGCCGCAAGGGTGGGATGTCGCGTCGCTCGAAACCGGATCCTTGCGGCTCGCCGACGGCACGCTCGTCCAGGTGGGGAAGAGCACCGAGGCGCGCGACGATCTGCTCGCGCGCTTCCGGGCCGCCCTCGGTCTGGTTACGCTGTCGGTGGTGCTCATCGCCCTGACCGGCGGCGTGATCGCCACGCAAACGGCCGTCAAACCCATCCGTCAGCTCACCGAGGCCGTCCAGCGCATCATCGCGACCGGCCGCACCGACAGCCGCGTGCCAATCGCCGAGCATCGGGACTCCATCGACGAATTGTCGGCGTTGTTCAACGCCATGCTCGACAAGATCGAGGGCCTCGTGACCGGCATGCGCGGCGCGCTCGACAACGTCTCGCACGATCTGCGCACGCCGATGACGCGCCTGCGCGCCTCGGCGGAACTGGCGCTGGCCGGGCCGCCAGACATCGGCCGCTACCGCGAAGCGCTGGCCGACTGCGTGGAGGAGGCGGATCGCGTGCTCGTCATGCTCACGACGCTCATGGACATCACCGAAGCGGAGAGCGGCGCGATGCCGCTCAAGCGCGAGCCCGTGGCGCTGGCCGACATCGTTTCGCGCGCAATCGATCTCTATCGCGATACCGCCGACGCCAAGGGCGTCACGCTGGCGGCGAGCCCGGATGCCGGCGTCCGCGTCAGCGTCGACCGCACCAGGCTGGAGCAGGTGGCGGCCAACCTGCTCGACAACGCCATCAAGTACACCCCCTCGGGCGGCCGTGTCGAGGTGTCGGCCGGCCGCGAGGGCGGCCGCGCCGTCCTCCGCGTCAGCGACACCGGGATGGGCATCCCCGCCGACGAACAGCCGCGGATCTGGGATCGCCTGTTCCGAGGCGACCAGAGCCGGGCCGAACGCGGCCTCGGCCTGGGCCTGAGCCTCGTCAAGGCGGTCGTCGAAGCCCACGGCGGAGCGGTCAGCGTCGACAGCCAACCCGGCCGCGGCTCGACCTTTACGGTGTCCTTACCCCCAGAACCCAGAACCCAGAACCCTGAACCCTGAACCCTGAACCTTGAACCTTTCCTCTTTGTAATGTTCCTGTCACGACCCGGAAAGGCGGTGTGCCGTCCAATAGTTCAGAAGTCATTTTTCTGAAAGGACGAACACCACCATGGGTACGAGACGTTTGAGTATCAGGAGCGGTCTGGCGGTGCTGGCCGCGGTAGTTCTGATGAGCGGCGCAGCCTGGCACAGCCTCGGGGCGACCAGTCAACTCTCCATAGTCGGCAGTCGGCAGTCAGCAGTCGGCAGTCAGCAGTCGGCAGTCGGCAGTCAGCAGTCAAGCAGTCAGCAGTCGGCCGTGGCCGGCCGCATTCCGGGCGGACGCGATTCGTACGCCGACATCGTCAAGACCGTGGCCCCTGCCGTCGTCACGATTCGAGTCGAGGGCAAGGCCAGGGTAGTCGCCGACGCAGTTTCAATTCGAGGGCGACGACTTCTTCCGCCGGTTCTTCGGCGAGGAGGGCGGCGACAATTCTCGGGGTCCGCGCCAGCGCGCAGTACCGCGTAGCTACCGTCAGCGCGGCCTCGGGTCCGGCGTGGTCATGACGAGCGATGGCTACATCCTGACCAACAACCACGTCGTCGACGGGGCTGAGGCGATTCACATCGATCTGTCGGATGGCCGCACGCTCGAAGCGAAGGTCATCGGCACCGACAAGCCGAGCGATCTCGCGCTCGTGAAAGTCAACGCCACGGGCCTGCAGACCGCGCCGCTCGGCAACTCCGACAACGCGCAGATTGGCGACGTCGTGCTCGCGATCGGCAACCCGCTCGGCGTCGGCCAGACGGTGACGATGGGGATCGTGAGCGCCAAGGGGCGGTCGACCGGCTCGGGCGATGGCGACGGCAACCGCAGCTACCAGGACTTCCTCCAGACCGATGCGCCGATCAACCACGGCAACTCTGGCGGCGCGCTGGTGAACACGAAGGGCGAAGTGATCGGGATCAACGCCGAAATGCTCTCGCCGGTCGATGCGAACATCGGCATCGGCTTCGCGATTCCGTCGAACATGGCGCGCCGCGTCGTGGACGATCTGCGCAAGGACGGCCGCGTCCGTCGCGCGCAGCTCGGCGTGGAAGTGCAGCCCGTGACGTCGGATCTGGCGGCGAGCCTGGGCCTCAAGCACGTGGGCGGCGCCATCGTCAGCAAGGTGACGCCCGACAGCGCGGCCGACCGAGCGGGGCTGAAACGCGGGGACGTGATCCAGTCCTTCAACGGCCAGACCGTCACCGACTTCAACAGCCTTCGCAACCATGTGGCTGACGCGCAGCCAGGGTCGAACGCGACCGTCGGGATCGTTCGCGACGGCGCCGAGAAGACGGTGCCCGTGAAACTGGACGAGGCGGAAGTCAGCAAGCGGGCGGCGCGCGACGCCGAACCGGCGAACGTGGACAAGGCCGCGCTGGGCATCGGCGTCGAGCGCAACTCGAAGGGCCTCGTGATCACGCAGGTGAATCCTGACAGCCGCGCCGCCGATGCGGGGCTCGAGGAGGGCGACGTGATCCTCGAGGTGAACCGGCAGGCGGTGCAGTCGGCCGAGGAGCTTCGCGCCGCGGTTCGGAAGACGACCGATCGTCCGGTGCTGCTGCTCGTCGAACGCGATGGCCGCAGCGTGTTCTTCACCGTGAAGCCGGCGGCCTGACAGTCGGCAGTCAGCAGTCAGCAGTCGGCAGTCGGCAGTCGGCAGTCAGCGGTTGTGGGCCTCGGGTAGACTCAGGCCATGACTGCGGACCGCCGACTGGCGACTGCCGACTGTTGTGTGGCCGGTTGTGGGCCCGCGGGAGCGGTTCTCGGCTACCTGCTGGCCCGCGCCGGCATCCGCGTCGTCGTCCTCGAGAAGCATGGTGATTTCCTGCGCGATTTTCGCGGGGATACGATTCACCCGTCGGTGCTCGAGATTCTCGACGAGCTCGGTCTTGCGGACGCGTTTCTCGCCCTTCCACACAGCAAGGTCTCAAACGTCGGCGGCCGGACGACCGCCGGCCAGTCGATCAGCTTCACGTTCAAGCGGCTTCCGACCAGGTTTCCGTACATCGCGTTCGTTCCGCAGTGGGACTTCCTGGAATTCATGACGGGCGAAGCCGCACGGTTTCCGTCGTTCACGCTGATCAGAAACGCGGAGGTCGTCGACTTGCTCCATCGGGACGGTGCCGTCACCGGCGTCCGCTATCGCGATGCGGCCGGCGAGCACGACCTGACCGCGCTCCTGACCGTCGGCGCAGACGGACGGTCTGCCCGCACGCGAGAGGCCGCGCGGCTGCCGCTGCTCGAAACGTCGTCTCCGATGGACGTGCTGTGGTTCAGGCTCCCGCGACTATCAGGCGAGCCGCGCGCGATTAACGGGCGGCTCGGCGCCGGCCGGGTGCTCGTGATGCTCGACCGCGGCGACTACTGGCAGATTGCGTTCGTCATCGCGAAGGGCACGGCCGACGCTCTTCGGGCCGGCGGACTGGAGCACTTCCGGCAGGAGGTCGGCAGGGTCGCGCCCGAGCTCTCCGATCGTGTCGCGGGCATAACCGACTGGGAGCAGGTGAAGCTGTTGACCGTCCGCGCGGACCAGCTGATCACCTGGCACAAGCCGGGGTATCTGGCGATCGGCGACGCCGCGCACGCCATGTCGCCGATTGGCGGGCTCGGCATCAACGTCGCGATCCAGGACGCGGTGGTGGCGGCGAACGTCCTCTGGCGGCCGCTCTCGGAGGGGCGCGTCACCGAGGCCGACCTGGCCGAAGTGCAGCGGCGGCGCGAGCGACCCGTGCGACTGCTTCAGGGCTTCCAGTCCGTCGTCCAGAACCGTTTCCTCGGACCCGCGCTCGCTTCGTCCGAGACCCCGTCGATCCCGCTCTTCGTCCGCGTTCTTATGCATGTTCCAATTCTGCGGGACATCCCGCCGCGGCTGATCGCGTTGGGCATCGGCCGGCCTCACGTCGAAAGCCCGGAGAGGCCTTCGGCGTAGTCAGTCAGCAGTCAGCAGTCAGCAGTCAGCAGTCAGCAGTCGGCAGTCGACAGTCGGCAGTCGGCAGTCAAGAGTCGCGAGTCAGTCGAGAATCGGGAACGAAACCTGCTTAACCCAACGTCGTGCGAGCGTCCTGCGTCGAGGAATTGCAGGTTTATCAAAAGGCCCTGATTGCAGCCGATGCGATTTCTGCCATCACGAGCCGGTTCGAGCGAGCCGGCGATTGGGAGCTTCAAAGACAATTGCGCGCGGCGTCGGGGCGTGTTCCCGCTCACATTGCGGAAGGCTTCGGACAGAAGACCGACCGCCATTTCGCCCACTACCTGTACATCGCCCGCGGCACGACCAAGGAAATACGCGCGCACCTGTCCATCGCCCAGCGACGCGAGTACATCACGGACACCGAACGCTCAACGCACTCGGATCGCTACGACGAGCTCGCGAGGATGTTAACGGGCTTGATCAGGCATCTGGAACGCGAGGACCGAACCAATCGCGGTTGATCGCCCGCCGAGACTGCCGATTGTCTGCGGACTGCTGACTGCCGACTGCCGACTGCTGACTGCTGACTGCCGACTGCGGACTGCCGACTGCCCATTCCGCTTACAGATCTGTAGTCGGGGCGATCGCTCGCTTTCCCCGAATAATGGGCGGGTGAACAGAATCGGCGTGGGCGCCGTCTTGCTTCCGGACATCGCATGAATGATTGGGTGGCCCGCTGGCCGGACCGTCTTGTGAGCGCCGTTCCCGAACTCGACCGCGAGTTCGAGGAGCGGGTGGGCGACTCGTCCCGCCTGGCGTTCGGCATCGCGTACGGCGTGCTGCGGAACCGGGAGGACGCCGAGGAAATCGCGCAGGAAGCGTTCGCTCGCGCCTATCGCCGCATTGGGCAGCTGAAGGATCGCCACCGCTTCCGCGCGTGGCTGTCGCGGATGACCTGGCGCCTGGCGATCGATCGCTGGCGGGCGGATCGGCGCCGGCAGGCGCGCGAGCAGGTCGATCCCGGCATCTGGCGTCCGAGCACCGAAGAAGTGGCCGTGGCGCGCGAACGGGCCCGGCATGTGTGGCTGGCCATCGACGGCCTGCCGGAAAAGCTGCGCATCGTCATGGTCCTGTCGGCGATCGAGGGCCACGACACGCGAGAAGTGGCGTCGCTCCTGGACATCCCCGAAGGCACCGTGCGATCGCGGCTCTTCCTGGGCCGGCGTCAGTTGGCTGAGAGGCTCCGATGGCTTGTGACCGATTCACCCGAGAGCTGAACGACCACGCGCTCGGCGCGCCGCTCGGATCGTCCGCGGCCGCTCATCTGGCGACGTGCTCGTCCTGCCAGCTGCGGCTGGAGGGGGAGGCACGTCTGATGGCGACGATCGATTTCGCCATTGAGCAAGTCGGAAGCGCAAGGCCAGCGGCTGACTACCAGGTTCGCCTGCGTGAGAAGGCGAGTGTTCGGATTCAATCCGGGCGCGGCCGATGGCTGCTGGTAACCGCCGCTGTCGCGGCGGCTGCCGTGCTGGTCGCCATCGCGCAAGGTGTCCGGCCATATCGGCGGGCCGCCAGTACACCGCAGAACAGCCCACGCGTGATCGTCGCCGGGAAGGCGCCCACCGTTCCGGCGGAAGCTCCGCCCCCGATGACTGCGGCGGCGCAACCGGCCCGGAATCCGATGACGCGTCCAGACGTGAGTGCGGTGCCGCGTAGAAACGTTCGTGGCGATGCCGACGTGCTCGTGCCGACGGGACAACCCGAGGTGATCGCGCGGCTGCTCGCTTCGCTGAGCGGTCAGGAGCCTGGCGTCGCCTCGCAGCTGATTGGGCGGGCGGCGACGCGGGCAGATGTCTACCAGTCAGCCGAGGCGCCGGTTTCCGTCGCCCCGATCCGGATCGACGCTGTTGATATTCCAGAATTGCGGGCACCCGAGCCCCTTCGAGCCAACTGAGGAGTCTTCCGTGAATCGAATCATTCCGGTCGTGGTCGGAGCCCTGCTCCTCGCGGTTCCTCGGACGACGCTGGCGCAGGAGGCCGCGGCTGGCGCGCCGTCCACGCCTCTGCGCGTGCAGGTCACGATTTCACGCTTCGAAGGCGAGCGGAAGGTCGCGACGATGCCGTATTCGCTGCTCGTGAATGCGGGGGACCGGGACAACCGGGTCGCGCTGCGGATCGGCGTTGCCGTGCCGATCGCCAACGCCGGCAAGGACGGCCCGCTCGTGACGGTGCACGACATCGGGACGAACATGGACTGCACGGCCACCCCCGCGGACCAGGGGCGTTTCCGCATCACGCTCGCGCTCAACTACAGCTCGGTGTACCAGAGCGACCAGCGTCATCTGCAAGCGACGCCGCCACGGGCGGGCGACAGTACGCAGCTTGTCCGATCGTTCACGACGAGCTTCTCGATGCTGCTGCGCAACGGCGAGAGCGGCCAGTCCCTGGCCGCCACCGATCCCGTCACCGGAGAGGTGATGAAGATCGACGTGTCGCTGACCGTCCTGAAGTAGGCCCGACCATGTGGTTTCAGCTGCTGACCGGCCGGGAGCAGCTGCTCGACCGGGTGCTCGGCGACGAACCGGCCACGCCGATCTTCGGGCAGCTGCTCATCGTGATGGTCGCCGGCGCCGCGCTCTACGGCGCCGCGCTCGGATCGTGGCACGGCGCGCGGCTCGCGGCCTACGACGCCCTCAAGCTGCCGCTCGTCCTGCTGCTGACGTCGGCGTTCACGGTGCTCTTCAGCTGGGTCGTCTCGCGGGCGCTTGGCCTCTCCCTCCAGTTCTCGCATGTCGCGATCCTGACGTTCACAGGCCTGGCTACTTCTGCGGTGCTGCTCGCGTCGCTGACGCCGATCGCCTGGTTCTTCACGTGGTGCGCCCCGATTCCGGACGCGTCGGCGCGCACGACGCACAACGAGCTCTACCTCTTTCACACAGCGTTCGTGGCGATGTGCGGGGTGGGCGGCACGCACACGCTCTGGCGGGCCATGGTCCGGCTGCCGCACCCGCGCCGCGTGATCGCCTCGGCGTATGTGCTGTGGCTGCTGGCGTACGCGCTGGTCGGCGGCGAGATGGCCTGGGCTCTTCGACCTTTTGTTGGCAGCGTGAGCCCCGAACATCCGCTCGTCTTTCTCCGCGAGGACGCACTGACGGGCAACGTGTACGAATTCATCGGCACCGACATCGCCCCGTATCTCTGGTCGAAGTAGCCGATCAAGAAAAGGATGGCCATGACTGGTCACAACGAGATCGTCGCCGTGGAACCACGAGGAGTCGTCGGGACACTCGACGAGCTGCTGCGGCGGCCGATGGCCGGAACGGAACGCGCCCAGGCCGGCGCGTCCGTTCGCGCCTGGACTCTTCGCGTGCTCGCAGGATCCGTGGCGTGCTGGGGGCTCTACGGGGCGGCCAGCGGCTTCTTCCAGGGCGGGGCGCAGGTGGCGATCGCCGCCGCGAAGGCGCCGATCATCATGCTCGCCACCGCCGCGCTGTGCGTGCCGAGCCTCTATGTCTTCGGCCTTCTGGCCGGAGCGCCGCTCACGCGCCAGCGGCTCGCGGTGGTCCTGGCCGGGTTTCTCGGCCTGGTCGGTCTCGTGCTCGTCGGGCTGCTGCCGATTGGCTGGCTGTTTTCCGTCAGCAGCACTTCGCTGTCCTTCGTCGTCTGGCTTCACCTCCTGTTGTGGGGCCTCGCACTCTTCTTCGGGGGACGATTCCTCAGCGCGGCGCTTCCAGAGGTGCCCCCGGGCGCGGTGCTGCTCTGGCTGACGCTGTTCTGCGTGGTGTCGTTTCAGGTCGTTACGTTCATGCGGCCCGTGTTGTGGCGCGCGCCCGGCGCTCCGGTCGTCGAGGAAGGCAAGCTGTTCTTCCTCGATCATTTCAGCGCTGTCCAGAAGTGAGAGGACGAGTCTCATGACCAAATGGAAGAAAGCATTCCGGTATCTCTGGCGCGTGAACGCCATCCTGATCCTGGTCGCCGCAGGCGCCGTGACCTTCGGGGTGGTCGCCTACCTGGTGAGCGAGGTGGCCGGGAGGGCGGCCCTCCGGCGAGAAGCCGAAGCTGCCCCTGCTGTTGCCGGTGCGAAGGCCGACTTCCGGACGTCGTTGTCCCAGCCATCTTTCGTGACTGGCACCGCGGTGATGCGAGCGCACTTGTACCGGCACAGCGGCAGCGTGGCTTTCAGCAGTGGGACCAGCGAGGTCCGGAACATCCTGTTCATTCAGCCCGGCGAGAAGTCCGCGCGCTGGCTGCTTGGAGACAACCAGCATGTCATCGAGACGACTGATCTCGCCGAAGGAGACAGCTACTCGAGCGAGCGTCGGACGGTTGCGACGGCCGTTCTCGTGAAACCGGCGGAGGGCGAACGTGACGTCGAGGGAGGAAAGGTGCTGCTGGTCGATCCGCCAGGAAGACGCGTCGTGGACGCGGCCGTTGGCGTGAGGAAGATTCAGATGGTCGTCCTGAGGAGCGACGAAATCACGTTGCTCTACGAACGCGACCGCCGCCTCGTCCTCGCAACGTTCGATGCCGGCACGTTCGCCAGACGCGGCGAGCAGGAAATCGATGTGCCGTTGCTGAAGTAGCGCCGCCGACTGCCGACTGCCGACTGCCGACTGCTGACTGCTGACTGCCGACTGCCGACTGCCGACTGCCGACTGCCGACTGTTGACTATAATCCCCGCCATGGACCTCAAAGATCTGCGAACCCTTCTCGACTATCACTACTGGGCCCGCGACGTGATCTTCGACGCGGTGGCCCCGCTGTCGCCCGAGCAGTTCACGCGCCAGGTGGACAGCAGCTTCAAGTCCGTCCGCGACACGGTGGCGCACATCTACGCCGCGGACTGGATCTGGTACACGCGCTGGCTCGGAGAATCGCCGTCCTCGCTGATCGCGTACGACAACTATCCGGATGTCGAATCCATTCGCGGGGCGTGGGCGGATCTCGAGAGCAAGGTCCGCGCGTTCGTGGACGGCCTCGGCGAGGCCGGCGTGTCGCGCGTCTTCGAATACAGGCTGCTCAGCGGCGCGACGGGCGCGTCACCGTTTTCGGAGATGCTCACGCACGTCGTCAACCACGGCAGCTACCATCGCGGGCAGGTGACAACGCTGCTGCGCCAACTGGGCGCCGCGCCGCCGAAGAGCACCGACATGATCACGTTCTTTCGGCTGCGTGCGTAAGTAGTGCAGGCCTTCAGGCCTGCGGGAGCACGGCAGGCCGGCAGCCCCGCGTTGGCGGCCCTGAAAGGGCCGCCTACTTTCGCGCGGACGGGGTCAGCATCGTCTCTTTGCGCTCGCCGTTTCGGGTGTAGACCACCTTCGCGGGCTGGCCGATCTTCAGCACTTCGAGCGCGTAGGTGTAGTCGTAGACGTTGGCGATCGTCTGGCCGGCGATCTCGACGATGACGTCGCCCTTCTGAAGTCCGGCCTGCTCAGCCGGGCCGCCGCCGACCACGCCGCCGAGCAGCAGGCCCTTGGCGTCCGACGCGTAATCGGGAATCGTCCCCGTGAAGATCCGGATGCCCGTGCGGCTGGCGCCGCCCTGGTTCTGCGGCTCGACCTTCGTGAACGCCGGCGCGTCCGGCGACGCGTCCAGCCGCCGGATGATCGCGGCTGCAAACTCGACGATCCGCTCGAGATCGTCGTACTCGATCTTGTCCGCCGTGTCACTGGGCTTGTGGTAGTCCACGTGCGATCCGGTGAAGAAATTCAGGCTCGGCACGCTCGCCAGGTTGAACGTCTGCACGTCGGTCGGCTGATACGGGTCGGCCTGCACGCGCAGATCGAAGCCGGCCTTCACGTTGGCCTGTTCGACCAGTCTGTCCCATACAGGGCTCGACCCGCTGGCCTGGACGTTGAGCTTGTTATCCTGCATGCGGCCGACCATATCGAAGTTGAGATAGGCCGCGATGTCGGCGAGCGGGATTGGCGGCTTCGACGCGAACGAGGCGGAGCCGAGAAGGCCGAGTTCCTCGCCCGACCAGAAGTTGAGGACCAGGTTCCGCCGCCGCTGTTCCCTGGAGAAGATCTCGCCGACGCCCAGCACCGCCGCGGTGCCGGAGGCGTTGTCGTCGGCGCCGCCGTGCACGTGTCCTTGTTCTTCTTTCGACGCCAGCGACAGCCCGTTGTCGCCCCGGCCAAGGTGGTCGTAGTGTGCGCCGATGGCAATCCACGGCTTGGGGCCGGGCGGCGCCGGGGCGGTCGCGGGCAGGTAGGCGGTGATGTTCCGCCCGGTACGCGTCTCCCGCACCACGTCGGCGTGCACCCTCACGTTCGCCCCCGTGAGCGTGAAGCCGGCGACGTGCGGGTTGCCGGAATCGAGCGCCTTTTGCGCGTCCTTCAGGTTCTTGTCGGGCACGGCGGCGAACAACTGGTTCGCCAGATCGCCGGTGATGCCGAGCGCGAGGATGCCCGACCCGGCGATCGCCGTGTCGAACGTCATCGGAATCAGCTCGCCGGCGTTCGGCGAGCTCGGTCCGGCCACGACCAGCATCGCCTTCGCGCCGTGCTGGCGGGCTGCCATCGCCTTGTATCGCAAATCGGCATAGCGGGCGAGGATGCCTTTGGTCTTGCGGTCGGCGTCTTCGGGGAAGTATCGCAGGACGAGCACAACCTTGTCCTTGACGTCGAGGCCCGCGTAGCTGTCGTACCCGAAGTCCTGGCCGTCGGGTACGACGATGCCGTAGCCGGCAAAGACGACCGGGCCTTCGACATCGCCGTTGTCGGAGAAGGAAAGCGCCCGCGCGCTGGCGCCCGGGCCCTGACCCGGTACGAAACCGCTGGTGACGCCATCTCGAGGAGGAAGCGTGATGCTGACGCCCACCTTCGATCCGCCGTCGCGCGTGCCGGCGGTGAACTCGAACGGCGACTCGAAGTCGCTGCGTCCCGGCAACGGCTTCGCGCCGATGCGCCGCAACTCCGAGACGATGAACTGGCGGGCGAGGGCTTCGCCCTCAGACCCGGTCATGCGGCCGCCGAATCGTTCGGACGCCAGCGCCTGTACGGTGGTGCGCAGCCGCGCGGTGTCGGCGGCGGGGTGGCTGATGGCCGCGGCCGCCAGTGCGAACGCCAGCATTAAAGGGCGGTGTCTCATGGCTTGGTCCCGGATTTCTTGAGCGGCGCCTGGGCGATGGCTTCGAGCGCCTTCTCGTGATTCCACTGGCCGAGGAACAACTGTCCGGCGGATCCGCCGGCGCGCGACGACGTCCACGCCAGCTGCCTGCCGTCGGGCGACGGCACCGGCAGTCCGTCGAAGCCGGCCGAGTAGGTCACGCGCACCGGTTCCTTCGTGCCCGCGACATCGACCATGTAGAGCTCGAAGTTGTCGAACCCGAGCTTGTTCGACGCGAAGATGAAGTACTTCCCCGACGGGTGCTCGTAGGGCGCCCAGCTCATCGCGCCGAAGTTCGTGATCTGCCGCTGGTCGGTGCCATCCGGCTTCATGGTCCACACGTCGGCGATGACGCCCGTCACATCGAACCGCCGCCAGACGATGCGCGAACCGTCGTGCGTGAAGAACGGCCCGCCGTCGTAGCCGGCGACGCTGGTGAGCCGCCGCTGGCCCGAACCGTCCGCCTTCATGATGTAGATCTCGGCGAAGTAGCTGGGATCGACCTCGAGCTGTTTCTTCTCGGCGTCGCTGAGCGCCCGGTTGTAGGCGTCGCGCATCGACGTGAAGGCGATCCATTGCCCGTCCGGCGAGTAGCTGCCCTCGGCGTCGTAGCCCCTGGCGGTCGTCAGCCGCGTGAGCTTGCCCGTGCGCCCGCCGTGCACGTAGATGTCCATCTCGGGGTCGTAGTCCCAGGAGTAGCGGCGTTCTTTGCCCGAGGCGCGGAACGCGTTCTCCTCGTCCTGGTACTGCTTGGATTTCGGATCGGCGTGCGTGGAGGCGAACTCGATGTCGCCGTCCGCGCCCGGCCGGAAGAACGCGCAGGTGGTCTTGCCCAGGCCGGGCGAGATGCGCTTCGCGTCACCGGTCTCCAGATCGAGGGAGTAGATCTGGTAGAACGGATTGCCCGGTTCCCGCTCGCTCTGGAAGACGAGCTTCTTGCCGTCGGGTGACCAGTAGCCTTCGCCGGCGCGCTTGCCTTCGACCGTCAGGCGCCGGACGCGCGACAGGAAGTCGCCCTCGCCGAAATCCGCCGACGCAGGCTGCAAGGCGAGCGCGCCGGCGACGATGGCGAGCGGCAGAACAGTACGCAGTTTGATCAGCATCGTGACAGGTGGAGTTTCGCATTATCTAACATGCGCTGCCCCCGTCGTCGCCTCGGCGACGGCAAAGTGTCAGTCAAAGTGTCATAGGACAAAAAATGACAGTGTGTTCCATTTAGTGGCACCCCACGGTCAGGACTGAACACGGTGCAATAAGACCATTCATGCTAGTTAGTTACGGGATTATGTGCCGTGAAATCGTCAGATTTTCATGGTTCTTTATAGGACATAGACGACCGTGTGCCGGCGCAGCTAAGTACTCCGTAAGTTCCTTTCCTACAGCGAGATACGCATCCGGCAGACAGGATTTTGCCTCTGGCCGTGCGTTTGCACTATTGGGGTCGGCACATGAAGCTCGGCTCGCGGCAACCAGTCGTTTCGCTGACGGACGCGTCGGACATCTCGTGGGGTGGCCTGTAGTGGACAAGCTCCCCCTCGGCCGTCCGCACGACGTCACCGCTCCGCGAAGGGCAGTCTCGGCGCCGGCCTCCACGGCGGTCGTGACGACCGACTGGCGCGACGCGCTTCCCGTCCTCACCGGCACGAACATCACGCTGCGCGAGATGCGCGTGTCGGATGCGCCCTCGCTCTTCGCCCTGCTGACGAGGGAGGAAGTCGCGAGGTTCATTTCGCCGCCGCCGGGCACCGTCGAAGCCTTCGAGCGGTTCATCGTGTGGGCGGCGCGGCAGCGCGCGGCGGGCGCTTACGCCTGCTTTGCGGTCACGCTCGCCGACACCGATACGGCCGTCGGCATCTTCCAGCTCCGTTCGACCGAACCAGGCTTCGCGACCGCGGAATGGGGCTTTGCCCTCGGGTCGCCGTTCTGGGGCACCGGACTCTTCGAGAAGGGCGCGAGGCTCGTGATGGAGTTCGCGTTCGAGACGATCGGCGTACACCGGCTCGAGGCGCGTGCGGCCGTCAGGAACGGCCGCGGCAACGGGGCGCTGCGCAAGATCGGCGCGGTGCAGGAGGGTATCCTTCGCAAGTCATTCCTGCGCGACGGCGAGTACCACGATCAGATGCTCTGGACGGTGCTCGACGAAGACTGGCGGGCCAAAGCCATCTGGGGCGGCGGCCGGATGATCCTGCACTAGCGCTTATTGCGCCTCGGCCGGCCGCCAACCTTGCGTTTCCCGATCCGCCCGCTTCTTGTCGGCCCAGGCCAGCGCCTCTTCGCCCGTTTCGAAGACGCGGGTCACGACGGGGTCGCCGTCGCTCGTCAGGTCGATCTCGATGCCGTAGGGCGCGAGGCGCGCGCGGCACGCCGCTTCGCGGCCGTCGCGGCGGAGGGTCCACAGGATCGTGGGGACGTCTTCCATCAGGATTTGCTCCCGAGCTGGCGGATCAGATCATGAGGGTCGAACGTGATGCTCGAAAAGGTGATCTTGCCGCCGCGGATCTCGATGAGCTCGCGAAACCGGAGCGTCGTCTTGGCGCCCGAGGGCTTGAAGATGCCGTAGCCGCCCATGTTGAAGTCGCCCAGGTGCGTGCCGGTACCGACGAGGTCCACCTCGCAAATCGTGTCGCCGCGCTGTTCGACGTGATCGATATGCATGTGGCCGTCGGGAAACGCCCGGACCCACTCGTTGACGAGATCGAGGTAGCCCTGACGTCCATGACGGGTCTGTCCAAACGGCGGGTGCTCGAGGACGCAGTCCTCAGCGAACAGGTCTGCGCCGTCGGCGAAACGCCGCTGGTTGAAGAGGTCGTAGTGCTTGCGGATGAGGAGATGCGCTGCTGCCACGTGCGGGACAGTTACAAAGCGTATCACGCCACTTGCGTTCCATGACGAGGCCCGACACGCTTCGGCACCAGCCTCCCGCGGCCCGCGTGTTCGTGGCGGCCGTCGTGTCGGCGGGCGCCGCGCTGGCCATCGCGTCCACCTGGCGAGGGTCGCTCGAGCACCCGCTTCTGCTGAGCTCACTGCTGCTGCTGTCGGCTGCGGCCAACACGATCAAGATCCCGCTGCCGGTCGGGCGCTCGGTGTCGTCGCTGTCGCCGGGATTCGCCGTGAATTTCGGCTCGCTGCTCGTGCTGGGCCCGGGCGCGGCCGCCTGGGTGACCCTGGCGGGCGGCTGGGCGCAGTGCACGTTCAACGTCACGGTGCGCAACCCGTGGTACCGGACGCTCTTCAGCGTGTCGTCCCTCGTGCTGTCGATGGAACTGGGCGCCCGCGTGCTCGCCTGGACCGGGGGCGCGGGCCAGGCGGGCCTCGTGGTGCCCTCCGTGGCGGCCTCGGCGCTCGCGTATTTCCTGTGCAACTCCCTCCTCGTCGCCACCGTCGTCGCGCTGTCCACGAGGCGGTCGCTCCTGCGCGTGTGGGACCAGGAGTATCTCTGGGGCGCGCCCAACACCTTCGTCGGCGCATTCGTGGCGGCGATCACGGTCCGGGGTGTTGACGCCTGGGGCTACGGCACCCTCGCGCTGCTCGTGCCGCTGTTCCTGACCTACCGCCTCTACAAGGTGTACCTGGGACGCATGGACGACGAGCGGCGTCACGTCCGCGAATTGTCGGAGATGCACCTGGCGACGGTCGAAGCGCTCGCGATGGCCATCGAGGCGAAGGACGCCACCGCCGGAAGCCACGTGCGCCGCGTCCAGTTCTACGCCACCGAGCTCGGCCGCGCGCTTTCCCTGCGTGAGGATCTGATTGAGGGCGTACGCATCGCGGCGCTGCTGCACGACATCGGCAAGCTCGGCGTGCCCGATCATCTGCTGGCGAAGTCGGGGCCGCTCACGCCCGAGGAGTTCGCCCGCGTGTGCCGCTATCCGGAAATCGGGGCGGAGATTGTCTCGGCCGTGCCGTTCCCGTATCCGGTCGCGCCGTTCATCCGCCATCACCACGAGCGATGGGACGGCACGGGTTATCCCGACATGATCGCCGGCGACCTCATTCCGCTGGGCGCGCGCATCATCGCGATCGCCGAACGGTTCGACGCCCTGCGCAGCGAGCGGCCCTACCGGCCGCCGCTGTCGCCGGCCGAAGCGATCGCCCACATCAGGCACGAGGCCGGCACGAGCCTCGACCCGCACCTGGTCGCGAAGTTCATCGAGATCCTGCCCGCCATCGAGGCGAAGGCCGGCGACGACGATCGGCGCGACCCGGTGCTCGACAACATCTCCGAAGCGCAGGGCGAGCTGTACGAGCTGTTGGAGCGGGCGCGAGCCGAATCGCACACCGACGCCCTCACGGATCTGCCGAACCGCCGGTTCGTGGAGACCCATATGGCGCGCGAACTGGCCCGCGCGCAACGCCTTGGATCCGGCCTGGCGGTTCTTGCGATCGACCTGAACGACTTCAAGGTCATCAACGATCGGCTGGGTCACGGCGCCGGCGACATCGTGCTGAAGGCGGTGGCGCAGTGCCTGCGCCGGGGCCTGCGTCCGCACGACATCTGCGGCCGCCACGGCGGCGACGAGTTCGTGGTGGTCCTGTCCGGGGCCGCCTCCGAGATTGCGGACCTGAAGAGCCTCGAGCTGGCGCAGGCTGTCGACAGTCTCGCCATCGACGTGGGAGGACGCGATGCCCTGCGCGTCAGCGTCAGCATCGGCGCCGCCGTCTACCCGGCCGACGGCGTCACGTTCGACGATCTGTTCGCCGCCGCCGACGTGCGGATGTACGAGAACAAGCTCCGCCTGCGCGCGCTGGCCGTCTAGCTGCGATCGAGATCACGTCACGTAGCCACAGAGGCACGGAGGACACAGAGGATTCTCTTTTGAAGAAGAGCCTCTGTGCTCTCTGTGTCTCTGTGGCTCGTACGTGATCAGAATGTCACGCGGACGCCGATGTGCGCGGCCGTCGGGGGCTGGATGGCGGTGATGTAGCGGAATTCCGGGCCCGTCACCACGCGTTCTTCGACTTCGTATCCGAGGTTGAAGATGTTGAACCAGTCAAAGATGGCGTCGATCCGCGTGCGCCCGGCCGAGAAGCCCTTCTGCAGCCGCATATCGAACGTGCCGGTGAAGCTGAAGCGCGCGTCGCCGGCCGGATACGCGCGCACGAAATCGGTCCCCTGGTTGAGATCGGGCACGACGGTGACGCGCGAAAAGGGCTGACCGTCCTGATAGCGCGCGATGAGGCCGATGTTCACGCCGTGCGCGAAGCGATACACGGATGCCAGCTTGATCGTGAACGCGCGATCGAAGAACAGGCGTCCGCGCGCGTCCGTGTTCGCGTTGGGATCCGTGAACACTTCGCCGGCCAGGCCGGGATCGTTCTCGTCGACGTGGAACCCGCGGTTGGCGCCCAGGCCGTCGGTCTGGCTTGCCGTCGCGCCGAACAGGAACGTCCACGGCCCGGTCGCAATATCGCCGCTGAGAACGACGCCGCTGAACGTCGCGGCCTCCTGCGTCGTGTTGTTCGTCAGCAGATACTGATCGCGGCCAAAGCTCGACGGCAGGCGGTTGTAGACCGGCAGCAGCACGTTGCCTCCGTCAGACGCCGGCCGGCCGTCCACAACCGTCGAGACGCTGTAGCTCGAGAGCGGCACGCCCGTGTTCAACAGATCGATCCGGTTCTGCTGGCGCTTCATCACGCCTGCGAGCCGGACCCGCATGCCGGGCATCGGGCGCGTCTCGGCGCCGACCGTGAACTCGTCGGTGGTCGGGCGATTGAGTGACGCGTCGATTGCGCTGAAGGCCGGGTTGCCGCCGGTGCCCGGTCCGACGCGCGCGACGACCGGGCCGACGCCCTGCGATGTCCACGCCGATACCGTGCCTGCCGGCGCGGCTGGATCGCCGTAGGCCAGCATGTCGAGCGTCAGCGAATCGGCCGCCCGTCGATAGCCCGCGAAGATCCACGTCTTCGAGGACTTGGTGGCGGCCCACCAGAACGACGCGTTCCCGAGGAGCGAGTTCCAGCTGACGCCCTGGGCGGCGTTGTCGGCCGATCCCCGGACGCCGTCGTAGCTCACGCCCGCCTCGGCCACCACGCGCCGGCCCATCTGGATGTGGTCAGAGAGGTAAGCCGAGAAGGTCGTTTCATGGCGCAGCGCGTCGCCCGCAGGGCTCGCGAACGTCCACATCCGGGCGCGCGCGCCGTCAACGAGCTCGCCAATCGAGCCGGCGAAGGGCCCGACGCGCGACGCCCCGCCGGCGATGTCCGCCCCGAATTGCAGCGCGTGCGTGACGCCGCCCGGCGGCGGCTGCGCCGGAGCCGCGCGCAGCCCGGCGGACCATCGGGAGTCGCTCCGATCGCCCGAAGCGGCGAGGAGCGGCGCCGGGCCGTCGGTCAGGCGTTCGATTACCAGGGGCGTGCCGGGCAGCAGGCTCGTGTTGCGTGTGCTGGTGCGCTGTGAGTACGCACCGAACAGGCGCCAGAGCAAACCCTGTTCGACGCGCTGCCAGGTCGACTGCAGGTGGGTGAACGTCTGCTCGTCGGTGGCCGTCGACGGCGCCGCCAATGGCGCGGACGGCGCTGACACCGCTGACAGGGTTACCAGGGCCGGCACGAACGGCGCCTGCGTCCGCTGAAACCAGCCGACGGTGTGAATCTCGTCGCGGCGGTTGATCGCGTACACCACGTTCGCGAAGACCGATGCCGCCCGGCCGCTGGCCTGCGCGGCCCCGGCCCGTTCGACCTGCGACGCATCGGTCCACTCGATCGCGGTCACGATGCCGAGCCGGCCGGGCAGGATCGGCCCGCTGCCCAGAAAGCCGATGTGCCGCCAGTCGCTCAACGTGTGGATGGGCGGCGCGGGCGCCCCGGCAGACGGCCCCGCCACGAGCCCAGATCCCGCAAACGAGGCGTCCACCACGCGCGTCCACGTCGCGCCGGGCTGCATCGGCTCGAGCGTCACGCCCAGACCGGGCGCGCTGAGTCCGCCCGCCATGAACCCGGTCGAAACGGTCGCCCGTTCCCACAACGGGAGTGTCGGGAACAGGAACGGCGACCCGCTGCCGTCGGGCGCCGTGATGTTCACGTCGCCCACGCGGTACTGGGTCTGCGTCCACGAGCTCAGGAACGCCCCGATGCGGCCGGCGCGGCCCATGTTGAGACCGCCGCCATAGAACCGGTCGCTGATCACGTTGGCGTCGACCGTCTCGAGGAGCGAGAACAGGTTGTTGCTGGCCGGCAGATCGCGCAGCATCACCAGAGACAGGCTCGTTTCGTACGTGGTGTTCTGTTCGGCTTGCGCCGGCGCCTGCGCACGGGCCGCCGCCGGAGCGCCCAGCTCCGCGATGACCAGCACGGCGAGGACCGGCAGCGTCCTGCGCCGCCTCCACAGCAGGGGCGGCACCGTCAGGCACAGCAGGACGACGAACACGTGCGAGGCCCAGGTCAGCGGCTCGTTGACGACGGCCACCGGCGCGGGGACGCTCACCCCGTCGTAGCGAAGAACAGGGTTCAGATACATCACCATGTTGGGCGTGCGGATGACGGTGCGGATGTACGTGTCGTCCGGCTTGATGGGATAGGTCGCCTGCATCACCTGATCGGACGTCTGCAGCACGGCGCCGTCCTGGCCGATGAACACGTAGGTCGCGGGCACGCCGGTGGACGACACCGTCAGCGCCGAGTCGTGCACGCGCACGGCGGCGAGCGCCGCATCGGCCGTCTTGCCCACCAGCGAGATCGCGTACGACCGGCCCGCTCTCAGCGCCGCGATGATGTCCGGCTCGTTCGCCGACGGCGCGTCGATCATGTTCCAGGCGATGGCCAGCCGCCGGACGTTCGACAGATCGTGGATGTCGTCGTTGGCGAGCGCCCAGATCGGATGTCCGCTCGACAGCGCTGCGTCCCACTGTTCCTCGAACCCGAACGGCCCGTTGATCACCTCCATCAGGTGATAGCCGGTCAGGCGGTGCAGGTCGCTTTCGCTGTAGGCGGTTCCCGGATGGTTGATGGCGACGAGCGCCGACGTCGAGGCGACGCGGTTGAGGATGTACTGCTTCTGGTTGAGCCAGGTCCAGAAGGGGAAATCGAGCCACTCGACCTGCTCGGCGCCGATCGCCAGCTGGTGTTCCTTGCTGATGTTGTAGCCGTGCTCGTACAGCGGAAACGTCTCGCACGCCGTGCCGGGCCGCGATCCAGTGATAGTCCGAGACGCCGGCCACCGAGTAGCCGCGCTGCCGGTACGCCGCCACCACCTCGTCGTCGGTATGCGTGCCGTTGGTGAGGCCGCTCCACGCGTGCCCGTGCGCGTGCAGGTTGGCGCGCTGCCACGATCCGGCGAGGTGCGCGTACGGGTTCCAGAGCGCCGGGCCGCTGAAGGTGCGCGGGGAAGGAAACCGGTAAACTGGCGCGAGCGCGTAGGGAATGGCTGCGGCGAGGAAGACGATCGCCGCGACGCGTTTGAGGATGAGCACCCGCGCGGAATTCTAACAGATGGAATGGACCGTCAGGACCGATGAGCAGGGCCTGAGGCTCGACAAGTTTCTCGCCGGCCCCGAACGCCTGGGGTCGCGGCGGCGCGCGTCGGTGGCGCTCGATCGCGGCAAGGTGTTCCTCAACGCCGTCGAGGCTCAGAAGGACGCCGCGGCGACACGCCTCGCGGCAGGGGATCTCGTCCGCGTCTGGATGGACCGCCCTGGCAGCGCGCGCGGGCGCGTGGCGAGGCGATCGCGCGACCTCCGTATCGTGTACGAAGACGACGTGCTCATGGTGCTCGACAAGCCCGCGGGTCTGCTGGCTGTCCCCCTCGAGCGCCGCGGCGGGGCGCCGTCGATCTACGACCAGGTGATGGACCATCTGCGTCCCCACGGCAAGCGCCGTCCACTCGTCGTCCACCGGATCGATCGGGACACGTCGGGGCTGGTGGTGTTCGCCAAGGACGCGGTCGCACAGGGGCGCCTGAAAGGGCAATTCAAGCGGCACGTGGTGGAGCGCGTCTACTGGGCCGTCGTGTACGGACGTCCCGAGCCCTCCGCCGGCACCTGGCGCGATCGGCTCGTCTGGGATCAGAGGGCGTTGATCCAGAAGGAAACACACCCGCGCGATCCCAACGGCATGGACGCCGTGAGCCACTATCGCGTGCTCGAGCCGTTCGGCGCCGCGTCGCTGATCGAGGTCCGGCTGGAAACCGGCAAGCGGAACCAGATCAGGATTCAGGCGCGACTGCGCGGTCACACGCTGGTGGGGGAGCGGCGGTACGTGTACGGGCCCGACGAGCTCCGCCCGATTCCGTTCGAACGGCAGGCTCTCCACGCGTACAGGCTGGCCTTCGAGCACCCGACGAGCGGGGAACTGCTGCGGTTCGAAGCGCCCATCCCGCCGGACTTTAACGATCTTCTAACGCGGCTCCGTCTGAAGTAGTGCAGACCTTCAGGTCTGCCGTGTCAGCAGGCCTGCCCTTCGACGGGCTCAGGGCACCCCGAGCGACGTCGAGGGGTGCACTACGGCCGATCTGTGTCGTGGCATACTCGAGGTATGTCGACCCAGACCTACGCGACGCACCGCCACCAGCCCCGGATGACGGGCATCGGCTTCATGTTCCTGGTCATCGCAATCGTTGGGTTCTTCTTTTCGAGCCGGCCCATCGGTGGGATCGCCATCGTCCTGGGCTTTGCGGGCTCGATCTTCACGCTGCTGCTCATCAGCCGTTCGTACACGACGGCGCTCCAGGACCGCATCATCAAGCTCGAGATGCAGCTGCGATGCGCGTCGCTGCTCACGCCGCAGCAACAGGCCCTGATGGCGCAGCTCGGGAAGGGGCAGCTGGTGGCTCTGCGATTCGCGTCCGATGGCGAGCTGTGGCCGCTCGCCGAACGCGCGGAGCGCGAACGGCTGACGCCCGATCAGATCAAGCGGGCGATCACGAACTGGGTCGCCGACCTGGACCGCACGTAGGATAGATGCCCATGAGAACATTTGCCCTGTCCCTCTGCACCGGCCTGGCGTTGTGCGCGCTGCTGGCCGGCGACGAACGCTCCATCGCCGTCGAGCCCATCGCGTCGCCCGCCGGCGGCAACAGTTCGGCGCCGCAGCTGACCGTCGAAGGCGACCGCGCGATCCTCAGCTGGATCGAACGCTCGGGCAAACAGGCGGCGCTGAAGTTCGCCGAGCGCACCGCCACGGGCTGGTCCGAGGCGCGCGTGGTCGTGTCGAGCGATCACCTGATGGTCAACTCGGCCGACGTGCCGTCGGTGCGCGCGATGCCCGACGGAACGCTGGCCGCGCACTGGATGGAGGAGAACGGGGCCGATCCCGAGGCCTACGATCTGCGGCTTGCCTGGTCCGCCGACGGACGCGCCTGGTCGGCGCCCGTCGCGCCGAATCGGGACAAGACGATCTCCCAGCACGGGTTCGCCTCGCTGTTCCCGACGGCCGGCGGCGGGCTGGGCCTCGTCTGGCTGGACGGCCGGACGACGCATGGCGAGGAAGGCGACATGCAGCTGCGCGCGGCCCTGTACGACGGGGCGCACAAGCAACTGTCGGACACCATGATCGACGCGCGCGTCTGCGAGTGCTGCCCGACGGCCGTGGCGCTCGCCGCCGACGGTCCCGTTGCCGCGTACCGCAACCGGAGCGCCGGTGAAATCCGCGACATCTACATCACGCGCCTGGCGGCCGGCCGGTGGACGGGCCCCGTGGCGGTCCACCGCGACAACTTCAAGATCGAAGGCTGTCCCGTGAACGGTCCCGCCATCGCGGCCCGGGGCAAGGACGTCGTCGTCGCCTGGTTCACCGCTCCCAACGAGATGAACCGGTCGTACCTCGCGTTTTCGCACGACGGTGGCAGGACGTTCGGCGCGCCGGTCCGGGCCGACGACAAGGAGTCGCTCGGGCGCGTCGTCGTGGCGCTCGAGAAGAGCGGGTCCGCGATCGTCGGATGGGTGGAGTCGTCAACGCAGACGCCGCAGTTCCAGATTCGCCGTGTGCAGCCGAACGGCACGCGGTCGGCTGCCGTCACGGTGGCGAATCAGTCCGGCACGCGCTATCCGCGGATGGCTCTCGTGCGCGACGAAGTCGTGCTGGCGTGGACCGAAAGCGAACAGGAGTCCTCTCGCGTGAAGACGGCGCGCGCCCGCGTCAGCGACTGACCGCCGCCCTCGCTACGGCTTCACGCCGGACATGCGCGCGAGGACTTTGAACACGGTCGCGAAGTCCTCTTCGACGAGTCCCATGGCGCGGGCCGCGGTGAGGTACTCGTTCGCCACCGCCGTGGTCGGCAGCGGGACGTCCACCTGCCGGCCCAGTTCCATCGCCAGCATCATGTCCTTCTGCATCATGTTGACGTTGAACCACGCCTCCGGGGGCATCTCCAGCACGAACGGCCCGCGGTAAACGACCATCGGCGACGCGATCACGCTGTGCGTGAGCACGTCGACGGCGGTGGCGCGGGGAATCCCGCTCTTCTCAGCGAGCAGCACGCCCTCGGAGAAGGCGAGCATCTGCACGCACAGGCTCAGGTTGCTCGCGATCTTCATCACGAGCGCGAGGCCGTTTTCGCCGACGTGCGTCACCTTCGGGCCGACGTCGTCCAGAATCGGCTTGATCTTGTCGAAGGTCGCCCTGGTGCCGCCGACCATCACCGAGACCTTCCCCTGTTGCAGCGTGACGATGCTGCCGGAGACGGGCGCGTCGACCATGTCGGCGCCTTTCTCGCGGACCTTCGCGGCCAGGGCCTTGCTCACCGCCGGGCTGACGGTGCTCATGTCGATGATCACCTTGCCGGGCGCGAGGCCGGCGAGCAGGCCGTCGGGTCCGTTGGCGACGGCTTCGAGTGACGCCGAGTTGGTCACCATCACGAACACGAAGTCGGCCGCCTGGCACACGGCTTTCGGCGTCTCGCCGAACGCCATGCCTTTCTTGATCAGCCAGTCGGCCTTCGATTTCGTGCGGTTGTAGCCGGTGACCGTGTGGCCCTTCGCCATCAGGCGATCCGCCATCTGACTGCCCATCGCGCCGAGACCCACGTAGCCGAGATTCGCCATATGCCTCAACATCTCCTGCAGGGTTAAACTGTAGCCGACCTTCGGATCCTCAACCTGCCCGGACGCGTCAAAACCGCCAGCGCCGCGGGCGTGGCAACATGACACGATGCCAAAAACCACCGACACGATGACCTTGCCGACGACGATTACCGGCTCGCTGCCCCGGCCTTCGTGGTACGTCGAGAACCTCGGCCAGCGGACGTTCCGCGACGCGATCGCAGATGCGCGCTTCCGCGAGCAGTACACCGACGCCGTCGGCGCGTTCATCCGCGACCAGGAGCGCGCCGGCCTCGACATCGTCACCGACGGCGACGCGCGGTTCGACAGCGACGTCGGCGGCATGAGCTGGTTTCAGTACCCGGCGCGGCGGCTCAAGGGCCTCGGCGGGGGCGACTACCACCGCACCCGGAAGGGCTACGGCGGCACGCGCAAGGGAGACATTATCTTCGAAGTGATGGAAAGCCGCGTGATGCCGCGCTGCGTCGGCCCGGTCGAGCGGGGCACGCTGCACTACACGTACCTGTGGAAGGTGGCGCAGGGCCTGACGGCGAGGCCGGTCAAGTTCGGGACGATCGTGCCGGATCTCATCGGCACGTCGATTGGCAACGACCACTACGCGACGCAGGAAGATCTGTTGTTCGCGCTGGCCGACGCGATGCGGGCCGAACTTTCGGATCTGGCTGGCGCCGGCTGCGCCATCATCCAGATGGAAGAGCCGAACATCCATCTGGCGGGGATCCAGCGCGGCGGCGGCGCGCCGCTGCTCGGCCCGGAATTCTTCGTGGACACCTTCAACCGCACCGTCAAGGGCCTGCGGGCCACGACCGAGGTGTGGTGCCACACGTGCTGGGGGAATCCGGCGCAGCAGCGGCTGTACGCGACGAACCAGTCGTACGCGAGCGCGCTGCCGTTGCTGAACAAGCTCGACGTGGACGTGATGACGTTCGAGACGTGCGCCAATGACGGGCTCGATCTCGAAGCCATCGGCCGGACAATCACCGGCAAGAAGATCGCCATCGGCGTCGTCGATCACCGGAACCTGCAGGTCGAGACGCCCGATCAGGTCGCGGCCGTGATCCGCAAGGCGCTTCAGTACATTCCGGCCGACCGTCTCGTCGTGACGAGCGACTGCGGCTTCGGCCGCGAAGGCATGTCGCGCCGAATCGCGTTCTACAAGATGGTCGCCATCGTGCGCGGCACCAACATCGTTCGGAAGGAACTGGGCCTGCCCGAGGCGCAGTGCCTGGCCGCAGACTCGCGCTATGCGCTCGCCGACGAGTCTTCGTGATGACGCCCGGCCGCTTCAGGCTGGTCGCGGCGCTGCTCGCCGCCGCCGCCGCGACGGCTGCGGGCGCGGCCGTCTCGAGTCTCCGTTCGATCGCCGTCGCGCCCTTCGTCGAGATCGCTGTTCCGGACGCCACGTTGCAGGCCGACGGCGATCTGTGGCGCGGCGAGATCACCGGCGGCCTTCCTCCGTTTGAATTGCACTGGGACGGACAGCCTCCAGCCGCCGTGCTGGTTGAGACGGCGGGAGGCGCGGTGCTCGCTGCCGCGGCCTTCTCTGACAACAGCTTCTCGCAGAACCACAGTGCCGTGCGCTTCACCAGCGGCCGCGCACGGGTCGTGCTCGACTCCCGCCGCTGGATGCCGGGGAGCGCGCCGCTGGTCCTGCGCTCCGAGGCCGTCCGCTCGCGCCGCGCGTTCTATGCCGCCGCCCTGGCAACCCTTGGATTGAGCGTTGCGCTCGTCGTGCTGGTCGCTTTCCGCCGGTATCGGGCGTGTCCGCCGGCCGCGCGGCCCGCGTGGCGCCGCCGGTGCGCGGAGGCGGTCGTCTTCCTGCTCATCGGCGCCGGCGTGTTTGCCGTCTGTTACCCCGGCGTGCCTGTGCGCGTCGCCGAGGTCACCGACGAGGCCAACATCAACGCCTATGCGGCGGCACTCGACCACCCCGAGCGCTTCACCCGCGATAAGTTCCTGTCGAATCCCGAGCACTACGCGTGGTACACGCCCGCTTACATCTCGCTCGTGCGCGGGTTCACACGTCTCGGGTTTCACTACGCGACCGCCGAGGCGTTCATCGGGGGCGGACTCACCGTGATCCTGCTCTTCGGGCTCCGCCGCCTGTTTACCACCGTGACCCGCCATCCCGGCGTGGCGTTCGCCGCGGCGCTTGGCCTCGGATTGCTCCTCGATCAAGACATGCCGCCGCCGGGGGAGTACCTGGTCGATTCTCACGGTCACGCCGCGCATGCTCTTCACCGCGCTGGTGCCGTGGGCTCTCGTGCTCGCGATCCGATGCGCGCCGACGTCGCGCCTCTGGTGGATTGCCAGCGGCGCGGCGGCGCTGCTGTTTCACATACATCCGCTCAGCGCCCCGGTGCTGGTGGGCGCCATTCTCGTCGCGTTCGTCGCGGCGAGCGACGAACCGCTGGCCGCCAGGCTTCGGGGCGGGGCCATCGCCGCGGGCGTGGCGCTGGCGACGATGGTGCCGTACATCGTGGTCTATGCCCTGCGATACGGACAGACGGTTGACGCCGATCCTGGAATCGCGGCGCGGTCGCTCGAGATCATCAAGCCAATCTTCAGGGATCTCGAGCCGCAGCGCCTGCTGCGCGATCTGTTCGTGTATCGGGTGACATCGTTCCGGATCCTGCTCGATGCCGTGGCGGTCCTGATTCTCGTGCGCCGGCCCTTCGATCGCGCATCACGGTTCTATCTGGGCCTGGTGGCCGGCTTTCTCGTCGTGGCGTTCGCCGTGCCGGCCCTGGATGGGGCGGTGGCCGTGTACCTGAATCGCAGGCCGTTCGAGTTCGAGATGGCGAGGGCCGTTCGCTTTCTCGACTTCTTCACGATCGGGGCGCTGGCCCTCGGTGTGCGCGACTGGCAAGGCAGCCGGCGTACTGCGCGAGCGTTCGTGGCGGTTGCGACGGCGTGCGCCTTCCTCGCGTTCGGCCCGGGCTGGTTCATGACGCTGCGGTCGATGGCCGGCCGCGGCCGCTTGTCGTGGCGGATCCTCCGCGACCAGCCGGATCCGAGCTCGGGTGCGGCGATGGAAGTCATTCGCGCCGTGCAGGCGTTGCGCGCTCCCGTCGAGCGCGTATCCGGCCCGGTCGGGCTGCGGCAGTTCGACGTGCCGCTGGCCTGGGTCTGGAAGGACGTCATCGCGCTGAGCTACTCCCGGTCGGTCGATCTGCTCGAGTCCGCAGACACAACCGCCCGCGCCCAGCCGCTTCTGGCAGACACGGTCACCGCGCCGTCGCTCCTGGAATTGTCCAGGATCCTCGAAGCGCGGTTGTTTCTGCTGCGCCGCAAACAGCTTGGCGAGCCGCTGGCGCGATCGCCGGCCGTCCTGTTCGTTAACGATGTTTATGCCGTTGTGCGCGCTGCCGATCCGGCGCTCGCGCTTGCGGTTCAACCTTGATCCGAGAGGAACTTTCAAATGACCAGGATTCTTCTGACCAGCATCGCCTTGTGTGCCGCAACAGCCAGTACCGGGTGGGCGCAGAGCCCGCCGGCATCCGCAACTGTCACGGTCGGTGGAAAGACCATCAGCGTCCGGTATTCCGCGCCGTCAGTGCGCGGCCGTAAGATCTTCGGCGCAGGCGGCCTGCTGTCGAGGGATCCCACGTACCCGGCGTGGCGGGCGGGCGCGAATTCGGCCACCACGTTCCACACCGATGCCGACCTCGACCTCGGCGGCCTCCATGTGCCCAAGGGCACCTACACGCTGTACGTCTGGGTGCAGGATCCGGAGGCGTGGCAGCTCATCGTCAGCAAGCAGACAGGGCAGTGGGGCCTCAGCTACGCTCCGTCCCAGGATCTGGGCCGCGTGAAGATGACGATGGCGAAGCCGCCGGCGCTCGTCGAACGACTGAATTACGCGCTGACCGACCAGGGGTCGAACAAGGTCGAGCTGAAGCTCGCGTGGGATCAGCACGTCGCGACCGTGCCGATTGCTGTGAAGTAAAAGCGTTCACGTACGAAGCCACGGAGGCACAGAGACCACGGAGGATCTCATTCCAAAGAGGCCTCTGTGTCCTCGGTGCCTCTGTGGCTATGTGGCGTCGCGGAGGATTTTCGCGGTGCTCGGGTGGGGGTTCGCGGAGCCGCCGCCGAACCCGAAGCCACCGGCCTTGCCTTCGGCGGCATCGAGCGCCGTGAAGCCGCGCTGGTCTTTGATGTCCACCTTCGCGCCGTGCGCGAGCAGGAACTTCACCACGTCGTCGTAGCCCTGCAGCGCGGCGCCGTACAGCGCGGTCTGGCCGCGGCCGTCCACCGCGTTGATGTCCACGCCGGCTTCGAGACATACCTCAATCGCCTCGATGGACTGTTTCTCGGTCTTCTTCCGGCCGACGGTATCTTCTTCCTTCGAGCCCAACCCGGCCGCCGCCATCAGGGGATTGATGCCGCCGGGCGCGCGCCGCACGGGCTGGCTGACGTCGACGGGCGTGTCGGATCCGGTCGCGATCTTCGGGTCGGCGCCCCGCTTGAGCAGCAGCCGCATGGCCGCGGCATCGCCGGCCCGTGCCGCGCGCAGGAACGCCGTCGTGCCGGCGCCCAGCATGGTGTCGTTGCCGCGGTCGACTTTCGTCCGGTACGGCGGCTGTTTCTTCAGCCGCGCGTTGGGGTCGGCGCCGTGGTCGAGCAGCGCCGCGATGAGGTCCATCCCGCTCATCTGGTTCTCGACGACGTTGGGCGCGGGCCGGTTCGACGCCGGCACCGTGTTCATGTCCACCGCGGCGTAGAGAGGGCGTGCGGCCCGTGCTGTCCGCGATGTTCGGGTCGGCCTTCAGGTCGAGCAGCGCGCCGGCGACGTCGAAATGGCCGTTGATGATGGCCGACACCATGGGGCTGATGCCGTCCTGATCGACCGCGTTCACGTCGGCGCCGAGCGAGGCCAGCGTCTTCACGCACTCGACGCAGCCCTGGCGGCTGGCGAAATACATCGGCGTCAGGCCGCCGGCCGGCAGCCACTTCTCGCGGGGTTCGGCCGTGACCTGCCGTTCCCACTTCTGCGTCGCGGATCGCGCGTTGACGTCGGCGCCGTGCGCGGCGAGCTCCCGGATCATCGCCGGGTGGCCTTCGGCCGCGGCCCACATCACCGCCGTCTGGCCGCGCCACTGCTCGCGCGCGTCAACCGAGGCGCCGTGCGCGAGCAGGGCCTTCGCGGCGGGGACGTGGCCCGATCGCGCGGCCGTCATCAGCGCCGTTTCGCCTTCCGTGACGGCGGCGTTGGCGTCGGCGCCCGCCTTGATGAGTTTCTCGAGAATCGCGGCATTGCCGTTGAGGCTGGCCAGATACAGCGCAGTGATGCCGTACCGGTTCGCCGCCTTCACGTCAGCGCCGGCCCGCAGCAGCCGATCCGTCAACTCGGCGTCGTCCTGCCGGACGGCCCACTGCAGCGCCGTCGTGCCGTCCGGTTCGGCGGCGTTGGCATCGGCCTTCTGCTTCAGCAGCGTCGCGACGGCCGCCTTGTCGCCGGCCTTGACCGCTTCGATGAGACCGGCACTCGCGGCATTGACGGCCGGACCGTCCGCCTGAAGGCGGACGCTACAGAAAATCGCGGCGACAATCAGCCACTTCGCGCGCGCGTTCATCAGAGCGCCTCGGCCGGACCGGTGCTGTCGCCAAGCTTGTCCTGCGGCACGCCGACTTTGTCGAGCATCGACAGGACCAGGTTGGTCATCGGCGTATGGTCCGGATACTTGAGATGCCGCCCGCCCTGGTGCTTGCCCGCCGCCCGTCCGACGACGAGATTCGGCAGCGGGAAGTGGTTGTGCTGGTTGCTGTTGCTCATGTTGCTGCCGTAGAGGATGAGCGAGTGATCCAGCAGCGTGCCGTCGCCGTCCTGCACCTCGTTGAGCTTCTGGAGGAACCGGGCGAAGAGCCCGATGTGATACGTCTGAATCTTCACCAGCTTTTCGATCTTTTCGGGACGGTTCTGGTGGTGAGACGTCGCGTGGTGCCCTTCGTGGACGTCCACCTGCGGGTACGTCTTGTTGCTCTCCTCGCGCGCCACCATGTAGGTGAACACGCGCGTGATGTTCGCCTGGTAGGCGAGCACCATGAGGTCGTACATCAGGTTGATGTGCTCCTCGAAGTTGAACGGGATGCCGACCGGCGCCGGCGGGAGGTCGAGGGCCGTCTGCTGCTCGCGGCCGGCCACCTGCAGACGCCGCTCGATTTCGCGGACGCTTTCGAGGTAGTCGTTCACGGTCACCGTGTCCTTGCGGCCGAGGCTGCGCTGCAAGTCCTTGATCTGCTGCGTGACCGCGTCGAGGATGCTCTTGTCGCTCTCGGTCCTCGCCTGGCGCTCCGCGGGGCTGCCGCCCTGCCCGAACATGCGCTCGAACACCTTCCGGGGGTTGATCTCCATCGGCATCGGCGTCGTCGGCGTGCGCCACGACAGCGTGTTCATGTAGATGCAGCCGTAATCGCGATCGCAGGAGCCGATGAGGCCCGACTGATCTTCGGTCGCGATTTCAATCGACGGGAGCGGCGTCTCCTGGCCGATTTGGAGCGCGGCGATCTGATCGGCCGTGACGCCGGCGTACGCATCCACGCCCTGGGTGGGCTTCGGGCGCACGCCGCTCAGCCACGTGGTGGGGCTGAGCGAGTGGACGGCGGACGTGTCGGCGGCGCGGTGGCCGAGCCCGCTCACGACATCCACGTAATCACGGAACGGCTCGAGCGGCTTGAGGATCGGCGTGAACTCGTAGCCTTTGCCCTCGGTCGCCGGCGTCCACTTGTCCATGATGGCGCCGTGCGGCAGGTACACGAACCCGAGGCGCGAAGTCGGGCTGGCCGCCGTCTTCGCCAGCAGCGTGCTCGCCGGCACCATCGCGTCGAGCAGCGGCAGCGCGAGCGTCGCGCCCGCTCCTCGAAGGAACGTCCGCCGGGCGATGTGCTTCTCGGGTGATGAACATGGTTGCCTCTTGAACTTAGAACTGAGAACTTAGAAGTTAGAACTGGGAGACAGTTCTGCAGTTCTTAGTTCTCACTTCTAAGTTCTCAGTTCCCTTCAGCTTCATCTGGAACGGCGTACTTCTCACGATGCCGAGCACGATCGACGAGAAGCGGTTGTTCTGCATGCCGGCGTCGCGCGCGACGGATCGGACCACCGGCATGTCGTAATACTCCAGCCCGCGGCCGAGCGCGTACGTCAGCATCTTCTCGGTCATCGTCCGCACGAACTGATCCGGGTGCTTGAGGATGGCCTTGCGCAGCGCCGACGGGCCGTCGACGGGCGTGCCGTCGGCCAGCTGTCCCGAGGCATCGACGACGCCGGCCGCCTCCTTCACGCGCCATCTGCCGGTCGCGTCGAAGTTCTCGAGCGAGAAGCCCAGCGGGTCCATGATGCGGTGGCACGTGGCGCACGCGGGGTTCGCGCGGTGCTGCTCCAGCAGCGCCTTGGACGACATCGGCCTGCCGTCGTCGCCCGTTTCCTTGAGCGGCGGGACGTTCGCCGGCGGCGAGGGCGGCGGCGTCCCGAGGATGTTCTCCAGGATGTACTTGCCCCGCAGCACGGGCGACGTGCGATTGGGATACGAGGTGACGGCGAGGACCGACCCCTGGCCGAGCAGGCCGCGGCGGTTTTCGTCGGCGATCGACACACGGCGGAACCGGCTGCCGTATACGTTCGGGATGCCGTAGTGACGGGCGAGCCGCTCGTTGACGAACGTGTAGTCGGCCGTCAGCAAATCCAGGACGCTCCGGTCCTCGCGCATGACGCTCTCGAAGAACAGGCTCGTTTCCTGCCGCATCGCCTGGCGCAGGTTGTCGTCCCAGTTCGGGAACTCGTCGCTGTCGGGGACGAAGCTCTGGAGGTTGCGCAGAAACAGCCACTGCGCGGCGAAGTTGTCGACGAGGGCCTTCGACCGCGGGTCGGCGAGCATGCGCCGGACCTGCTTCTCGAGCGTGGCGGGATCCTTGAGCTTGCCCTGCGCGGCGACGTTCAGCAGTTCGTCGTCCGGGATCGTGCTCCAGAGGAAGAACGAGAGCCGCGACGCCATCTCGAGGTCGGACACCGGGTAGATGGCGCCCGCGGCGACGCGCGGCGGATCCGGCTCGGCGCGGAACAGAAACGTCGGGCTTGCGAGCAGGAGCGTCAGCGCTTCCTCGATACCCCCGTCGAACGTTCCCACGCGGCGGCGGCCCGTGTCGAAGAAGGCCAGCAGGCTGTCAATCTCGGTGTCGGTGGGAGGACGGCGATACGCGCGCCTCGCGACCGACGACAGAATCCGTTTCGCGCATCCGCCTTCGCTCGCCTCGCTCGCGGGCGAGCAGACGAAGATCCTGCGGCGGCTGGGCGTGTCGCCAGGCCCGCTGGCGGCGAACGGCCCGGTGACCTGCATGAAGTTGATGATCGGGACGCCGTTCATGTCCTGCAGGTCGAGGTTGCGCGTGAACGGCTGCAGGGGCTCGTCGGACTGCGCCGAGTTCTTGCGGATGAAGGTCACGCCTACCGCGTGCGGGCCGGCCTTGACCGGCACGCGCGTACGCAGGCGACGATCCAGCGTCTCCTTGGTCTGCGCGAGGTTCGTGTCCGACAGCTTGTTGTCTTCCTCGCCGCCGACCGGCGCCACGAACACGCGAACGCCGTCGATGCTGATCTCCAGCTGGTGCGGCCACTCCAGGCCCGGCACGTAGCCGACGATGTTCTGCAGCAGGACGACGTTGAATTCGTAGGTCGCGTCGAGCGGGAAATTGTGCCGGACGAGCAACCCGCCGCGCGTGCCGAGGGGCAGGCCTTCGATGTGATCGCCCTGCGCGCGATCGGGCGGAACCCTGTAGACCGTGCCGACCGGCGTCGTCGCGGTGTTCCCGACCGCGAGCGCGCTGATCCGGCGGGCGGCCGTCGAGGTACTGCTCGAGCAGCGACGGCGACACCTTCAGCACGTCGGCGATGTTGTCGAACCCGTTCGCCTCGTCGTCGGCCGGGAGGAGCGCCGTGGCGTCGATGTCGAGCGCGAGCACGTCGCGGATCGCGGCGGCGTACTCGGATCGGTTCAGCCGGTGCAGCGGCGAGCGCCCCGGGTTGGGCCTGGTGAGCGCGACCTTGTCGATCGACGTCTCCAGCGACGCGGCAAAAGCGTCGAGCGTGGCTTCGTCGGGGCGGGGCATGCCCTGCGGGGGCATCATGCGCCCGTGGAGCTTACGGATGACTTTTTCCCACACCTCCGCGTGCTCGGGCGGGCTGGCGACGTCGATCGCAGCTTTATCTAGCGACGAGACCACCCGATTTCGTTCGCGCGTTGTGGCAGGTGACGCAGTATTTGTCGAGCAGGGCCCGCTGCCCGGCCGAAGGCGGGGCAGGCGCGGGAACCGCGGCCTGCTGGGCCGCCCGTACATAACTCGAACCGGCTGACGTGGCGACCCACCAGACGACCAGGAGCAGTGCAAACGACCGCAGCTTGACTTTCACCCGTGCGCTGGGCAAATTCTAGCACGTCTGAATGAGTGTCAGCCTGCGCGCCCCCCGAGCTGCTTTCGTCCGTAACGCACTGTTCTGCTTCACGATAGCGGCAGTTGGCGCGTTGTCAATCTCGGCACTGGCCGCACCCGTGGCGACCGGCGCGTTCTCGGAATTTTCGCTGCCCAATCCGGGCAGCGGACCCACCACCGTTGCCATTGCGCGCGACGGCACGCTCTGGTTTACGGAGAGCGCCGGGAACCGCATCGGCCGGATGGCCCCCGACGGCTCGGGCATCGTCGAATATGCCCTGCCGCACCCGAACAGCTCCCCGAGAATCATTACGGCCGGGTCCGACGGCAACTTCTGGTTCTCGGAGCATCTCGGCAACCGGATGGGCCGCATCACGCCCGCCGGCGTCATCACCGAGTTCGACATCCCGACGCCGGACAGCCAGCCCCGCGCGACCGCGCTCGGACGCGACGGCAACGTGTGGTTCGGCGAGTTCGCGGCCGGCAAAATCGGCCGGGTGACGCCCCAGGGCGTCATTACTGAATTCGCGATCCCGACGCCCAACAGCGGGCCGCGCGCGCTTGCGGCCGGCCCGGACGGCAACATCTGGTTTTCCGAGTTCCACGCGAGCAAGGTCGGCCGCATGACGCTCGACGGCAAGGTGACGGAGTTCGCCCTGCCGCGTCCCAACAGCGGGCCCGGCGACATCACGGCCGGCGCCGACGGGCAGATGTGGTTCGTCGAGCTGAACGGCCGCATGGACGATCGCGTCGTCGACGGCAATCGCGTCGCCCGCATCACCCTCGACGGCAAGGTGACGGAGTTTCCGATCCCGAGCCAGGGCGGATCGCCGATCAACATCGCGGTCGGCCCCGATCGCAACATCTGGTTCACCAAGGCCGGCAAGCTCGGCCGAGTCACACCGGACGGCGTCATCACCGAATTCGACCTCCCGACGCCAGGCAGCGGTCCGACGGGCCTGACGGCCGGAAGCGACCGGCGTCCGCCCGACTATCTGATCGACAAGCTCTGGTTCACCGAGTCGGCCGGGAACAAGCTCGCGTTTCTCAGTTTCAGGTCAACTGACATGACGATGTGACATCACGAAGACACGAAGGACACGAAAGCATCAAGTGGAGATCAGTCCTGGTCTTCTTCGTGGTCTTCGTGCCTTCGTGGTTGAATTTCATGATTCGGTGGGAGGCTGACGATGATTCTGGCTATTGCGCTCTCGGCTACGCTGGCTTCGTCACCCGCGACGTGCGAGAGCCTGAAGTCGCTGTCGCTCCCGAACACCACCATCATGGCCGCGGAGATGGTGGCGGCCGGGCCGTTCACGCCGCCGGCACCAGCGGGCGCGGCCGCGGCGGGCCGGGGAGGCCGGGGCGGGCCGCCGGCGCCTCCGCAGATCGTTCCCGCGCGCTGCCGGATCAACGCGATCCTGCGGCCGTCCCCCGATTCCGAGATCGAAATGGAAGCCTGGCTGCCGGAGAACTGGAACGGCAAGTTTCAGTTCGTCGGTGGCGGAGGCTGGGCCGGCATCATCAGCTTCCCGGCGATGGTGACGGCCGTGCAGGAAGGCTACGCGACGGCCTCCACCGATACGGGCCACAAGGGCGGCAACGCGCTGTTCGCCATCGGGCATCCCGAAAAGCTCGTGGACTTCGCGTATCGCGCGGTCCACGAGACGACGGTGCAGACCAAGGCGCTCATCACGAAGTTCTACGATCGCGGGCCGCGGCTGTCGTACTGGAACGGCTGCTCGACCGGTGGACGGCAGGGCCTGATGGAGGCGCAGAAGTACCCCGAAGACTTCGACGCGATCATCGCGGGCGCGCCGGCGAACTTCCAGACGCACCTGCACGCGTGGGATCTGAGCGTCGCCGTGCCGGCGCTCAAGGATCCCGCGGCCGCGGTGCCGGCCGCGAAGCTGGCCATGCTGAACAAGGCCGCGATTGACGCCTGCGACGCGAAGGACGGCCTGAAGGACGGCCTCATCAACAACCCGCGCGCGTGCGCGTTCGATCCGTCCGTCCTGCTCTGCAAGGGAAGCGACTCGGACAGCTGCCTGACCGCGCCGCAGCTCGAGTCCGTGAAGCGCGCCTACGCGACCACGAAGACGAAGAGCGGGGAGGCCGTGTTTCCCGGCAAGGAGCCCGGCAGCGAAACCGGCTGGGGCGGCGTGCTCGCCGGCCAGCTGGCGCCCGGCGTCTCGGTCGGTTCCTTTCAGGTGGCCTACAACGATGCGAACTGGGACGCGAAGACGTTCGACCTCGATCGCGATCTGAAGCTCGTCGACGAAAAGGTCGGGAGCATCGTCAACGCGGTCAACCCGGATCTGTCGGCGTTCAAGGCTCGCGGCGGCAAGGTCCTGATGTATCACGGCTGGGACGACACGGCGATCTCGCCCGGCAACTCGATCAACTACTACGAGAGCGTGCTCAGGAAGATGGGCGGCAGGCAGGACGGGTTCATCCGCCTCTTCATGGCGCCCGGGATGCAGCACTGCGGCGGCGGCGCCGGACCGAGCCAGGTGAATTACATGGCGATCATGGAGCGCTGGCGCGAGGGCAACGTCGCGCCCGACACCATGACCGCGTATCATGTCGCCAACAACCGCGTGGACATGGTGCGACCGCTCTGCCCATACCCGCAGGTCGCAGCGTACAAAGGCACCGGCAGCGCGAATGACGCGGCAAACTTCGTCTGCAAAGCGCCCTGATCGCCAGTTCGATCTGACGCGTTTCAGGACCGCGCAGGACCAGCCCGGCTCGGGGTTCGATTCGGCCCTGAGGGAGATGCAGGCGGGCTCCAAGCGGGGGCACTGGATCTGGTACGTGTTTCCGCAGTTGTCGGGACTTGGCCACTCGAGCGTCTCGCGGACGTACGGCATCGATGGTCTGGCCGAAGCCAAAGCGTACCTGCGGGATTCCGAACTGCGTTCCCGGCTGATCGCTGTCACGGCGGCTGTCCGCGATCACCTGTCGAAGGGGGCCTCGGTCGAGACGCTCATGGGTTCGTCCACCGACGCTCTCAAGCTCGTGTCGTCGCTGACGCTTTTCGGACACGCGGCGAAACAACTGCACGGGTCCGATGAGTTGGCCGCCTATGGCGCGTTTGCGCGCGCTGCGGCGGAGGTCCTCAACAGCGCCGAGCGGCAAGGCTACGGTCCCTGCCAGTACACGCTCAGTCACCTGGATTAGCAGATGGACGAGCCGATTCTTGCAAAAAAGCTGCACCTCAAGCCCGGCATGCGGTTCGCCGTGGTCAACGCGCCCGACGGTTTCGCGCGGACACTGGGGAAGCTGCCGGCCGGCGTGAAGCTGGAACCATCGCTCGAGGCCGATCTCGATCTCGTGATGGTGTTCGCGTCGAGTCAAAAGGCCTTGCGCACTCAATGGCCGAAGGCCCTCGCGGCGCTGAAGCCGGACGGCGCATTGTGGGTGTCGTATCCGAAGAAGACCTCCGGCATCCAGACGGATCTGGGAATGGGCGAGTGGGACGTCTCGAAGGGATCGGACTGGAATCCGGTCTTCATGATTGGCATCGACGACACGTGGTCCAGCGTCCGGTTCAAATACGCGCCCGGGCTCGACCGCGCGCGCGAGGCGCGGCAGGAGGAGATCATTCGCGACGCCGACGGCACTGTCTGCATCGACCGCAAGAACCGGGTGATCACGCCTCCGGGCGATCTTCAGAAGCTCCTGGGCAGGAACGCCGGGGCCCGTGCGCATTTCGACACGCTGTCGTTCACGAACCAGCGCGAATACGTCGGCTGGATCATCGAAGCGAAGCGGCCCGAGACCCGCGCGATACGCCTGGCGAAGACGGTCGGCCTGCTGTCAAAGGGGAAGAAGAATCCCTCCGATAAGTAGGGCTGGTGTCTGCCTCGAAGTCTCTGGGCGGCGCGGCGATCCTCGTGGTTCTGGCGATGGCCGGCGCCGGGGCGGCGTTCCCGGCGCCTCGAGGGAACGTCAGCGACTTCGCCGGCGTGCTCGACGCCTCGACCGCGGCTGAACTCTCCCGCCTGCTCCGTGAAACAGAAGCCCGGACGTCCGCGGAGATTGCGGTCGTCACCGTCTCGTCGCTCGACGGCATGAGCGTCGAAGAGTACGCCGTGAAACTGTTCGCCGAGTGGGGCATCGGCAAGAAGGCCCGCGACAACGGCGTGCTCGTGCTCATCGTCCCCGGCGAGCGCCGCATGCGGATCGAGGTCGGCTATGGCCTCGAGCCGATCCTCCCCGACGGGCTTGCCGGCCGGATCATCCGGGAAGAGTTCCTGCCGGCGTTCCGCGAGAACGACTACGCACGGGGCACTCTCCAGGGCGTCCGCCGCGTCGCCGCCATCATCGTGCGGCGCGAGACGGTGCCAGCCGGCGCACGGCGCGAGACGCAGAACGAGGATCGCCGGATGCCGGTGTATATGGCGATTCCGTTCCTGGGCGTGTTCGTGGCGTTCGGCGCGTTCGCCGCTGCCCTGGCGGCCCGCACCAGGGCGGTCGCTCCGCTGATACTTGGCGCCGTCTTTTTCGCCGTTGGCCTCGTGATAGGGCTCGCCGTTTACCCCGCGATCTCGTTCGTCACGCTCGTTCCGCTCGGCGCGTTCATGGGGATGGTGGGGTATCGCTCCGGCGCCGCGCCGCGCTGGGTGCAGATGATGCGCGGTTCGGCCGAGCCCGTCAGCGACTCGACGGCCTGGATTTCGGCCCGCGGGGACGGCTCGTCCGATGGCGGGGGCTCCTCCGGCGGCGGAGGCTCCTCGGGTGGCGGCGACTTCGGCGGCGGCGATTCGGGCGGCGGCGGCGCCAGCGGCTCCTGGTAAGTCAGGAGTAGTGCAGGCCTTTTCGGCCTGCCTAATTAGCGGCCGGCTCGTCGGCTTCGCGAACCGGGCCCTTCACGGTCCGGTGCGACGCGTGCTTCCACTCGCCGTTCTGCTTGATGTAGACGCGCTCGAACCACACGTACAGATGTTCCTTCGCCTGCGGCGGGTTGTTCGAGTTCGGCAGGTAGAGATACCGGCCGATCGTCAGCGCGACGTTGCCGTGTAGTTCGACCTGCACGTGGTCGAGCTCGCGGTAGAGGTACGGCGGCGGCTGCTTCACCACATACGCCAGCCAGCTCGCCTTGGTGTCGACCTTCAGCGGCGCCCCGCCGGTCGTCCAGCCGTCGCCGTGCGTGAAGATGAAGTCGGACGTGAGCGCGCGGTCGAGGAACCTGGCGTCGCCGCGCACGACCGCGGCCTCCATCTCTTTCTCGAACGCCAGCACCTCCGCGATCGTGGCCGCGTCGGCGGCGTTCGGCGCGGGCACGCCGGTTGGTGCCAGGCTCGGCGCCGGCCCCGTCTTCGGCTTCCGCACGGCGCCCGTTGATTGCTGCGCCGAGACAGATGCCGTCAGCATCACCACGAGACCGAGTAACAGGCAGCGACGCATTGCGATCCTCCTTGCTCTCCCGGAACCCTGAACCTTGAACCTGAACCTTGAACCCTGAACCCTGAACCGTGAACCTTCTTCTATCCCTCGTATTGGAGCACGTTGAGCCCCGCGTTCCAGTCGCTGAGATAGATGAGGCCGTCCTTCGCGACGAAAATGTCGGCGGATTTCGCGGCGAGGGCGACATTGGGGCGCGGATCGATCAGCTTCTTCGGCGTCGGCGGCGTCCACGACGCGATTTCCTTCGGGGCGAACGCGTCGCGGATGTCGAACACGCGCACGCCGGCGACGTTGTAGGTCGCAAACAGCGTCTCTTCGCTCTGGAACGATCCGGGCCTGTTCTCGTGCAGGTTGTGCGGGCCGAACGTGCCGAACCCGCAGAAGTCGCGTCCCGTCGGCGTTGGCAGCGTTGCGATCGGCACCGGGTTCTCCGGCGCGCGGACGTCCACGACGAACGTGTGGAACACGCCTTTGGCGCACTTCTCGGCGTTGGCCTCGTCCGCGACGATCGCGAGGTTGCGCCCGGGCAGCGGGAGCGGCGTGTGGGTGCCGCCCGGAAACGGCGGCGACCAGTTGAGGCGCGAGAGCAGCTTCGGCCTGGCCCGGTCGCTGATGTCGTGGATGGTGAAGCCGCCGTCGCGCCAGGCGCCGTAGCCGCGGTCGCCCGCGACGATCATGTGGTGCAGCGCGACGCGCTTGCCCGGTGCGAGCGTGGACGGCTCGCCCCCGGCGCGGTACATGCCCGGCAGCCACCACTTCGACACAATCTCCGGCTTCGTCATGTTCTGCAGATCGACGATGCACATGATGTGATCGGTGTAGCCGTCGAAATGCGCGGAGACGTAGGCGTACCGGCCGCCCGTCCACCACAGGCGGTTGATGCCGAACCCGGGCATCTCGAGAAACGCGATCTCCCGCATCTCGGCGGGCTTCGAGATGTCGTGGATACTCAGCCCCGACCGGAACTTCTTTTTGTTCGTGATGCTGTCGGCCAGCGCGTTCTCGAAATATCCGCGCAGGTTGTCGTACGACTGCATCGCGACGATGTTCGCGCCGTTGGCGAGGAGCAGGTGGTCCTCGGCGACCTGCAGGTGGTGCGTGCGGGTGTTGACGCCCGCCGTGAAGAAGCCGACCGGCTTGAGCTTCCTCGGGTCCGCGGCGTCGAGAATCGTGACGCCGTCGCTGAACATGTGGCCGACGTAGACGTGCCCCCGGTTGACCATCACCTGCACGCCGTCGGGCCGCCCGCCCTGGTCGCTGTAGGAGAGGTGCCGGATGCGGCGCCCGATGCCCTGCGGCGGGACGACGGGGTCGGCCGCTCCGTACGCTCCGTCCGCCCCTGGGGGCGCTGCGGCGGCCGCGGCGAGCGTGAGCAGTCCCTTCATCCCCGTTCGGCGACTGATTTTCACACGAAGGATTCTACGCTTTTCGGCCGGCCCGGGCGTACACTCTGCGAACTGTTCCGGCAGGCCTGACGGCCGACTGCCGACTGCCGACTGCCGACTGCCGACTGCCGACTGCCGACTGCCGACTGCCGACTGAGGACTGAGGAGTGTTATGCGCCACGTCATTGCCGCGGCGGGTCTCGTGCTGGCGGCGCCCGCGCTCCTGGCTGCGCAGCAGCCCGCGTCAAACGGCGAGGCCGTGTATCGCCAGCACTGTGCAGGCTGCCACGAGGGCAGCATGCCGCGGCTGCCCTCGCGCGAGGCCCTGCGGGCCGTCACGCCCGAACACATCGAGACGGCGCTGAGCTCGTTCACCATGCGCCGGCAGGGCGCCGCGCTCAGCCCGGCCGAGCGGCGCGCCGTGTCCGAGTTCCTGTCGGGCAGGCCGGCTGGTTCGTATCGGGCGCCGCTCGACGTGATTCCGAAGAGCGCGTACTGCGCCGGACCAGCCAGGCCCGTCGATCCGCAGGCCGGTCAGGCCTGGAACGGGTGGGGGCCCGATTTGCGCAACACGCGGTTTCAACCCGCGGCGGCGGCCGGGCTCGCCCCCACCGAAGTCCCGCGCCTGAAGGTGAAATGGGCGTTCGGGTTTCCGGGCGTCTCCGCGTCCGGCTCGCAGGTGAGCGTTGTCGGCGATCGCGCGTTTGTCGGTAGCCGCAACGGAATCGTGTACGCGCTCGACACGAAAACCGGCTGCCTGGCCTGGGCGTTCGAGGCCGATGCCGGCGTTCGCTCGAGTCCCGTCATCGGGGCTGCGGCCGGCGGCGCCCGCGTGTTTTTCGGGGATGCACACGCGCAGATTTATGCGCTCGACGCCGCGACCGGTGTGCTGCGTTGGAAGGTCAAGGTGGACGACCACGGCGATGCGATGGTCACCGGCGCCGTGGCGTTCCACAACGGGCGGCTCTATGCCGGCGTGTCGTCGCTCGAAGAGGGGTCGGCTGTCATCCCGTCGTACGAATGCTGCACGTTCCGGGGCAGCGTGGTCGCGCTCGACGCAGCGAGCGGCCGTCAGCTCTGGAAGACGTTCACGCTGTCCGACATCCCGCGGCCGACAACCAGGAATAGCGCCGGCACGCAGCTCTGGGGGCCGTCTGGCAGCGGCGTCTGGTCCACGCCGGCCCTGGACCCGGACCGCAATCGCATGTACATCGCCACGGGCGACAACTACTCCAATCCCGCCACCCCGGACAGCGACGCGATTATGGCCCTCGCCCTCGACACCGGGCGCATCCTGTGGACCACGCAAGCGCTTGCGGGTGACGCGTGGAACGTCAGCTGTCTCGAATCGGGCGGCGCGGGGCGCGTGAAGTGTCCCGAGGGCGCCGGACCCGATCACGACTTCGGCAGCTCGCCCGTGCTGACGAACAGCGCGGATGGCCGGCGCGTGCTGCTCGCCGGGCAGAAGTCGGGCATGCTGCACGCGCTGAACCCCGACACGGGCGCGTTCCTCTGGCAGACGCGCGTGGGCGAGGGCGGGACGCTCGGCGGCATCGAGTGGGGCTTCGCCACCGATGGACAGACGGCGTACGTCTCGCTGTCGAACGCATTCGAAAAGAAACCGGGCGAGGCCGGGGGCCTGGTGGCGATCAACATCGCCGATGGCAAGCCGCGGTGGTCTGCGCCTCCTGCGGCGGCGGGTACGTGCGGGGACCGGACGGGCTGCAACACCGGTCAGCCGGCCGCTGTCACGGCGCTGCCGGGGATTGTCTTGTCGGGCGCGCTCGACGGTCATCTCCGCGGATACGAAGCCGAAACCGGCCAGGTGATCCTCGACGTCGACACGGCGGGCGCCGTTCAGACGGTCAACGGCGTGCCCGCGAGCGGCGGATCGCTCAACGGCCCGGGCGCAACGGTCGCCGGCGGCATGGTGTTCGTCAATTCGGGTTACGGATCGCTCGGGTTCATGGCAGGAAACGTTCTGCTGGCCCTGTCGGTGGACGGAAAGTGACGCAGGATCTCGAGCAGCTGAGCCACCAGATCGTGGACGCGATTCGCACGCGCAACCGGCGTGCGCTCGAAGCCGTGCTCATGCCGGACTTCGTCCAGATCGACGAGCGCGGCCACCGCCTCGGCAAAGAGCCGTTCATCGTCGCGGTGGAGGCCGGCGAGTTTCAGATCGAAGAGCTCGGGTTCGAATCGCTGTCGGTGGAACAATTCGACGGGACGGCGGTCGTCTGCGGCGTGCAGCGTGCGCAGGTGCGGCTGCCGGCCGGCGACCGGGTGGAAGGGCGCACGGCGTTCACCGATGTGTTCGTGCGTGCGGCAGATGGCTGGCGGCTGAGGCTGGCGACGTCCGCGGAGCTGGCCACGGGAGGGATGTCATGACGAATCGCCGGGAGTTCCTGAAGGATGTGGCGGGCGCCGCCGGCATCGTCTTCGTCGGCTGCGGCATCACGACCGCCGCACAGTCGCGGCCCGCCGGAGCCGCCGCGCGCCGGCCGGTCGTCGTCAGGGGACGACGGATTACGACGGTCGACGTGCACGCGCACTGCGCGGTGCCGAAAGCCACGGACTTGCTCCGGCGGCCGGCCGCCAACCAGGGGACCGATGATCCGCTGATGCTCGAGGGCCAGGCGCTGGCCCAGCGCATCGCGGCGATGGACGCGCAGCGTATCGACGTCTCCGTGCTGAGCATCAACCCGAACTGGTACGACGTCCCCCGCGATCTCGCGACGCAAGTCATTACCGTGCAGAACGAGGCCATGGCCGCCTTCTGCGCCAGCCATTCGGATCGGTTCGCGGCGTTCGCGTCCGTCGCGCTGCAGTTCCCGGATCTGGCCGCCCAGCAGCTCGAGCACGGCATGAAGCAACTCGGGCTGCGCGGCGTGGCCATCGGCGGGAGCGTGGCCGGCAAGGAGCTCGCCGACCCGGTGTTTCATCCCTTCTGGGCGAAGGCCGAAGAGCTCGGCGCGGTGGTGTTCATCCACCCGCAGCCGGCGGCAACGCCTGATCTCGCCGCTCGCCTCAGGGGCAACGGGCTGCTGACGAACGTGATCGGCAACCCGCTCGAGACGACGATCGCGCTTTCGCACCTGATCTTCGAGGGCACGCTCGACCAGTTTCCGCGGCTCAAGATCTGCGCGGCGCACGGAGGCGGCTACCTGCCGTCCTACATGAACCGCTCGGACCATGGCTGCGTCACGTTCCCGACGCAGTGCAAGGCCGGCGTGCCGAAAGAGCACCCGACGGCGTACGTGAAACGGATGTACTACGACTCGCTCGTGTTCACGCCTGAAGCGCTCAGGCATCTGGCAGCCGAAGTCGGCGCGAACCACATCGTGATGGGCACCGACTATCCCTACCCCTGGGTCGACGCTCCCGTCGATCACGTGCTGGCGGCGCCCGGGCTGAGCGATGCCGATCGCGAAGCCATCCTCGGACAAACCGCGATGCAGCTCCTGGGGCTCCCGGTGAAACAGGTGAAGTAGGTCAAGCAGCTGACCTTCCGGTGCTTCGTGGTGAATACTACGAGGATGCACCGGATGTCCCTGACAAATCGTGGCCGTTGTCTCGCCCTCGCCGCGGCGTGTGTGTTCGCGGGCGCGGCGTTCCAGCCTCGCCTGCTCGCACAGGCGGCGGCGCCCGCGGGCCCCGAGCTGCCCGCCGCCGTTCGCGGCGCCATCGACAAGGCCGCCACCGAAGCGCTCGAGAGCACCGGCGCGCCGAGTGCGTCCATCGCGGTCGTCCGCGACGGCCGGATCGCCTACCTGCAGGCGTACGGCAAGGCGCGGATCGAGCCCGCCGTTCCCGCCACGACCGAGATGCGCTACAGCATCGGGTCGATCAGCAAGCAGTTCACGGCTGCCGCCATTCTGCTGCTGGCCGAGGAGAAGAAGCTGTCGCTCGACGATCCGGTCGGCCGCTGGCTGCCGGATCTCACGCGTGCTTCCGACGTCACCGTCCGCCAGGTGCTGTCGATGACATCCGGCTATCAGGATTTCTGGCCGCAGGACTACGTCATGCCCGGCATGATGCTCGCGACGACGCCGCAGCAGATCCTGAACGGGTGGGCCAGGATCCCGCTCGACTTCGAACCGGGCACCCGGTGGCAGTACAGCAACACCAACTACGTCATCGCCGGCCTGATCGTCGAGCGCGTGAGCGGTGTAAGCCTGGTCGAGTTTCTGCGCCGCCGCGTCTTCACGCCGCTCGGGATGACGACGGTGGCGGATTCGGACGAAGCGGCGCTCGGCCCCGGCGACCCGATGCGCTATCTGCGCTACGCGCTCGGCCCGCCGCGGCCCGCGCCGAAGGAAGGGAAGGGGTGGATGTTCGCGGCCGGTGAGCTGGCGATGACCGCCCGCGACCTCGCCCGATGGGACATCGCGACAATCGACCGGACGATTCTCAAGCCGGAGTCGTACCAGGCGATGCAGGCGAACACATTGCTCAGGAACGGGCTCGGTACCAACTACGGGCTTGGCGTCCAGGTCAGCGCCGCCGGCGGCCGCCGTCAGGTGTCGCACACGGGCGAAGTGTCCGGCTTCACGGCCGCCAACGTGATCTACCCGGACGACCGCGCGGCGGTCGTCGTGCTGACAAACCTCGACGCGACCGGCGCGTCGTCTCAAATCGCGAGCCGGATTGGCAACGCGATCTTTGCTTCCGCCGGCGGCGATGCCGGCGCCGAACAGCCGCTCGCGCGGGCGAGGACGGTGTTCGAGGGCCTGCAGCACGGCCGGATCGACCGCGGGTTGTTCACGGCCAACGCCAACGCGTACTTCTCGGAGGCCGCCCTGACCGACTTCGCGGCCGGTCTGGGACCGCTCGGCACGCCGCAGGAGTTCGAGCAGGCGAATCAGTCGCTGCGCGGCGGGATGACGGCGCGGTCGTACAGGATCCGGTTCCCCTCGCGGACACTGCGCCTGACCACGTTCGTCACCCCCGACGGCAAACTGGAGCAATATCAGATTGCCGCGACGGAGTAGGTGGGAGGGCAAAGAGCAGAGGGCAGAGAGCAGAGGGCCTAAATCGTTCGTGCTCTTTGCCTTTTGCCCTTTGCTCTCTGCCCTGTATTAAAGTATCCGCACCATGGGACGACTGCTTTCAGCCCTCGTGTGGATCGGCGTGGCCGCGCTTGGCGCGGCGGGTTTCGGCGTCATCGCGCTGTCGCGAGGCGAGACCATCAGCGCGGCCTGGATTCTCATCGCCGGCGTCTGCACGTACCTGGTTGCGTACAGGTTCTACGGGCGATTCATCGCGACGAAGGTCTTCGCGCTGGATGGCCAGCGGGCGACGCCCGCCGAACGGCTCAACAACGGGCGCGATTTTCATCCGACCAACCGCTGGATCGCCTACGGCCATCACTTCGCGGCGATCTCCGGCGCGGGCCCGCTGATCGGGCCGACGCTGGCCGCCCAGTTCGGGTTTCTGCCCGGGACGCTCTGGCTGATCCTGGGCGTCGTCCTGGGCGGCGCCGTGCAGGATTTCACGATCCTCGTCTCCTCGATCCGGCGCGACGGCAAGTCGCTCGGCCAGATGGCGAAAGAGGAAGTGAACCCGGTGGCCGGCCTGGGCGCGATGGTCGCGATTCTCGCGATCATGATCATTCTGCTCGCGGTGCTCGCGCTGGTCGTCGTCAACGCGCTGCGCGGCAGCCCGTGGGGGCTGTTCACGATTGCGACCACCATCCCCATCGCGTTCCTGATGGGCTGGTGGATGAAGCACGTCCGGCCGGGGAAGGTCGTCGAGACCTCTCTCATCGGCGTCGTGCTGCTCATGTTCGGCCTGGTCGGCGGGCAGTGGGTGTCGCAGCATCCGGTCTGGGCGGCGGCGTTCACGTGGTCGGGCCCGCAGATCTGCTGGGCGATCATCGTCTACGGCTTCGTCGCCTCGGTGCTGCCGGTGTGGATGCTGCTGGCGCCGCGCGACTACCTGTCCACGTTCCTCAAGGTCGGCACGCTCATCATCCTGGCCGGCGCGATCATCATCATGGCGCCGCCGCTCAAGATGCCGGCCGTCACGCAGTTTGCGGCCGGCACCGGCCCGGTGTTCGCCGGCAAGCTGTTCCCGTTCGCCTTCATCACCATCGCGTGCGGGGCCATTTCCGGTTTCCATGCGCTCATCGCCAGCGGCACGACGCCGAAAATGGTGATGCGGGAAACCGACGCCCTGCTCGTCGGCTACGGCGCCATGCTCACGGAATCGTTCGTCGGGCTGATGGCGATGATCGCCGCGGCCATTCTCGAGCCGGGTGTCTACTTCGCGATGAACGTCGGCCCCGGCGCGCTCGGGACCACGGCGGATTCGGCCGCGCGCAAGATCGCCGAGTGGGGCTTCATGGTGACGCCCGAGCAGCTGCAGGCGCTCGCGGCGCAGATGGGCGAAACCACGCTCCTGTCGCGCACCGGCGGGGCGCCGAGCCTTGCGGTCGGCATGGCCAGCGTGCTCGGCAACGTTTTCACGGGGCCGGGCACGGCGCTCTGGTACCACTTCGCGATCCTGTTCGAAGCGCTCTTCATCCTGACGACCGTGGACGCGGGGACACGGGTGGGGCGGTTCATGTTCCAGGAGCTCGCCGGCCACGTGTGGAAGCCGCTCGGGCGGCTGTCGTGGTACCCGAGCATCCTGCTGTCGTCAGCCGTCGTCGTCGCGGGCTGGGGCTATTTCACGTATCAGGGCGTGATCGATCCGCTCGGCGGCATCAACTCGCTCTGGCCGCTGTTCGGCATCGCGAACCAGCTGCTCGCGGCCATCGCGTTGTGCGTGAGCACCACCATCATCATCAAGATGGGGAAGCTCCGCTACTCGTGGGTCACGCTCGTCCCCCTGGTGTGGCTGGCCTCCGCCACGCTCACCGCCGGCTGGCAGAAGGTGTTCTCGCCCGATCCGGCGCTGGGCTTCCTGTCGCACGCCCAGTCGATCGCCTCGTCGACCAATCCGGATACGGCGCGCCTGATCTTCAACGATCAGCTCGACGCCGGGCTGTCGATCTTCTTCATGCTGATCGTCGTCGTCGTGATCTTCGCGTCGATGCGGGAGTGGTGGTTGATCGCGGCGAAGCGAAAGGCGCCCCAGGTTCACGAGGCGCCCTTCGTGCAGACCGCCTTCGACGTTACGCCGTAGCCGGTCCTGCCGGCGGGATGATGATCTGAGCGGTGGCCCCGGCCGCTCCGAACAAATCCTCGTACACGTACGACACCGCCGCGATCGCGACGGGGGCCGCGATGATCAGGCCTACGCCGCAGAGCAGCGCGCCGAGGCAGATGATGAGCACCAGGACAATCGCGAACAGGAACATGACCCACCAGTGTTTGTGCACCACCTGGCGGCTCACTTCCATGGCCGGCCAGAAGTCCAGCTTCTTGTCGATGATCAGCGGCAGCACGAAGACGTAGCAGACCGCGAGGTAGACGCCCGGCAGGATGCACAGCACGAATCCGACGAGGGTGAGGGCGGTCATCAGCAGGCCGGCGATGATGAGGGGCACTGCGAAATTGAACCCGGCGAAGAGGTCGCCGAGCTCGACGCGCTCGCCGCGAATCCGGCGGATGAACATCAGCATCAGCCCCGCGTGCAGCACCGAGCCCACGATCACGCCGCCGCCCCAGCGAATCACCGGGATGAAGCTGAGGCCGGCGTTGATCGCCCAGGTCAGGACCGTGGCGACGACCAGCACATTCAGGTTGGCCATGACCAGCTCCCAGCCGCGTTTGACGGCGCCGCCGATGTCGATCTCGACGTTCCGGCGGAGGTACTCGGCGGCAATCATCTCGGGAGTATCCATACGTGTCCTTATCTGTTCATGACCGAATGATGTTGCGCAGGACGCCGAAGACGGCGGCGAGCGTCAGGCCCGGGATGCTGAAGCAGAGCGGCACGAGTCGATCGACGAACGAGGAGCGGGCGGGTCGCAGGCCGTCGTGCGCGAGCGCGGCGAAGACGGCGGCTGCGGTCACCGTGGTCAGCGGATTCAGCGCCAGCGCGGCGCCGACGTGACCGTGCAGCAAGGCGTGGCCGGCGCGAAGCGATCCGCAGAACGGACAGAGCCAGCCGGTGAGCGCGAAGAGCGGGCACGACGGGAACCAGTCGGTGACGGCGGGATCGAACGCGAACAGCACGGCCGCCGCGGCGAGCGTCAGGCCGGCAAGGGCCGCGTGGTGCGTGCGGTAGGTCATGTTGGTGGAGGCGCCGCGATTATACCCAAGGGGGGATTGCCGGATCCGCGTCAACTGCACGCTTTCGGCGTTGTGGCACAATTCGGTGGCCCGGCATGAGCATGAGATCGATGTCGAAGTTCGCGACGGTCGTTGCCGTGCTGGGGTTGTCCGTCGGGGCGGCCTTGGCCGCGCAGCAGCGCGCGGTGAATGACTCCGCCAGCCCGGGCAGCATCGAAGTGCTGCAGATTCGCCCCAACGTCTACATGATCGCGGGCGCGGGGGCTAATATCACCGTGCAGTTCGGCGCCGACGGAGCGGTCGTCGTCGATGCCGGGTCGCTCGAGAAGGCCGAGGCCGTGGTCGACGCGATCCGGAGGCTGACCGGACAGCCCATTCGGTATGTCATCGACACGAGCGCGGATCCCGACCATGTCGGCGGCAACGAGCGCGTGTCGAAGGCCGGCCGGACGCTGTTTCAGACCAACAATCCACTGGGCGAGGGCATGACGAACGGCGGCGCCGCGGCGATTCTGTCGGCCGAGAAGGTGCTGTCGCGGATGAGCGCTCCGACGGGGAAGCCGTCGCCGTTCCCGACGGCTGCGTGGCCCACCGAGACGTACAACCAGAAGCGCAAGTACATGTATCTCAACGGCGAAGGCATCGAGGTGCTGCACCAGCCGGCCGCCCACACCGACGGTGACAGCGTCGTCTTCTTCCGACGATCGGATGTGGTGGCGGCGGGCGACATCCTCGATACCACGAAGTTCCCTGTCATCGACATCGCGCGCGGCGGCAGCATCCAAGGCGAGATAGACGCGTTGAATCGCCTGGTCGATCTGGCCATCCCGTCGATCCCGCTCGTCGCCCAGGAAGGCGGCACGTACGTCGTGCCGGGTCACGGCTACTTGTGCGATCAGCTGGATGTCGTCGAGTACCGCGACATGGTGACGATCGTTCGCGACCGCATCCAGAGGCTGATCAAAGACGGCAGGACGCTCGACCAGATCAGGGCCGCTCGACCGACGATTGGCTATACCGCCCGGTACGGCTCGGATTCGGGGCCGTGGACGACGAACATGTTTGTCGAAGCGGTCTACAACAGCCTCATGAGGGACACGCGCAAGTGAACAGCAGGCGGATGGCCTTCACGTTGCTGATTGGGGGCATTTCGCTTTCGGCGGGCGTTCGTCTTCAGGGGCAGCGAGGTGGCCCGCCGGCGGCCGCGGCGCCGGCGCCTAAAGCCGCGGCCCCGATCGACCTGACGGGCTATTGGGTGTCAATCGTCAGCGAAGACTGGCGCTACCGCATGGTGACGCCGACCAAAGGCGACTATCAGGGCGTGCCGATGACCCCTGACGCGGTGAAGGTCGCGGATGCGTGGGACCCGGCTGCTGACACCTCCGCCGGCAACCAGTGCCGGAGTTACGGGGCGGCCGCGATCATGCGCGTGCCCGGCCGCGTCCACATCTCGTGGCCGGACGACAACACGCTGCGCCTCGAGACCGACGCTGGCACGCAGGTGCGCACGTTCCGTTTCGACGTGTCCGGCGGCCCGGCGAACGGCGAGCCGAGCTGGCAGGGCAGCTCGGTCGCGCAGTGGGAAACGCCCGGCGCCGGGCGCGGCGGGCGCGGTGCAGGTTCCGATGCGCCCAGGACGGGGTCGCTCAAGGTCGTAACCACGAACCTGAAAGCCGGTTACCTGCGGAAGAACGGTGTGCCCTACAGCGAGAACACGAAGGTGACCGAGTACTTCGACCTCGCCCGCGAGCGCAGCGGCGAACAGCTGCTCGTCGTCACCGCTGTCGTGGAGGATCCGAAGTATCTGCGGCAGCCGTTCATCGTCAGCTCGCAGTTCAAGAAGCAGGCCGACGCCAGCGGCTGGGATCCATCCCCGTGTTCGGCAACCTGGTGAGCAGCAGACGATGCCCCTGAGCCATTCCCTCCGGCGCGTGTCCACCGTCCTCTGGCTGGCGCTGGCCATGGCCAGCGCGCGGGCGTCCTTCGCTCAGGGCGATCTTTCCGGTTCGTGGGCGGCGAGAAACCATGAGGATGCGCTCGAACGTGGCGCCGGTCCGTATGCCGTGGACTACGCCGGGCTTCCGCTGAACGACGAGGGCCGCGCGAAGGCGCTCAGCTACTCCGCCTCGCAGCTGGCGATGATCGAGCGGCAGTGCGGCCTGTGGCCGCCTTTCTACCTGGCTGTTGGTCCCTTCGGGATGAAGGTCTGGAACGAAACCGACCCCGTGAGCGGCACGACCGTCGCGTGGAAGATCGGAGCGTGGGAAGACCGCGCGACCACGACGATTTGGATGGACGGGCGCCCGCACCCGTCGAAGAATGCGGCCCACGAGCGCGGCGGCTTCACGACGGGCACCTGGGAGGGCTCGACGCTCGTCGCGTACACGACGCACATGAAGGCCGGCGGCATCCGCCGCAACGGCGCGCCGAGCAGCGACCAGGCGACGATGACCACCCACTTCATCCGTCACGGGGACTTGCTGACGCTGCTCGAGATCATCGAGGACCCGATCTACCTCACGGAGCCCGAGATCGTGTCGAAGAACTTTCAGCTCGACGCGGCCGCGATTGCGCCCGTCGGCCCGCCGTGCGTGCCGGGTTACGAAGGGACGGGCGGCGAGGGCAAGGTGCCGCACTACCTGCCCGGCGAGAACCCGTCGATTGACGAGCTGACCCGGTTCTACGGCATCCCGCGAGAGGCGACGCTTGGCGGCGCCGAGACGATGTACCCCGAGTTCCGCCGGAAAATCAGGGACGGGTTCGTCAGGCCCGCCAAGTGCACGCAGAATTGCGGCGCTGCCCGCGCCGCCGCCTCCACCTGCCACTCCTCGCTAGCCCGAAGGTTGTTGACTCGGTCGGCGCGCGGGCGGAGACTACGCGTCATGCGGACCGTGGTCGCCGCGACGGCGTTCGCCGTGCTCGTGGGAATGCCGGGCGCGATCCGTGCACGGCCTCAGTCGGCCTCACCCGCAGGCAGGCCCGCGCCGAAAGCCTGGACGCTGCCCCGCACGCCGTGGGGCGACCCCGACTTCCGCGGCGTCTTTTCGAATGGCGACGCCTACACCACGCCGCTCGAGCGGCCCGATCGATTCGCCGGCCGCCGCCTCGAAGACATCCAGGGACAGGAGCTGGCCGACGTCAGGCGCGCGCAGCTCGAGGCCGTCATCGACGCGCTGCCGGGCGGGCGTGTCCGCGGCCCCGACGCGTGGTGGGTGCAGAACCTCAACGTCGCCAACAGCCGCCAGGCCTGGCTCGTGATCGACCCGCCCGACGGCAAGATCCCCGCGTTGACGGCTGACGGGCAGCGGCGTGCGGCGCGCCGCGTGCGGAGCAGCTTCGTCGGCGGACCTTTCGACGGCCCGGAGGACTTCAGCCTGCTCGACCGGTGCATCTCGCGGAGCGTGCCCGGCTCGATGATCCCGGTGATGTACGGCAACGACTACCAGATCGTGCAGGCGCCGGGTCTCGTGGTGATTACATACGAGATCATCCACGAGGCCCGCATCATCCCGCTCGACGGCCGTCCGCATGTCGGTCCGGGTATCCGCGAGCACATGGGCGACGCGCGGGGCCACTGGGAAGGCGAGACGCTGGTCGTCGAGACGACCAATTTCAGCGACGCCGCCGCGTACCGCGGCGCCAACGCGGCCACGCTGCGCGTCGTCGAGCGTTTCACGCGGCCGGCGGCGGACCGGATCGCGTGGATCGCGACGATCGAAGACCCCGCGACCTGGACGCGCCCGTGGACCATCGGCCTGACGCTCACGTCAGAGCGGCAGCCCCTGCTCGCCTACGAGTGCCACGAGGGGAACTACGGCCTGCGCAACATCCTCAGCGCCGCGCGGTCCGAAGACCGCTAGCGGCCGGTCTTGACACCGGCGGGTGAGGCGAATATATTCGCCTAGGGCGAAAAAATTCGCCACACGACGGCCGTGGCCCGATGAGCCCTATGAGCAAAGTCAAAACAATCGATCTCACGCGGCGTGAAAGCCAGATCATGGCCATCGTGCACCGGCGGCAGCGCGCGACCGTCGAGGACATCCGGGCGGAGTTGCCGGACGCCCCCAGCCCGTCCAGCGTGCGCAAGCTGCTGGACATCATGATCGAGCGCGGCCTCCTCGGCCGCGAGTACGACGGCCCGCGCTATTCGTACTTTCCGACGGCGAAGCCCGAAGAGGCGAGCCGGTCGGCGCTCAAGCAGCTGGTGCGGACGTTCTTCAACGATTCGCCCGGCTCGGCGATGGCGGCGCTTCTCGACATGTCGGGCAAACCGCTCTCCGACGACGAATACCGGCGGCTGGCCGGCATGTTGAAGCGGGTTCGCGAGCAGGGGGAGAAGCGATGAACCTGTTCCTGATCGTCCTGAAAGCCTCGTGCATCATGGGCGCCGCCGCGATCGTCAGCGCGCTGCGGCATCGGCGCTCGTCGGCCTCCTTCAGGCATCTGGTGTGGACCCTCGCCGTGGCCGGCCTCCTGGCCCTGCCGGTGCTGTCGGCCGGTCTGCCGGGCTGGCAGCTCGCGATGCCCGCCGCCCTCGCTCCACGCGCGGCCGTCATCAGCCCGGCGACGGACACCCCGGAAATCGCGGGCTCGACGACCGTCACGACCGGCGCCGCCGAGGCCGTGGCGAGCGCGACAGTCGACCGGCGCGCGTCGCGAGCCGCGGTCCTCCCGATCGTCTATCTCGCCGGCGTGCTCCTGCTCCTGCTCCGGCTCGTTTACGAGCGATGGCAGGTGCATCGGCTCGCTGGACGCGCCGTGGACGTCGAAGACCCCGAATGGACGCAACTGCTCTCCGAGTGCGCGACGCAGATGGGCGTCCGGCCTCGCGTCCGCCTGTTGCGCAGCCTCGAGCGCAGCATGCCGATGGCCTTCGGCACTCGCACGCCCTCGATCCTGATTCCCGCCCTGGCCGACACGTGGACCGGGGACCGGCGCCGCGCCGTTCTTCTCCACGAGCTGGCGCACATCGTCCGCCACGACTGCCTCACGCAGCTGATGGCCTCCGTGGCGTGCGCGGTCTACTGGGTCCATCCCGGCGTGTGGTGGATCGCGCGCCGCCTTCGCGTGGAACGCGAGCTGGCCTGCGACGATCAAGTGATCAACGCCGGCGCGCGGGCGCGCGACTACGCCGAGCACCTGCTGGAGCTGGCCTACGCGCTCGGAGACTACCGGGCGCCGGCGCTCGTTGTCAGCATGGCGCGCCGCGGGCAGGTCGAGGGACGCATGCTCGCGGTGCTGGACGAGGCGCGCAATCGGGCAGTGCCGGCCTGGCGCGGCCGCCTGGCGGCTGCCGCGATTGCGGCAGCCCTGATTGCGCCGCTGGCTGGCGTTCAAGGCATCGTCGTCTCCGCGAAAGGCGGAAACGCCGCGGTCGTCGTTCTTGCGGCTGCCGCCGGTCAGGATGCCGAAGCAGTACCCGTCCCGGGGAGCACGGCGGCTGGCACGTGGGAGATTCGAACGACGCAGACTTCGGGGGTTGTGCACTTGAGGCTCAGCGAAAGCGCCAACTCGTCGCATGGCTCCACGATTGCGCTCGACCGGTTCCAGGGGCTCGCGCCGTCGCTCCTGTCGAACGGCGGCCCGGCGACGTTCAGCCTCCGCCGCGCGGCGGGCACGTTTGCGTTCGAGGGGATGTTCAGGTCCGGGTCCGGCGCCGGGACGTATACGTTCGTTCCAAGCGCGAGCTTTCCGGTCGAGCTGGTCGCCAGAGGGTTTGCGCGGCCGACTGCCGCCGAACAGTATCTGCTCGCCCGGGAAGACGTGGCGTTCGCGTTCATCGACGAGCTGGCTGCGCAGCACTACGCACGGCCGGATCTGCATCAGCTCGTGAACGCCGCGCAGCACGGTGTGGATCTGAATTACCTGCGGGAGATGGGCAGCCTTGGATACCGGTTCGCTCAACTCGACGCGTTGATCGGGCTACGCGACCACGGAGTGTCTGCGCAGTACATCCGCGAGCTCGGCGCGCAGGGACTGACTCGCCTCACGGCCGACGATCTGATCCGTGCGCGTGACCACGGCGTGAGCCCCCAGTATGTCGGCGACCTCAAAGCGCTCGGGTATGCCGCCATGTCGCTCGACGATCTGGTCGGTGCACGCGATCACGGCGTCAGCCCCGAATACATTCGCGACCTGGCCGCCCTCGGCTATCCGCGCATGTCGCTCGACGAGCTGATTGCCGCACGGGATCACGGAGTCTCGCCGGAGTACGTCCGGGAACTTCAAGGTCTTGGCTACCGGCTGACCCTCGACGAGTTGACGACGGCGCGCAATCACGGAATCAGTCCCGAGTATGTAAGGCAGCTCAAGGCGCAGGGCCGCGAGGGCCTGAGCCTTGCCGAACTCGTGGCGCTCAGGCAGCAGGGGCCGGGTTACCAACAGACAAGACTGATGTACTACGTCTCCTACCACGTGCACGCGTTCCATCGGTGGGTCAGGGAGTTCGCTGACCAGTGGTCGAAGTAGTGCAGGCCTTCAGGCCTGCCTAGACTCCGATGTCCTCGTTCCACAATTCGGGGTGGGCGCGGATGAAGTCCGCCATCATCTCGATGCACCCGGGATCCTGAAGGACCGTCACCGACACGCCCCGCGAACGCAGGAGCTCCTCCTCGCCGAGAAACGTCCGGTTCTCGCCGACGATGACCGCCGGGATGCCGTAGAGCAGGATGGCGCCGCTGCACATCGCGCAGGGTGAAAGCGTGGTGTACAGGACAGATTCCCGGTACACCTGCGCAGGCTGCCGGCCCGCGTTCTCGAGCGCGTCCATCTCGCCGTGCAGCACCGCGCTCCCGCGTTGAACGCGCCGGTTGTGCCCGCGTCCCAGGATGATGCCCCGGCCGGTGTGGACGAGCACCGAGCCGATCGGGATCCCGCCCTCGATCCGTCCCTGCCTGGCCTCCTCGACGGCCGCCTGCATGAACGCGTCGCTCATGCCCGTACGCGCGGCCGGATCTGGCGTTTCCATCGCATTAGGCGCATCATATCGCGTCATGCCTGCAGTCAAACCGGCCGTGCTGGCCATCCTGCTCGCCGGCGTCGCCGTTGTGATTCCGGCGGCTCAAACCGCGAAGGTCTGGACGCCCGACGAACTGTTCCGCCGCAACATCGGCACGCGTGAGGATCAGGACACCGCGTTCCCGCCGCACAAGATCATCGGCAACCTGTACTACGTCGGCACCCGGTCGCTCGCGTCGTTCCTGGTCACCACGCCCCAGGGGCACATCCTGATCAACAGCGACTACGAGCGGAACGTGCCGACGGTGCGCGGATCCATCGAGCAGCTGGGCTTCAAGTACGCCGACGTCAAGATCGTCCTCGGCAGCCACGCGCACGCGGATCACATGGAAGGCGATGCGCTTGTCAAGCAGCTCACCGGCGCAACGGTCGTGGCGATGGCCGAGGATGTGCCCGCACTCGAAAAGATGATGCCGGGCGGCAAGCCTCACCCGATCGACAAGGTTCTGCACGATGGCGACGAGGTGAAGCTGGGCGGCATGACGCTCGTCGCGCACCTGACGCCAGGCCACACACGGGGTTGCACGACGTGGACGTTCAGGGAGCAGGAGAACGGCAGGAACTACGAAGTGTTGATCATCGGCAGCGTGGGCGTGAATCCGGGCATGAAGCTCGTGAACAATCCGGATGCGCCTCAGATCGCCGACGAATTCAACCGGGCCTTTGCGACGCTGCGGAAATTCCATCCCGATGTGCCGCTCGGATCACATCCTGGGATGTACAACATGGCGGACAAGTACGCGAAGGTTGGAAAGGGGCCGAACCCGTACATCGACCCGGCGGGCTACACGGCGGAACTGGACATCGTCGAAGGCGTGTTCAGATCGCAGCTCGCGCAACAGCAGAAGCAAGGGCGGCCCTTTCAGGGCCGCCAAGGCGGGGCTGAAAGCCCGCCCTACGAGAGATCAGGAGACAGGAACGTGATCATGCAACGATGGTTATGGACCGCCGCGATCGGCCTCGCGCTGGCAGCGATGCCGGCGCGCGCAGGCGCGCAGAGCAAGGCCGACATCGACGGCGGGAAGCTGCTCTTCCAGGGCATGTGCGCGGAGTGCCACGGTGCGGGCGGCACCGGCGGCGATGCGCCGCCGCTCAACAGGCCCAGGCTTCAGCACGCGCCAACCGACGTCGCGCTCGTCAACATCCTCCAGAACGGCATCCCGAACACGGCGATGCCGCGCGTGCGCCGGTTCAGCGAAGGCGAAACGCGCCAGCTCGTCGCCTACATCCGATCGGTCGGCAAGCTCTCGGACGCAAAGGTGCCGGGCGACGTGAAGAAGGGCGCCGAGATGTACCGCAGCCTCGGATGCGCGAGCTGCCACATCGTCGGCGGGCAGGGCGGCAACCTCGGGCCCGACCTCACCGACATCGGCTTCATGCGCGGTCCGGCGTACTTGAGGCAGGCGATCGTCGATCCCGGGGCGGCGCTGCCGAAGGGAGTGCTCCAGATTCCCTCACGCGGCTACGCCGAGTATCTCCCGCTACGCATCGTCACCAAGCAGGGCGGTGAGGTGCGCGGCATCCGGGTAAACGAAGACACCTTCAGCATTCAGGTCCGCGACCAGGCAGGGAAGTTCTATTCCCTGCGCAAGACCGACCTCGAGCTGCTCGAGAAACAGACGGGGAAGAGCCTCATGCCCAGCTTCTCCACGCGGCTCACGCCGGCAGAGCTCACCGATCTGGTGGCGTATCTGGCCAGCCTGCAGAGTGAACCATGAAAACGATCATTCGAGTGTTTCTGCTCGCCAGCCTTGCCGCGCCGGCGACGACCTTCGCGCAGGTGCCCTACGACCGCATCGTCAAGGCCGAGAGCGAGCCGGCCAACTGGCTGACGTACGCGGGCAGCTACAAGTCGCAGCGCTACACGCAGCTCGACCAGATCAACAAGCAGAACGTAACGCAGCTGAAGCCCGCCTGGGTGTACCAGCTGCGCACGGGCGGCGTCTTCGAAACGTCGCCGGTCGTGGTCGACGGCGTCATGTACATGACCGAGCCGCCGAGCACGGTGACCGCCATCGACGTGCGCACCGGCCGGCCGCTCTGGAGCTGGACGCCCAAGATTCCTGACGACGTGATCGTGATCGGGTCGCCGCCCGTCAATCGCGGCGTGGCCGTGCTCGACAACATGGTCTACGCCGGGTCGATCGCCGGCCACCTCGCCGCGCTCGACGCCAAGTCGGGTGCGCTGCGATGGGACGTCACCGTCGACGACAACAAGATCGGTTACTACCTGACCCTCGCGCCGCTGGCCATCGACGGCAAGATCATCGTCGGCGTGTCGGGGGCGGAGAACGGCATCCGCGGGTTCGTGGACGTGTACGACGCCAAGACCGGCAAGCGTGTCTGGCGGCGGCACACGATTCCGGCCCCGGGCGAGCCGGGCAACGAAACCTGGGGCGGCAAGGACAGCTGGAAAACGGGCGGCGGCTCGACCTGGCTGACCGGCTCGTACGATCCCGAGCTGAAGCTGCTGGTACTGGCAGGTCGGCAACCCGGGACCCGACTGGAACGGCGATTTCCGTCCGGGCGACAACCTCTATACGTGTTCCGTCCTCGCCATCAACCCGGACGATGGCAGCCTGAAGTGGACGTTCCAGTTCACGCCGCACGACACGCACGACTGGGACGCCAACGAAACGGTGGTGCTGTTCGACGCGACGATCAACGGCCGGGCCCGCAAGCTGCTGACGCAGGCGAACCGCAACGGCTTCTACTACGTGCTCGATCGCGCGACCGGGGAATTCATCACCGGCACGCCGTTCGTGAAACAGACCTGGGCCGATGGACTGGACGCGAAGGGCCGGCCCATCACCAAGCCGGGCCTCGATCCGAATCCCGAAGGCATCCTCGTGTATCCGAGCATTCAGGGCGCCGCGAACTGGCACGCGCCGAGCTACAGCCCGAAGACCGGTCTCTTCTACCAGACCGCGGTGGAGATGGGGACGATCACTACAAGGGCGAAGCGGTGTACAAGCCGGGCATCGGCTTCACGGCCGGCGGCGGCCGCACCATCAACGGCGACGACGCGTGGAGCGCGGTGCGCGCTCTCGAAGCGACGACCGGCAAGCTGAAGTGGGAGTTCAAGCTGCTCTCGGCCGGGCGAAGCAGCCTGCTTTCGACCGCGGGCGGGCTCGTGTTTGGCGGGACGGAAGAAGGGAACTTCTTCGCGCTCGACGCCGATACCGGCAAACCGCTGTGGGACACACAGCTTGGCGCCAACATCCGCGGCATCCCCGTCTCGTTTGGCGTGGACGGCAAGCAGTACGTCGCGATTGCCGCCGGCTTTGCGTTGTTTGTTTATGGATTGCCCTAGCCAGTCAGATGCAGTGCAGGGCTTTAGCCCTGCCGTGTCAGGCAGGCCTGAAGGCCTGCACTACTTCGAATCTCAGAGACACACATGAAAAGCCGGCGCGACTTCCTGAGGTTCCTGGCGGCGAGCCCGGTGCTCGCCGGCTGTCCGGCAGTGCTGCAGGCGCTGTCCCAGGCGGCGTCGTTGAACGACGTCATCGGCAGCCCGGCCGATGCGCTGAGCGTGCTCGACTTCGAGGCCGCCGCGCGCAAGGTCCTGCCTCCGGCGCACTGGGGCTACATGACCACCGGCGTGGACGACGACGCGACCCTGCGGGCCAACCGAGAAGGATTCGCGCACTACCAGATCCGGCCGCGGCGCCTTGTCGACGTCCGGAAGGTCGATACGACGACCGAACTGTTCGGATCGACGTGGGCAACGCCGATCGTGCTGGCTCCGGTTGGCGGGCACAAGATGTTCCACCCGGAGGGAGATCGCCTAGCGCGGGCCGCGAAAGCGAAGGGCCGACCTCCAGATTCTCTCGACCGTGACGACTCCTCTGTCGAAGACGTGATCGCGGCCGGCGGCGGACCGATCATCCGGACGACTGTATCCGACATCGAGCTGGGACGTGCGCCTGAAGGTCGTGAAGCGCGCGGAGGCCGCCGGCTGCCCGGTGCCGTGCTGACCGTCGACCTCTCGGCGGCAGAAACCGAAACGGCCGATCGGTCCAAGAAGCTCAACACCCGCCGCTGCTGAATCGTGCCACGAGCCCGGACCGACCGCGGTCTACAAACGGCGGCCGATGTTCGACGGCATCGACATGAAAGGCGTCGGCGTCAACGACGCGGCGCTGACCTGGGACGACGTGAAGCGTCTCAAGGATTCGATGAAGATGAAGCTCGTGGTCAAGGGCATCGAGACGCACGAAGACGCCGAGCTGTGCCTGAAATCGGGCGTGGACGGCATCATCGTCTCGAACCACGGCGGCCGCGCCACGGAGACCGGCCGCGCGACGATCGACATCCTGCCCGAAGTCGTCCAGGCTGTGGGCGGCCGCATTCCCGTGCTGGTGGACGGCGGGTTCCGCCGCGGGACGGACATCTTCAAGGCGCTGGCCCTCGGCGCGCGCGCCGTCGCGGTCGGACGGCCGTATATCTGGGGCCTGTCGGCGTTCGGTCAGCCGGGCGTCGAAGCCGTGCTCGACATCCTGCGCCGCGGCTCAAATTGATCATGCGGCAGTCGGGCGTGCGGTCGATTCGAGAAATCGGCGCCGCCTACGTCACGCCGAGAAAGGCCTAGCTGCCCGAGGCAGCCGGGTTAAACGCTCCGGAGACCGCATAGAACGCCTTCCCGAAGTGCTCGATGCGTAGCGTGACACCGTACGCGCGGGTCCAACCTGAGATGTCATCCCGGTCGCGGTCCCGTTTGTAAATGTCGAACGCGGTTCCATCGTTCAACTGCCGAGCCTGACGCTCGACCTTCGCGTTGAATTTCGCCCGCTCCGCGCTCCACGCCGAATCGAGAATCAGAAATCGACCGCCGGCCTTGAGCATTGTTCGGAGCGCGTCGAAAAGGAGCGTTTCCTGCACCTCGGAGAGATGGCTCAGAAAGAAGCCGACCAGCACCGTGTCGCAAAGGTACTTGCCGAATTCCTGTTCGAAGAAGTCGCCTGGAACGAAGTCGCACCTGTCGAGGACGCCCAGTCGGGTCGCCTTTCCCGCGCCTCGGCCAGCATGTTGTCCGATTGGTCGAACAGGGTCATGTGGCGGCAATTCCGAGCGTAGTGAGGCAACCAGTAGGCGGTGCCGCACGCAAGGTCCATGATGCGTCCGCGTCCAATCTGGCCGACGATTCCGGCGAGCAGCAGTGCCTCCGCTTTGAACACTTCCGGCTCGGTTATCGACGCCGTTCCTGTCCCAAGGGTGTACGCCTCCTCGTACTCTGGCGCTCGTTCGTCGTAGTACACCAGCATTCGTCGGCGGAGCTCCGGATCCAGGAGTGTCAAAGTAGTGGCTCAGCGTGCGTTCGTTCCGGGCGGGACCACCCGAAACGGCACGGTCCGATTGACCGACACGCCGGCGTTCTCACGACGCCGCGCTTCCACGGCGATCACGTCCCTGCCCGGCGCGAAATTCGCCAGGGAAAGCACCGTCCGCGATCGGTATGTTCCGTTCGACTCGCTCAGCTGCCGGCTCGACCTGGTCTCCGCTGACCTGAACACTTCAGTGCCGCGAATCCGTCCTGACGACCACGCTCGTGTCGAGATCGTGGGGCTGATCGAGCTGATTGTCATAGACCTCCGCGAACACGGCCAGGCTGTCGCCCGCAGGGAACTGACGGACCGCCGTCGCCGGACCAGGCAGCGCGTCGCCCATCAGCTTGTCCGGCTTGAGCGTCGGCGTCCGGAAGGCGCTGGCCGCCACGAGCATCACGTCGCTCATGGCGAGCGGGCCCTCGCTGAAATCGGGAATCAGCAGGTCGTGCCAGACGCTTCCTGGCCTGGACGATCCACTGGTGGCCACCGCGCGGACCTGATATCGCCCCGGTCTGAGGTTGTTGAGCCGCGAGAGCCAACGGAAGCCGTCGCGCCGCATGCGGTCGGCGGTGTTGGGCGGCAGCGAGAGCTGGAGGTGCGAGACGTCGCTCGCTTTGATGCCGCCGGCCGGTTCGAGGGCCGCGGACAGCAGGTCGAGCGCGCCGGTGAACTGTCCGTTCCGTTCGGCCAGTTCGAGCTCAGACCCTGCTCCTTCGAGGACGACAGCCACGGAGGCGTTCCTCCCGCCCGGCTCGCGAAATGCGGCCGCCGCCGTCGACAACGTCAACCCGGAATCCGGCAGCGTGGCGTTAAGCGCCTCGCGGACCTGGTCGGACGTGCCGGCCGGACCCGGCGCCTGCTGTTCTTGGCTCCCTGGCCGGGCGGGCCGTATAGCCGCGGCGGGACAACACGGTCGCGCCGGGCCGGTCGACCTTGACCTCAATCTTCCGGAACCGGCCGTCGTGGCGCGTGTCTTTCGGGTAGTAACCCAGCAGGTAATACGAGCTGCTGTGCATCGCGACGCGGTCGAGGCCGGCAGCCGAATCGTTGTTGGACACTACGGCAAATCCGCCGGTGTCGTCCGCAAGCGCGCGAGACCTTCGCTGCACTCATGAATCTCCCGTTGGATGTTCGCGGTTGGAGTGTCGTTGATGCCGGTGCGGCCGAGCAGGATGGCATCCTCGATTGCCGTCGTCAGGCCGCGAGGGTCGACTGGGTACACCGGGACGTTGTTCCGTCTCGCCATTTCGGAGACGGCCTGCAGCTCGAAGTCCAGGGTCAAGCCCTGGGCGTCCGTCACGCGTTCGAACGGCAACCCTTCGGTGACCAGGACAATCGCCTTGCTCCCGCCTTCGATGCCCGACATGGCCGCAATCAGGCGGAGCAACCGCTGCTGCATCCTTCGGCCCTCGGGGTTGTCGACCGTCGTGGGACCCGTGGACAGGCGCTCCACGGGAAGGTTGCCGCTGGTCCCATGGATGACTCCCGATCGGGCCGCGAGGTCAAGATTGCGCACCACGGTCGGTGACAGAGCCTTGCTCCCGAGAAAACGGTCGACCGCGACGGATAGCAGCGCCTTGTCGCTCGTGAAATTTTCGAACGCGGCGCCGTCGCCCGTGCCGGTGATGGCCGCCAGGTCGCCCGGGCCGACCGATCGCTCGATGAACGTCCTCAGGAACCGGCGCGTGAGCAGCGTTCTCGAGGGATCGATGAACAGGTCGTCGAGGAGGATCAGATAGATGCGCTGCGCGTCGCGACGCCGGGCATTGGTCGAAACGTCCGGCGCGACGGCGTCGAGCGGTTGCGGTTCCACTGAACCGGCGGCAGGCCCGGACGGAACTGGAAGATCGACGGCGGCAAATACCACGACGTCCTGCTGGACGCCGTTCTCGACTATCTGGAAGTCGCGTTGGGTCAGGCCGCGAACGGGCGCCCGGTTACTGTCGATGACGCGCGCGTCCACCTGGACGTACTCGGTTGTGGCGGTAAAGTTCGGCGGGGTGGTCTGAGGCGCCTGCGCGAACTGCACAGCGCTCCAACTCGCCGCGAGAAACAGCGTCGCCGCTGCGCCCGCTCCGCCATCAATCGATCTGATGGACATTGGTGCCGTTTCTCTTGCCGGCACGATAGCACGAGATTACACTCCGCATGCTCGGAAACCCCTGGAGCCGTGCATGACCGCTGACGAATTTCGACGCATGGCGCTCGGCATGGCGGATGCCGTCGAGCGCGAGCACATGGGCCATCCGGATTTCCGAGCGCCGGGTCAGAACGGCCGCATCTTCGCGACCATTCACCACAGTCACGAGACCGGGGGCCTGATGCTCACGCCCGATCAGCAGGGGCAGTTCCTGAGCGCGGATCCCGACGCGTTCTCTCCCGCTCCTGGCGCCTGGGGACGCGGCGGGGCGACCACCGTGCGGTTTGCCTCGGTTGACGAAGAGACGCTGGGCGAGGCGATGACGCTGGCGTGGCAGAATGTCATGAACAAGGCGGCCGGAAAGCCTGTCAAGAAGCCGGCCCAGAAGCTGGTACAGTCGCCGAAGACGAAAAGGAGGAAGTGATGGTGAGTCTGACCGCCTTGTGGCTGCCGATCCTGCTGTCCGCCGTTGTGGTCTTCGTCGTCAGCTCGATCATCCACATGGCGTTGCCATGGCACAAGAACGACTACATGAAGATTCCGAACGAGGACGCCGTGCGGGCCGCCCTTCGCCCGCTCAACATCCCGCCGGGCTCGTACATGGTTCCGCGCTCGTTAAGTCAGAAGGAGATGGGATCGCCGGAATTTGTCGAGAAGATGAAGACGGGGCCCGTCCTGATGCTGCAGGTGATGCCCAACGAGATGATGGGAATGGCGAAGAACCTGATCGGCTGGTTCGTGTACCTGTTGGTCATCAGCTTCTTCGCGGCCTACATCACGAGCCGCGCCGTCGGGGTCGGCGCGAACTATCTGCTGGTGTTCCGCTTCGTCGGCACGGCCGCTTTCATGGGCTACTCGCTCGCGTTGTGGCAGATGTCGATTTGGTACCGCCGCAGCGTTGCGGTCACGATGAAATCCACGATCGACGGCCTCGTTTACGCGTGCTTCACCGCCGGCGTCTTCGGATGGTTGTGGCCCAGGTGATCGTGGCGTCCGGCTCAACCACGACAGTCACGACGATCAACGCAGAGCACACAGAGCACGCAGAGATTCTCCTGAAAGAGAAAACTCTGTGTGCTCCGCGTGCTCTGCGTTTAACGTTGTGACAAGTTTGGTTAAGTCTGACGCTACGACCTATACGTCCAGGATCAGCATGTCGGCTTCGATGCTCTTGATCGGATCGCGGCCGGGCGTCGGGCGGTATTCATGCGCGACGTACCCGGTGAAGTTCAGGTCGGCGATCGTCTGGGCCACGAGGCGGTAGTTCAGTTCCTGCGTCTCGTCGATCTCGTGCCGGCCCGGCACGCCCGCGGCGTGGAAGTGCGCGATCCACTGGATGTTGTCCTTGATCGTGGCGACGACGTTCCCGTCCATGACCTGGCCGTGGTAGATGTCGTACAGCATCTTCACTCGCGGTGAGTTGACGCGCCTGCAGAGCTCGAAGCCCCACGCCGCGCGGTCGCACAGCTGATCCGGCCGGCCCAACACGTTGTCCGGATACTTGCTGTTCGTGTTCTCGAGGCAGAGCGTGATGGCCTTGTCCTCGAGATATCCCTTCACGCGGTTCAGGAACAGCGCGCAGTCATCGAGGCCCTGCTCGTACGATCATGCCCCTGCGCTGGCCGCCGAACGTGATGATCTTCTCGCAGCCGCCCGCCACGCAGACGTCCACCTCGGCGCGCAGCGCCTTCTCGAGCGCGTCGTGCTTGTCCTTGTGCACGATCCCGTCCGGGATCGTCGTGAAGATCATCGGCGCCATCGTCGGCACGAGGCCGTGCTTCTTGAGAGTCGGCCAGTCGGCCGGTGCAATGAGCTCGAAGCCGTACGCGCCGAGGCGCGCCGCCTCGCGGCACTGCTCGTCGAGCGTCGTCAGCCCGGGCGTGTCCTGACCGAACACGGTCCGGAAGAGCGCCTGCTTGATGCGCCCCTTGCGCTTGATCGGCGGGCGCGGCGCCTGCGCGTTCGCAGGTCCGCCCAGGGCAGCGGCGGCGCCGGTGGCGGCCACGGCCGTGGCCGCGGTGATGGATGTCGTCAGAAACTCTCGTCGTCGCATGGCGTTATGACCTCCCGACCCATTTGAGCAGCTCGGCCATCGTCACGGCCCGGTTGTCGGCGGGGTAGTGCACGGGCACGATTCGCTGGACATCGAGCTTGAGCCGTTGAATGTTGTCCACCAGGCTGGTGGTGTACGGACTTGGGGGATTCGGCGGCGTGGCGGTCGTCGCCTGCGGGTTGTAGGCGTCGGCTTCGAGCAGGACCTTCTCCTTCGGGAGATACGCCACGAGCATCCCGTCGTGGTGGCCGAAGTTCTTGAGGTGATGGAGCTCGACGACACGATTGCCGTCGGTCAGCACCTTCTTGTCGCCGATTCCCTCCACCTTTGGTTTTTTTCCGGAACCCTGGGCCTTGTCCGGGCTCAGCGTGTGGGGAAGGCTCAGGACTCTCTCGAGGTAGTTCTCGTTGACCTGGTGCGTGAGGATCGTTGCGCCTTCGGCGACGAACGGGCGGAGGCCGCTCGAGTGATCGATGTGGCTGTGCGTGTTGATCAGGTAGCGGATCGGCTTGTTCGGAATCAGGCGCCTGGCTTCGGCGATGACCGACAACGCGCGCGCCTCGCTCTGGCCGCACTCGACAAGCGCGATGTAGTCCTTGAAGTCGATGGCGATGACGGCGTAGCCGCCCGTGATGAGATACACGCCGTCGCCGAGTTTCTCCGACTGCGCCGGTGGCGCGGCCGCGCGCCGCCGCTGCCGGCGCGCCGCCGCGGCCCTGGGGCGATTGGATGTTCACGGGGCCGTTGACCGTCACCTCGCTGACCGTCAGGTCGAAGATGGGGTAATCGCCCTGCCGCTGCACGATGCGCGTGGGGAACTGGACGCCGTCCACGTCCTTGTAGTCGCTGTAAACCGCCTCGAACAGCATGTCGCCGAACAGGGCGTTGTCGATCCACGTCTCGACGCGGTCGACCCGGTTCTGGGCGCTGATATAGCCGTTCACCTTGGCGTTGTTCGCGCCGACGAACGTGACGACGTGATAGGGCGTGCCGCCGACTGTCCGCGTGGCCATCGTGGCGTTCCGCGCCGCGGCCGCCCTCAGGAAGCCGTGGGGCGTCATCCAGATTTCGAGCTGCTGCGCCCACGGTGTGTCGGCCCCGACGATGATCGTCTGGCTTTGCGTCTGGTCTCCGACGATCGGCTGCTGACCGCCCCCGCGTGGCGGGTTCTCGGCCTGCGTGCGCACGCGGTCGACGCGGGATGCCGGCGTCTCGAAGTTGATCGCGCGCGTGTAGCTCTTCTCGATGAACCTGGGCCACGGCGAGGAGGGATTCGCCGCCTGGCCGAGAACGAAGTCGAAGCCGGTCGCTGAGAACTGCACCGTTTTCAGCTTCGCGACGCCCATGGCCGCCGACGCGTCACCGATCACCGTTTTCGCATCCTGCGCCGCCGGCGTCGACGCGATGACCAGGACCAGGGCGGCAACGGCCAGATATGTCTTCCGCATGATGCCTCCTCGCAACGCGCAGTCAGCGCGCGCGGTACGTCTTGCTGAAGCCGTTGCGCGCATTGGTGACCGTGAACGACCCATCGGTCTGGGCTGTGACCTTGAACCAGAAGGCGGCGCCGTTATGCGCCGGCGGCGGCGCGGCGCCCGGACCCGGCGGCGGCGCCTGGATGGCGGCGATGG
>CAVQJU010000022.1:0-60875 GCA_963712905.1 uncultured Acidobacteriota bacterium | reverse complement strand
ACCGCTCCTGCAGCGACGGCGACACGCCGAGCACGTCGGAGATGTTGTCGAAGCCGTAGGCCGAGTCGTCCGGCGGCAGCAGCACGGAGACGTCTACGTCGAGGTCCAGCAGATTGCGGATGGCGTTGGTGTACTCCGCGCGATTCAGCCGGTGCAGCAGCGGGCGGCCCGGATTCGGCGCGGCGGCCGCCGCGCGGTCGATGCGTGTCTCGAGCCACGACGCGAGCGCGTGATAGCCCGCCTCGTCGGGGCGCCGCGCGCCCAGCGGGGGCATCGTCCGCGTGTTGAGCTTGCGGATGACTCTTTCCCACACCGCCGCGTCGCGCGGGACGTTCGCGAGATCGATCGCGTCCAATGCGACCCCGCCGGATTTCACGCGCGAGTTGTGGCAGCCGACGAGGTACTGGTCGAGCGTCGCCCGGGATGCCGGCGCGGCCGGATCGGCGCCCTGACCGCGGACGGCCGCAACGCTTCCAACGACGCCGAGACAACCAGCGACAACCGCAACGAGCCGCAGCCGGATCGCCATGGACACAGACACGTTCGACGTTACTGTAGCCGGAGGCTCGGGCGCTCGCGTATCCCCAGATTGGGTAGGCTCAGGCAGGGCAAAAATCCTGCAAGTCCTTGGTCCTTAGTTCTTTGGCCTTGGTCCGTCCGTGGTCCTTGGTCCGTCCTGGGTCCCTGGTCCACGGTCCCCGTCAGCGGCTGGGCAGCGATTTCCTGAAAGACACGGTCCGCTCCACCTCATCGAAGCCGACCGCCCCGTGAGCGGCGATGCCGCCGGCGTTCGAGAGCTCCGCATCGCTGGCGATTTCGTGATGGCCCGAGGCGCGCGCATACGTTTCGGCGGCGTCCATCAGGGCGCGGCGACGCCTCGCCCCCGCAGCGCCGGCTCCACTTAACCAGCCCTCGATGAACGGCACCGGCGACGAGGTGCAGCCTGGCGCGTACTTGCGGAAATCGAGCTCGAGGAACCCGGCCAGCCGTCCGCCGGCGTCCGCGACGAAGACAATCGGCCGATCCGCACGCGTTTCGAAATGCTTTCGCGTTTCGACGTCGTGATCCAGAAGCGAACCCGGCCACAACGCATCGCGCAGGCGCACCCAGTCGGGGCGGTCATTCTCGGTGATCTCGCGGATCTTCATGATTCACAACTGCGATCGCAAGGACGTAGCCACAGAGGCACCGAGATCACGAAGTTCAGCTTGCCTCTCCTGCGTTCAGTAATCTGGGCATTACTGCTGTGCACGACCCAATATGGACAAGGACGCGCGCCAGGGCCCCACGTCGGCCGTGGTGCGCCGCGCCATCACGCGCGCGATCTGCGCCAGGTGGTCGAGGTCGTGCGCGACCCAGGTCGCGAGGTGCTGGCCGAGGGTCACGCGGCCGAAGGCGGGGTGCAGGCCGGGGCGCTCGAGGTCGGCCGCGCAGCTCGAGCCGCCAGGCGCGCAAGGTCGCGACGTTCGCGCGCCGCAGCCGGGCCAGCTCGTCGAGCAGCTCCTCGAGCGTCTGCCGCGCGAGGCCTCGACGCACGCGACGCGATCGAAGGGCTCGAACGGCACGGCGTCCCCGTGCCGAGGATCGGCGCACCCGCGGGACCCAGTCCGTGCGCTCGCCGTGAATCAGATGCCCGACAACGTCGAAGGGGCTCCATGTGTTCGGGCCTTCCGTCGCGTTTGTCCACGTGCCGGAAGATCCTGCAGCAACGCGCGCAGCGCGCCGGGTGTGCACCGGAGAACGGGCAGCGCCTCGTCAAATCGAAACGTCACGATCTCGACTGCTTTCGGGACGACAACGCGGCCCCCGCAAGCGCCCCCACGATGAGACACCAGCACACCGGTGGAACGACCACGAAGACGAATGCCGCCTGCGCTTTCGGCGGCCTGAGGATCCGTGCGGTGTACGCGATCAAAGAGATCAGCGTGACGGCCAGGGTGGCGCCGTCGAGCGCCGGGCGAAACAAAGACGGCCACCGTGGCGAGGCACTGTCGAGGAGGATGATCAGGACGAACGGCGAAAGCACCCAGATCGCGAACGCCACCAACAGGAGATTCGAAGGGTTCTGCCGACCTGCATAGAGCGTCAGGCCGACCGAGCCCACAGCTCCGATCAGCACTGCGACCCGGGCCGACGCGCGGAGGGCGCTCATCCGCGCCAATGATGGCACTCACGAGCGACCGCCGCAAATTCAACGAGGGGTCTTTTGGGCTGATTGATGCGCGCGTCGATACCAACCGACCGCCGTTGCCAGCAAGTAGACGGATGCTGCGGCAAACGCGAGACTCCAGAACAGCAACGCCACCAGGCCGCAGAAGGCCGCCATGCCGACGCTCCGCGCGGCCGCAGAGCGGTCTTGTACTCCTTCGAAACAACAAGCCGGCCTTCGACCAGCCCGGGACGCAAATGGGCGCGCATGCGCAAGATTCCGTCGATACTCATCGCGATGGCCGCGATTTGCATGACGAGCCAGCCACCCGCAAGCGCTTCTCGGGAGGCGCCGTCGATGAAGAAGCTGAGCCAGATGATGACGGCCGGCATGCCGAACCGTTGCACCAGTTCAACCGCCGGTCGACGAGCCGTCAACGACGCGCCAGCGCGCTCGACCACGTGCTGACGCAACTCGTCACGTAACGCGACGGCAACGAGTGCGTGGTTCAGAAGCGCGGCGGCGCCAATCGCGATGGCAAGAGCCACCGGCGAGCCTAAGAGCGTCGTCAGCAACTAACTATCACCGACACGGCGCTCCTGAGGCAGGCCTCGAAGTCAGCCGTCGTCCGTTTTGACTGGTCGATCATGGTGAATCAGTCGCAAGCCGCCGAGCGGCCGGATGCTAACACGCTTCAGGGCATCCGTTCGGCTTGAACAGTCCGCCCGCGTGCCGGCGCCTTGGTGCGCCCAACGATAGAACTCGGCGTGTCAGGCTCGCACCAAAACGCGCCGTCGGCCACCTCCGCGAGAGGCCGAGCCCGGCCCGAGCGCCATGGCATTGACCGATATTGCCGACGGTGCGTTTTGCCACGCCGACGTTCGTGTTGGGCGCAGCGAGGCGCCGGTTGCGCGGGCAGTGGCGGGGTTGGGTCGGTATCACAGCAGGCCTGAAGGCCTGCACTACATCTGAAAACGACTCAGCCGATGTGGATGATGCCGCGCCGGAGGGCTTCAGCGAGCGCGGCGGTGCGGTCGTGCACGTTGAACTTCACGAAGATGCTCTTGATGTGCGCCCGGGCGGTGTCGCTGCTGATCCCGAGGTCCGCGGCGATCTCCTTGTTGCGCTTTCCCGTCGCCAGCAGCTCGAGCACCTGCAGCTCGCGCAGCGTCAGGGCCGGCTGCTTGGCGCGCGACGCCAGCGTGGCCGCCACGTCCGGGGGAATCGCGAGCTGCCCCGCGTGCACTTCGCGAATCACGCGGACCAGATCCTCGGGGACGGTGTCCTTCAGGAGATATCCGGCGGCGCCGGCCTGGAGCGCACGGTAGATATCCTCGTCTCCGGCATACATCGTCAGCACGACAATGCGGGCGTCCGGCTGCGCGTGGCGGATCGCGCGGATGGCGTGCAGTCCGTTGACGCCCGGCAGCTGCAGGTCCATCAGCGTGACATCGGGCCGATGCTGCAGGAACTGCTCGACGGCCTCCTCGCCGTTGCTCGCCTGCGCGACCACGAGCATGTCGGGCTGGAGGCCGACGACCCGGACGATGCCTTCGCGCATCAGCCGGTGGTCGTCAACGCACAGGACGCGAATCGCGGGCGCCGTCACGCCGGCGAACGCTCCGCCGCGGGAGGCGACGACAAGGGCGCCACGGCAAGCACGGCGGTGCCGTGGCCGGGCTCACTCGAAATCCGGACGTGGCCGCCGATCTTCTCGGCGCGCTCTTTCATGTTCATGAGACCCAGGTGCGCGCCCGTCCCGGCCGGGTACCCGGCCGGCACGAAGCCCGCGCCGTCGTCGGAGACCCGCAGCGACAGCGCGTCCTCGCCGTAGTCGAGCGCGACCTCGATCTTCGTCGCGCGGCCGTGGCGCACGGCGTTGCTGACCGCCTCCTGGCCGATTCGCAGCAGTTCTTCCTCGGTCTCCGCCGAGCAGCGCCGCGGCTGGCCGCTGACCTCGACGGCGACGGCCAGTTGCGCGCCCTCGGTCGATTTCGTGCGCGCCGCCAGATTCGCGAAGCGCTTCGGCGAGGTCCCGGCGTTCGAGTCGCGTCGAGCGCAGTTCCATGATCGACTCGCGTGCCTCGCGCACCGACCGGCGCACGTCCTGCCGGAGCCGGCGCAGCGAGTCGCGCGGAGCCCGCTGCGACGGGTCGAGCTGGCCGGCGATCGTCTCGAGCTCGAGTCCAATCGCGCCGAGGCTCTGGAGCAGCGTATCGTGGATTTCGCGGCTCACGCGCGCCCGCTCCGCGATGACCAGCGAGAACCGGTGCTGCACCGCGCGCAACCGCAGCCACCAGGTCGACCCGAGCGCCAGCAGCAGGCTGATCAGGCAGATCGCGTAGAAGCGGTTGGTCCTGTAGAAAGGCGGCGCGATGGAGAAATCCCAGAACCGCGCCTCGGTCCAGAGGCCGTCGTTGGTCGCGCTCACGCGCAGGCGGTGCCGGCCGGGCGGAATGTTTGCGAACGTCGCCTGGCGGCGCGCGCCGGCGTCCACCCACTCCGCGTTGACGCCCTCGAGCATGTACCGGTAGCGCAGCTTGGTGGCCGCCGACAGGCTCAGCGTGCCGTAGTCCACCTGCAGGTTCGAGGTGCGGGCGGGCAATTCGATGTTGCCGATCGACGGCAGCGGCCGTCCGTCGACGACAACGCGATCGATACGCGGCGGCGCGGGCCGGTGGATGCGCGGCAACTGCCGCGGATCGATCACGGACGCGCCGGCGCGCGTGGCCAGCCAGAGCTTGCCGTCGCCTGAACGAACGGCCGCCGGGCGGCTGTTCCACTGCAGATCGCCCGGCAGGCCGTCGGAGATGTCGTAGAGCCGGTACTCGACTTCGTGCGAGCGGTTGGTCGCCACCTTGTCGATCTCGGCCGGGTTCAACCGCATCAACCCGGACCCGGCGTTCACGCCCAGCCAGATGTAGCCGTCGTTGTCTTCGACGAGCGTCGGCACCACGCCCGCGAACGGTCCGTTGATCGTCGTCAGCGTCGTGAAGCGCCCGTTCTGGAAGCGGCTCAGGCCGGCCAGCGAACTCACCCAGACGGAACCTTTCCGGTCTTCGGAGATCGCCACCACGCGGCCGGGGACGAGGCCGTTCTTCTCGTCGTGCATCCGGAAGTGGCCGTCCTCGTAAACACCCACGCCGCCGCTGATGAAGCCAACCCACACGCGCCCCCGTCGATCGGTGTACGTGTAGCTGCACGGCTTGCCGAAGACGTCCGGCACATCCTCGAACCGGTTGAGGCGGCCGCCGGACCAGCGCATCAGGCCCTGCTGGTTGACGTGGCAGAGCCAGAGACCGCCGGCCGCGTCAGTGGTAATCGAGGCGATGCTGTCGGGTCGCAGCCCTGACGGGAGCCCGACCGGCTGCACGCGGTCCCCCACGACGCGGACAACATCCTGCGTCGTCGCGGCCCAGACGGCGCCCGACTGGTCGGTGTGCAGCGCAAGCGTCTGGCTGAGGCTGTACACCTTGCGCGAGTTCCCGGAGAAATGATGCAGGTTGTGCTCGGTCGCAACCCAGACGGAGCCGTCGCCGGCCGCTGACAGCGCGCGCACGCCGTCTGTGGTCAGGCCGTCCAGCGCGATGTCGTTCTGCAGCACGCTCTCCGACACGCGCAGCAGCCCGCCGCCGCGCATGCCGACCCAGATGTTGCCGTCCATGTCCTCGAAGAGCGATCGCGGAGCGCCGCCGATCTTGCTTTCGTACGCGAAGCGCTCGACGACGGGCCCGGCGCCGCCGGCCGGCTTGCGGATGCGGAGCAACCCGCTGGCCCAGGAAGCGACCCAGAGCGATCCGTCGCGGTCGTGGAGCAGACGCCATCCAGCGGCGGGCAGGCGGACGTCGGGCGGGAGCGTCGGCGCGTTGGCCGCGCGAACCTTCCTGACGATCCGGTGCAGGTCGGTCACCCAGACCGCGCCGGTGCCGTCTTCGCCGAGACTCCGGGGGTACGTCGCGCTGCCGTCGACCAGTTCGAACGTCGTGGTCTCGCGGCGGAACACACCCGCGGCGCCGCCAACCCAGAGCGCACCGCGCTGATCTTCGTAGAGCGTGGAGATCTCGCCTGCCGGCAGGCCGGCCACGCCGCCCATCGGTTCCCATCGATCGTCGACGAACCTCGACAGGCCGCCGGCGCCGCCCGCCCAGACGGTCCCGTGGCGGTCCTCGATGAGCGCCGCGATCGCGCCTCGCGGCAGGCCGTCGCGCTCCGAGTAGTGCACGATCTGCCCGTTGCGGAACCGGCTGACGCCGCCGGGATTGCCGAAGCCAATCCACAGGCTGCCGTCATGTGCGCCCGTCAGCGCCGGCACGCTGCGCACCGGCAGCGCGGGCTCGCCGTGCGTTCCCCACAGCGAAAACTGGAGCCCGTCGAAGCGGGCCAGGCCGCTGGTCGTGCCCAGCCACAGGTAGCCGTCGAGGTCCTGCGTGATGACGAGGACGTCACCCGGCGGCAGCCCGCGCTCGGTCGTCCACGCGGTCAACGCGTAGCCACCGGGCGGACCCGAGACGTCGGCCGCAGACACGGGCGGCGCGGTCATCAGCCCGAGAACGGCGCAGCAGCAAATACCGGCGATCCGATCAATTCTCATGCGGACACGGAAACTCGCAGGCCTGAAGGCCTGCACTACATCAGGCCCGGAGGCCTGCACTCCTCGCGTTGACACCCTCGATCTTATAGGGTTGAGCAACTGTAGATCCGAACTTGCAGTACGGCACTACCCCGAACGGGTAGTAGTCCGGCCCCGACGGGCGGACGCTATACTGCACGCACTTCATGAGTTCCAGGCCCTGCCGTCCCCCGCAATGAACGACGCGGACGCCCGCCTTTTTTCGAAGGTCGCCTGGCGTCTGCTGCCGGTCCTGATCCTCGCGTATATCTTCAACTACCTCGACCGCAACAACATAGGGTTCGCCGCCCTGACGATGAACAAGGAGATCGGGCTGACGGCGACCCAGTTCGGCCGGGGCGCCGGCATCCTGTTCCTGGGCTACTGCTTCCTCGAGGTGCCGAGCAACATGATCCTCTACCGCGTCGGCGCGCGGCGGTGGATTGCCCGGATCATGATCAGCTGGGGCCTGATTTCCGCGGCGACGATATTCGTTACCGGCCCCCGCAGTTTCTACCTCCTGCGCTTCCTGCTCGGCGCCGCCGAGGCGGGGTTCTTTCCGGGCGTGGCGTTCTACCTCGGCCACTGGTTTCCGGCCGAGTACCGCACCCGCGTCATCGCGTGGTTCATGGTGGCCATCCCGATCTCGTCGGTCGTGGGCGGCGCGCTGTCAGGGTCGCTCCTGCAGATGGATGGCATTGCCGGGATGGCCGGCTGGAAGTGGCTGTTCATTCTCGAAGGGCTGCCGGTCGTCGTCCTGGGCCTGGTGGTGCTGAAGGTGATGACCGAGCGCCCCGAGAACGCCACCTGGCTGACCGAAGAGGAGCGCCAGACCGTACGCGACCGCGTGGCGGGCGAGAAGCGGCCGCGCGAGGTCCGTCACCTGGGTCCGGCGCTCAGGGATCCGCGCGTGCTGATCCTCGGCGGCGTGCAGTTCGGGTTTCTCGTGGGATCGTACGGCGTCGGCATCTGGCTGCCGCAGATCCTGCGGCTCGGAAAGTTGTCGGATCTCGAAATCGGATTCCTGAGCAGCGCGTCGTACGCGGTGGCGTCGGTTTCGATGATCCTCTGGGCCGGTCACGTCGATCGCGGGGGCAACAAAGTCACCAACCTGGCGCTGTCGTGCCTGGTGGGGGCCATCGGGCTCGCCTGCGCCGTGTTCTCGACGAACTTCTGGGTGTCGTTCGGCTGGCTGACGGTGTCGCTCGCCGGGATCAACGCGGCCCGCGGCATCTTCTTCACGATCCCGATGCGGTTTCTGACGGGCATCGCGCTCGCGGGCGGCCTGGCGTTCATCAACTCGATCGGCACGGCCGGTGGGTTCGTCGGGCCGTACATCTTCGGCTGGCTCACCGAGCGGAACGGCGGATCGTTTTTGCCCGGGCTCGCGGTGATGGCGGTGTTCCTGCTCGCGGCGGCGGGGCTCGCCACCTCGCTCAAGCTTTTCGTGACGCAGGAATGACGCGGGCGGCGGCCGGAAGGGCGGCGTTGACCAGTTCGCCGACATCGTCGAGGCCGTCGATTTGCCAGCAGAGCTTGATGAGCGATTCGACGTCGGCGGCGGGCAGCGCGAGCACGCCCTGATCGCGGAACTTGTCGTCGAGTTGCCGATCGGACAGCGGCCGGGCCAGGTTGCCGAGCGATTGCTCGACGAACTTCGTGAGGACGCGGCCGTCGGCGAGCTCGACTTCGATGCGGGCCTGGTCTTCGGTGACCGACGGATCGCCCACGGCCGTCGCGTTTTCGCGGACACGCTTGACGTGCGGATCGTTGACGGCTTCGTCGGTGTATTCCTGGATGCCGGCCTTCCCGCGGACGAGGCCGACGGCGGCGCCGTGGTAGACGGAGAACTTGCCTTGCAGGCCTTTCGTGATGTTCTGCTGGTTGCACAGATCCATGACGAGCGGCGCGACGCGCAGACGCACCGCGCGGACGGCGTCCGGCGCGAGGTGGTGCTCGTCGTGCAGCTGAATGCTGCCGTCGATCGTCGGATGGTTGACGATGCCGCACGGGTAGGGCTTGTACGTGTTTGCCCGCAGGTCGAAATCGACACCGAGCCGCGCCGTGATCTTCGACAGGTCGTACGCGGCCGCCTGAACGGCGGCGAAGCCGCGGGGACCTTCGATGCCGTGTACCCCGGCGGTGAAGCCTTCCCTGGCGAGCAGCGCCGCAACGTAGCCGTTCTGCGCCGAGCGGCCCGGGTGAAAGGCTTTCGCCATCGAGCCGAACATCTCGCGCAGGCCGGCGGCCTGCGTCGCCGCGAGACCGATCGCCCAGATCATCTGCTGGACCGACAAGCCAAGCAGCCGCCCGATGGCGGTCGCGGCGCCGAAGACGCCGCTGGTGCCCGTGATGTGCCAGCCGACGTCGTAATGAGCCGGATACACCGCGTTGGCCACGCGCGACTCGGCTTCGAAGCCGAGAATGAACGCGAGCATGAAGTCGCGGCCGCTCACGCGGTTGGCGCTCGCATAGGCGAACAGCGCCGACGCGACGGGCGACGTCGGGTGGCTGTAATTTTTGGGCGTCGTGTCGTCGTAGTCGTAGACGTGCGAGCTGATGCCGTTCATCAGCGACGCGTGCAGCGGATCGAGGCGTTCGGCGCGTCCGAGCACGCTCGCCGTCCGCTCGCCGGAAAACGGACCGAGCGCCCGAATCGCGATATCCACCGCGGTGTCCGGCGCACCGCCGACCGCGCAGCCGATGTAGTTCACGATCGCGCGACGCGCTTCGTGGCGGACGTCCGCCGGGATATCCTCGAGCCGCGCGCCGGTCACATACGATGCAAGAATTTTCGTCTCAGACATCCAATCGATTCTATACGATGACCGAACACGAACCGCTCACGGCCACGCTCGCGGAATGGGCTCGCCGCGTCACTTTCGCCGATCTGCCGCAGGACGTTGTCGACGCGACGAAGCTGCGCATCCTCGACGTCGTCGGCCTGGCGCTCGCCGGGGCCGACACGCCGTTCGGGCGCGCGACGCGCGCCGCGTCCGCCGCGATGTCGCCGCCGGGCCCGTGCCGCATCTTCGGCGGCGGTGAGCGCGTCGGCGTGACCACGGCTGCGTTCGCGAACGGATCGTGCGCGCAGGCGCTCGAGTACGACGACACGCACAACGAGTCGATCGTGCACATGAGCAGCCCGGCCGTCGCCGCCGCGCTCGCGCTGTCGGAGACGAGGACCATCTCTGGCCAGGACCTCGTCTCGGCGATTGCGGTGGGCAACGAGATCTCGTGCCGGGTTGGAAGCGTCGCGCCGGGACAGTTCCACAAGCGCGGTTTTCACCCGACGGGACTCTTCGCGCCGTTCGGCGTGACGTACCTGGCGGGGCGCCTGCTGGGACTGGACGCCCGGCAGATGGCCCAGGCGGCGGGCGTCTGCGGCAGCTTCGCCTCGGGCATTCTCGAATGCTGGGTCGACGGCACGCACCCGAAGTTCCTGCACCCCGGCTGGGCCGCGCAGAGCGGCATCGCGGCGGCATATCTGGCGCGCGAGCAGATGACCGGGCCGGCACAGGTGCTCGAGGGGCGGTTCGGGCTCTTCGCGTCTCACCTGCAGACGCCGGACGTCTCGCCCGATTTCGATCGCGTGATCGGCGGCCTCGGCTCGACGTGGGACAGCCGGAACTCGTCGCTCAAGCCCTTCCCCGCCGCACACGTCATTCACCCGTATCTCGACGCGCTGCTTCGGATCAGGGCCGCGCACGGCGTGACGCCGTCCGACGTCGAGCGCATCGACGTGCCGGTCGCGGCGTTCATCGTGCCGATTGTGTGCGAGCCTGTCGCCGAGAAATTCGCGCCCGCGTCGGACTCGCACGGACGCGTCAGCCTGCAGTACAGCCTTGCCGAGGCGCTCCACGCCGGCAGCCTCGGCCGGCACGCGTACTCGGCCGACAGCCTGCGGCATCCCGAGATCCTGGCGCTCGCGCGCCGGGTGCAGTACCACGTAGATCCGGGCTTCCCCGGTCCCGGCCGGTTCAAGGGCGCCGTGCACGTGGTCCTCAAGGACGGCCGGACCTTCGACGAGGTGGAGGAGTACAACCGGGGCTCGGCGCAGAACCCGATGACGTACAACGAAATTCGCGGCAAGTTCAGCGAGAACGCGAGCGCGTTTCTGTCACAGGCCGCTCGCGACCGCCTCGCCGACCAGATTGGGCAGATCGAACGTCTCCCGGATGCCAGCGTGCTCGTCGGCCTCGCGGTGGGCTGAGGCTCGGCCAGTCGGCAGTCAGCAGTCGGCAGTCGGCAGTCGGCAGTCGGCAGTCGGCAGTCGGCAGTCAGCAGTCAGCATTCAGCAATTGGTAGTCCAACCGATTGGAAGCCCCCCCGATTTGGGTACCTGCTTGGTACCTTTCAGGGTTGATAAGGATTCCCTCAGGCGGTAGATTCGAGCGTTTTCGACCGCAGGAGGAGCCTTGATGTCGATTGAACGAGCGCTACGTGTCGTCGCTGTGCTGGCGTGCCTGTCGCTCATCCCTGGATTTGCATCCGCCCAGAGCAACGCCACCATCGCGGGCGTCGCGAAGGACTCCTCGGGCGCCGTGCTGCCCGGCGTCACGGTCGAAGCGGCGAGCCCGTCGCTCATCGAAAAAACCCGGACGGCCGTCACCGACGGCGCCGGCCAGTACAAAATCGTCAACCTCGTGCCCGGCGTCTACAGCGTCACGTTCTCCCTGACGGGCTTCAACACGGTCAAGCGCGAGGGCATCGAGTTGACGGGAGCGTTCACCGCATCGGTCAACGCGGACATGAAAGTCGGCTCGCTCGAAGAAACCATCACCGTGTCGGGCCAGGCCTCGGTCGTGGACGTGCAGAACGTCACGCAGCAGAAAGTCGTCACGCGCGACGTCCTCAACGCGATTCCGGCCGGCATGAAGTCCACGGGCCAGATCGGCGTCCTCATTCCCGGCGTGACGAGCACCAGCCAGGACGTCGGCGGCACGGCGTTTTCCGCCGTCGGCCTCGCGGTCCACGGCAGCCGCCTGAACGAGCAGGCGGCGCTCTACGACGGCATGAACTTCAACAACGGTCAGGGCCGCGGCGGCCAGTTCATCGCGATCGTGACCAACGATGCGACCGTGCAGGAGATGGCGATCGAGACCGCCGGCCTCTCGGCCGAGAGCGAAACCAGCGGCGTCCGCATCAACCTGGTGCCGAAGGACGGCGGCAACAGCTTCCGCGGCATGGTCATTGCCTCCTACAGCGACCACAACCTCCAGAGCGACAACCTGAGCGACGGCCTGAAAGCCCGCGGCCTGACCTCGACGACGACGGTCAACAAGTCGTACGACGTCGATCCCGCATTCGGCGGACCGATCAAGAAGGACACGCTGTGGTTCTGGGCTTCGGTGCGCGCGCAGGCGTCCGAACAGACGCTGGCGGGCATCTACTACAACCTCACGCCGACGGGCCGCGCCTACACGCCGGACCTCACCCGGCCGGCCGACAGCATCGAGCGCAACCAGAACGAGAGCCTCCGCCTGACGTGGCAGATCTCGCCGCGCAACAAGCTGAGCCTGCAGCACCAGAACGCGAGCCAGCAGCGGCCGTACTACGGCTACGCCCTCGGCCAGCTGACGAGCGCGCCCGAGGCGATCTACTACTCGAAGTCGGCGCCGATGTACCAGTCGCAGGGCGGCTACAACTCGCCGGTCACCGGCAAGTTCCTGATCGAAGCCGGCGTGCTCTACAACAACAAGGACTACCCGACGAAGCCGCAGCCGACCAACGCGCCCGACCAGATCGCGTACTCGGACTCCGGCACGGGCTTCAGCTGGGGCAACTACGGCAATACCTACGGCCACAACGCGAGCCACAACTTCAACACGCGGTTCGCGGCCTCGTACGTGACCGGCTCGCACGCGATCAAGACCGGCGTCACGTTCATGCACCTCTGGGCCTGGACGTCGTCCGACGTGGTGAACAACGGGATGACGCTGCAGCTGTTGAACAGCGTGCCGCGCCAGGTGACGGTGTTCGCGACGCCGTTTTCGTTCTACGAGATCCTCGATCAGAACTGGGGCCTGTTCGTCCAGGATCAGTGGACGCACAAGCGGATGACGGTCAACGCGGGCCTGCGCTTCGATTCGCTCGAGGACATCGTGCCGGCCCAGACGATCGGGCCCGGCCCGCAGGTGCCGACGCGCAACCTCACGTTCGGCGAGGTCACCGGCGTGCCGGCGTGGAAGAACCTCACGCCGCGGCTCGGCGCCGCCTACGATGTTTTCGGCAACGGCCGGACGGCGGTGAAGTTCAGCATCGGGAAGTACCTCGAGGCGCCCAACCCGCCGACGTTCACTCGCGTGGCCAATCCCGCCGGCGGCCTCGTGCAGAGCGCCACGCGGACCTGGACCGATCGGAACAACGACTTCGTGCCGCAGGCAAGCGAGCTCGGCGCGCTGAACCCGACCAACTTCGGCACCACCGTCGTCAGCTCGCGCTATGCCGACGATGTGCTGACCAACCGGATGTCGAACTGGGAGCTCGCCGCGCAGGTGCAACACGAGATCTACCCGAGGATGTCGGTCAACGTCGGCTACTTCCGCCGGTGGTACGACAACCTGCGCGTCACCGACAACCTGTCGCTCGCGCCGTCCGATTACAGCCCCTACAACGTGACGGCCCCTGTGGATTCGCGACTCCCGGGCGGCGGCGGGTACACGGTCACCGGGCTCTACGACGCCAACCGTCTCGTCAGCCAGAACAACGTCATCTCGCGGGCGTCGAAGTTCGGGACGGCGACCGAAGTGTTCAACGGCGTGGACCTGACCGTGAACGCGCGGCTGCCCAAGGGCATCATCGTGTCGGGCGGCCCGAGCTGGGGCCGGACCGAGACCAACTACTGCTTCGCCGTGGACTCGCCGCAGGGCACGGGCCTGCCGCCGGCGCAGGGCGGCACGAGCGCGGCCGGCCTGCTCTACTGCGACGTCAAGCCGCCGTTCCAGCCGAACGTGAAGCTGATCGGCGTCTATCCGCTGCCGTGGCAGGGCATTCAGCTTGCGGCGACGTTCCAGAGCCTGCCGGGACCGCAGATCACGGCCAACCGGACCTACACCAACGCCGAGATCCAGCCGTCGCTCGGCCGCCCGCTGGCGACCGGCGCCGCCGGCACGGCGGTGGTGCCGCTCATTCAGCCGGGCACGATGTACGACGAACGGCTGTATCAACTCGACTTCCGCGCGTCCAAGATTTTCCGGATTGGCCAGCAGCAGCGGATACAGGCGAACGTGGACGTCTACAACGCCGGGAACGCCAGCTCCATCCTGTCGAACAACCTGACGTACGGCTCGAACTGGCTCCGGCCGACCGCCATCCTGCAGGGCCGCCTGGTGAAGTTCGGCGCGCAGTGGGATTTCTAGGGCAGGCGTGGTGCGGATGTAGCGCGGGCCTTTCAGGCCCGCGTTCCCGGGCGGCCCTGAAAGGGCCGCCCCACTTCTGAGAAACGTATGCGACAGTGTTCGCCGCACTCTTGATCGCGCTGCTCGGCGGGCAGGCTCGCCCGCCGGCGCCGGCTTCGGTCCGCCTGTACGTTTTCGACTGCGGCACGCTCAACATCCCCGACCCGATGCCGCTCTTCGGCCTGAAGAAGGAAGAAGTCGGCGCGACCAACCTCTCCGACGCGGCGTACCTCATCGTGCATCCAAGGGGCACGCTGATGTGGGACGCCGGGTTCCTGTCCGACAGCGTCATCGAGTCCGGCGCGCCGCAGACGGGCATGGCGCGCGCGAGCAAGACGCTCAAGGGTCAGCTGGCGCAGGCCGGCTACCAGCCCGCGGACATCACCTATCTCGCGATGTCCCACTACCACGGCGATCACACCGGCAACGCCAACGACTTCAAGGCGTCTACCTGGCTCGTCACAAGAGTCGAGCACGACGCGATGTTCACGGAACCGCCCCCGCGGATCGCGTCGCCGGCCACCTACAGCGCGCTCAAGGACAGCAAGACGGTGTACGTGCCGCTTCAGGGCGACTACGACGTCTTCGGCGACGGCACCGTCGTCATCAAGCCCACGCCGGGCCACACGCCGGGACACCTGGCGCTCGTCGTGAAGCTGGCGAAGACGGGCAGCGTCATGCTGACCGGCGACATGTACCACTACCCGGAAGAAGTTGGCCGCGACGATCTCCCACCGGGAGAAGCCGACAAGGTGCAGGCCCTGGCCACGCGCAAGGCCGTGCGCGAGTTCGTGCAGAAGACCGGCACACAACTCTGGATCGGCCACGACCTGGTCGGCTTCTCGAAGCTCAGAAAGTCCCCGGAGTTCTACGAATGAGGCCTGCGTTTCGCAGATTCGTTATCGCCGGCACCGTTGTATTGGCTGGTGTCGCCGCCGGCCTCGCAGTGGTGTACACCGCGGACGTGAAGAAGCCCGGCGACTGGGCCTTCTATTCCGCCGACAACAGCGCGACCAAGTATTCCGCGGCCGATCAGATCAACAAGGACAACGTCTCGGGCCTGCGCATCGCGTGGAGGCGTTCGCAGGTGGACCCAGCGATTCTCGGGGCCAATGCCGGCCTGCGAATCTCCAACAGGTTTACGGCGTCGCCAATCATGGTAGACGGCGTGCTCTACGCGCCCGATGGCCTCGGCCTGGTCGAAGCCATGGACCCGGCGACGGGACGGACGCTGTGGACTCAGCCGCCGCTGACACCGGGAAACGATGGCCTCCTCGGCGGCGGCGCGCACTGGGGCGTCGCGTACTGGCGTCAGGGTTCCGACGAGCGCATCTACACGACCCGCGCGCAGTATCTGTTCGCGCTCAACGCGAAGACGGGACAGCCCATCGCTGGTTTCGGCGACGGCGGCAAAGTCGATCTCAACGTCGGCCTCGGCCCGCTCATGAAGGCCTTCCGCTGGAGCGGCGTCCCCCTCATCGCCCGCGACGTCGTCGTCATCGGGTCGTCGATGCTCGAGCAGGACTCGGCGAGAACCATGGAAGGGCCGCCGGGCGACGTGCGCGCGTACGACATCCACACGGGCAAGCTCCGCTGGACCTTCCACGTCGTCCCGCACACCGGAGAAGCCGGCGCCGAAACGTGGGAGAACAAGTCGAACGAGTACACGGGGGCCGGCAACGTCTGGTCGATGATGAGCGCGGACGACGACCTCGGGTACGTGTACCTGCCAACGTCAGGCGGGACCAACGACATGTACGGCGGGCACCGTTTGGGGAGCAATCTCTATACGAGCTCGATCGTCTGCCTCGAGGCGAAAACCGGTAAACGCGTCTGGCACTTCCAGACGGTCCACCACGATCTGTTCGACGATGACAACCCGGCGGCGCCGATGCTGGTGGACATCAGGGTGAACGGGCGGCCGATCAAGGCGCTCGTGCAGGTCACCAAGCAGGGGCTCGTCTTCGTGCTGGACCGCGCGACCGGGAAGCCCGTGTGGCCAATCGAGGAACGTCCCGTTCCTGCGTCTACGGTTCCCGGCGAGAAGGCGTGGCCGACCCAGCCGATTCCCACGAAGCCACTCCCGTTCGAGCATCAGGGGCTACAGGCCGACGATCTGATCGACTTCACGCCGCAGCTTCATGCGGAGGCACTCGAGATCATCAAGAACTACGTCACGGGCCCGTTGTACACGCCACCGTCGATACGCGGCGACGGCCCCGGCGACAAGAAGGGCACGCTTCAGCTGCCCGGCTCGAATGGCGGCGTCGCCTGGACCGGCGCGGCGTTCGATCCGGAAACCGGGATGCTCTACATCCCGTCGAAGACGAACCCGTTCGCGGCGGACCTGCTCAAAGGCAACCCCGAGGACACCAACCTGCGCTACCGCGCCGGATCGCGCGCGCTGGTGGCCGGCCCGCGCGGCCTGCCGCTGACCAGGCCGCCGTACGGGCGCGTCACCGCGATCAACCTGAATACGGGCGACCATGTGTGGATGGTCGCCAACGGCGACGGCCCGCGCAACCATCCGGAGCTCAAGGCGCTGAACCTGCCGCCGCTCGGCCAGGCCGTGCGCTCGACCGCCATCGTCACGAAGACGCTGCTGTTCGTGACGGAAGGCGATCAGAACAACCCGCGGACGCCGCCCGGCGGAGGCGGCAGGAAGTTCCGCGCGCTCGACAAGGCGACGGGCAGGACGCTCTGGGAAACCGAGTTCGAGGCCGGCGCTACGGGCGCGCCGATCACCTACGTGCACCAGGGCAAGCAGTATGTGGTGCTGGCGATCGGCGGCAACCAGCATCCCGGCGAGTTCGTCGCCCTGAGCCTGCCGTAGATCCACGACGTAGAACGCAGAGCACGCTGAGTTGTCATGCAGGCCTTCAGGCGCAACAACCTGGCAGGCTAAAGCACTTTTCAGATCGGCGTAGCCGCAAGTCCCAGGGCCTTGGGCCTTGGATCATGGTCCGTTCTTGGTTCATGGTCCCCGTGGTCCGCCTATCTGTCTATCTGTGCACCGGTTCTGGGACACCGTGGACACAGGACGAAGGACGGACCAGGAACAATGGACAAAGCACCAAGGACTGGCGGCTACCCCCACACGAAAACCGCTCCTAGCCGCCACTCTCCACCGGATACGGCTGCTGCCCGAAGCTCTGAGCGTGGTAGCCCTTGCTTCCGACGGCCCTGGCAAGCGGACTGAACACGTCCTCTCCGCGCTGTAAGCAGCCGAGGACGTATCCGAAGTCGTATCGCGGACGCCAGGCGAGTTCCTTCAACGCCCGATGATTGACGTACACGCGTTCGATCCCGGGCAGCATCCGCCAGCGACGCGGGAGGTATAGATCTTCGTAGGCGGGGAACAGGTCGCGAACCACTCCTGGCGCGTCCGTGCGCAGTCGAGAGAGATGTTCGGGCGCGAATGGGCTCGTCGCGCTGATGACGTAGCGGCCGAAGCCGATCTCCTGAACCCGCTCGGCGGCCAATACGTGCGCGTCAACCGCGTCGGCGAGATCGACCCGTCGATGCAGGTACTCGTTCACCTTGAGATTCAGGTCGTCGGTACTGGCTGCGGCGTTCGGCATCATCGTCGGCTTCCGGAAAGAATCTGGAAATCCGCAGTACGACGCACGGCAAGCCGCGCGATCTGAAGAACAGCTCGCACAGATCCTCGGCCGCCTTCTTCGTCGCGCCGTAGATGTTCTTCGGAACCGGAACGACGTCTTCGTCCACCCAGGCCGCCGGCTGTCCTTGGGCCGGGACGAGCGCGCCGCCGAAAACGCTGGTCGTGCTGCTGAAGACGACTCCGGAGACGCCAGCCTCGAGGGCAGCCTCGAGAACCGTCAGCGTTCCGGTAATGTTGGTGTCCACGAAGGCCTGACGCGAGTGCGTTCCCACATGGGGCTTGTGCAGCGTCGCGCCGTGAATCACGACATCGACGCCGCGCAGGCACTTGCGGAGGGTGTCGCGGTCGGCGACCGAGCCGACATGATCTGTCCACGGGGAGTGAAGCAGATCAAGCCCCACCGCCTCGTGGCCGCGCTCCCGCAATGTCCGGACAAGACCTTCTCCGAGGTGCCCGGCGCTTCCCGTCACCATCACGCGCATCCAGCCCGCCTCCTGCGTGCAAGCTTAACTTCTACCGCGCGCGGATGCCGGGCGCCTCGTGGACGACCTTGCCGTCGACCACGGTGAGGACCGAGCGGATCTTCTTAATCTCGACCTCGGGCACCGAGAAGTAGTCCCGGTCCAGAACGACCAGGTCCGCAAGCCTGCCGGGCTCGATCGTGCCGAGCCTGTCCTCCATCTGCAGATGCCAGCTGCTCTCGCGGGTGCGAAGCCGGAGCGCTTCCTCACGCGTCAGATGTTCGTCGGGATTGACCTGCTGCCCGAACGAGTTCACGCCGGTGACGACGTAGTAGAGGTGCAGCCACGGATTCAGCGGCGAGATGTGGGTGGCGTTGCTGAAGAGGCTCTTGTGGATCGGGTGTCGATTGATCGACCGGAACGCGTGTCCCGCGACGGCATTCGGGTTCGAGTTGACCCAGTTGTTCGAGGACAGCTGGATGCTGCAGCCAAGTGCCTGGAGCCGATCCAGAAAGCCGGGAGTCACCCAGCCGGCGCCGGTGCCCAGGAGGTTCACGTTCCACCGCAGGTCGCTGATGCCGACTTCCCTGTTGACGTCCTCGAGCTGCTCGACCAGCTGCGTCAACGCGCTCAGGTTCGCGGCGTCGTTGTCGCAGCGCCAGCGGGCCTGCGCGACGAGCCGCTGCGCCGCGCGCGTCTGCTCGACGGCGGCCGCGGGCGCGGGCCATTCGCCGATGCCGCCGGTCCGCAACATGTCGTCGCCGAAGTACGGCAACCCGTTTCGGAGGTATTCCTTCAACATCGCGTTGTCGTCGCGCTCGGCGAAGGCCGTGAAGTCCATCTGGACACGCATCGACATCCGGCCTTCGGTGTGGACCGCATTCCAGGCGTCGCGCGACTTGTAGGGGTCGACGTTCGCCGATCCCTGACGCGGATGCAGCGGTCCGAGCGCATAGATCGTCGACTTGTCGAGCCACGCGGTGACGCCCACGCTCGTGGAATAGGCCATCGTGCGGAGGGCGTTCCGCTTCTTGTCTTCGAACTTCTGCAGCCGGCGCAGCAGGTACAGCGTGTTAGTGGACGGTCCGCCAGTTGCCCCGTTGGACTCGCCGATGGCGCCGGTTTCGGAGACGTGCACGCCCTTGTAATCCGGGTGCAGCGGCGGCGCCGCGTCGGCGGCGTCGAAGAACTTCTTGCCCGGCGTATTGGTCGCGGCCGCTCCGTAGAAGCCCTGGTACAGCAGCACTGGCCGGTCGGGCACCGCGTCGTCTAGCTCTTTGAGCGTCGGGAAGCGACGCTCGGCCCACAAGTTCGTCTGCGCCGCGCCGATCGCGGTAAGCCACTGGCCCTCGGGGACGGTCTTTCTCTGCGCGGCCAGCACGTCCTGCACTTCGCGAATCGACGTCGCGCTCTCCACCTCCAACACGTGGTAGCCGGGGCGGTCGGCGGTGTCGAGGCCGTGGAGGTGGGTGTCGATGAGTCCCGGCACGACCGTGCGGCCGCGAAGATCGATCACCTGCGTCGCCGGACGCTGCTCCCCGCGGCGCCGCATTGCCGACCGCCGCGAAGCGGCCGTTGCGGATGGTCACCGTGCTCGCAATGGTGTTTCGCGCGTCCATGGTGTGGATGCGTCCGTTGACGAGCACCAGGTCGGGCGCGGTCCCTCTGCAGGAGGAGCGCCCGATGGCGCCTGAGCGGCGAGCACGACGATGTCGGACAGTGAGCGCACGGTGGCGCCGGCGATTCCCGCTGCCGCCGTTGTCCCGAGAAACTTGCGACGCGAGATCACTTGCTTGCGATCGACCAGCGCCCGATACACCAGCTTCCGGGACAACGGCCGCACCTGCGGCGAGCCGCCGGTCGGCGAGCTGCCGTTGACGTTCTGGATCATCCCCACCACGACGACGTCGTTGACCGGGTCGAGCCAGAACCAGGTGCCGAATGCGCCGCCCCAGTAGAAGGAGCCGCGTCCCTCCGGAGTGTTCGCCGCGGCTGGATCCATGACGATCGCGAAGTCGAGCCCGAATCCGAGGCCCGGCTGGCTGGGGCCGTACGTATCGACCGCGACCCCGTCAGCGAGCACGTTCGTCCGCATCAACTCCACGGTGGACGCTTTCAGGAACCGCTTGCCGTTCGCCTCGCCGCCGTTCAGCACCATCTGCGCGAACTTGAAGTAGTCGTCGGTCGTCGAAAGCAGTCCGCCGCTGCCGGACAGAAACGCCGGCTTCGACGACGGATCACCTCGTGTCCGCGCGCGTCGCCTTGACGAGGCGTTTGTCGGGACCGTAGGTGAACATGCTCGTAACGCGATCGACCTTCGACGTGTCCACCGAGAAGCCCGTGTCCTTCATCCCGAGCGGCTCGAAGATCTTCGTACGCAGGAACACGTCGAGCGGCTGGCCCGACAACTTCTCGACGACGTAGCCCTGGATGTCCACGCTCGGACCGTACCGCCAATCGGTGCCCGGCTGGGCGGCGAGCGGCAGCTTCGCCAGCCTGTCGATATACGCCTGGAGCGGCTGGTTGCGATCCGGCAGATTGAGCTTCGCGTATCCCGCATTCACGTCGAAGCCGGCCGTGTGGCTCATCAGCTGTCGCATCGTCATCGGCGTGGCCTGCGGCACCTCGCCGCCCGGCGTGGCCACCTTGAGGCCGGCGAACTCCGGGATGTGCTTCGACACCGGATCGTCAAGCGTCCACTTGCCCTGTTCCCAGAGCATCATCATGGCCACGCCCACGATCGGCTTGGTCATCGACGCGAGGCGGAAAATCGTGCTGCTGGCGACCGGCTTCTTCGTTGCCAGATCCTGGACGCCGTAGGCGTCGAGGTACACGACCTTGCCGTGTCGTGCGACGAGCGTCGTGACGCCGGCGAGCTTGCCGTCATCCACGAGCCCGCGCATCGTCTGCTGAAGCGTCTTCAGCCCGTCGGCCGAGAAGCCGGCCGACTCCGGCGGAGGCAAGCGGACCGTCCGCCCGTGGTCCCGCAGCGCTCCCGATGAGAGCGATTGCCACCAGTACCGGCAACACGCGACGACCAACAGCCTGCATACGCGTCTCCTCTATGGCTGCGAGGCCCGCATGATTGCACCCGCCGCCGACCGCCGCAAGTCTGCCGGAAGCTGCTCAGGCCGGCCCACTGTACACCCAGCCTGATCAGACCGTTCTTGATTCCGGCCAGATCACCCTGGTATGGCTGCAATATCGCGCTAGTGTTCATTGACAGGCTACACACAAATATGTACCGTGCCTGCACACTCGCCGTTTTTGGTAGCTCTCCAAGGGTAGATGTACGTGCCCGATCTCGATCCCATGGGCGTCGTTGACCTCATCTCAAGGAGCAGTCATGCATAGAGCAGTGTCGCTGTTCACTCTGGCTGTGTGCCTCCTCATTCCGGCCGGACTATCCGCACAGACGCTAGGTACGATCACCGGGGTCATCAAAGACGCGTCAGACGCGGTCCTCCCCGGCGTAACCGTCGAGGCCTCGAGTCCTGTCTTGATCGAGAAAACGCGCACGGTCGTTTCCGAGGGCAACGGGCAATTCAACATCGTCAACCTCCCGCCGGGAACCTACAACGTCTCGTTCAGCCTGACCGGCTTTTCGACGGTCACCAGGGAAGCACTGGTCGTCTCGATCGGCGTGACTGCCGCCCTCAACATCACCATGCGTGTTGGCTCGGTTGCCGAAACGGTGATCGTCACGGGCGAAACCCCGGTCGTCGACCTGCGGTCCACCAGCCAGACCACGGTCGCGGACGCCCGGGCATTCAAGGAGATGCCGACCGGGGGTTCGTGGGTGAACATGGCCCAGCTGATTCCCGCAGTGAATTCGGCGTTTTTCGGCAACAGGGATGTCGGCGGGCTGCAGGGCGATCAGACCGGCACGCAGGTGTCGGTACACGGCGGACTCGCCGGCGACGGCGTGTCGATGATCGACGGGATGCGCATCGGCAACATGTATCTGAGCTCGAACCTGACCAACATGAGCCTCTCGCCGCTGCTCTACGACGAAGTGAACATTTCGTTTTCCGGCCAGGTTGCCGAGTCGGGCACCAACGGCGTCCTGATGAATGCGATCCCGAAGTCGGGCGGCAATCGTTTCAGCGGTTCGTTCCTGATGAATGGATCCTGGCCGGCCCTCCAGGCGAGCAACGAAGGCACCGACAGGCTCAAGGCGCGGGGTGCGCCGGAACGGGACTCGTTGAAGACGCTCTATGACATCAATGGCGCCATCGGCGGGCCGATCAAGAAGGACGCGCTCTGGTTCTACTTCACGTCGCGCTACTTCACGAACGAGTACTACATGGCCGGGCAATACTATCCGGTCGATCCAGCCGCGTTTGTTCGAACGGCGGATTTGTCGCGCCAGGCCTTTGCCGGTACGTGGACGGCGGACAACAACATCCGCCTGACATGGGCGCCGACCGGGAAGCAGAAGGTCTCAGGCTGGTACGCGTACCAGCGCAAGGACGATCCGCACTGGCTCCAGCAGCTGCTCTTCGAGTCGCCCGAGGCCGCGCAGATCGTCAAATGGCCCACGCAGCTCAGCCTCATCACCTGGACTTATGCGGCCACGAACCGCCTGCTGATTGAAGCGGGGATGGCCGCAGGCGCCAGCCCTGACACGATCACGCAGCCGGTGGAAAACATCGCGGGTGTTCCTGTCTTCGAGGTCGGCGGCGCGGATGTCCCGCCCAGTTTCGCGAACCGGGCTTCGTGGTTCAACGACTACGACGACCATCTGCCGTCTCAGACCTTCAAGGGATCGCTGAGCTACATCAAGGGCAGCCATAGCGTGAAAACCGGCATGCAGATGCAGCGGGGACACTTCACGCGCAATGACAGCAACCACAAGCTCGGCGACTACTACATCCTGTCAATCGACGGCATGATCCCTCCTCCGCACGTCGGACTCCCCACGATTACCTCTCCGCTGGCGGGGTGGACGGACAGGCTGAACTACAACCTCGGGCTCTACGCACAGGATTCGTGGACCGTCAGGCGGCTGACCTTGAACGCCGGCGTCCGGTTCGACTTCCAGAACGAGTCGGTGGACGCCTACCACTACGGGCCGGGCCCGTGGCTGCCGAACAGGAACATCGACTACCCGGAAATCAAGAACGTGCCCAACTGGAAGGACGTGGACCCACGGATCAATGTTGCCTACGACCTGTTCGGCAACGGCAAGACGGCGATCAAGGGCAGCGTGAGCCGCAGCGTCCAGCAGGACTCGATTGGCATCGCCCGCGCCAACGACCCGGCTGCCAATCCCAATGTCACCTCGGTCAGCCGCGTGTGGCTCGACCTCAATAACGACAGGATCCCGAACTGCGACCTGTCCAATCCCGGTTTTCAGGTCGGTCTCGACCTGTGCGACGTCTGGTTGAACCCGGGCTTCGGCAACCCAGCGGTCGCCACGACTTACGACCCCAAAATAATGAATGGCTGGGGCGTCCGGCCCTACAACTGGGAGTTCTCCGCGAGCGTGCAGCACGAGGTCGTCCCGCGCGTCTCGGTGAGCGCAGGCTACTTCCGCCGGACTCGAGGCAATTTCTGGGTGACGGACAACGAGGCGGTGAGTGCGTCTGACTACTCCTTTTACAGCGTCACGGTGCCGACCGACCCGGGCCTGCCCAACTCGGGTCAAGTGATCAGCGGTTTGCCGGACCTGAATCCCGACAAGGTCGGTCAGATCCATAACGTCGTGAAGGATGCGACCCAGTTCGGCAACCAGATTGAGCACTGGGACGGGTTCGACATCACGGCCACCGCCCGGTTACCCAAGCTGATCATGCAGGGCGGCGTCAGCTCCGGAAGACGGCTGACCGACAACTGCGACGTGGTGGGAAAAGTGCCCGAGGCGGAGTTCCAGGCGGTGGCAGGGTTCACAAACGGCGTCATCTATCCGTTCTGCCAGGTGTCTGAGCCGATGCTGACGCAGGTCAAAGGGTCCGTGTCCTACCTGACTCCCTGGTGGGACATCCGCGTGAGCGGGACGCTGCAGAGCGTGACCGGGCCACTCGTCGCGGCCCGCAACACCTACGTTGGAACCGGCACCGGACTGGGGCGTCCGTTCTCATCCGGCACGTCGACCGTCAACCTGATCAGCGGGTTTCTGGACACGACGCCTTTCGGCACGTCCAGCTCAACGCTCTACGGCGATCGGCTGAACCAGGTGGACCTGCGGTTTACGAAGATCCTGAGATTCGGCAAACGAGGCTCGGTTGATTTGAACGTCGATCTGTACAACGCATTCAACTCTGACGCCATTCTCTCGGAGCAGGTCAATTACGGTTTGACCTGGCGGAACGCGCAGGGCGTGATCCAGCCGAGGTTCGTCAAGTTTCACGTCAGGTGGGACTTCTGAGGGTGAAGGAACCGGGCGTTCCGCCCGCCTGAGGCTCGAGCTAGAGGAGGATCGAATCGAGACTGCATAGCTCTCTCCTCTATTCGTCGAGCGCGAACACAAACAGCGAGAGCCCGGACACGATGGAGACGTACTGCCGGGTGCCGACGCGATACGTGATCGGGCCGCTGTTGATCGAGGCGCCCAGTTGCGTCTTCCAGAGCAGGGCGCCGGTGCGTGCGTCGAGTGCCTGGAAGAAGCCTTCACGTCCGCCGGTAAACAAGCAGATCCGATCCGGTCGTCAGGATGCCGCTCTCGGTGACGTCGGTCATCTTGAACTTCCACTTCGCCCGCCCGTTCCCGGGATCGAGCGCGATGACCGCGCCGTGACCGGCCGCCTCGGTCCAGGTGTTGATCGGCGATCGGCCGAGACCCGGTGCGCCAGGCACAGCCGACAGATTGCGCGGACCGCCGCCGACGAAGTTCGTGCCGACCTTGTACTCCGACGGCGCCGGCGCGTAGATGCTCGCGTAGTCTTCCCAGGCCGAGATGTAGAACAGGCCCGGTGCGCGGGCTGAACGACGGCGAGTACCAGTTCGTTCCGCCCTGATTGCCCGGGTAGGTCGGTTGTCCGTCCGGCTGCGGCGTCTGCATGGGACGGCCGCGCTCGTCGAACCGGCTCATCCAGTTGACCTTCACGAACGGCTCTCCCACGAGAAACCGTCCTGTGGCCCGATCGAGCACGTAGAAGTTGCCGTTGCGGTTGGCCCAGGCGACGACGTTCGTCCGACTGCCGTCCCAGTTGTCGATCAGCACCGGGCACCTGCACCGAGTCGTAGTCGTACACGTCGTGCGGCGTGAACTGGTAGTGCCACCTCAGCTTGCCGGTGTCGACGTCGAGCGCGACGACCGAGTCGGTATACAGGTTGTCGCCGGGCCGCTGCGCGCCGTTGTAGTCGGGGCCGACGTTGCCGACGCCCCAGTAGGTCAGGTTGAGCTGCGGATCGTAGGAGCCGGTCATCCAGATCGATCCGCCGCCATGCTTCCACGCGTCGGGATCGCAGAAGGTGTTCGCGCCTTTCGGAGGACAGGCCTGCCACGTCTCCGAACCGGGCTCGCCGGGCGCCGGAATCGTGTAGAAGCGCCACGCTTCCTTCCCCGTCGCCGCATCGTAGGCCGCGATGAATCCGCGGATGCCGTACTCGCCGCCGCCGACGCCGACGATGACCTTGTCCTTGACCACCAGCGGCGCGTGCGTGATCGAATAGCCGTCCTTGGTGGTTGCGACTTCGGTCTTCCAGATGGGACGTCCGCTCCTCGCGTCGATCGCGATCAACTGCGCGTCGAGCGTGCCCATGAACAACGTGTTGCCGAGAATCGCCAGCCCGCGGTTGTTGGCGCCGCAGCAGACGATGCGATCCTGGGCCGGGGTGTAGCGATACATCCAGAACACGCGGCCGGTCACCGGGTCGAGCGCGACGACGTCGTTCAGGCGCTGCGTGAGGTACATGACGCCGTCCACCACGAGCGGCGTCGTCTGCCAGTTGCCGGCGACCGGCGACTGGTAAACCCACTGCAGCTTCAGGTTCTTCACGTTGGCCGGCGTGATCTGGTTGAGCGGGCTGTAGCGCTGGCTGTAGTAGCCGCCCGAGTAGGTCAACCAGTTCTGCGGTTCGTTCGGCGCCGCCGCCAGGCGCTGCGACGTCACCTGCTGCGCACGCGCGCGGCAGCGGCAACGCGCCGATCAGCGCGACACACGACCAGGCGACGAACCAGCGTCTCCCGCTCATTGCAACTGTCCTTTCAGGGAAAGCAGATAGGCGAGCACGTCCGCGAGCTCGTCGCCGGAGAGCGTGCTCTTGTACGACGGCATCGGCGAAGTCGTGGAGATCGTGTATTCCTTCAAGTCCGCCTTCAGGAACGACGCGGAGATTCCCGCCGTCGTCCAGCATCTGAAGGCTGTAGGTATCTTCGTTGAGCCGCCGGCCGTTGACGACCGTGCCGTCCTTGGTCACGACGCGCACGGGACGGTTGACCGGCATCATCTGGCTCGCCGGGTCGAGGAGCGAGCGCTGAATGGAGCCGGCGCTGCGGACGGCGCCGATGTCGCTCAGGTTCGGGGCGACGATCGACCCGGTGCCGCCGACGCGATGACAACCGGCGCAGCCGCCCTTGCCGCTGAAGATCGCGCGCCCCCGGGCCGCGTCACCGGTCTTCACCGCCGCCGTGTCGAACGCGTTCATGTTGCGAAGGTACGCGATGATGCCCGACATCTCGGCGGCATCCAGGACGAACGGGGGCATGCCGGCCGGCGAACCCGCCCTGATGAAGCGTTCGAGATCCCGGTCGATCACCGCGTTGCGAAACGTCCCGCTGCGCAGGTTGACGCCGCCGATCGCGTCGCCCTGCGTGCCGTGGCAGGTGACGCACCTGGATGCGTACAGCGCCGCCCCGTACGCAATGTCCGCGTCGGCATACTGGCTGTCGTGCAGCGGAGCCTGGGCTTCGGCCGGGGCCGTCGCCAGGCCGATCCAGATCATCAAACCAGCGACGATGGCCCTGCGCATGGATCCCTTCCTTATAAGCCCCCGGGGTGACGATGGTAACACCCGATGAATCGAGACGGCTCACCGGAGAAGGAGCGGATCGAAGAATTCCCTGAGGATTGGCGTGACGACATCCGGTCTGGCGCCGAGCTCGTGGCCAAACCCGTCGACGAGGCGCACCGTCCAACCCAGGCGCTCGAGCTCGACGCGATGTTCCGCGACGAGTGGCCCGATTCGAATGCTGCGCCCCGAACGCCAGCACCGTCGGCCCCGATCCCAGGACAACGTGCCGGGGCAGGCTCTGGCCGTGTGCCCGGCCAGGCAAAAGGCCGGCGATCGAGCCGGCAGCACCTGCCGATCCCAGGAGCCGAAGAACGTGGCGGCGATTCATCGAGGCCCGCATTATTGCACCGGGCGGCGCGCTCCTGCCCTCTTCGTCCGCGGGCGTGGATGAATCCCGAATCTCGGGTCGTCCCGGGCGATCGTCGCCGCCACTCGGTCCATCGTTGGCTCGAAGTCTTTGTGTCGGGAGTCGATGTAGAGCCACTTCTTGAGGACGCCGTGCGGCGCGAGTTGCGGGAACTCCGCGACGATCGCGCGGTGATGCGCGTAGTCCGTGCAGATCAGCACGCCGTGCCACTTCCAGCGGCCGGTCTTCGTTGGCTCGACGAGGACCATCATCTGGCGGCCGAACACGTAGACGGCCAGCCCGCCGAACATCCTCTTGGTGAAGAAGCTCGGATGGTCCTCGAAGGGCTGTACGATCCATTCGTTGTCGAACGTCTTCGTCGGTGACACGACTATCCCGTCGGGACGCGTCATCAGCGCTGTTTCGTCAACACCACTTCGTTGCCATATCCGACAATGACCGAACGCGTCACCGCGCCGGTTTCGTCGCGTTTGAAATCGAGGCTGATCACGCGAATCGACCATAGCGTCGTAGACAGCGGCACCATCAGGAGCTTTCCCCGCCCATCGATGTCGAGGAACAGGTCGCTCCCAACATTGCGAATCTGCAGGCTCTTGAACGGAAAGGGAAGCCTTGCGGCAGCAGGGGGAACGTAAGTGCCCGCGTACTCCGCCAGTGTGGCGGGCGGGAGCGAGATGCGCTGCTGCTCGGGCGTGCGCCCGGTGAAACTGGCTCGCCGCCCGTCGTTCTCGCCGCACACGAACTCGAGCAAGTCCGTGTCCGAGGCGAGCGTGACATCGACCGGGACGGTCCACGGCCTGCCGTAGGCGCCCGCATCCTCGAACGTGACCTGCAGCTCCATGCGCCCGACACTGATTCGTCGATACCGTTCTGTGATGCGGAGTGATTCAGTGTGCGGGTGGCCAGCAAAATCAAGCCACGTCCTGTCGTTGAACCCGATACTCTCGACGACGAGCACGTCCCCTTCCCAACGGCCCACGGAATAGCCCATGAAACTGGGGTTGGGATCTTTGGGAAGTGTTCGACCATCCATGTAGACCTGCCGGTAAGCCAGCTCCTCGTACATCATGACAATGACGCTCGGAGTCTGGATGATCTTGACGAGCCCTCCGCCTCCGCCACCATTCGTGATGTACCTGGGCCCGCGCGGCAAACACCCGATGGTCGAGGAGTCATCCTTTCCAAGATCCGACATCCTCTGCCGGGACAGCGCTTCGGCCCACGGCATGACTTCGTTGTCCGCGAGATCGGTCACGATATTCGCGTAAGCGGTCCCGGCATTCACCCGCCAGGTGCCCGCCAGACTCGGCTTGCCGTCTGGCGTGAGCGGGGCAGGAGCCTTCAAGTCCGGCTTCCCATCCGCCGCGCGCGGGATTCCCGGCGTCGGATAGTTGAACCATTGCGCGTCGGCACTTGCCGCAACAAGTACCGTCGCCGCCAAAGCCAACGCACTCACAACTCTAGACATCGGTTCTCCTTGGCACGCGCCCCTTCACGGCATTGGCCCGGGCACCATACGTGATGCGGCCACCAGCATCTGCCGGCAGGTGCGCGCCCATCCGAGCTTTGAGACGCTTCAGATCTTCGGATGTCATCGCCGCGAGAGATGGACCGACGCTCGGTCCGGCAACGACCGTTGTCCAGTAGTCGTCGGCATCGGCGAACGTCCGTTGCACGGCTATCTCCCGCGTTTCAACGGCTTCCAGGCCCGCTCCCGTCCACAAGTCCCGCATGGCTTCCACGCGAGACGCGTCAGGGTTTGGGGGCCATGGAACCGCAAGGCCCAGGCCGCGCATTTCAGCCTGCAACGCCGCATAAGGAAAACCGCCGCCCAGCATGTCCCACGCATAGGCCGCGACGATGCCGCCCGGAGAGACTACCCGCGCCATTTCGGCCACGCCCGTGGCCGGATCGGGAACGAAAAAAATCACCAGCGGCATCACCGCCGCATCGAAGGTGTCGTCAGGGAAAGGCAGCGCCATGGCGTCGCCACGCTGAAACTGTGCCACCCGCGACGCCGGTCGTGTGCGAGCGAAGGCGAGCTGCGCTTCAGACGGGTCGATGCCCTGCACCGAGACGGGGGCACACCGGTCAACGATCATTTCGGTAAAGGCGCCGTTGCCGCAGCCGACGTCGAGCCATCGCACACCGGATTCCGGAGCCAGCCAGTCGAGAAAGGCGCCGCCGGCAAGCTGGCTCCACTTCCCCATGTATCGTTCGTAGCCAGCCCCGTCCTCGAAGCGAATTTGGTCGGTCACTCCTGGTTTTTTCCTTCGGCCTCTCCGCCCCGCATGTTAGCACCGCCCCGGCGGCGTAGTAATCTCTCGGCATGCCGTTTACAACACTGCTCGAAGAGGCCCTCGAAGCCTGGCGCTACACGCGCGCGGGCGTCGTCACCGAGATCGAAAACCTGTCGGAAGCCGACCTCCGGTTCAAGCCGAACCCTGACAGCCGCACGGCCGCCGAGATCGCCGTGCACATCGCGGAGTCCGGCATGATGATGTCGGGCGAGCTGTCGAGGCCGGACGGCAACTTCAGGCGCAAGTCGTTTCCGGAGTTCATGAAGGAATACGCCCGCGGCGTGAAGCCGGCGCGCGGCGGCAAGCGGGCCCTCGTACAGATGCTGAAGCGCACCCACGCCGAGGGCGAGCGGAAGCTCCGGCAGGCCGGCGAACTGCACGTCCTGCAGTTCATCACGCGGTTCGACGGGGAACGCGGCACCCGCCTCGCCTGGATGAACCACGGCATCTCACACGAGGAGTACCACCGCGGCCAGCTCGCGCTCTACGCGCGGCTGGTGGGACGTGTACCGGCACTCACTCAGTTGATCTACGGGAAGTCCTGATCACGTACGTTGAACGCAGAGATCGCGGAGCACGCAGAGATTGAAATTCTCTGCGCGCTCAGCGTGCTCTGCGTTCTACGTCGTTGTTCTTTATCGGTCTTCCGCAGACGCGACGCCGGCCTTCTCGTCGGCGCGGGCGGCGCTGAGGATGTTCTTCAAGCCGTAGTTGCCTTCGTGGCACTCGTACGGCATCAGCGGCTCGCCGTCGTTGAGCGTCAGCGGCATCGAGAACGTCCACGGACGCGTCCAGGTGGCGGCATCGTCAACCGTCACCTCCCATTTCACCCTGTCGCGCGCGATGCGCGTGAAGCGCTCGGTCAGCTTCAGCGTGGCGGCGTTGGCGTTGCGATAGACGCTGCGGTCCTTGAAGTTCGTGGTTTCGACGACGAGCGTGTCGCCGTCCCAGCGGCCGCGGGCGTCGCCCATGTCGAGCTGGATGTGGCCGCCCACGTGGGAATGGCTGCCGAGCGGGATGACCCGGGTTTCGTGGATCATCTCGTAGCGGATGGCGACGTAACCCTGCCCCTGGACGATCTGGTACGAGTTGCCGTAGATGGCCGGCATCATCGAGCCGGGCATGCCGCGCGTGAGGCATCGATCGTAGAGGCTCCGGTCTTCCCACGAGTCGGCGGGGCCGTGTCCCAGGCTCCGCCGCGCCTCGGCGCCGGCGGCGATGCGCTTCTCGGCGGCGGGCGTCATCGGCGGGATCTTGCCGTCGGGCGGATCGACCACCAGCCACGCCTGGCTGCCTCGCTTCAGGTTCAGCGCGTCCTGCCACCAGTTGTCCGGCGCGTGAATCGGACCCTGAAAATTGTTGATTGTGCGTTCCTGCGTCGCCGCCTTGATTCTGGCGAGCTCCTCGCCCTTGACGTCCTCGAGGGCGCGGCCTTCGAATTCTTTCGGCCGCTCGAGCGGCGTGCCGTTCTCGTACAGGTTGGTGTAGTTGCCTTGCAGATCCGGATCGCCCCACGGCGTCCTGGGCGTCTTGTAGTTATTCGAAGAAGTCTGGCCGGCAAGAGGAGCGAGCGCCAGTGACAACAGCACACCAACCAACAGGCATCGCGTCACCGGAACCTCCTTACGCTTCTTCCGAAGCCGCCGAGGCACGGAGGACACAGAGAACACATTTCTGTGCTCCCTGTGCCTGTGTGGCCAACGTGATCAGAAGTCGACCTGGACGCCGAAATCGAGGAACCGCGGCGTCAGGATGACGGTCGGCGCGAGCCATGCCGAACCGTACCGTGCCGTATACGCCTGGTTCGTGTTCGTCGGGTTGGCGTTGAACAGGTTGTAAATCGACGCGTTCGGGCGAATCGTGGTCGCGCCGACCTTGAAGTTCTTCGAGAACCGGATGTCGGTCTGGTAGATGCGGTCAAGATACAACGTGCCAGGTGCCACGATGTCGACAGTGGGCGGCGTGCCCGAGAAATTCCGACCAAGTGTGATGCCGGGCGTCGTGTTGGTCAGCGGATACTGCCCGTTGATCTGCGCGCCGGCGACACTCTGGAACGTCAGCGAGCCGAGAATCCCGCCCGGGATCGGATACGCGATCTGTCCCTTGACGTTGGGCTGGAACGGCGGGTGCACGTCGCAGTACGCCGACGTGCGCGGCGCGAGGATGCCGCCAGCGCTGCCAGTCAGCGCGCCGACGCCGCTCTGGAACACGAGCGACAAATCGTTCGACAGGGCGCAGCTGTTCGTGCGCTCGCGGCCGATGCTCACGCCGCCCGACAGGATGATGCCCCGGCCTAGACGCGCGTTGACGTCGAAGTCGTACCCGTCAAACACATCTTCAACGCCGCCGAAGGTGTCGGCCGACTGGACAACGTTCGCCGGCGTCGTCGGACGAACGAGGTCGAAGTACCCGCACTGCTGGGCGCCGCCGTTCGGCACCGGCAGACCCGTAATCGACGGCGCCGTCGGCAGCGTGATGCAGTAGGGCGTGTAGCTCGCGTTGCTCACCGCGGTGTTCTTGGTGGCGAAGAGGTTGCCGAACGAGCGGCGCGAGTAACCGGCGTAAACCGACACGCGCGGCGCCACCTGCTGCTGAATGCTGAACTGCATCTCCCAGTTGTACGGCCGGACGCCCCAACCCTGCACGATCGAGGGATCGTAGACGGTGGTCGGCGCAACCGATGTGCCGAAGGCCGGGTTGCTGATCGGTCCACAAGACCCGTTCGCCAGCGGGTTCCTGAGATTGCAGTCGTTGAACGGATTGTAAGTCGTGGTGGCATTCCACGTGCGAGTCGTAGGAGGAGCCGCGGTGGTCTCTGGATTGACGGCGCGGGCTACGGTGTAGGCATCGGCAACGACGTACCGTCCGAAGCTGGCCTTGAGCGCCGTCTTGCCGTTCCCCAGGAGGTCGTAGGCCACGCCCAGACGCGGGCTGATGTCCTTCCAGTTCGGCACGTTCGACACGCCGTCATAGTGGCGCGCCGGCGTGAACGGACCGGCCGCGATGTCCTGGGGGTCGACCGACGCCTTCAGGAAGTCCATGCGCAGACCGTAGTTGGCCGTCAACCGCTTGACCGTCCACTGATCCTGGGCGTAGATGCCCATGTTGTAGTTCACGGTCTCGTGGTACTGAATCGGCGTCGCGTACTCGGTGAGCGAGAAGGGCTGCTTGCCACGGACGACCAGCGTGACCGAGTTGTTCACCTCCTGCGTTGCATAACGCCATTGGTGCGTCAAGGTCATACCAACTTTGGTGCTGTGTGTCCCGGTCACATATGACGCAGAGGCACGATAGTTCGACTGGTCGCTGCGGTTGGCGCCATAGGCATTGGACGAGCCCCACGTCGAGGGCATGCCCGCCGGCGCCAGCTGATCGGTGATCTGGAACTGCGTCTCCGGAACACCAGGCTGCCGGAACCCGTGGAAATCCTGTGCGGTCAGCGTGCCGCCGGCCTCGAGGAGAAGCTTGTTACTGACGGGCGAGCTCCAGCTGCCCTGCACGATGTACTGCGGGATGTTCTTGTACTCGGGGCAGGCGCTGATCGCGGTCAGCAGGCTGGGCACGAAGCAGTTACCGAAGTTCGTAAACTGCCAGTCGTAATACAGGTTCACCTTGTGCTTCGGCGCCACCTGGGTCGTCAGGCGGGCCGCAGCGCTCTGGTGCCACACAGGGAACAAGTTCTGCTCCGTCGTGCAGTTGCCCGCCGCGTCCTGGTTGCAGCTGTAGAACGTCTCGGTGAAGCTCGCGTCCTTGAAGGACCCGGCCACGTTGTTGTACGTGCCCCAGTGACGATAGCCGCCGTAGATCCACATCCGATCCTTGATGATCGGCCCGCCGGCAACTGGATTGATGTCCCAAATCTTGTTCACGAGGTTCGCGCTCTTCAACCCCTGGGAGATCTGGGTTGCGTCGAGGTTGTTGGCCTCGAGTGACTGGTTCGTGAACCGCGTCTGGAACGACCCGCGGAAGGTATTCGAGCCCTCCTTCGGGATGAAATTCGACACGACCGACGCCCGCTCGAACTCCGCGCTGTTGCCGCCGGTCTGGAACGTGATCTCCTGCGCCAGCGAGTTGTTCAGGTAGTTGCCGTACTGCAGGCCGCCGCTGCCGGCGCCGTTGTTGACGGACATGCCGTCCACCATGATCAGGCTGTCGGCCGCGCGGCTGCCGTGAACGACCAGGTTCATGCCGGTCTCGGGCACCGACCCGCCGACGTTCTGCGACACGCCCGTGACCAACACGCCCGGCTTCATCGCGGCGAAGCTGACGAAGTTGCGGTCGGTCGGCAGGACATCCATGACCTCGCGCGACGCCGTCTGCTTCTGGACGACGTTCTGCGTGTCGACGATGGGGCTGGCGCCGGACACGGTGATCGTCTCCTCGACCGAACCCACCTTCATATCGGCGTTGACGTTGGCCGTGAAGGCCGACGTCAGCTCGATGCCCTCACGCTTCACCGAGCTGAAGCCGGTCAGCGTGAACGTGACCGAGTAGGTGCCCGGCCGCAGGTCGACGATCTTGTACGCGCCCGAACCATCGGTGACGACGCTGCGGGTCTTTTCAATCAGCGCGGGACTGGCGGCCTCGACCGTAACGCCCGGGAGAACTGCGCCAGTGGTATCTCTGACGACGCCCGCAATAGATCCTGACGATGATGCCTGGGCAAACGCCCCGGTTGCGCTAAGAACAAGCGACGCGATCGCCGCCAGGCCGAGTGTTGCCACCCTCTGAAACTGCATGCTGCCTCCTGTCAAACTACTGGTAGCCAAACTTTGTATAACTGATCGGTCAGACTTTCAATCTGTTTGAGGGCCGTACTACCCGATTGAGGGAGGGAGTAAGTCCAATCTATTGGATGTGTGCGCGAAGCCGCGCAAGCTGGCGCTTCGCCGCGGAGTTGTCCGGATCGATGGCGAGAGCTTTCTCGAGGTCCTTGATGGCAGCGGCCTCGTCCCGCTTTCGCTCGTGCGCCTGGGCGAGGACCAGGTAGCTCTCGGTCGATTTGGGATGGAACTCGGTATTCAGCTGGAGCCAGGCGAGAGCATCGTCCGGCTTGGACGCCGCGAGCGACCGCCGCCCGAGATCGAGGAGCACGGTTTCACGAAAATCGTAGGCCTCGGTGCCGACGTACTTCTGGCGAAGCTCGCGGTACAACGCCACGGCCGCGGCCTCGCCCTTGCCGGTCATCGTCTGGTTGAGCAGGTCGCCCAGCATCTGCGGGTTGGGCACGCCGCGGTGGCAGGTCGCGCACTGCACGCGGGAGGCATCCGTGCGGCGCCCCGGAATGGCGGCAATCCGAGCGTTGAGACCGTTGACGAGCGTCAACATCAGCCGGGCCGTCTGCTTCTGTCGCTTGTCGTCGGCGGCGTAATCCATCTGCGGGCCCTGCCCGCGGCCGCGCCCGCGGCCGGCGGCGGGAGGATTGGCGGCGGCCTGGGCCTCGGCTTCCTCGGCAGTCAAAGGCGGCGGCGTGTTCTGCACGTGACAGTACGTGCACTGGACGCCGAGGGCCCGCGTGAACTGCTGCATCACCGCCCCGACTTCCTGTGGCGCGGTGTCTTTCGGGAGGACCTGCAGGTTGCGCGGCGGCGCGCCGCGGCCACGGCCCGCGGGCAGCGCGTCGTTCTGGGCGGACGCGCTGCCGGCGACGGCGAGCGCGAGGAGCAGTCCGAACGCCGGCGCCTTCATTGCTGGGTCGAGGCCGCGCCCGACTCGCTGATCAGCTGCCGCAGCAGGGCCGCGGTGCCCTGCCGGACCGGGGGGGGACCGCCGGCACGGCCGCGGACGCCCACGCCCAGCGCGAGGTCGACGGGCGTGCGTCCCTGCTTGTCGCGCGGCTCGAGCTTCGCGCCGTGCGCGGCCAGATACCGGACGATGTCGTCCGAGGCCTGGGCGGCAAAGTGCATCGCCGTCTGTCCGTTGTCGTTGAACGCGTTGACGTCCACGCCGTGCTCGACGAGCACCTTGACGGCCTGCAGCAGGTCGCGTTCGGTGCCGATGTCCTTCGTGAACACGCCCGTCCCGCGTCCGAGCCCCGACGCAAACATCAGCGCCGTCGTCCGGTTGCGCTGCGTGAGCGCCGGATCCGCGCCGTGATCGAGCAGGATCTCGATCGCGGCGTAGTCGCCGTTCTTGGCCGCGCGCATCAGCGGCGTCGTGAGCGCGCCGAGCGCCGGCTCGCCCGGCGTGTGGGCGCGTTGCAGCGTGTTCGACTTGAGCTGGGCGTTCGGATCGGCGCCGTGCGCCAGGAGCACCTTCATCAGCGCGAGCGCCGAAACCTGGCTCGTGGACTTGCGCGCGGGCCTGCCATAAACCTCGCCGAGCGTGCTCATGTCGACGGTGGCGTAGAGCGCGGCCATGCCGGCCGTGTCGGCGATGTTCACGTCCGCGCCTTTGTCGGCGAGGAGCGCGGCGACGTCGTAGTGACCGTTGATGATGGCCACGACCAGCGCGGTCGTACCGTCGGGATCGATCAGGTTGAGCGTCGCGCCGGCGTCCACCAGCTCGCGGGCGGCGCCGAGCGAGCCCTGCCGCGCCGCGTACATCAGCGCCGTCCACCGGCCCTTGGGGAGGATCGTGAGGACGCCTTCGAGCCCGAACCGGTCCTTCGCCCAGGTGATGTTGTTCGAGCGGGCGTTGACGTCGGCGCCGCGCGCCACCAGCAGCTTGACGGCCTCGGGATGATTCTCCGCCGCGGCCCACATCAGCGCCGTTTCGCCGAGCGACTCTTCACGGGCGTTCGGCTCGGCGCCCTTCTCGAGGATGAGGCGAACGGCCTCGGCATTGCCGGCCCGCGAGGCGGCCATCAGGATCGTCTCGCCCTGCCGGATCGTCGCCTTCGCGTCGGCGCCCCCCTCGAGCAGCAGCCGGACCATCGCGCCGTTGGCGTTGGTGGCCGCGATCGACAGCGGCGTCAGCCCGTACCGGTTCGCCGCGTTCGCGTTGGCGCCCGCTCCCACGAGCAGGCGGGCGATCTCCAGTTCGTCGCCGCGCGCGGCCCAGTGGAGCGGCGTCGTTCCATCCGCTTCCGCCACGTTGACACTCGCCGCCGCCGCGGGCGCCTTGAGCATCGTGCTCACGGCGGCGCGGTTGCCGGCCTTGACGGCTTCGATCAGCGTGAGCTCGCTCCCGCCGGCAGACAGCGTGATCACCGACAAAAGCGAAACGACCCACAACGCGTGTTTCATGGTGTGCATCAGGCAGGCCTGAAGGCCTGCACTACTACTCTCGACTGCCGACCGCCGACTGCTGACTGCTGACTGCTGACATGTCTACGTGAACAACTCGATCGGTTTGTTGCCGTCGCCGAACTCGGTCAGCCGGTCGCCGAACTTGTGCGCGACCGACAGCCAGAGGTCGCCGACGGGCGTTCGCTCGGGCAGCACGACGTGGCGATGGCCCTTGCCCAGCCCGCCGCCGAGGCCGATGACCGGCAACGGGTCCGTGAGGTGGCCGTTGGGGTTTCCCATGCCGCCGCCGTGGAAGATGACCGAGTGATCCAGCAGCGTGCCGTCGCCGTCCTCGGTCGCGCGGAGCTTGGCGATGAACTTGGCGAACAGCTGCATGTGATAGGTGTTGATGCGGACGTTCTTCGCGATCTTGTCGGGATCGTTGCCGTGATGCGAGACGGAATGATGCTGCTCGGTCACGCCGAGGTTCGCGTACGTCCGCTGGCTCAGCTCGCGCGAGAGCATGAACGAGAACACGCGCGTCATGTCGGCCTGAAAGGCCGCGGCGACAAGGTCGTACATCAGCCCGACGTGGTCCTCGAAGGAGTCGGGGACGCCGACCGGCGCGCCGACATCCGTCACGTGCGACGTGCTGTGCGCCTCGGCCTTCTGGATCCGGCGTTCGATCTCGCGGATGTTGTCGAGGTACTCGCTCACCCGCCCGCGGTCCCGGACGCCCAGCACCTTCTGAAGGTCCGCCGCCTCCTGCGAAATCGAATCGAGCAGGCTCTTCTGCTGCTTCGTGCGCGTCGCTCGATTGGCCGCCGTGCCCGCCTGGCCGAACAGCCGCTCGAACACCACGCGCGGGTTGATTTCCATCGGCAGCGGAGTCGTCGGCGAGCTCCACGAAATCGTGTTGAGGTAGGCGCAGCTGAACCCGGGCGAGCAGGCGCCGACATACCCGGTGAAATCCTCGGTCGCCACTTCGAGCGACGGCAGCGGGGTCTCCTGGCCGATCTGCTTGGCCACGATCTGATCGATCGTCGTGTTCGCCAGCACGTCCTCGGCTTCGGTCCGCTTCGGCCAGACGCCCGTCAGGTAGCCGCCCACGCTGACCGCGTGATCGCCGACCTGGCTGCCGGGATGCGACCGCGACAGGTTCTTCACGACGACGAGCGAGTCCTTGAACGGCTCGAGCGGCTTGAGGATCGGCGTGAACTCGAAGCCGTTGCCGGTTTCCTTCGGGAAGAACTCGTCGACGATGGCGCCGTTGGGGATGTAGATCGCGCCGAAGCGCAGGCCCGGCGTCGTGCCCGCGGCCCGGAGCCTGGCCAGCGGCGTCAGCGCCGGCATCATCGCGTCGAGAAACGGCAGCGCAATGGCGGCGCCCATGCCGCGCAGGAACGTTCGACGTGGAAGCGACAGCTTGGATATGTACATAAGAGTCTCTAATTCACGCCTGCCGGCTGCTGCGCCACGCGCATCGTGAACGGCGTGCTGCGGACGATGCCCAGCACGATCGATGAGAACCGGTAGCCGCCATCCGCCCCACCGCGGATGATCGCACGAACCGCCGGCATGTCGCGCGCGTCGAGGCCCCGCCCCAGCGCGTAAATCGTCAGTTTTTCCGTGATTGCGCTCACGAACACCTCGGGATGCGCCATCAGCGCCTTGCGCAGCGTGACCACCCCGTCCACTTTCGTCCCGTCGCCGAGCTCCCCGGTCGCGTCAATCTTGTTCCCCTCGTCGTCGTTCCGCCAGGCGCCGACGACGTCGAAGTTCTCCATCGACAGGCCGATGGGATCCATCACCTTGTGGCACGTCGCGCAGACCGGGTTCGTCCGGTGCTCCGCCATCTGCTCGCGCATCGTCCTCGGTTTCTCGCCCTCGACTTTCTCCTTGAGCTGCGGGATGTCTGGAGGTGGCGGCGGCACAGGGGCGCCGAGAATGTTGTCGAGCACCCACTTGCCGCGCAGGACCGGCGACGTGCGTTCGGCATGGGACGTCACGGCGAGCACGCTGCCCTTGCCGAGCAGCCCGAAGCGGCGCTCGTCGGTCAACGGTACGCGGCGGAAACGGCTGCCGTGAATGCCGGGGATGCCGTAATGGCGGGCCAGCCGCTCGTTGACGAAGGTGTAGTCCGCCGTCATGAGATCCACGAGGCTGCGGTCTTCCTTGACGATGCTCTCGAAGAAGAGCTCCGTTTCGGTCTTGAAGGCCAGCCGGAGGTTGTCGTCGAAATCGGGGAACAGATCGGAGTTCGGCTGCACGTTTCTCACGTTGCGCAGCTGCAGCCACTGCCCGGCGAAATTGTCCACGAGCGCGCGGGCGCGCTCGTCGGCCAGCATCCGCCGCACCTGGGCCTCGAGGACGGCGGGGTCCTTGAGCTTGCCCGCCTCGGCCACCTTCAGGAGCTCGTCGTCGGGAATGCTGCTCCAGAGGAAGAACGACAGGCGGGACGCGAGCTCGACATCGGAGATTCGGAACGGCGTGCCGGGCGCGGCGTTCGGCTGGTCGCGTTCCACCCGGAACGTGAACTTGGGCGCGGCCAGGATCCGCTGGAGCGCCGCCTCGATGCCGGTCTCGAACGTGCCGCCGCGACGTCCTTCGCGGTAAATCTTCATCACCCGCTGCAGGTCCAGCGGTTCGACCGGCGCGCGGTACGCACGGCGCACGAGCGTCGAGAGGATCTTCTCGGCGCACCCCGTTTCCGCGGCGGCGCTCTTCGGTCGGCAGGCGAAAACCCTGCGGCGGCTGGGCGTGTCGCCCGGACCGCTCGCGTTGAACGGCCCGGTGACCGTGAAGGTCTGGATGTGCGGCCGGCCGGCCCAGTCGAAGTTGTCAATGGAGCTGCGGAGAAACGGCTGCAGGCGCACCGGCTCGGCGACGGGCGAATCCTCGACGAACGCCACAGTGACTTCGTGCGGGCCCGCGGTGACCGGCACGCGCACGCGCAGGCGCGCGTCCACGGCGTCGCCCGTGTCGGTCGGCTTCTCGAACAACGCCTCGAGGTCCTCGCGTCCGCCGATCGTCGCGAGGTAGACGCGCTTGCCGTCGATCGCCACTTCCACGTCGTGCGGGTACTCGAGGCCGCGCACGATGTCGAGATTCGTGCGATAGAGCTTGGCCTGGAACACGTAGTCGGCGTCGAGCGGGAACGTGTGCCGCACGGCGGTTCCGCCGATCGTTCCGAGCGGAAGCCCGTCGATGTGCTGGTCCTGCGAGAGGTCCTGGCGGATGCGGAACGTGTCGCTGCCGGCGGCAATGTCGGGATTGCCGACGGCCACGGCCGCGATCTTCATGGCGGCGGACACGTACTTTTCCTGCAGGGACGGCGAGACGCCGAGCACGTCGGAAATATTGTCGAAGCCGTACGCGGAGTCGTCGGGCGGCAGGAGCGAGGTGACGTCGACGTCGAGATCGAGCAGGTCGCGCACCGCGTTCGCATACTCGGCGCGGTTCATGCGGTGCAGGATCGGCGCGCCTGGGTTCGGATGCGCGGCGGCCTCGGCGTCGAGCGCGGCTTCGAGCGCCGCCTGCGCGGAGTGGTACGTCGCCTCGTCGGGACGGCGGACGCCCTGCGGCGGCATCGAGCGGGCCTGCAGTTTACGGACGACCTTCTCCCACAGCTCCGGGTTCGACCCTGCCCGCGCGGCGTCGAGGCCCTCGAGCGACAGACCGCCCGTCTTCAGACGCTGGCTGTGACAGGTGACGCAGTACTGGTCGATCGCGCGCGTGGACGCGGTCGCCGCGGGAGCGGCCGGCGTCTGCGGCGGCGGAGCCGGGGCCTGGGAGGCCTGTGAAGCCATCAGGCCGACTGAGGCCAGGCCCAACGCGGCCGAGAAAAGGAAAACGTTACTCCTCACAACGTTAACCCTATTTTAAGTCACATCGACGTGCCACCCCCCAATCGGACTAGGGCAAAGGGCAAAGGGCAAAGCGCAGAAGGCAAAGGGCAAAGGGTTCTAGCGGCCCCCTTTTGCGGGCCCGTACATCCCGATCATCGCGGCCTGCTGAAGGATGTGCCCGGCCATGGCAGCCTGCAGATCGGCCTTGCTCTTGATGGCGGCGCCCAGCTTCGTGTCCAGCGCGAAGAGCTTGAAGAAGTACCGGTGTGCCTTGTCGGGCGGGCACGCGGGGAAGAAGCCCTGCCCTCCCGTGGCGTTGATGCCACCCTTCCCGGCGCCTTCCGCGAAGCCCTTGCTGTCGGCGGGGATGTCCCAGATCACCCAGTGGTCGAACACCCCGCCGGGAACCTGCGACTTGAACTGCTCGGGGATGTCCGGATCTTCGACGATCAGCGCGAGGCTGGCTGTCCGGGGCGGCACGTTGCTGAACACGAGCGGCGGGCTGACACCTTCGCCGTCACATGAGTATTTGGCGGCCATCTGGCCTTTGTCGGCGAAGGCCGGGCTGGTGATCGTCAGGTCGGCCGCGATCAACGCCGCGCTCGACGCCACGACGGCACAGAACCCCGCGAATATTGTTCGCAACATTTGTCCTCCCGTTACCCCGTTTTGGGGACACTGCACACCCGCCACGCCGGGGCCGCAAAGGGCTATGCTATACGACCCCGGGCATGACGTTCCGCGAGCGCGTTCTCCGCCGACCCCAGACCCTGTGGATCCGCAAGGCGGTGTTCCAGATTCACCTCTGGACCGGCATTGCCGTCGGCCTCTACATCGTGGTGGCCAGCGTGAGCGGCAGCGCGGTCGTCTTCCGCCGCGAGCTCATGCGGGTGCTCGTGAACCGGCCGCAGGTCAGTGCCCACGATGCGACGACGCACCGCCTCACCGAGGCCGAGCTCGGCACCGCGGCGCGTCGCGCATTTCCGGACTATAACGTCACGAAAGTCTGGATTGGCCGGAACGGCGAGCGCCCGATCGACATCTGGATGAGCCGCGGCAGGGATCAACAGAAGCACCTGTTCGATCCGTTTACGGGCGCGGATCTCGGCGAGACTATTCCGCCGGGCGTGCGCACGCTCGACTGGTTCGTCAGCCTGCACGACGATCTGCTGAGCGGGTTCACCGGACGCACGATCAACGGCGTCGGCGGCATCGTGCTCGTCGTGCTATGCATCAGCGGCGCGGTGATCTGGTGGCCCGGGACGGCGGCCTGGCGCCGCGGCTTGAGCGTGCAGTGGCGCGCCGGCTGGAAGCGCGTGAACTTCGATCTGCACAGCGCGATCGGGTTCTGGTCGTTTCTGTTCGTGTTCATGTGGGCGCTGAGCGGCGTGTACCTCGTGTTCCCGCATCCGTTCATGGCGGTCGTGGATTTCCTCGACCCTCTCGATCCGGCGAGCCTGACGCCGCGCCGGGGCGACCTTGCGCTCGAGTGGCTGGCGAAGCTGCATTTCGGCCGGTTCGCCGGCATCAAGACCAAGGCCCTGTGGACGTTCATGGGGCTCATTCCGCCCGCGCTGTTCGTCACGGGCGCGCTGATGTGGTGGAATCGGGTGTTGCGGCCGGCACGGTCCGCGTTGACGCAGGAAGCGGCTGTCCGGCACACGCCGGAACCGGTGGACGTCGTGGTTCAGGAGGGGACAGGCTGATGGAAAACGAGTTGCTGGGGTTCGTGGGAGTCGGCCGCATGGGCGGGCCGATGGCGTCGCGTCTGCTCGACGCGGGCCATTCGTTGTGTGTGTTCGACACGAACCCGGATGCGGTGAAACCGTTGGTGGCGCGCGGCGCGAAGGCCGCGGGATCGCCGGCGGAGGTCGGATCGGCGGCGCGGGTGGTGCTCATGAGCCTGCCGACGCCGGCCATCGTGCAGGGCGTGGCGCTCGGCGGCGAGGGCATCACGCGCGGATCGAAGGTGAAGGTGCTCATCGATCTCTCGACGTCCGGCCCCGGCATGTCGACGATCGTCGCGCGCGGCGCGAACGAGCGCGGCATCATCTCCGTGGATGCGCCCGTGAGCGGCGGCGTCAAGGGCGCCGAGGGCGGCACGCTCGCCGTCATGGTGTCGTGCCCGCAGCACGTGCTCGCCGAGGTGGAGCCGATCCTCAAGACGTTCGGCAAGCTGTTCTACACCGGCGAGAAACCCGGCCTCGCGCAGGTCGCGAAGCTCGCGAACAACATGCTGGCCGCGGCCGCGATGGTCGTGTCCTCCGAAGTGCTCGCGATGGGCGTCAAGGCCGGCCTCGATCCGAAGGTGCTGTGCGACATCATCAACGCCGGCAGCGGCCGCAACAGCGCGACGCAGGACAAGTTCCCGCGGACCATTCTGCCCGGCACCTTCGACTTCGGATTCGCCACCGGCCTGTCGTACAAGGACGTCCGCCTGTGCGTGGACGAAGCCGAAACGCTCGGCGTGCCCATGGTCGTCGGCGCCGCCGTTCGCCAGATGCTCGCCGTCACGCAGGCGAAGTACGGCGCCGCGTCGGACTTCACGTGCATCGCCAAAGTCGTCGAAGAATGGGCCGGGGTGGAGATACGGTCGAAAACAACGTAGAACGTAGAACGCGGAACGTAGAACTTTTCAACTTGAATACTTTCCGAACTTTACTTCTCGACTTTAAACTTTCAACTTTGAACTTTCACCGGAGCTGAAGATGGATAAAGCGACATTCGAAAAGGGTCTGGAAATCCGCAAGTCGGTGCTCGGCGCGGAATTCGTCGAGAAGTCGATCAACTCGGCCGACGACTTCAACCGGCCGTTTCAAGAGCTCGTCACGGAGTACTGCTGGGGTGCGGTGTGGGGCCGCGAGGGGCTGCCGAAGAAAACGCGCAGCCTGCTGAACCTCGCGATGATCAGCGCGCTCAACCGCCCGCACGAGTTGAAGATGCACGTGGCCGGCGCGCTGCGTAACGGCGTGACGCGCGACGAAATCCGCGAAGTGTTCATGGCTGTCGCGATCTACTGCGGGGTGCCGGCCGGCGTGGACTCGTTCCGTGTGGCGCGCGAGGTGTTCGCGGAAATGGACAAAAAGTAAGAAATGACACGCACGCTGTTTGCCCTGGCCGTTGCCGCTGTCGTGGTCGCGCCGCTCGCCGGCCAGACCGCGCGCAGCGGCCGGCCTCAGCCGGACGGCAAATACAAAGTCCCCCGCACCGCATGGGGCGATCCGGACCTGCAGGGCCTCTGGCCGAGCACGGACATGGTGGGCGTGCCGCTGCAGCGCGCGTCGAATTTCGGCGAGCGCAACCTGCTCACTGAAGAGGAGTTCAAAGCGCGCGAGGCGGCCTTCGCCAGGCAGAACGACGAGGACAACGCGGAATTCTCGATCGAGAAGGTGACACCCGATCAGGAAGCGCGCGGCGCGGTCGGGGGGCCCGTATCGCCCCCGCCGCACTGGCTCGAACGCGGCAGGCCGTCCTATCAGGCCTCGCTCATCGTCGATCCGCCCGACGGGCGGATGCCGCCGCAGACGCCGGAAGGCACGCAGCGGCTGATCGCGCAGCGCGACGCCGCGGCCGCGCGCGGCCCCGCCGACTCATACGAGTACCGGAGTCTCTACGATCAGTGCATCACCCGCGGCGTGCTGGGATCGCTGCTGCCGGTCATCTACAACAACGGCAACCAGATCATCCAGGCGCCGGGCGTCGTCGTCCTGCGCAACGAGATGATCCACGAGACGCGCGTGTTCCGCCTCGACGGCCGGCCGCACATCAGCCCCAGGATCCGCAGCTACATGGGCGATTCGCGGGCGCGCTGGGACGGCGACACGCTCGTCGTCGAGACGACCAACATGTTCGACAGAAACGGCATCGGCGGCAACGGCGGGGGCCAGCCGTTCAGCGACGCGCTGAAAATCACCGAGCGGTTCACCCGGGTAGATGCGGATACGCTGCTGTACCGCGCGACCGTCGACGATCCCAGGACCTACACCCGGCCCTTCACCCTCGAATTCCCGTGGCGGCGCGATTCGGGCTACGGCTTCTACGAATACGCGTGCCACGAGGGCAACCACGCCCTCCACAACATCCTCAGCGGCTCCCGCGCCGACGACGCGGCGGCCAGGAAGTAGGGCGGGGCTTTCAGCCCCGCGATCGCGGCCCTGAAAGGGCCGCGCTACAGGCCGTCCAAAGATGGCCGTAAGCTACAGAATCTAAAGACTATCCAATTCGTTGAATCGGCACAGTTTTACTCAGCCGTTTCGACCGAAACAGCGTTGACCACACACAGTAAGCAGCGTATAAATTCGCGTGAACGGACTAGCTCGATCGTATTAGTCCGTAGTCTTTGGACGTTAGACGAAGGGAGTTAGTTCATGCGCAGGTTGCGAGAGGGTCTAGCCGTCTTGGCGTTGCTCGTGCTCGTCCCGGCCGCGGCGTTTGCCCAGGCCTCCATCACCGGCGTGGTCAAGGACGCCTCCGGTGCCATCTTACCGGGCGTCACCGTGGAAGCCTCGAGTCCGGCACTCATCGAGAAGACGCGTTCGGCCGTCACCGACGGCTCCGGCCAGTACCGCATCGTCGACCTTCGCGCCGGCGTCTACACCGTGACGTTCACGCTGACGGGCTTCAGCAGCGTCAAGCGGGAGGGCATCGAGCTCACCGGTTCGTTTACCGCCGCGATCAACGCCGACATGAAAGTGGGCGCGATCGAGGAAACGATCACCGTTAGCGGGGAAACCCCCATCGTCGACACACAGAGCGTCCGGCGCCAGGTCACCGTCGGCAACGACGTGATCGCATCGATGCCTGCCGCGCGTTCCTACGCCGGCGTCATGATGCTGATTCCGGCCACGACAACCCAGGCCGGCGCCAACCTCGACATCCAGGTAACCCCCGGCATGCTGGTGTTCGGCGGCGCGGGCGGGCGCACCAACGAAGCGCGCATCCAGGTGGACGGCCTCAACACCGGCGCGGCGTTCAACGGCGCCGGCGTCTCGAGCTACGTCGTGGACATCGGCAACGCGCAGGAAATCTCGATGACGACGTCGGGCGGCCTCGGCGAGGCCGAAGTCGGCGGGCCGTCGTTCAGCATCGTGCCGAAGACGGGCGGCAACCAGGTCAAGGGCTCGTTCTACCAGTCGAACGTGACCAAGGGCATGGTGGGCGACAACTACACCCAGGAGCTGAAGGACAAGGGCCTGACGACGCCGGGCAAACTCTTCAAGCTCTGGGACACCAACGTCGGTATCGGCGGCCCGATCAAGAAGGACGTGGTCTGGTACTTCTTCCAGTTCCGCGACGAGGGCAGCCACCGCACGGTGCCGGGTATGTTCGCCAACCTGAACATGGGCGATCCCACGAAGTGGACGTACGTGAAGGACGCGACCCGCCCGGCCGTCACGGCCGGCAGCTGGCGGAACGCGTCGATCCGCATGACGGTCCAGCCGTCGGCGCGCAACAAGTTCAACATCTTCTGGGATCAGCAGATGCCCTGCCAGGGCGCGGCCTACCTCGGTGCAGACCAGGGCTGCCGTCAGTCCGGGCCCGGGGAGATCATCTGCGGCGCGCCCGGCGCGTCCAACCCGCCCTGCACGGCCACGACGGCCCCTGAAATCGGGACCTATCTCGACGGCTTCGGTCAGCGCGTTCAGCAGGCGACGTGGAGCTCGCCGATGACGAACAAGCTGCTCGTCGAAGCCGGCTTCGGCACCTACTGGAGCCAGTGGGGCGGGACCGAGCATCCCGGCAGCAACTTCACGCAGCTGGTTGGCGTCACCGAGCAGTGCACGAACGCCGACTGCGGCAACTTCGGCGGCATCCCCGGCCTGCAGTATCGGTCGGGCACGTACCGTCACAACCTGCAGGGCACGGTGACGTGGAGAGCGTCGGCCTCGTACGTCACGGGCGCGCAGAGCATGAAGTTCGGCTACCAGGGCGGTTATCTGTACGACAACCAGTACACGTACACCAACGATCAGTTCACGGCGTATCGCTTCAACAGCGGCGTGCCGAACCAGATCACCGAGAACATCAACTCCTTCCCCGCCCAGCAGCGCGTGCGCTACGACGCGTTCTACGCGCAGGACCAGAAGACCTTCGGCAAGATCACGCTGCAGGGCGCTGTGCGGTATGACCGCGCCTGGAGCTACTTCCCCGAAGTGACGGTCGGCCCGGTGCGTTTCCTGCCGACGGCGATCACGTATCCGCAGACGGACGGCGTCCACGCCTACAACGACATCACGCCGCGGGGCGGCGCAGCCATCGACCTGTTTGGCAACGGCAAGACGTCGGTGAAGGTGAACGTCGGCAAGTACCTCCAGGCGGCGCAGAACGGCCTGGCGTATGCGGCGCTCCGGCCGAGCGGCCGCCTTCAGGGCACGACGACGCGCGTCTGGACGGACGCGAACAGGAACTTCGTTCCGGACTGCGATCTCCTGAATCGTGGGTTGAACGGTGAGTGCGGCGCGATTGCCACATCGGCGTTTGGCACCAACCTGTTCACCAGCGATCTCGATCCGACGCTGAGGAGCGGCTGGGGCGTTCGTCCGGGCGACTGGGGCTTCGGCGTCTCGATTCAGCAGGAAATACTGCCGCGCGTCTCGGTCGAGCTCGGCTACAACCGCCGGTGGCTGACCAACTTCACGTGGGACGACAACGTCCTGCAGGCAACCGGCGATTTCAAGTCGTTCGCCGTCGTGGCGCCGACCGATCCGCGTCTCGGCGACGCGTCGGGCCAGACGAGCGGTCTTCTCTACAACGCCAACCCGAACGTGTCGGCGCTCACGAACAACGTGACGAAGCTGGCCACCGACGCCGGCGGCCAGTACCTCGCAGGTCTACAACGGGTTCCTCTTCAACATCAGCGCGCGGCCGCGCAACGGTCTCGTGTTCCAGGGCGGCTTAGGCTCGGGAACGCAGCGCAACAACTACTGCGAGGTGCGGACGGCGGCACCGGAGTTCACCGTCCTGGGAGCGCAGAACCCGACCAATCCGTGGTGCAATACGTCCACGGGCTTCGTGACGCGGTACACGGGCCTCGGGTCGTACACGATTCCGAAGGTCGACGTGCTGTTCTCCGGCACGTTCCGCAGCGACCAGGGCGCGCCGCTGGCGGCCAACTGGACGATCACGAACACCAACCCTGCGTGGACTTCGATCCTCTCGCAGCTTGGACGGACGCCGACGGGCGCCAACGCGACCAGCGTCACGGTGAACCTGGTCGAACCGGGCACCCTGTACGGTGATCGCGTCAACGAGTTCGACATCCGTATCGCGAAGATCCTGCGTTTCGGCAGGACGCGGACCAACGTCGGGTTCGACCTCTACAACATCCTCAACTCGTCGCCGATTCTGAGCTACCAGCAGGCGTACAGCCCGACGATCCTGACCGGGTCGGGCGCGTGGCAGGCGCCGACCGGCGTGCTGCAGCCGCGGTTCTGGAAGTTCAGCGTGCAGGTGGACTTCTAGCCCGATCACGAAGGGGTTAGGTTAGAGGTTAGAGGTTAGAGGCTAGGGGCTAGGGGCTGAGGGCCGAAAGGCCTTCAGCCCTTTTGCTTGTACAATCCCTGCCCGTGACCGACGCGCTCGACGACCAGACTGTCGCGTACGTCCTCGCGGCCCGTCCCGAATTCGAACGCCTGCGTGACGTGGCCGCCCAGTTGGCCGGACTGCTGGTGCTCGCGGCCTCCGGCGCCGGCAGCGCGGCTCCCGATCACCCGATGCTGCGCTCGGCCGAGATGCTGTTCCACGAATCGAAGGACGGCATCCGGCGGACGCGCGCCACGGAACGCGCACGCGCGCACCATGCGCATCTGACACAGGCGGCTGGTTCGCTCGAAGCCGCACTCGCGGCCGCGCGCGGTCGGCTCGGCCGGCCGCACGCCGATCTCGATCCGATCCTGGCGCCGCTCCGCGCGGGATACGAGCACCTGCAGCACGCCGCCAACGCGCTGCCCGGGTTCCAGGTCGTGGCGTTCGAACACGGCTGCTGCGGCCAGTCTGCCCGGCCTGCCTGCCCTGAGCTCGTCGAAGGGCCCAGCCCGCCCGACGTGCCCGACCTACCCGGCCCACCCGCCCTACCCGACCTGGTGTGAGGATCCGCTGAATGGCCAGTTACTCGATCTGGGTCATGGAATATGCGCACGTGCTCGAACAGGCCACCAGCCTGTTCGTCTACGGCGCGCACAACCAGGGCTACCGCAAGATGCCCTACGGCTACGTCGTGCTCAAGGGGCAGGGCCAAACGGCGATGATCGACGTCGGCTACAACCACCAGGCGTACGGCGAGGTGCTGGCGACCAGCTACGGCGTGCGCAACTGGCAGCCGCCCCAGGCGGTCCTGGCCGAGTGCGGGGTGTCCCCGGCGGAGGTGTCCAGCATCTTCATCACGCACGCGCACTTCGACCACATGGGGAACATCGAGCAGTTCCCGAACGCGACGTTCTACATCCAGGAACGCGAGCTGTCGAAGTGGGTGTGGGCGCTGTCGCTCGAGCGGCGGTTCCGGTGGCTCATGCTCGGCATGGATCCGGCAGACATCATGAAGGCCGTCGACCTCGCGCGGCAAGGACGGCTCGTGTGCGTGGACGGCGGCCGCGACAACGTGCTGCCGGGCATCGACCTGCACGCGGCATTCGACACGCACACGTGGGGATCGATGTACGTGCACGTCAGGAACGACCTCCTGACGCAGTCGTCCGATTCGTGGGTGTTCGCCGGCGACCTCGCGTACTCCCATGAGAACCTCCGCGGCACGGACCCGAAGGATCCGCAGTACATCCCCGTTGGCCTGGCGACCGGCAGCCAGTTCAACCTCATCATGGCCGCCGAGGAGATGGTGCAGAAGGCCGGCGGCGATCCCCACCGCGTGATCCCGGTCCACGAGGAACGTCTCCAGTATCTGTTTCCGTCGCGGATCACGAAGGCGGGCCTGCGGATCACCGAGATCGCGCTGGCGGACGGCGACGTCAGCAGGGTCCGCTAGTGGGATCAGACAGGGCAGAGGGCAAAGGGCAAAGGGCAGATCTTCGGGGGAAGTGCGCGCTCATCACGGGCTCGACGCAGGGGCTCGGGCTTGCCGCGGCGCGGCAGTTCGCGGCGGCCGGCTGCCATCTCGTGCTGAACGGGTTCGCGAGCGCCGGCACGATCGCCGAGATCCGCGCCGACCTCGAGCGCTCACACGGGATCCGCACGCTGTACGCCGACGCCGATCTTCGGGTGCCCGCCAACATCGACTCGATGATCTCGGCGGCCGTTGACGCATTCGGCGCCGTGGACGTCCTCGTCAACAACGCCGTCGTCCGCCACGCCGCGCCCGTGGAGTCGTTCCCGCCGGAGCGATGGGACGAAGGCCTCGCCGTCAACCTCTCGGCGGCTTTTCACACGATCCGGCTCACGCTGCCCGCGATGAAACAGCGCGGCTGGGGCCGCATCATCAACGTCTCGTCCATTTACGGCCTGCGCGCCGCTCCGAACCGGGTCGCGTACGTGACGACGAAGACGGCGCTGCTCGGCCTGACGCGGGCCGTCGCGCTCGAAACGCTCGGACAGGACATCACCTGCAACGCGATTTGCCCCGGGACGGCCGAGACGCCGATCCACGAAGCCACCATCCAGCAGATGATGGCGGCTTCGTCGCTGTCGCGCGAGGATGCCGAGCAGAAATTCCTGATCGGGAAACAGCCGACGGGGCGGTTCATCTCCGCCGAGAGCGTGGCCGCGCTGATGGTGTTCCTGTGCGGGCCGTCGAGCCGCGACATCACGGGCGCGGCGCTGCCCGTCGACGGCGCCTGGAGCGTCGCGTAGGCAGAAGCAGGGCGGCCCTTTCAGGGCCGCCGGCGCGGGGCTGAAAGCCCCGCGCTACGGGCGTCTTGTCTTCGCCTCCAGCAGGCTCGCCAGGTTGCGCTGCGCCTCGGCGTCGCCGGGCCGGATTCTGAGGGCTGTTCTCAGCTCCTCGATTCCCTCGTCCAGCCTGCCCTGCAAACCAAGACCGAAGCCGAGGTTCCTGTGCGCGTCGGCGTTCTGCGGGTTGATCTCGACGGCGCGCCGCAGGTGCGCGACCGCTTCGTCGAGCTGGTTGCGCGATCCCAGCAGCACGCCGAGGTTGAACTGCGCATCGCCGTTCTCGGGGTTGATTTGCACCGCGCGGCGCAGCTCGCGCTCGGCGTCGTCGGGCCGGCCAACCGCCGACATCAGGTTCCCGAGGTTGAAGTGCACGCGGTCGTCGTCCGGCTTCAGCCGCACGGCTTCCTGCGCGTGGCGGAGCGCCTCCGCGGTCTGCCCCTGGGCCTGGAGCGCGGTGGCGAGATTGCTGTGCGCCTCCGCATCGTCCGGCTTCAGCCGCAAGGTCTCGTTCAACTGAGCGACGGCATCGGGCAGGCGTCCGGCCTGCAGGTATTTCGTCGCGAGGAAATTGTGCGCCAGCGGGTCGCCCGGGCTGACCGACACCTGCATCTCGGCGCCGGCGATGTCGGCGCGCAGCGACCGCGCGGCGTCGTCTCGCAGCAGCGCCGGGACGTCGGCGTCCGAGCGCGGCAGCACTTCCAGCCACATCGCGCCCATCTCGTCGGTGGACTGTGGCCCCCATTTGACGCGGCGGACCGGGCGCTGCGGGTTGTGACGGTTGCCGTCGGAGTTGTCGTAGGTGATGCGCATCCGCAGCGTCGTGCCTTTCGGCAGGAAGGCGGGCGCGGCGTAGCGATACTGATCCTGCCAGCGGAAATCCCACGATGGAATGGAGATCAGCGTCCGCACCGTGCCGTCGGGCAATCGCGCCGTGGCGATCATCTGCCTGGCCAGATAGTGCGCGTGGGGATAGATGCTCAGGAGATCCACGTCGGCGGGCAGCACGTAGCTGTCCTCGACGGCGTAGGCGGCCGCGCCGGCCGGGATGTCGATCGCCTTCGATTCGAGCTTCACCGCCAGCGGCTCGTGGCGTGGCGGCGTCCCGGTCAGGAACAAGCCGATCGACGGCTGAATCGGCTGCGGCGTGCCGCCCGGCAGCAGATGCATCTGGACGACGAGATCGGCGTCCTTCGGCAGCGTCCAGCCGCGCTCTGCAGGCTCCATGAACGGCGCCTTGCCGGGCGACCAGCCGTACACGTTCCGCACTTCCTCGTCGGGCATCGCGGCGAACCCGGGCTGGGCGTCGGCGCGATCCAGTTTGCGCGCGAACCGCGCCCGGTCGATGCCCACGCTCGCATGGTGCACGACCGCCGGGTTCTCGGCGCGGAATTCGATCGCCTTCACGTAGCGGGGTCCGCCAGCCGGAACCGGGATCACGAAATTTCGGAACACGTCCTTGCCGGCCGCAGGCAGCGTGTAGGTGACGGGCATCTTCAGCACGAGATCCGGCTGGCCGAGCTGCCAGCCCTGCGGCCACGCCGGCACCGGCGGACGATCGGAAGCGTCACCCTCGGGCGCTCCCTGCTCGGTCCACCGTTCCAGGAGGGCGATTTGTGCGTCGGTGAGCGTCCGTGCGCCTGCGAAGTCGCCGATCTGGTCGGCCGCGCGCTCGGGCAGCCACGGCGGCATGACGCGATTCTTCGCGGCGCGTGCGATTTCGCGCGCGTGCGCGCGCGCGTCGCCGTAGTCGAGGAGGCTGAACGGGGCTCCCGCGAAACAGATCGGATCGGCGGTGTCGGCGCGCGGATCCACCGGCCTGTGGCAGGTGCTGCAGTTCTGATAGAGGATCGGCGCGATGTCCCTGTTGAACGTGACGTTCGCGGGCTCAGCGGCCGGCGGAGGCGGGGCCTGCTCGCCGGCATCCAGCGGCCGTCAGCAGGGACAGCAGGACAGCCGCAGCCGCGCTATTTCTTCGGATCCACATCAAGGCGGACCACGAGCTGCTCGAGCCCCGGCGCCGCAGCCGGATACCGCTCGAGCACCTCAGGATCGTGTCCCGGAATCACGTGATCGACGGAGTCGGCGAGCTTCCGGAGCGTCGCGTATCCCTCGAGCACGTCGCCGACGCTGAAGGTCACCGGGAACACGCGCCCCTCGTTCACGTGCGAATAGAGATGCGTCGCATCGGACGCCAGCACCACGTAGCCGCGCCGGGTCTTCACGCGCACGCACTGCAGGCCTTTCGAGTGGCCGCCGATCCGGTGCAGCGTGATGCCGGGCGCCACCTGCTCGGTTCCGTCGTGGAATACGACGCGGCCGGCGAACACCTTCCGCACCATCGCCACCACATCGTCGGCCTCGAACGGAATGCGCATGAGCGGGTGACACATGTACCGGCCGGTGGAATACGCGATCTCCATGTCCTGCAGATGGTAGCGGGCCCGCGGGAACAGCTCGTGGTTCCCGCAGTGGTCGTAGTGCAGGTGCGTGATGATGACGTCCTCGACGGCGTCGGCCTGGATGCCGATCGACTTCAAGCCTTCCGCAATCGGCTTGACGATATGCCGGCCCCGCTTGCGCGCCATCGACTCGTCGAAGCCCGTGTCCACCACGAACGTCCCATGCGGGCCGACGATGGCCCACACGAAATACGCGAGCGGCTGAAGCACGTCGTGCGGATCGCCGAACAGGTAGTTCTCCGGCGACTGCCGGTCGTGGTGCGCATAGCGCACCGCATAGATCTCGTGAACGTCGTTGGCCATCTGCCCTCTGCCCTCTGCCCTCTGCCCTCTGCCCTATGCCTTCTGCCCTTCGCGATAGTTCGGCACGTGTCCCCGCTTGTACACCATCACGGTGCGCTTGAACTCGATGACCACCGTACCGTCCTGGTTGAACCCTGTCGTCTTGAAGGCGACGATGCCGACGGTCGGCCGCGATTTCGACTCGCGCTTCTCGAGGACCTCGCTTCGCGAGTAGATCGTATCGCCTTCGAATACGGGATTCGGCAGGCGGACGTCGTCCCAGCCGAGGTTGGCCATCGCGTTCTGCGAAATGTCGGAGACCGACTGTCCGGTGACGAGCGCGAGCGTAAAGGTCGAGTCCACGAGCGGCTTGCCGAACTCGGTCTTCGCCGCGTACGCCGCGTCGAAGTGAATCGGGTTGGTGTTCTGCGTCAGGAGCGTGAACCAGACGTTGTCCGCGGCCAGCACCGTGCGGCCCAGCGCGTGGGGATAGATGTCCCCCACCTCGAAGTCCTCGTACACGCGCCCCGTCCAGCCTTCTTTAATCGCCACAGCTACACCCTCTCGCATGTCTTTCACGAGCACGAAGAACACGAAGAACATGAAGAATGCTTTCTAACCAAGAAACCTTCGTGTCTTCGTGTCTTCGTGACTCGCAGTCCTGATAACAAGCCACGTTGCCACTGAAACCGCGCTGTGATGACCGATCCTAGCTCATACTATTGGAGCGCCCGGCCCTTCGTTTCCGGAATCCAGATCCACGTCAGCGCGCCCAGCAGCAGCGCCGCGGACGTGGTGGCGAACGCGATGCCAAACCCGCTGCGCTGCGCGAGCGACGCGATGAGCAGCGGCGCGGCCGCGCTGCCGACGCGGCCGATGTTGAAAATGAAGCCGCCGGCCGCAGCCCGGATGCCCGTCGGGTACAGCTCGGCGACGATCGCCCCGAAGCCGCTGAACAGGCCCGTGCTGAAAAACGCGACGACGGGACCGAGGACCAGGAGCACGGGCACCGACCGCGCCCGGCCGTAGGCGAACACGAGGACGGAGGCGACGATCAGATACGTGACGAAGCTGCGGCGCCGCCCGAGGCGGTCGCTGAAGTACCCGTACATGACGTACCCGAGCCAGCCGCCTACGTTCATCGCCACCAGGAGACCCGCCACTTCACCGGTGTCCAGGCCGACGCCTCGCTGGTCGACCGGCAAAGCCAGGTACGCGGGCACCCAGAAATTGAACGCCCAGTACGCGTAGAGCGTGCAGAAGCTCAAGGCGATCAGGGCGAGTGTCACGCGGCGATAGGCCGGCGAAAAGATCAGGCCGAGCGACGCCCGCGTATGCCCGCGCGCGTCGGTCCAGACGGGCGACTCTTCCACACGGGCATGCACCCAGAACGCCGTGAGCGCCGGCAACGCGCCGATGAAGAACATCGCCCGCCAGCCGTATCGGGGCAGAACGATCGCGGCGAGGACAGCCGCCGAACCGTAGCCGATCGACCAGGCGCTCTGCATGAGGCCGACAGCCTTGCCGCGATGGCGATCCGGCCAGCTCTCCGCGACCAGCGCCGCGCCGGTCGTCCAGGCGCCGCCCATGCCCAGCCCCAGCACGAACCGGCAGATGGCGAGCTGCCAGACCGTCTGCGCGAGCCCGCACGCCGCGGTGAACAGCGAATAGGTCAGCACACTGCTGATGATCCCCGTGCGCCGGCCGTAGCGGTCGGCGATCATCCCGAACAGCACGCCGCCGGCCGCCGACGCCAGCAGCGTCAGCGAGCCCAGCACGCCGCCCATCGTCTTCGTGATGCCGAACTCGGCCAGCACGGCCGTGAGCACCATCGAGTAGATCATGATGTCAAAGCCGTCGAACAACCATCCGACGGAGGCGGCGAGCAGCGCGCGGCGGGCCGGCGCCGGCGCAGACCGCAGCCAGCCGAACGGCCGCGATTCGAGCGCGAGCACGCCGGCGCTGACGCTCATGTCAGTGTGTCTCGGCGGTCAGCTGGCGTCCGCGGGTTTCCGGGCCGAACCACATCAGCGACGCCGAGAACAGCAGCGCCACCGCGATGGCGATCGTCATGGCCGTCGCGAGCGCCATGCCCCGGTCCTGCATGTTACCGATCAGCACGGGCATGACCGAGCCGATTCCCGCTGCGGCGTGATAGCAGAAGCCCGGCCCGACGCCGCGCACGGCAGTTGGATAGCGTTCGGCGACGTACGCCGGCGCCATGCCCCAGATGCCGGAGCCGAACATGCCCATGGTCAACGCGCCGATGGCCAGGGAGATCGGACCGCTGGCGTGCAGGTAGAGAGGAATCGAGGCGACGCCGAGCAGCGCCGTGATCGTGACCGCGCCGCGGCGGCCGAGCACGCCCTCCGACAGGCGGCCCCAGAAGATGGTGCCGCCAATCGCGCCCAGGTTGAAGGCGATCAGATATGGCAGCGTGCTGCGTCCGCTGTTGCGGAGGAACGTCGGATACCAGAAGGCGATCGAGTAAAACGCGCACATGAACGCGCCGATCACGGCCGTCGTCTGGATGGTCGTGAGGATCAGGTCGCGTTCGAAAATCCGCACCAGCGAAATCCTGGCCTCGAGCTTGCCGGCGGACGTCTGCAGATGCCGCTGCCGCTCGAGCCATACCGGGCTTTCCGATACGGTCGATCGAATCCACAGCGTGAAGAAGGCCGGGATGATCGCAATCCAGAACATCACGCGCCAGCCGATGTCAGGGTTCGCGTTGAAGAGCGGGTAGATGAACTGAAAGGCCGCGGCCGCCAGCAGATACCCCCAGTACCAACCGCCGAGGAGCATCCCGGAGACCAGACCGCGCAGGCGCGCCGGCCAGTGCTCGATGACGAGCGTCATGCCGGCGGCCCATTCGCCGCCCATGCCGATGCCGAAGAGCGCGCGAAACCCGAAGAGCATCGTGTACGACGACGAGAAGCCGCTCAGGAAGGCGAACAGCGAGAACCACAGAATCGACAGCAGCATCGGGAGCTTGCGGCCCCACCGGTCGGCCGCCGTGCCAGCCACGACGCCGCCGACGAGCCGCATCAGCAGCGTCACCGTCGCCAGCAGCCCCGCGAGGCCGCTGTTGACGGTGAAGCTCCGCTGGATGTCGATGACGATGAACGAGAGGATGTTGAAGTCGAACGCGTCGACAATCCAGCCGATGAACGTGGCCCAGAAGGCGCGCCACTGCTCGCCGCTGACCGTGCGATACCAGGGCAGGTTCGGCGGAACGCTCACGAGGCCATCCATTCGAGCTCGGGCAGGAGGAACCCCCGGAACACCGGGTAGTTCTCGATCATTGGGAAGTGGCCCATATCATCCATGATGACCATGCGCGAACCGGGAATGGACGCGGCGACCGCGCGCGTCATGTCCGGCGTGCAGGAGTAGTCGTATTCGCCGGTCAGCAGCGAGACACGGCACAGGCGGGTGTCGATTCGTTTGGCGTCCTCGCGGCCGTCCCAGTCGTTGCTGTAGTAGTGCACGTCGCCGGCATACACCCCGGGGCCGGACTGGCTGTAGTACCACCAGTTCTCGCGGGCGTTGGGCTCCGGGCTCATCGGCGCGCACAGTCCGTACGTATAGCTCGCGACCAGTTCCCCGCCGTGGATCGCCGGGTGATGCAGGTACTGGTTGAATCGCCCCGGCGCATAGGCCGACGTTTCGAGGCCGACGACACCGCGCAGCTCCTTCTGGTATTCGGCGGCCAGCTTCAACACGATGGCGCCGCCCATCGAGCACCCGAGGATGACCGGGCGCTCGAGCTCCATGGCGATCCAGACGGCGCGCACGAACGCGAGGTACGCAGCCGTCGTCAGCTTGTATTTCTCGAGCCACCAGCCGTCGGGCGGGTTGGTCCGGCCGTGATACGGCATGTCGAAGGCGATGACGCGGTAGCGGCTCGTGACGGCGGCGTCGTTCAGCAGGTGACGGAACTGGCGGCTGTCGGCGCCGGCCGTGTGCAGGCAAAGGAGCGGGATCCCGGTGCCGGCTTCTTCGACGAAGACGCGGTAGCCGCGGCCATCGAGCTCCAGGTTGAGGTACCGGCCGACGATGGGATCGAATGCGGCCACGCTAGTGGCTCACGGTCCGCATGAGGTTCATCGCGCGGTGCAGCGCCCGGGCGTGCTGCATCGCGGCCAGCGTGTCGCCCTCGAGGACGAACCCCGGCACGCGCATCAGCATCGCGAAGAAATCGTGGTACAGCGGCTCGGGCTCGGGGGCGAGGAACTTCGCCCAGATGTCGGGCGCGGCACGGAAGCCGAAGGCGCACCGCACGTCGAGGCGCGGCGACGGGATCACCTCGACGAGCGCGCCCTTCTCGAACCGCAGGATGCAGCGCCGGTCGCCGCACGTCAGCGACAGCGCGATCGTCAGCCAGTCGCCGACCACGTGCATTTCGGGATCCGCGTTCACCTGCTGCTGGAAGCGCGCCAGCCACTCGTCGGAAAAAGCCGTCATGTGCGGTCGTTAATGTTTGCCGATGGGATCCGAAGTGTCAATCACACAGGCGGGGTACGGGGAATCACGAACGTTGGCCACAGAGGCACGGAGACCACAGAGGCTTATCTGCCGAAAAGCAGATCCTCCGTGCTCTCTGTGCCTCTGTGGCTACGTTCCGTGGATCCGGTTTCGTGACAGAATTGCCGCATGAAACACCTCCTCGCGGCGCTGCTGCTGCTGGCGACTGCAACCGGGTTCGCGCAGCCGGCGCCCGACGTGGCGGCGCTCCTCAAGACGGCGCCCGATCTCACGGCGAAGCTCGCCAGGTTCAAGCAGGTCCGCATGCCGTACAACGCGGCGGCGCTGAGCGAGCGCGAGCGCCAGATGATCGAACAGCTGGTCATCGCCTGCCGCGAGCTCGAAAACATCTACTGGCGCCAGGCCGATCCCGACGCCCTGGCGCTCTACAAGGCGCTCGAGCCCGAGAAGACGCCGCTCGCGCAGAACCTCCGCCGCTACTTGTTCATCAACGGCAGCCGTTTCGACCTGGTGGACGAGAACAAACCGTTTGTCGGCACGGCGCCGATGCCTCCCGGCCGTGCAATGTATCCCGACGGTCTGACGCGCGAGCAGATCGAAAGGTACGTCGCGAAGAACCCGGCGCGGCGGCAGGTCGTCTACAACCCCTACACGATGGTGAGCCGCCAGGGGGGCGACCTGGTCGGCGAGTGGTACCACAGCCGCTTCGTCGAGTTCCTGCGGCCCGCCGCCGCGGCGCTGCGCAGGGCGGCCGATCTCTCGGACGATCCGGCGTTCGCCGGGTTCCTGCGCCTCAGGGCCACGGCCATCCTGACCGACGACTACTACAACAGCGACATCGCGTGGCTGGATTTGAAGGACCCGAAGTTCGACCTCATCTACGCGCCGTACGAAACGTACCTCGACGACCTGCTGGGCGTGAAGACGTCCTACGGCGCGTCGATCCTGATTCGCAACGACGCCGAGAGCCGCAAGCTCGCCGTCTACCAGCAGTGGATTCCCGACATCCAGGACGCGCTGCCCCTCGCCGCGGAGGATCGGCCCTCGGTGCGCGGGCACTCGACACCGATGGAAGTGATGGACGCGCCGTTCCGCGCGGGCGATCTCAGGCACGGCTATCAGGCGGTCGCCGACAACCTGCCCAACGATCCGCGCATCCATCAGCAGAAAGGCACCAAGAAGATCTTCTTCAAGAACTTCATGGACGCCCGCGTGAGCGAGATCATCCTGCCGCTCGCCGCCCGCGTCATGGATCCGGCCCAGGCGGCCCGCGCGTCGGCCGAGGGCTATCTGGCCACGACGCTCATGCACGAAATCTGTCACGGCCTCGGGCCCGCGTTCGCCCGCACCGGGTCGGGCTCGGGTTCGGAACGGCGCGTCAGCATCCGCGAGGCAATCGGACCCGCCTACTCCGGCCTCGAAGAAGCCAAGGCGGACGTCGTCGGCATGCTGGCCCTGAAGTGGCTGGTGGACCGCAGCGTCCTGCAGAAGGACCGGCTCGAGGAGTACTACGCGTCGTACGTTGCCGGCATCTTCCGCACGGTCCGCTTCGGCACCGGCGAGGCGCACGGCCGCGCCGAGATGATGGAGTTCAACTACCTGTCCGAGCGGGGCGCGATCGCGTTCGCCAACGGCCGGTACCGCATGGACTACGCGAAGATTCCGGGCGCCATCGACACGCTGGCCAAAGAGCTGCTGGAGCAGGAAGCGACCGGGGATCGCGCGCGCACGGAAGCGTGGTTCGCGAAGTACGACCGCATGCCGCAGGCGCTGACCGCCGTGCTCGCTCGCGCGATTGACGTGCCCGTCGACGTGGACCCGATCTTCTCGTTCGCCGAACCGGTTCGCTGAGTGAACGTCTTCGCGTCGATCTTCGCGGACGACATCCTCCCGATCTTCCTCGTCGCCGCGGCCGGCTTTCTGCTCGCGAGGCACACCGGCGCGCAGGTCAAGACGCTGTCGGCCGCCTCGTTCAACGTGCTCTCGCCCTGCCTGGTTTTCGATCAGCTGGTCCAGTCCCGCATCGAGAGCGCGGTCTTCGGGCGGATGTTTGTTTTCTGCATCCTGCTCACGACCGTCATGGGCCTGGTCGCGTGGATGGCCGCGGCGCCGCTGCGCCTGAACAGGCAGACGTTCACCAGCTTTCTCCTCGTCGTGATGTTCTCGAACAGCGGAAACTACGCGCTGCCCGTCGTGCTGTTCGCGTTCGGCCGCGAGGCGCTCGCTTACGCGAGCGTGTACTTCGTCGCCAGCGCCATCGTGACCTACACGGTGGGTGTTGGCGTCGCCGCCAGCGGCCACGGGAACGTGTGGCGGGCGCTCGCGGGCATCGTGCGGGTGCCGGCGCTCTGGGCCGTCGCGGCGGCCGGGCTGATCATGGCGACTCACACGACCGTCCCGCTCGCGGTCATGCGGCCCATCACCCTGCTCAGCGAGGCTGCCATCCCCATCATGCTGCTGATCCTGGGCATTCAGCTCGAACGCGCCGCCATGCCGAACCGTCCCGCAGCCGTCGGCGTCGCAGTGGGGCTGTCGCTGCTCGTGGGGCCGCTCGTCGGCGTCGGGCTGACGATGCTGCTCGGGCTGACCGGGCTGGCGCGCCAGGTCGCCATCGTCGGGGCATCGATGCCGGCCGCGGTCATCACGACGGTGCTGGCGCTCGAGTTCGATCTCGATCCGAGCTTCGCGACGGGCGCGGTGTTCCTGTCGACAATCCTCAGCCCGTTCACGCTGGTATTGCTCATCGCGTATCTGAAACAATGAGCACCGGGGCGCCACTATGCTCAGCCTGACGCGCTTTCTGACTCCCCATCGCCGCGAGATCGGATTGGTCCTCGCGCTGGCCCTCGCGCAGTCGATCGGGAACCTCTGGCTGCCTCGATTGACGTCGGATATCGTCGACCGCGGCATCGTCCGGGGCGACACG
>CAVQJU010000021.1:0-107042 GCA_963712905.1 uncultured Acidobacteriota bacterium | reverse complement strand
CGTGAAGCCGCGCGGGCCGTAGAGGCGGTTCCAGTCGAGCACGACGTCGAGGGGATAGAAGAAGGGCTCGGGATTCAGGGTTCCGCGAGCCCGCCGCGGCAGGTGGTAGTAGAGCGAGTTGAAGACGCGCATGGTCAGCGGGGTGACGAGGAGGGGAAGGACGAAGGGCACCGCCGGGCGGGGCCGCGGCCGCGGGGGGCGAGGCGGGGCCTCGTGGGGCTCGGCCGACCGCCCGCGCATCAGCACACCCCGGCCGAGCTGCGCTCCGCGCTTCAGGCAGTCGATCCAGCCCATGGTGAAGGGCCAGGTGCGGGCGGCGTCCTTGAGGCCGTCCATGAACGCGTCGATGTTCCGCATGCGCTCCGTCTCCGCCCAGATCCAGGGGGTCGGTATGCGCTTCATTCGAAACTCGACCTCGAGGACATGGCCGGTGAGACCCATGCCCCCGAGGGTGGCGCGGAAGAGCTCGACTTCGACGTCCGGTCCGCACTCGACGATACGGCCATCCGCGACCCGCATGCGCAAGGAGGTGACGTGGGCGCCGAAGCAGCCATCCACGTGATGGTTCTTGCCGTGGACGTCGGCGGCCACCAGGCCCCCGAGGGTCACGAACTGGGTGCCCGGCGAGACGGGAGGAAGAAGCGTCGGGGAAAAAACAGCCGATTCAGCGCAAGCACCGAGAGCCCGGCCTCCGCGCGCAGGAGGCCCGTGGAAGGGTCGAAGGCCAGGATCCGATCGGCGAGGGTGGTGTTCGCGGCCAGGGGCCGGCTCGGGGGCGGCAGCGACGAGTCGCCGTAGGATCGGCCGAGGCCGCGCGACAGCACGGCTCCCTTGGTGAGGGCCTCGAGGTCCTCGGACCGCCGCTCCCGGGCCGGCACGCTCGTGCCTCCCCAACCGCGCAGCAGGGGGGGCGAAGGCTGCGTCAAATCGGTCGCTCGACCGCGGGAAAGCTTCTCCACACGGGCACGCCGCAGAAATGCTCGCCCTCGGTGCAGGTGGGGGTGATGCGGCCCGCGCGGAGCACGCAGGGAGGCCCCATGTGGCGGGCCAGCCGCGGGTGGACGGCGCGCACCTGGTCGAGCTCGTCCATGCTGGCGCGGTAGATCTCTTCCTGCGCGTTGAAGCAGGTGCGCATGACCCACTTGTGGCCGAGGTACACGAGGCTGCCGGTCTCGTGGAAGCGCAGGGCCTTGGCGTTGGGCAGCACGTAAAGGGCCAGCTCGAGGGGCACGCCCAGCTCCAGCAGCCGGTTCTTCGCGGCCCACGCGGCGTCCATGGCCTCGGCGTAGACCGCCTGTGCCGCCGCGTTCGCCGCCACCAGGGGCGGCGTGATGTAGTCGGGCCGCTTCGTGTCCGTGAAGGTCATGAGCGGTCGCGAGGCCGGCACCATGCGATGTCGCTGGTCCTGGCTGTCCGCGGTGTGGCTGAGCTTCTTCAGGAAGGTGTAGGTCGAGTGGTGGAGCGCTCGGGACAGGGGCGAATGCACCGCGAGGTTCAAGGTTTCCAGGCGGTAGCGGTTCAAGGAGGGGTTGAGCACGCGCTCGAGGGCCAGATCGTCGGGAAGGGCCTCTTTGGTCTGCCCCAGGAGCGCCCGCACGGCGTCGGCTGTGGTCTCCTCGCCGCGCGCCGTGTAGTCGACGAGCAGAGACGTGAGACGACCCATCCGGGCGTCGAGGCTCGCGGCCTCGGCGTCGAAGTCCGAGGTGGCGCGGGGCAGACGAGCCTCCACCACCTCGCCCTCGGCCAGCGGTCCTTCGCCCACGCGGTCGAAGAACTCGGGGTCGAGGGTGCGCACCTGGTCGACCATGGCCGTCACCACCGCCACGCTCTCTCGCGGGCAGTCGCCCGTGCGCATCATCCGCCAGAGCCGGTGCAGCACGATGCCCGAGACGGTGTGGACCATCGAGGTGAAGGCGGCGAGGGGGATCACGTAGCGGGCGGTCTCGATGGCCTTCTTCTCGGCCTCGCGCGCCACGCGCTTCTTGCGTTTCTCGGCGGCGTTCGGCGAGAGATGCCGTAGCTCCGACATGATGCGCAGGGTGTCGGGCCGCAAGAGGTCGTTCAGCCGGCCGTAGGCGCTCCAGGCTCGGAGCACGGCGGCCTCGTACAAGGCGCGCGCCTCCGCCCCCAGGCCCTCCGGCACCAGGGCCCGCACCTCGTCGAGCCGGACGAAGCGCTGCGACGACTGCTCGGAGTTGTAGAACGGGTGCGAGTGGAGAAAGGACCAGACGAACTGGCGGCTGACGTTCTCCAGGCCGAACTCGAAATGGGCGTGCTGGTAGACGGTGTGGTGGCCCCCCTCGAAGGTGAGGGGACCGATGGACTCCCGTTGGGCGGCGGTCACTTCGTCGGCCGCGATCACCCGGGGCGAGTAGCAGGTGCGGGCCGCGGCGATGGCCCCGTCGTAGGGCTTGCGGCTGGCGCTCCGGAGACTGACCTGGGGCGGGCCCGTGAGGATCACGAGGTCCATGCGAGGGCCCAAGCCTACCAGATCTCTGCTTCGCTACCGATCAGGCCGCCCCGTCGTCCTCGGGCGGCGGCTCCACGAAGCGCTCGAACTCGCGGATGAAGCTCAGGGTCTTGAGGTCGGTCATGCGGTCGAGGTACACCCGGCCGTCGAGATGGTCGCACTCGTGCTGGATCACCCGTGCGAAGAAGCCCTTGGCCTCCACCACGTAGGGTCGCCCCTTCCGGTCGAAGGCCTCGAGGCGGACGCTCTCGTGACGTGAGACCTGGCCGCGGAGATCGGGAATGGAGAGGCATCCCTCGAAGCCCGCGAGCTTCGCGTCGCCCTGCGGCACGACCACCGGGTTCACGAGCACCGTGAAGGGAACGGCGTCGCGCGCGCGCTCGTCGGACTCGGGCACCTCGATCACGGCCAGGCGAAAGCCCACGTGCACCTGCGGCGCGGCCAGGCCCACGCCATCGTACTCGTGCATCGTCTCTTCCATGTCGTCGATGAGCCGCTGGATCTCGGCCGACCCGATCTTGGACACGGGCACCGGCCGGGCTTCGGCCCGCACCACGGGATGGCCGATGCGCGCGACCTTCAGGATGGCCATGGCTATCCGTAGAAACTACGGAAGCACTCTACCTCGCAACGTTGCCGCGTGCGCGCTTCCTATTCAGCCCGCAGGGCCTCCACCGGGTCGACCTTGGTCATGCGTCGCGCCGGCAGGTAGCTCGCGATCGTGGCCGCCGACAGCAGGGTCACCGCGACGAGGGCGAAAGTCGCGGGATCCGCTGCCCCCACCCCGAAGAGGAGCGCGGCCATGAGGCGGCTCAGGCCGAACGCCGTGCCCAGCCCACACAAGGCACCGAGGGCGGCGAGCTTCAGGCCCTCCACGACGACCATCCGGACAAGCGTCGGTCCGCGCGCCCCGAGGGCCAGGCGGATGCCGATCTCGCGAGTCCGCTGCGAGATGGCGTAGGAGGTGACGCCGTAGATGCCGACCACGCCCAGGAGCAATGCCATTCCCGCGGTGAGAAGCAGCATCACCATGGCGAAGGACGTGCGCGCCATCGAGCGCTCGTAGACCTCCTGGAGAGTGCGCACGCGTCCGCGGCGCCCTGGCCTTTATTCGAAGAGCCGGGGCATCGGGCTGACGGCGGGGCCTCTCTGGCGCCTCCGCTGGCGGTCGTGAGGCGCCTGGAGCACCTCAGCGGGGCGCAGGGCGGCGTCGCGTTCCTCGGTCATCGAAAGCAATTCAATCTCGATCGAGAGGCCGCCCCCGACGTCGATTCGGGGCTCGCCTTCGACGAACCGGGCGTAGGTGCCAGCGCAGTCCGTGACAAGGGCGACGCAGAACATGCCGGCCACGGTAGCGGCTTCTCTGGCCCCGACTACCGAGACGTTTTGACGGTTCGCGGAGTGTCCCAACGCACGAAGAGCCGGGCTTGTCACCCGGCTCTGGTCCGGCGGTCGGTTTGGAGCTGCCTACGCTGCTCGGCGACGAAGTGCTACGAGGCCAAGCAGGCCCGCGCCGAGGAGAGCGACGGTGCCAGGCTCCGGAATCGGTGCGATGTCGCTGATGCTGGTCAGGGTGAGGTCGGAGGAATAGACATGGAAATACTGGCCGGAGGCGCCGGTGCCATAGCGGTCGTCGACATAGTCGTACGAATAGAAGCCACTATCCCCAACGACCCAGGTCGAGATGTCTGCAGCAGTGCCCTTGACGACCTCGACGACGTCGTAGTACTGAAAGCCGCGGCTACCAACGAGGTAGTAGCTGAAACCGTAGTTGTATTCGAAGTCCTGGCCCGTTCCGGTCATTGGGAGCAGCGGGCCGCCGCCGATGAAGTCCACGTAGAAGCCGCCAGTGGGGCTGGTGACTCCCAGGTAGCGTTGGGTGCCAGGCAAGGACGTGTCCACCAAGAACGTGTAGGAAACAGAGTCTCCCACAGCCAAGCCGCCGAGTGGATCGTTGACGATGCCGGTCAAGTAGTCGTAGGTCTGCGTGATTTCTCCGGTGAACGTGTAGTAGACGGGTGTCGCCTCGGCCGCTCCGGCAATCCCCACCAACATCATCAAGCCGACCAGCCTCGAAACCAACCTCATTGGGTTCCCTCCGGTTCGGGAAGGCCTAGCAAGAATCTCGCCAAACGCGTCTTGGGGCGCGGAGCTAGGCACCATGCTCACTTGGGCGACGCGAATCAAGCTCGGATGTAAAGAATGCCGACAGACTGTAAGGAATCCCGACGCCAACGTGTGACCTGGACCTGATGCGGCTCAGCCCTGGGGGAGGATCCCGGGCATGCTGAGAGAGGCCGAGGTGGAGGAGATTCGCCAAGGGCTGGACGAGGGCCTTCATGGGCCGATCTTGCGGAAGTGGTGCCGGCAGCTCCTCGAGGACCACGACGACCGCGTGCGCCTAGAGCGGGACGGCAGGCGAAGGGGCGACCAGCCTCGTCGATCCCCGTCGAGGCAGGGCCCCTTCTAACAAGTCTCCTCGCCGTTCCGAAGGTGCCATTCCGGCGGCTCTGCAGGGTCGGCGAGAGCCTCGCCTTTCTCTTGTCCTTGGAGGCAACCATTGCCAACACCGCTGGCCCGCGCACCTGGAGTCTCAAGATAGAATCCCCGCTCAAGTAATAGCGATACCGGCTGCGCATGACCCTGCACGTTGGCGCTCGCTTGGGACCCTATGAAGTCGTGGCACCCCTAGCGGTGGGGGGTATGGGTGAGGTGTATCGCGCCCTCGATACCCGCCTCGGGCGATTCGTGGCGCTCAAGGTGCTTCCCGAAGCCGTTGGCGAAGATCCGAGCGCGCTAGCCCGCTTCAACCGCGAAGCGAGGGCGGTCGCGGCGCTTTCGCACCCCAACATACTCGCCCTCTTCGACGTCGGAGCCCACGAGAACATCGCCTACTGCGTGACCGAGTTACTGGAGGGTGAGACCCTTCGCGACCGGTTGCGACTCGGCCCCCTCAGCGTTCGCAAAACGGTCGACATCGCCGTGGGAATAGCTCGGGGCCTGGCCGCCGCTCACGACAAGGGCGTCGTCCATCGCGACGTGAAGCCAGAGAACCTGTTTCTGACCTTAGATGGCAGCATCAAGATTCTGGACTTCGGCCTGGCCCGCCACGAGGGCCCCACCACGTGCGACCTGAACACACTCTCTACAAAGTCCCAAGATCACACAGCACCAGGCACAGTCCTCGGCACGGTCGGCTACATGGCGCCCGAGCAGGTACGCGGCGAAATAGCAACACCGCGTACGGATACGTTTGCTCTGGGCATAGTCATGTTTGAGATGCTCGCGGGTTCTAATCCCTTCCGGCGCAAGACCGCGCCCGAAACGATGACCGCTATCCTGCGAGAGGAGGCCCCGGATCCGACTCTGAGCGTTACCGGAATACCCCCGAGCCTCGTCCGTGTCGTCATGCGCTGTCTCGAGAAGCGTGCTGAAGAGCGGTTCCAGTCGGCACGCGATCTTGCGTTCGCTCTGGAAGGATCTTCCTCGATCAGCACGCCGGGGACGGGCCAGGCGATGCAGGCTCCACACCTCTCGGCCGCCATAGTCCGGGGTCTTGCCATCTCAGTCCTTCTCGCCGGTGCCCTACTACTGGGTCGCAAGTGGGGCCTCGGGGGAACAGCATCGAGCGTCCCGAGAATGACGCAACTAACCTGGCGCAACGGATATGTGCTCTCGGGCCGCTTTGCTCCAGATGGCGAAGTGGTTGTCTACGGAGCACGATGGGAGGACAACCCGGCCCGCGTGTACTCCGCGCGGATGGGGAGCGTGGAATCGCGACCGCTCGAAATTGAAGGAACGGTACTCTCGATCTCGAGCACTGGAGAGATGGCGTTGCTCCTTGGTACTCGATACGACGGCACCGGCAACGCGGTATGCGGGACGCTCGCCCAATCATCCTTGGGGGGCGGTGCTCCTCGCCCTTTGATCGAGGGGGTTCGTGGCGCTGACTGGGCGCCGGACAGCCGGGAACTGGCGGTCGTCCGCTGCGGCGATGTCTACAGTCTGGAGTTTCCGTTGGGGCATCCGATCGCCACGTCTGCGCTTCTCTTGTACCCGCGTGTCTCGCGAGACGGGTCGCGGGTCGCCGTCCTGGAGCATTCGTACGATTCAGGTCGCGGCTCCGTCATAGTCGTGGATCGCCAAGGCCACCGGACCAAACTGACAGAGGTATTGTTCCGTCCCCGAGGCCTCGCCTGGTCGCCTTCGGGCGACGAGATCTGGTTCACCTATCAGGATGGCCGAGGCGCCGCGGCCGTCGAAGCGGTCACGCTGTCGGGCAAGCGGCGCCTTCTTGCGAGGCTTCCCGAGTTTGCGATCCTTCAAGATGTGACGCGAGCGGGTCGAGTCCTCATCTCGAACCAGCGAGTGCGGGTGCACGCTGTTGCGAGAACCGAGTCCACGGGCAGCGTCGAGCGAGACCTGTCCTGGCTGGATGGCTCCAATGCCTACGATCTGAGCCTTGACGGTCGGAAGATACTCATCGTCGAGGGGGCTTCGGGCGGCGGTGCCTGGTCCACGACCTACCTTCGGCCGACAGACGGTGGTCCGGCCGTCCGTATCGGCGAGGGCGTGGGATGGGCGATATCGCCCGACGGCAATTGGATCTTGTCGGTAGTTGGGGAAGAGGCGCCACAGGGGCTGGTGGCCTTGCCCGTGGGACCCGGATCCGCACGGCAATTGGGAAGCCCAGACCTGACTGACTACGAGCCTGCGTGGCGCAGTAACGTCGAAGTACTCTTCACCGCGCGTGACCGCTCTGGCGCGCTTCGCCTCTTCCTTCAATCGCTAGGTGGGGGTTCTCCGGCCGAGGTGTCACTGCCGTTTAGTCCACGAACGATGCCATGGGGGTCGGGAAATGCCCCCAGCTTCTCTTGCTCACCGGACGGAGGGCGGGTGCTCTTGCGCCGGCCCGAAGGCACATGGGTCGTGCATTCCTTCGCTCTGTCGAAGACCGTTCCTGCGGCCGGCCTTCGTGCAGACGAGCTGGTTGTGTCATGGGCAAGAGATGGCGTCTATGCCCAACAGGAGCACAGCACGCGAATCGACCGCATCGATCTGGAAACGGGCCGTCGGACGCAGTGGCGCCGCCTGACTGTCAGCGAAACCGCCGGAGTAGAGAACGTCGGCGCGTCCGTCATAAGGGAAAGCGACAGCTACGCCTACACCTACCTCCGTTTTGCATCCCACCTTGCCGTGCTCGAAGGGCTGCGATAGGCGCGGGCGGACGCGTGCTCGTCAAGTCCTGCTGCGGACATCCGAGTCCCAGACCCGCAGGCCCAGCTAGCAACGTATCCGGCTCAGCCGTGGATTCGGCTCCGGGAGGCCAAGTACGACCTACAGGCGAAGCTGCGACGCGATGTGGACGAGGCGAGCATCCTGGCCGCGTTCTTCGAGGAGGCCTTCGCGGAATGGCTCAAGGCGAAGCTCGCCGCGTAGGCCCGCGGTTAGCCTGGGGCCGGCGGCTTCGGCCGGGCCTCCTTCTATTTGTGCATCCAGAGCTGAAGCCCGGTGAGCACGACGTAGACGACCGTCAAGGCGATCAGGACCTTCTGGAGCCTGGCCATCGTTTTCGTGTTGCCGTTGCTCGATTCCACCAGGGCCGTGAGCGCGGCCGTCGCCCTATCGAGTGCATCGCGCATGGCGGCCGTAGTCTCAATCTGGGCGTTTTCAGTCTTGGTGGGCGGTCGGGGTGATTCGCTGGCAGATCCTTGACGCCCGCAATCAGAAGCCGGGCGCTCGCGATCGGGTCTTCCTTCTCGGCCATTGCTCACGGGCCTTTTCCGGAGGGGGCCGCAGTCTACCTCTACTTGGTGCGGACCTGTTTGGCGCGGCGCACCGCGCGTCGGCGCCGCTTCCAGCTCCGATAGAGTCCTGCTAGGACGGTGACGTGGCCGGAGGGAGTGATACGCGCGATGAAGGGCGGTTGATGACTTCGACAGATGGCCAGCATCCGCGGAAGTGCCCTCGTGACGGCATTGGCCATCTGTGCCCCAGACAGGTCCTGTTCCGAAAGCAGGAAGGCGCGGGCCCCCGTTTCAAAAATCGCGTCCCGCTCAACCTCGTTCCAGCGGATGCCGAGGTCTTTCGACAGGATGATCCATCCCTCTTTTCCGACGATCGGCAGCCACTCCGAGTCCTTCGCGTTGTCAGAAAAGTGGGTGCTATGGTGCTCGACACGCGCCCCCGCGGCGCGCAGTGCGTTCACTACCGCGTAGCGGCCCAGGCCATGCTCGACGAAGAAGATCGGCTCAGGCGGCGCGCCGTCGTTCCCAGCGGATGGCTTCCTGGATTTCGTCGGTGGTTCGATTGTAGTCTCCGGCGAGCACTTCGAAGGAGTCGCCTGCCGAGAAGCGGCCCTCGATGATTCTTGTCGGGATGTTGCTGCCAACGAGGACTGGCTGGCCGAAGGCGATCATTGGATCGATCACGATGGACCGCGGCGCCTCAAGAAGGGCGTCGCGCGTGAACGGGTACAGGTTGAGTGCATGGCCGTGCTCATCGCGCGTGACCCTTTGGAGATGCGCCTCGACGACCTCACGGATGCCGATCTGTCCATCGCGAGAGGTTGCGATCAGGACGCCGAGCTCCTTCAGCCATAGGTCTAGGCCGTCTGTTAGCAGATCCATATCGGCCAGCGGGTGCTCGACTTGGTAACGCTTGCTCAGGAAGTCAAGCGAGTGACGAATGCTTTGGAGGGAAAGGCCGTGCTCCCGTCGAAGGGCTCCGAGGACGTGGAGCTCTATCAAGTTGACGAAGGAGAAGGCGAGGACCCCCGTAGTCGTCGCAGGCTGAATGACGGGGCGGAAGAAGCGAGCCCGACCACCTGACCGGTAGCCCTGACCCCGGGACCATGCTCGGACGGTCGCGCGCGGGAGCCGGAGGAAGGATGCAACCTGAGCTGTTGAGTACGCCGCGGTTACCCTTCGCCGGCCCGGCTCGAAGGCGCCCTTCACGGGGGCGAGGGTACCACGGCCCGGGGCCAGGACGTGACCATTGTTGCCGTGGTCCCGGGCCCTGCCTTGCCTCCTTCGACCAGGTTGCGCCACGGCCAGGACCCTCAGAGAGCCAAGCCGTGGCCGAGACGCAACGCGACCCGGACGCGACCCGGGCAGCCCAACCTGCGGAATGGCCAGATATACGGGAAATTCTGCGCTTGACTTACTTGTAGAACTCGTACCGGTCACCGGCGACGACGTGGACCACGCGGATCTGCGATTCGCGGAGCACCTGCAGGTCGAGGGGATCGCCCGGGCCCTTCTTCCAGAAGGCGCGGTAGAGCTCGCGCAACGAGGTCACGGGCTGGCCGTCCACGGACAGCACGAAGTCGTCCTGGGCGAGGCCGGCCTGGTCGGCGGGGCCGCCGGGCACGACGCCCTTGATGGCCACCGCGCCGTCGTTGACCTGCGGGTAGACGCCGAGCCATGCGCGTGACTCCTTCCGGTCGTCTTCGCCTTCCAGGAGGCGTCGCCGGGCCAGGAACAGGTCGATGGGTATGGCGAGGCTGTACCGCCCCACGGCCGCGAGCCCGAGAGAGACCACCCCCACGACCTGCGCGTCGCCGTCGAAGAGGGGCGCCCCCGCGAGACCGGGGTTGAGCACCGTGGTCATGATGGCGTCGTCCAGCATGTACTCCCAGAACGCCTCGAACGGTCCGACCGAGGCCACGAGTCCCGACGCGCCCTTCCGTTCTTGCTCACCCGAGCAGGTGAGGAGGAAGACGGGAGTGCCCGGCGTCAGGGTGGCGCTCCGGCCCAGAGGAGCCGGGCGCAAGTCGGGACCGTCCACGCTGAGCAGGGCCAGGCCGGTCTCGTGATCGAGGGCCACGCGCTTCGCTTCGCGAGGTCGGCCGTCGCCGCCGACCACCACTGCGGAAGAGGCGCCCAGGACGAGGTAGTGGGCGGTGAGCACGAGGTGTTCGCCCACGGCCACCCCCGCGCCCATGCGCTCCTGGCCCAGGACGGCGGTCGAGGGATGGCTCTCGGGGATCTCGCAGCGCAGGAAGACCACCGAAGGCACGACGGCGCGCGGGATGGAAACCGGCGAGTCCACTCTAGGCGGGTTCTCCTCGGCGACGGGCGATTATAGTGCGAGGAGAGAATGGAGCTCGCCCAGATGGGCGATGCGACGGCGCGGCCGGCGCAGGCCGCGCGGCAGCGCGTCGCCCCGATCGACCCAGACGAACGAGGTTCCCGCCCGCGCGGCGGCTTCGCCATCCACCGCCACGTCGTCGCCCACGTACACCGCCTCCGCCGCTTCGACCCCGAGGGCGTCGAGCGCGGCCTCGACGATACGGGGGTCGGGCTTGGCGAAGCCACAGCCCTCCGAGGTGACGACCGCCTGGAAGAAGGGCCCAAGCCCCGCGGCGCGGAGCCGCGCCTGTTGCACGCGGTCGATGCCGTTCGTGACCACGCCCAGGGCGAAGCGGCCGCGGAGTGCCGCCAGGGTGCGCCGGCAGCCGGGCAGAACGTCGCCCCGTGAGGACAGCTGCGCGATGAAGTCGCGGGCGAGCCGGCGCGCGCGGTCTTCGCGCGCCCCCACTGCATCGAGCAAGCGGCGAAAGCGCTCGACCTCGAGCACGCTCTGCGCGATTTCGCCACGCCTATAGGCGGCCCAGAGCCCCTCGTTGATGGTGCGATAGCGGGCGAGGACCGGAGGAGAGGACGGTAGGCCGAGGCCCGCGAGGGCAGCGCGCAAGGCAGCCCTCTGGGCGCGGTCGAAGTCGAGAAGCGTGCGGTCGAGGTCGAAGAGGACGGCCCGGACCCGTAGCAGGGCGGGTCCTACTTGGCGCGATAGGTGATGAGGCCGCGCTTCAAGTCGTAGGGCGAAACTCCCACTGTCACCCGGTCGCCCTGGATCACGCGGATGCGGAACTGCCGCATCTTGCCGTTCAGCCGGGCCAGCACCTCGTGGTTGTCGCTGATCTTGATCTTGTAGTTACCACCGGCCAGCACCTCGCTGACCACCCCCTGCAGCTCGATTAGATCTTCCTTGCTCATCCTGTCCTGGGTTTCCTCCTGAAGCGGAACAGCACATTATCCAGCCCACCCCCGGCCTTGTCCAGCGTCAGCGCCCGGTCTTCGTCCAATCCACGAAGCCGGGCCGCCGGGCGGGCTGGCAGTGCGGGCAGAAGTAGGCGTCCATGCCCTTCACCCCGGCGGTGCGCAGGGTGGCCCCGCAGCGCGGACAGGTTTCCTTGCGGCGGACCTTCAGGAAGTCGCGGACCTTCATCTCCGTGGGCTCGCCCCGAGCGGCCACCTCGGCCACCGCCTCCGTCATCACCTTCACGATGGCGTCGTGCAGCCTCACGCCGTCGTCGTGGGAGAGGGATCGGCAGAAGGTCTTGGGGTGGATTCCCGCCTCGAAGAGCACCTCGTCGGCATAGGCGTTGCCCAGGCTGTCGAGGGCCTTCTTGTCCAGCAGGAACACCCGCACCTGGTCGCGGCGGTGCTTCAGGAGGCTCACGAAACGCTCCTTGGTGAACTCCGGGCCCAGGATGTCGATGCCTCCCGTCTGCATGCCCGGGATCGCCTTCCAGTCGTCGTTCGCGATGAGGTAGGCCTTGCCCATCTTCTTGTCGTCGAGGTAGCGCAGCTCGCGCTCGGGGGGCTTGCCCTCGGGACTGCCCGCGGGCGAGAAGCCGAGGGCGAAGGCCAGGGAGGCCTCGGCCTTCGCGTCGGGCTCGCACACGCGGAAGCGGCCGGCGAGCATGGGGTTGATGGCCAGGTCGAGGCCCTCGAAGCGGAAGACCAGGAAGTGCGACTTGCGGAGCAGCGCGTGCAAGGGCCGGCCCAGCAGGAGCGAGAGGTTGCCGCGGACGGCGAAGCGGAGGACCACGGGCTCGCGCACCCGCTCGCTGGCCACGTGCCAATTGAGCAAGGCCTCCCCGAGCTTTGCCTGGATGTGCAGGAGATCGGGAAGCTCGGGCATGGCCGGTTCAGGGTTCGGGGGGGCGGTAGTTGGCGAGGCGCAGGCGTGGTCGGCCGTCGGGTCCCACCTCGACGGTGGTGATCGAGCCGTTGGCGAGGTCGGGCGGGTAGCGCTTCGGCGCGGGAATGCCGCGGAGCCGGCCGAGGTAGGAGCCGATCACCTCGCCGTGGGCGACCAGGACTACCGTTCGATCACGGCGCTCCGCGGCCAGGGCCAGCACGAGCTCGTCCACCCGGGCCCCCATCTGCCCCATCGACTCGCCTCCCGGCGGGCTCGGGTCGCGGCCTTTCGCCCACTCGGCGATCCGCGCGTCCCAGTCGAGGGGCGTCCCGGCCGGATCGTTGCCGAGAGCGAGAGGATGCAGCCGGGGCTCGACCTTGGGCGGGGCCGTCCCTAGGAGCGTGGCCATGCGCGCCGCCGTCTCTCCGGCCCGCGACGCCGGCGACGTCAGCACCAGGGTCACGTCGTGGCCGGCCAGGGCCCGTCCGGCCCGATCGGCCTGGGCCTGTCCCAGCGTGGTGAGGTGATCGAGCTGCTGCGGCGGCAGATCCGGTTGGGGGTCGAGGTTGGACAAGGCCTGGCCGTGCCGGACGAGGTACACGCGGAGGGTGCCGGGGAGTCTTGGGGACAGGCCCACGAGCGGGTCGAGATGAGGGGGGGCCTGCAGGAGCAGGAGGGTGGCCAGGAAGAGCATGGCGCGGATTCTAGTCGGCCAGGGGACCGGCCGTCCCGTCACCGCCCCGGCTTGCCGTATTGCTCGGCGATGTGGAGGTCGAAGGCTTCGTGCCTGGGGTTGCGGGTGAAGCCGCGGAAGTGGGTGCCGCAGCGGTAGCAGATGGCGATCTCGGGCAGCACCAGGTAGAGCAAGGCGTCGATGGCCGCGGCCACGAACAGGCTCGAGTAGTAGGGCGTGAAGGGGGCCAGAGCGGCGCCCACGATGACGACGACGAGGCCAGCGCGCTGGTTGAAGTCGCGCTGCACGTAGAGTTGCTCGCCCTCGCAACGCGGGCAGCGGTCCACTACCCGCGCCTCGCGCAGAGAGGCGGTGAGCTCGAGGGCGGTCTCGGCACCGCAGCTCCGGCATCGCCCGCGGCCGTCGAGGCCACCCGCCGCCTCGCGGCCGCAGGCCGGACAGGTGAAGGCGATCTCGGGCTCCCGCACGGCTAGAGGGGCAGGCCCGAGAACACCCGCAGGTGCTTGGCCAGGAGCTCGCCGGCGAGCACCAGGAAGAGCTGCACGTAGAGGATCCCGGTGGCGGACTGGGTGGAACGGATCTCGACCGTCCTCCAGATGAAGTAGACGAGGGAGAGGGGACCCACGATGCCGAAGAGCAGCCGCATCCAGACGAAGATGCCGTCGGGGCTGAAGAGGCCGCTCGCCACGAGCCCGGCTTCGTGCAGGCCCGCGCCTCGCGCCGCGAAGAGGGCCGCGGCCACCACGACCGTACGCAAGCCGATCGCGGTCACGAGCAGCACCGTGAGGCGGCGCAGCGCGCTGATGGGCAGGTCGAGCACGACCAGGTAGTAGTGGCCGAGGACCATGGCCGAGGCGGCCGCGCCCAGCAGCAGGGCGGAGGTGGCATCGCTCGCCAGCTCCGCCCCCGTGCGAGCGGCGAGCGCGAGGGCCAGGCCGCCGGCCACGGTCGCGGCCCAGAGCAGCGCATCGTAGGCGCGCCTCCAGCCGAAGTGCCACGCTCGATTCAGCACGACCGCCAGACCCAGCAGCAGGCCCGTGGATCCGAGAAGGGCCGTGTAGCGCGGAAACAGGGCGTCGGGCGCGCTCGGGCCGTAGCGCCTCCAGAGAAGGGCCAGGGCCGCCGTGGTCATCAAGGCGGCGCTGGCCGCACAGAGCTTGAAGAACCGATCGCCGGCGCGATGCGGCACGAGGCACAGGGCGAAGAGCATGCCGACGGACGTGTGGAGGAGAAAGAGGAAGAAGACGGCGGTCATGCCAGCACCGCCTCGATCGCGGCCCGTTGCGGCGACCCGGAGGAGAAGGGATCGTAGGCCGCGCTCGGTAAAGGCCTCACGCCGGTGCCCGCGACGACCGCCGCCACCGCGGGTCCGTTCAGCGAGACGAGGCGCTTTACCGATCCCGCGGCGGCGCGGCAGTGGGCGCAGTAGCCGTGCATGCCCATGAAGCCGGCGACTTCGCCGACGTCGGCCACGTCCTGGGCACGGGCCTGCCCGGTCTGGAGCGCCCGGGCGATCTTGTGGAGGCTCTCGGTGCCGCGCACGCAGGGCGGGCACTGGCCGCACGACTCGCGTTCGAAGAACGCCGCCAAAGCCACCGCCAGGTCGAACGGGTCGCGAGTGCGATCCACGACCAGGAGCGCGGCCGTGCCCAGCGACGAGCCGCGCGTGCGCAGCGCGTCGGGATCCAGCGGGGTGTCGAGCTCGGCCTCCGACAACGGCGGCGAGGAGGGCCCTCCGGGGAAGACGAAGGCGACGCCCTCGGGTGCGCCGCCGCCCTGGCTCTCGATCAGGGTGCGCAGGGTCGTGCCCAGGCGGACCTCGTAGAGGCCCGGGCGACGCACGTCGCCCCAGAGGGACACGAACGTGGACTCGTCCGCTCGAAATCCGGCAGGGTCGGCGAGTGCTCTGGGCAGACGCAGCAGGGTCTCGACGTTATGGACGAGGGTCGGGCGGCCCCGATAGCCGACCGCCGCAGGCAGGGGCGGCTTGGCTCGCGGCCAGGGCTTCCGCCCCTCGAGCGATTCGAGGAGGGCCGTCTCTTCCCCCACGATGTAGCTGTCGTCGCCGTGGACCACCCGCACGGGCAAGCCCGCCCCGGCGCCGGCCGCGAGCGCTTTCGTCAGCGCTTCCGACTCGCGGACGAACGACCGCTTGAGGAAGACCACGGCCTCGCGCGCGCCCACGCCGCGGGCGGCCAGGGCCAGGCCGGCCAGGACGTCCTCGGCCTGGGTGCGCAGCAGATGGCGGTCCTTGATCGAGCCGGGCTCGCCCTCGGCTCCGTTGGCCACCACGAAGGGCTCGCCGCCCTCCACCCGCACGGCCCGCCATTTGCGAGCGGCGGGGAACCAGCCGCCCCCGCGGCCGCGCAGACCCGAAGCCGCGAGCCGAGCCAGGAGCTCGTCGGGGTCGGCGCCGGTAGGGTCTTGGTGGTCAGGAATGGGCCTCCGCGGAACCGCCCATATCTCGCGCGCGCGAGCGTGATGACGCCGGCCGGCGGCGCCGGCCCGCGCCCACCTGTCGGTCCGGCCAGCAGACCATCCGGGCCGGCCACCTGAGGCTTGTGGTACGTGAAGTACACCAGCTTGTTCTCGGCGAACTGCGGATGGAGGGCGAGGTCCATCAGTCCAGCGAGGCCGGCCGCCTGCACCTTCGGCAGGCCGGCGACGGGCGTCGGATCGAGCACGCCGTTGCGGACGATGCGCAGCCGACCGGGGCGCTCCGTGACCAGGATGCCGCCGTCGGGCAGAAACGCCATGCTCCAGGGCTGGTTGAGACCTTTGGTCACAACGAGCCGAATCTGGTGCTGGATCGCCGTGTCCATCACGATCGGTCCGTCAGGCAGCGGCGGCGAGGGCCAGTTGATCGGCGGCGGCGCCGTCGGCGCGCGTCCCGCGCCCCGGCCTCCCGGTGCGGCCGGCGGCGCCTGACCGCGTCCTCCGCCCTGCGCCGCTGCGCCAGGCGTCGCCTGCTGCGCGTGGCCGACAGTCACTGCGACGCACACGCACGCCGCGAGTACTCCCATCAACGAATGACGCATCTTCATATGTTCTTTTCTTCCCCAGCCCCCAGCCCCTAGTCCCGAACCCCTAACCTCTAACCCCCAGGGTCGGCGGCCCTGAAAGGGCCGCCCTACATGGCATTCCGCACCATCGTCCTGATCCGGTCGAGGTTGCCTTCGCGAACCGGACAGGTCATGTCGGTGGCGACGCACTGCGCGAGCGTCATCCCGCAGCCGCACGTGCACCGCGCTTCGTTCGCGGCTTTGAGCGCGGTTCGTTTCGCGTCGGCGGTGAGGTCCGAGAAATTCACGGCGGAGAGCTCGCGCTCTCCGTACGCGATGCCGTCCATCCGGGACACACCGTAGCCGATGAGCCCGATGACGGCGAGCAGGACGACCCATTTGATCGCCTTGATCTGGACGTCGCCGGTCTTGCGCCGGCGCCGCTCGGCTTGCTTGGCGGATTTCTTCACGTCACACGAGCTTGGTGCGCGAGAACGGCAGCTCGCGCACGCGTTTTCCGGTGGCGGCGTAGACCGCGTTGCCGAGCGCCGCCATCACGGGCGGGACGCCAGGCTCGCCGACGCCCGTCGGCAGGTTGCCGCTCTCGACGAAGTGCACGTTGACCTGCACCGGCGCCGTGTTCATGCGCGCGACCTGGAAGCCGTCGAAGTTGTTCTGCTGGATCCGGCCGTTGGCGGCCGTGATCTCCCCGACCATCGCGAGGCCGGCGCCCATCACCGCCGCGCCTTCGAACTGCGAGCGGACGCGGTCCGGGTTGATGAACACGCCGGCATCGGCCACCTGATCGATGCGCGGAATGCGGATCCGGCCCTGCGCGTCCACTTCGACTTCGACGACGGAGGCGACGTACGTGTTGAAGCTGCGGTGCGCGGCGATGCCGATGCCCCAGCCGTTGCCGGGCTTGCGCTTGCCCCAGTTCGATTTCTCGCCCGCGACTTCGAGCACGCGCCGGAGGCGGCGGCTGTCCACGGGATATTTGTCGATCGGGGCGCCGTAGTTGGAGTAGTTCACGCCCTGCGCCTTGAGATCGATGACGTGGCCCGGGCCGATCATGTCGAGGAGGAACTCGAGCGTGTCGCGTCCCGCGGCGTGCGCCATCTCGTCGGCGAAGCTGTGCGCGGCGAACGCGTGGTAGTTGTTCGCGACGGCACGGAACCAGCCGATGCGGACGTGCACCGGCGCGCCGGTGTTTTCCGCGCGGATGTTCGGGACGTCGTACGCGGTGTCCGTCAACCCCATGTCGAGCTCGAAGCTGAGCGGCTCCGGCGAGCCGAACGTCGATCCGATGGGCGGGAACACCGACCGCTGCAGCCACGCCGTCGGCTTGCCGCGGCCGTCGACCGTCGCCTTGTGATAGACGGCGGCGGTCGTGTGGTAGAAGTCGAAATGGATGTCGTCTTCGCGCGTCCAGATCACCTTGACGGGCTTGCCGACCTTCTTGCTCAACAAGGCCGCCTCGGCCGCGAAGTCGGGCTTCGACTTCCTGCCGAAGCCGCCGCCGAGCAGCGTCACGTGGCAGATGACGTTCTTCTTGTCGATACCGACAGCGGCCGCGACCGTCTCCTGCACGGCCTGCGGATTCTGCGTCGGCGTCCACACCTCGACCTTGCCGTTCCGGAAATCGGCGACCGCGGCCGGCGGCTCCATCGCGGCGTGCGCGGCCAGCGGCGTGTAATAGGTCGCCTCGAGGACCTTGCCGCCTTTGGCGAACTCGGCGTCCACGTTGCCGTGGTTACGCGCGACCTTGGCGGGCTGACGCACGCGCGCAATCATTTCCTGCTTGAACGTCTCGGAGTTGAAGCTGGCGTGCGCGCCGTCGTTCCAGTCGATCTTCAGCTTCTTCCGGCCCTGCAGGGCCGCCCACGTGTTGCTGGCGATGACGGCCACGCCGCCGAGCGGCTGGAACTGCACCGGCGGCTTGACGGTGTCGAGCGACACGGTCTGCTGCACGCCCTTGACGGTCAGCGCCTCCTTGTCGTCAAGGCTCTTGATCGTTCCGCCGAGCACCGGCGGGTGCTCGATGGACGCGTAGACCATGCCTTCACGGTAGATGTCGAGGCCGAACGGCGCCTTGCCGGTCGCGATGTCCTTGAGGTCGTAGATCTCCCGTTCCTTGCCGACGAATTTCCACGCCGTTTTCGGCTTGAACGTCAGTGTGTCCTTGGCCGGCACCGGCAGCTTCGCCGCCGCGGGTACGAGCGCCCCGTAGCCGATCTTCTTCCCGCTCTTGGCGTGAACAATCTCGTGGTTCACGGCCGTGCATTCCGACGCCGGCACGCTCCACTGCGCGGCCGCGGCGGTGATCAGCATCGACTTCGCCGAGGCGCCCGCCACGCGGAACGCGTCGTAAAAGTCGCGAATCGATCGCGATCCGTCGGTGTTCTGGTCGCCGTACCGCGTGTCGCCCACGCCCTGCTCGATGCGGACGCGGTTCCAGTTGGCGTCGAGCTCGTCGGCCGCCACCAGGGGAAGAGATGTCCGGATCCCCGTGCCCATCTCCGAACGGTGCGTGACGATGAAGACGGTGCCGTCGGGCTCGATGCCGAGGTAGACGCTCGGGTGCAGAGCCGCCGCGTCCGCCTTCGTGCGGAAGATGGCTTCCTGCGCGAGCAGCTCGTCCGGCACGATGCGCGAGGCGACGACGAAGGCGCCCGCGGACAGGACGCCGCCAAGGAACCGGCGCCGGCTCAGGGAGATGTTTTCGATGATCATGCCCGCTCCTTCGCCGCCGTGTGGATGGCGGCCCGGATGCGCTGATACGTGCCGCACCGGCAGATGTTGCCGCTCATGGCGCGATCGATATCCGCGTCGCTCGGGTTGGGCGTGGTCTTGAGCAGCGCGGCGGCCGACATGATCTGGCCCGACTGGCAGTAGCCGCACTGCGGCACGTTGTGCGCGATCCACGCCTTCTGCACCGCGTGCAGCACGCCGCCGGCGGCCAGGGCGTCGATCGTGACAACAGACTTGCCTTCGAGCGTGCTCATCTTCGTCTGGCACGCCCGGGCCGCCTGCCCGTTGACGTGGACGGTGCAGGCGCCGCAGAGCCCGGCGCCGCAGCCGAACCGCGTCCCGGTCAGGCGGAGATCGTCGCGCACGTACCACAGCAGGGGCATGTCGGGATCGCCGTCATACGCCCGCATCTTCCCGTTGACTGTCAGGTTGACCATCGGCAGGACCTCGCTGGGGCGCATTATCACACAAGAAGAAAGTTCAAAGTGCAAAGTGGAAAGTGGAAAAGCGGGGTCGGCGGTTTGTAATACACTGCGTCACTGGGTTCGAAGCTTATGAAGAGATCCGTCCAGATTCTGATGATTTTTGCTGCCGGGTTCGGCGTGCTCGCCTGGGTCGGCGCCTTTACGCCGCAGGCCGCGGGGCAGGCCCCCACGCCGCCGCCGGCGTTCGTGGCCGGCACCGAGAGCGGGTTCGCGACGTTCCAGACACAGTGCGCGAGCTGCCACGGCAACCCGAACGTGGACCGCGCACCCACGCCCACCGCCCTGCGCGAGATGACGCCGGAGAAGATTTACGCGGCGATGGCGACCGGCGTGATGCAGCAGCAGTCGTCGGCCCTCAACGACGGCCAGAAGAAAGCGCTGGCGGAGTTCATGGCGGGCCGGCCGATGGGCAGCGCCGCATCCGGGGCCGCCGAGAACATGGGCTTCCAGTGCCGCACCAACCCGCCGCTCGCCGATCCGGCGGCCGGGCCGTCGTGGAACGGCTGGAGCCCGGATCTCGCGAACACACGATTTCAACCCGCCCAGGTCGCGCGCCTGACGGCCGCGCAAGTGCCGCGCCTCAAGCTCAAATGGGCGTTCGGCTTCCCTTCGGGCGTCTCGGCGAACGCGCAGCCGACCGTCGCATCGGGCCGCGTGTTCGTCGGCAGCGACAACGGCTTCGTGTACTCGATCGACGCGAAGTCGGGCTGCGTCTACTGGTCGTTCGAGACCGGATCGATCATCAGGAACGCGATCACGGTCGGCGCGGTGACCGGCGCAGGCGCCGCGAAGTACGCGGCGTTTGTCGGCGACGGCCACGCCAACGTCTACGCGATCAACGCGCAGGACGGCAAGCTGCTCTGGAAGACGAAGGTCGATTCGCACTTCGTCGCGCGCATCACGGCCGGTGTCCGCTACTTCGACGGCAAGGTCATCGTGCCGGTCTCGTCGTCCGAAGAGTTCAGCAGCGGCAATCCCGGCTACCCCTGCTGCACGTCCCGCGGCAGCGTGGTCGCCCTCGAGGCCGGCACCGGCAGGCAGATCTGGAAGGCCTGGGTCGTCCCCGACGAGCCGAAGCCATACAAGACCATGGCGAACGGCGTGACGCTCTATGCGCCCGCGGGCGGCGCGGTGTGGAACTCGCCGACGATCGATCCGGTGAAGCGCGCGGTGTACTTCGGGACCGGCGACGCGACGACCGCACCGCCGGCGAAGACCACGGACGCGATCATGGCCGTCGATCTCGACACCGGGAAGCTGCTGTGGTCGTTTCAGGCGACCGAGAACGACGTGTTCATGGGCGGCTGCAACGGCGCCAACGTCAGCGAGGCGTGCCCGAAGCCGATGGGTCCCGACATGGACATCGGCAACTCGCCGATCCTCAAGACGCTCGCGAACGGCAAGCGCGTGCTGATCGCGGGGACGAAATCGGCCGACATCTTCGCGCTCGATCCGGACGACAACGGGAAGCTGCTGTACCGGATTCATCCGCTCGGCCTGCCGCTGAACGGCAACGGCCGCGGGCGCGCGTCGATAGTGTGGGGCGGCGCGGCGGACAACCAGCACGTCTACTACGGCATCGGCGGCGGCGGGCTCGCGGCGGTGCAGCCGGCGACGGGCGAGCGCGCCTGGCTGTTCACACCTCCCCCGCCAACGGGCGGCGGCCGCGGCGTCCAGCTCGGCGCGGCGGCGACCGTGATTCCCGGCGTGGTGTTCCAGGGCGCCTCGGACGGCACGCTGTACGCCGTCGGCGCGGCGGACGGCGCGAAGATCTGGGAGTATCCGACGGCGAAGGAGTTCGAAACGATCAACCGCGTCCAGCCGGCGCACGGCGGCGCGATCTCGACGTCGGGCGCCGTTGTCGTCGACGGGATGGTCTACGTCGGGTCGGGCTACGCCGTCGGCTCGGGCGCAAGCGGCGGGAACGTGCTCCTGGCGTTCGGAGTGGAATAGAGGGTACGGAGTGCGGACCTTCAGTTCCGGCAGGCCTGAAGGCCTGTTCTACTGCGGTGGCGGTCCGCCGCCCCGGCCAGTCACGGGCGGTGGTGGCACGTATTTGTCCTTCAGCTTCTTGCGGTACTCCGGATACATCGTCTCGGGTCCGCCGACGACCGCCTCGAGCGGGATGTTGTAGTGCTCGGTCATCTCGTTCATCGCCGGGTGTTTGCCCGGCCGGTAGTGCGGCACGAACGCCGGATTCTCGTGCAGGCGCGGCAGCTCCTCGATCGGCTCGCAGGCAGTCAACGGGAAGTTGTTCGGGTTCGTCGTCAGGCGGTAGACCTCGGTCAGCACGTACGGCTCCGCCAGATAGACGGGGTCCTCTAGAATGCCGGTGGCAGTGAGTAAGTCGCCGTGCCGGTTGAGGCGCATGGTCAACGTGGCACGATCGCTGCTGAAGCCACGGTGCCGCTTGATGTCGCCGAGCTTGGCGTGCGTGGTGACGAGGGTCAGCGTGTCGCCTTCCCACTGGCCCGTGGTGAATCCGCCGTGCGAGTGCGGCGCCAATGAAGACGGATGCGGCCGTCCGTCCATCCAGATCATCGTCTCGTCGCGATCGCCCCACCCCAGGATCTTCCAGGCAAGCAGCTTCTGCGTCACCGGGTCCGGCACCATGACGAACTGCAGCGGGAATGGACCCACGATCGCGTAGATCGGCGGGTACATCTGGCACTGGCGCTCGGTCGCCGAAAGGGACGCGATGTCGTAGCTCAGCGCCTTCGCACGGCCGTCAGGGCTGAGAGGCATGCCGAGGAGATCGACAGGTTCCCGTGCGGCGCCGTTGTCGTGCTGCCCCACACGCTGCCAGGTGCCGGTGAGATCGACCTGGGCGGACGCGGGAGCCGCCGCGAACAGCAATACGATCAAGACGGCGAATCGAAAGCGCATCATCATCTTCACCATCTGGATGAGCACGGGGTTGGATCCCACTTGCTGCCGTTTGGTTCCTTCTTGAACACCGGCGCGACCAGTCTCACGTTGGACAGATACTGCGGATCCTCGATCTGCGTCGTGATGGTGAGCCACTGCTCACCGTTCGGCCGTTTGTAGAGGTCCCAGTGTTCGGTCAGCACGGCGTTCTCGCTGTAGGGAACGCCGTTCTTCCGCAGGTACCCGGCACGCAGATTCTTCGTGACGACTTGCAGCGATCCGCCGGTCGGGCGAATCGGGGGCGCGTCCGCCACGCGATCGGCGGGCCGCAGCTGCAGCGGCACGTCTGGACGCGGCGACAGCCACCGCGCCTGCGAGACGCCCTGCCAGGTGCGGGGCTCGTTCGGCGGCGTCGGCGCCTGCCCTGAGCCTGTCGTCCCTCGACCCTGCTCGGGACGACCCTGAGGCTCTCGAAGGGTCGAAGGGCCGAAGCGCAGGAGCCGCGTTTGCGTGCCCGCGTCGGTCTCGACCTTGAGCGTCGTGTCGTCCTGCCACGTGATGTGAATCCGCCCCGGGACGCTCATCAGCGCGGGCGCACCGTACGACTTGCATTGCTCGCCAGCCGCTTCGTCCTTCGCCGGATCCCACGTGTCGGCAACCTTTCTGCCCTCGGCGTTCAGCTGCACGCCCTGATAGTCGCCTTTCGCCGGCGTCACCATCCGCCAGCGCCAGTCTGCCGTGACGATCGACACCCAGTAGCCGGTGAGGTCGATCGGCGCGCCCGCTCTCGGCGGGGGCGGCGGCGGCGGCGGACCCCCGCGCTGGGCCTGGAGTGGCGCGCCCAGAAGAATGCCCGCGGCCAGCACCGGCGCGATCAGCAGAAGCGGCGGCGTCCCCTTCTTCACTTCTTCCCTTTCTTCGCGGCCAGCTCGTTGTAAATCACCTCGACAAACATGTCCGTCGTCCACGGACCGCTGTCCGCCCCGTACTGGCTCCGGTATCCGAGCGTGGGATTGGCCGCCTTCACCTGGGCGAGCGTCTTTCCTTCGTCGATCAGATCCTGCACTCTGTCGCGGACGATGGTGACCGCGTCGCGGTACTCCAGCAGGTCCAGCTTGTCGTACACGTGCCCGTGCCCGGGCACCAGGAACGTGCGGTCCGCCTTCCACTGCAGCGGCAAATTGAAGATGGTCAGATCCATCAGGCGGTTCAGTGCATCGAGCTCACCCTGGACGGTGCCGCCGCGCTTGGTATCGATGACGGGCCAGCGGGTCGTGTCGATGATGTCGCCTGTCGCAATCACATCGCCACGCCGGAAGAACACGATCGTGTCGCCGTCGGTGTGCGCGGCGGGCTGGTGAATGACCTGAATGCCTTCGCCGTTCAGGTACATCGAGTACTGATGGTAAGCGAACGTCTTCGTTGGCCAGAGCCCGGATGCCACGGGAGACTGCCGGCCGGTCGGAGCCGACATGCGCCCCAGCACGTTTTCATGCGCCAGCACGCTGGCCCTGCCGAAGTTAGAGACCACGTCGTCGCCCAGCCCGGCGCCGGCCACGACCGCGCCGGGGAGAATGCTGAGCCCGGCCCTGGCGAGCTTCTCGTTCCCACCAGTGTGATCGGCGTCCATGCTGGTGTTGATGATGTAGCGGATCGGGAGATCCGTCAGGCGGCGGATGGCGGCCAGCACCTGGTCCGCTCTCTCGGTCGATCCCGAATCCACGAGGATGACGCCCTCCGGGCCGAGCTGCACGACGACGTTGCCGCCCGCGCCGCCGATGACATAGAAGTTGGGCCGCAACTGAACGACGTCAAGGTCGCCGTTCTGCGCCTGCGCGGCGACCCCCACCCAAAACAGCAAAGCAATCGCGACAAGCCAGGCAAGGAGCTTCACATCATTCCTCGTTCCACGTCGACCGAATTGTGCCGCTTCAGACAGGGCCAGCGCAATAGCGCGAGCGGGATTCGAATATTGGCACACGAAGGGGCCTCCAATGGCCGGCAACGCGCTTCGTTGGGACTCAGTCACACCGAGTTCTATCGTCTGCCGAATCGAGACGCCGGACCACGGACAGAACCACCACTAATCCGCGATCCCGCAGGGCCGGGCCGGCGGTGGATCTACGAACGGACGGTTGCCACTCGGCTCAGGCAGGCGCATAGTGGGACACGTGAGGCTTCTCCTGACCGCGGCGATCATCGTGGTTCTTCCGCACCTCGCTCGAGCTGAGTGCATCGCTCTGAGCGAGCGCATGAGCGCCCGGGATGCTGTCGCCACTTCGGCGATCGTCTTCAGTGGAACGGTGATAAAGATTGAAGACCCGCACGCGCCGGGTCTCACTCAGGTTGTGACCTTCGAGGTCAACCGCGTTTGGAAGGGTCCAACGACAAAGCAGCAGGTGATTCACCACCTGCTGAACACCGAAAGCAGGGTCTTTACCGTTGGCGACAGCCTGGTCGTCTTCGGTTGGCAACTGGACGCGGTCACTCGCACCACGGTCGGACTTTCGCCCAGCGGGCCGCCTGCCTTCGGGTACAGAAGCTTTGCTTGCGGCGCCGATCACCCGATCGAGTTCAACAGCGAGCTCCCGCAACTCCCCTCGGTCAGCGTGCCATAGGCGAGCTCATGGCATAGTTGGGCCATGACCCCGCGACGGAGGGCGACCGGACGACACGCTGCGGGAGCACCGTTCCTCCGCCGTGTCACGAGCCTGGCCGAGAAGATCGAACCATCCCGGTATCCGTTCAACATCCGAGCCTTTTCACGCGGGATCGACATCTCGTTTCGCAGCAAGGTCACTTTCTTCGTTGGTGAAAACGGCAGCGGCAAATCCACGCTGCTCGAAGCGCTCGCGGAATGCTGCGGTTTCAATCCCCAGGGCGGCAACCGGGATCATCACCGTGAGGCGTTTGCTGAACGTTCGCCGCTGGCCCAGACTCTCAGGCTGTCATGGTTGCCAAAAGTCAGTGAAGGGTTCTTCATGCGCGCGGAGAGCTTCTTCAACTTCGCCACCTATATCGAAGGCGTTTCAGACCTGCGCGCGTACGGTGGCAAATCGCTGCATGAGCAGTCTCACGGTGAGTCTTTCATCTCTCTGTTTGCCAATCGCTTCGAGCAGGGAATCTACATCCTGGATGAGCCCGAGGCGGCGTTGTCACCCCAACGTCAGCTCTCATTCCTCAAGATCATCCACGACCTCGCAACGCCTGGGCATGCGCAGTTCCTCATCGCGACTCACTCGCCCATTCTCCTGAGTTATCCAGGCGCGGTCCTCTTCGATCTCGATGGCGATACCATCCAGGAGATCGACTACCGTGAGACGAAACACTTCTTAATCACACGCGACTTCCTGAACTCACCCAGGAGCTTTTTCAAGCATTTGTTCGGCGCGGTAACCGATGACGGAGAGAGTGCCTGATCGGGCTTGACGCGACTTGCTGGACCGACGTGAGCTCGTGAGGCGTCGGCGTTCCGTCGTCTCGATTCCGCCAACGATAGAACTCGGCGTGACAGGTTCGCACCAAAACGCGCCGCCGGCCACCTCCGCGAGAGGCCACACCTGGCCCGAGCGCCATGGCAGTAACCGATGTCGCCGGCGGCGCGTTTTGCCACGCCGATGTTCGTGTTGGCGGAATCGAGACGGCGGAACGCCGAGTTCAGGGCCGGCTGGATCTACGAGAGTTTCACGTCCCGGAAAAGTCGATCATGACCTTCAACGCGCCGTCACGGCGGTCGCGGTAGGTTTCGAACGCCCGCTGGACGTCCGCGAACGGGTATCGGTGCGTGATCAGACGCGACATGTCGATCCGGTCCTGGCGGATCGAACGCCACGCGAGCCGCACGAACGGCCTCAAGTCCGAGGGCGTGCTCAGCTTGATCGTCAGCCGCTTGCGGAAGGCCGCTTCCCACGCGACGTCGTTCAAACGGTCCGGCGGCACCCCGAAGTACAGCAGCTGGCCGCTGTCTCGGCACAGGTCGATGCAGAGGTTCAGCGCCTGCTCCTCGTGGCCGACGGCCTCGACGACCAGATCCGCCATCTCGCCGCCTGTGAGCTCCCGCACGGCCTCGACAGGATCGACGCGGCGCCCGGGAATCGAATCCGTCGCGCCGAACAGGCAGCTGCGGGCGACGCGCTCCTCCCGCACGTCGATGCCGATGATGCGCCCCGCGCCGAGCCGGGCCAGGCACTGGTTGAACAGCAGGCCAATCGGCCCCTGCCCCACGACAACCACGGTCTTGCCGATCACGCCGGGCACGCTGCTGAGCGCGGAGAGCACCGTCGCCATCGGCTGCGCGAGGACGGCCTCGTCGTTGGAGAGCTCCGCATCCACGCGCACGAGCCGGTCGTCGCCGATCGTCAGGTGCTCGTAGAGCCCGCGCAGGCCGATTGGCATCGCCAGCACGCGTTCGCCCTCGCGGAAGTTCGGGCTCGCACTCCTGACAATCGTGCCGACGATCTCGTGCAGCGAGAGGCCGACGGGAAGCGGGTACCGATCGTGAGCTTCGCTGAAGTAAGGGATGTCCGAGCCGCACAGGCACGCGGTCTCGAGGGCGACGACGACGTCTCCGTCCGCCGGCGCGCGGCCGCTGCCGGCAGCAACCAGCTCGATTCGGCCCCGCGCCGTGATCTGGCCCGCTCTCATGGACTAAGAGCGTAGTCCAAGATCAACGGGGAACGGCCGTGCGATCGCCGCCCGACGAACCCGAGAAACCGCCGCCGGACGATCCACCGGAGGACCCTGACGATCCCGACGACGAGCCGCCGCCCGAACCGCCGCTCGCGCTCGATCCGCCCGAATCGCCGGACACATAGCCCTTGCCGTTCACAACCTGGCCGTGCCCCTGTGAAGAGGGCGGCACGATCGGGCCGACGATGATCCCGCCACCGCCGCCCGCCTCGTACCACCCACCGCCGTAGTAACCGTAAGGAGGAAAGCCGTACCCGTACCCGTAGAATCCGTACGGGGAACAGCCGTCCCAACCGTACAAGGACAGCCCGGTGTAATACGGATTGCAGGCGTCGAGAATGGACCCGCCCACCAGGAACGGAGACGCGCTCAGGAACACCGCACCGGGTTCTCCCCCACCGCCAATCGCCAGCTCGCCCATCGTCGTCGGCGACGGCTTGATGGCAAACACCTCGGGGTATGACAGCGCGACGAGTATGTCGAGCACGCGATCCTCGACGCCGGCATTCGCCAGCGCCGTCAGGCGCTTGCCGTTCATCGTGAACTTCTGCCGGTTTTCGGCCAGCCACGCTTCGATGACGGCGCCGCTGACGTGCTTCGACGCGTCGATGATCTCGGCGTCGCCGACAGGGAGCAGCGCCGTCAGCGCGGCGGGCTCGCGCGAATCGCGGGCGACGGCCGACGCAATCTCCGGCGGGAGCATCGGGAGCGGCGGGCTCGGACGATGCCGAAGGATGCGGACGCCGACCTTGTCGCCCAGGCCGACGCCGACGATGTCGAGCCAGTCGCCGTTGGCGGCCGTAGCCATCAGGCTTGTTGTCGTCCGTTTGACGCCACCCGTGCACGTGTATTCGGACTGGAGGTACACGCGCCGCATGTCAGCGGACCACTGTGCGCTGTCCCACCCGGTGCAGCCTTCGCGCTCGCCCGGACGGTGCTCGCCGTTCGGATCGATTCGCTCGCGCGACACGATCTTGCTGCCGGTGACCGTCACGACGTCGACGGCCGCCGCGCCCGCCGCCGGAACCACGCACACCTGCTGCGGCTCTGCCTCGAGATCGACGAAGCGCGGAGGCGTGGCAGACCAGCAACCGAGCCAGGGCCGCCAGCGGTTGGCGTCGTCTCCACGCGGCGGCTGCGCCGCCGCGGGCTGTGCAGGCGGCTGCGCCGCCATGACGGGCCACGCGATCATCAGGCATGCGGCGGCCAGCCCGGCGGCGAACCACGCGTGCAGCGAAAATCTTGTGTTGCTCATAGTCAGTACCTGATCACGAAACCGGCAGTCATCGAGAAACCGGACAGATCGATCGGCTGAAACCGCGCGAAGTCGGTGCTGAGGTGCTTGTGCGCCCACTCGTAGCGGCCTTCGACCGCCACGGCGAAGCGCGGGTTGAGCGAGACGTCGGTGCCGACGAACGTATGCACGGTCGGCGTCCACCCGTCGGACTCGAAATTGTCGGGAAACACCTTGAACGTCGCGAAGTCGATGAAGTCGCCGTGCTGCCGGAAGAGGTAGTACATCGCGCCGCCGCCGCCGCCAACATACGGCGCGTACCGCGCCGGAACCCACGCAAAGTGGCCGAGCGACCGTCCCGTTTTCGACAGATACGCCTTGAAGCTTCCCGTCAGCGGCAGCCGCCGGAATTCGGTGGACTGCGTGATCGGCTGGCGGTTGTTGTCCACGTAGTCACGAAACTCCGAAGGCGTCGTGGACTGCGAGATCGCGAAACCGAACCGCATGCTCATTCGTGCAGTGAGCGCGATGTCGACGTCGGTGGCGAACGTCGCCGAGCTGAAATCGCCGGGATTGACCGTCAACTGGCTGGAGGTGAAGGAGAAGAGGTCGCTGCCGGTGGCGGCGTGGTTGAAGCCGCCGCGAATCGACACCTCACCCTGGGGCGCGTGGAAGAGGAATCCCTCTCCGCTGCCCTGGGCATGAGCCCGGCCCGCTGCCGACAGGATGCACACGACGGAGAGGCCCAGGACGGACAGACGCACCGGGCGCATAAAAACAACCTCCGAACGCGCTGGCAAGTCCATTGTAATCGAGAGCCCCCCGGCCGGCGTACAGCGTCTCGGAGCGCAGCCGCAGTCCCAGGTCCTTGGGCCTTGGGCCTTGGGCCTTGGTTCCTGGTCCGTTCTGGGTCCATTGTCCATGGCGTCTGCGTATCCGTGCGGCTCCTGGACAGGTTGGACCAAGGACGAAAAGTTACCCATGCCCCCGGCCGTCCAAAGGACGGACCAGGAACCAAGAACTAAGAACCAAGGACTCGCGCCTGCACCGATCCGAAAGACGCTCTAAGGCCTCGGGAAAACCGGCGGCGCCTCGGGGATGGCCGCGCCGTCGTGCCGGGGCTCCGATGCACCGAAATGCACGCCGGCGCCGTCGCTCATGACGGCCTGCCCGTAGCCCACCGTGCTCCCGGTCCTCGGCTGGATGACGGCGACGTCGTGACCGAGCTCCTGGAGGCGCGCTCTCGTGGCCTGCGGAACCATCGATTCCACATAGACATCGCAGCCGGAAAAGGACAGCTTGGTGAAGCGGCCGGCGTCGAGCGCCTGCTGGATATCGAGACCGTAATCGGCGATGTCCGCCACGAACTGCGCGTGCGCCTGCGCCTGGTTGAACCCGCCCATGATGCCGAACCCGATCCGCACGTCTCCCTTTTCCATGAAGCCGGGGATGATCGTGTGCAGCGGGCGCTTGCGCGGGGCGAGCACGTTCGGATGGTCGGCCTGCAGCGTGAACAGCGCGCCCCGGTTGTGCAGCATGAAGCCGGTTCCCGGCGGCGCGACGCCGCTGCCGAAACTCGAATACAGGCTCTGAATGAGCGAAACGATGTTGCCGTCCTTGTCGATGGCGGTCAGGTAGATCGTGTCGCCGCCGCCCGAGTTGGTCAGGCCGTCGAGCGCGGCGGGCTTCACGTCGCACGCGGCGTGCGCGGGATCGATGAGCTTCGCCCGCTCCTTCGCGCGATCTTTGTTCAGCAGGGCAGCCACGGGCGGAGCACCGAAGCGCGGGTCGGAGACATAGCGCAGCATGTCGGCATACGCGAGCTTCTTCGCTTCGATCATCGTGTGCATGGCGCGCGGGCTGTGCAGGCCGTACTGCGCCAGCGGGTACTGCTCCATCAGGTTCAGCATCATCAGCGCCGCGATTCCCGCGGTATTCGGCGGCAGCTCCCACACGGTCCAGCCCCGATACGTCGTCGAAATCGGATCGACCCACTCGGGCCGGAACTGCCGCAGGTCCTCGGCGGTCATGGTGCCGCCGAGCTGATGCGAGACGGCGAGGATGGCGTCGGCGGGTTTTCCGTCGTAGAAACCGGCCGCGCCTTTCTCTGCCACCAGCCGAAGCGTCGCGGCCAGCTCGGGGTTGCGGAACATCTCGCCCGCCTTCGGTGCGCGCCCGCCGGGGAGGTACAGCTTCGCCGAGTGCTCGTCGGCGGCGAGCTTCGCCGCCGATCCGGCCCATCCCTGCGCGATGATGTCGGTCACCGGGAAGCCATTGGTGGCGTAGAAAATCGCCGGCGCCAGCAGATCGGACATCGGCAGCGCGCCGAACCGCGTGCGCAACGCGTCCCACCCGGCGACCGCGCCGGGAACAGTCACCGAATAGATGCCGGTGCTCGGCATCGACGTGAGGCCCTTCGATCGCAGCAGCGCCGGCGTCAGCCCCGTCGGCGCCCAGCCGCCGGCGTTCAGGCCGAACAGTTTTTTCGTGCTCGCCTGGTAAACGATGGCGAACAGGTCGCCGCCGATGCCGTTCATCTCGGGCTCGACGAGGCCCATGACGGCGTTGGCCGCGATCGCGGCGTCGATGGCGTTGCCGCCCCGCTCGAGGACCTGCACGCCGGCTCGTGCGGCCAGCGGCTGACTGGCCGCGACGATGCCATAGCGGGTCGCGATTTTCGATCGTCCGGGAACGACCGTGGCGGACGGCGCGGGACGGCTCTGGGCCCACAAGCCGGCCGTCAGAATCCCGGCAAGCGCGGCGGCGATCGCGGCACGATTCTTCATGGTTTGTCCTTTCCAAGCGGCCCGGAGACGCGCCCGATTGTAACGCGGGGATGTCGTGTTAGCCTCTAGGTTACGAACAGGTCGGGTGGGTCAGGTGGGTCGGGTGGGGCGGGTAGGTCTGGTGGGTCGGGTAGGTCAGGTGGGGCAAAACAGGAGTGGGCGAATGCGTAAGGGTTTGTTCACGGTTGCGATGGTCGCCGCGTTCGCGGCAGGGATGACGACCACGGCGCGGGCGCAGGCACCCGCGCCCGCGAAGGCGCCCGCGAAGCCGTACGTCCCGCCGAAGACGCCGTGGGGCGACCCGGACATCCAGGGGAACTACACGAACAAGTACGAGCAGGGCACGCCGTTCGAACGGCCGGCCGAACTCGACGGCAAGACGCTCGCCGACATCTCGCCCAAGGAGCTCGCGGAGATCATTCAGCGGCGGCAGCAGCGCGCGATCGAGAACGCGCCGTTTCTTTCGGGGGATCCGACGGGCACGATTGCCGGCCCCATGGAATTCCGCGACATCTACGAAGTGGCGAGGGCGAGCCGCCCCTGGTTCGTGACGGATCCGCCGGATGGAAAGATTCCGCCGCTGACGCCGGAAGCGCGCCAGCGCATCGCCTCGCGCCGGCCGACCGGCAGCAGCTTCAGCAACGGCGTGTACGACAGCTACGAGAGCCTGAGCCTGTACGACCGCTGCATCACGCGCGGCTACCCGAGCTCGATGCTGCCGGCGATTTACGGCGACTCCTATCAGATCGTCCAGGGCCAGGGATTCGTCGCGATCCGCATCGAGATGATCCACGAGACGCGCATCATCCCGCTCGGCAACCAGCCGCACGCGAGCAAGGGCATCGAGCTGGACATGGGCGATCCCCGCGGCCACTTCGAAGGCAGCACGCTCGTCGTCGAAACGACGAACTTCCGCGATCGCACGATCTACCGCAACGGGAACCCGGCCACGTTCAAGCTCGTCGAGCGCTTCACGCCGACGTCGAAGACGTCGCTCGAGTGGACGGTGACGGTGGACGATCCCTCGACGTGGACGAAGCCGTGGAGCTTCTCGATGCCGCTGACGGTGAACGACGAGGAGCCGCTCTACGAGTACGCGTGCCACGAAGGCAACTACGCGATCAAGAACATCCTGAGCGGCTCGCGCATCGCGGACGCCGCCGCCGAAAAGACCAGGAACTGACGGAATCACGTAGCCACAGAGGCACGGAGAGCACAGAGAATTCTTGGTTAAGAAATCCTCTGTGGCCTCTGTGCCTCTGTGGCTACGTACGTGTCAACGCCGGTCTGGCCACTTTACGGTCCAGCCAATCGCGCAGGACGCCGAACACCTCGTGGTTGTTCTTCTCCATCAGCATCAGGTTGCCGTTGCCGTTGATCCCGTAGTCGCGCAGCCGCAACAGATCGACCTGACAGCCCACCTGCTTCAGGAACGCCACGTTCGCGACCGGCGAACCGCCGGCGCCGAACTCGCTCGTGATCCACGCCATCGGAATCTGCTGGAGGTTCTTCCATTTCCTCGCGGGCTCGGCCTGCAGCTTGTACGGAGACGCGATCGGCCGCGGCGAGTCCGGCGGCGGCGTTCGATCCACGAGTGAGAACTGCTTAGGGTCCGTCACCGGCGGGTCGTACGTCATCGGGCTCGCGGTCACGCCCCATCGAAGCTGACGCTCGAACGGGTTGCCGTTGATCTCCATGCACAGGATGCCCTTCACGAGCTGCGGGCGCCTGTCGGCGACGCCCCACCCGAAGAACCCGCCGAACGCGTGGCCGTGGATGATGCACGGGCCCAGACGATCCACGAGCTCGACGCCGCCGGCCCACACGAGATCGCTGTGAAACGCTTCGTCGGCCGTGTTGCCGGATTCGCACGCCATGAACTGGCCGATGAACGGATCGTCCATGCCGCCGGGGCCCGGCCACTGGCCGGTCTTGAAGACGTTCGTCGCGTCGACCAGCGCCTCGAGCGGCGGCACGTTCGGCAGATGGCTCGGCCCGAGCGCGTCGGGGTGATACGGCGACCGGCCGTAGCTCGGCCGATCGAGCCAGTAGACGCTGTAGCCTGCCTGCACGAAGTAGTGCACCCAGCCCGGACGCCGGCCGAGGCCCATCATGTGCGTGCCCTGGGCCCCGCCGCCGTGCACCATGATCACGGGATACGGATAGCGCTTCTCCGCCGGGATCATGTACTGCACGCACATCTGGCCCTGGGCGATGGCGCCGTACGGCATCTGTTTGCGCCCGACGCCAACCCAGAACGTGCCCTGATCGGCGAGCTTCAGCGCGGTTGATTCGCCATTGCCTGGAGCAATCACAGCGGGCGCACCTTTCGCGCCGGCGCCTTCGACAGTGCCCAACCACGCGAGGATCGGCTGCAGCGCCTCGCGGTTGTTCTTCTCCATCATCATCATCGGCCCGTTGCCGCGGACACCATGCTCGGCGAGGCGGACATGTTCGACGGCTACGCCGGCGCCCCGCAGGGTCGAGACGATGCCGGGATCGGTCGCGCTCGCCGACGAAGCGTCCGCCGTGACGATGGCGATCGGGATCGCCGTGAGCGCTGTCAGTTGCTGGGGCGGCTCGATCGCCACGATGCCTTTGACGAGCGCCGGACGCTCCTGCGCTGTCACCCAGGCGAACACGGCGCCGTCGGCGTGCGTGATGAAGACGGCGGGCCCGATGTCATCCAGCAGCATGGCGCCGCGCGACCGCCAGACGCTCTGCGTGATCGGGTTGTTGGCCATCGGCTGCCCGAGGGAGGCGACTACCTGGGCGATCGCCGGGTCAGTTGCGTTGCCGGCGCCCGGCCACTGCGTGTGATTGGGTCCAAGCGAGCCAATCCGGCGGGCGACGCCGTCGAAGGTCGGCGCCTGCGGATCGTTCAATCCGTGGATGAACGGATGATGCGGGTTCCGCCCCTGCCCGGGCCGGTCGACCACGTAGACCTTGTAGCCCTGTTCGAGAAACTGGGATGCCCAGCCCCGGCGGCCGTCGGGCGTGCTGATCCAGTCCGTGCCCTGTCCGTAGCCCCCATGAATGAGGACGATGGCGAAGGGATGCCGTACGGTCGCAGGAATCCAATGCTCGACATACATTTGCGACCCGTTGATGACCGTTCCTCGAGCCAGGGTCGCGTGCTCGACGCCGTACCAGTAGTAGCCCCAATCGATGACGTCCAGCACCGGCGCCGGGCTGCCGGAGGCCGAAGCGGGCGCCTGCGCTCCCGGGGCGGCCAGCACGGGCGTTCCGCCGACGGTTCCCGCCGCCAGCGCGCCGCTCATCAGGGCGCCGAATTCACGCCGTGTGTATGACATGTCGGAATCTTACCTCCCTCTTTCGGGGTAGGCGCTTTCGCACTTCCGCCTGAATTCTGCCCCGCCGGCACGTCTTAAAGGGTGTAGACTCGCACCGGTTCAGAGGCGCTTGGACGCAAGACAAGGGGGAGGAGTCATGAAGCGGACTTTCGGTGCCATCGCGGTCTTGGCGGTAGGGCTGTTCACAGCCGTGTCCGCAAACCAGGACTTGTTGACCTTGCAGAAAGACGACAACCAGTGGGCCATCCCGGGGAAGAACTACTCGGCAACCCGGTACAGCACACTCAAGCAGATCACGGCGGTCAACGTGAGCAAGCTCCGCCAGGTCTGGTCGTTCTCCACCGGCGCGCTGCGCGGGCATGAAGGCCAGCCGCTGGTCGTCGGCACGACGATGTACGTGCACAGCGCGTACCCCAACCACATCTACGCGATCGACATGACCAAAGAGGGCTGGCCGATCAAGTGGAAGTACACGCCGGTCCAGAACGATCGCGCCGTCGCCGTCGCCTGCTGCGACCTCGTGCACAAGGGCGTGAACTACGCGCAGGGCAAGATCTACATGACCACGCTCGACGGTCAGGTGATTTCACTCGACGCCAACACCGGCAAGGAAGTCTGGAAGGTCCGCAACGCCGATCCGACCCGCGGCGAAACGCAGACCATGGCCGGCCTCATCATCAAGGACAAGTACATCGTCGGCGTGTCGGGCGGCGAGTTCGGCATCCGCGGGTGGGTGGCGGCATACGCGCTCGCGGACGGCAAACAGCTGTGGAAGGCCTACAGCATGGGTCCGGACTCGGACGTGAAGCTTGCGCCCGACTTCAACGAGGCCAACCCGCACTACGGGCGATTCGATCAGGGCACCAAGACGTGGCCGGGCGAGCGGTGGAAGAACGGCGGCGGCAGCACGTGGGGATGGTACGCCTACGATCCCGACCTGAACCTGCTCTACTACTCCACCGGCAACCCCGGGACCTGGAATCCCTCCGTACGCCAGGGCGACGACAAGTGGTCGATGACCATCTTTGCCAGGAATCCCGACACGGGCATGGCGAAGTGGGGCTACCAGATGACGCCGTGGGACGCGTGGGACTACGACGGTATCAACGAGCACCTGCTGCTCGACCTGACCATCGCCGGCAAGCCGACCAAGACGCTGGCGCACTTCGACCGCAACGGGTTCGCGTATCTGCTGGATCGGACGAACGGCACGTTGATCTCGGCTGAAAAGTTCGCGCCGAACACCAACTGGGCCGATCACATCGATCTGAAGACCGGCCGTCCCGTCGAAAACCCCGCCAAGCGCACCAAACAGGGGGTCGAGATCAAGGACATCTGCCCGGCCGCGATGGGCGGGAAGAACCAGCAGCCGGCGTCGTTCTCCCCGAGCACGAACCTGATCTACGCGGGCATCAACAACCTCTGCATGAACTACGAGGGCGTCGAGGTGCAGTACATCGCGGGCGCGCCATACGTCGGCGCGAACGTGCGGATCTTCGCGGGCCCCGGCGGCAACCAGGGCGAGTTCATCGCGTGGAATCCCGTAACCGCGAAGCGCGTGTGGGGGATCAAGGAGCCGTTCCCGGTCTGGACCGGTACGCTCTCCACAGCTGGCGACCTGGCCTTCTACGGCACGATGGACGGCTGGTTCAAGGCGGTGAACGCGAAGACGGGCATGCCGCTGTGGAAATCGAAGCTGCCGTCGGGCTCGATTGGCAACCCCATCACGTTCCTGGGGCCGGACCGCAAGCAGTACATCGCGATCTACTCGGGCATCGGCGGCTGGTTCGGCCTCCCGATCGCGGGCAACCTCTCGCGTGAGGATCCGCTGGCCGCGCTCGGCGCCGTGGGCGCCGCATACGGATCAGGCCTCGACAAGGTCACGTCCGTCGGCGGCACGCTGCATGTCTACGCGTTAGAGTAGAGGGATGACACATTCGGTCAGGGTGTGGGCCGCGGCGTTTGCCGTGGCCTACGCCGCATCGCTCACCACGGTTTTCACGCAATCGCCGCCGCAGCACGCGGCGGCGACGTCGCTTCGGGTTTGCGGGGATCCCGACAACTTGCCGTACTCGAACGAGCAAGCTGCAGGGTTTCGAGAACCGGATCGCGTCGGTCATCGCGAGCGATCTGGGCGTGGAAGCCAGCTACACCTGGTGGCCGCATCAACGCGGCCTCGTCAAGAACACGCTCGAGGCGGGCACCTGCGACGTCATCTTCGGCGTTCCGCACGATCTTGAATCGATTCTGCCGACGAAGCCGTACTACACCTCGTCCTACGTCATCGCGCAACGCAAGGGCAGCGGACACGCGATCACATCGCTCGATGCGCCGGAGCTCAAGACGCTCCGCATCGGCGTCTACGCGAACACACCAGTCGAGGAAAGCCTCGGGCGTCGTGGCCTCGTCGACCACCTGACGGCGTATTCCCTGTTTTTCGATCCCACCGGCGATCGCGATCGGCCGGCCAAGCTGCTCGACGATCTGGTCGCCGGCACGGTGGACGTGGCCCTGCCCTGGGGTCCGCTGGCCGGGTACTACGCCAGGAAGCTGAACGCGCCGATCGAGATGTCGGTCCTGCCCAGCGAACCGGGCGTGCCGCTCTCCTTCAGCATCAGCATGGGCGTGAAGAAGGGCAACCGCGATCTGAAGAACCGCCTGGAAGCGGCGATCGACCATCGTCAGACTGAGATTCGCGCGGTTCTCGAGGAGTTCGGCGTGCCGCTCGCGGCAGCGCCCGTCGCGGCCGCGGCCGCGGCTCCGCGCCAGGAACAGGCCGCTGCGCCCCCGCAAGCAGATGCCGCGGCGCCGGCGTTCAAGAAGCTCAACCCGTTCGGCGACAACGCGGACGGGATCGCGGCCGGCAAGAAGCTCTACATCCAGGTGGGCTGCCAGGGCTGCCACGGCGGCGGTGGCGGCGGCGGCATGGCGACCTCGCTCATCGACGACAGCTGGAAGTTCGGCAGCGACGACGACACGCTGTTCAAGCTGATCAAGGGCCAGATCCCCGAGCAGACCATGCCGACCGTCTACAACACGCTCCCCGACGAGCAGGTGTGGCAGATCCTGGCGTTCATCCGGACGCTTTACATCGGCGACCCGGCGAAGAAGAACTGGTAACACCGGAGGACAACGTGCCGAGACGTCGCGACTTCCTCAAGTCCAGCGCGGCGGGCCTCGCGACAGCCATCATGGCGTCCGGTGATTCGGCTGCGGCGGCCGGCCAGGCCGCAGGAACCATCCGTAGCGGCGGCAACAACCGCATCCTGCTCAAGGGCGGAATCGTTCTGACGCTCGACCGCGCGCTCGGCGACTTCGAAACCGCCGACGTGCTGATCGAAGGCGCGAAGATCGCCGCCGTCGGACGCAATCTCAAGGCCGAAGCCCAGACGATCGACGCCTCGAACATGATCGTCATGCCGGGGTTCGTCGACACGCACCATCACCAGTACGAAACGATCCTGCGCAGCATCCTCCCCGACGGCCTCCTGAACGGACCGAAAAGCTACGTCTCGGACATCCAGGGGATCTACACGCCGGTGTACCGCCCCGAAGACGCGCGCATCTCGGAACTCGTCGCGTCGCTTTCGCAGATCAGCGCGGGCGTAACCACAGGCGTCGACACCTCACAGGTGTCGCACACGCCCGAACACACCGACGCGTGCATCGACGGGCTGCGCGAGGCGGGACGCCGGACGCTGTTCGCGTACTCGCAGGGCGTCGGCGCCGGCGTGAGGTATCCACAGGACATCCGCCGCCTGCGGACGCAGTACTTCGCGTCAAAGGATCAGCTGCTCACGCTCGCGATGGGCGGCGGCCTCGACCAGAACACCTGGGCGCTCGCCAGGGAGGTCGGCGCCCCGATCGTCAACCACGTCGTCGGGAACTCCGCCGGCCTCGAGGCGATGGGCAAGGCCGGCCTGATGAAGGCGGACAACGAGTACATCCACTGCACGCAGCTGAGCAAGGCCGCCTGGAAGATGATCGCCGACACGGGCGGGCACGTTTCGATCGCGACCGCGATCGAGATGCAGATGCGGCACGGGATGCCGCCGATCCAGGAGGCGATCGATCACGGCATCACGCCGAGCCTGAGCGTGGACGTCGAAACGAACATGGCCGCCGACATGTTCACCGTGATGCGCGCCACCTTCACACTGCAGCGGGCGCTGCTCAACGAACGCGTGATCGCCGGCGAACAGAACCTCCCCGCGCTCCTCACGAGCCGCCAGGTCCTCGAGATGGCGACGATTCAGGGCGCGAAGGACGCCCACGTTGACGGCAAAGCCGGCACGCTCACGCCGGGCAAGGACGCCGACATCATCATGCTGCGGACGGACACGATCAACGTGATGCCGCTGAACAACGCGGCGGGCGCCGTCGTGACGCTGATGGACACGAGCAACGTCGACACCGTGTTCATCGCGGGAAAGCTGATGAAACGCGGCGGGGCCCTGGTCGGCGTCGATCTCGCGAAGATTCGGCGGACCGTCGAAGCCTCGCGCGAAGCGGTCCTCGCCCGCGCGGGCTACAAAGGAAATCGCCTGGGCTCGTAATGGCCGTTCGCATCAGGCTTGCGGGCGTGCACGACGCCCAGGCCATCGCCGAGATCTATCGACCGTTCGTCGAGCGGACCGCCATCTCGTTCGAAACCGAACCGCCCACTCGTCAGGAGATGGAGCGCCGGATTTCGGAAACCATGACGAGCCATCCCTGGCTCGTGTGCGAGGTCAGTAACCAGGTTGCGGGCTACGCGTACGCGACCCGCCACCGCGTGAGGGCAGCGTACCAGTGGTCGGTTGACACGTCGGTCTACGTCGACGAGAAGCACTGGCGGATGGGCATCGCCCGCGGCCTCTACGCGTCCCTGTTCCCCATTCTGGCCGTGCAGGGATTCTGCAACGCCTTCGCGGGCATCGCGCTCCCCAATCCAGGCAGCGTGGGCCTCCACGAAACAGTGGGGTTCACGGCCGTCGGCGTCTACGAGCGCGTGGGCTACAAGCTCGGCGCCTGGCGCGACGTCGGGTGGTGGCAACGGCCCCTGACCGCGCTCGAAACGCCTCCGGAGCAACCGCTGAACCTGAAGGCAGTCCAGAGCCGTCCGGACTGGACCTCTCTACTGGCGATTGGCGAATCGATCGTGCGGCATCTGTAGGGCGGGGCTTTCAGCCCCGCCCCGCGGCCCTGAAAGGGCCGCGCTACCTACTTCCTGTTAGTGCGTCGAGCGCGTAGTCTTGGCGGCGCTCACGTTCTTGCTCAGCCAGTTGTAGAGAACGTCCGCGATCTCCAGGTTCTTCTTGTCCAGCATCATCATGTGCGTCACGCCGAGGATGCCCATCTCGTCCAGCTTGACGTACTCCGCCCTGGCCGTGCCTTGCTTGTCCGCGCGACGCGCGTTGATCGCGGTCACGGTGTCCTGGCACACCATGCTGGTCGCCGTGTAATCCCCTTTCACGGCGAGGTAGGGGATGTTGTCGAAGTCGGCGGCCGAGAGTCCGCTGTTCGGCAGCGAGCACGAGCCCTCGAGCGTCACGAGGCCCTTCAAGAGGCCGAGATGACCGCGCTCCTTCAGGATGCGGGCCATGTGGTGTCCCATGATCCCCGACTGCGAATGCGTCACGACGATCGCGCCGCCGAGACGCTCGACCAGCGATGCCAGGTTCTGCGGCGTCCAGGTGTTGGCGGGCGCGATCTCTTTCGGGTCGCAGCTGTTGCAGATCGAGCCCGGCAGCGTCACCTCGGCGTTCGGCACCAGCTGCTTGTAGTACTCGAGCGCGAAGGTCTCCGGCGCTCCGGATGGCGCGGGCCCGAGGGCGCCGGCACGCGACACGATCGAGGAATCCAACGAGTCGATCGGGAACAGCGGCGCGACGTGCGCGTAGGCGTCCGGATGCGGGTTCGGATCGGCGGGATCGCCGTGCGGGATCAGCTTACCGGTCAGGATGGTGGAGTTCGCCGGCACGAGGTGCCCGAACCAGTTGGTCCACGCGCCGTCGTCCGTGATCCGGCCGAAGCCGGGGATCATGTCGGCGCCCTTGGGGTCGCCGGCGACGAGCTTGGCCTCGCCCTCGTGAATCACGGACTCGTCGAAGCCCGACCGGCCGCGGCCGGCCTGATCGACGACGTAGCTGGGAACGCCCTTGCGGACGAAGTAGGGATACCAGCCTTCGCGGCCGTCTGGAGTGGACTCCAGGCACGCAGCCGTGTGACTCGAGCCGTGAACCATGATGACCGGCCAGCCGCCGTACTTCTTCGCCGGGATCTGGAACTGCACGTACATCTGGCCGATCGTGATCTGGTGCGGCGCGAGCGGCTGGTTGGGAGGCGTCGGCGCCGCCTGGTACGTGACCTTCTGCACGCCGCCGATGAAGAAGCTGCCCTGATCCTCGATGGTCAGCGGCGCGGTGAGAAACTTCTTCGGCTTCTGTGCCGACTGGCCTGAAACGCCGACCGCCAAGACGACGAACATGATCGCCGAAGCAAGAACTCTCATCGGACCTCCGTTTTGCGACCGCTGTGGAGGGCGGCCCTTTCAGGGCCGCCTTGGCGGGGCTGAAAGCCCCGCCCTACAGATGTTCATCGACTCTTACACGCGAAATTCGCCGGATCGTCGGTGCTGCCGGATCCTTTGTACTGGCTGATCTGCGGGTACGCACACACCAGCCGCTTGCGGTCGGGTTTTCCGTTGCCCGACTCCGAGACGACAATCTGCTCGGGCGCCTTGTTCGAGGTCTTCCACTGCTTCAAGGCGCCGACGACGTCGAACTTCACAGTCGGCGCGGTCGGGTAGCTTTCCCCGATGCAGTGATCCATGCCGGGCACCATGAAGAGGCGGACGCCGTCGCGGGCGGCCCTGGTCCCGACCTTCTTCACCACGCTCTCGTAGTAGTCCACGTTGCTGCCCGGTCCGAGCGTGTGATCGTTCCAGCCGCCGATGATCATCAGCTTGCCCCCGCGCGCGATGAACTTGCCGACGTCCGGGTTGTTGGCGTTGATGACCAGGTGCCCGGGCGCGTCGGCCTTGTCCACATCGGTGTCGAAGTTGACCGGACGCGTCTTGTAGTCCCAGTTCTCGTCGAACACCAGCTGGCGGTAGAAACCCGGCGCGAACGGGTACGGCGTGGGTCCGGCCATGGCCTCCCAGCCGAGCTCGCCGCCGGGCGGCATCGACCCGTAGATCTTGGCTCCGGTCTTTGCGTGAACCGGCGCTCTATAAATGGTGCGCACGGCTTCGACCTGCGGCGCCGTCAGGCAGTTCGGCGCATCGCCGTTCCTGCACAGCAGCGTCCCCGGGTCGAAGGTGCAGCGCTCCGGATCTTCGATGACCCCGTCCTTGACGCCGTCCTTGAGGTCGCACGCGTCGAGCGCGCCCTGGTGGATCACCGGGTACTTGGCCGGCGGAATGTAGCTCGCCTCGCTCTTGTGCGTCGCCTGGTAGACCCACATGTGCGCGATGCCGTGGTGCGTCGAGTAGTACACGATGCCTTGCGCCGCGGCCGCATCGAGATCCTGCGGCCAGCTCTGGACTTCCATCAGCGCGTCGCGGCTGCCGCCGCCCCCGCACTCGTTCATCACGCTGAACTTCGGGCCGCTGCCGTAGTACGCCGCGACGATCGCCTTCGCCTGCTCCACCATGAGGTGATACGGAACGTCGTTCATGTCGGACAGTTTCCAGGGGCCGCCGCCGTCGTGTCCGCGATTCGTGTTGGCCGTGGCCGCGCCGGTCCTGAGGATCTGGCTCATGCCGGCGTAGCCGATCGTGCCGCCGGCGAAACCGCTCGCGGCCGGCTGAAAATCGCCGGTCCATTTTTCGGCGGGCATCCAGACTTCGATCTTCACGTCGGTGTCGCCGGCGCGCGCGACCGACCCGGTGACGCGGCAGAACGCGGGCAGATCCTTGAACGCGGACGCCGCGCCTTCGCCGCCACGCCTGGGCGCCGGCGTCGTGAACGCGCCGGCCGCGACGAGCTGGGCCGAGGCAATCGTCGCCTTCGGCAGCGACAGCGACGCGAGGCTCTCGCACGACGCCGCTGCCGCCGCAGGCGCGCGGTCCGAGTACCACGCCGCGGCAGCCACCGCGGCGACGACGAACAGAAGGTTTCTGAACGACCTGCCCATCCCGCTTGCCCCTTCTTTTCTTTGACCCACCCGGCCCACCTGACCTACCTGACCCACCCGACTTGTCTAGTGAGTCATCCCGTAGACGATGTAGTTGACGCCCAGCTTGTAGGCTTCGTTGGTGTCGTCCACCGGCCGCAACCCCCGTCCGGACCATTCCCAGAACTGGGACACGTCGGTGTTGTAGTTGATGATCATCAGCAGGCGCTTGCCTGGATCGTTGTCCTCGTACACGCCGCGGAACACGGGCCGGCCTGCATTGTAGGCCTGCGGGATGATGTCGAGGCGGTTGATCTCGAAGAACGAGTGAAAGATGGGGTCCGACGGCGACATGTCGAAGAACCGGACGTCGGGCAGGACCCGCTTGATGTTCTCCTCGAACGTATCCCAGCCGCCGCCGCCCATGCCGGCGAAGCCGCCGCCGAACCCGGCGACCTTGAAATCGTCCACGATGAGGAAGCCGCCCTTCTGGAGATAGGCGCGGAGTCCCTGTGCCTCCGAATCGGACATGTCCCACCATCCGACTTCGATGATGTACGCGACCGGGTACTTGAAGAGCTCGGGGTCGTCCAGCCTCAGGCTGTTGATTTCCTCCGTGCGCGGCCCGAGGTCGCTGATCTCGTTGAGAATCCGCATCAGGTTCTGTTCGGCCAGCGGATAGCCGTGCGACCACGCGGGCAGGCCCTGGTACCAGTAGCCGCCGGGCGCTGTCGTGTAGTTCACGCGGACGAACGTGAATTGGCCGTTGTACGGCGTGTTGCTGATCTGCAGTTCGCGCTCCCGGAATCGGCGGTAGCCGCGCTGCGCGGCCGCCGTGGCGGCCAGCCCCGCAAGGACGGCCACCACCAGGATGGCTACCCGAACGCGGCGGAGGCGAAACACGGCCGGCATGGCGAAACGGAAGGATAGCACCCCCCGAGCAGGTGACCCGACGTAGAATACCGGCGTGCAGGAACGCCCCGTACGCCTCGTTCCCGACCGGCGGCGTCAGGCTCGCGGCGGCCGCCGTCCGCACGACCGCAGCGGTTTCACCCCGATGATCGTCGTCATCGACGGGGACGTACGGCGCCGCGAAATTTCCGAGGCCATTCTCGCCAAGCTGCGCTTCGCGGTCGCGCCGTTCGCGTCCGCTGAACAGGCCATTTCCGCCATGAAGGGTCTGCTCCCCGGGGCTGTCGTCGCACACGAGGACGCCGCCGCGAAGGTCCGGGAGCACCTGGCGAGCGACCGCTCCGGCCGCACCATCCCTCTGCTGGCCGTCACCCCCGACCTGGCGACACCGGAGGCCCTCATCGAAGCCCTCCGCCGCCTTCTGCGCGACTGAAGCCGTCGGCGCTCGGTCGTCTGACATATCGTATATCGATAAATCGTTATTGAAATTCAGTTAACTTTTATCGTATAACGATATTCGGAGGTCGGCGATGAAAGGCTTGGGTCGCGTCCTGACGTTTCTGGCGTTTTCCGTCAGTGTGAGCTGGTACTTCGTGGCCGTCGGCCTGCTCGTCACGGCCTGTCTGGTGGTGATCTCCCCGTTCGTCACCTTTCCCGGAATGCGGCTGACCATTCCCGTTTCGTTCAGCGTGGACCCCGGGATTGTTCGCGTGACGTCTTCGGAGTCCGCCCGCGAACCGGGGACGGGCCAGAACATTCGGGTCGGGTCGGGAGGGTTCGCGTTCGAAGTCGGACCGGAAAATACCAGAGCGAAAGTCCCACAGGTTCACGTCCGGGGGTCGATCCGATTCCCGACCGAGAGCCGGGGCCTCGTTCTTTTCGCCGCGCTCCTTTTATCGGCCATGCTCTCACTGGTGCTCTGGGTGCTCGGACAGCTCCGCGCGGTGTTCGAGACACTGCGCGGCGGGCAACCGTTTGTGGCGGCCAACGCGACACGGATCCGGCGAATCGCGTTCGCGGTGATTCTCGGAGAGACCGCGCGCGCGGCCCTCGTATTCGTCACGAACTACTACGCCTCGACACACTTCGTGGCCGAGGGTCTCCGCTTCGACGCGCGGCCCGACTACAACGTCATGGCGATCTTCTACGGCCTGATCATCCTCGTCATCGCCGAGGTCTTCCGGGTGGGCACGCGCCTCGACGAAGAACAGTCGCTGACCGTCTAAGGCTGCACGATGGCCATCCGCATCAAGCTGGACCAGCTGCTCCTCGACCGCCGCCTGACCTCGACGGAACTGGCCGACCGGATCGGGATCACGCTCGCGAACCTGTCCGTGCTCAAGACGAACAAGGCGCGCGCGATTCGTTTTTCCACGCTGGAAGCGCTCTGCCGTGAGCTCAAATGCCAGCCGGGCGAGCTGCTCGAGTGGACCACCGACAAAGAATCGTGAACCACAAAGATCACGAAGACCACAAAGGGAATCCTTAGAGGCAAGCCTTTGTGAACTTCGTGAGCTTTGTGGTTCCTGAAATCGTGATCGCAGCGGGTTCTACGCGCCGAGCTGTTCGACCAGCTGGCGCAGGAACAATCCGGTGTCGGTCACGATGCCGACGGTCTGCGAGGATCCGCGGTCGCCGAGCTTGGTGACCACGGCGGGGTTGATGTCGATGCAGACGACGCGGACGGCGGACGGCAGCATGTTGCCGACGCCGATGCCGTGCAGCATGCTCGCGAGCATCAGGACCAGCGACACGCCCTTGAGACACTCGGCGTAGCGATCCTGCGCGGCGATCAGGTCCATGATCGTCTCGGGCAGCGGGCCGTCGTCCCGGATGCTGCCGGCCAGCACGTACTCGATGCCGCTCCGCTGGCATTCGTAGAGGACCCCCGATTTCACGATGCCCTGATCGACCGCCTGGCTGAGGCCGCCGGCGCGGCGCACCGCGTTGATGGCGCGCATGTGGTGATGGTGCCCGCCTTCCACGGAGCGCCCGGTCTCGAGGTTGACGCCGAGCGACGTGCCGAACATCGCGAGCTCGATGTCGTGGACGGCCAGTGCGTTGCCGGACAGCAGGACCTGCACGTAGCCGGCGCGGATCAGGCTGGCCAGGTACGGCGCGCCGCCGGTATGCACGACGACGGGGCCGGCCACGAACGCGATCTTCCCGCCGTCTGCGCGGACGCCCTGCATCATCTCGGCCACGCGCGCGACGGCGGCCTCGACGCGCCGCTCAGACGACACTTCGTTGCTCATGAACGCGAAGCCGTGGCGGTCGCGATCCTGGAAGGTGGGGATGACGCGAATGCCTTCGACGCCGCACACGACCGCGTCGCCCTTCCGGATGTCGCGCAGCTTGCGGCACGTGGCGCTGGCGCCGTCGATCACGATGGCCGCGTCCATGCGCTGGTCCGCGACGGGCAGCCAGTGGCCCGACCGGCGCACGTGCGTTTCGTGGTTGGTGGTCGAATAGAAGTCCACGGGCGCGCAGCCATCCTGGTCGGCGGGCCGCGTCGTCACGTCCTGCCGGCTCTTGATCAGACAGCCCAGGGGGACGAGGTTCTCGACGACCTTGCGAAGGTCCTCGTCGCTCGACGCGGTCACCCGCATCGACAGGACCGACGGCTCGGCGTTGGTGCGGCCGATCGAGAACTTCAACACCTCGAAGCTGGCGTTGTGCCGGATGACGGTGTCGAAGATGCCGTTGAGGATGCCGGAGTCGATGAGGTGTCCCGACGCTTCGACAACTTCAGATGCCACGCGCGCTCCCTGACGACATTGTACTGTGGCCGCTGTACTGGACCGTCACGAGCGTCAGGTCGTCGTTCTGCGTGGCCTCTCCGGTGAAGACCTTCACGTCGGCCAGCAGGGCGGCAATCAGGTCCTGCGGCGCCTTGCCGCGGTGTCGCGCGATCGATTCCAGCAGGCGCGCGTCGCTGTATTCCTCGCCGGCCACGTTGAACGCCTCGGTGACGCCGTCGCTGAAGGCGACGATGAAATCGCCGGGGCTGAGCGTGACGGTTTCCTCTTCGAAGGTCGCGTGCTCGAAGAGGCCGAGCACGAGGCCGCCGGTCTCGAGACGGCGGATGCCCTGGCGCGGAGACGAGCACCGGCGCGTTGTGACCCGCGTTCGTGAACGTGAACGATCCGTCCGGACGCGAGCATGCCGTAGAACGCCGTCAGGAACTGTGCTCTCGATGGCGCGCCGGAACAACCCGTGGTTGAGCCGCGAGATGACCGACGCCGGGCTGACGTGATACGTGGATTCGGCGCTGAACATGCCGAGCACGGCCGCCGCGAGCAGCGCCGCCGGCGATCCCTTGCCCGCCACGTCGCCGACGATGAACCCGAACTGTCCGGCCGGCAGATCGACGTAGTCGAAGAAATCGCCGCCGACGGCCAGGCACGGCGACGAGGACCCGAGCGTCGTGCAGAACGGCCTGTCCGACGCGCGCGGCCGGCAGCAGCGCGCGCTGAATCGCGGCCGCGACCTTGAGCTCCTGCTCGAACTTCGCCTTGTCGAGCGCCTCGCGGTAGAGCCGCGCGTTCTCGATCGCGAGGGCCGCTTCGGCCGACAGCGTCTCGAGCGCCGACCGCGACGCGGCCGATCCGCAGCGCGCCGCGCTCGCGGCTGTCGAGATAGAGCACGCCGATCGTCTCGTCGTCGGGCTTGTCGTCGGCGCGCTCGACGTAGCGGACGAGCCGGAGCGGCGTGCACAGCACGTGGCGGATGCCGAGCGCCACCGTCCCGCTGTGAAGCGGCGCGAGGTCGTCGTCCAGCAGATCCTCGACGATCAGCGTGCTTGCCGGTGGCGAAGACCTGCTCGGGAATCTTGCGGCTGGTCGCGAACGTGCGCCCGGACAAGCGTGACTTTTCCGCGCGCGCGAGCCAGCGTGAATTCGAGCGCGCCCTCGCGCGACGCGAGCATGATGAAGCCGCGCTCGGCGCCCGTCACCTCGATGGCCGAATCGAGCACGAGCGCCAGCACCTCGTCCAGCACGCGTCCGGACCCGAGCGCGCGCAGCCCCTCGAGGAGCGCGGCCATCTGACGCAGCTCGATGGCGGCCGACGCGGCGCTCTTCTCCGCCGACGGCGCGTCCTCGCCGACCGCGAACACGATCTGCACGTCGGTCGAGTTGCCGAGGCGAATGCGATCGCCGTGCGCCAGCCGCCGCCGGTCGACGCGCTCGTCGTTGACGAACGTCCCGAAGCGCGACTGCCGGTCGTGCAGCACGCCGCTCGCCCTGTTCGATGACGATCTCGGCATGCACGCGCGAGATGTCGGCGCCGGAGAGGCGCAGGTCCGTCTCCGTCCGCCGGCCGATGGTGAACGATCGGCTTGTCGAGCGGAAGAATCCGCCGGCCGAGCGCGTCGGTGACGAGCAGACGAGGTTCGGCGGTGGGCCGCATAAAATGTGTGACGAGCGCTGTGGCGTTCGAGCGAGGCGGCATTATAAGCTAGCGCGCATGGCATCACCGACGCTCACGGCCTCGACCCGGCGCGCCGCGATCCTCGCGGTCGCGTGCCTGGCGGCGGCGTCCGCCGCCCTCGCCCAGACGCCCCCGACGGGCCCGACCAACGCGCCGTTCTGGACCGGCATGTCCGACGCCGCGTCGTTCGAGCGGGCGATGTACGCCCGGCTCGCGCACGCGCAGACGCTCGTCGACCAGCTGCTTGCCGTACCGCGCGCCCGGACCATCGACAACACCCTGCGGCCGTACGACGACGTGCTGCTCGAGATCGACGCGGTGGCATCGCAGGCGCAGCTCGTCCAGAGCGTGCACCCGAACGAGCCCGTGCGCCAGGCGGCCGAACGCGTCTCCCAGAAAGCCGGCGCGTTCACCGCGGAGCTGTCGCTGAACCGCGACGTGTTCGACGCCCTGAACGGTCTCGACGCGAAGCAGCGCGGACGCCGAAACGCAATACTACCTGCGACGGACGCTGCGCGACTTCCGCCTGGCCGGCGTGGACAAGGACGAAGCGACGCGCAAGCGCATCAAGGCGCTGCGCGACGAGCTGGTGCTCATCGGCCAGGACTTCGACCGGAACATCCGGACCGACCTCCGGACCGTCACCGCCGCCAGCGCAGCCGAGCTCGACGGCCTCCCCGCCGACTACATCGACCGGCACAAGCCCGACGCCAGCGGCGCCATCACGCTCACCATCGACTATCCCGATTCGCTGCCCGTGTTCTCGTTCGCGAAGAACGAGGACCTGCGCAAGCGGATGTACATGGAATACAACAACCGCGGGTATCCGAAGAACATGGAGGTGCTCTCGACAAGATGATCGCGAAGCGCGCCGAGACTCGCGCGCCTCGTCGGGTTCGGCTCGTGGGCCGACTACATCACGGCCGACAAGATGGTCGGAGAACGCGAAGCAGGCCTCCGCCTTCATCGATCGCGTCGTCGCCGCGTCGGGAGCGAAGGCCGAGCGCGAATTCGCCGCGCTCCTCAAGCGCAAGCAGCAGGACGTTCCCGGCGCGACCGTCGTCAACGCATGGGAGCGTTCGTACTACGCGGAGCTCGTGCGCAAGGCCAGCTACGACTTCGATTCGCAGTCGGTCCGCCCCTACTTCGCGTTCGACCGCGTCAAACAGGGGCTGTTCGACGTCACGGGCAGGCTGTTCGGCGTCACCTACCGGCCGCTCGCCGGCGCGCCCGTCTGGGATCCGGTCCGTCGAGGCCTACGAGATGCTGTCGAGGACGGCCAGGTGATCGGCCGCTTCTACCTCGACATGCATCCGCGGCAAGGACAAGTACAACCACGCCGCGGAATTTCCGATCCGCACCGGCGTCGACGGCACGCCAGATTCCCGAAGCCGCGCTCGTCTGCAATCTGCCCGGCGGCCAGGCCGGCGATCCCGGCCTCATGACGCACGACGACGTGGTGACGTTCTTTCACGAGTTCGGCCACCTGGTGCACACGCTGCTGGCCGGCCGGCACCAGTGGATCGGCGATCAGCGGCATCAGCACCGAGCAGGACTTCGTCGAGGCGCCGTCGCAGATGCTCGAAGAGTGGACGCTGGGACCCGTCGACGCTTGCAGACGTTTGCGAAACACTTCGAGACCAACGAACCGATTCCCGCAGACGCTCGTCGCGCAGATGCGGCGCGCCAGCGAATTCGGCAAGGCGCTCGGCGTCCGGCAGCAGATGGTCTACGCGAGGCTGTCGCTGTCGATCTACGACCGCGATCCCGAAGTCGGTCGACACGACGGCGATGGTCAAGGAGCTCACGAACAAGTACCTGCCGACGGCGTACGTCGAGGGCACGCACTTCCAGACGTCGTTCGGCCACCTCGACGGCTACTCGGCCGTGTACTACACGTACATGTGGTCGCTCGTCATCGCGAAGGATCTGTTCAGCCGGTTCGATCGGAACCAGCTGCTCGCGCCGGCGATTGCCGGGAAGTACCGCGGACACGATCCTCGCGCCCGGCGGATCGAAGCCGGCCGCCACGCTCGTGCGCGATTTCCTCGGCCGGCCGTTCGACTTCAAGGCGTGGGAAGCGTGGCTCAATCGGGACTGATACCGGTCGGGTGGGTCGGGCGAGTCGGGTGGGTTACGAGGGGCGCAGGGGCGTGGCTGGAGCCAGGTGTGCGTTGCGCGGATCGCCCTTGTAGTAGACGCGTTCGAGGAAGAGTCCCGAGGCAGGCGCGGTCAGTCGCGCGGGCGCCTCAGATGAACCGGTCATCAGGCGGGAGGCAGCCTCCGCATCGAGCTTGCCTCGTCCGATCTCCACGAGCACGCCGACCATCCGCCTGACCATCTTCCAAAGGAAGTGGCTTCCCTCGACTCCCACAAGCACCAGGCCGTCCTCTTCGCAGATGTCGATCCGCTCGACACGCACGTCGGTCGACCGCTCGGGATCGCCGTGCGCGTCCGATTCGGCGAAGGCCTCGAAATCCTTGAATCCGACGAACGCGCGAGCTGCCTCCTGCATCCGCTCGACAGCCAGCGACTCCTTCACCCACCAGACATATGGCTTGGCGAACGCCGTGCGGCGGCGCGCGATCTGGTAGAGGTAGCGGCGCGCCACGGCATCATGCCGCGCATGGAATCGGTGCGGCACGACCGCCGCGTCGAGGACGTTGATGTCTGCGGGAAGCTCGCCGTTCAACCGCTCGACGAGCGTATGTGGCGGGAGGTTCGTCGCGACATCGAGATGGGCCACCTGCGCTAGCGCGTGAACGCCGGCGTCGGTTCTCCCCGATCCGTACAGCTCGAAATCCTTGCGCGACGTGACCGTCCGAACCGCCAGATCGATCTCCCCTTGCACCGTTCGCGCGTTCTTCTGGATCTGCCAGCCGCTGTACCTGGTGCCTGCGTACTCAATCGTCAGCTTGAAGCGAGGCATCGACGTAGCTTACGCCGGCTGGGCGAGGGTCGGGTGGGTCTGGTAGGTCGGGTGGGTCTGGTAGGTCGGGTGGGTCTGGTAGGTCGGGTGGGCCTGGTAGGTCGGGTAGGGCTTGTCGATCGGGCAACTCAGGTGGGTGGCATGTTGGCCATCGTGCGTGTCGACCGAATCAAGCCGATCAACGGGGCGCCAAAGGCACGGATCTCCCGTTCCAGGCTCTCCCGCGTGTCGTCGGTGATGTAACCGAGGCGGCCCGCGACGTGGACGCAGTAGCCAACTTCAGCGAGAGAACCCTCGGCGATGTTGAAGAAATGCAAACGATCCTTGCGGTGACGCCGTGCAGATCCTTCCACGATGTTCGCGGCAACCGAGTACGCCGCGCGCCTCAACTGGCTGCCGAGTTCGAATCGCTCAAAGGCGGGAAAACCATTTCTCGCCAGCAGATGGACCTTGATGAACAGGTCGTCGGCGCGCTGCCACACGACGAGTGAATGGTGCGAAAGTCGGGGCACGGCGTGTCGCAACTCCAACGTTCGTGCCAGCGTTCAGCGTGCCTCGCCACGGCCCACCCGGCCTACCCGGCCTACCCGGCCCACCCGACCTACCCGGCCTACCCGGCCCACCCGACCTACCGGACCTACCCGACCTACCCGACCTACCCGACCTACCTGTCCTGCGTCGCCCGCTGACCCAGTTCCGTGCCGAGCGCGAGCCGAACGACGCGGGCGTAGCTGGCGGACCCGTCCTCCACCCTGTTCGCCTTGAGATACTGATCGTAGACACGCCACCCGGCGGCCGACACGGTCGGGTTGACGTTCCGCGTGAGACGATCCGCCAGCGCGCGGAGATCCTTCCGCGGCCCGGGTTCGAGGCGCGCGGCCACGTCCGCGCGCGCGGAGCGCGGAAGGCCGCCGACAATCTCGGCGTAGAGCGACATCCACCCGCTGTACTGAACCGGAGCCCCGCCACGCAGGCACGTCAGCCAGCCGACGAAGTTGGCTTCGCCTTCGTCCGCAAAACCCGCGAGGTGGCTCCATTCGTGGGCGATGACGAACGGCCGCTCGAACGGCAGGAGGTCGCTCGCCACGAGCGTCTCGAGAAAAAACGGATCGGTCATCCCCGCCACGGCGGCGGATCGGAAATACCAGTCGAGCAGCGTGCGCCTGGGCCGGCCCGGGACCGCGGGCGTGGCGACACCCGCGTCGCGCGCGGCGGAAGCAAAGGCGTCCGCGAGCGACGCGTCCACATCAGACCACCCGGCAGCGTGCGCGGCGTCGTACAGCGCGTTGATGCGAGACACGGCCGCATCGGCGAGGGACCGCGCGGCGTCCGGCGTGACGGCCGCGGCATCGAACGTCAACTTGTCTTCGAGCGGAAGCCGCCGGTAGTTCAGTCCCCACAGCGCGAAAAACGCGAGGTAGAGCACGGCCGGCGGCAGCAGCAGGCCGACGAGCAGCCGCTGAACGCGCCGCGGCGCGCCCGGACGGAACAGGCGCCGCAGGCCAATGGCCAGCACAGCCAGCCACACGGCGCCCAGCGCGAGGAGCATGTCGATCAGCGCGAACGGCGCGCGATTCGAAAACGTGGTGAGAATCCGCTGGACTCCCGGGTACACCCCCGTCGAATACACGCGCTCGACGGTCGCCGGTGCAATCGGCAGGGTGGCCGCGAGCGCGGCGGCCCCCAGGAGCCCGATGGTCGCGAATGTCGAGAGTCTCACTGCCGGATGGAGTGTTGCACACGAAGACGAGCCCGGGACCGGGCCGTGTTTCGCAACAGCCCGTTCCATGACTATAACATTCAGCATTTAAACGACTTATAAGGGAGAGCGGGTCCGCATGTTATCGCTTCCCAGAGGGACGGCTAAACCGCCTGTTGCAGGCCGGCCCGGACGTGCTACCATCTTGAAAACGTCTCTTATCGAACTCTATGTCATATAAAGTCATTTGGGCAGACCGCGTCAACGCGTAAACAGCTAACCGCTGTTCAGTTCGCCGGGACATCGTCCGATACGCCTCTTGAGGATTACCATGGTCGATAAGGTGCGTCTCGTCATAGCCGCTGTCGTCGCCGTGGCCGTCGGAGCCGGAGGCGTGCCGATCGCGGCCCAGCAACCAGCCGGCCTGCTGCAGGGAACGCGGGCGTTGTCCTCATCGATCCAGGGAACGGCCGTCAACTGGAACAATTCGGCAATGGCCAACACGCCGATTCGCCTGCGCGACGCACGGCTTGGCCGCGTCCTGAACTCGGTCACGACCGACCGGTTCGGCGCGTTCGAGTTCGACAGCCTCGAGCCTGGCAGTTACGTCGTGGAGATGATGAGCCCGTCGAACAGCACCGTGCTCGCCGCGACGCCGATCATCAACGTGGATTCCGGCCAGCGTGTGGCGGCACTCGTCAAACTTCCGTTCCAGCCGCCGCTCGGGGGCGCGCTCGGGACTTCCCTGGCGTCGGTCCTGGCGATCACATCCGCGGCCGTCGCCGCCGGTGTGCTGGCGACGACCGTCGCGGGCGCGCCCGCATCGGATCGGGCGCTTCCCGGACAGCGATAAGAGGCCGGCGTTGAGCCCGACGGACCCGCGACCGCACGTGCCGCCAGCCGGCGCCCGCCCGGGCGGCGCTTCGCCCACGCAGGCCTTCACGCCGGACACCGACGTTCACCTGCTCGACCGCATCGCGGTGCTCTATCGCTACCGGCGGATCGCGATCACCGTCTTCGTGCTCACGACGGCCGCGATGATGATTCAGGGGTATTCGAGCATCCAGTACTTCCGCGCCCAGGGACGTCTGCTGATCGAGAACGAGCGCACGACGGCCATCCCGGGCATCGGGGCCCCGGAGGAGTTCTACGAAGACCCCGAGCCCTACTACCAGACGCAGTACAAGATTCTCAAAGGCCGCGATCTCACGAAGCGCGTGGTCGCCAAGCTGGACCTCGGCCAGGTGCCGGAGTTCAACGGCACGCTGACGCCACCGGCGACACCGGTGTCGCTGGTGAAAGATGTCAGGCAGCGCTTTCTCGCGCTGCTGTGGCGCCAGGAGGCGCCGGCTCCCGAGGCGCCGAAGGCTGTCGCGCCGCCCGACGAATCGGCGCTGGTGAGCGCATTCATCGGTCGCGTGAGCGTGGACCCGGTACGCGGAAGCCGCCTGGTGGACGTGTCGTTTGATTCGGTCGATCCGAAGTTTGCGTCAAGGGCCGCCAACACGCTGATGGAGGAGTACGTCGACCAGAACCTGCAGGTCAAGCTCCAGACCAGCGAGAACATGCTGACGTGGCTCGAAAAGGAGCTCGCCAACCAGCAGACCAAAGTCGAGCAAAGCGAGCGCGCGCTCGCGGAATACCGCGACAAGCAGAACGCCCTGTCGCTCGACGACAAGCAGAACATCGTGCTCTCGCGGCTGAACCAGCTGAACGACGCGGTCACCAAGGCGAAGATGGCGCGCGTGCAGAAGGAGACGCAGTACAGCCAGGTCAAGTCGCTCATGCCCGCCGTCGGACTGGACGCGGTCCCGGTGGACTCGATCCCGCTCGTCGCGCAGAACGGGCAGATCCAGAGCCTCAAGGGCAAGCTGCTCGACCTCCAGCACCAGAAAGTCCAGCTGTCGGAGCGGTACGGCGAAAAACACCCCGCGCTGCAGAACGTCAACGCGCAGCTGGTGGACACGCAGCGCCAGCTCAACCTCGAAGTGACCAAGGCGCTGCAGAACGTGAAGAACGAGTACGACACGGCCGTGCTCGAGGAGCGGACGCTGTCTCAGAACCTCGAGGCGGCGAAAGCCGACGTGCAGGATCTGAGCCGGAAGAGCGTCGGCTACAACGTCATGGAGCGGGAGGCGAAGAGCAACCGCCAGGTTTACGAATCGCTCCTGCAGCGCGAAAAGGAACTGCGCGTCTCGAGCAACAGCCGCGCGAACAACGTCCGGCTCGTGGACCGCTCCGAGGTGCCGAAGGCGCCGATGGCGCCGACCGGCCGCCGGACGTGGTTCATGTCGTTCGCCATCGGCCTCATCGTCGCCGTCGGCGTGGCCTTCGGCCTGGACTACATGAACGACACCATCAAGACGCCGGAGGACGTGACGCGGCGCCTCAAGCTGCCCTTCCTCGGCCTGGTCCCGTCGGTCCGCGGCGACAAGCACCCGGTGCTCGCCTCGTCGCACGTGCCCCACGACTTCGGCGAAGCCTTCCGGTCGCTGCGCACGTCCCTGATGTCGCGCTTCGCGGCGGACGGTACGAAGACGCTGCTCGTCACCAGCGCGCAGCCGCTCGAAGGCAAGACGACGACGGCGTGCAACATCGCGATGGCGCTGGCGTACGGCGGCGCGCGCGTGCTCCTCATCGACGCCGACATGCGGCGGCCGGGGCTCCACCGCCCGCTGCAGCTGACCAACGAGCGCGGCCTCTCGCAGGTGCTGATCGGCCAGGCGCGCGTGCGCGACGTCATCCAGCGCACGGTCGACCCGAACCTGCTCGCGATCACGGCGGGCCGCACGCCGCCCAATCCGTCCGAGCTCCTCGCGTCGGAGCGCATGAAGACGCTGCTCAGCAACCTCTCGCACGGTCCCTTCGACTGGATCGTGATCGACACGCCGCCCGTGCTCGCCGTGACCGACGCCGTCATCCTCGCGCCGCTGGTGTCGGGCGTGACCTTCGTGGTCGGCGCGGAAATGACACGCCGCCGCCTCGCCGAACGCGCGCTCGACACGATCATGTCGTCGCACCCGCGGTTCGCCGCCATCGTGCTCAACAAGGTCGACTTCGCGCGAAACAAGTACTACTATTCGCGCTACTACGGCCACCAGTACAAGAACTACTACGCCGAAGCCGCGGTCTGACCGTTCGGGCTCCGGCGCAATCGCCATTCTGCTCGGCGTCACGCTGTTCGCGTTCGCCGGCGGATACGACTGGATGGCGTATGTGCTGGCGGCGGCCGCCGCTGTACTCGCGATCGCCGTCCGGCCCGCGTTCGCGCCTGCCGGAAACCGCTGGCTCGATGCGGCGCTCCTGATCTATGTCGTGGTCGTCGCCGCGTCGCTCGTCCCGCTGCCGCCGGGCCTCCGCTTCGCGCTCTCCCCGTCCACACGCATCATCGACCTGACGCTCAGGCTCGGCGACAGCGCGGCTTCGTCCGAGGCCGCGCGTCCCCTCTCGATCGATCCGGCCGCCGGCAGGGTGTCGTTCGCGCTGGCCACGGCCATGCTGCTGTTGTTCCTGAGTGCTCGCACGATCTTCGCGCGAGGAGGCGTGCGCCTGTGCGTCCGCGCGATTTCCGGGCTGGGCCTCGTGCTGGCCGCCATCGGGATGGCGCAGCACCTGACCGCGCCGCGCCTGCTCTACTGGACGTTCCCGACGCGATCGGCAACGCCGTTCGGGCCGTACATGAACCACAGTGACTTCGCCACCTGGCTCGTGATGGCGCTGCCCCTCACGGCCAGCTATCTCATCGCGCGGCTGCAGTCGAGGCGGACGCACGGCCTCCCCGTGGCCGCCGCCGAGGCGTTCGACAACACGGCGATGTGGCTGACCACCGCGATCGGCCTCATGGCGGCAGGCCTCGTCGTCGGGCTGTCGCGATCGGGGCTGATCGCCGCCGGCGCGGGACTCGGCGCGGTCTGGGTGCTGTCGGCCGCACGGATGCAGCGGCGGGGCCGCGCCTGGCTGCTGGCCGGCTTCGGCGCCATCGTGCTGGTCGCGGCCGCCTACGCCAACACGAACGCGATTTCGGCCAGGCTCAACGAGACGATCAGGCTGGGGCTCGGTGGACGGAGCGCGATCTGGCGCGAAACGCTGCCGATGATTTCGGATTTCTGGCTCACCGGCGTCGGCCCCGGCGCGTACGAGCGCGGGATGATCGTCTATCAGCAGTCGCCGCGCGTCGTGTACTTCAACCACGCGCACAACGAGTATCTGCAGATCGCCGCCGAGGGTGGCCTGCTGCTCGCGCTGACGGCGATCGTCATTGCGGCAGCCGGCGCGTGGCGCATTCGCCGGAGCCTCGGCGCCGACCGGACGCCGATCTACTGGGTTCGGGCAGGTGCGGTCGGGAGCCTCGTGGCGGTCGCCGTGCAGAGCCTGTGGGAAACCGGCTTACGCGTGCCGGCGAACGGGCTGTTGTTCGCCGTCGTCGCGGCAATCGCCATGCACGATCAACAGGAGTAGGGCGCCCCTTTCAGGGGCGCCTGACGCCTGACGCGGGCCTGAAAGGCCCGCGCTACATCCGCTCGAACCACTTCGGCGCGCCGCGCACGGCGCGGTGGACGTAGGCGAACGGCAGGAGCACTGCGGGGCACGCCGGGTATCTGACACGCATGTAAGCCAGCGGCGGGCACAGATGCTCCCGGACAAGCGCGAGCTTCCGGCGCCAGGTCGTCAACGCCGCCAGGTCGGCGCGGGCGACGTCCACGGTTCTCAGCCCGTCCCCCAGGAACGACGCGGCCGGCTCGTCGCGGCCCGCGGCAAGCGTCAGCTGAACGGCTTCCGGAATCGTCGTCCCGAAGCACTCGTGCGCCAGCGCCAGACCGCGTGCGCAGATGCCCTGCACGCGCGCCAGGGCGGCGGCCGCGAGGAACTGTTCCCACCCGCCCGCAGACAACGCCGACGCGACGAGATGAACGTCCCACAGCCACAGCAGGTTCACGCGATCCTGGTGATGGGCCACACGGTGAACACAGGCCAGCAGCAGCGTGTCCGGCGGCGCCAGCGTGCGGGCGAAAGGCCCGAGCGAAGCCACGCTCACCGACCGCGCCCAGACATCGTCGAAGGCCAGGACACCGGCAAAGACCTGCGGGTTGACGACGCGCCAATGCAGATCGACGTGCGCCGCGCCGGCGGGAGACGGCTTCGAATAGTGCCGCTGGGCCGTCCACAACTCGGCGTCGGCCTCCGGCGCGCGAGCGAAGCCGAGCGCGGACAGCACGGCTTCGGCCCGGCCGATGTCGGCCTGCCTGACGAACAGATCGATGTCGTTCCGCGGGCGCAGGTGGGGCTGTTGGTAATGCGTGTAAGCGAGGGCCGTGCCCTTCAGCAGGAGCAGATCGAGGCCGGCGCCGTCGGCAGCCTCGAGGAGGCGCGACACGTCCCGGGCCGCGGCCAGCTCTCGCGCGGCCGCCAGCCGGATAATGGCGTCCAGCGGCCCGCGGGAGAAGGGGTCAGGGCCTGACGGCGCGCGGAGAAACAGGTCGGCCAGGAGGACGTCCACGCGGTGCCCGCGCGCGATCGACAGGATGTCGTCGGTGCTCCGGAACGGCGCCTCGCCGGCGCTCCCGATGGCGAGCGTCCGGCCCAGCCACACGTCGATCGTTTCCACGCATCGTAGAATATCGGAGACGTTCCGCAATCTGCCACATGTTGAAGACGACGATCAGACGCGCGGCCGGAATGCTTGCCGGCATCCCGAAGAGCGTGGCCAACGCCCGCCGTGTGTCGGCGTTGCAGCGGCAACGCTCGGTGCGGCTGCACCTGGGCTGCGGCGGCGACCGTCTGCCGGACTTCGTCAACATCGACTACCGCCGAACGCCTGCGACCGACGTGACGATGGATCTGAACGTGCCCCGGCTCGGGCAATCAACCGTCGCGCTCGCCTTCAGCAACGCGTTCTTCGAGCATCTATATCGCCCGCAGCGACTACCACACTTGCAGCGAATCCGCGAAGCGCTCGAGCCCGGCGGCGCCTGCTGCTACATCGGCGTGCCCTACTTCAGGAATGTCGCAAGGTTCTACCTCGAGAAAGCGCCGGGTACGCTGGGGCCGGTGTTCGACCTTTACAACGTGTACCGCTACACCCACGGCGATCCCGAGCACCAGCAGGCCTGGTGGCTCGGACAGCTGCACAAGAGCCTGTTCGACGAGGATGAACTGGCGGGACTGCTCCGCGAAGCCGGCTTCGAGTCGTTCGTGATGTTCTGCTACGGGTACCCGGGCGACGACCATGAGCTCCCCGTCACGATGGGGTTCTACGCGACGGGAACGCCTGCGCCCGTCGAACGGATGCGCGAAGGCGCCCTGACGCTGCTCGGCCGGTTCGCCGACCAGCGCGTCCGCATGAACACGCTGACCTGGCTGGCGCCGGGCTGAAAGGCTCGCGCGCCGCTGTACTACAATGTGGCCGGGTCAGGCTGTGTATCCAACGCGAACGCTGCGGATCGAACCGACGCAATCCTGGCAGGGCCTGAACGTCAGGGAGCTCTGGCGCTACCGGGAGCTGCTCTACTTCTTCGTCTGGCGGGATATCAAGGTTCGCTACAAGCAGACCGTGCTCGGCGGGCTCTGGGCCATCATCCAGCCGGTGGCGGCGACGCTGCTCTTCACGGTGTTCTTCGGCCGCCTCGGCGGCCTGTCGTCGCACGTCAACGGCTCGTATGCGCTGTTCGTGTACATCGGCCTGTCGCTCTGGACGTTCTACTCCAACGCCATCACGCTCGCGGCCAACAGCCTGGTCGGCAGCAGCCACCTGATCGCGAAAGTCTACTTCCCGAGGCTCCTGATCCCGGTCGCGGCGATCTTCTCGGGCCTCGTGGACTTTGCGGTGGCCTTCGCCTTTCTGCTGGTCCTCATGGTGGTGTACCGGGTGCCCCCCTCCGCGCAGATCCTGGCCCTGCCGTTTTTCGTCCTCGGCACGATGGCTGTTGCGGCCGGCGCCGGCGTGCTGTTCTCCGCGCTGATTGTCAGCTACCGCGACTTCCGCTATGTCATCACGTTCGTGGTGCAGCTCTGGCTGTACGTCACGCCGGTGCTGTATTCCATCGACATCATCCCGGCGAAGTGGCGGCTGCTCTACGCGGTCAACCCGATGGTCGGGATGGTGGCGGGGTTTCGCGCGGCGGTGCTCGGCGGAGCCTTTCCGCTCGACGTCATTCTCGTCTCGTCGGGGGCGGCGGCCGTGCTGCTCGCGATCGGGTTGAGGTATTTCACGGCCGTCGAGCGCCGGTTCGCGGATGTCATCTAACGCGATCGCGATCGCGGGCGTCGGCAAGCGCTATACGATCGGCGCGGCGGCGAGGCCGATGAATTTCCGCGAGTCGCTCGTGGCGGCCGCGACGGCGCCGTTCACGCGGCTGCGCCGCCTGCGCGGCGGGACGGAGACGGCCACCGATTTCTGGGCGCTGCGCGACGTGACCTTCGACGTGGGCGTCGGCGACGTCATCGGCATCATCGGCCCCAACGGCGCGGGCAAGAGCACGCTCCTCAAGATCCTGTCGCGCATCACGCCGCCGACGCTCGGCCACGTCGATCTCGACGGCCGCGTGTCGAGCCTGCTCGAGGTCGGCACGGGCTTTCATCCCGAGCTGACCGGGCGCGAGAACATCTTCCTGAACGGCGCCATCCTCGGCATGCTGCGGTCGGAAATCCAGCGCAAGTTCGACGCCATCGTCGCGTTCGCCGAGCTCAGCCAGTTCATCGACACGCCGGTCAAGCACTACTCGAGCGGGATGTACGTGCGCCTCGCGTTCTCGGTCGCGGCGCACCTCGACCCGGAGATCCTGATCATCGACGAGGTCCTCTCGGTCGGGGACCTGCACTTCCGCAACCGCTGTCTCGGCCGGATGCGCGACATCCGCGACGAGGGCCGGACCGTGCTGTTCGTCAGCCACGACCTCACCAGCGTGCGCCAGCTCTGCAACCGCGCGGTGCTGCTGACGGGCGGATCGGTGGCAGCTATCGGCACGCCCGACGAGATCACGCGCCGCTACGAGCAGATGAACCGCGATCCGCAGGCGGCAACCGGCGGGATGGCCGAACGGATCAACCCGCCGCCGCACTATCACCTGCGGCGCGTCGAGCTCAGGAACGCGTCGGGCGCCGTGACACGGCAGTTCGACGCGGGCGACGTCATGGAGATTCACCTGTGGTCGAGCGGCCGCGCGCCGGAGAACTCGTTCACCGCCGAGTTCCGGCTGCTCAACGACGACGACGAAGCGATCAGCTTCGGGTCAGCCAACCCCGTTCGCAGCACCTACTACAGCGCCGATCAACAGCACTTCGTCTGCCGGCTGGGCCCGTTGCCGCTGACGGAAGGCGCCTACACCTTCAACTTCACGGTGCGAGTCTGGAACCAGATGCGGTGGGACTACTGGGAACGTGCCATCGGCTTCGACATCCACCGCTGCGACCTCTTCAACACGGGGCACGGCGTCAGCAACGTGCACGACGGCGATTTCGTGATCCAGCAGGAATGGCTGGTTGGAGATTAGAGGTTGGATGTTGGAGGCTAGGGGCAGGCATGAAGGCACCGTTGAGCACCGTCAGGCTGGCCGACCTGGCCGCGACGTACCGGTCAGCCGAGCCGTTCCCGCACGTCGTGATCGAGAATTTCCTCGAGCCTGCATTCCTGCGCGAGGTGGCCTCGGCATACCCGACATTCGAAGAGGCCGGGCGCCTGGGTTTCTCCTTCAACGCGGTCAACGAGCGGAAGAAGATTCAGATCACGGATCAGAAGCTGTTTCCGCCGCCGGTACGGCGGCTGAGCGAGTTCCTCGCAGACCCCGCCTTTCTGGAAGACCTGTCCGACCTGACCGGTATCCCGAAGCTGCTCGCCGACGCCCACGCTGTTTGGAGGCGGCATGCACATGACGGGGCCGCATGGACGTCTCGACGTGCACGTCGACTTCAACCTCCTCGACAACGTTCTGTTCAGGCGGCTCAACCTGCTGATCTACCTGAACCCGGAGTGGGACGATCGATGGGGCGGACAGATCGAGCTATGGGACAGCGACGTGAAGGTCTGCAAGGCGAGCCTCTCGCCGGCGCTCGGGCGCTGCCTGATCTTCGAAACCAGCGAGATCAGCTTTCATGGCGTCGCCCCGCTCAAGTGTCCGCCCGACCAAGTCCGGCGATCGTTCGCGGTGTACTACTACACCGCCGAGCCGCCGCCGAACGCCCGCGGCACGGAGCTGCACAGCACGATCTTCCGCGCACGACCGGACGAGCGCTTCCGCGCGCACGTCCTGATGCCGGCCGAACGGGCGAAACGGTGGTCGTTTAACAGGCTCACGTTCATCTACCGCCGCGCCCGCTGGTTCGCGGGCCGTCTGCTCGGGCGGCACTGAACGGGCGGGGCGGCGGGCATGGCAGGCAGGGAGCGCAGGGAATGGCTGAAGTCCACATTCGCAGGCGCCGATAACCTGACCGTGGAGACCTGCCTCCCGCGATGACCGCTGTCGCCCCGCTCGTGTCGGTGAACGTTCCCTGCTACCGTCAGCTGCCGCTCAACCGCCGCGCGGTCGAGACGATCCGCGCGCAGTCGTTCGCGAACCTCGAAATCACGCTGCTCGACGACGGCGCCTCGGACGAGTACCGGCGCAGCGTCGAATCGCTCGGCGATCCGCGCGTCCGCTACGTCCGGAACCGCGAGCGCCTGGGCGCGATGCGCAACATGTTCGCGGCGATCGGAACGGGCACCGGTCAGTACACGATGGCGTTTCACGAGGACGACCTGCTGAGCGCCGGTTACATCGAGCAGGCGGTCGGCATCCTCGAACGCGATCCCCGGTGCGGGTTCGTCGCGTGCGAACTGCGGGAATTCACGGTCGAGCCGACGGCCGCCGAGCTCGCCCGGCGCGCGCCGGAGCCGGTGCACGACGTGTTCGCCTCCGACGGCGACCTGGTGCGCGGCATCCTCCGCGGCATCAACCCGATGTTCGGGTCGGTCGTCTACCGCCGCGCTGCCCTCGAACGTGCGCGTCCGGATCTCGATCGTTTCGACACGCTCGTCGATCGACCTTATCTGCTCTCGATCATGAAATCCGGCTGGTCGGCGGCAGTCGTGCGCGAGCCGATGGTCGTGGTATCGCCATCACGCGGACGGCGCACGGCACGCGACCATGACGGCCGACCACGTGCTGCGCCTGCTGCGGACGTACCGCGACTGCCTGCCCGAGCAGTGGTCCAGTCAGGATCAGGCGCTCTTCTTCTCCTACAGCGGCTACTGGCTGTTCGAGCTGTACCGCCTGACGCCGGCCGGGCAGCGTCCGCCGGTCTGGCGGTATCTGCTTCGCGCCTGGCGCGAAGGTCTCTACAACCCCCGCGCGCGCGGCCGCTTCGGCCTGCGGCAGATGCAGCGCGCGCTGCTGAACCGGACGTCCTAGCCCGTGAAGGTCATCGCACTCCTGCCGGTGAAGAACGAAGCGTGGGTGCTCGAGCACACGCTCGCGTCGCTGTCCGGCTTCTGCGACGTCATCCTCGTCAACGATCAGCAGTCGACCGACGGCTCGCGCGACATCGCCGGCCGATTTCCCAAGGTCGTCTGGATCGAATCGGCTGAGTCGAAGATCTGCGAGCAGGCGCGATGGCAGCTGTGGGACGCCGCGCGCGACTACGACGGCACCAACCTGCGTGTGGTGCACCGACGCGGACGAGCTCGTCTCGCCCCGGCTGGTGCAGCCGGTTTCTCGAGCGATCACCAGACGATGCTGACCGCCGGCGCCGTCGTCGACTGCCTGTACTGCCATTTCTGGAACAGTCCGGCACGTTATCGCACCGGGCTGGGCGTCGTACGCGCCCGTATCTGAAGCCGGTCGCCATCGTCGACGATCGGCGCGTGAACTACGACCGATCGCGCGCGCTGCCGCTGCACGAGGAGCGCGTGCCGATGGCCGCTGGTGCGCGACGGCTGAAGGCCGAGGACGTCCCGGTGATGCACCTGCAGTGGCTGCTGCCGAACCGCAGCCAGATGCGGCAGGCCTGGTACCGCTGCCGCGAATTCATGCAGGGCGGAAAGACCGCCGTCGCCATCAACGAGCAGTACGCGCACACGCTGCCCGAGCGGTACGTCGCCGACAGCGCCGATCCCTGCCGACGTGGCTCGACGATGTCACGCTACCCGGCACGTCGGTCGACGCGGAGCCTTCGTGGCAGGAGGCAGAAATCCTGCGATGGTTCGACGAGCGCGGCGTGGCGTTCTTCGAGCCGCTCGAAATCTGGCAGGTGCCGCTGCTGCGGCAGGAGTTCCGCAACGGCGCCGGGCCGGAATCCGCAGGCCCGATCGTTCGTATCTGCCGTCCCGATTCGTCCGGGCGCGAACGCTCGGGCGGCGCGTTCTGAGCGCGGCGAAGCGCCGAATCATCCCGTGAGCCAGCCCTCGCTCACCGTGCTCACGCTGCCGATCCTGCCGGCGCCGCGGCGCGTCTATCACTCCATACGCGGCGCTGTCCGCTCCGTCGTCAAGCCCGGCGTGCCCGTGCCGCGTCCCTCACCCTATCCCGGGCACTACGCGCTGGTGCGAAGCGTCGTGGAGGGGCTGCGATCGATCGGCGCCGACTTCACCTTCAACCCGCGCACGTTCGGCGATCTCGCGCGCGTCGTGTACGCGCCCGCCAACGAGGCGCTGCGCCAGGCGATCGAATTGAAGCGGCGGGGAATCGTGGACTACGTGGTGGCGGGGCCCGTGAACGCGCTGTTCGCGGACGAGAGCGGCGGCATCCTGCTGAGCCCCGAGATCGATCTCGTCATCGTGCCTTCCGAGTGGACGGTCGATTTCTACGAGGGGTTTCCGGAGCTTGTCGCGAAGAGCCGGGTGTGTCCGTGCGGGGTGGACGCGGAGGTGTGGAAACCCTCGAGGCGTGGCGAAAGAACGCAGCGCGGTGGTCTACTGGAAGAGCGGCGACGAACGCTTCTGCGAAGCCGTCGAAGCGATCGTGAGGCGATGCGGGCTCGAGCCGCGGCGGATCCGGTCACTGCACGGCGAGCACGGCATCTTCACGCCGTCTGACTACCGCGAAGCGCTCGATGGATCCGTGGCCGGCGTCTTCCTGAGCACGTTTCGAAACGCAGGGCATCGCGCTCGCCGAAGCGTGGTCGATGGACGTGGCCACGGTCGTCTGGGATCCGCAGGGCGACGCACAGTGGCGCGGCCGCACCTTCAAGTCGAAGTCGTCGGCACCCTTTCTCACTCCCGCCACCGGCGTGACCTTCCGGACGATTGACCATCTCGAGGAAGCGCTTCGCGGGACGTTGACCGCCCTGGCCGCATTCCAGCCGCGTGCCTGGGTGCTGGAGCACATGACCGACGCGGCCTGCGCGGACCAGCTTTACACGTTGATCAGAAGTAGTGCAGGCGTTTAGGCCTGCCTGATCCGGCACTCCACGTACAACACCCTCGCGAACCACGCCAACGACACGCAACCCAGCACGGCTACGAGCAACGTCGCGTCGATCACGGTGAACGATCGGGACACGGCGAACCGGCCGTCGTCGGTGATGCCGTAGAACACGACGTTCAGCGTGAACCAGGCGCTGACCGCCGCGAGCACGGGCGTGAATCGCCTGCGTCCCGCCGAGGCCGCCACGAGCAGCGGAATGGCAGGGAACGCGTGGTTTTCGTGCACGCGTGTCGCGAGCACCGCGTACGCGCAGACGGCAAAAGCCGCCACCGCCGATACCCGCGAGAAGTCCGAAACGCGACGGCCGATCCAGAGTCCCCAGCCGATGCCCGTCAATGCGAGCAGCGAGCCAACGGCCCGCAGATACGGAAGGCCGTGCGCTGCCACGCGATCGAAAGCGACGTACGTGGCCGGCGCGGTCACGGCCGCCCACACGCTCGAGCCGCGAAGCCCCGAGTAGCCGACGGTCAACGCGTGCCCAGCGAGCCACCAGACGTTGTACCCGCTCATCGAGAGGCTTTCGTCGTCGGCCAGCGTCCCGAGCATGCGGATCATGTTTGGCCAGGTGCCGGCGGCGACAATCGGCGCGAGGAGGACGGCGGATGCTGCGAGGCCGCCAGCCACGGTGGACGCGGCGCGCCTCAGACGGTCCGCGGGCGACCCGTCGCCTCCGTTCCACGCGGCGAGCAGTACGACCGGCAGGATGATGGCGCCCTGGGGCTTCGTGAGAGCGGCCGCGGCAGCGAGCGCGCCGGCCGCGGCGGGCCAGCCCGACACCGCTGCCAGCAGCGCGCCGAGAGCGGGCAATGCGGGCAGCGTATCGAGATAGCCGCCGATGCTCGCGCACACGAGCGCGGCAGGGTTCAACCAGTAGCCGACGACCGCCCACCTGGCGCGATCCTCGTCGGCCGTCCGCCGAATCGCCGCGAACAGCACAGCGATGATGCCGACCTCGAACAGCGCCGGCAGAACTTTCATCGTGACGGTGAGCGCCACCGTGTCCGGGAACTGTCCTCCGGTCGCCATCGAGTAGATCCAGCCCGCGGCGGCAAGCTCGTAGATCGCCAGCGGTGGATAGTTGACCGGCGCGATCTTTCCGAGAAACGACAGCTCGGTGTACTCGGCCGGAGACCCGACGCCGTACACCGTGGTGACGCCGTCCGTCACGGCGTGATAGCTCCAGATCTTCCAGGGCTCGACATCCCCGGCGCCCGGGAGCGGAAGCGCGGCAGCCCGGATCAGGAAGCCGGCGGCAAGCGCTGCCGCGAATGCCGCGCCGCCGCGCGTCACACGCGGGCCTCGGAGCGCAACACCAACGCGTGCCACACAAACAGCCCGCAGTTGAACACTGCGAGCAGCAGCGTCGTGTCGACGAGCGTCAGCGATCGAGACAGCGGACGCTGGCTCTCCTCGGCGCCGAACATATAGAAGACCATGCTGAGCGCCAGAAACGCGCTGACGCCGGCGAGTATGGGTGCAAAGCGCCGCCGCGTCGCCGCCGCGACCACGAGCAGCGGCATGGCCGCGAAGAGATGGTTCTCGTGGACCTGCGCGCCGAGCGTGACGTACGCATGCACCGAGAAGGCCGCCACCGCGGCGACGAGCGGAAGATCGCGCGCGCGCCGTCCGATCCAGAGTCCCCAGCCGATGCCGGCCAGCGCGAGCATCGTGCCAGCCACCCGCAGAAAGGGCAGCCCGTGGGCCGCGGCCCTCACGAATGGAATGCGTTCGACCGGCGCCATGAACACCGCCCACGCATCGAGACCTCGCTGCCACGCGTAGGCGACCCACATGGCGTGGCCCGCGATCCACCAGAAGTTGTAACCATCCATCGAGACGAAGATCTCAGTGGCTTGCGATGAAATGCCGTGCACCATGTTCCACCACGCGCCTGCCGTCACGTACGGCGCGATGACTGCGCCGGATACGAGAATCGCCCCCGCCGCGCCGGCCACGATCCGCCGGTGCCGGGCGCCGGATTCCGCCGCATTCCAGAGAGCCAGCATCACGGCTGGGACGATGAAGATGCCCTGGGGTTTGGTGAGGATCGAAGCTGCGATCAGACAGCCCGCCAGCATCGGCCGGCCCGCTGTCGCAGCCATCAACGCCCCGACCGCAGGAAGCACGAACAGCGGATCGAGATAGCCGCCGAAGCTCGCGTTGATGATCGCGGCCGGATTCAGCCAGTAGACGACGACCGCCCAGCGGGCGGCATCGTCACCGGCGGTGCGGCGCAAGGCGACGAACAGCAGCGCGCAGAGCGCCGCCTCGAACACGACGGGAATCGACTTGATGAATACCGTGAAGGCCGCGGAGTTCTCCCATCGATTGCTGCGTCGCGGCCCCGTATACGCGCGCCGCGGCGCCCAGCTCGTACAGCGCCAGCGGCGGATAGTCGGCGATGGCCTCGAAAGCGCCGAACGCAGCATGTGATACTGCGATGGAACCTCGGACGTGCCGCCCACGCCGTACATCCGGCTGGTTCCAACCACGGCACCGCTGTACGCCCAGACCTTCCAGATCATCACGTCGCCCGTGCCCGGGTACGGCAGCGCCGCCAGTCGAAGCAGAAGACCCACGAGGAGCGCGGCGTAGACAAGCCTTCGGCGTTCCGCCGTGTGTGGAACCGCCGAACGCGACGTGGTGATAGACAAATGCCGATCCGGGAAGCGGGCTAGGAGGGACGCGGGTGGGACGCGTGAAGGACGTCGAGGAAGGACGGCTCGCGTCGGAACCATCCGGTCCACGCGATCTTGGCCGGGCCAGGCTCGACCGGCATCACCCGGTGCTCGAAATCGCGGGCGATGCGAAACACCACGGCGTCGCCGAAGCCTGTGTTGGCGATCTCACAGACGGTCGCCGGCGGGTCGGTCTTTCTGATCTGAAGGGCGCCTCCCGAAAAGCCACGCCGGGCTGAGGTTGACCGTCAGCGCCGCAATCCGCGATCCGTGCAGGTCGTCGTGCCAGCTGTCCAGTCCGTGCACGCCCGGAATAATCCGATAGACGGTCCCCTGAAAGCTGCCGATGGCTCCGCAGCCCGTCACGGCTTCGACGAAACGGAACAGGCGCGCGTCGTTGAAGAGCACGAGCAGGCGGCCGTGCGCTGCGGGATCGTCGAGGCCCAGATCGATCGCCGGCGGATCGAGATGGCCGTGCACGCGCTCGGTAAATCGCGCGGCGGCGACAATCCTCGCCACAGCGTCGCACAGCGCCGGCTCGAGAAATCCCCGCAGCAACACCGAGTGCTGCCGCGCGAACACCCCGGCCAGCCGATTCACTTCGTCAGGAGACGAGACGCACAATCCCGATCGCGTGAGCTGAATCACGAAGATCGGCCCGTCGCCGGCCAGATCCGCGGCGATGGCCCGCCGCACCTGTCCGAGCGACTCGAGCCGCAGCGGCACGCGCAGACGGGCCACCGGCACGCGCCGGACGATGGCCGCCAGCGCCGCCACCTCACGGCGCGCTGTCACCCGATCCAGGGGATCGAGGTGGAACGTCGTCTTCAACAGCTCGACGTAGGCCTCGCGGCGGGACAACAGGTCGATACGGGCCGGCCCGGCGCGGCGATCGATGACGTAAATCTTCCCCACGCGCACGGGCTGCCGCCGGAACGAGATTCCCGGGACACGCGCGCCTATCCGGAGCTTCGAGGTGTACTGCGCCACGGGCGGCAGATCCGCGTTCGCACCGAGGAGGCTCTCCGCCGTGCTCCTCCACAGGCGCAGCGACGGATAGCTCGGAACGGCGCACGGTTCGGCGCGCGTCCAGCGCAGCATGAGGCAGTCGTCGGTGACGACCGCATGACCGTCGAGCGCGAAGCTGGCCGCCAGCGTGGACTTGCCCCGGCTCGTGGGGCCGGCAAACGCCACGCCTCTGCCGCTGACGACCACGGCCGACGCGTGCAGTCCGATCAGCGAGTGCTCGAAGGCGACGGCCGGGCAGCACCTGGTCGAGCAGCAGATGGCGCAGGGTGTCGGGCCGGGTCGTGGACGGCGCATGCCAGCGCACGGTGCGCCCGCCATCGGCGACGGCAAAGGCGGCGAACCGCTGGAACCGCACGACGCGCTCACCCTTCGCTTTTGCCACGGAAGCCCATCGCGTGCCGTCGGGCAGGCGCCACTCGTGAACACGCGCGCCGTTGGCACCCGCGCGTCCCCGCAGTGGCGCGCCGGACGACGATGTCGGGCCGCCGGACGCCGCGGACCCGCGGCAGCTCGGGAAGCGGAAAGTCGCAGTCGATCACGAGCGACGCCCAGCGGTAGCGCAGCGTCTCAGACACAGTAGCGGGTCACGACCTCGGCGACGAACACCTGGGCGGCCACCTCCGAGTCGAACAGGTCGCGATGCCTGTCGTAGACTTCGCGCTCGATGGCGTCGAGCGGCCGGTCCGTCGCACAGTTCGAGCACGGTGCGCCGCGCCACGCCACGGCCGGTCAGCCGCGGCGTCGAGGCGGGATGGGTTCGCTTCAGGTCGTCGCCCAGGATGAACATCCCTCCGAGGGTGGAGTGCGAAAACCGGCGGCCGTCGGGCACCTCGACGGTCCATCGCACAAGCAGATCGGCGGGCCGTACGCGCATCGAGACGGTCACGGTGTCTCCGCCGCGCAGCGGCACCGGCCGATCAATCGGAAACACGACGTTACGTCGATCGATCCGGGCCGGGTCGCCGGGAGCATTGGTCATCGCGATCCCGTCCGCCAGGTCGGCCGCGAACCAGCCGCCAATGCCGTCGAGCAGGCCATCGCGCGACGCCGTCAGCGTCGCGCGGCAGTCGAACGGCTCGTTGACGACGGTCTGCAGGTCGATCACCGCGCCGGCAACGCCCCTGCCCAGCAGGTGCTCGCGCTCGAGACGAAACCGGTGTCCGCTGTTGACAGCGATTTCGCGCGCGGGCCCGAAGCTGAACCCGGCCGGCTCGCTGCTCCAGAAGTCCAGCCCGTCTCGAAACAGCGGCGCCTCGACGGGCGCCAGGAAGAGCGTGACGCGCCTGGGAATAATCCGCCCGCCGGGCTTGAGCAGGCGCGACCGGACATCCGCGACGGTTTCGACGAGGCCGGCTTCGAACCCGAACTGGCCGATCTGGTCGGTGACGATGACGTCCGCGCGTTCGGGGAGCTCGGCGACCGACGAGTGCGCATGAACGGACCGTACGCGATCCTCGAAGCCGTTGGCGCGCGCCAGGGCGCCAGCCAGCCCGACGATGGCGCCGGCCTCGATGCTGTAGACGCGCGCGGCGCCGGACCGGCACGCGAGGAGGCCGAAAATTCCGGTGCCCGCCGCCAGATCGACGACCACGTCGCCCGGGCGGACAGTGGCGGCAATCGCACCGGCGAAAGCGTCGAGCCGTGGGCGATCCGCGATGAACTGTCGGTGCGCGTCCAGTTCGATCGACACGTCAGGCTAGAGACAACTCTTTCGCTGGGAACCGAAGGGCAGGCTATCGGTTATGGAGCCGTTGCCGCCCTGGGTCAACTTGGCAACGTTGCCGTATTCGGTGACGACAGGTGTCGCGTACGGTTTCTTCCGGGTGCGAGCCGGCCGACGGTCATCGAGCGCCGGCTCTTTGCGTTTCTGCTCCACTCAAACCTTCCCTTCGTAGGTACGCGATCCTCACAGCCCGACTGCCGAACAGCGTCCGCCAAACGCACTCGCCCGCGAAAAAGGTCCACAACCGGTAGGCCAGTACTTTATAGCGGTCCTGCCCGGCCGCGAACAACCGCGTCATGTCCTGGAACTGCGAATCGACGGCCGCCTGGTCGAGGATGCCCGCCTGGGCCAGCTCCATGCGGGTGAACGCACCCTGGCCGTGCAGTCGCTTGAGCTCACCGAACGTCACCGCACCCGGATCGGACTTCCCCCGGCGCATCCGGACCTCGTCCGGGAGGAATCCGGCCACCGCGGCGCGAAGCACGCGTTTGGTCTCGCCACCGGACCACCGCTGCTGTTCCGGGATCGCCATCGCGAATTCGGCCAGACGCCGATCGAGCAGCGGCGCCGTCAGCTCGTGGCCCCAGAGGCTCACGTGCCGCGCGCCCTCGTCCCAGGTGTTGACGCCGTCCGGATGCAGCGCGGCGGCGTGGATGGCCGCGGCCGCCAGCGTCGGAAACCTGCGGTCGGCCGGCGCCGGCGTAATGCGCTCCACGAGCGAGACGTCGGCTGCAAAAGGCCGATTGAAACCGGGCGGCACCAGATCCCGGCGTGGCAGCATGCCCTTGATCACGCGGCGGGCAGGGGCCGGTGTCGCGGCCCAGACACACGACTTCGCGAGCAGCTTGACGCCGTGGAATGCATCCGGGTTGCGGCCATCGGCCCAGAGCTGGCGCGCCGCCGCCACGAAACGGCCGCGTCTGAGCAGATCGGCCGAATGCTGATAGGCGCCGCCAAACCACTCGTCGCCGCCGATACCCGACAGCACGACCGTCGCGCCATCGTCCGACATGCGCGAGGCGAGCTTGTCGTCGCTCAACCCGAACGTCCCTGGAGTCGTGTCTTCGAGGCGACGGGCATTGTCCAGGTGGTGATCGAGGTCAGCGCCCTCGAACGGCACGGATACGAACGGGATGCCGCAGTGCCGCGCCACGGTCTCGGCATGCTGCTGTTCGTCGGCATCCGGATATCCACGGAGCGAGTGATGATACGCGCGGACTTCGACCGGCGACCCGCCGGGATTCAGTTGCGACGCCACCCCGGCGATCGACGACGAATCGACGCCGCCGCTCAGCAGCACGGCGACCTTGTTCAGGCCGCGCAGCCTCGCCGCCACCGCTCTCCCGCACAGCTCCCGCAAGTGCTCCGCATACTGCGCATCGTCGGCATACCGCAGCTCGCGACGAGGATCGATGTCCCAGTAACGAGTCAGCGTCCCGGCCGGGGCCGCCGGCGACGCCGTCAGCATGTGCGCGGCGGGCACCCGCTGGATGCCGCAGAAAATCGTTTCCGAAGGATGCGAGGCGAAGCCACTCAGGCGTTCACCCACGAACCCCATGTTCGGGCTCGCATCCACACCGCTCGCTCGGAGCAGCTGGCGCGGCTCGGTCGCGAACATGAGTGAGCCACCGAGGGCGGCGTAAGCAACGGAGCGTATGCCGCGGGGATCACGCGCGAGAATCAGCCGGCGCTCGCGGCCGTTCCAGAGTGCAAACGCGAAGTCGCCGAGTAGACGCGGCACCATGTCGCGACCCCACCGCCGGTGCGCTGCCAGCACCATCGCCGCGTCAGACACTCCGGGATCGTCTCGCAGATCGAGCTCATTCGCGAGCTCGGGCCGGTTGTCGAGCCTGCCGTCGAACGCCAGCACCGTTTGTGTCAGCCGATCGACCACCGGCTGTTCATCCACTGGCTGCGCCGGCCCCGTGCGCCCCCAGCGATAGGCGAACGCGACGGACCCGTCCGCGTGGATATCACGCCAGTGGAGTCCACGATGCTCCACGCAATCGATCATGCGCCCGACCGTGACCGGGTCGGCCGGTCCGCCGTCGAACCTCACGATCCCGGCCAGCGCGCTCATGGAACGGTGGTCATTCGAGAGACGAGGAGGCCCTTGCCGTTCAGCCGCTCGACAAACGCCAGCAGGTCGCTCTGCAGGCGATCAGGCGGGGCTTCGTATTCATCGATCAGGGTATCGAGGACGATGCGGAGCGGCTTGCGCTCTTCGATCAGCCGCCAGATACGTGTGCCCACGGCGTCCAGGCCGAAGTAGATCCCGGTATCGAGGTTGAGGACGACGGCCTCGCCGTCGAGCTCGCGGAAGACCACGTCGTCAGGGATGCTGAACGCCGCATCGAGCGACGGAGACGTCATGCGGTCCACCCCGCGTGGTGGAGTGCGGCGTAGGGCCGAGCCGAGTGACCGAGAATTACGGCGCCCCTGTGCTCCAGCCACGCGTGCGCGTCGAGACCGCCGCCGCCACCTGTAGCCACGCCGTACTGCAGCGTCGTCTGGCAGCCGGCGCGACGGAGCAGGACAGCCGCGGTCAACGCCTCGGTGAGGCACGTGCGGCCCCACGGCGTGACGGCCACGGCCTGGCGAACGGCCCAGACCACGCGTTGGACGTCGCCGTCGTCGATTCCATCCGGCCGAGCGGCGCGATCAACGTCGCCGGACGCCAGCCAGCGGCTCAGCCGTCGAAAGCCGGCGACGTGAAGGAGCACCGCCACGCAGGCGTGCACGCCGAAGGCGCGGACCAGCAGCCGGCGATCGGCCGCGGAGCGCTGGAAGAACTTGCGGGCGAGCGGAATCATCCGATGATCGAACGGAAGAGGATCTTTCGCGCCGGAGGATGCCGGAGCAGCGCGCGAATCAGGTGACGATGGTGATTGAACTGCGCCGTTTTCCGGACGATCGGCATGATGCCGTCGGTCCGGGCGAGCTCGAAGAAGCTGTCGATCTCGCGATCGCTCAGCCGCGTGACCAGATCGCGCAGCGAGCGCTGCTCCGCGAACTCCTCGCCGAGCTGGTCGCGCCAGGCACGCTCGTACGACGCCAGCGCCTCCGCGTCGAGGCGATCGCTCGCGAGGGCGGCGGCCGCGACGCTGGACGCCAGCTTCGCGCTGAGAATGCTGTAGTGAATCCCGCCGCCGGTCGTCGGCTTCACCAGCCCGGCGGCATCGCCGACGATGAGCGTCCGGTCTCCGTACGTCCGATCGATGGCGCCGAGCGGCAGCAGCTTCTGTCGCGGCGGCTCGGGGGTGATGTCGATGCCCCACGGCCCCGCCACCCGCGCCAGCATGCGCGTGTAGCCGCCGACGGGGTCGCGGGCGGTCATCACGCCCACGCGGACGTAGGTGCCCGACGCGCGGACAATCGGCACCGCCCACGCGAAACCGCCGGGCGCGATGTCGTGGCCGAAATGCAGTTCGACGTCGCCTGGCCGCCGGGCGACGAGCTCGCGCTGGGCCGTATGCAGGTAGCTTCGCGGCAGCCCCAGGCCGAAGCGCCGCTGGAAGGCGTAGTTCGCGCCGCAGGCCATGACGAGCAGCCGGGCGGTGACCCAGTTCTCACCCACGAGCGCCCGCACGGACGCGGGCCCCGTCTCGACAGCGGAGACCCGGGTGCCGACCCGCACCTCCGCGCCCGCCGCTTCCGCTCGTCTTGCCAGCGCCCGGTCGAACGCCACGCGATCGATCACGGCCGCCAGCGGCGCCGGCGTTGAGTACGGGATCCTCAACCCCGATGGCGACACGAACTGAGCCGTCGTCAGGGTGTTGAGCGTCGCGTCGTGCGGCAGGCCGAGAGCGTCGAAGCTTTCGCTGGCGAGGATGCCGGTGCAGTGAACGGGATCGCCGATGCCCGCATGCTCTTCGCAGACGAGCGTCGAAATTCCGCGGCTCGCCAGGCACTCGGCCGCGTAGAGGCCAGCCGGTCCGCCGCCGACGACGAGGACGTCGATCTCCAACGCCGACATTATAAGGTCTTGTTTACAATTCGCGGCTCCTCCGCCTGCTCAGACTTTGCGGCCTCGCACTTCCCAGGAACCGCGGCCGGTGATCCAGAACGACAGGATGATGAGCTTCATGTCGAGGCAGAAGCCGGCGCGCTTCAGGTACAGCCGATCCAGACGGAACTTGCTCGTGCGCGAGATGTCGCGCGGCGCGTAGACCTGCGTCAGGCCCGTCAGCCCGGGCCGGATCGAATGGCGTTCCTGATATCCGGGGATTTCCGAGAGCGGCGTCACCTGACCGTCGCCTCTGACCTCGAGCTCGCCCGGCCTGAGCGGCCGAGGGCCGACGAAGCTCATGTCGCCGACGAGGATGTTCACGAGCTGCGGCAGTTCGTCCATCGCCGTCGCGCGCAGGACACGTCCGACGCGCGTCACGCGCGGATCGTTTTCGGCAGCCTGCACGGGACCGGTCAGCGCCTCCGCGTCGGGACGCATCGATCGGAACTTCAGCGCCTTGAACACCCGGCCGTTCAAACCGACACGGGCCTGGGGGAAGAACACCGGCCCGCCGTCCTCGAGCTTGATCGCGATCGGAATCACGCACCAGAGCGGCACCGACACGAGCAGCCCCACGCCGGCGAGCGAGGCGTCGAACAGCCGCTTGATCATGCCGGCACCGCGCCTCGACCGAGGCTGGCGAAGAGATCGTAGTACGACTGGACGGCGACGCGGCGGTCGTAACTCCAGGCCGCGCGGCGCGCGTTCTCTCCCATGACGCGTGCGCCGGCGGGATCGTCACAGAGGGCCGCAATGGACGTGGCGAGCGCATCGGGCTCTCCCGGCGGGGCAATGGTGCCGCAGTGATGCTCGCGCGCAATGACCGCGGCCTCGCAGCTCGGGTCGACCGCGGCGACGAAGGGCCGCCCCGAGGCCAGGATGCCGTACACCTTGCTCGGCACGATATAACCTTCGAGGCCGGGCTTGAGCGACACGAGAAACGCATCGGCTGTGGCGAACGATTCGTCGAGCTGCTCCTTGGGCTGATACGGGAAGAACCGGACGTTCGTGAGCCCGCGCCGGGCCGCCATGTCCTGCAGCGGCTGGCGCCGCGCGCCATCGCCGACGATGGCGACGACGAGCCGCTCCCTGGAGAGCAGCCGCGCCGCGGCTTCGAGCAGCAGGTCGAGGTTCTGCGAGAGGCCGACGTTCCCCGAGTGCATCAGGACGAAGCGGTCGGTCAGGCCGTGCGCGCGCGCGAACGCGTTGTCCTTCGGCTTCGGCGTGATGGCTTCGCAGTCGGCCCAGTTGTGGATCACGCGGACGCGCGACGGGTCGGCGCCTTTCTCCTCGACCAGGCGACGTTTCATGCGGTCGCCCAGGGCCACCACGGCGTCGGCTTCCCGGAGCAGGTACCGGTTGATGCGATCGAGCGTCCGGTTCACGGTCTCGTTGTGAAAGTCGTCGAGCAGAACGGCCACTTCGGGGAACACGTCCTCGCACAGGAACACGAAGCGGGCTCCGGCGCGGCGCGCGGCGCGCAGCGCGGCGAGGCCGAGGATCGGCGGATCGGTCAGCGACACCACGACGTCCTGGGGACCCAGACGCCAGCTGGCGGCATAGGCCGACGCGAAATATGTCAGGTAGTTGCTGGCTCGGCCGGCAAACCGGTGACGCGGGAACGCGGTGCCGTTGGCGCGGAGAATCCGCACGCCGGCCCGCTCTTCGTGTCTGACCGGGCTGATCGGCGGCCAGAGCCTGCCTTTGCCCGTCCGGCCGTCGCGCCCATGCAGCGCGCGCCCGGCCACCACGGACACCTGGCACCCGTGCCGCGCGACGAGATCTTCCGCGAGCTCGGTCAGCAGCTGGCCCGTCGCCGCCTGATCGGGCCAGTACGATCGATTGAAGAAGCAGAGCTTCACGTGGCGGGCACTGGGCGCTGCTTTTGGTACCATTCGATCGTGCGCTTCAAGCCGGTCCGGAAATCAGTCGTGGCGGCGAAATCGAACGAGTTGCGCGCACGTGTCACGTCGAGGCTTCGCCGCGGCTGGCCGTCGGGCTTGGTGCGATCGAACGTCAGCCGACCCCTGAAGCCCGTCAGCTCCGCGATCAGTTCCGCGAGGTCGCGGATGCTGATTTCGAAGCCCGCGCCGACGTTGACCGGTTCAACCGCGTCGTACTGCTCGGCCGCCAGCACGATCGCTTCGGCGCAGTCCTCGACATAGAGGAACTCCCGCGTCGCGTTGCCCGTGCCCCAGCAGACGACCTCGTCCGACCGCGCGTCGATCGCCTCGAGACACTTGCGGATGAGCGCGGGGATCACGTGCGACGAAGAGGGATCGAAGTTGTCGTGCGGCCCGTAGAGATTCACCGGCAGCAGGTGGATGGCGTTGAATCCGTACTCCTGCCGGTACGCCTGTCCTTGCACGAGCAGCATCTTCTTCGCGATGCCGTAAGGCGCGTTGGTCTCCTCCGGGTACCCGTTCCACAGATCGCGCTCCAGAAACGGCACGGGCGCCAGCTTCGGGTACGCACAGATCGTCCCCACGCCGACGAACTTCTCCACCCCCGCCACCCTCGCCTGCTCCATCGTCAGCGCGCCCATCATGACGTTCTGATAGAAGAACCGGCCCGGCGACTCGCGGTTCGCGCCGATGCCGCCGACGACCGCCGCGAGATGCACGACAACGTGCGGCCGGACCTCGCGGAACAGTCTCACGACGTCGGGTTCGCTCGTTAGATCGTACCCGGCCTTCCTCACGACGACCACTTCGCGGCAGCCGTGGCGCTCGAGGGCGGAGACGACGTGCCGGCCGAGAAATCCGCTTCCGCCGGTCACGAGCACGCGTTTCGATGACAGGTTCATTCAGTCCACCGGTTCATTCAGTCCACCATCGGACGCTCGACGACGTGGCGTCCCATGACCAGCACATCCATGTGGGTCCGCAGGAAGCAGTCGAGCGCCTCCTGCGGCCGCAGCACGATCGGTTCGTTTTCGTTGAACGACGTGTTCAGCAGCATCGGCACGCCGCTGACGCGCTCGAACGCCTTGATCAGATTCCAGTAGCGGGGGTTCGACTCGCGGCTGACCGTCTGCAGCCGGCCCGAGCCGTCCACGTGCGTGACGGCAGGCACGACGGCGCGTTTGTCCGGCCTGATGGGATAAACCTGCAGCATGAACGGGTCGGGCACGGCGCCGACGAAGAACTCGTCGATGGCTTCGACGGCCACCGACGGCGCGAACGGCCGGAACCGCTCGCGGAACTTGATGCGCGTGTTGATGATGTCGCGCATGTCCGCGCGCCGCGGGTCGGCGATGATGCTGCGGTTGCCGAGCGCGCGAGCGCCCCATTCCATCCGCCCCTGGAACCAGCCGACCACCCGCCCCGCCGCGATCTGCGACGCGGTCCAGGCGTCCAGCTCGGCCTCGTCGTCCCAGCGCCGCTCGCTGCAGCCGGCGGCACGAATCGCGCCGGCCTGCCCGGACAGCGCGGCCGCTATCTCTGAGTCGTCGAACGATGGTCCCCAGTAGCCGTGCTCCATCACGAACGTGCGCGGACGGCCGGGTGATGCGTGCCATGCGTCGAACGCGGCGCCGAGCGCGGTTCCGTTGTCGCCCGACGCCGGCTGGATGTAGACGTCGCGGAACGGGGTGTTCTCGCGGATCTTGCCGTTGGCGACGCTGTTCATCGCGCACCCGCCGGCGAGGCACAGCCGGGGCTTCTTCGTGGCCTCGTAAACCTGCCGGAGCACGTGTACCTGCGCGCGCTCGAACGCCACCTGCAGCGACGCAGCGATGGCCTCGTGTCTGGGCTCAAGAGGCTCGTCCCGTTGCCGTGCCTTCCCGAGCAGCTGTTCGAGCTTCGGCGTGAACACGCGCCCGATGGCAGGTTCGCCGTCGGCCCACGTCATCGTGACGCCGTCAGACCAGTGGCTGAAGTACGAGAGGTCGAGCTCGAACATCCCGCCCTCGCGAAGGTTGACCAGCGACTCTATCTCCCTGACGTAGCGCGGCTCGCCGTAGGGCGCGAGGCCCATCACCTTGAACTCGTCGCCGTAGTTGGGAAAGCCGAGGTACTGGGTGACCGCGAGATACAGGAGGCCGAGCGAATGCGGGAAGAACACGCGGCGGTCGACGTGGACGGCCGATCCTTCCAGCCGTCCCCATGAGGTGCTGACGAAATCGCCGAACCCGTCGATCGCACAGACCGCCGCATCGTCGAACGGGCTGACGAGCGCGGCGCTGGCGAGGTGCGCCGGGTGGTGCTCGACGTAGCGCATGCGGGGGCGGACGTCGTACTCGTCCAGGCCGACCGAAGCGGCTATGGCGCCGGACAGCCGCCCGATGCTGGCGACGTTGCGCAGACGGTCGCCAATCGTCCGCCTCGGACGGTGCTCGAGGAGAAACAGCGCCTTGCGCCACAGATGCGCGCGGGGGTTTCGCGACACGGCAAAGACGTCGATGTCGCGGCCGTCGAGTCCTCCCATGCGGAGACACTCGGCGATGGCACGTTCGGGAAAGCCGGCGACGTGCTTGATGCGGCGGAAGCGCTCTTCCTCGATGGCCGCGATGAGCCGGCCATCGCGGACGAGGACCGCGGAGACGTCACCGTGATAGGCGTTCAGGCCGAGAATGTTCATGACGCGTTAACGCGGGGGCGGCGGTCGAGGGCGCGCGCGAACCGTGCTTGAAAGCAGGCGTCGGTGAAGGTCGACAGAAAGCGCTCCCGCCCGGCGGCCCCGAAGCGGACGCAAGCTTCTGGCTGGTCGAACAGCGTGAACACGGCGGCCGCCAGATCGTCCGGCTTGTCCGGTTCCACGATCAGGCCGGTCACGCCGTGACGAATGATTTCCTCGGCCGCGCCGTGCGCGCCGACGCACGCCTTCCCCGCGCGCATCGCCTCGAGGAACACGAGGCCGAAGCCTTCGTCGCGGCTCGGCATGACCAGGAAACGGCACTGATGGTACAGCGCGGCCAGCTCGCTGTCCCCCACGCGGCCGGCAAACGTCACGGCGTGTGACAGGCCCATCGAGGCGGCGCGCGACTCGAGCCGCCCGCGATCGCTGCCGTCACCCGCAACGACGAGCCTAGCGTCCGGCTTCCGCGCGAGCAACGCCGGCCAGATGTCGAGCAGTTCGTCGTGCCCCTTGTACCGCTCGTCCGCGGACATGCGCGCCACGATCAGGGCGGGCAGGGCTCGCGGGTCAGGTAGGTCGGGTGGGTCGGGTGGGTCGGGTGGGCCGGGTAGGTCAGGTGGGTCGGGTAGGTCAGGCAGACCCGGGTGACACACCGCCACGTCCGTCGAGGCGAACGCGGGGTTCGCGCTCTTGAACCGTGTGACGGTGTGCTGCGAAATCGCCACGAGATCAGCACGCTGGAGAGCCCACGCTTCCGCTTTCCGCAGCGGCACCCACGACTCGATGCCGCAGAGCACCGCCGTCACGCGTGCGCCTCGCCAGGCCTGCAGCGCGGCGGCAGGCGCCAGGTGCAGGTGGCTACAGACGATCTCGGTAGCCGGCGAACACCGGAGCGAAACGGCCGCCGCGGCGGCCAGGAACGTCCCGCGGCCGCCTCCGGCGCCGCGCATCTCGACGTCGTCCGCGCCGTCAGGGAGCCCGTCGGGCCGGTCGGGATCGTGGAGGCTGATCACCGCCGCCGGTCTGGGCAGCGCGCGGATGATCTCGCGCGACAGCGACGACACGCCGTCCGCACCAAGTATGTTGGGCGTCAGCAGCACGGACCGGAGCGTGGCCGCGCTCACGCCGTGAGACCCCGCGGCCGATCGAGCACGCCCTGGTAGGCGTCGCGCATCGATCGGCCGATCGCGTCCCATCCGAGCGTCTCCCGGGCCCAGGCTTTTCCGCGCGCACCCATCGCGCATCCGTCGGCCGGGCGTTCGAGGATCTCGAGAATGCCTCGAGCGATCGCGGCCGGTTCCTGAGCCACCGAGTATCCGAGCTCGAGCGCCGCCACCTGCGGCCACGGCGTCCCGTTCGTCACGACGACCGGCAGTCCGGCGGCAAGCGCTTCGGCGACGCTCATGCCGAAGCTTTCGGAATCCGAGCACTGCACGAGCGTGCGGCTCGCGGCGAAGAGCGCGGCCACTGTCTCGCCGTCCACTGCGCCAAGCCAGCGCGTCGCGCCGGCAACGGGCGCAAACAGCGGCTGAACGTGCGCGCGGTAACCGTCTTCGTCCGGACCCGCGATGACGAGACGCGCCCGTGGCCGCGCGCGGTGCACGATCTCGAAGGCGGCGGCCAGCAGATCGAGGCGCTTGATCGGATGCAGGCGGCCCAGACACAGCACGACCTCGTCGCCGGCGTCGATCTGCGCGCGGTCCCGGATCTCTTCCAGCGCGCCGGGCGAGATGGCAACGGGCGCGACGCCGTTGGCGATCGTCACCACCGGTGGACCGTACTTTACGATCTGCCGCTGCTCGATGAGCGACGTGGCGTGCAGGAACGCCGCGCCGCTCACGTGCGCACGTTCGCTGGCCCAGTAGGCGGCAGCCTTCAGGGCACGATGCCGCCGCATCGCGGCCGGCTGCAGCATGCCGCGCGGCGAGACGACGTACGGCCGGCCGGCCGAACGCGTGCGTGCGACAGCGGCTGAGCCGGTCATGTTCCAGAGACCATGCACGTGAACGAGGTCGGCTGCAGGCAGTGCTCGCTCGAGGGCGGCGGCGAGTCCGGATGCGCGCCAGTACCGCCGCGGCCACGCGAGCGGAAAGTAGCGGACGCGGACGCCCTCGTATTCAGTGCCCTCAGGCGCCGCTGCCAGCGGCTCGGGCCCGTTTGCGGTAGTCGTGAACACTTCGATCTCGACGCCAGCCTCCATCAGCGCGCGGCAGAGGCCGAGGATGCTGCGCGGCGGCCCGCCGTAGCGGAAGGCCGGCGCGAAGTAGGGGGTGACGTGGAGGACTCGCACGGTCAGTCGGCAGTCAGCAGTCGGCAGTCGGCAGTCAGCAGTCGGCAGTCGGCAGTCGGCAGTCGGCAGTCAGACGCGTTGGAGAACCGTCAGGCTGTCGACAGTGTCGACGACGGCAAACCGCGGATCGTGCAGGACGACGTCGCGGGTGAACCGCACGCTGTCATACACCTCGCGGTCCGGCATGGGACGGCTGTCGTGCAGCGCGACGAGGCCGCCCGGCACGAGATGCGAGGTCCAATCGTGCCAGTCGCGTTCGAAGCCGGTCCAGCTGTGATCACCGTCGATGAAGAGAAAATCAATGGGCGTCGTCCAGTTGCGCGCCGCATCGTGGCTCCACTCGCGGAGCAGCACGGCCTGCCCGCGCGGGTGCCGCTCCAGCTCGCGCTTCGCCACGAGCCGTTCGAAGCTCACCAGAAGTTTTCCAGGCAGATGCCGATCGATGCCCGTGACAACGCCCTCGGGGGCCATCACGCTCCGGAGCAGCGCCGTCGTCGCACCGTGCATGACGCCGATCTCGACCAGGCTTCGGCGGCCCGAGGCGTGCCGCGTCAGGCACGCACGCTCGGCAGGAGTCGTCTGCGTGTCTGCGCCGACCAGGCCCAGCCGGTACCGGGCATACAGGACGGCCGCACCGTTCCAGATGTTCACTTCGAGTGCGGCTGGAAGCGAAGCGGCGGCGCGCCGTCGAGCTCCTCCTCGGCGTCCGCCAGCTGCTCGACGTAGACATTCCTGAATTTCTCGAACCAGAGGCGATCCAGGACGAAGCTGAGAGTTCCGACGTAGATCATGAGCGTGCCGCCCAGGCCAATCGTTTTCGTCCACGAACGCTCGAACAAATACAGGGTCAGCCAGCAGATGACGGTGGTGACCGACACCGCGATGTCCCGATGCCGGAAGTACTTGAACATGCCGGCATAGCAGACGCCCATGAACGTCGCCCAGATGAACACGGGCAGGAACATCATGGGAACGCCGAAGTCGATGTACGACTCGGCCGCGTAGCCGAATGCGATGTCGGTGTCCTCGTTGGCGCCGGCCACCCAGACGCCCGAGTAACGCCGGACGAGCTCGCTGTCGGAACCGACCTCCGGCTTGTCGGGAAAGAAGACGCGCGGCATGAACACGAACTGCAGCGTGTCGCGCATCAGTTTGCCGTTGGTGTGCGGCACGATATCGGGCACGCGTGCCACGGCCAGCGCGGGATAGTAGATGGCCCAGAGCCGGTCGATGAAGCCGTCCACGTTGCCGTAGAACTGGCTCGAGTCCTGCGCTGCCCACTGCTTGGCCGCCGCGGTAATGCTGTCGAACCGCGCGCCGCGGTTCTGTGCGAAGGCTTCGTCAGCCAGGTAGCGCTCGCGGTAGTTGACGCGGATGCTGACCCAGGTGATCCCGAGCATCGCCATTACCGTGCACAGCACGCCGAGGCTCACCCAGTGGCTCACGTTCCGGCGATCGAATCGCTCGAGGAACGCGAGCACGGCCATGATGAGCGGCTCGCGGAACCCGGCATGGAAGCCGGTGAAGCCCAGGCCGATTTCAAACAGCAGCACCAGGGCCAGCACGGCCCACCGGTCGTCCGAAACGAGCCGTCTCAACACGAGGTAGAGCAGGCCCAGCCGGAGAAACGAGACGGCGATGATGGCTTGCGTGATGGTCGGGAAGCTCCAGGCAAACTCGTGAACGAAGCCGGCAAGAAGCGTCGCCGCGACATACGTCATGACGAGGCTCTTGAACGTCAGCGCGTAAGCGGGCCTCGCACCCTCGAGGGGCTTCAGGCGTCCCACCAGGTATTGTCCGAACAGCAGCCCCGCGAGGATCGCGACGAGGCACCCGAGGCCGATGAGCACCATCGGCTGGTAGTCGCTGCCGAGCGTCGCCTGGAGGGGTCGGCCCGTCACCGCCACGTAGTACAAGCCGATACACACGGTCACCCACTGCAAGGTGTACGCGAGCGCCAGCACGGGCGGCCCCTCTTCAGCCGGCAGGAACACCCAGCCCAGCGCGAGCACGAACGCGCTGAGACCGAGGAGCCAGTCGCCCGAAAACATCCATACGAGGAGCCCGGCGATGACGGCCAGTTTCTTCATCGCGTCACCCGCGCCGCTGAGCACTGTCTAGTCATGACTGACCTTCTCGGCAATGGCGATGGTCTCATGAACCCGCGCGTCCGCCGGATCCTGAGCGAACATCGCCCACCAGCGGCGCTCGAACTCGGCCGGGGTGCAGTCGTTGTCCGGCTCCACCGACGCGGCCAGGCTACGGGCGCTCGCCACGGCGCGCTCGGCCGGATTCATGAGGAAGTGCCGTAGGCCTTCGAGCAAGCCGCCGAGATCGGCCGACGCGCACACGTACCCGGTGTCCCCATGTCTCACCAGCTCAGTCAGCCCGCCGCGCGCGAACGTGACCACGGGCAGCCCGACGCTGCGCGCCTCGAGCGCGACGAGGCCGAAGGTTTCTTCCTGGAGAATCGGCGCGGCCAGCACGTAGCTCGCCTTCATGATCTCGAGCACGTTCTCACGCGCGCCGACGAAACGCACGCGATCGGAAACGCCCGCGGCCGAGACCTGCTCGCGAAGCCGGGCGACGTAGTCCACGAGCTCGGGAGGCCAGATGGGCAACGTGCCCACCACGAGCGCCTGTACGTCGAGACCCTCGGCCAACAGGCGGAGCGTCGCCTCGACGGCAAGGTGGGTGCCCTTGAACGGGGCAATCTGGCCGACGATCAGAATCGTTCGCCGGGTCGCCGCCAGCCGCGCGACGTCCTGGTCCGCGTCCGGCGCCACCACGCGACGGCCGAGCGCGTTGCGGATCAGCGTGATCTTGGCTTCGGGCGCGCCTGCTTCCCGCAGCCGCCGCTGGCAGAATCGCGAAATGGCCACGAAGCGCGTCACAAGCGGAGGTAACACGTGCCGCCACAGCACGTCCTGAATGCGGCCGCGTTCCGGCGCGTTGCCGTTGCGCAATATCACATCGACGCCGAGCAGCCTCAACCCAGCGAGCACTGGCGCGTTGCGCAGGACCGCCGCGTACTCCGGTGCCAGCACGTGCGTCGGCCCCACACGGAGGGCGACGATGGCCAGCCCGGCGCTGGTTCGGACGACATCCCAGAGCATCTGTATCGCCTGCAACAAGTGTCGAGGATGGCTCGAGAACGAATACCAGTAGAACCCCGTCGACCAGGTGGCTCCGATGCGCTCCGCGAGCTCGACAATCCGGTGATTCTCCCAGCTGTTGACGATACAGTGCACCGACCCACCGTGCCTGCGAACCACGCCCAGCACCTCGAACGTCATCCGTTCGAGTCCGAACACCAGGACCATGCCTCCGCAGCAGGCGACCACGCGCGGCGCCCGCGTGCGACGCGGCGTCAGCGATTGACAGGCCGCCACGAGTCCGGTCGTCGCCGCATCGAAGCCGTGCCGGGCGATGTGCGCGCGGCATGCGGCGCCCATGGACGCGCGCGCACCGCGATCGCGCACGCGCCGCAGCGCCGCGCCAAGGCCGTCTATGTCGCCGGTCCCGCCGATTTCACCGGTGACTCCCGGCACGATCAGGTCAGGCGCGCCGCCGACGCTGTCCGCCACCACCGCGGGAAGGCCCGTCGCCATGGCTTCGTTGACGACCAGTCCCCATGATTCCAGCTCGCTCGGCAAGACGAGGCAGTCGGCGCCGGCGTAGACGCGGCCCATCATGCTCTGGTTGACGAACCCAAGCCAGGTGACGCGGACGCCGAGCCGTTCGGCTTCGGTCCGCATCGCGTGTTCGAGGTCGCCCCGCCCCGCCACGGCCAGCACGGCATTCGGGCCGAGTGACGCCGTGGCGCGGACGGCATCGAGCGGCCGCTTGCGCGCTTCGATCTTCCCGGCAAACAGCACGATGAAATCGTCCGGTCCCCCGCCGCAGGCAGCACGCGCATCCGCGCGACCCGCGCCCGAGAGATACGGCTCGGCGCTCGCGGCGAACCCGTCGTTGTCGACGGCGTGCCGGGATGAATAGATGCGCGTCGGCGACACGCCGTGGCTCTCGAGGTACTCTCGCGAGAGACGCCCCACCGACAGGTAGCCGGAATAGAGCGAGAGGAACGCTCTCGTCTTCACGTGCCAGGCGGCTCGCCGCCAGCCGGCCGGGCCCGCTCCGTTGTGCGTGTCGCCGCGATACAACACCGGAATGCCGCGCCGCCGCGCCGACAGCAACGCCCGCACACACGTTGCGGAGTGCCAGCCAGGCACCAGGACAACGTCGGGGCGGGTCTCCGCGACGGCTTTGCCGATGGCCGGCACGTCGAGGCCTCGAAAACGGCCCGTCGCGAAGTCGTCCCCATCCTCGCCTTCGCGAACCAGCTTCCACGCGTAGCCATCGAGCAGCGGCGTGTCCCACTCGAACGCCACATCGAAGCCCGTGCCCTGCTGGTCGGGACGCGGCCGAGCCGCGTAGACGACAGTCAGCTCGAGCTCGGGGCAATGGGCGGCGATGTGCCGGAACCACGGCGCGTTGTACTGCACCGGATGCGTCTGCACGATCGTCAGACGGACGGCTGTTAGACCCATCGGTTGTCGCTTGTCAACGCGCTGCCATTGCGAACGAAGATGACATCGCCCATGCGTAGCCGGCCGTCCCGCAGCCGCGACGCCAGCGCCGCCACGTCGTAGAACGCAAACCCGCGTTCGCTGAGAATTCTCATCAGGTCAGCGAACGTGGGGTGTCCGTTTTGCTCGATCTCGTAGACCTGCGTTTCGGTTACCAGCACCTCGACACGGCTCAGCAGCGTCGTCGCGCCCGCGAGAGCGTCGGCTTCGTGCCCTTCGAGGTCGAGCTTGAGCAGCACACGGTCCGAGACGCCCACTCGATCGCCAAAGAGCAGGTCCAGAGTGGTCGCGGGGAGGGAGTCCTCGTTCTCTGCATGTTCCGCATCGCCCAGGACGCGCGCGCCAGTCGACCCCGCCGTTGCGCCTGCCATTCGTACCAGGGCGCGCCCGGGCCGCGTGACGGCCGTCTGATGAATCTCGACCGACCCGCGCGTCAAAGCGAACGCCCGCAGCTTTGCCTGGCAGGCCGCCTGGGGCTCGATCACGTGCAGCGGCACTCCCGGAAACGTCTCGGAGACCTTCTGTGCCCACTGCCCCACGTTCGCTCCGGCGTCGATAACGAGGGTCGGTACGAAGCCCGCGCGGGCGATCATCCGCAGCGAATCGCACATCGCATCGAAGCGGTTGGCGGGCCTCACGCGCGTGACCCGCAGGCCGAAGGCGGCGAAGGCTTTGTGCACCATCCTCGTCCCGAGACTCACGCCAGACACCCAGTGAAGACCTCCGCAAGCTGCCCGGCCAGTGAATCCGCCGAGGCGGGCTCGAGAACGTGCTCGTCCACGGCGGCGGCCTCGTAGCAGGGGTGCGCGAGCAGCTCGGACAACTCGTTGGCAATCGCTTCCACGCGGGACTGAGGCGTCTCGTCGCCGTATGTGACCAGGCGCACCGTCGGCGCCCGGCCGATGCGCCGCAGCAGGTCCGACGCGTTGCTCGCCTCGTGCATCACGGCGAAGACAGGCCGGCGCGCGACGAGCGCCGGAAAGACCTTGCTCGGCGTGTAGTGCCGCTCGCTGCTGCCCATCAGCAGCACGGCGGTCGAATCGCGCAGGACGCGCAGCGCCTCGAAGTAATCCAGGCGCGGGGCATGTTCGGTGACGACGCCGGTGAGACCGTATTCGGCGGCCACTGGCAGCACGCGCGGGAGCGAATCGGCCCGCTGGTTGCTGGTGCCGAAGAAGTGCAGCCGCAGGCGATCCGCCGCCGGGTTGGCGGCGCGCAGCGCCGCGACCGCGCGGAGCACGGCGCGCAGCGTGTCGAAGCCGGTCGGGAGCAGCGTGCCGACGTACGACAGGTGAACCAGCCCGTCATCCGGAAACGTCCGCGGGCCGCCGCCGGCGCATTCGAGATCGCGGCGATCCCAGCCAATCGGCAACTCGGCGCAGCGCCGCGGCCGCGCGGCCGGCGTCCGCTCGAGGGCCTGCTCGTAGGTGGCGCGGGACACCGCCGTCACCGCGTCCGCGGCGGTCAGTGCGTGCGGCTCGAGGTGCGTGGCCACGAAGCGGCTGAAGCGGCTCTTGAGATCGGGACGCCCGCCGGCCAGCGGGCCCGCGGTCCTGCCCCACTCGCCGACCCACGGGTCCTGGTAGTCGAGCACGAACGCAAACGTGAAGTGCCGCTTGAGGAGCGGGCCGAGCAGCGCCGGATAGGACGGATAAATCGTGATGAACACGGCGTCGAACGGTTCCGCGGCCAGCAGCGCCGAAGCTCCCCGCCACAGCCCGCGAAAGGCACGCACACCGAGATCGCCGACGCCGACCGCACGGCTCGCGCTCGCCGGCCACGCCCTCGTTCGCACCACCCTGACGTCCGCCGGCACGCTGGCGAGCAGGTCCGGATCCAGGCGCCCTTCGTAGTCGCGCGGGTCGACGGTCAACACGGTCGGCTGCCATCCGTGCCCCGGCAAATGGGGCGCCAGCAGCCGCACGCGGTGCGTCGCGGCGGTGCTGTCCGGTGGAAAGTGCGGGCTGATCATGAGCACGCGCCGCATCACGCCACCGCCCGCGCCGCCCGGGCCGTGCCCGCGCGGTTCATCAGTTCCCGGTAGAGGGCCTCGTAGGCGCCGGCAATGACCCCGCCCCCGAACCGCGCCTCGCAGTCCGCGCGTACAGCGCGGCGATCGATTCGTCCGAGCGCGCCGACCGCGGCGATCGCGCCGCCCACCGATCCGCACGCAAACCCGTTCGTGCCGTCACGAACGACTTCGGGCACGCTGCCGCGCGCGAACGCAATCACCGGCGTCCCGCACGCGCATGCCTCGGCCATCACGATGCCGAACGGCTCCTCCCAGCCGATGGGCATGAGCAGCGCGGCCGCCTCGCCGAGCAGCCGGTTCTTCTGCTCGTCGTCCACCGGTCCGACATAGCGGACGCGATCGCCGTCGACGCGGGGGGCGATCTGCTCGTCGAAGTACCGCGAATCCGGACCTTCCGTGACGCGGTTGCCGGCGATCACGAGGCGGCGGCCGGCGCCGCGAGCGATGGCAATCGCGTCGTGCGCGCCTTTGATGGGATCGAGGCGGCCGAGAAATACCAGGGGCGCATCGCCCGGCACCGCCGTGCGCGGCGTGTATGTGGCCAGGTCGACACAGTTGAACACCGTCCGCCAGTCGCCACCGGTCGCCGGATCGGGCGATCGATGCCGGTAGACGCTCGAGGAACACCCGGTGAACATGAGCGACGACCCGGCCAGCCGGACCGCACGCGCCACGCTCGTCCACGGGACGCCGTCGCGCTGATAGGTCTGGAGCTTCGGCAGGTGACGCCTCGGCAGAATCGGCAGCAGCGCCGCAAGCCGGCCGAAGCTGTGCACGACGTCCACGTCCCGGCGTTCGCGCCAGAGGACGCTGCCCACCTGCACGAGCTCCTTTGCGCGGATGCGGTATCCGGCGTGCGGCGGTTCGCCGTACGGCACCAGCCGGGCCGGCGTGTGGCTGTCCGGGTGCGCGACGAGCGTGACGTCGTGACCGCGCTGGACCAGCTCCCGCACGAGGACGTCGATCACCCGTTCGATTCCGCCGTAGTGCAGCGGCGGAACGGGGATGTACGGATCCGCGGTGATGAGAACACGCATCAGGCGGTCCTCACGGCGGCCGGATCGGCCAGTGCAGGCTTCAGCTCGAGGGACGGCCCTTCGACGTATCGCCACGACAGCTCCGCGATGACGCGTGCGAACGCGCGAGCACGATCACGGCACGAAGGACGACCGGACCGAGCGCCAGGGCGCGACGACACAGCCGTCGATGCGATCGAAAGCCCAGAAGACGAACTGATGAACGAGATACAGGCAATAGCTGATGCGGCCGAAGCATGCGAAGACGGACGGGCGCGGTGCTGCGCTCGATGCCGCGGCCACCGCGACCGCCACGCACAACCCGCCAAGAACACGTCCGCGCAGCCAGTTGCACGACGCCCCGACAACCGTGCGCTGCGACAGCGTGCCGGTCAATGCGCACAGGCCGGCCGCACACGCAGAGACGACGAGGGTCGCGCGGCCCATGGCCGCGAGGCGCGCGCGCGTCAGATTCGGACGTCACGGCCAACGATCGCGACGAGTCCGCCCCACGCGAAGCCGTCCAGCCGAGCCACGTCGCGATCGAGAGGCTTTCGCGCAGAAGCCCCGACGAGAACGTCATCCAGCGGAGGAGCGGCTCGATCGCGCCCACAGCCACGAGGACCCACGCGAGCCGGCGCAGGCTGAGCACGCGAATCAGGAACGGCCAGACCAGATACACCTGTTCCTCGACGCCAAGCGACCAGAGGACGGCCAGCGGTCCGGTGGCCCACCACCCGAGCGATCAGCGCGATGTTCGGGAGGAAGACCGCGCTGGCCGCGAGAAACATGAGCGACGTCTCGCCCGCCCACCACATGATCGGTCCGACCACGAAGATCAGCGCGTAGTAGAGCGGCAGGATCCTGAGAGCGCGCCTTTGTAGAACCACCGGTAATAGTCACCCGGCGCGTCGCCCTTCCGGTCGATCAGCTGGCCCGTGATCAGAAACCCCGACAGCACGAAGAACAGGTCCACGCCGAGCCAGCCGGGCCTCGTGAGCTGCATGACTGAGCGGGACAGCCATCCGTCGAGCCGCATCCCGTTCCAGAAGAACGCGTGGTGCAGGAACACTCCCAGAATCGCCAGCCCGCGCAGCGAGTCGAGCACGGGAAACCGTTCGCCGGCGCGTATCGACTGCGCGGAACCGGGCGCGGAGATTGTTGTCGTCACGATGGTCGAGGCAGAGCGGCGCGCACGGTTTCGACGAGGGCGCCGCGGTCTTCCGGATGCTCCCAGTGCCAGCGGCGGAGAGCAGCCGACCGCGCAGACTGTCGAGCCTGGGCACGCAGGTGCGAATCGCGCGCGAGACACGACAGCCGTTCGGCCAGCCCGGCCACGTCTCCGGGCTCGTAGACGACCGCGGCCGCGCCGAGATCCTGCCCGAGACGCGCCTGGGCCGGCGTCGCGCTGAGGAGCACCGGCACGCCTGCGGCGAGATACGTGAAGATCTTGTTGCCGAGGCAGAGGCGCCGGTTCACCGCCGTCGGCTCTTCGCCGGACAGCCCCAGGTCGTAGCCGCGCGCCAGGTGCACCATCGCGTCCGGACCGCCCGGCTCGTGCAGCGTAATCGCGAGCGACGGCGCCGCGGCCCGGGAGAAGCGCATCAGGTCGTCCAGGTACGGCTGCTTGACTCCGGCACGAAGGTGGAGCTCGGCGGTCAGACGCGCATGCCCCGCCGCGCGGATGAAGTCTTCGAGCCCACGGCCGGCGCCGAGCGTCTGGCTGAACCAGTAGCACTTGAGCGGCCCGCCGTCGGGAGAACCGATCGGTTCGCGCGAGATCCAGCGAGAACGTGTTGTGGATGGCCCGGGGGCGCAGGCCGTATTTGTCGGCATAAGCGTCCGCGATCATCGGGCTGCTGGTCGTGAGAAACGCCGCGCCCGGCAGCACCCGACGCTCGATGCGTTCCGCAATCACCTTCAGCTCGCCGACCTGCGCGCTCCGCTCTCCCGTGTGGAAATCCTCGAGATCGATGCCGTACGGCACCCCCAGGCGCTGGGCCGCCTCGGCAACCGCCGCGAGCGCGCCGGTCGTGCCGCCATAAATCACATCGGCCGGCTCCGCGACGATGGCGTCGACCAGCTCATCGTGCGCCCGGCTGTACGCGCGCACGAACAGGGCCGCAGGCACACGGGACGACCCGATCCGGCGCGTCAGCGCATCGCGCGATTCGGCGCCGTGCGCCGGTCACGATCTGGCGCCGGCGGCCCGTCGCCCTGCTGTAGTCCACGACGTCCCAGCGCCACGAGCGCGTGGCGCGCAGAGCGCGATCCGCCTCGACCGCCCACGGCGTGTGCGAGGCGCTGACGCCACGAACCGCGAAGCCGGCGTCGTGCAGCGCGTCGGCGGCCTTCAGCATCCGCGGGCACGTTGACATGTGGCCGGCCGTGACGACGCAGACACGCGGCATCAACGCGGCCATGTATGGGCCAGCCTGTGCGCCAGCTCGGCGCCACTCACCTCGTCCACCATCAGAAACCTCGATCGCTCGAGCACGGGCTCGCCGGGCCGCGCGAACGAGGGACGCATGGTGAACGCAGCGTCGATGCCGAGCTCCGCGAGCAGATCGACCGTCGTGTCGTCGTAGTCCACTCCGGGACGGCCGTTCGGGTACGCGAACGCGCGGACCGGCCGTCCGGTCCAGTGGCGGATGGCCTCACAGTTCCCGGCGATCTCCTCGCGCTGGCGCTCACGCGGGGCGCGCGAGAGGATCGGATGCCGGCTGGTATGTCCGCCGATCTCGACGCGGCCCGATCGGCTCAACGCGACGACGTCGTCGGCCGTCAGCGGCGCGCGGGGATCGTCATCGTCCACCGGCGCGGACGCGGCGCATCCCGCCGCCCAGCTGTCGTAGTCGCACGTCTTCCATCGCTCGACCGCGGCTTGCCCGTCGCGGGCCGCCACGGCGTCGAACCAGAGCAGCCGGCGGCGGAGGATCGGATCGCTGCAGACGAACACCACCGCCGGCAGCTGGTGGGCGGCCAGGATCGGCGCGCCGATTCGCGCCACGCTCCGGTACCCGTCGTCGAACGTGATGAGGACCGGGCGCGGCGGCAGCGGCGTCCGGCCGGCGGCGGCCTCGCGCCAGTCGTCGAGCGTGATCGGGTCGCAGCATTCGCGCACGACCCGGCAGTGCGCGTCGAACGTCGAGGCGCGGACGTGCAGGTTCTCGAACGCCATCGAGTCCGCCGGCAGGTCGTCCGCGCGGAGGCCGTGATACCCGAGGACGGCGACTCCCGGCAGCGTCGTGCGCGCCAACGTCCGCCGGTACTGTCCGAGCGTGAGCATGCCCTGCTTGACGGCAGCGGAGAGGGCGTCCTTAGCGGGCATACAGATCGAGATAGTCGCGTGCGACCTCGCGCATGGTGCGCGGCCGCGGGAGGCGCTCGCGCCACCGATCGATCGTCTCTTCCGGATGAGTCGCGACCTCGATCAGCGCGGCGGCGAGCCGATCCACGTCGCCCGGCGGAACGAGCCTCGCGTTGACGCCGTCCTCGACCACTTCGGCGACGCCGCCGACCGATGCGGCGATGACAGGCACGCCGGCGGCCATCGCTTCCAGACCGGCGGTCGGACCGCCCTCGAGGCAGCGCGACGGACAACACAGGACGTCGTAGCTGCCGATCACATTCGGAATCGACGACGGTGAAACGGCTTCGGCCAGCATCACGCGCGCATCGCCCGACAGCCGCGCGGCGATGGTCGCTTTCGTTTCGCGATCGGCCTGTGTCTGGGCGGGACCGCGAAACTCGACGCGCATCGGGACGTCACGCGGCACGCGCTGAATGGCGTCGGCCAGGTCGAGGACTCCCTTGATCGGATCGAGACGCCCGACGTATCCAATCCGAACCTGCTGCCGCGGGCCGCTGGGCGGCCGGGGCGAGATCGGTTCGCTGACGCCGAGACGATTCACCACCACTTTCCCGGGTGGGGCGCCGTTGGCGATCACGATGTCCGCGGCTCGCTGTGTCAGGACCACGAACCGGTCGACGACCTCGAGCATCGCGCGCTGCCGGAGACTATTCCGCTCGATGAGGTCTGTCATCGCCATGGCGGTGCCGACCGGTCCGGGCAGGCTCCGTGCGAAGGCGGCAAGCCAGGCCGGCACAGCCGCGAGTGCGTGCGCGGCGCCGGGACCCGCGCCGCGATGTTCCAGTTCGCACTCGGCGCATCGCCGCGCGTCAACCAGGCCGTCGCATATCGTCCGCCCCTGCCACATCAGCGTGCCCCGCTGGCACAGGAAGCCCAGGCTGCTCGAATGCGTGGTCGCGATGGCACGGCTGCCCGCTCGCCTGGCCGCGAGAATTTCCTGCAAACCCAGCCCGGTCACGAACGTGTGGAAATGAACGACGTCCGCGCGCACTTCGCCCAGCCAGCGGTGGAGATGCTCCGCGCCGCGCACCACGACGTCGCCCTGCGCCTCGTCGCGTGTGGCGAATTCCGGCACCGGGTACCGGAAAACGACGACGCCGTCCAGCTCGTAGGTCCTCGGCGAACGGACTCCGGGTTCCGGCGCGGCGACCATCACGTCGTGGCCGCAGCCGCGCAGCTGGCGGGCAAGCTCGGCGACGTAGATCTCCGTTCCGCCGATGCTGTCGGGGTAGTACCAGCCGACGGCCTGGACGATCTTCATAACGTCTGCATCAGGACGCCACCGGCTTGCGGCAGCGCATGGTGATCAGCACCGGATAGCGCGGGTCGTACGCATCGAGTTCGTCCGTTTTCAGCTCCTCGTGCGCGAGGCCGTACATGGCGGCAGCGGCCGAGAGGCAGTTCCCGTGCCCCTGAACCGCGATCTCGCAATGCGGCCACTCCACCCCCAGGACAATTCGCCACCCCTCGGGCGTCAGGCGCCAGTAGTCGCCGCCTTCGGGAATCAACGGAAGCAGCATCGCCGCCGACGCGAGCACCGTCCCGCCGGGTTTGACGACGCGGAGCATCGTGCGCAGCGCGGCATGCAGGTCGAGCAGGTGCTGCAGCGTGTTCGGCGCCAGGAAGCAGTCGTAGTAATCACTCGGAATCGGCGAGCCGTCGGCCAGGTCGCAGGTGTACGTCGTCTGAAATCGGGGGTTGATGTCGACGGTGTGCGACTCGGTGACGCCGTTTCCGAAACGCTTCGTGTACGAGGGCACCTGCACTTCCAGCACCCGGCCCGTGATGTGCGCGCGGTTGGCGTCGAGGAACCTGTCCAGGTAGTAGCCGATCGACCGGCTTGCCGCGATCGAAGCCGAACGTTTTCGAAAACGGCTCGACGCGGCGCAGGTTGCCCCAGCGCGGCACCGGCAGGCCACGCGTCACGCAACGGGCCAGAACGGTGAGACGCGGCCCGAGGATGGCCTTGAGCCGCGACCGTCCGGCCTCATTGGCCGTCATGCGGGTCCGGCCGTGCCGCCGCGGGGCCGGGCCCACGCCGGGATGTGGAACTCTCCGTCGGCGTCGAGCGGCGAGCCGGCGAACGCGTCGCGGCGGGGCCAGCGCAGGTACCGCAGCCAGTCGGCGGGTCCCATGCTCGAATACCGCAGCCGGTTCAACGCAAACGCGAAGCGTCCGCGGCGCAGATCACTCCACCGTGCGCCTGGCCAGGTGGTAGGCGCGGTTGCGTTTGGCCTGCTCGCGCTCTTCCGGCGTCAGCGGGCAGTCGGGCTCGTCCAACGCCCGCCACACCAGTCCGGGCACACGCGCGTACTCGTGCTGACCTTTCGCGCTCTGAAACTCCTGCGCCGGGTGCAGCCGGTACCAGAAGAGATCCGCCGGCATCAGCAGCACGTTGACGGTCTTGCAGGCTCGCATCCAGAACAGATGATCCGAGGCGACGCCCTCGTCGGAAAGCCGCCCAGCTCTGCGAAACACCTCCGACCGGAACAGCGCGCCCGAGGGCCCGCAGAAGAACAGGCCTTCGCCGAAGAACTCGCGCTGATAGGCCATCGCGCGGCGTGAGCAGCATCGGGCACGGGCCGCCGGACCATCGCGCCCGCTCGACAGCCCGAATCCGGCCCCCGGCTCCGCCTGCAGCATCGACACCATCACGGACAGACAGTGCGGGTACATCAAGTCGTCCGAATCGTGGTACTTCAGCAGTGACCCGCGCGCCAGTTCGGCGGCGCGATTACGGTTTTCAAATTGACCGATGTTGTGCTCGTTGACGACGACCCGAACGCGCGAGTCGAGGCGTTCGTAGGCGCGAGCGATCTCCACGCTTCGATCGGTCGAGCCGTCATCCAGGATGAGCAGCTCGAAATCCGTGAACGTCTGGGCAAGCACGCTCTCGATGGCGGACGCCAGGAACGCGTCCCGGTTGTAGGTCGTCAACAGGACGCTGACGAGCGGCGCGCTCATCGCGATTTCGCTCGCAGTGCCGACCGCACCATGCGGACGAACGGATTCGGGATCCACGGGCGATCGAGCCTGCTGCCGTACTGCAGCGTCGCGTCGGCGTCGAGCGGCCGGTACAGCTCGGCATACCGCGCGTACAGCGCCTGGTAGTCGGCCACGCGGTCGCGCACGTCGAAACGTTCTTCGACGGTTCGCCGCGCAGCCGCGCTCATTCGCTCGAGAAGCGGGCGATCGGCGTCAAGACGGGCGATGGCCGCGGCAAAGCCGTCGATGTCACCGACGGCAGGCAGCAGCCCGCTCACGCCGGCGGTCACGACTTCCGGCACACCGCTGTCAATATCGCTCACGACCGGAACGACACCGCTGCCCATGGCCTCCAGCAGCGCCACCGGGAGTCCCTCGACGCGCGTCGGCAGAACGAACACGTCGTGATCCGGCAGACGCGCGAGTGTCTCGGCGTTCGTCATCGCGCCCAGATGGCGAACACGGTCCGACGCCGGCCACGCCGCCCGAAGCGCCGCGCCGTCGGGACCGTCGCCGATGATCGTCCACGTGGCGTCAATCGATCGCTCGCGCAAGCGCCCAGCGATCGCCGGCAGTTCGAGCACGCCCTTCTGCCCGTGTTCCAGGCGTCCGGCGAAGATGAGCCGGATGGGTCCGGCAGCAGGCCGGCGGGTACGCGCCGGGAGCGGGATGCCGTACGGAATGTAGTAGATGTTGCCGGCGCGATGCGGCAGGCGTTCCATCAGCTGTTCATACATCCGCCGGCTGTACGCCACGTACGCGTGCACGACGCGGTCGTGCTTCACCGCGAGGTCGTAGTAGTAGTCGTGGTCGCCGTGCAGAATGAGGACGACCGCCCGGCCGAGGTCGGTGACCGAAAGCATGGCGAGGTCGAGGAGATCGCCGGCCACGACGACGCCCGGACCGGGCGGCACGGCCGCGGCAAGGCGGCGGATGACGGCGTGGAGATTCTCCACCGGCAACGTGTACTCCACCGTCGTCTGGCTGTCGCAGGCCAGGGGCTGCGCGAACCTCGTGTCGGTCGTGAGGTGGTTGTGCGTCAGCACGACGTGATACGAGAGACCGTCCGGCCGCCGGAACTCGAGCAGATTCGCGATGATGTTCATCATCCCGCCCATCTTGTCGGGCGCGATGTAGACGACGCCGGGCGTCATGCTCGCCATGCGCGGACCGTCATCGACCAGACGAGAGCCTTCGCGGGGAACGGCGCCGTCGGCGGCGCGACGGGCGGACGCCAGGGCTGCGGCACGAACTCGTCGACGGCGTAGGTGAAGCCGCTGCGGGTCAGCAACTCGAGCACGCGCGGCGCCTGACGATTCACCGGGTCGAACTCGTGGAGATCCATGACGATCGCGCCGATGCGGTGCAGCACCGGCTCGCAGTCGGCGAGGACCGCATCTTCGGCGCCTTCGATGTCGAGCTTCAGCAGATCGATGCGGCCGTTCGCGTCACGCTCGATCAGGTCGCGCAGCCGAAGGCTCGGGACGTCGACAGCCGTTCCCGTCAACCGCTCCTGACAGCGTGCCGATCATGCCGGAGTCGCTGCCCTCGGACCGGAACGTAATGCGGCCGTTGGCTGTCCACAGCGCAGCCTGCACCGTCTCCACGTCAGCGGCCCCGTTGACGGCGAGATTGTGCTTGAGGACCTCGAACAAGGCTGGGTCTGCCTCGTAGGCGGTGATACGTGCCGCGGGATACCGTCGTTTGAACAACAGGCTTGCCAGCCCGACGTTGCCGCCGCAGTCGAGAATCCGCGGCGCGGGTGAGTCCGCACGAAACTCCAGCGCGCCGTCAACGAAGATGTCGTGCCACTGCGGGCAGAAGCTGAGCAGGTCCAGATATTTCAGCTCGTAGTCCAGCATGCGGATTGATCCGGGCGTGAACCGGGGCACCGTCCGCGTCAGGGCATCCGCATGCCGCCAGGCCGCGACTTCCGGCGTCGGAAACAGCTGCCGGTACGCCGCCCCCGCACCGCGCCGCGCGAGGCGAAGCCAGGACATCATCGGGCCCTGAGGACGACGCCGTTCGAGAGGTAGTAGTGGGAGTTGATCGTCACGTGATCGGAAAGCCACGGGGAATCGAGCATGCGCACCAGCCACGACTTCGCCATCCGGAGCAGCCGCGCCTTGACGCGGTCGTACGCCGCGGGCGTCGCCGGCAGCACCGACGCGTCCTCGAGCAGCGTGGCGAGGGCGTCGGTCGTCCGGCCGAGGCGCTCGAACGACGCAACGTCGAAGCCGTGAGCGTCGGCCAGCTGCGCGATGCCGAACTCGGTCAGCCGCCGGAAGTCGAACGGTTCCATGTGTACCGGGTAGATGAAGGGCACGGTCAGCACGACGCAACCGCCGGGAGCCGTCAGCCTCCGCAATCCGGCAAACGAGCGGTCGATGTCCGCCACGTGCTCGAGCACTTCCGTGCACAGCACGACCGGATAGCACGGACCCGCGGCCGGCACGCTCTCGAGATCGCTGAGCACGGTCACCGAGCGGCTGTTGTTCTGGACGACGTCCATGCCGACGTACTGTCGCGCGTGCGCTTCGATGAGCGCGCGAAAGGGCTGTTCGCCGCAGCCAGCGTCGAGGACCGGACCCGGCGCAAGGCTGGCGAGCAGCGGCGGCACCGTCGCGCGAACCCAGGCGTCGACGATCCGGACTTCCCAGCGGTCGCGGCCCGTCTCTCCTTCGTACGAGAGGCGGTGTTCGAACGCCGACAGGTCGGACGCGATCACTGATGCAGGAAATGCCCGAGCACGGCCAGGCCCCACGGGCGGCTCCAGTGGGAAACGCCCTGACGCCAGCTGGCCCACGCGGCGTCCGGCACACCGGGCGCGATCCAGCCCGCGTCCGACAAGCGGCGCATGCCGTCGCGGACGAACGGAGCCAGGTCACCCTCCATCCAGCGCGCGAACGGCAGCGTGAAGCCCTGCTTGGGATGCCGGACGATCGCCTCCGGCAGCGGACGATCGAGCGTGTCGGCGAGCAGGCGCTTGCCGGTCATCAGATCGGGGTGCAACGCGAGCCTTGGCCAGACGCATTCGACGAGCGCGTGGTCGACAAACGGCACGCGGACTTCGAGCCCGTGGGCCATGGACATGACGTCGAGATCGCGAAGCAGCTGGGATCCCAGGTACAACCGGCTTTCGAGACGCGCGACCGCGGCAGGCGTCCGTTCGGGCCCCGTGGGTGAAAGCAGCGAGCGTTCGGCCTGCTCAACCTGCTCGTTCGCGTCCCGCCACACGGCGGTGTCAAGCAGCGCCGGACCGGCCAGCGACGCGATTTCACCCGGCAGAAAGAATCCGCGCTGCACACGGTACGCTTCGATCAGGTTGCCGTTGGCGGCCGCGAAATGGCGCCATCGCGCCCGGAGCCGTTCGGGCATGAAGGCGCCCGCCACCGATCCGACGACGGGCCAGAGCGGGCCCGCGAAGTGTTTCGCCGCGAGCGCGCGCGGGAGCCGCCGGAACGACGGGTAGCCGCCGAAGAGCTCGTCGCCTCCGGTCCCGGAAAGCACGGCCTTGATGCCGGTCGCGGCGACCGCGCGCGAGACGTAATAGGAGTTCACGGCGTCGACGGTCGGCTGGTCGAGGCGTGCCAGCACGGCCGGCAGATCGCGCGCGACATCGGCCGGGTCCACGTGAAGTTCGTGGTGCGTCGTGCCGAACCGCTCGGACACCGACCGCGCCCGCTCGACCTCCGACGACTCATCGTCGAAACCCACGGTGAACGTCTGCAGGTTCGCTGCGCCGGCCGACGTGGCGCAGGATACGAGCGCGCCCGAGTCGATGCCGCCGGAGAGAAACACGCCGACGGGTACGTCGGCGACCAGATGCGCGCGGACGCTCTCGCGCACGGCGGGCGCGACCTCGGCGCGAAATGCCTGAGCGTCCGTTGGCCGCGCTCCCGCCCGGGCGCCGGAACCGCCGGCATACACGGCGCGGGCATCCGCGAACACGCCGCGCTCTTCGCGGCCGTCGAGCCCCCACCGCCGCCAGGTGCCGGGCTCGAGCATCTCCACGCCGCGCTGCCATGTGAGCGGCGGCGGCACGCTGCCCCACCGCAGAAACGCGAGGATGCCGGCGGCCGACGTTTCGCCGCCGGCGAGGTTCGATGCGCGGAGCGTACCAAGCTCGGAGGCAAACGCGATGTGACGGGGGCCGGCCGCGATGTAGAGCGGCTTGATGCCGAACCGGTCGCGGGCGACAAAGAGGGTCCGTTCCACCGAGTCCCAGCAGGCGAACGCGAACATCCCGCGCACGTCCGCGAGCCGGGCCGCGCCCCCGCGCGAGACGAGGCGCAGCAGCACCTCGGTGTCGCTGCCGGTCGCGAAGCGCTCGCCGCGCGACCGCAGTTCCTCTCGCAGCGTGCGGTAGTTGTAGATCTCGCCGTTGAACACGATCTGGAACCGGCCATCCGGCGTGGCCATGGGCTGCACGCCGCCGGGGCCGGGGTCGATGATCGCGAGCCGGCGGTGGACGAGCAGCACCTGACCATCGGGCGCCTGCCACGTGCCGGATCCGTCGGGACCGCGGTGCGCGAGCGTGCGGCCGAGCGACGCGGCCAGCGCCGACACGTCTCCCGGCAGACGGCCATCACGCTGGACAACGCCCGCGAAACCACACATCTAGCGGCCTGTCCTTCCCAACCTAGTTGCTGCCGCCGCGCATCAGAAAAAGCGATTGCGGATCGTGATCGTGTCGTTGGGCTGGACTTTGTCTTCGAGCACCGCTTTGACGTCGGTGTTCTTGCCGTTCACCAGGCGCGTGACGGTGATGCCTCGATCGGATCCGCGCTCGGTGAGCCCGCCGGCCATCGCAATCGCCTGCTGGATGGTCGTGCCGGGCTCGAGCACGAAGGGACCACCGTTGCGCACCTGGCCGGTGATGAAGAACATCTGCGCCTTGGGCACGTTGATGATGTCGCCGTCCATCAGCGCGACGTCGGTGCCCTTGCCGAGCTGCAGGTCCTTCCAGTTGATCCGCGAGACCTCGGAGCCGGTCTCGCCCGGCTTCCTCGGGTGCGCGACGGTCAGTTCGCTGCTGGCCGCGGAGGTCGTCGATCCGGCGGCCGCGAGCGCTTCGAGGAGCGTCATCGCGCCCGTCATGGTGATCTTGCCCGGCTGGCGCACCTCGCCGCTCACGAGCACGCTCTGGCTTTTGAACTCGCCGATCTCGGCGCGCACCTGCGGGTTCCTGATGAAGCCCGCCGCCAGCAGCCCGCGGACACGGTCCTGCAGTTCCACCAGCGTCAGGCCGCCCGCCGCCACGCGGCCGATGTAGGGGAACGTGATGAACCCGTCGCCGTCCACCCGATAGCTGTTGGTCAGATCCGGCTCGTCGAAGACCGTGATCTTCAGGAGATCCTGCGGACCGATCATGTAGCGGGCGGGAGCGGCAGCCGCCGGTTCCGGCCGGAGGCGGCGGCGGAAGCGGAGCGGGCGCCTGCTGCGCGAGCAGCGTGGCGAACAGGAGCGCGATCAGTAGATTCATACAGCTGTTCCGTTCACATGGTTCATACACATTACTCGGACGCGCGCACGAGGGGAATGCCCAGCTGACGTGCTTTGCGGTACAGATTGGGACGCTGGATGCCGAGAGCCCGGGCGGCCTCGCCCATTCGCCAGCCGTGCTGCCGGAGCACGCCGGCGATGTAGTCGCGCTCGAACCGGAGCCGCGCATCGCGCAGGTTGCCCGACGGGACGAACTGGGCCGGCGCCTTCTCCAGCCGCTCGAGCGTATCGAGCTTGAGCGCCGCCAGGACGTCTTCTATCTGAATCGCGTCGTGCGCCGCGTCCACCGCGGCACGCTCGATGACCATCTGGAGCTCGGCAAGGTTGCCCGGCCAGGTGAGCGCCGACAACAACGCGAGCGCCGGCTGCGTGAAGGCGCGCGGCCCGCGCCCTCCCGCGGCGCACCACTCCTCGAGGAGACGCAGCGACAGCAGCGCGACATCTTCGGCGCGGTCGCCAAGCGGCGGCAGATCGATGCGGAACGCGGCGAGCCGCCTGTGCAGGTCGCCGCGGAAGCGCCCCGCCTGGACGTCGCTCTCGATGCCCGGCGCGCCGTTCCCGCTTCCGGACGCAGCGCTCGCCATCCATCGGATGTCGGTCGCCACCGGCTCACCGTCGATTCGCACCTCGCCGTCGCGCGCCACCCGCGCGATGCGCGCCTGCAGGGACGCCGGCAGATCGGTGACGTCTTTGAGGAACACCGTGCCGCCCCGCGCGGCCGCGATCCGGCTGTCGCGCGCCGCCCACTCGAGATCGGCCGGGATCACGGCGGGCGCGGCGCCGAAGAGCAGCCGCTCGAGCCGGACCGGATCGGCGGCGGCGCAGTTCACACACTCGAAGACGCCGGATGGGCGGCTGGCCTGCTCATGCAGGACGCGTGCGACGGATTCGACGTCCGCCCCGCGCGGCGCCAGCAGCAGGACGCCCCCCTCGGCGAGCGCAGCGCGACGCACGAGGTCCTGGACTCGTGCGATGGCCGCCGAACGTCCCACGAGCTCGCGCGCCGGCGAGGACGTTCCCGGTACCGGCGCGGCCGGAATCAGATCGACGAGCGTGATCGTCTCAGGCATGGCAAGGTCTGAATGAAGGGAAATACAGCTCCGCCCCGTCACTCACAGGCCGAGCGACGACGGGGCATCGAAGGCAGGACGCCATAAACATGACATAGACTGACTTATTATGACTCTACTGACATAACGTGTCAGAGAGATACGTGAGTCAACCCACGAAGATACAGCCGGACTCAGCTATCAAGTCCTTCTATATCAATCGCTTAATGTCTATTTTTGACGTTCGGTCACTGACAGAGTGTATCGGCTGATCGACCTGTATCAATCAGGATCCGGAGTCGGGAGGGGGAGGTGGCTGATTCGAGCGCGGAGGGAGCGTCGGGTGGGCAAAGAGGCTGTTGACGAAGAAACCAAGCCCAAGGATGACGATGAAGCCGCCGATGCCAATCGCCTGGCGCGGCACGTCGCCCGCGTAGGTCAGCAGGACGATCATGCCGAGGCCGACAGCGATGAGGACGACGCCGGCGCTCCGGTGGCGCGGCGCGACGTCCCTGCGCTGCAGCCGCTCCATGGAGTGCATCCGACGGTCGAACCCCTCGGGGTCCGATTCCGGGGGCGGCACCATGCCCCGTTCGATCATCGCGATCCGCTCGCGGATTTCCAGCTCGCGGACCCGCCCCCGCGTCACCGTGGCGACAATGCCGGCGAGGATCCCGCCCACAATCGCCGTAATCGGAATGAGGAACGGCCCCAACGACCAGATACTGTCCATGCCGCCTCCAGAGGATACGCCAGACGGGCTGCGCTTTCAGCAGCCTGATAGGGGATTAGACCGGACTGCACGGTCAAATGTTTCAGCCCCGTAAATGAAACATTTTCTTCGCCTGCGTGTTCTAATACCAACGGCTGATGGAGCCCGTCAACGAGCGCGAGCTCGTCGAACGCTGCCGCCGCGGCGATGAGGGCGCCTTCCAGGAGCTGGTCGACGGGTACAAGAACTTGGTCTTCGCCCTGATCGCCCGCACGGTGCAGGATCGGACGCGTGCCGAGGATCTCGCGCAGGAAGTCTTCCTGCGCATCCACCGCGGGCTGCCGTATTTTCGCGGCGAGGCGCGCCTCTCCACCTGGATCTACCGCATCGTCGCGAACGTGTGCGTGCAGGAGCGCGGGCAGAACGCGTCGGCGGCGGGCGTCGTCTCGCTGGACGACGAGCGCGCGGCCGTCCGGCCGCCGGGCGTGGCCGATCGGCAATTCAGCGATCTGGAGCTGAGGGACAGGCTGGAGAAGGCCATCGCGCGGCTGCCGGCCCAGCAGCGGCTGCTCGTGGCCGCACACTATCTCCAGGGCGTACGGTACGAAGATCTCGCGGAGGCTCTGCGAATGCCGCTCGGTACGGTGAAGACGCAACTCTTTCGCGCGAAGCAGCAGCTCAGGCGGCTGCTCGAGCCCTGACATGTTCTGCGACGAGGTTCTCGAGACGATCGAGCCGATCGCGTCCGGCGAGCTGACGCCCAGCCCGCGCATGACGGATCATCTGGCGTCGTGCCGCGGATGCGCCGCGGCGCTCGAGTCGGCGCGGCGCGTGGATGCCCTGCTGCGCAGCCGGGCGGCGCCGCCGGCGCCCGCGCAGTTCAGCTCGCGCGTGATGAGCCGCATGCGGCGCGCGCGGTGGCGCAGCGAGCAATGGCTCGACTGGGGATTCAACGTCGCGCTCGCACTGGCCGGAGCGCTCGTCGTCACGGGCCTGTGGATGGTCATGCGCCAGAGCGGCCTTGCCACCGTGAGCAGCGACGCGATCGATCTGCTCGGCCCCGGGATGATGCTGTTCGTGCGCCGGGTCTCGCCGTCTGTTCCTCTGTACGCGGCCGCGACCGCCCTGCTCGGCACGGCGCTCGCCGTCTGGTGGTGGGCGGAGCGAGATACGGGGCGACCGACGACTCGCCTGGTTGCGCGGGATCATCAGTAGACGGTCATCAGGAACGCATCGCAGCCCGGCCCCGAGCGGCGCGGCGCGCGCGCAGCTCACGCGTGTCGCTCGCCCTCGCGTACACGGTAAACTGTCCGCGCGACAGCACGCGTTCGTAGCCGCAGATTCCGTCGGCCAGGCACTCGTAGTACTCGGCGTGCGCGGCTTCGGTCCGCACCGGTCCGGCGGTGACGCGATAGACAATCACAATGTCCGGATCGAAGCTCGACAGCCATTCGCGGGTGCCGCCCCACGTGGGCGTGGCGTCACGAAATGCAGGCGGGACGTACGAGAAGTAGTCATACGCGACTCGCGTCGAGTCCGGCGCGCGGCACTCGAGCCATCGCCCGACGAACACGGCATCGCTGGTCCGCTCCCGATTCAGGAGCTGCGACCTCGCCGACAGCAGATCCCCGCCGCCAAGGACGACGATCGCGACCGCGGCCGCAGCTGAGACGGCCGGCACGAGCCCGCGTCGGGCGAACCGTTTCTCCAGCCATCCTGCGGCGGCGGTCACGCCGCGGCCCGCGAGCATCGCCAGCGGGGGCGCGAGCGGCAGCGCGTAGTGGACGTAGAACTCGTGCACCGGCACGGACAGGACGAGCCCGTACAGAACGACCCACGCTGTCAGGATCGATTCGGCCGCGGCCGGCCGCGCGCCGTGCCGCGCGGCGTTCCAGGCAAGGCCGGCGATCGTCAGCAGCGCGGCAGCGATCACCGGCCACCCGACGGCTGCGCCGATCCCGAAAAACCAGGTGGACAGCCACTCGGACGTCATCGGCGGCGGCGCAAAGGCGGCCTCGCCGAGCAGACCCTTCACGAACGCGGCCTTCCGCAGCGAGTACGGAGACACGGCGACGAACGCCGCGGCGAACGTCGCGCACGCCACGAGCCACGCCCAGAGGACGGCAACCAGCCGCGGCCGCGCCCGCAGCGCCGACCACAGCCACGGCGCGACGGCGGCGACAAGCGCCGCGAGCGCGCCGGCGCGGGCCGCGATGGCGAGGAGCGTCAACGCCTGCGGGGTGACCACCCCGTCGATGCGGCCGTCCTCCGTGAGATGTGACGCGATCCACGTCGCATCGAGCATCAGGCTCCCGGCAAGCAGCGTCGCGGCCTTGGCGACGGTGAGCCATCTCAGCGTGGAGACCCGCACGTCCACGCGGCCGGTGGCGATCGGGCGCCACAGGCACACGCCGCCGATCACCGGGAGAAGAAACATCCCTGAGTACTTGCTCGCGAACGCGAGCCCCGCCGCGCCCGACGAGAGGACGAGCCAGCGCAGGCGAGGCTCTTCGGCGAAACGGCAGGTCAGGGCGAGCGCCGCCATCAGGAAGAAGAGCTGCGCCATGTCGGGTTTCAACACGGCAGCCCAGGTATACATGGTCGCGTTCACCGCGAGGGCGGCGACCGCGATCCACGCCGCCGCGGCGCCGAAGACGCGCCGGGCGAAAGCAAACGTGAGCCACAACGTCGCCGCGGCGAAGCAGACGCTGAGCGCGCGGCCTGCCTGGACGATCCGGGGGTCGGTCAGCTCGCCGGGGACGAGCCGCAGCACGATCAGAATCAGGTTGAAGACGAGATGACCGTAGGGGCCGAAGGTCAGCGCGAAGGTGTGGTTCGCCGCCGCACCGCGCAGCAGGTTGAGCTGGAGGGCTTCATCGGTGGCGAAGGCCTCGACGAGGCGGGCGTTCGCCGTCGCCACGCCGACGAGCGGCACGAGGCTCAGGCCCCACAGGGCAGCGAGCAAACCGGCGGCGACAGTGCTATTGGAGCGGAGACGCGCGGTCAGGCGCCCTGCAGCCACACCAGTTGACGGCACTGCGGGCACGCGTAGGCCATTCGAAGGTCGCCGTCAAACGAGACGTAGCCCCCGTGGCCGTGCGTAGCGCAGGACGGGCAGATCGCGACCGCGTTGGCCTCGATGGTTGCCACGCGCAGCTGCCGCCCGGTGTTGGGACAGGGGATCGTGGAGGGACCGCCGGCGTCGCGCACGACGCGCGGCCCGCCGTTGCCGCTGTTGTCGCAGCGAAAGAGTCCATGATAGAGAGCCGACACGTTCATCGGTCGCGGATGGTAGCATAGCGATAATACCCCCGCAATATATGGGGGTCGCGTGCTGTTGAGGGCGCGTGCTAATCTCAGAACGCTGCCATGCGAAAGTGGCGGAACTGGCAGACGCGCCGGACTTAGGATCCGGTAGCCGAAAGGCTGTTGGGGGTTCGACTCCCCCCTTTCGCACCATTCGACTCGCCTGCCCCTGAGAGCGCATGAAAACTGAATTCGTGGACGTCAACGAAACCCGCAAGAACCTGCGGGTCGAAATCCCCACCGACATCGTCAACGCCGAGATCGATCGGGTGGCCAAGGACTACTCGCGCAGCGCGCGGATTCCCGGCTTCCGGCCCGGCAAGGCGCCGGCGCGCGTGATCAAGCAGCGGTATCGCGACCAGATCCTGCACGACGTCGCCCACGATCTGATCCCGCGCGCGATCGACAACGCCCTGCGTGAGCGCGGCGTGGAGGCGGTCGAGCCGCCCGACGTGCGCGACGTGTCGGTCGACGAGGGGCAGCCGCTCACCTTCACGGCGTCTTTCGACACCGTCCCGCCGTTCGAAACGGGCGACTACGCCGGCGTGTCGCTCAAGCGGCCCGCGGCGCAAGTCGAGGAGCAGGCCGTGGACCTCGCGCTGCAGCGGCTGCGCGACCGCGCGGCGCGGTTCGAAGCCGTCGAGGGGCGCGGTCTCGATCACGGCGATACGGCGGTCGTCGATCTGGAGCGCAAAGATTCCGACGGCAAGACCGATAAGCACGACAACGTGAGCATCGAGCTGGGCGCCAAGGCCAACCCCCCGGGGTTCGACGAACAGCTGCTCGGACTTGCCGCGGGACAGGACAAGACGTTTTCGATCCGCTATCCGGCCGACTACACGATCGCGGAGCTCGCCAACGCCGAGGTGGGCTACACCGTCACCGTGAAGGAGCTGCGCCGGCGCGTGCTGCCCGACCTGGACGACGAGTTCGCGAAGGACATGGGCGAGTTCGAGACGCTCGACGCGCTGCGGGCGCGCGTGCGCGAGGATCTCGAGCACGAGGCGCGGCACTCCGCGGAGCGCGACCAGCGCGCCGAGATGATGAAGCAGCTGGCGGCCCGGGTGCCGTTCGACGTGCCGCCGTCGCTCGTCGAGCGCGAGCTCGATCGGCGCCTCGAGGACTTCGCGCGGCGCCTCATGGATCAGAAGATCGATCCGCGCCAGGCGGGCATCGACTGGGACGCGTTCCGGGAAAGCCAGCGCGAGGTCGCGCGTGAAGCGGTGGCGGGCGCGATCTACCTGGACGAGGTCGCGCGGCGGGAGCGGCTGGACGCGACAGCCGAGGAAATCGATCAGGAAGTGGAACGCTGGGCGGCGGGGTCGGGCCGCACGCCGGCGGCCGTGCGCGCGGCGCTCGAAAAGGAAGGCGGGATCTCGCGGATTGCGGCGGGGCTGCGGCGGGAGAAGTCGATTGACTTCGTCCGGACGCGTGCTACAATAAGTGACTGATAGTCAGCCCCGCTTTCGCGATTTCCCCAAC
>CAVQJU010000020.1:0-251879 GCA_963712905.1 uncultured Acidobacteriota bacterium | reverse complement strand
GGGGGCGTGCAACCAGCGGTACTTGCAGCTATGGTTGTCGGCCGCGTAACCCCAGAATTGGTCGGCTCTCGGCCCAATCGTCTCATCGGGCTGGAGGCGAACACAAGGGCAGCGCTCTCCACTTGTCAGAAGCCATCTTGAAATCACGATCGTGTTCGCCAATTGCGTCAGCGGCAACCTCGTTTAGATTCCGATCCTTTGCCGAAGTAAAACTCGATGCCGCAGGGAATCTCTCGCCCGTGCACCGCCTCTCGACGAATCCCTCTTCGGCGACAGCGAGCAACGATGCAGCGTGACTATCGGCCGCGTCGTACGAACTGGGCCACGTCAGGTCGCCCACGAATCCTGTACCGGTCGAAGGCACCCATCGCCACGTAAGCGACGTCTGTCCGGTGTTCGCCCACATTCCGGCGGAGGACGAATCATACTCTCGCGTTCGGACTGTCACCTGGGGGATCAGACCCGCAGGCAGAGGATAGTACTCGGCTTTCAACTGAAGTTCCTCCGCCTCACCGCGGAAGAGCATCATCCACACTGCTTCTCTGAGATTGTCGGCTTGAATGGATCCGACCTTGACGCTCTCCACTCGAGTCTTGTTCGTGGCGCCAAAATCGACATCCCCACCGGGCTTCAGTGCGAGGGCCGAGCAGCTATCGTGGATAAACGCCGCTCCTGTCGTCAGGTTGTAGGCTCGCGTCGTGTCGCAGAAGTCGTAGTGGCCACGCCGCCCTGTGATGACTACCCAGCCCGTGGTTGAGGCTTTGAATTCTCCGAGCGGCAAGGCGACCCGCTTGGGCCGTCCCATCTCGATGCAATCGCGCCAGTCCTGATACCGTTGCCCTGTCTGCGTGTTCGACACCTTGTCGGCGCACTGTTCCGAGATGTCCCCGGGCCCGCGCTTTTGAGGTTCAACATCGGTCGTTCCGCTGTTCGAGCCGAGCGCACGATGGGCTTCGAAGTACGCATCCGCGCGCAGTCTCCAACCTCTCGTTTCAGCCCCACACGATGAGTCGACCAATGGACACAGCAGCGTGCTCAGCGGATGTTGCCGATGTGTATCCAGGTCGAGGGTCTTGCGAGCGTCAGCCTGAACGACCACGTGCGGCTTCAGGCTGTCGACTGGACCCAGACGAGGTAGTTCCAAGAAACTTTCGAGCCAATCGCCGCCGCCGCCCGTGGTCCACCACTCCTTCAACGACAGAGCCGTGTCTGACTTGGGAATTCGGTCAGTCTCGACGGCTGGCAGAAAGCATTCAGTCCTGAGCAGACCGCGCAACTCTCCCGCCACCCTGGCAGGAGGATCTGCACTCTTGAGTTCTTGGATTCGCTTATCGAGGCGCTCGAGGCGCGCTTTCGCCTGTTCGTACGCTGGCGTTGATTCGGCGCAACGTGTAATGACGCGACCTGCGCGCAGAAACGACCAGAAGCTTGCGTCCTGGGCCCAGATTGCAGGTGCAGCGAAGAGGACCAAAGCAAGGCCCACATGGAAGCTAACTCGATGCCCTACTGGGTTCGGACTCTTCATGACACCATTATCGGTCGGTATCGCAGCCCTGACATGCGGCGGCCGGTCAACGCGCCAGATTCCATTTCGCTCACCGCGTGGGCTAGGCCCTCACGACCCTAATCCGACCGACCTTGCGCGAACGAGGCTTCGGACGAATCACGATTTCGACATCGCGATCGAGCGCCGTCAACAAATTGATCAGCCGTTCCATCGAGAAGCCGGCCAGCTTGTAGTGGCGCAGCGCGAAGACCGTGGGCTTCGTGATTCCCAGCACCGTGGCAGCGTCAGCCCATGAACGCCGGCGCGCTTCAAGCACCTGATTCAGGGCGTAAGCGAGGCGCAACCTGGCCTGACGCTCGCCGGCATCAGTGAAACCAAGGTCAGCGAACACGTTTTCAGTGCCACGAGCGACCGGTTCTCTCCGTGCAGTGCTTCGACGTCCCACGGTGGTTCTGATGCCCGTACTCATCTCAGCGTTGAATCCAGTAGTGCGGTCTTCGTCGAGCGTGTGCAACGGCGACTATCTGGACACGCTGACTGAAGACCCGATAGACGACGAAGAAAGGGAACCGACGGAGGAGAAAGCGTCTGGTGTTGCCGACGTAGGGAGGCGCGGCTTCAGGTCGCTCAGCGATTAGCGTTACGGCTCGATCGAGCTCGCGTCGAAAGCGCGTCGCCGCAGTTTCGTTGCGCTCGCGGTACCACCTCTCTGCGGCCTCGGCTTCGTCGGCGGCCAGCGGGTGGACTTCGACCGCGAACGGAGGCATCAGCGCGCGGCGAGTCGACGGCGGACTTCTGCCCAGGGGACGGTCTTGACGGCTCCGCCATCGAGCTCGGCGACGCGGCGGTTCACCTCGGTCGCCCACGCGGCCTCCGCGTCCTCGTCCACATCCGTGTCGAGACTCTCTAGCAACGATCCGGCGAGTGCCGCGCGGGCCTCCGTGGGGAGCCCCAATGCGTCCTTGAGAATCTCTGCGGCTTCGCGTTTCATGGTCTGATTTTACCAGCTCGAGCGCCGCCGAAGGACCATATCGACGCCGGAGAGCGAACGGTCTTTCCGCGGCTCTAGCGAAGCGCCTGACACAACCATGAGGGGGTTGTGGAGGGGGTGATGGCGCCAGGGGGACCATCTCCCCCCTTCGCGGGGGAGTATCGGAGCGTTCATCACACAGCGTGCGCTGATTCCACGAGCGCTTCTCGTCCGCGTATCTGGTTACGCTGTGGGCGTTTGCCGACAGACAGTTGCGCCACTCAGCTCTCATCGCGGCGGCGGTTTCTGCCGGCGCGCGCAGTGTCGCGGAGAGCAGCCGGGACGTGAGCGACCCCACCTCCGGGACCCGGACCCTGCCCCAGTGTCGGTCCGGGGGTCGCTCACGTCCCGGCTGCGTGTAGCAGAATCCGTGTCGAAAGCGAGGCGGACAATGAGCCGCCGCGGTCGCGGCCTGATTACCCCTGCGCCGAGCGATAATGCAGGATGGATCCCTGTGGTTTTCCTCGGCGCACCATCGAGACAGCCCTTCGGCCTATTGAACGAAATGCTGCGTGCAATTGGCGTGATTTGCTGGCTCGGCGTCATCGTCGGTCCCGCAGTGTGGATCGCGGACATTCTCGGCGTTCGAATGCCGTGGATTACGGTGCGCGAGGCCTTCATCCTGATGCTGGCCGCCTTCTTGACCGCGAACGCGGTCGTCGTGGCACATATCGCGAAGGTTTCCAACCTACCGAAGCGTCAAAAATGGCACTGGTTACATCGCGCAATGCTGCCGTTTACGCCGTTCGCGGCCTTGGAGTATCTGATGCGTGGTGGTGCGCAGCATTAGCAGCATCGCGTGGCGAAGTGACAAACCCCTTCTCCCGCCCTGGTTGCCGGAGATCTGTTCGACAAATCGCAACGCCCATCGCGCCTGAATTTTCATGCCGTGCTCGGCGGCGTCAACGCTCTCCGCTGCGCTTCGACCGTGCGTTCCGCACGGCCTGCGGGCGTTGACCCCGCCTGCGCTCCGCTTGATCTGGCATTTACGCGATGGTCGAGGTTTGATCACCGTTGACAGCACTCGCGACGAGGCGTATGTTCGAAACATCTCGCTCGTGCCGCACGGCACGCCCTCCACATCGTCCGATGTGGAGCGCTTCGGAATGACGCTCGAGAGCCTCGTTCCGACAGCTTCCTGATTCCGACCGTTTGATCAGATCGCGCTGGCTATGACGACGCGCGATCGCTGCGCCGAACACACCTTCCGCGCTCGAAGCCAATCTCGACGCGTTCGGAGCCGCACTCAGTGCCGCCCATTCATCGCCATCACGAACGCCACGAATCGCGAATCGACGTTCAACATGGGCAGGCGTATCATGGCCGAACGAGGACGCAAACGACGCAAGCGAGCTCGACGTGTTCCGCCCGTCGTTCGTCGCGCTGCAACCGTGTCGATTGATGCGACAGGCGACGATGTGCTTCGCGGGCTCGTACGAATTCTGGCGCGGCAGGCGGCGCGCGAAGCGTTCGAGTCTGAGCTTAGACGCAACGCAGCGATCGTCCATTGAGGTGAACCCGTGAAAGTCGGCATCTACGCGCGCTATTCCTCCGACAACCAGCGGGACGCGTCTATCGCCGATCAAGTGCGCGTGTGCCGAACGTTCGCTGAGCGGCAAGGTTGGACGATCGCGGAGGAATACTCGGATCATGCCGTCTCCGGTGCGACGCTTCTCCGTCCTGGTTTCCAGGCGCTGATGCGCGATGCGTTGAATCGCCGATTCGATGTCGTGCTGGCTGAGTCGCTGGACCGATTCAGCCGCGATCAGGAGGACACCGCGGGCCTCTTCAAACGACTGACATTTGCTGGCGTCAACATCGTCACTCTTGCCGAAGGCGACATCACGCACCTGCACATCGGATTCAAGGGCACGATGAACGCCCTCTTCCTGAAGGACCTGGCCGAGAAGACCCATCGTGGGTTGCGCGGTCGAATCGAGGATGGCAAGTCCGCCGGCGGCTTGTGCTACGGGTATCGAGTCGTCAAGGCGTTCAACGGTGGCAGCGTGACGACGGGCGAGCGCGAAATCGAGCCGACCGAGGCGTCGATCGTCGAGCGGATCTTCCGCGACTTCATCGCCGGTGTCTCGCCCAAACAGATCGCCAAGAACCTGAATCGAGAAGGCATTGCTGGTCCGTTCGGCGGTCCCTGGAGCCCGAGCACGATTTACGGCAACAGCAAGCGCGGCACGGGGATTCTGAACAACGAGTCGTACATCGGGCGGCTGGTGTGGAACCGGCTGCGCTACGTGAAGAATCCCGATACCGGCAAACGCGTGTCGCGCCTGAATCCGGCGACTGAGTGGATGCGGAAGGAAGTTCCCGGACTCCGTATCGTCTCCGACGAACTGTGGGCGGACGCGAAGCAGCGCCAGGAGCACAGCCGACACGCGGTCAGAACCGCGGGCAATCCAGCCGGCGCGCGGCGCCCGCAGTACCTGTTCTCGGGCCTCACGAAGTGTGGCGTCTGCGGCGCCGGATTCATCATGACGGGCAAGCACCGCCTCGGATGCTTCGGCGCACGCGACCAGGGACGTTGCGACAACCATCTGACCATCCGCCGCGACGAGGTGGAAGCGCGCGTGCTCAAGGCGCTGCAGGAGAAGCTCCTGAACCAGGAACTCTTCGACGAGTTCTGCCAGGAGTTCACCCGCGAGATGAACCGGCTCCGCATGGAACGGCGCGCCAGCCTGTCGTCAGGCAAGCGCGAGGTCGAGCGGATCGGCACGAGGATCAAGAAACTCCTGAACCTGATGCTGGACGACGGGATCGCGGTGGACGAGGGTAAGGCCGAGATCAAGGCTCTCGACGCTCGCCGGAAGGAGCTGCAGGCGCAGCTCGACACCGCCGACGAGCCACCGCCGCTCCTGCACCCGGAGATGGCCGGGCTGTACCGCCAGAAGGTGACGACGCTCGCTCATGCCCTGGAGGCCGCAGAAACGCGTACCGAGGCGAGGGAAGCGCTTCGAGGGCTGATCGACGCCATCACACTCACGCCGGAGGCGGGCATCCTCAGAATCGAACTGAAAGGGAACCTGGCGGCGATGCTCGGCGCGACCGTACAAAGCAAAAGGTCCCCGGAAACCGGAGACCTTTCGCTGCAAGTATCGATGGTTGCGGGGGCCCGCAGCCAACAGTATTTGGCGTTCTCGTGGGCAGCTGCGTAGATCTCGTTATTTGCAGGCCGTTGAACCCAAACCCCGCAGATTAAGAGTCCCATCCACCAAACGAAAACGCTAGATATTCGAGGGATTCGTGGCGCCAGCCCTGCAGAACACGTCAGCGAGCGCGTTCGGAGCTTATATCACTTAAAGGACGTCGGCCGAGTCGTGGAACAACTACGCGCTTCCTGCCCGATGCTAAGATCCGTGCCGGGGACCGGGTTGATCGACAAGTACACGAGGCGCGACATCGCGAGGCTCGCCGGCCTGGCCGGGCTCGGCACGTGGTTGCTGCCGGAGGCGGCTCTGGCCGGTGTCGGCCAGGGAGGCAGAACGCCTGCGACAGTCGCCGTGATCCCATCCTGGCCCACCGAACTGCGCCGGCTCGCACCCGACGTCTACGCGTACACGCAGGCCAGCGGCCCTGACGTGGACAACGCGAGCCTGAGCAACGCCGGCATGATTGCCGGGCCCGCCGGTCTCCTGGCCGTCGACACGCTGGGCCCGCCGATCCACGCCAAGGCCTTCAAGGCCGCCGCCGAAACCGCCACCAGGAAAACGTTCGGCCGCGTCATCAACACGCACCACCATCGGGACCACACCAACGGGAACTGTTTCTTCGCGTCGGCCGAGATCGTGTCGAGCGACTACACCCGTCAAGCCACGATCGACGACGGCATTCCCGCGCATCCCTACGACAACCGCCCCGAGTGGCAGGCGGGCATGAACGAGCTGACGCTGGCGCCACCCACCACGACGCTGCGCGGAGGAGCCACGTATCGCTATGGCGGCATCACGGTGGAGGTGATACCCAACTACCCCGCACATACATTCGGCGACCTGATGGTCTACCTGCCGGAGTACAAGATCCTCTTCGCGGGAGACGTCGCCTTCTACTACGTCACGCCGGCCGGTCACAACGCTCACATCACGAAGTGGATCGAGGCCATCGACCGGATCGGCAGGATGGACGTCGATCTGATCGTTCCCGGCCACGGCCCGATCGGCACCAAGGCCGAGCTTTCGCAGACGCGAGCCTACCTGGAATTGATTGCGGAGGAGACGCGCAAACGGTACGCAATGGGTATGAGCCCTGGCCGCGCCGCGGCGGATCTGCCGCTGGGACGGTTCACCAGTTGGACCAATCCAGAACGCAACGCCTGGAACGTGGTGCGGCTCTACGCCGAATTCGCAGGAACGCTGAAGCCCGAACAGGATCTGGTTGCCCAGAACGCGGCTGTGGCTGAATTCACGGCGCTGCGCGGAGCCCGGTAGGCATAGTGTTCCACACTCAGCTGAGCCGATCAGGTGGCCCGCTCGTGGAAATTGAGCAGCCCGCCGAGCCGGGCACGGCATCGCACGCGACTCGTTCTCTCTATCGCCGGCGGGCCCGCAATGAGGCGATTGTCGAGCCCATCGGATTCAAACCTTTCGGCGCCCTTCGGTTACGTAAACATTGGGCGACTTCTCGGGAATTGTGCGAGATGCGCCCAGAAAGTTGTCGGTCCGGCTGCCGAGCCAGACACAACTGGTCGTTGCCGAGTTCAAGCCGCATCCCACCGGCGCTGTCATCCGGAAGAAACTGATTACGGCTGAAGACATGCGCCGTCGAACGCCTACTTTGGGGGCGTTGAGCGCGCGCGCGTTGCCAGCGAGCCGTTGCCTGTCCCACCGAGTTTAGCGTGACGCTCGAAGCTCAAAGCGCACTGGAATGCGGATTAAAGCGAGGTCTTCCTGTACGCTGACGGCACGAGGGTTCCCGCGCGTCTTCGAACGCCGTTTCCGGATCCGAATCGTGGCGCGATTAGGCACCGGCACAATCTGAGCGACCGGCGTCTCACAATCGAGGACGGCGATTGTCTCTCCCCTCCGCACTGCGCGTCAGGTACTCGCTGAGTCGCGCCTTCAATTCTGCGATCGCACCTGCTTCATAGTCGTACTATGACTAGAAGTAGTCATGTGCGCCGGATTCACATCAGATATCAAGCTGCGGCTGAATTTTTGCACCCTGCGGGCACCTCGATGTAAAGTCGCTGCGCGACGCGGTGTGGACAGCTTCGACGTGTCACAACGGCGTTCCAAGACGTCGCCGACCGGACGGTGATCGGCGATCGTCACATGCTGAAGAAGAGCACCACTGTGGAGCGAGGAACATGAAGAAGAACAGGTGCCGGCTCTTGGGCCTCTCGATGATCGCCTCGATTGGCGCAGTCTCGGCGATGCCGATGTCCCGGGCCGAGGCTCAGACCTACAGCCGCGAGCAGTTCGAGCGATGGCAGACGGAGCTTTCCAACTGGGGCCGCTGGGGCAAAGACGATCAGATCGGTGTTCTGAATCTGATCACTCCCGAGAAGCGGGTCCAGGCGATGGCGCTCGCCAAAAAGGGTGTGGTGGTCTCGATGCAGCGCAAGTCCACTTTGATGAAGGCGCCCCCGGTGCAGGCCGGCACCGACGAGCCCCAGGGCGTGATGTTCTACGAAGTGCGGTTCCGCGCCATCCCGCCTGGCGACCCGGAGCACAACGACGGCTTCAGCGGCGAGGTGCAGAGGCTCAACCCGCACGGCGGCTACACCCATGTGGATGCCATTTGTCACGACAGCGACGGCAAGGGTCATCTCTACAACGGCGCCGACCTGGCGAGCTCGGTCAGCGAGAGGGGTGGATGCCTGAAGTCTGGGCTCGACGCGTGGCCGAACGGCGCCATCGTCACGCGCGGCATCCTCGTCGACATGACGCGGTTGAAGGCGGCGCACACCCCGGGCGCGGCTGTCACGGTGGCGGACCTGGAGGCGTGGGAGAAGCAGACCGGCCTTCGTGTTTCCCCGGGCGACGCTCTGTTCGCCCACAATCCCGGTCCCGACCGCAAGGGCCGGCCGACTCGTGGCGGCTTCGATCTCTCCGTCCTGCCGTGGATGAAGGCCAGGGGCGTGGCGCTGACGAGCGGCTTCCATTCCGTGGCGGAGGCCAGCTACGGCGGCCAGGTCGATGGCCTCCGTTCGGCCGACCACCGGTTGACGCTGGCGTCGATGGGCCTACCGCTGCTGGATTCCCCTGATCTCGTCCCGCTATCAGCGGAGGCGGCGCGCCAGAACCGTTGGGAATTCATGCTGGTCGTCGCACCGCACGTGATCCCCGGCGGCACCGGTCAGTTGGTGAATCCGCTCGCGATGTTCTGACCGCGCGGGTAGTACACGCGCGCTCCATCATGTCGCGGCACTCGGCATCTTCGTCAGGTCCTTCTGGCGTACGTGGCGTACTACCCGCGCTCGCGGACGCACCTCGCGCTCGGCAAGGATGCGCCGGCGGTCCACCCCCGAATTGTCTAGTGAGGGTTTGTCAGTCGCGTGATCGCACGTGATCACTTGCAAACGGGTTCTTGTACGTCGAGCAGCTTGAGAGGCTAGGCGAGAAGGCGACCCAGTCAGGCCGGAGCTCCTTAACGGAGTTCGATTCGGCCATTGGAGGCTCTCGCTTCTGGGATTGCCTCGACGCCAGATCGAGGCCAAGGTAGTTCATTCGCGGCGCTCCCACGTCCAACGCGCGGCGCCGAACTGACTAGACCGACCGGCACAGGCTTCGATGCCTCGCAGAGTTCTTCGTACACCCGCGTGGTCCAGACCGACCAGTTTCGACATGGTGGCGAGACGAAGGTCGGCGTGAAGATCTGCAGGATTGCCCGGAGAGAACCCACTACGCCAGCTAAGTTAATGGAAACAAACGATCGAGTTTGGCGGAGAGGGTGGGATTCGCACCGCTGCCGGTTGTTGAAAACAAAGAACTTAAGGGACTCTTGGTTCCGCACGATCCGCTAGAACCGCACGAAAGCCCGGGTCGAGACACGTATTGAGCACGTGGAGCCATATACTTAACGTATATGGCATAATGGCAAGGGAGCTTTCACCATGCCCCGAACCGCCAAAGTCTTCATGACCAACCGCAGCCAGGCCGTCCGCCTCCCCAAGGAGTACCAGTTCGAGACGGACGAAGTATTCATTCGCAAAGTCGGCGATGACGTCATCTTGTCGCCCCGCCCGCGTGACTGGCGGTCCTACCTGGAATCGGCGCCGGTCGCGTCCGAGGCGTTCATGGCCGATGCCGAGGACCTGCCTGTGCAAGAGCGCGAGGTCTGATGCCCCGCTTCATGCTCGACACGGACACCTGCTCCTACATCATGAAGCGTTCTCACCCGTTGGTGCTGAAGCGGCTGCAGTCGGTGCCCGTCGGCGACGTCTGCATGTCGGTCGTCACCAGGGCCGAGCTCCTGTACGGCGTCGAAGTGTCGCCGCGGCGGGCACAAGACGCGGCGGCTCTCGCAGCATTCCTGCCCTACGTCGAGGCCGTGGCGCTCGATGAGGACGCCGCGCTGCACTACGCGGAGATCCGTGCCGACCTCAAGCAGCGAGGCTTGATGATCGGCGCCAACGACCTGTTCATCGCTGCCCACGCCAGGGCCCTCGGCCTCACGTTGGTGACGAACAACACAGCCGAGTTCGAGCGTGTGAGCAAGCTCGCGATCGAGAACTGGACCATCGCGCCACGCCGCAAGAAGTAAGCCCTCGGCTTGTGACCCGACACGGCGCTTCTCGGGACCATTCACCGAGATCCCAACCTGCCGCGGTAGGCTCTTTGGAGTGAATGACTGATCTGGACGTATTCCCAATGTTGCCATTCTCGCGAGGCCGTTCTTCATTCATACCTAAGTCGGCGAACGCGCTGCGGGGCAGTCGAACGCAGTCGCGCAGTCGCTGTTCGTGAGCCTGCGCCAATGGTCTGGTCGGCGCTCCGCTGTCGTGGGCATCACGGCGCAATTTCTGGCGTTGGTCCGAATCCTGTGCGAAGTGTTTCGCATCAAGTACTTCGACGTGGCGCGTTACACGCTCGGGGGGCTTGAACCGTTCATCGGCGCGGCGCTGTTCACCGCCGTACTCGTCGCCCTCGCTGTCGCGACATTTGCGCTCGGACGCGAGCGGGTCGCGCTGACGATTGCTGTCTTCAACATCGTCGCGCTGTTCGTCTACAAACTCGCATTCATGTAGCGCGGCAAGAGATCTGCTCACGTCTGCGCCAGAGAGCAACAAGCCTGGCCGCGCGTTGCTTTCGCTGGTTGGTGTTCACCAGAAATGGGCCGCGCAGATGCCTAACGAGTCGTCGCGTCGTGCCAAGGAACTCGGCCAGGTCGGACGGAGCGGTGTGCATTCTGCCGCAGGCGCACCGGGACATTCCCCAAATGGCGCTCAATGATCGCGGGCTCGCTCGCCGGCGGCGCGACTCACGACGATGGTTGTTGCTGCGGAGGGTCGACACCACTGGTGACCTTCGACGCACGCGCCGATGCGACCAAGCCGCGCTCACCGAAGTGCGGCGATCTGGCGGCCGTGTCGTGTCAAGTTTTTCGCGAGGTCAGCAATTCAGTGGTTTCTTCCCGATAAGCTTTTGACGCGCAGAGACTTGGAGGTTTGGCGGAGAGGGTGGGATTCGAACCCACGTGCCCTTTCGGACAAGACGCTTTCGAGGCGCCCCCGTTACGACCACTTCGGTACCTCTCCTACGGGCAGACGAACTCCCCATGTTACCGTGTCCGCCCGCCGGCAGGCCAGTCCGCCCGCGCCACGGCGATGGTCGACCAACAAGAATAGGGGCTGAAGGCCGGGGACCTCACCCCCCATGTCCCCAGCCTCCAGCCCCTAACCCCCAGCCCCTAACCTCTAACCTCTAACCTCTAACCTCTAACCTCCAACCTCTGACTCCTGACCTCCCCTACAGCGAATTGAGAAACGCCACGAGGTTCGACTTGTCGAACGAGCTCAAATTCCGGTACCGGCTCGTCACCCCCGACGCCTGCCCGGCGTGCCGCAGGATCGCCTCTTCCCTCGTGAACGTCAGGCCGTCGTGCATCAGGCGGTTGCGCGTCCGCAGACCCCAGAGCGGCGCGGTCCGCATCCGGCTCGCCGTGGGCACGAACTCGTCGATCGGCTGGATCGGAATGCCGTCGCTCGTGCCGATGTCGTGCAACAGGTAGTCGCTGTACGGATGGATGGTCTTGTTCCCCAGCGCCGCCGGCACGGTCATCGCGCCACCGTTGATGACGGTTCCCGGCGCCGACGTCACGATCGTCGGCGTGTGACAGGTGCCGCAGCCGATCGAGTTGAACACCTGCTCGCCCGATCGTACCGCCGAGGTGATCGCACCGCGCGGCGGCGCCTTCGTCGCGCGCATGAAGTCGGCGAAAATCTCCACATCGTCGCCGTCGTCTTCCGGATCGGCCACCGGGTCGAAGCGCGCGATGTCACGGCCCGCCGACGTGTTTTCGGTGGGCTGGAGCGGGCTGGTGATGCCCATCTCGTTCAGGTACGCGTCGGCCGAGAACGACTGGAGGCTGGCGTGCTGGGCCTTCCAGCCGAACCGGCCGATGCGCGTCTGGCCCGGCCGTTCCAGAATCGGAACCGTCACAGCCAGCCCCCGCATGGAGAACGGCTGGGCATCACGAATCGCCAGGAGCGTGCTGTTCGCCACCGCCTCGACGAGACCCGCGCCAAGGACGTTGGTCGAGATCCGGAACGTCCGGATGTTGTCCCCCACCGCGACAAGTTCCATCGCGTCGGGGTGAATCGCGCGCGATGCAATCAGCGAGCCTCCCTGCGAATCGAAGAACCGGCCGCCGGTCAGGTGTCCCGTTCGCTGTTCGGTGATCTGGCTCGCGCCGCCGGTCACCACGTTCTGATGACATTCGCGGCAGCTCTGCGCGTTGTAGGTCGGACCGAGCCCGTCGGCGACCAGCTCCACCTCCTCGAACACCTCGCGATTTGCGTCGAAGACCGCCTGAGTGGTGAACCCGTTTGTCAGGTTGTCGAACGCCGCCGGTGCCTCGACCGGCGCCACAGCGGCCGCCGTTCTGAGCGCCTGTCTCTCCTCGTCCGCCGCCGTCGCAGGGGTGAACCTGTCGCGCCTGGATTGATCGCGGGCGTCGACGGCCTGCCCCGCGGCTGAGATTCCGTGCTGAACGGATAACGTCCAGCCCAGAGCGGCAATCCCAACCAGTAACAAACTCGCACGTACACACTTGTCCCTGTAACCCATGAGCCTCTCCTTTTTTGTGACGTCGAGCGTTCACGGACGATTCGATCTCGACATTTCGGAGATCGAGCGGCGCAACGAGAACAAACGTTGCCGGTGCGTGCGGTGTGTAAGTCTTACCGCGACGATCGGTCGTTCGTTCCCGGTTGTGTGTTGCGCGTCGAGTAGATCCGCGGTCTGGGGATTGCGGCTTTACGGAAAAGCAATTTGTGCTCCACGACGAGCGGAACAATTCGTCGAAACGTGAAATGTTTTTTTGCGAGAAATTGCCGAGACAAAAAACGTTGACGAACAACCACTGAGGCGTTCGCTTACGGTTTTCGCTTTCCCTTGAAGAACTCCTGCAGGAGCTCGCGGCACTCGGCGGCGCGGATACCGGCGACGACTTCGAAGCGGTGGTTGTGGCCCGGCAGGTCACCGCCGGCGGTGGTCGACACGATGGCGCCTGTACGCAACTCAGCGGCGCCGTACACGAGCGTGCCGACACGCGCGTGCACGAGCGCGCCGACGCACATGAGACACGGCTCGATGGTGACGCAGAGCGTGGACCCGGTCAGCCGGTAGTTGCCGGTCCGGCTCGCGGCGTCGCGAATCGCCGAGATCTCGGCGTGCGCCGTCGGATCGGCCGCGGCAATCGGATGGTTGAAGCCGCGCCCGATGATTTGTCCATCCAGCGCGACGACGGCGCCGATCGGTACCTCGCCGGCGTCCCTCGCGCGCCTGGCTTCGGCCAGCGCTTCTTCCATCAGCGTCTCGAGATCCATTGGCGGGCATAATACGCCATGCCTCCGGCCGCGCCGCGTGCAGAGTCCAGGTCCCCGCTCCTCACGCTGGCCCTCGTCTTCCTCGCCATCGTGGTCGCACGCCTGCCGTTTCTGCTCCACGGATCGCGATTCTTCGATTCGGACGAAGCTGTCGAAGGTTTGATGGCCCGCCACGTGCTCGCCGGCGAGTTTCCGCTGTTCCTGTGGGGCCAGCGCTACAAGGGCGTGCCTGAGGTGTACCTGGCCGCCGCGGCGTTCCGCATATGGCCGGCGAGCGTGATTACGCTCAAGGCCGTGACGCTCGCGTGCTCCGCAGTATACGGGTGCCTGAATTTCCACCTCGTCGCCCGGCTGTTCTCGCGCCGCGTCGCCTGGATCGCCACGGCGTTCCTGATCGCGGGCCCGCCGTCGCTCGTGCTGTGGACCTTGAGCGGCAGCACGGATTTCGTAATGACGTTTCTCGCTGGCGCCTCGCTCCTGCTGGGTTTCAGTTCCTGGCAGCGGAGCGGATCGCGGGCCGGCCTCATGCTGGCGGCGGCCTCGTTTGGCTTCGGACTGTGGATTCAGCAGTACATCCTTTACTACGTCGCCGCGCTCGCGGTGGCATCAACCGACTGGAGCCCAGAGGGCCGCGCCCGGCTTCGCGCGCTCGCGGGGGGCGCCGACCTGCCGCCGTCTGTGCGCTTCGCCGTGCGGATCGTTGCCGCCGCGGGTTTCGTCTATGTCGGGCTCGGCCTCATGGCCTTCCTCGGCTTCGGGTTCGCCGTCACGCCGTTCGGCGTCCCGGTCACCGTGGCGGACCCGCAAAAGATGTGGTGGATTGCGGCTGGCCTCCTGCTGATCGCGGCGGCCGCCTCGACATTGGCTCGGCTGGTGCGCGCGCACACCTGGCCGGCGTGGCTTGCGCCGGCTCTTGCGTTCCTGGCCGGCTGGGCACCCGCGGTCGCTGGGCGATTCCTGTCGGACGGTCCCGGCGCGCCCAGGGCACGCATGGACCTGGCCGGCCTCGCCGCCGCGCTTCCAGAGTTCACCAGCGTCGCGTTGCCGGTGCTGTTCGGCTTCAGGAGCCCGGCAACCGAGTGGCTGGCGGTTCCCACCTGGACTGCAGTCGTCATCGTCGTCGCCGTGGTCATCTCGTACGCGCGCAGGCTGTCCGTCTTCCACGTGTTCGCGGTCCTGACGCCGTGCCTGTTCCTGATCAGCGGCGCATACATCGATCCACAGTCGTACCGCTACCTCATGCCGCTGCACGCGGCCCTGCCGGTTGTCTACGCGGCCGGGATAGACACGAGTCTGCGTGTGAATCGGATGGCGGGCGCCGCGCTGCTCGCGGCCCTCGTGTCCGTGTTCGTGTGGCAACAGGTGGCCTGGTACGGGCGGCTCCAAGCCGATCGCGAAGCGGAAGCAATCGTCGAGTGCTTGAAGGCCCGCGACGTTCGGGTCGCTCGCTCCGACTACTGGCTGAGCTACAAGCTGACGTTCCTGACCGGCGAACGCGTGATCGTGGCGCCGACGAACGGCGTCGATCGCTATCCGCCGTACACAGCCGCCGTGCGCGCGCAGCCGTCCGCGCCGACCATCGAACGGGTGCCGCCGGGCCAGGCCGGCGCGCCCGCGTGCGGCACAATCATCCGTTAGCGCAGCGCCTTCACGGCCGCATCCGGGAAGTCGGTGAAGAGGCCGTCCACGCGTGGGACGCTCCCGGAGCTGCTTCAGAAGCCGTCCGCCTCGTAGTACGCTGGGGAATGCCAGCGGCGTTGATCGTGTTGTTCGCAATGGTTACGGCGGCGCTCGGGCCGTTGCAGGAGCCTGCCCGGCCGCCTTCTCCCGACATTCACTACGTGCCGACGTCAGGCGGCGTCACCGACGCGATGCTGAAGCTCGCGAAGGTCACGCCCGAGGACGTCGTGTACGACCTCGGCTCGGGCGACGGCCGGATCGTCATCACCGCAGCGAAGAAGTACGGCGCGCGGGGCATCGGGATCGAGCTCGATCCGGAGCTGATCAAGAGGGCGAACCGGAACGCGCAAAAGGCCGGCGTCTCCGATCGGGTAACGTTCGTCCAGGCGGACCTGTTCAAGACGGACTTCTCCGACGCCACCGTCGTCACGCTGTACCTGTCGAACTCGATCAACCGCCGCCTCGCGTCGATCCTTCAGCGCCAGCTCAAGCCCGGCTCGCGGATCGTGTCGCACCGGTTCGACATGGGGGACGACTGGAAACCCGAGGCGGACGTCCGCCTCGAAGGCACGCACGTCTACCTGTGGACGATCAGATAACGAGGCCGAAGCTCAGGATCAAAGAGGCGCTCGGCCGGGGGCTGCGCAAGCGCTGTCCGCATTGCGGCGTCGGCCCGCTCTTTTCGGGATGGACCCACCTCGCGTCGTGCTCGGCCTGCGGCCTCGTCTACGAGCGCAATTCTGGCGACACGTGGGCATTTACGATCATCGGCGATCGCCTGCCGATCGCCGTCATCATCGTCGCGGTGTACTTCGGCCTGGTGCGCTCACATTTCGTGCTAGGCTTGATCGTGATCGCCGTCCTCGGGGTCATCATCGTGTGGACGGCGCCGAACCGCTGGGGCGCGGGCATCGCGCTGCACTATCTCTCGCGGGTGTACTGGCCGGACCCCGCCGATCCGATTCCGTCGGTTTTTTCCCCTGAGGACCGCACGCCTTCATGACACACAACGCGGGGTTCACGCTGTGGTTCACGGGCATGTCCGGCGCCGGCAAATCGACACTCGCGGCCGCCATCCGCGACGAGCTGCGCGCGCGCGGCCATCGCGTGGAAGTGCTGGACGGCGACGAAGTCCGGCAGAATCTCAGTAAAGGGCTGACCTACTCGCGCGAAGATCGCGACATCAACATCCGGCGGATCGGGTTCGTCGCGCGCCTGCTGTCACGCAACGGCGTCGTCGCCATCGCCGCGGCCATCTCGCCTTACAAAGAGCTGCGCGACGAAGTGCGCCGCCAGCACGAAGCGCCGTTTGTGGAAATCCTCGCCGACTGCACGCTCGACGAGCTGATCAGGCGCGACGTGAAGGGCCTGTACGGCAAGGCGCTGCGCGGCGAAATCGAGCACATGACGGGCGTCTCCGATCCGTACGAGCGGCCCGAATCCCCGGAAATCGCCGTCCACACCGATCGGGAAGACGTCGGCCAGTCCCTCGCGACGATTCTCGGCTGGCTCGCCGATCACGACCTCATCGCCCGCGCGACGAAATAGTTCCAAAACAGGTGCCTTCGGGCTTGCCTCCGAGGGGCCAGCTAGCGGATGCTTCGATTCGAATCGAGCACCCAAGGAGGCGCCTATGGGAATTCAATGGGGCCGCGTTCTACTCGCCGGCTTCCTCATGGAACTCGTCCTCATCGCCATCGCGATCCCGCTCACCCTGGGCGGTGCAGACCGAATGCTGGTCTACGTGATACCGCCGGCGTCGTTCGTCGCGACATTCGCCATCACTGTGTGGCTCGGCCGCAGGTTTACCTCGAGGCCCATTCTGCACGGCGCGCTCATCGGCCTTGCGGGCTCTCTCATGTATGTCGCGCTGACCCGAGGCGCACCTGAACCCTGGCCATACGTCCTGGCCCACGTATTGAAGATTGCCGGTGGAGCCACTGGAGGAATGATGCTGGCTGGGCGGCCGACCTCAACGCAGTTCGCCCTCAGAGGCCGCTGATTGAGAAACGAAGGAACTGCTCGAAGAGCAATGTAACTCGCTGCCTTCAGCGAGTTTGGTGGGCCCAGCAAGACTCGAACTTGCGACCTCCTGGTTCGTAGCCTGATGCAGGTTGTCCATCTTGTTGGTTCTTCGTGCGTTTAGCTCGGACGAGAACCTGGTCTTTCACGGTGTTCGGGCGCGAATTGTTCACTGATTGTTCACTGCGGGTTCAAATCGGGGCCCCCGGCCGTCAATACCGACTGCGCTCTACATTGTCGCCGCGTGACCCGGCTCAACCCCTTCGCCCTTCGACAGAGGGATGCCGAGGTATCCCCGGGCGCCGATGGTCATCGCAGCTTCGCGTACTCCGCCCTGGCTTGTTGAAGGATCGGGATATCAGTGTCGGCGTCCTTCCACGCGGCGAATAAATCCTCGTATGCTCGACGCGCCGGCACCGCGTCGCCCGCGAGCGCGAGTGCACGCGCCAGACCGAGGTAGGAAATCGAATAGTGCAGGCCCCAATTCGGATCGCGCCAGGTGCTGCCCCAGCTGGTGCCCTTGTGATCGAGGATGTTTTTGAACTCCGCGGCGGCCTCGGCGCCCTTCTTCCACCGCAGGTACGCCAGGCCGCGGAGGTACGCGACCTCGGGATACGCGCGCTCGTAAGGCGACGCGGTTGCCAGCAATTCCACCGCCTTCGCGGGCTGACCTCGCTGGAGCTCGGTCGCTGCGCGAATCGCGGGTAGTTGCACGGTAGTCCAGATAGTTCCGTTTGGAAAACGCTTGGACGTCACATCCGCGAGCTTTTCCGCCTGCGCCGCATCGCCGCACATCGCGAGTGCCAGCGCCGGACGCCCGAGGCGGCGCGCGGTACCGCACTTGCCCACCAGCGCGTCGGCGCGCGCATCCGCTTCTTCGAAGCCCGCGGCAACATCCGTGAACCCGCGGGCCAGCGCCGTCTCCGCAGCCCGTCTGTACAACGTGCTCGACTCTCGGCGCTGGCCATGAACATTGAGATAAGCGGCCTGCAAGCCAAAGCTGACGTACTCCTCCCGCTTGCCTGCGAACCACTGCGTTTCTCTCGCGGCGGCGGTCGAATCATCTTCGATGTAGGCGATTTCGAGGAAACGCTGGTGGATTCGCGCGCCGTCGATTTCCCGGCTCCGCACCTGCTCAGCGACTTTCTTGGCCTCGTCGATTCGTCCCAGGCACATGTAGGCATCCATGACTCGCCGATAGGGCGGTTCCGCGCTCGGCTGCAACTCCACCGCCACTTGGCCTTCCTTGAGGCCCTCTTCGAATTGCCCCATGTTGTTGAGGTTTTGGCTGAAGTTGTTACGAAAACCCCACTCGCGCGGATAGTTCCCGATACCCAGCCGATATGTATCGTTCGCTTTATCCAATTCTTGGCTCGACTCGTAGTAGCCGGCCGCAATGGAGTAACGCTCACGTTCGGAGACACGGTCGATCAACGCAAATGCTTTGCTGTTGTATTCGGCTTCGCGCTCTGAGTTCCCAGCATTGTTGTAGACGAGCGAAAGGTGGCGATAGGCCGTGGCGAAATTTGGATCGAGGGCAATGGCGCGCTCGAACCAGGGAGCAGCGCTCAGAAATCGGCCCTGCGTCAGCTCGGCCCTGCCCGTCGTCAAAAGCTGAAGAGCCTGGAGCGAGCTCGTGGTCGCCTGTTCCAGTGGGCGATTCAACCTCTGGATCGAATTGCGCGACTCTCCCAGCGTGGCGCGCATCGCCGTCGCGGCGGTTCCAATCGCGTTCAATACCTGCTCCTTGCCGTCCGCCTGGACCTGCGCTCGGGCGATTGTTGCGCCATCCTGGCAACCGATGGCCTGCAGCGTGACGACATAGTTCTTACCCAGACTGGCAATCGAGCCGTCAATCGTTGCCGCCGCGGCATCGCGCACGCAGATGTCACGCGCGATCTGGTTGGTGATCTGCGTTCCGGGAGGCAGGCTCATCAGGCGGATGGCCCGTTGCATCTGCTCGTCGCCGATGATCTTCAGAAACGGCGATTGTTCGAGCTGTATGGCCAATCCTTGTCGAAGCGTGCCATCGAACACAGGGTCGCCGGTGGTATTCGTGAAATCAGCGAGGACAATCGTGTCCCGGTCGGTGAGCTTCTGGCCGCCGCGCAGATACAGATACCCGGCAACGAGCAACGCCAGCACCGCCGCTGCCGCCGCAGGCACGAACACTTTCCAGCGCGTCGCAGGGTGCCCTGTGCCGGCGCGTGCCGCGAACTGTGCCGAGTCTCGATCCCGCTTCAGACGCTGAAGATCGGTGCGGATCTCCGAGGCATGCTGGTAGCGCAGGCCGCGATCTTTTTCGAGGCACTTGTCGATGAGCTGGGCCACTTCCGCCGGGACACTCGGATTCAGGGGGGCGGGAGGGATGGGCGCTTCGTCGAGAATGGACGCGAACAGCTGCGTCGAACTGTCCCCGCGGAAGGGCAGCGTGCCGGTCGCCATTTCGTAGAGCACGACGCCGAACGAGAACAGGTCGGTCCGCACGTCCAACGGCTCACCACGAACTTGCTCCGGCGACATGTAGGCCACCGTCCCCACGACGCTGCCGACATGCGTCAACTGGCCGCCGACCGTGTCGGCTGGCCCCGCCGACGCGTCAGCGTCAGCGCTCTGGCTGCGGAGCGACGCGACTTGCGCCAATCCGAAGTCGAGCACCTTCGCGGTTCCTCGCTGGGTGAGGAAGATGTTGGCGGACTTGATGTCGCGATGCGTAATGCCTTGCGCGTGCGCGGCTTCAAGTGCTTCGGCGATCTCGATTCCGAGTCGGAGCAGGTCGTCGGCACCAAGAGGTCGCTCGGCGATGCGCTGCTTGAGCGTCATGCCGTCGAGGTACTCCATGACAATGCAGGCGCGGCCGTTCTGCTCGCCGATGTCGTGGATGGTGCAGATGTTCGGGTGGTTCAAAGCGGACGCAGCACGCGCCTCCCGTTCGAACCGCCGGAGGGCGTGAGGGTCGCGCGCGACGGCTTCTGGCAGAAACTTGAGCGCCACGAATCGGCGTAGGCGAGTGTCTTCGGCCTTGTACACCACGCCCATCCCGCCGCTGCCCACCTTCTCGACGATGCGGTAGTGCGAGATGGTCTGACCGGCCAGCGATCCCGCAGCTTCTGAGGTTTGGTGGCGCGGATCGAATGCGATCGCCCGCGCAGCGACCTCGATCGCCGGGCTCTCCAGGAAACTGCCAGCTTGATCCTGGGCGGCCAGCAGCGACCGCACTTCGCGCTCCAGGTCGTCGTCGTTGACGCAGACCTGGCGCAGGAACGCGTCGCGCTCGTCGCGCGGACGCGCCAGCGCCGCCTGCATCCGGCTATCGACCTGTCTCCACCGTTCCGGGTCCATTGTCTGTTCCGCCCGCCAGCTCACGATAGAGCCACGCCTTTGCCGTGCTCCAGTCGCGCATCACAGTGGCAGTCGAGACCTTGAGCACGCCGGCGGTTTCCTCCACGTTGAGTCCGCCGAAGAAGCGCATTTCGACCACCCGCGCTTTGCGTGGATCGAGCCGCGCCAGCGCGTTCATCGCGTCGTCGAGCGCGACCAGATCCCCCGCCCGATTGCCCCCCACCGACGCGGCCTCTTCCAGCGAGACATGCTCCACACCGCCGCCGCGTTTCTGGTTGTGACGCCGCGCATGCTCGATCAGGATGCGGCGCATGACCTGCGCGGACACCGCGAAGAAATGGGCGCGATCCTGCCACTGCATCCGCGTGTAGTCGACCAGCCGCAGGTAGGCCTCGTTGACGAGGGCCGTCGTCTGCAGGCTGTGGCCGGGACGCTCCCCTTTCATGTAGCGGCGGGCCAGCCGGTGGAGCTCGTCGTAGACGATGGGGGTCAACCGTTCGAGCGCACTCGTGTCTCCGGCGCTCCACGCGCGGAGCAACTCCGCCACCTGATCCTTGGCTGCCCGCCCGGCTGTGGGTCCCTCCCCCTCACGCAACAGCTGAATTCTACCGCCGGTGCAAGTTCTTGGCGGCATTCTGCGCCTATTTAGGTGAGGGGAGTAAAACGCGGCTTTTTAGCAATTCGCAGGTGTTCGTTAGGAATTCCAACCCGATTCTCGTTTCAGAGGAGACAAAGATGAACCCAAGAACCGTCACCCGCACCTTCGTTTTCGTGGCGCTGATGCTCTATCTCGGTGTCGCAGTCGCCTACGCACAACACCGGCAAGGGCACGTCGAGATGACGTTTTCGGGAACCAACATGGCCACAACGATCAATCTGCAGGCCAATACCGTCACCGACGAAATGCTTGCAGCCGGTAAAGGTTCGCTCGGACGATTTACCTTTCGTGAACTCCACGCCGATGGGACAGCTCCGCCTCCCGCTGGCTGCACGGGGCCTTCTTTCGGAGTCCTGAAAGGGGCCGGCGTCTTTCGTTTTCAGGACGGCAGCTTGTTGATCGTTACACTCAAAGACGGGTCGGGTTGTATCAATCCCGTCGAAAGGGTTGCGGCCCTCGTCGTGAACTATCAGATCAATGGCGGAACGGGCCGTTTCGCGAATGCATCCGGGGAACTTACGATGACGGCCACCCAGACGCCCGTGCTGTTCAACGCGACCAACGCGCCCGCGCTCCTGCCGATTACGGGTCAGTTCGAGGGAACGATCTTCACACCGAAGCCAGAAAAGGACGATCGCTAGGCGACTCATCGCCACTTGCGACGGGGATGGTCGCGATAAGCGGCCATCCAGCCACTGTGCATGGTATTGAACGCAGCGTCACCATCGTCGATGCCCGTCGGCCGCTTGAGGGACGATGGGAAGCATCAGGGCCGTCTCGCGGTTAGACAAGCAAGGCGCTGCGTCAGCAGGCGATCCAGCTTCTCCTCGGTCATACCGATCTCAAGACGACGCAGCGCTATTTGAACGTGCGGACGAGGAGTTGCGGGCGGGCGCGCTAACTCCATGAAAAGATTGGTGGGCCCAGCAAGACTCGAACTTGCGACCTCCTGGTTCGTAGCCAGACGCTCTATCCAACTGAGCTATGGGCCCTACGGGAAAGGTCGAGCGAAACTTTGAGTTTAGCACACGGTACAATTGCCGTGGTATGAGCCCGAACGCGCCGAGAAGCGACCTCGAACACAAGGCCTCGGCGCCCGTATCGGTCGGCTGCTACGTCCTGACGGTCAGCGACACGCGTACCGAGGCGACCGACACCGGGGGCCGCGCCGCCGCGGACCTGCTGACCGCCGCCGGCCATCGCGTCGCCGGACGCACAATCGTCAAAGACGACGCCGACCAGGTGCGCGACACCATCGGTCGTCAACTCGCCAACCCCGACGTGCAGGTCATCATCACGACGGGCGGCACCGGGATCTCGTCACGCGACACGACGTACGAAGCTGTCTGCGGACTGCTGTCGAAGAAGCTGGACGGCTTCGGTGAGCTGTTCCGCGTGCTCAGTTACGAGCAAATCGGCTCTGCCGCGATGCTCAGCCGAGCCGTCGCGGGCACGATCGCCGGACGCGTGGTCGTCTCGCTGCCCGGTTCGGAGGCGGCCGTGCGGCTCGCGCTCGAGAAGCTGGTCATCCCGGAACTGGGACACCTGGTGCGGGAGGCGTCACGTTAGGTGGGACAAAAGGTTCAGGGTTCAGGGTTCAGGGTTCAAGGTTCGGTTCACGGTGCGGATGCGCATCGAACCTGGAACCCTGAACCTTGAACCTTGAACCCCTTGATCAATCCGTTTCATGCGCCCTTTCACTTCGACCATCTCGTTCGACGAAGCACAGCAGCGGCTGCGCAGCGCGGTCGTTCCCATCGAACGCACGGAGCGAATCACCCTCGACAAGGCGGCTGGCCGGGTGGCGGCCGACGATATTGTCTCCACGCTCGACGTGCCCCCGTTTGCGCGCTCCGCGATGGACGGGTACGCGCTCGTTGCCGCAGATGCCGCGGCCGCGTCGGTCGATTCTCCGGCACGGCTGCGGATCGTCGAACGCATCTTCACCGGCCAGATGCCGCGCACGGCCATCGTTCGCGGCACGTGCGCGGAGATCGCGACGGGCGCCCCGCTGCCGGACGGCGCGGACGCCGTCGTCATGGTCGAGCAGACGACGCTCGACGGCGACAGCCACGTTCGGATTCAAGCGCCGGCGGCGGCCGGCCAGAACATCGGACGCCGGGCCGCCGACATCTCGACCGGCGCCATCGTCCTGCGCCGGGGCGACGTGTTGAACCCCGGACGAATCGGCGCCGTCGCCGCCATCGGATCCGGGGACGTGCCGGTCTACGCGCGGCCGCGCGTCGCCATCCTGTCGACGGGCAACGAGGTCGTCGAGCCGGGCGCATCCTTGAGTCCCGGTCAGATCTTCGACGTCAACCGCTTCACCCTGACCGCGATCGTCGAAGCGCACGGCGGCGTGGCCGATGCGAGGCGGCCGGTGGACGACACCGTCGAAGCGCTCGGCGCCGCGCTCGACGCCTGCGCCGGCGCGGACATCGTGATTTTCTCAGGCGGAAGCTCGGTCGGCGAGCGCGACCTCATCGTGGATCTCATCGCGTCGCGCGGCGAGATGATCTTTCACGGCATCGCCGTCAAGCCCGGCAAGCCGACCGCGTTCGCGCGCCTGCGCGCCGGCGGCACGCCGTTTTTCGGGATGCCGGGCAACCCGACCTCGTGCCTGTCGAACGCGTACGTCCTCCTCGTGCCGTTCCTGCGCGCCGTGGCCCGCCTTCCGCCGGTTCCGGGCCGCACGCTGCGGGTGCCGCTGGGCCGCCGCATCGTATCGCAGGCCGGGCGCCTCCAGTTCTACACGGTAAAACTCGAAAAAGGGGTCGCCATGCCCGCGTTCAAGGGCTCGGGCGAAATCACCAGCCTCTCCCAGGCCGACGGCTACATTCAGATTCCTGCGGACAAGAGCGTGGTGGAAGAAGGCGAAGACGTCGAGGTCACGCTCTTCTGAATTGGGTAGTTGGGTAATCGGGTAGTTTGGTAATTGTTGGGCCAATTGTTGGCATCGATCGTGCGCTCACGCGCGCGATATGTCCGAACAGTCCGAACAGCTCAAAGCCCGCACACGACGACTTGCGCTCGATATTTTCGGATTAATCAAACTGCTTCCTCCCACAGAGCCGGGCCCCACCATCCGGCGTCAGTTGGCAAAAAGTGCAACCTCGGTGGATCTGAACTATCGCGCCGCTTGCCGCGCCCGTAGTCACGCCGAGTTCACCGCCAAGATTGGTCTCGTGGCCGAGGAGGCCGACGAAACCGCCGAATGGCTCGATATCATTGCTGAAGCGAAGCTGACGACGTTCGCTGGGCTGCTGCAACTACGGAAGGAGAGCCGTGAATTGCTGGCGATCTTTTCAGCCAGCGTCGGAACTGCTCGGCGTAGGGAACGCTCGCGCTAACTGCGGGAATGGCACTTACCGATTACCCGCTTACCCGACTATCCGATTGTCTACCGTCTCCCGATGCGCCGTTCGTACTCCAACTCCAACACATCCGCTGTGTGCAGGTCGAAGGCAGGCGAATTGCGCGCTTCGGGGCCGCGGAACTCCGTGTGGCAGCGGTAGCAGACGGACAGGTCCTTCAGCCGGCCGTAGATGAACAGATCGACCAGCGTGGCGGCGGCGAGGATGCCATAAGCGATCAGATCCCGCTTGAACCAGTAGAAGGTGGCGCTGATCACGATCCCGATGATCACGACCGTGAGGCCGACCTTGGGGTCGAAGTCCTTGCGGCCGTAGAAGTCCGCGCCGCCGCAGACCGGGCAGCGGTCGAGCGTTTTGCCCGTCCGCACGGGTTCCGACACCGTCAACGGGATGTCGCGGCCGCATCCGCCGCACTTGATCAACGGCGGCGCCTCGGCGGCGTTCACCGGAAGCCCCGCATCGCACTGGGGGCACTTGGCGACGATATTCATCGACCGGAAAAAAACGACGGCAGTGGCAGGTCCCTCATCGTGTGGAGGCCGGGGGCGGCGTCGAGCACCTTCGGGATCGAATTGACGACGATGGCAGCGGTCGCGATGTCGCCATGGACGCCGCCGGCGATCTTCACCGAGAGGCGCGGGTTGCCGTCAATCTCGATGAGGTCGTACGGATCGGGGGCGCCGAGGTAGGCCTCCATGTACAGGCGAATCGCGGGCTCCTTCTTCCGGTAGCCAATGCCCTCCTGCACGATGCCCGAGACGTAACCCGGGTCGACGGCCAGGAATTCGCTCGAGATGGTCACCTGCGCGAGCTTCGGCTGCACGACGTCGGTGATGCGGTCGAGCGTCCAGCCGAGCGCATCGGCGATCATCGCGATGGACTGGGTGAAGCCGACGTGCCGGATGCCGCCTTCGGCCACCTGCTTCTGGAACTGCTCGGTCGTCAGGCCCGCGCCGATCTTCTGCTGGAACGGCAGGCGCCGGTGGCGCGCGTCCTGGATGCGGTGCACGGTCACGCGGTCGACGTGCTGGCACACGGCCGTGAGGGCGATCGGCAAGGCGTCCATCACGAAGCCGGGGTTGACGCCGGTGCCAAGGACCGCGACCTTCGCCTTCTTCGCCAACGCGTCCACCTTGCGAGCAACGCGCACGTGCGTATAACCCGGGTACGAAAGTTCCTCGGTCGTCGAGACGATCGGCACTCTGGCCTTCAGCACGGCCTCGATCTGCGGCAGCACCTGCTTCATCGACGAACTGGTGCACAGCACCACGACGTCCGGCTTGACCTTTTTCAGCGTCGCGGCGGCGTCGCCCGACACTTTGAGGCCCAAACGCCTCGGCAGCCCGACGACGTCACCGAGGTCGCGGCCAACCTTTGCGGGATCGGTATCGATGCCGCCGACGATCTTGAAGCCCGGCCGCCCGGCGATTTCCTTCGCGACAGCCGCGCCAATCGGGCCCAGCCCGAAGTGCACGACACGAATGCTCGGCATAGCTTCGAATTATAGCCCGAGGGTTGATGGTACGATGACCGCCGGATGCCAGAAGATCCAAAGAGTCCGCTGACGCGCGATCACGTCGTCTGGGCGTACCGGCTGCTGCTCGATCGCGATCCGGAAAACGAAGACGTCATCGGACCGAAGCTCGCCGGCTCGCGCAATACGGCAGAACTGCGGCGCCACCTGATGACGTCGGCCGAGTTCCAGGACAAGAACCGGGACTACGCGCACACCAACGATCGCACGCTGGTCATCAAGGAGCTCGAACACGGCGTGCGCCTGTTCGTCGATCTGTCGGATCACGTGATCGGGCTGAACATCGTGCGGGGCCGCTACGAGGCCGACGAAGTCCGGTATGTGCGCGGCATCCTGAGGCCGGGCGACACGGCGATCGACGCCGGCGCGCACATCGGGTTCTTCACGATGCAGATGGCGGCGATGGTTGGCGAGGGCGGCGTCGTCCACGCGTTCGAACCGTTCGACGAAAACGCGGATCTGCTCGAGCGGTCGATTCGAGAGAACCGGTTCGAGAGCCGCGTCGTCTTCCAGAGAGCCGCGGTCGGCGCCGCCACGGGCACGGCGACGCTCACATTCCCGGTCGAGACGCTGAATACCGGCGGCGCGTACCTGCTTCGCGACGGCACCCCGCCGCTGCCGGGTAATCGTACGAAGAGCGTGCCCGTTGTCGCGCTCGACGACCTGACAATCCGGCGGCCCGTCCGGTTCATCAAGATGGATGTCGAGGGCGCCGAGCCGTTGGTGATGCAGGGGGCGGCGAGGCTGCTGCGCGAGGATCGGCCGATCATACTGTCGGAACTTCACCCCACGCAGCTCGATCGCGCATCGGGAACCACCGGCGACAGCTTTCTGTCCGCCATGCGAGCCGCCGGCTACCGTGCGCACCTGGTCGAGCACGGCCAGGTCGGCGCACCGCTCGACCACGCGCCGGCCGGCGCGCTGATATCGGTCGTCCTCCTTCCGATGTAGGATTCTGCAGGCCACCTCGACCATGCGGTACCTGCGTCTCAGCGCGGCAGCGTCCGCGATATTGGCGTCCTGTTCGCTCGTCAACGCCCAGTCCACGGGCCAGATGACGCCGCCGCGCTCGCCGCGAAACGCGAGCTACTCGATCGATGTCAGGCTCGATCCGGCCAGCCGTACTATCACGGGGTCCGAAGTCATCACGTGGCGGAACACCACACCGAAGCCCGTTGACGACCTGCGCTTTCACCTGTACTGGAACGCGTGGCGGGACGATCGCTCGAGCTGGCAGCGCGAGCGAAAGCTCGGCCGGGCGACCGCACGCGTCACGCGGCCCGACGATCGCGCGAGCATGGACATCTCCGCTGTCCGCCTGGTAGACGAGGGGCAACCGGCCGATCTCACCGGCACGCTGCGGTTCGTCGCACCCGACGACGGCAACGCCGACGATCGGACGGTGCTCCAGGCATCCCTTCCGCAGCCGGCGGCCCCCGGGAGCACGCTCACCATCGAGATCGCGTGGACCGCACACGTGCCGCGCACGGTCGCGCGCACCGGCGCCATCGGCAACTTCTTCTTCATCGCCCAGTGGTTCCCCAAGCTGGGCGTGCTTCAGGAAGACGGCTGGAACTGCCATCAGTTTCATTCGAACACCGAGTTCTTCTCGGACTACGGTGTCTACGACGTGCGCGTGACCGCGCCGAAGGCCTGGCCCGTCGGCGCCACCGGCGTCGTCCGGGATCGCCGCGACAACTCCGACGGCACGACCACGCACCGGTACTACCAGGAGGACGTCCACGACTTCGCGTGGACGACCAGCCCGGATTCGCTCGAGCGGACGGCGCGCTTCGAGCACCCGACGCTGCCGCCGGTCGACATGCGCCTGCTGTTGCGGCCCGATCACGCGAACCAGGCCGAACGGCACTTCGAGGCGACGCGCGCCGCGCTCAAGTACTACGGCGAGTGGTTCGGCGCCTACCCGTACGGACACATCACCATCGTCGATCCGGCGTTCCAGAGCGGCGCCGGCGGCATGGAGTACCCGACCCTCTTCACGGCGGGCACGAGGTGGTTTGCGCCCGAGCATTCCGACGACCCCGAGGACGTGGTGATCCACGAGGCGGGCCACCAGTTCTTCTACGGCATCGTCGGCAGCAACGAGTTCGAGGACGCGTGGATGGACGAGGGGCTCAACACGTTCGGCGAAGCGCGCGCGCTGATGGCGTGGTACTCCCCGATGTACCTGCAGCAGCGCTACTTCGGCAACTTCATCCCGTACGTCTTCAAGGACGTCCGGCTCGACCGCGAGATCTACTGGAACCGGTTTGCCGGCTACCGGCGCAACCCGAAGATCGATCGGCAATCAGCGCCGAGCTACCGGTACTACCCCGGGCTGGGGAGCCAGACTACGTACAACAAGACCGCGTTGTGGCTGAACACCCTCGAGCGGTGGCTCGGCTGGCCGGTCGTGCAGCGCACGCTGTCCACGTACTTCGCGCGCTGGCAGTTCAAGCACCCGAAGCCGGACGACTTCTTCGCCATCGCCAACGAGGCGGCCGGGCGCGACCTGAGCCCATTCTTCGACGAGGTGTATCGCAGCTCGAACGTGTTCGACTACGGCATCCAGGAGTTGCGAAGCGACCGCGAGGGCGACCACTACCGGACGACGGTGGTCGCGCGGCGGTACGGCGAGGCGATATTTCCCATCGATGTCCGCGTCACGTTCGCCGACGGCCAGCAGGCCGTCGAGCACTGGGATGGCAGCGATCGGTGGCAGCAATACACCTACGATCGGCCGGAGCGCGCGGTGACAGCCGAAGCGGATCCGGAGCGTGTGCTGCTGCTCGACGTGAACGTGACCAACAACTCCAGGGCGCTCGGGCCGCGCGGCGAGCTCGGGATGAAGGCCGCGACGAAGTGGTCGCTCAAGTGGATGATCTGGCTGCAGGACTGCCTGCTCTCGTGGAGCATGTTCGTATGAGCCCGCTGGCCGCCTGCCGCGACGGCATCCGGCGAGTGGCGGGCGCGCCGCTCATCCTCGCCGGCGTCTGGCTGATGACGACGCTCGTGGGGCTGCCGCTTGCGGTCGCGGTGCGCGGCGAGATCAGCAGCCATCTCGGCTCGAGCCTGGCATCCGAGCCGGCGGCGAACGGCGTGAACTACGAGTGGATGCAGGAATTCGCGGACCAGGCGACGGGGCTCGGCGCGACGCTCAGGCCGACGATTCTCGGGTTCGGCGCCGTTTTGGACAACCTCAGCGCGCTGCTGGACCAGACCGCCCGGCCCCTCCTCATCGTCGGCGCGGCGGGAACGTACATCCTGCTCTGGCTGTTCGTGGCCGGGGGAATCATCGACCGGTACGCGCGCGATCGCGCCACGGGCGTCCACGGGTTCTTCTCCGCATCGGGCGTGTTCTTCTTCAGGTTCTTCAGGCTCGGGCTCGTGATGCTCGCGGTCTACGGACTGCTGTTCGGCTACCTGCACCCGTGGCTGTTCGACCGCGTGTATCCGCGGCTGACCCGCGAGGTCAACCTCGAGCCGACGGCGTTCTTCATACGGGCCGGTCTGTACCTGATCTTCGGTCTTGCCCTCGGCGCCTGCAATCTCGTGTTCGATTACGCGAAGGTCCGTGCGGTGGTCGAGGATCGCCGGAGCGCGCTGGGCGCGCTGACCTCCGGGCTTCGCTTCGTCCGGCGCAACGCCGGCGCCGCGGTGACGCTGTACCTGCTGGACATGGGGCTCTTCGCGATCACGCTCGCCGCGTACGGCGCGGTGGCGCCGGGCGCGGGCGGCGTGGGGTGGACGATGTGGATAGGCTTCGCGATCGCGCAGCTGTACATCCTGGCGCGGTTGTGCGTGAAGCTGGTGTTCTGGGCGTCTGAAACCGCGCTCTTCCAGGGCCGCCTGGCCCATGCCGGCTACGTCGCGGCGGCAAAGCCGGTCTGGCCGGATTCGCCGGCGGCGGAAGCGATCCAGTAGCGCGGGGCTTTCAGCCCCGCGGACGGCGGCGGCCCTGAAAGGGCCGCCCTACAGCCGCCGCACGGCGTCGACGATGTGCGTGGACGAGATGCCGTAGCGATCGAGCAACTCGTCCGGCTTTCCGCTGCGGGGTATTTCGCGGACCGCGAGGCGCGTGACCGTGAAGCCCGCGGGCGCGACGGCTTCCGCCACGGCATCGCCGATACCGCCCGCGGCGTAGTGATCCTCGACGGTGATGAAGCGCCCGCCCGCCGCCTTCCCGGCCGCGATCAGGCCGTCGCGATCAACGGGCTGCAGCGAATACAGATCGATGACCCGGACCGCCGTCCCGGCGGCCTTCAGCTCGTCGTGGGCCTTGAGGGCTTCGAACACGGTGACGCCCGCGGCGACGATCGTGACGCGGTCGGCCACGCTCTGCCTGAGGACCTTCAATCCGCCCACGACGAACGGTTCGTCGTTGCCGTAGATGACGGGAGTCTTCGGCCGGCTCGTCCGAATGTAGACGGGTCCCGGGTGGTACGCCGCGAGCGCCACGAGGCGCTCCGCGCTCACGCCGTCGCACGGGTAGAGCACGGTGATGTTCGGCTCCGCCCGGCACATGGCCAGATCCTCGAGCGCCATCTGGGAGGGCCCGTCCTCGCCGATGGACACGCCGGCGTGCGAGCCGGCCATCTTGATGCCGACATTGCTGATGGCCGCCATGCGGATGAAGTCCGCGGCGCGGCTGAGGAAGCAGGCGAACGTCGACGGAAACGGAATCGCGCCCCGCGCGGCGAGGCCCATGGCCGCGCCGATCATCACCTGCTCGGCGATGAAGTTCTGGTAGAACCGCTCGGGAAATTTCTTCTCGAACTTGTCGCTGAACGTCGAGTTCTTCACGTCGGCGTCGAGCGCGACCACGCGGGGATCGGCCTCGCCGAGCTTCGCGAGGGCGACGCCATAGGCCTCGCGCGTCGCGATCTCCTCGCCGGGCTTGTACGCGGGGGGCGCGACCGGCCGCGGAACGTCGACCGCGCGCGGACGCGATGCCGGCTTCGGAATCTGTGCCGAGAGGTTCACGCCGGGCGGCGCCGGCACGAACTGCCGTTCGAGCTCGATCAGCGCGTTGTCGAGCTCCTCGCCCTTTTTGAACGCCCTGCCGTGCCAGCCCTCCTTGCCTTCGACGAACGAGACACCTTTGCCCTTGATCGTCCGCGCCAGGATCATCGTCGGCTGGCCTTTGGTGCGGCGGGCTTCGGCGAGCGCGTCGAGGATCGCGTCGAAGTCGTGGCCGTCGATCACGATCGTGTGCCAGCCGAAGGCACGCCAGCGGCGCGCCAGCGCCTCCATATCGTGCTGCCACATGGTCGGGCGGCTCTGCCCGAGCGCGTTGACGTCGGTGATGCCGCACAGCGTGTCGAGGCCGTCGGTCGCCGCCACGTCGGCGGCCTCCCAGACGGAGCCTTCGGCCGACTCGCCGTCGCCGAGGAGCACGTACGTGCGGTAGTCGGATTTGATACGGCGCGCATTGAGCGCGCTGCCGATCGCCGCGCAGGCGCCCTGGCCGAGCGAGCCGGTGGCGACGTCGACGAACGGGAGGCGCGGCGTGGGATGCCCCTCGAGGTCGGAGTCTATCCGCCGGAGGTTCAGCAGATCCGCGCGGTCGAACGCGCCCGCCTCGGCCCAGCACGAGTACAGAATCGGGGCGGCGTGGCCCTTCGACAGCACGAAGCGGTCGCTCTCCGGGTTGTGCGGATCCTTCGGATCGAATCGCATTTCCGCGAAGAACAGCACCGCCAGCACGTCCGCCGCCGAACAACACGTGGTCGGGTGTCCGGTGCCGGCCTCGGACGTCGACCTCACCGAGTCGATCCGAAGCCGCGTGGCGACATTTCTCAGGGCAGGAATGAGCGACGTGCGATCGAGGGACATGGGAGTGCGATTGTAGATGGCGGGGTTCCCGATCTCAAAGCACCGAGTCGAAGCCGGCGGCGGCCAGGCCGTAAGCGGCGCCCCCGAGGCCGGCCTCGGGCACTTGTGGCGCGAGCCAGCGCAGGATCCGTTCGGCATCCCGGCCGTAGTCCGCGGACGGCGCCACGACCGCCGCCTCGCGGTACTCGGCCGAGCGGTGAAGCGCGTCGAGACGGTGCAGCACCGAGGCCGCCTCGCAGTTGACCGCGAAGGGCTTCGATGCCGTTTCGCCGTCGAGGAACCCGGCGTCAGCATCGCCGAAGGTGCGCGCCACAAACTGCATCAGCTCTTCCGCAAGCATCGAGTACGGCAGGCGGCCGGTGCACTCGTAGGCCGTCAGCAGCGCGGAGGCGGCGCCGACGTGATCGGCCAGCCGCGCGCGCCCTCCGGCGACTGTCCGCGAGAGGCCTTCGCCAGGCTCGTAGGCCCCTCCCACGAGACGCTCCAGTTCGTCGATGGCCGCCTGAAGGCCTGCGCCGGAAAGGCCTGCCGCTTCGGCCCGGAGACAGGCGTCGACGCCGGCCGCACCGGCGGCGATCCGCCGTTCACGGCCCCAGGATTCGCGCAGACCGGCCGACAGCCCGCCTGCCGCCTCGTGCACGCGGTCGTCCTCCGACACTGCGGCAGCCTCGACGAACAACATCAGCCAGCCGGCGAACTCATCGCGAGGGGCCTGCGGCCACGCGTCCAGAGCCCGCGTGAGCGCATGTTCGAGCGCGTGAAGGATGTCGTCTCGGCCGGTGGTGGCGTACCGGCGGAGGAGCAAGCGGACGGAAGCCGAGCTGGGCTCCTCGCGCTCGAGCGCCCGCAATACCGCGTCGGTCAGATGCTCGACGGCGAGGGTGATGGAGTCCATGGTCAGTCGGCAGTCGGCAGTCAGCAGTCCGCAGTCAGCAGTCGGCAGTCGGCAGTCAGCAGTCGGCAGTCGGCAGTCCGCAGTCAGCAGTCGGCAGTCGGCAGTCGCCCGTCCGCTGCCCCGCAGTTTATAGTGAGCAAGGGGTTCGCGGCGGCGGCGGTTCGATGCTATAGTCGCGAACGGTCACATGCTCGACGAACTCTCCCAAGCGGTTCTCGCTCGTGAGGAAGTCGTCAAGTATCTGCGCGGCGGATACGGCGAAAACGAGGAGCGGGCCCGCGAACGCGTCGAGGCGTACCTCGGCGAGCTCCGGACGACGCAGCGGTACGAGTTCTACCGGGCGCTGCAGCACCCGCTCTACCCCATCCTGCGGAAGATCGAGAAATTCCCGGAACACACGCACCACGCGGTCGCGGCCACGCGCAACCATCGCGTCGTGTACGCGTCGAATCACAAGAGCCACATCGACTACCTCGTCGAGCCGATCGTGCTCGACGACGCGGGGGTGCGGCCGCCGCTCATCGCGGCCGGCATCAATCTTTTCGGCGGGCCGCTCGGGCTGCTCCACCGCCACATCACGGGTGCGATTCCGATCCGGCGCAGCACCAAGGATCCCGCGTACCTCATCACGCTCAAGGCCTACATCGCCGAGATCATGAAGAAGCACGATCTGTTCTTCTATCCGGAAGGCGGCCGCAGCTACAGCGGCGAGCTGAAGATGGCGAAGACGGGCTTGTTCAACGCCGCGCTCACGGCGGACGTGCCGAACCTGGTGATCGTGCCGGTTGCGGTCGCATACGATCTCGTCCTCGAAGATCACATCCTCGCGAAGCAGGGCATCAAGAAGATCCAGCGGCCGTTCACGCGCGAGCTCGCGGAGATGGTGCGCTACGCGGTGGGATACTGGTCGCGCGTGTTCGTCACGTTCGGGCCGTCCATCCCCGTGACCGGCTACGACGCGCAGTCGCGCAGCGACGTGCTGGCGCTCACGCGCCTCGTCCGGTCGCGCATCGGGGCGCTGCACAAGGTGCTGCCGACGGCGCTGTTCGCGTCGGCCATGCGGCCGTCGATCACGCGGAAAGATCTCGAGGGCCGCATCGATCGGCTGATCGACGAGCTGTCGGCCCGGCAGGCCAACCTCGCCGTCACCACCGGCCGGCAGGCGGTGGAAGAGGCCGCCGAGCTGCTCGAAACGCGCGGCATTGTCGTGCAGGAGCGCGGGAGGTTCCGCGTGCGCGACCGCAACGTGCTGCGGTATTACGCGCGGACGATCGCCCACCTGCTGGCCACTCCCGGCCGGACCCATTAGGCCGGCAGGATGCTCGACGGCGCGTCGAAAGCCTTCTTTCACCTGCTCGCTCAAAGCCACAGCCTGAAAACACTCGCGTCGCGCTACGGCATGCGGCGCTCCCGGAGCTTCGCGCGCCGCTTCATCGCCGGCGAGACGACCGCCGAAGCGATCGAGGCGGCCCGGGCGGTGGAAGCACGGGGTCTGCTCCACACCCTCGATCACCTCGGCGAAAGCGTCCGCAGCCTGGGCGACGCCGACGCGGCCACGCGCGAGTACCGCGAAATCGGCGAGGCGATCGTCGGCGCCGGCATCGGCCGGAACATCTCGCTCAAGCTCACGCAGCTCGGCCTCGACGTGGACCGCGCGAGCGCCGTGGACAACCTGCGGAAGATTCTCGACCGCACGGACCCGGCGGGGTTCTTCGTGCGCATCGACATGGAGAGCTCGGCGTACACCCAGGTGACGCTCGACATCTTCGAAACCCTGTGGGACCAGGGGCACCGGCAGATCGGTGTCGTGCTGCAGGCGGCGCTGCTCCGGACGGAACAGGATCTCGCGCGCATCCTGGCCCTCGGAGGGCGCGTGCGGCTCGTCAAGGGCGCGTACAAGGAATCCAAACACGTCGCCTTCCAGCACAAGCCGGACGTGGACGCGGCATACGCGCGTCTGATGAAGACGCTGCTCGAACGGGGCGACTACCCGGCGTTCGCCACGCACGATCCGGCCATGCACGCCCTCGCGCGGCAATGGGCGGCCGAACGCGGCGTCGGCCTCGACCGCTTCGAATTCCAGCTGCTCTACGGCGTCCGCCGCGACCTGCAGGCCTCGCTCGTCGCGCAAGGCCACCGCGTGCGCATCTACATCCCGTTCGGGCGCGAGTGGTTTCCGTACTTCATGCGCCGGCTCGGCGAGCGGCCGGCCAACATCCGTTCGGTCGTGCGCAGCGTCAGGGACGAGGCGCGCGCCAACCGCTCGTAACCCGAGCCGGCTCCCAGCCGGCTGCCGGAATTCCAGCGATTCCAGAACGGCCCGCTTCGTGCTTGATCACGCGCGGAGAAACGATCATGCACGAGCAGTTCAAGCCGTTCCCCTTCGTCCTCATCGGGATCCTCGGCGCGCTCACCGTCGTCGCATCGGCGTGCACGGCCGCCCCGGCGCCTGCACCGCCAGCCGCGTACCAGCCGGTCGTGAGCCTCAACGAGATCATGGTGAACATCGTCGATCCCCACAGCCATGAAATCTGGGATGCCGCGGGCGACCCCGCCAGGAGCCCGAAGACCGACGAAGACTGGCGGAACCTCCGCCACGCCGCGATCACGCTGGCGGCCGCCGGAAACCTGACCATGATGAGTGGAAACGGGCCCAAAGACGAGGTCTGGCGGAATCAGAAAGACTGGAAGACGCTATCGCAGGCGATTTCGAACGCGGGGCTGGCGGCCGCCGAGGCCACGCGGAACAAGAGCGTCAGCGCGCTGTCGAAAGCCGGCGACCAGGTGCTCGAGGCGTGCCTGAACTGTCACCGCGAGTACAAGCTGGATGTGCCCAAGATCTGGGCGGACAAGGAAATCCATGGAGCCCCGCCCGTGGAGGGTCCGCACTGACGCAGTCCGGGGGCTGGTGAAAAGTCACCGGCCCCCGGCGGAAAATCACGCGCGGGCCGGATAACGCGGCATCGCCTGCATGAGGGCGGCGGCGGCCAGGGTGCTTCCGGCCAACACGATCAACAGGGTCTGCGTACGAGCCAAGGGCGTCGAAGACCCATCCCATGAGCACAGGCCCGATCGCGCCGGCGACGGCGTAAGCGGTCCACGTGAAGCCGTACAGCATCGCGAACGCGCGAAGGCCGAAGTAGCGCGACAGGATGTACGGCGTCACGTCGGCTTCACCGCCCGTGCCAAGCCCAATCAGGATCGACGCGAACAAGCCTGCGGCAAACGAGTGGGCGCCCGACAGGACCAGGGTTCCCACGGCGGCGGTCGTCAGCAGCCCCAGCGTCACGCGCGGAGCGAAGAAGCGATCCAGCAGCCAGCCCGTGATGAACCGGCCGACGAGGCTCGCGCCGCCCATGGCCGCCAGCGCCGTCGCGGCGCGGGCCGGGGACACGCCGCGGTCCGTGAGCAACGCGACCAGATGGGTGAGCGCGCCGTTCTGAGCGACTGAATAGAGGAAGAGCACGGTTACCACGATCCAGAACGGGCGCGATCCGAGGGCCTCGCGGACGGTTGCTCCGGTGGAAGCCGAGCGGCCCGCGGGCATCCCGTGGAGATCGGACGGCCGCTCGCGGATGAAGCCGGCCACGGCCGGCAGCCCGATCACCAGGACCATGCCGCCCAGGACCACGCAGGCCGTGCGCCAGCCCACGCGTTGAATCAGCGCTTCGGCGACCGGCGGCAGCACCATCGCGCCAATCGCCCCGCCTGACATCACGACCGCCAGCGCCATTCCCCGCCGCGCCACGAACCAGCTCGAGACGGCGCGGCTGTATGCCATCTGCGCGGTGCCGTTGCCGACGATGCCCATGAGGAAGCACGTCGCGTAGAGATGCCAGATGCCCGGCGTCAGCAGCGACAGCGACGCGAAGGCACAGCCGAACACCGCCATGCACGGAACGAGAATCCGCCGCGGGCTGACGCGATCCAGCAGGTAGCCGAGCGGGGGCGAACACACGGCGACCGTCATGGCCGCGATGCCGAACCCCGCCGACACGGCCGCACGCGACCACCCGAACTCCTCGGCGAGCGGTTTCAGGAAGATGCCGAAGGTGTAGATGAAGAGCGAGGCAAAGCTGACGAACACGCCGACGGCGGACGCGACGGCGACTCGCCATCCCTCGTAGCCAGGCGTGTCTTCAGTCAAAGGCGGCCACGAAGTTGAACGCAGAGATCGCGGAGATCGCAGAGATCTCCTGGGAGGAAGAACATGATCCTCTGCGGCCTCCGCGGGCTCTGCGTTCCACGTCGTGTCAGAAGATCAGCTTCACGCCGAACTGCATGAGCCGCGGAGGGCCGGCAGAAAGAATCCTGCCGAAGTTGGCGGAGTTCAGGTCCGCGACCGGCAGGCCGAGGTTCACGTTGTCGGTCACGTTGAACGATTCGATGCGCAGCTCGAGCCGCGTTTCCCGGCCGAGCTCGATGCTGCGGACCGCCGAGACATCCAGGGCCGCGTAGCCCGGGCCGCGGACGCCGTTGCGGCCCTCGTTGCCGAACTGGCCGGCCTGCGTGACGGGGTTCAGCCGCTGAAACGCCGAGCGGCTCATCCACTCGTCGGCCGTGTGCGGACCTGCGTCCGGATCGCCAACGCGGTTGGGACGGGCGGCGACAAACCCCGAGATGGGCGGGCTGTTCGCCTGCAGCGAGACGTTGGCGGAGTCGGTCACCGTGAACGGCGTTCCCGAGTTGAACGTCGCGATCCCGTTCAGCTGCCAGCCGCCGAAAATCGCGCGCACGGTCGAATTCGCGCCGTCCGGCACGCGCGGCCCCCAGCTTGCGCTGGCCACGAACCGATGGCGCGCGTCGAACAGCGACGGCCCGTACTCGGCGCCGACGTCGAACGGGTTCTGCGCCAGGTCGTTCTCGCCGGCGAGCGCCTTGGCCGCCGCCCCCGAGAGGTTCATCGACGACAGCTCGTCCTTCGTGCTCGACAGCCAGTAGGAGATGTTGAACCCCACGCTGCCCGAATAGCGCCGCGAGAGGCTGACCTGGCCGGCTTCGTAGTTCGAGTGCGTGATGTAGGACAGCATCGCGATGGTCGAGAAGTCGCAGGTGCCGCCGTCCGCCGGGCAGTTCGCGTACACGCGCCGCCGATCGGCGTTCTGGGCCGTCGCGCCGGGGCCGTACACGGCCGGGTTGTTCTCGATGTTCCTGGGAATCCGCTCGCCCTTCGCCGCCACGTAGCGGACCTCCAGCATGTACTTGTCGAACAGGGCGCGCTGCACGCTGACGTTCCAGTCCTGCGTGTAGGGCGGTTTCGCCGAGGTGTCGATCGTGAACACGGTGGACGGACGCACGAACGTGTTCGGCGCTGGATACGTGTGACCCAGATACGGGTTCTGGAAGTTGAGGCCCTGGCCGCTGAACTGGTTGAACTGCGCCCACGGGATGGAGCTGACCGGCACCTGCGACGCCGTGCCGGCGCCGTTCTCGAACTGGTCGTAGAACAGGCCGTAGCTGGCCCGCACCGACCACACGCCGGCGCCGGTCGGATCCCACGCGAATCCCAGGCGCGGCATGACGCCGTTGGCGCTCTGTGCGATGCCGTCCGGGATGCCCGGGTCGCCGGGGAACACGAGCCCGCTGGGCGCCGACGGGAACACCACCGACTGCGCGCCCGGCGTGAACCCGGTCAGCCTGTTCTGCGCTTCCGTGATCGGATTGATGCGCTCGTAGCGCAGCCCGTAGTTCAGCGTCAGCCGGCTGCCCACGCGCCACTCGTCCTGCGCGTACGCGCTCGCGCCCCACACGCTGATGTCGCGGCCGAAGTCGCCGAGGCCCTGGTAGAACGTCACCGGCGCGCCGAGCAGCAGGTTGGCGACGGCGTTATTGGTGGGAAACGTGCCCGCGAACACGTAGAACGCGTTCGGCGCGATGGCCTGGAACATGTCGATCGCCGTGTGCTGATAGCCGGCGCCGAACTTGACGAGGTGGTTGCCCCGCGTCCACGACAGGGCATCCTGGAGCTCGAACATGTTCTGGGTGGAGTTACGCGGTCCCGTGATCGCGCCCCCAATCGGGCTGTAGCCGCTGACGTTGAAAAACGGCGGGCCCTGGCCCTCGGAGTTGGACGACGTGTACGCGAACCCGAGCGCGCCCGGTGGCGTCTGGTTGAGCCGCTGATCGAAGAAGAACTTGTGGCGCAGGTAGCTGCCGCGCAGCGAGTTGATCATCGCCGACGAAAAGATGTGGTTCTCCGACAGCGCCGCGGAATGCGTCGCCAGGTCGTCGCGCGTCGGAAACCCCGGGACGTCGGTACCGCGGACCGAGATCGGGTTGACGTTGTATCCGCCTGAGTACGAATAGCGTCCGAAGAACTGATCGGACGAGGACACGTTGACGTCGACGCGGCCGCCGGCCTGATCGGAGTAGTTCCGGCCCACGAGCGTCGCGCGGTAGATCGACGGCGACACGTTGCCCAGCGGGTACATGTTGATGACGTTCAGCGCGACCGGGTTGATCGCCGCCGCCGGAATTTTGTTCCCCGGGATGGGCACGCCGCCGGCCGCGAAGTTGATGAGCGGCACGCCCAGGTCGGAGAAATCGCCCTGCCGCTGCCCGGGTGTTGGCACCGTCGCGCTCGTGGTGATCCCCTGATCGTTGCGAAAGCCTTCGTAGTAGCCGAAGAACATCACGCGGTCCTTCTTGAGCGGACCGCCAATCGTGCCGCCGAACTGGTTCTGCTTGAGCGGCTCCACCTCATCCGAGAAGTAGTTCTTCGCGTCGAACGCGTCGTTGCGCACGAACTCGTACAGGTTGCCGCGGAACTGGTTGCTCCCCGACCGCGTCACCACGCTCGTCGTCGCACCGCCCGTGCCGCCAAACTCGGGAGGGGCGCTCTGCGTGAGAATGCGGAACTCGGCGACCGCGTCGACTGGCAGCTTCAGCGCGTAGCCACCGTCCATCCGGTTGATGTTCTGCGCGCCGTCCACCAGGTACACGTTCTGCTCCGGCCTCATGCCGTTGACCGCGTACGCCTGCCCCTGGCGAAGGCTGCCGCCGGCCGTCGCCACGCCGGCGGTGAGAGGCGCGACGCCGGTCTGAAGCAGCCCGAGCTGCGTGAAATTACGGCCATTCAGCGGCAGGTCGAGGACCTCGCGCCCGCTCACCACGGCGCCCAGCGCGTTGCTGGACGTGTCGACGAGCTGCACGCGCCCGGCGACAGTGACGGACTCGGCGACGGTCCCGACAGACAGCTGCACGTCGACGCGCACCGCCTGGTTCACGTTCACGGAAATCTGGTCCTGCGAGAAGGCCGCAAATCGCGGGGCCTCGACCGTGAGGCGGTACGTGCCGACCGGGAGCGCCGTCACACGGTAGAAGCCGTCGGGCCCGGACACGGCCTCGCGGCCGAACCCCGTGCCGGTGTTCTTCACGATGACCTTCGCGGCGGCCACGGCCCCGGCGGTCTTGTCGGTCACGACGCCTTCAATGGCGCCGGTCGGATCCTGCGGGAACGCGCGGGAGACGGTAAGAACGCACACCAAGGCCGCCCAGATCAGACGTCGCACCATCGTGTCGATCACTCCGTTTTGGCGGGGCCGGCCGCCAGTGTCGAGGCCGCGTAGCCGTTTGCGGCGACCAGCGCCGCGCGCTGCCTGTAGAAATCGGGATCGTGGGGCATCCATGTGGCGAGGCCGTCCACGTAGCGGTTGCACATGCAGAACACGGCGGCGATGAGCACCGCGTCGTGAATCTCCAGGTCGCTCGCCCCCTCGTCACGCGCGTGTGCGACGTCGGCCGCCGTGACGTTCTTCCCGCCCTTTGCCGTCTTGCCCGCGATCGTGAGCAGCGCCTTCAGCTTGCGCGAGATGGCCGCCGCCTGGTAATTCTCCTTGACGTCGACAACCAGCGGTTCGTTCTTCAGATGATGCGCGGCGATGGCGCCGTGGATCGTCTGGCAGTACTCGCAGTCGTTCTGCGACGACACGTAGGTCGCGATCAATTCGCGCTCGCCCGGCGAGAGCGTGTGCGCCCCCCGCAGCAGGATGTCCACGAGCTCGTTCAGCGGCTTGGCCGTTTCGGGCCGGAAGGCCATCGGGCCCCTGATGCCGGGAAGGTCGGGAGGGAGGGTGATGTGGGCCATATTCAGTCGGCAGTCAGCAGTCGGCAGTCAGCAGTCGGCAGTCGGCAGTCGGCAGTCGGCAGTCGGCAGTCGGCAGTCGGCAGTCGGCAGTCGGCAGTCGGAAACTACTCGCGGCCGTAGCCGCGCGCGGCCAGCGACTTGCCCTGCTGGCGATGGGCCTCTTCCGACATCTCGGGCACGCCGGTGGCCGTGATCCAGCGGTTGTAGAAATTGAACAGCGCGCATGTCGTGATCGCGTAGTAGATCGCCTCGTCGTCCCAGCCTGCGGCTTTCAGCGTCGCGACATCGTCGGACGTGATGGCCGGAAGGTTCCTGGTGACCTTGCCAACGAAGCGGAACAGCAGCTTGTCCTTCTCGGAAATCCCGGAGGTCTCGACATCGCGGAGCACCTTCCACACCAGGGCCTCGTCCTGCAGGAGCTCGGCCGCGGCAGCGGCATGGGCCTGCGTGCAGAACGCGCATTCGTTCTGGTAGGACGTGTACGCGGCGATCAGCTCGCGGAGGCCGGGGCTGATCGTGCCGGGCAGACGCATGACGCCGTGCGAGAAGCGAGCCAGGTGGACGGTGAACTCGTTCTTGAAGGCGAACAGATCCCAGATTTTCGAGTACTCGGCGCCGCGGCTCTTCGCGTCGGCAACCAGTTGCTGATACGGGCCCGGCTGGTGGTGGGACTCGACGCCGGGCAGGTAGAGCGGACCGGAGTTACGGGCGTTGAACATAGCCCTGCTGCGCCATGCGCCGGCCCATCTGGTCGTAGGCGTCGTGATCGGTGGGCGTCAGCGTCGCCAGGCCGTCCACATAGCGGTTGAACATGCAGAACGCCGCGGCGATGAGCACCGCGTCGTGGATTTCCCCGTCGGTTGCGCCCTCGGCCCGCGCGCGCGCCACATCGTCGTTCGTGACCTTCTTGCCGCCCTCCTGCACCCTTCCGGCGATGTTCAGGAGCGCCTTGAGCTTCGACGACACCGGCGCGGACTCGTAGTCGCCCTTCACCGCGTCGACGATGGCGTAGTTGCCGTCGAGGTGGTGAGCTGCTGCGGCGCTATGGCTGGCCTGGCAGAAATGGCAGTCGTTCCTGGAGGAGACGTACGCGGCAATCATCTCCCGCTCGCCGCTGGTCAGCGTGTTCGCGCCGCGAAGGAGCACTTCGGCCAGCTCGCGCATCGGTTTCGCGGTCTCGGGCCTGAAAGCAAACCCGCTCGTGATCCCGGGCAGTCCCTCGGGCAGGGCGATATGAGGCATTGAACGACGGATTCTACGAAGCGCCGCCCGCGCGCTCAATAATGCAAACCGACTATCCGGGAACCACGTGGCCACAGAGGCACAACGGACACTGAGATCCGGAAGGTCTTGGTCTCTGTGCTCTCTGTGCCTCCGTGGCTACGTGACTCGTTCGCAGTAAGCTGTGGGAAGAATGGTGAAAAATGGAGCGGGCCGGGTCGTGGCGATCACCGGGGCGTCGGCCGGGATCGGCCGGGCGACGGCGCTGCGGCTGGCGCGCGACGGAGCGGCCATCGTTGCCTGCGCGAGGCGCGCCGACCGTCTCGAGCAGCTCGGACGGGAGATCGAGACGGCCGGCGGCCGGGCGCTGACGGTCGTCGCCGACGTGACGCGCGAGGCCGACATGAACAGCCTCGTCGCGCGCGCGGTCGAGCAGTTCGGCCGGCTGGACGTGATGATGTGCAATGCGGGCTTCGCCATCTACGGCGCCATCGACGACATCACGCCCGATCAGATGCACAAGCTCGTGGACATCAACTATTTCGGCACGTACTACGCGACGCGCGCGGCGCTGCCCGTCTTCCGCCGCCAGGCCGCCGGCCACATCGTCATGGTGTCGTCGATCGTCGGCAAGCGCGGCGTACCGTTCATGGGCGCGTACTCGGCGACGAAGTTCGCGCAGGTCGGGTTGGCCGAGTGCCTGCGGTCCGAGGTGGAGGGATCGGGGATCCACGTGAGCGTCGTCTATCCGATCTCGACCGCTACCGAGTTCACCGAGGTCATGCTGCGCGAGACCGGAAGCGCCATCACGCAGTCTGCAGGGCCGAGACAGACCGCCGAACAGGTCGCGGACGCGATTGCAGAGGCGATCGCCCGCCCCGTGCCGGAGGTTTACCCGTACATGAAATCGCGCGGCCTCGTGTGGTTAAACGCGTTCGCGCCCGGCTTCTGCGATCGGCTGGTGAAGAAATACGGCCGCCAGCCGGTAAACGGCGCCGGACGGGGGCGGGGCCCCGCGAGTCGTGAGTAACACCGCCTTCGAGCGCGCCCGCGCCATCGCGGAGGCGGTTCGCGAGGGCGGCGGCCGCGCGCTGATCGTCGGCGGCTGGGTCCGTGACCAACTGATGGGCCGGGAGTCTCCGGCTGACATCGATCTCGAGGTATTCCGCCTGCCGTCCGAGCGCGTGCGCTCGCTGCTCGAAGGACTGGGCCGCGTCGAAGCGGTCGGCGAGAGCTTTCAGGTCTACAAGACCGGCGACATCGACGTTTCGCTGCCGCGCCGCGAATCGAAATCCGGACGCGGACATCGCGGGTTCGAGGTCACCGGCGATCCGGACATGACGTTCGAAGAAGCCGCGCGGCGGCGCGACTTCAGGATCAACGCGATCGGCTGGGATCCGCTGACCGGGGAGTATCTCGATCCGTTCGACGGACAGGGCGACCTGCAACGCCGCGTCCTGCGCGCCGTCGATCCCACGACGTTCGCCGAGGACAGCCTGCGCGCGCTGCGCGCCGTTCAGTTCGCCGCCCGCTTCGGGTTCGAGCTCGACCCGGGCACGCGCGAGCTGTGCCGGTCCATCGCGCTCGACGACCTGCCTTCCGAGCGCATCTGGGGTGAAATCGAGAAGCTGTTGCTCGCGCCGCGGCCGTCCCTCGGCTTCGCCCTGGCGCTCGACCTCGGGATCGTCGCGCGCCTGTTTCCGGAGCTACTCGCGCTCGTCGGATGCCCGCAGGAGCCCGAGTGGCATCCGGAAGGCGACGTCTGGGTCCACAACCTGCAGGTCATCGACCAGGCGCGGACCCGCATCGACGATCTCCCGCGGCCGCAGCAGCTGGCGATGATGCTCGGCGCCCTGTGCCACGATCTCGGCAAGCCCGCGACCACGAAGTTTTCAGACGGGCGGATTCGCTCGCTCGACCACGAGGAACAAGGCGTCGCGCCCGCGATGGCCCTGCTCGATCGCTTGAACGTGCATTCGATCGACGGCTACGACGTCCGCGGCCAGGTCGCAGGCCTGACCGCGCAGCACCTCAAGCCGGGCGCCTGGTACAAGGTGCGCGACGAGGTCGGCGACGGCGCGTTTCGCCGCCTCGCCGCGAAGGTCGACCTCGAGTTGCTCGCGAGGCTTGCCAAATCGGACTGCCTCGGACGCGAGCCGGGCCGGTTCGACTGCTCCGCCATGGACTGGTTCCTCGACCGCGCGCGCCAGCTCGGCGTCGAACACAAGCCTCCCGGCCCCATTCTTCTCGGACGTCATCTGCTCGAACTGGGACTCAAGCCCGGCCCGCGTGTCGGTGAAATCCTGAAAGCTGTCTACGAACTGCAGATGGACGGCAGCGTGGCCACGCTCGACCAGGCGATAGACGCCGCGCGCCGCTTGCTACCGTAGCGTCCGGCTTCAGCCGCGGACGTCACCGGATGTCACCATCGAGCAGGACGCGGTCGAGTGGAAGCTCGAAGCCTGGCAGGAGAGGCGTCGCGACGATGCCGCGCTTCTCGATGCGGTCCGGCGGCCCGAAGCCCTCTGCGCCGCGGCGATAGATAGTGACGACATCCTGTTCGGGATCGACGAGCCAGTATTCCTTGACGCCCACGCGTTCGTAGAGATCGCGCTTCAACCGTTCGTCGCGGGGCCGTCGTGCTGGGTGAAAGAATTTCAACCACCAGGTCCGGCGCCCCTTGCAGATTCTTCGCTGTCAGCAGGTGCGCGCGCGCCCTGGAGAGGTAGATCAAATCGGGAACGACGACGTCGGTGAACGACAGCACGACGTCGAACGGTGCGCTGAACAGCTCTCCGATCGGGTGAGTTTCCAGGTAGGACCGCATCAAGTAGACCAGATTCAATGAGATCCGCTGATGCCGCGTGATTGGCGACGCCGTCACGTAGTGCTCCCCATCGATGATCTCGTGCCGCAGACCATCGTCCGGAAACAGCTCGTAGTCGGCGTAGGTGAGCTTGGTCGGTGAATGTCCCGGCTCCACTGCCACCTCCTGCAGCACGGAGTGTACCATCGTCATCGCGCCGCCTGCCTTGCCCGCGCAGCCTGCCCCGCCAGCCCGGTACAATCGCACCATGGCTCGATACACGCTCGTCTACGGAGTACGGCTGGTTCCGGAAGGCACGCTCACGGGCACGAAGGACGCGACGCTGACGCTCTCTGACGGGTCGAGCGCCGGCGTCACGCTACACACGATCGACGGCACGATCCCGCAGCTGCGGCGGGCGCTCGACCGGAGTTTCGACGCGTTTTTTGACTTGTTGCCGGGGGCGGACGAGGAAGACCTGGAGAAGTTTGGAGACTAGCGAGGTATCGCTAAGCCGTTTGCTCCTGCGCATTCGCGTTCCGCCACTCTTCGAGCAGCCGCGCGGCGTTGCCGGCCACCGAGTGCAGCGTCGGGGCCCAGCCGAGCGCCCGGGCGCGGGGGCTGCGCACGACGAGATCGAGCGCCATGGCTTCGGCATAGGCGCCCATCTTCGACCGCGCTTCCTCGATGGGCACGTACCGGACATCGGGCTTCACCGACACATACGGTCTGATCGCCGAGACGATGTCGTTGACCCGCTCGTCGCCTTCGTCGTTCGCGTGGTAGATGCCCGACGCGTCATGGTTCGCCGCCAGCCTCGCGTAGAGGTCGGCGAGATCGCGGTCGTATACGAGCGGCCAGTGGTTGTTGCCGTCGCCCACGACGCGCACCAGCCCGTTCGACGCGGACTTGAACAGGTCGGCGACCATGCCCGTGCCGCCGCCGTAGACGACGCCGGGCCGAACGACGATCGTCCTGAGCTGTTCGGTGGCCGCCCCCAGGATGAACTGCTCGTGGGCCGGCCGCCAGGCCGTCAGCGCGATCGAATTGACGGGGGCCGCCTCGTCTGCCGGATCACGCGACTGTCCCAGTACCCACACGCCCGACGTGTAGATGATGAACCGCCGTGCGGGCGCGGTGGGCGCCGCGGTGCGCGGCCGCTTGGCGGTGGCCACCATGAATTCGAGCGCCGCCTTCTCGATTTCCGGGCCCCGGCCCGACGCGCGGTCGTACGCCGTATGGACGTAACCGTCCTGCGCTTCGGCGCTGCTCTTGAAGGAGTCGGGCTCGGCGAGGTTGCCCACCACCGGGTGCGCTCCCCGCTTGGCCACGAGGCGGGCCTTCCCGTTATCCCGTACGAGCGCCGTCACATCGTGGCCGCCTCGGACCAGCGCGTCGAGCACAGCGCTGCCGATGTATCCGGTGGCTCCGGTCAGGAAGATGCGCATCGCGGGCGTATATCATAGTTCACTCGTGGCTCGCGAAACCCTCCTCGATTTCTTTCAGGATCTCACGACAACTCACGGTGATTTCCTGGTGTACGACGACGGGTTCAGGAGCCGGACCTACGCGTACGGGGCAATTGCCCTCATGGCGCGAACCTTCGCGGCGCGCCTCCATGAGGCCGGATTACGCAAGGGCGACACGGTTGTCTTCTTTAGCGAAAACCGACCGGAGTGGATCGCAGCGTTCTGGGGCTGCCTGCTCCGCGGTGTCATCGTGGTGCCGATCGACTACCGGTCGGCCCCCGACTTTCTTTTTCGCGTCAGCGGCATCGTATCCGCCAAACTCGTGCTCGTCGGCCAGGACGTCCCGCCGTTGCGCGAGACTCCCGAGGCGCCGACGGCGCCAGTGTGGCTGCTTCACGAGATGGAATGGCCCGGCGTAGAGCCTTCGGCTCCCCCGCCCGCCACGGTCGTTCGGGACGACGTCGCCGAGATTATCTTCACCTCCGGGGCGACCGCGGAGCCCAAGGGCGTCGTCATCACACACCGTAACGTCCTCGCGAACATCGTGCCCGTCGAGGGGGAGGTGTTGAAGTACCGCAAGTGGAGCCGGCCGTTCTCCCCGATCCGGTTCCTCAACCTCCTGCCGCTCAGCCACATGTTCGGCCAGGCCATGGCGACGTTCATCCCGCCGATGCTGGGTGGCGCGGTCGTCTTCATGCGGGGATTCAGCCCCGTGGACATCGTCTCGCAGGTCCGGACCCGCCGGATTTCCGTCATCGTGTGCGTGCCGAAGATCCTGGACGTTCTGCGGGAGCACGTCCTGCGCGTCGCGCCCGAGGCCACGAACCCGAGCCCGAAGCGGCACTGGGTTCGGCGCTGGTGGCACTTCAGGGGCATCCACCGGAAGTTCGGTTTGAAATTCTGGGCCTTTGTCGTCGGCGCCGCGCCGCTCGATAGCGCGCTCGAGGCGTTCTGGGGCGAGCTGGGCTTCGTGGTCGTTCAGGGATACGGCCTCACCGAAACCGCGCCGATCGTGACGCTCAACCACCCCTTCGGCACCAAGAAAGGCTCGGTCGGCAAAGTGATGGCCGGCGTGGACGTGAAGATCGCCGAGGACGGCGAGATCCTCGTGCGCGGCGAGAACGTCACGCGCGGCTACTTCAACGCCGCGGAGGAGACCGCGCGCGCCTTCGAGGACGGGTGGTTCCACACGGGCGACGTCGGCGAAATCGGCCCGGGCGGCGAGCTGTTCATCCGCGGGCGCAAGAAGGAAATGATCGTCACGCCCGAGGGGCTCAACGTGTTCCCCGAGGACGTGGAGAAGGTGCTGAACGGGATCGCGGGTGTGGTCGAGTCGGCGGTCGTCGGCGTGGCGGCCGGTGGCGCGGAACGCGTGCACGCGGTGCTCGTGCTGGCGCCGGGAAGCGACGCCGAGGCGGTCGTGCGCGAAGCGAATCGCCAGCTCGGGGATCACCAGAAGATCCGGCGCGCCCTCGTGTGGCCGGAGCGCGAACTGCCGCGGACGGAGGGAACGCGCAAGCTCAAGCGCACGGCGATCGCTCAGTGGGCATCGAGCGGCCAGGTTCCGGCGCTGATCGCCAGGCCCACCGATCGCGTGACGGCGCTGGTCGCGAAATACACCGCGGGCCGCTCCGATCTCTCGGCCGCGACGACGCTCGACGAGCTGGGGCTCAGTTCGCTCGAGCGCGTCGAGCTGATGGTCGCGCTCGAGGACGCGTTCGAAACGCGCATCGACGAAGGCGCGTTCTCGATGGCGCGCGATCTCGGCCAGCTGAAGTCGCTGGTCGAGCAGGCGCCAAAGGCCGATGCCGCGTCAGCGGATCCGGTGGATTTCCCGAGGTGGAACCGCTCGTGGCCGGCGCGCGCGGTGCGGCGCGTGAGCCTGCCGACGTGGCTTCTCCCGCTGGCGCGCGTCTTCGCGTGGATCAGCGTTGAGGGCCGCGAGCACGCGATCGAGACGAACGGCCCCGTCATCTTCGCGGCGAACCACCAGAGCCACATGGACGCGCCCGTGATTCTGGCCGCGCTGCCCGCGAGGCGCCGCTACCGGGTCGCCACGGCCATGGCGAAGGAGTTCTTCAAGGCGCATTTCTTCCCGGAGCAGTACAGCCGGCGGGCGTGGTTCACGAACAGCCTGAACTACTGGCTGGCCGCGCTGTTCTTCAACGCGTTCCCGCTGCCCCAGCGCGAAGCCGGCGCGCGGCAGACGCTGCGATACGCCGGGGACCTGCTGGCCCACGACTTCTCGATTCTCATCTTCCCGGAGGGCAAGCGATCACATACCGGCGAGGTGGGACGGTTCCAGCCGGGCATCGGCATGATGGCCTCGCGCCTCGACGTCCCGGTCGTCCCGGTGCGGATCGTCGGGCTCGACAAGGTGCTGCACCCCACGTGGCGGATGGCACGGCCGGGCCGCGTACGCGTCGTCTTCGGTGCGCCGATGCGGCTGACGGGCGACGACTACGCGGGGTTGGCCCGGCAGGTCGAAGACGCCGTCCGCGCGCTCGATCGGCGTTAAGTGCCGCGAATCTAGTCATTTGGTCATCTTGTCATCTGGTCATTCGCGTCTGTTCCACGGCTGAAACGCTGCCGTGACAGAAATCACCAGATGCCCAAATGACTAGATGACCAGATGTTATCTGTGTCACAATTGAGGATTGAAGGGAAAGGATTGCTAGCCGATTGAGCAAGGACGATCTGATTGACATGCAAGGCACGGTCGTGGCGGTTCACAGCGGCGGTCTTTACCGCGTGCAGTGTGATGCCGGCCACGAAGTGCTCGCACAGCTGAGCGGCCGCATGCGCCGCTTCCGCATCAAGGTGGTTCCAGGCGACCGGGTAACCGTGGGCGTTTCGCCGTACGATCCGGTCCGGGGCATCATCACGTTCCGTGCACGCTAGCCAAATACTGTTTGGATTCCAGAACAACCGATAGACGCTCTCGCCGACCGCGCCGACCGACGCGCGGCCCCGCGCGTCGAGGCGCGCACGTACCGGCGCCGCGACCGGCCACGGCGCCGGCGCTCGAACCCACGCCCTGCGAGACGGCGCCCATTCCGTTCGCGTCGCTCAACCTCGATCCGCGGCTGCTCGAAGGGATTCGCGATCTCGGGTTCACCGACACCCGGCCGATCCAGAGCGCGGTCATTCCGATGGCGCTGGCCGGTGACGATCTCATCGCGTGCGCCGAGACCGGCAGCGGGAAGACCTGCGCGTTCGTCGTGCCGACGCTCCAGCGCCTGCTGGCCTCCGGCGGGCACACGGGCAAGAGCCGCGTGCTGGTCCTCGCGCCGACGCGCGAGCTCGCCGTGCAGATCGAAGACGAAATGCACGGCCTCTCGTACCACACGACGATCACGAGCGCCGCGGTGTACGGCGGCGTCGAGATGGGCGGCCAGGAACGCGCGCTCCGCGCCGGCGTCGACATCATCGTCGCCACGCCGGGCCGCCTGATCGATCACATGCGCCAGCAGAACGCGGACCTGTCGGCCGTCAGCCTGCTCGTGCTGGACGAAGCCGACCGGATGATGGACATGGGTTTCTGGCCCGACGTGCGGCGCATCATCGCCGCGCTGCCCGCCAGCCGCCAGACGCTGCTCTTCTCCGCCACGATGCCGGACGATGTCGTGCGATCGGCGTTCGAGATCGTGCGCGATCCGAAGTTCCTGCAGGTAGGCGGGCGCAGCGCGCCCGCGAAAACGATCAGCCACCATGCGCACGTCGTGCCGTCTGGTCAGAAGATCGACTGGCTGATCGAGCACCTCAGGCGGCCGGAAGGCCCGGTGCTGCTCTTCTCGCGCACGAAGATCGGCGCGGACCGCCTCGCGCGGAAGCTGGCGTCGGCGGGCGTGAAGTGCATCGCCCTGCACTCGGACCGCACGATGGATCAACGCCGGCAGGCCGTGGAAGGCTTCCGGGGCGGGCGCTACAACGTGCTGGTCGCGACCGACATCGCCGCGCGCGGCCTCGACATCGACGGCATCCACACGGTCATCAATTACGAAGTGCCCGACTCCCCCGATACCTACGTGCACCGGGTTGGCCGGACCGGGCGGTCAAACGAGATCGGCAAGGCCATTACGCTCGTCGCGCCGGAAGAGCAGCGGGCGCTCGCCGCGTTAGAAAAATCCGTCGGCGTTCATCTACAATGAGTCGCTCCGATGTCTGATCCGCTCGCGCCGCTGCCGCCATCCGAGGACTCCGGGCCGACGCCCGTGGACGCCCCCGCGACGTCGCCTGCCGTGGCGCGTTTCAAGTCGTGCCGGTGGCGCCGTCCGCCCGAAGACGGGCCGGAGTGCTGCGGCCACCGCGACGTCCTGCCGATGGCGGGCTCCACCGGCTTCGATCCCGAAGCCTGGTGCCCCGACTGCCAGTTCTACAAGCTGCGCCGCACACCGAAGAAGCGCAGCCCGGACGAATACCGATACTAGAGGTCCGAAGGGTCCACCAGGTCCGAAAGGTCCGAGAGGTCCAGAGGTCCGAGGGGTCCGAGAGGTCCAGGGTCCGAGAGGTCCGCGGTCGTAACGTCTGGCTTCAGCCGGACGTCGATTCCTCGACGCTCCCATGGCATCGCTTGAACTTCCTGCCGCTGCCACACGGACAAGGATCGTTGCGGCCGACCCGCGACCGCCATCAGTCCCGCGATGTAACCGCGCACTGACATCGGACCTCTCGGACCCCTTGGACCTCTGGGACCTCTGGGACCTCTCGGACCTCTCGGACCTTTAGGACCCTTCGGACCTCTTGGACCTGTGAGGACCTCTTGGACCTATTCTGAAAACTCTCTGGCGAGTTCCACCCATTCGCCTTGCGGCGCGAGCTGCTGGTACGAACGCCAGTGCGGGCGGGCGTCCTGCGACTGCCCCATCTTCTCGAACGTCACCGCGAGGTAGAAATGCGCGTCGGCGTAGAGCGGGTTGAGCCGCAGCGCCTCGCGGTAGCAGGCCTGGGCCTCGGGGAAGCGATCGAGGTCGTGGTAGATGTTGCCGAGGTTGAAGTGCGCCTCGAAGAAATCTGACTCGAGGCCGATCGCGCGCTCGTAGAGCGCCTGCGCCTCGACCAGCTCGTCCCGGCTGTAGTGGATATTGGCGAGGTTGATGAGGCCGCCACCAGATACGGATCGAGCTCGAGCGCCTTGCGATACGCGGCCGCGGCGCCCTCCAGGTTCGCTTCGTCTCCATCGTCCAGCTCGGAGCCGCTCGATGAAGTAGTCGCTCCGCGAGCGCCACGTCGCGAGCCATGGTTGCGGCCTCGGCCGGCGGGGCGCGGCGCCGGGTCCGCGGGCTTCTTGCGCAGGGCGATGATCTTGGCGGGCGCGGCATCGAGGCGGAAATCGAACGCGAGCTGTCCGTGCCGCGTGGCCGTCAGCGTCCGGACGACGCTCCTGAACGACATGCCGCGCTCCAGCTCGTCGTTGGCCTGCTTGATGACGGCCAGATCCGTGAACGCGAAGAACGTGTCGGCGTTGGTGCGCAGGACCGGCCGGATGAGGCCGCACTTCACCAGATACCGGAGATGGTCGTCGCGCAGCGCGCGGTAGCGGACGAGCAGGTCGCGCGTCGCGTGGTACTGCCGCTTGAGCGTCTCGGGCGACGGCACGCCGGCAAGACGGCAGAATTCGTCCTCGCTCAGAATCCGAATCCCCGCGCCGTGCTCCGCGTTCAGCTCCTCGGCCTTCCTCAGCTTCACGCTCCGGATGTCGTCGCCGTGGTCTCCCGCTGCGGGCGTGTCGCCGGCGTCGCCGGCCGTCGCCAGCCGCAGCCCTTCCGCTCCGATCACCAGCATCGTCGTCTTCGCGTTCACGTCCTCGGCCGTCGCGCCGCCGAGGCGCGGCAACGAGCGCGCACGCGTCCTTGCGGCCGAGCGAACTCAGCTTGCCGGTAAACACGACGACTTGTCCCGCGAGGGCGTGAGGGTTGGGCTGGTCTGACGTTTTGTGTGACGACGGTACGGGCAATCGGCCTCCGCTGGCGCCTGACGAGCGGGGGAACGGCATCAAGATGAAGGAGAATGAATCGAATGTCAATGGTGAATCTCCTCGCCGGCGACGTCGGCGGCACGACGACGCGGCTCGGCCTGTTCGAGAAGACCGCGTCGCGCCCGCGCCCGATCGCGGTGCGCGAGTTCGCCACGCTCGACTTCCCCGATCTGCGATCGATGATCGCGGCGTTTCTCGAGGCGGCGCCGCGTGCGGATCTGTCGAACGCGACGGCGTGCTTCGGCGTCGCCGGTCCGGTCGCGGGCGATGCGGCCGAGCCTGACGAACGTGCCCTGGCCGCGCATGGAGGCCGGCGCGATCGCCCGCGCCTTCGGCCTGTCGCGCGTCCACCTGCTGAACGATCTCGAAGCGATGGCCTACGCCGTGCCGGTGCTCGAGAGCGCCGAAGTCCACGTGCTGCAGACAGGACGCCCTGCGGCGGGCGGCAACATCGCGGTCATCGCCGCGGGCACCGGCCTCGGCGAAGCGTTCCTGCATCGCGTCGAACGGGCGCTATCGTCGCCGTCGCGTCAGAAGCCGGCCACGCCGACTTCGCGGCGCGCACCGATCGCGAGATCGCGCTGCTGAAGCGACCTCGTCGCGCGCTACGGGCGCGCCCAGGTGGAAGACGTGATCTCGGGGCGGGGCCTGCTGGAACATCCATCGCGCCATCCACGCCGAGCCATGCCAGGCGACGATCGATCCCGATGCCGCCGGCGCGTCGGCGGCGATCTCCTCGGCGGCCCTGGCCGGGCGCTGCCCCGGCTGCGTCGAGGCGCTGAACATCTTCGTCGAAGCGTACGGCGCCGAAGCCGGGAACCTCGCGCTTCGAACCATCGCCACCGGCGGCGTGTTCGTCGGCGGCGGCATCGCGCCGAAAATCCTGCCCGCGCTCACGACCGGCGTGTTCATGCGCGCGTTCCGCGCGAAGGCGCCGTTCGAAGCACTGCTCGATGCGGTGCCCGTGAAGGTCATCCTCCATGCCACCCCGGGTTTGCTGGGTGCTGCGAATTTCTGTTCACATACCTGACAGAAGCGACAGAGAAGGAACATGAGCGACGGTTGCACACAAATCGTGACGCCTGTGTGGCGCGCGCCCGCCGTCCGTGTTGTATTCTGGCAGGAAGCAGATGATCTGGTTCTTCGACAAAGAGGGCGATCGGCTGCGCTACGAGATCAGCCACGATCGCGAATCCGGCTGCTATCGGCTGGTCGTCACCCGGCCCGATGGCTCCGAGTCCGTCGAGGAGCTCGATCAGCCGAGCGACCTCATCGAGCGGTCGGTCGAATTGATGAACAGCCTGCGCACCGAAGGCTGGCGCGTCAGCTGACGTGAAGGCCGCCGCGTTCGCGCTCGGCCTGGCCATCCTCGCAGCTTCTCCTCCCCGCACGGTTCCGTTCCGGGTCGGTGAAACGCTGACGTACGACGTCTCGTGGTCCACGTTCCTGGCCGCCGGGACCGTCGTGATGACGGTCCTGGAGAAAAGGCCGTCGTTCGGTTCAGACGCCTACTACATCGTGGCCGAGGCGAGGCCCGCGCCGTTCCTGGCAAAGCTCTACACGCTCTATTACAAACTGGACACGCTGCTCGACGTCTACTCGCTGCTTCCGCAGCGGGCTTCCCTCTACACCGAGGAAGGCAACCAGCATCGTCTCAAGACCACGCGGTTCGACCGGACCGCGAGGAAAGCGTTCTTCGAGGACCAGTCGTCCACGACCGTCAAGACGGATTTCCCGATCGCGGCCTCCACGCTGGACGCCCTCTCGTCGCTGTACGTGCTGCGGGCGATTCCGCTCAAGGCAGGCCTGCGCGTCACGATGCCGGTGATCGACGACGGCGTGACCTACAAGCTGACCGTCGACGTGGCCGCGCCCGAGCGCATCAAGACGCCAGCCGGTGAGGTCGGTGCGTGGAAGGTGACCCCGATCATCGCGGACGACAAGGGCCAGACGATCGGCAAGAACCTCGCGGTCTGGATCTCCGACGACGCGCGGCGCTATCCGCTCAAGATCCAGGCCGACATGCCCGTCGGCAGCTTCGTGCTGCAGCTGCGCGAGGCGAAGTAGGGCGGCCCTTTCAGGGCCGCCTGGGCGCCTAGGCCGCTTCGGCCAGCGTCAGCGCGAAGCCGTCCCCGCCATCGATCCACTGCTGAAGCAGACGGAAACCCGTGCGTTCGAGGTTCATCGCGATTTCCGCGGCCGTGTACCTGTACGAGCTCTCCGTCCAGATCGATTCGCCGGCGGCGAACGCGATCTCGGCGTCGGCGGCATCGATCGCATCGATCTCATCGATGGCAGCGCCGGCCCGGCCAGTCGTGATCCGTACGCGCTGCGCGATCCGGCTCACCAGGTGCATCTCCACGCGCGAGGCTTCCGGATCCCACACCGCGCGGTGGGCGAACTGGTCCACGTCGAAGGTTCCGCCGAGCTCGCGGTTGATGCGGACGAGCAGGTTGCGGTTGAACGCGGCGGTGACGCCCAGCGGATCGTCGTACGCGAGCAGGAGATCGCGCTCGGCCTTCACGAGATCGGCGCCCATCAGCAGCGCATCCCCGCGCCGCAGGTTGGCCCGTATCCCGCGCAGAAATTCTTCGGCGCCGGGGCGATCGAAATTGCCGATGTTCGACCCGAGGAAGAGCACGAGCGCGCGGCCGGCCGTCGTATCGCCCGTTGCCTGGACGAGTCCCGACTCGTATTCCGCCGCGTAGGTGAATATCTGCACGGCGGGGAGCGCTGCCAGCGACCGCGCGGCGAGATCGAGCGCGCTCGGCGAGATGTCGATCAGCCGCAGATCGAGACGCTCGGCCGGGCGGCGGCCACCTTCGATCAGCGTCGCGAGCTTGGTGCCGTTGCCGGGCCCGAGCTCGATGAACGTCCGGAAGCCCGGAAGCGCCGCGAAGATCGCCTTGGCATGCGCCCCGAGCAGCCGCGTCTCGGCGCGTGTGATGCCGTACCAGGGCAGCGCGCAGATCGCGTCGAACAGCGCCGAGCCGAGGTCGTCGTAGAAGTACCGCGACGGCAGCTGACGTGGCGAGAGCGTCAGGTAGTACTGCACGTCGGCGGCAAACTGCGCGGTGGGGACTGCGGCGGTCGTTCGCGTGATCATTTGACGCACCGGAATGTCGCGTAGACGTACGGGTAGCGGCCGCGGAACCAGTTGCGGAAGCTCGGACGAAGCAGCTCACGGGCGGTCGCCGGCGACGCCCCCTTCATGACGAAGTGTTCGCCGTCGAAGAAATCCGCCGAGTACTCGGGATACGACGCCATCGCGCGGAAGCCCGGGAACGGCGCGAACGGTGTGCTCGTCCACTCCCAGCCGTTGCCGACCAGATCCTCGACTCCCCACGCGCTCGCACCGGCCGGGTGACTGCCGGCCGGCTGCGGGATCCCAGCTGATGAAGTCGAACACGCCGCGCTCGGCTGTCGGTGCGCCTTCACCCCAGGGATAAACGCGATCCGCGGCGCCGGAGCCGTTGCGGCCGGCTTCGCCGAATGCGGCGCGCTGGTACTCGGCTTCGGTCGGCAGGCGCGCCCGCGCCAGCGTGCGTATGCCGCGGCTTCCGCGTGGCTCACGTACACCGGCCACGAAAGCGGCAGCGGCACGCTGTCGAACATCCCGCGCCACAGCCAGCCGCGATCCGAGCGATCCCAGAACAGCGGGTGCTCGACGTGCTCGCTCTCGACCCAGCGCCAGTCCTCGGCGCTCCACCAGCGGCTGTCGCGGTAGCCGCCCGCGTCGACGAACTCGAGGAACTGGCCGTTGGTCACGTTGTGGCGCTCGATCGAAAATGCCGGCACTTCCGCCGTGCACGCCGGGAACTCGTTGTCCCAGCCGAACGTCACGGCGGCGCGGTCGACGCCGAGCGTCGGCTCGGCCCGCGGGAATCTCGATCCACTCCTCAGCGGGCGCCCTGCCTTCGACACGCGGAGCGTAGCCTTCCGGCCTGTGCTTTTCGTCGAAGCGGCAGGCGATGCCACATGTAGAGCAGCGTCTCCTGGTGCATCGCCTCGTGCTCGAGGATGCTGAACACGGCTTCCGCGCGATCGAGCAGCGGATGCCCGGGCCGATCGAGCTCCTCGCGCGACAACGCGTCGATCACCCGCGCGATCCGCTTCCGCGGCGAACGCGCGCACCGCGTCGCGGCCGGGCCACGACGCCTGCGCTGTCCGTTGGCCTGCGATTCGTGCGGATCGATGCCGCGCGCGAACAGCGTTTCGAGGCGCGGATCGATGCTCGGGCCGCCGAGGCCTTTCTTCACGAGCGTGTTGAAGCTGAAGCCCGGCAGGTGGCCTTCGTAGAACACGATCGGATGCCGCAGCGCGATCGGGCGGCTGTAGTACACGTCCTCCGGAAGCATGTCGAAGAGCTGGCGGGAGCGGTCCCGGTTGCGCCGATACCACGACAGTGCGGCTTCCCGGTCGAGAGCCATCCCTGATCCTTATACGAAACAGGGCCGCCTGTGTAGATCCGTCCATGCAAAACATTTCGAGCGTGAATTTTTCGGGATACTGTAACGAATCCTTGTCAACCTCCACCACACGCCCGTCCCCGTTCCCGGCCCCTTGCGCAGGCCCGGGGACTCGCCCGCCGGCGGTCGCTGCCGGGCGGCGCCACGCGAAACAGGGCCGCCCATATGGATGTGCGATAAAATGCCCACGGTACGGATCAGGCCGGTGACGATTACGCTGAACGGCGATCCCTTCGATCTTTCTGGTCCGCTCACGGTCAGCGAACTGCTCGCGAAGCTCGAAATCGACGCGCGCCGGGTGGCCGTCGAGCACAACCTCGTGGTCATCAAGCGCGCCACGTTCGGTGAAGCCATCGTGCGCGAAGGGGATCAGGTCGAGATCGTCAACTTCGTCGGGGGCGGTTAATTGCGCGCCTCAATGGCGCGCTAAGTTGACTAATGCGCGTCAAATGGACACTTTCTCAATCGCGGACAAGACCTTCTCGTCGCGCCTGATCGTCGGCACCGGCAAATACCCGTCGCACGCCGTGATGGTGAAGGCGCACGAGGCCTCCGGCGCCGACATGGTCACGGTCGCCGTCCGGCGCGTGAACATCTCGCTGCCGCGTGGGCGGGGCCCACGCGGTTCAAAGGAAGAATCGCTCCTCGACTACATCGACACCTCGAAGATGTTCATCCTGCCGAACACCGCCGGCTGCTACACGGCCGACGATGCAGTGCGGACGGCGCGGCTGGGGCGCGAGGCGGGGCTCTCGAACTGGGTGAAGCTCGAGGTGATCGGCGACGAGCGGACGCTCTTCCCCGACAACGAGGCGCTGATCGAGGCGACGAGGGTGCTGGTCCGCGAGGGGTTCGTCGTGCTGCCCTACACGAGCGACGATCCGGTCGTCTGCCGCAAGCTCGAGGACGCGGGCGCCGCGGCCGTCATGCCGCTCGGCGCGCCGATCGGCTCGGGCCTCGGTATCCAGAATCCCAACAACATCCGCATCATCCGCGAGTTCTCGCGCGTGCCGGTCATCGTCGACGCGGGCGTCGGCACCGCGTCCGACGCCGCGTTCGCGATGGAGCTTGGCGCCGACGGCGTGCTGATGAACACGGCGATTGCCGGCGCCCAGGATCCGGTGGCCATGGCCGAGGCGATGAAGCTACGCCGTGCGGGCGGGACGGCTCGCGCACCTGGCGGGCCGCATCCCCCGCAAGCTGTACGCGACGGCGAGCAGCCCCGTCGAAGGACTGGTCGGGCGCTGATCGCATGCCGAAAAGCCCGGACGATCTCGAGGGCCTGAAGGCGGAACGGGCCGCCGCGGATCGGGCGTACAACGACGCGCTGACCGAGCTCGACAAGGCAATCCAGGCGCTGCCGCGGCCGCTGCCGCAGCCGCCGCCCGATCCCGACGTCCAGCGGCTTGCCTCGCTCAACACGCTCTGGAAGATCAACCCGCCGCCGGAGGAAGCCGGAATCCGCGGGCGGTTCGGCAGCTTCGTCCGCCGGATCGTCGCCCCGCTTTTCGAGCAGCAGCAGGCGTTCAACGGCGCGCTCGTCGATCACCTCAACCGCAACGTCCCGGTTCAGCACGCAAGCGGGCTGGCCATCGACGGCAGCCTGGCGGTCCTTCGCGGTCAGCTGGCCGACCTCGCCCGCTTCCAGACGCTCCTCATCGTCTTCCTGCAGCAGATCACCCCGTACGTGGACACGCGCGATCGCGACGTCGCGGGCCTGCTGCGCGGCCTGTCCGGGGCTATCGACGCCGTGTCGAACGAAGTGCTCAAGCGGTCCGAAGGCCTGCTGGCGCACGACCGTCAGCACGATCGGCGCCTGTCGGAGATGGAAACCGAGCTGCAGGGGCTTCGCAGCCGGCTGGCCGAGATGCAGGAACGCTTCGCGGATGAACGATCTGCCTCGCAACCACCGCGATAGGCCATCCTCCGCCGGATTTCCGGTCCGTGTGGAACGCCTGGCGCTCGCGGCGGTTCCCGTCTGGCTCACGCTGTCGTTCCTGGCGTCGGCGAATGCGCCGGTGGAATTGAAGGTGATGGTCGGCATCGTCGCGATCGTTTCCGCGATCCGCCCGACCGAAGGCCTGTGCATCGTGGCAGCGGCGGTGCCCCTCGGCGACCTCATCGCCATCGCCATGGAGTCGAGCCCCGTTCGTCTCAGCGAGGCGCTCGTCGTCGCCTTCCTCGCAGGTTGGCTGGTCAGCCCGGCCGACGGCCCGGACCGCGGGCCGGCGCCAGCCGCGGCCGTGCGATATGCCGCGCTGGCGTTGAGCGCGCTGATCCTCGCCTCGATTGCCGTGAACGCCCTGCAAATCCGGGCGTACTACCCGGCGATCTGGCCGGACACTCTCCTGAGAACTGTGCACAACTACTTCGGGCCCAGCTCCGATGAGTGGGGCGCCGTGGCCGGCGGCCGGTTGCTTGAAGGAATCGGCCTCTCAGCCGCGGTCGTGCAGCTGTTGAGGCGCCGCCCCATCCTCGCGGCCTGGATTCCCGAAGCGCTCGGCGCGGGCTGCGTCGCCGCGGCCGCCGCCGCGTGGTCCCTGTGGCACGGCTACGCGCTCACCGCCGTACGGGCGCGCCACGCGCTGCTCGGCGACCGCATCGTGGCGCACGTGATGGACGTCAACGCGGCGGCGTCCTACTTCGCGATGATGGCGTGTCTGGCCGCGGGGATGGCCGCGCGCGAGCGCGGCCCCAGGCGCATCTGGTGGATCGTGGTGGCGGGGAGCGCGGCGGAAGGGCTGTCGCTTTCGGGATCGCGAGCGGCGATTGGAGTCGTCGCGCTAGCCGCGGCGGCTGCCGCGACATGGCTGATCGTACGCCGGTCGAGCAAGGCCGTTCGCTACGGCGTGTTCGCCGCGGTCCTGGCGGCGCTCGTCGCGACCTCGGCGATCTGGGCCGTGCGGAGCGAACTGGCTGGAACGCAGAGCGGCGCCGGGTTTCGCGTCCAGTTCGCTCAGAGCAGCGCCCGGATGATCGGCTCGCATCCGTGGCTCGGCCTGGGTGTCGGCCGGTACTACCAGGCTTCGTCCATGTTCCTGAACCCGCAGCTCGCCTTCGCGTATGGCAGCGAAAACGCTCACGACTATTTCCTGCAGCTGGCCGCGGAGCTCGGGCTCCTCGGGTTTGCGGCGCTCGCCGTGATGCTGATCGGCGCGGCGTTGCCTCCGCTCCGCGCGATGGCGCGCGCGCCGGACAACTACCGGCTCCTTGGCCTCATCGCCGGCGTGGCGGTGTTCCTGATGACATGCCTCACCGGCCATCCCTTTCTGGCCCCGGAAGTGGCGTTCCCGTTCTGGCTGACAACCGGGCTGATGGTGGCGCTGGGTTCACCGGACCAGGCGCTCGCCCGCGCCTCCGGCCTGACCGCACGCCTGCTGGTGCCGGCGGTCTGTGTCGTGTTGCTTGCGGTTTCCGTCCCGCTGCGCGCGCGCGAGGCGCCGCCCGGGCCGCGGCGGGTGCTTCCTGTGGAGGGACTATTCGATTGGGAGGACGGGGCCGACGGGCGGCGCTATCGCTGGAGCGGGGAATACGCCAGCGTGTTCGTCGGACGTGAGGCGCGCCGCGTGGAGATTCCGGTACGCGCGCCGCTGGGAGAAGGAGTCGCCGCGGACATCTCGGTCGACGGCAGCCGCGCGCGAAATCGTCCGCTCGGGCGCGAGTGGACGACGATCACCGTGGACCTGCCGTTCGCGCCGTTGATCGTTCAGGCGCGACGGATCAACATCCGAACGACCCACGTGCAGGCGTTGCCGGACGGACGCGTCGTCGGCTTGCAATTCGGTCCGCCGAAGATGCTGGACCCATGAACGGCCGGCTGAAGCCGGCCGCTACGTCATTCTGTTAGTTCCATCCGTTCCAGCGGTAATACACCCAGGCGCCGTACTCGTAGATCGCCTGACCCGACTGGTAGAGCGATTCGTCCGTTGGAACGATCCACTTTGGCGGAGGCAGGTTTTCAGGCCGGAGCAACGACACCGAAGGAATCGGATCGAGCCCGGCGGCATGGAAGACAGCCAGTGCCCGGCGCATGTGCGCCGGCGAGGTCACGAGCACGAACTGGCTGACGTGATGGCTCCGAAGGATCGGCCCGAGCGTTTGCGGATGTTCACGCGTCGTCCTGGCTTCGGGATCCTGCACGATGCGGTCGGGCGGCACGCCGGCGTCGATGAGCGCGTCGCGCAGCAAGGCGCTTTCAGGCGCGAGCTGGAATCCCGGGTGCGGAATGCCGCCGGACACGATCACCAGGCGAGCCCCGATCGCTTTGTAGACCCGGGCAGCCTCGAGCGCCCTGAGCACGCTCCCCGACGTCAGGAGCCCGACCACCGCGCCGCTTTGACCGAACGTGGCGGCGCCGCCGCCGAGGACCACCACGGTGTCGGCGCCCCGCGCCGATTCCGGGCCTTGAAGCTGCGTCAGGCCGTGAGCGACGCCGTAGGTCAGCAGCGTGGCGCCCGTCCACGTCGCGAGCAGCCAGTAGAGAGCCGCATACGCCAGCAACAACCGCCTGGGTCCGCGCGCGCCGGGCCGGCGCCACAGCCAGACAACCACGACGATCAGCACTCCGACCACCAGCGTCGGTGAGTCGATGTGCCCGTGCTCCCGGAGGAAATCGACCGTCACGCCGCCCACGATGGGAGCTGCTGCAGCCAGCGCTCGAAGCAAATGAGTACCCACAGGCGCTGGCCGTGGTTCGCGCCGCCGCCAAGGTGGGCATCAACGAGACGTTGAACGGCGTCAGACCTGAGGTACGTTCTCAACCTGGCCGACGATCCCAGCAGCACGTCGCGCGCGTAGTCGCGAAGCTCTCCCCGAAACCAGGCGTCGAGCGGCACGCCAAAGCCGGTCTTGGGCCGTCGATCGACCTCGGACGGGATCAGATCCGAGAAGGCGTCACGCAGGATCGCTTTGGTCCGGCGGCCGTCGAGTTTCCACGCGTCGGGCAGCCCGGCCGCGTACTCCAGAAGCGCGGTATCGAGGAACGGACACCTGGCTTCGAGGGAATTCGCCATCGTGCAGCGATCGGTCTTGACCAGCAGGTCTCCCGGCAGATAGGTCGAAAAATTGGCGGCGAGCATCTGGTTGAGAGGCGAGAGCCGGGACGAAGGCGTCTCGGCGGCGATCGCCCCGGACGCCGCGCGCAGCACGTCCGGCTGCAGGATCTCGTTCACATCGTCCTGGAACAGGCTGTTCCAGCGATCGAGGCGTTCGAGAAGCGGCGCGTCCATGAACTTCGCGAACCGGCGCGCGCGCGCGAACAGGTGCCGTTCGTTGGGCGCCGACGGCAGCGCCTCGAGCCCGGCGCGCAGCAGCGGTCCGAGCGCGCGCGGCACGCGCTCGGCCGCCAGCGCCGCGACAAATCGCAGGTAGCCGGCAAACACGTCGTCGCCGCCGTCTCCCGTCAGGACGACGGTGACGTGCTGGCGGGTCAGCTCGGAGACAAGGTACGTCGGAATGGCGGACGAGTCGCCGAAGGGGCCATCGTGATGCCAGATCAGACGATCGACGAGCTCGATGGCCGACGGACGCACGCGGAATTCCGTGTGATTGGCGCCGAACCGTTCGGCGACGCGGCGGGCCGCCGCCGTCTCGTCGTACGCCGCATCTCCTTCGAAACCGATGCTGAACGTCTTCACCGGCTCGCTCATCAAGCGGCTCATGAGCCCGACGACGATGGTGGAATCGATTCCGCCGCTCAGGAACGCGCCGAGCGGCACGTCGCTGACGAGACGCCTCGCGACGGCCTCCGTCACAAGCTGGCGGACCCGTTCTTTCCCTTCTGCGCGGCTGACGCCCGGCGATGCGGACGCGTCCGCGTACTCCAGGCGCCAGTACGTCCGTTCGGCCAGCCGGCCGTCGAGCTCGACAACCACCGCGGTCGCCGGTTCGACCTGGCGCACGCCGTGATACAGCGTCTCCGGATGCTGGACGTAGCCGTGCACGAAGAAGCCGGGAATCGTCGCTTCGTCAATCCGCGCCGGCACGTCCGGGTGGGCGAACAGCGCCTTGATCTCCGACCCGAATACGAGATGCCGCCCGTCCCGGTAGTAGAACAGCGGTTTCTTGCCCGCGCGGTCGCGCGCGAGCACGAGGCGGCCGGCGCGGTCGTCCCACAAGGCGATGGCAAACATGCCGTCAATCGCCTCGACGAAGGCCGGGCCGCGTTCCTCGTACAAGTGGACCAGCACTTCGGTGTCGGCGTGGGATCTGAAACGATGGCCTTTCCCCTCGAGCTCGGCTCGGAGCTCGCGGAAGTTGTAGATCTCGCCGTTGTAGACGACCCGGACCGTGCCGTCCTCGTTCGGCATCGGCTGATTCGCCGCAGCGGACAGGTCGATGATCCTCAGCCGGCGGAACCCGAGGCCCACGCGCCCGCCCGGGGCCACGAACAGCCCTTCGTCGTCCGGTCCGCGATGGACCAGGCGATCGCGCATCGAGATCAACACGTCGGCACGGACCGACCCGCCTGACTCGAAAGTCAGCTCACCGCAGATGCCGCACATTGTTGGTGAACGGTGTGGGAACTAGGACTTGACCCGCGCGCGGGCGCTCTCGGGGCGTGGCGCGTCGCCGTCGACAATGGACTCGAGGCCGACCTTCAGGCGCAACAGGCTGATGTTGTTCTCGGCGCAGAGGACCTCGAGGTTGTTCAGCCGCTCGGGCGGCATCTGGGGAGCGCAGATGATGATGCGGTCCACGGCGCCGGCCTTGGCGAGCACGTTGAGCGCGGAGCTGCCGCCGAGCACCGGGTAGCCTCCGACGCGGATGCCGGCCTTCCGCGGATCGTCGTCGATGAAACCGAGAATCTTCGCATCGCCGTCGCCGGCGAACACTTCTCGAAGCACCAGGCCGCCGTTGTCACCCGCGCCGTAGATGACGACGCGCACGCCGGACTGACGCTGCCGCTGCACGAACTCGCCGAGCAGCCGGAACGAGGCGCGCGAGAGCGTGACGGCGATGAGGAGCAGCACGGCGTACACCGCAAACACGGTCCGCGAATACGCGAAGAAATGATAGACGTAGAGGATGAAGAGCTCGGCGCCGACGGTCCCGAGAAACACGCCTCGCGCGATGACGAGCGAGTCCATCATCCCGAAGTGCCGCCACACGCCGCGATAGACGCCCACCGCGAAGAACGCGATCATCTGCGCGGCCAGCACGACCGGCAGCGACTTGGTGAACGTCGCGAAGTTCAGCAGAAACTCGTCCGGATCTTCGAACCGCAGGCGATACGCCGTGTAGTAGCAGAACGTGATCAGGCAGAAGTCGAGCAGCACCTCCGCGACCCGCCGCTTGTGCATGAAGTCCACGACGATCGGCGTCAACGCGCCCCGATTCGCGCGCACATCGTCGTTTTCGTAGACGCGGATGCCGGCCAGGTACACGGCGAAGACAATCATCCCGAGGATGAAGGCGGCCACCAGCAGCACCGACCACGACGACCACCGCTGCCCGAAATAGCCGAGAACGACCCCGAGAATGCCGCCGACAGCCGCGAGCAGCCAGAGCAGCGTGACCGCCCGGCGTTCCGACAATCCGATGGCGACGAGCCGGTGCGACGAATGGTCGCGCCCTCCCTGCGACGCCCGCCGGCCCGACCGCCACCGCGACAGCGTCACGAGCGTCGTGTCGAAGATCGGGATCAGCAGCACGAGGACCGGCGCGGCCACGATGGACAGGATGTCCGAGCGTCCGGGCACCTGGTGGCCGGCGCTGACGGTGATGGCCGCGAAGCTGAATCCGAGCAGGAGGCTTCCACTGTCCCCCATGAAGATCGACGCGGGATGGCGGTTGTAGGCGAGGAATCCGCCCGTGGCCCCGAGCAGGATCGCGAGATAGGTCACTTCCGCGATCATCCGCGGGCTCGTCGCGCCGGGCAGCAGATCGACCATCAGCGCGCCGCACGCGATGATCGCGATGCCGGCGCACAAACCGTCCATGTTGTCGAGCAGGTTGAACGCGTTCGTCAGGCCGACCACCCAGAGGAGCGTCAGGACGATATCGAGGGTCGTGGATTCGACCCAGTTGAGGCGGAAGTCGGCGAACACCAGCGCCGAAGCAACGGCGATCTGGACGATGAGCTTGGTGGACGGCTTGAGCGACAGCACATCGTCGGCGAGGCCGAACGCGAACATGACGACCGCGGCGCCCACGAGGACCGGCAGCTCGCGAACGACGCCGAACGCGGCGGCGCACACGAAGCACGCGATGGCGATGCCGACGCCGCCAAACAGCGCCACGGGCCGCTTGTTCCACCGGTCCTCGCGCGGACGGGCGATGAAGCCAAAGCGCAGCGCAACCAGCCGGCAGAGGGGAACGATGACGAGCGACAACGCCAGCGCCAGGACAGCCGGCGCAACGATCGCAGTCAGCATGGGTAGGACCGCCGCATACTAGCAGGAAGCGTCCGGCAGGGGCAATGACTCGGCTCCCTCATATCCAGCCCCGGCGCCAGTAGTCGAGGATCGCGAGGTATTCGTGGAGGATGCCCCCGATCTGATCGAGCGATGCGCCGCGGGTGTGATCGTAAAACTGGCTCCGCGGCGGCGGCGCCGGAATGACGGTGACGTCCGGAGCGGCCTTGTGCCACACGAAGAGGGCTCGCCGCATGTGATACGACGAGCTGACGAGGAGCGCCGACGTCCACCCGTGCTCGCGCAGGACCTCGTGCACGAACGTGACGTTCTCGTACGTGTTGGTGGATCGCTGTTCGAGCACGATGGCATCCGCCGGCACGCCTTGATCGATCGCCACCATCCGCATGACGTCGGCTTCGCGAAAGCTGTACACGTACCCGGAGGACAGCACGAGGTGGCTTGAGAGTCCGGCCTTGTAAAGGCGCACGGCCTGCTCCACGCGTTCTTCAGCGCCGCCTCCTGCCTTGCCCGATTCACCCACGCCGCCCGCGAACACGACAATCGCATCGGCCGGCGCCGGCGGGGCCGACACCTTCAGCGGAGCGGCGGCCCACCACACCAGATTCGTATGGAACACGAGCGCGTACGCCGCCAGCACGGCCAGCGCCACCTGCACCATCCGAGTGCGCGCTTCGCGGTACACGCGCCGAAGCGTTTCGTCCCAGCCTCGCTGCGACGCCGCGCGGCGCTCGATCGCCGCCCCAATGAGCACCTTCATGGAAGCGATGCGGTTCTGCCAGCTGTTCTCGTGCGCCACGGCGATGCGCCGGGCCGTCTCGGCGGGCGACGCGCCGGACAGCGCCCTCCGGATGGCGGCCTCGAACGCCTCGGCATCCGGGGCCACCTCGACGATCCGCCCGTGCTCGGTGTTGAACCGGTTGATCTCGGCCAGATCCGTGGCGACGACGGGCAAGCCCATCGCCAGATATTCGTTGAGCTTCGTCGGGTAGACGTTCGCCGTGTAGTCCGTGAGGCGGTACGGCACGATCCCCACGTCGAAGCCCTTCACGTACTTCGGCACCTCGGGGTGCGGGCGCTGCCCGAGCAGCCGGACGTTCGGGCACCGTTCGAGCGTCGAGACATCGACCTGCGCCGGACCCGACGAGCGCAAAGGTGACATCAGGCATGCGCGCGGCCACCGATGCGATGAGATCCTGATCGACCCATTGATGCAGGCCGCCCATGTACCCGACGATCGGCCGCTTCAGCGACTGCAGATCGGCGGGCGGAGGCTCGTCGCTGTGCAGCACGCGATCGAATCGCTCCAGGCTGACGCCGAACGGAAACAGGTGCACGTGCCGGCTGAGTTCGGCCGCCCGCTGCCGCAGTTTTTCCGACGTCACGAACACGAGGTCGGCATCCCTGAACAGCTGCTGCTCGCTTCGCACGATGCGCCGGGCCGCCGGCGAGCTCGCCGACAGGTCGTCGATGCAGTAGTAGATGACCAGCTGCGGGTCGAGGTCGTGAATGAGGTCCAGGGCCAGGGGCGTCGGCAGAAACGTCCAGACGACAGGCCGGTAGAGACCGGTGGCGCGCATCCAGCGACGCAGCGCCCGCATCATCAGCACGCGGTTCACCCACCGAGCCAGCCGCGAATACGGCAGCGGCAGCACGAGCGGTGAATACACGAAGAGGTTGGGCCGCTCTTCGCGGAAACCTTTCGTGCTCTTCCACCAGTTGCGAATGCGCTGCCGGAGGCGCGGCAGGTCGCGCACGCTCGGCGCCCGCACGCCGGTGTTTTCGACGAACAGCACGCGCTGGCCCTCGGCGGCCAGCGTCGACATGATCTCCTGGTGCCCCTGCCAGATGAAATCCCAGTCGATCGACGAAATGCAGACCACGTCGGGCGCGCGGGGCGTGCGATCAGCGTCCGGCATCGATCTCCGTCTGGGGCCGCAACCGGTAGATATCGAGCGACGAGATCACGAAATCGGTGGCCGGCGCCTCCGAGTAGACGAGGCACACGGACGGCCGCCGCCGTCGCCTCGAACGCGCGATCGCGAGGAAACCACGAATCCCTGATCAGCGGCGCCGGGATGCCAGATGATGACGCTCCCGACAGCGAGCGGACCTGCGGCTGCTGCCAGGTGCCCAGGTACAGCAGATCGCCGTCGCGCGTGTGCCGGGTATCTGCCCGGACGAGATACCGATCCCCGGGAGACGCCTGAAACATCGTGACGATTCCCGGCCAGCCGGTGCCCTCGATGCGCAAACCGCCGTCGGTCTCGCTGACGTGCGGGACTCGCGACGGCTGTCACTCGGGGATCCTCATAGCGCATCCAGCGCGCGAGATCGGCCGCCGCGCTGGCTCAACACGGGCTCGGCAATCGTATACCGCGTGGCGCCGCCGATGATGCGCACCGCCCTCGCGGGCGGAGCCGCGGTCAGACCGCAGTGGTAGAGCGCCAGCGTGCCGTGCGCGGTGCCGTAGGCGACGCCGTCGAGCGCGCACCGCCGCTCGATGAAGTCGAGCCACGACCGCTGCCACTCCGAGGTGGACGACGTCGTGCCGGTGAGCTCCTGCAGCCACTGGTATTCGTCGACGATGAGGAAGATTGGCCGATCCTCGCCCACATCCGTCAGCGTCGTCGTCGCTCCGGAAGCCACCGGCCATGCGGCCGCATAGGAATAAAACGTCGCGCCGGGCTCGGCGTGAAACGGCGGCCAGAACTGAGGAGACGCGTAGAGATACTTGGGCCCAGCCGGGACGAGCGCGCGCAGGGTGGCGCTCGTGGCTTCGTAGGGCACGAGCTCGCCCTTCCTGGTGCTCGAATACCACTTCTCGTAGTAGGCGATCGCCGGCCCCGCCGTAGGAGAGGATGAACACCCACAGCGCGACCTGCGCCGCGCGCACGACGGTCCATCCGCTCGAGCGCGCCGCAACGGCGCGGGCAGCGAGGTTCACCGCCTCGCTGACGGCAAACCCGGCGGCCAGCGAGAATCCGACGAGCAGATGCGGCAGATACACCGGCACCTTGTTGTTGATGAACGCCGCGAAGATGAAGGCGCCGCCGACGGCGAGGATCAGCAGGCGGAGCGGGCCGCTGCGGACTCGGCCGCCGGGCGCGTCCGTCGTCTACGCGCGGCACGACGATGCGGAAGACGAGGGCGAGGATGCCGACAACCGTCGCCAGCTGAAACGCCCACAGCAACGGGTTCGGCACCGTGTTCGTGACCAGGCCGAAGTACCACCCGCGGTAGCGCTCGGCTTCGAGCGTGATCTGATGCAGCACGAACGACGGCCGCCACCCCGGCACGCGATCCGCCGCGAAGTTTCCGATTTGCTCCTGGACGTCGTGCCATCGAACCAGCACCATGCCGAGGTAAGGGCCAAACGTGAGGGTCAGACCGCCGGCCACAGCGTACCCGTAGGGAACGACCAGCGCTCGCGCTCCGTAGTCGAGGATGTACCACGCCGCGAGAATCAACCCGGCCCAGAACGCGTTGCCATGACACAGCATGGCGAGACCGACGCAGGCGCCCGAGCACACAAACCAGCGTTTGCGCGACCGCTGGCGGCCGAGCAGATACGCGGCCAGCGCAGCGGTGACGAAGAAGACCGACGGGATATCCGTGCGCGCATTGCGGACGCCGCCGAGAAAATTGCTGTCCAGCGCGAGAAACAACGCGGCGCGCGAGTCCGGTCGTCGAATCGATCGTGCGCCGGCCTATCCAGGCGACCATCACGACGATGCCCAGGCCGAGCGCGACGCCGAGCAGGCGCGCCTGAAGAATGCCGACGCCGAACGGCGCCATCCAGAGGGCCGCCAGGTACCCGTATCCCACCTGCAGCAGATACGCGTGGTGGAGGCCGAGCATCGGCTGGGTCGGAATCCCGGTCCGCATCACCTGATAGGCGCGCTCCATCAGCCACGGCTCGTCCACGTTCACGCGCGGGATCATGGTGAGGTACGGCAGCGTGCCGTGCAGGTACACGAGCACGACCGCGAGCAGGCCGATCCTGAACGTCCGCCCGAGTGAGCGGTCCTCCGTCACTTGTCGCCTCGGGCGAACACCGTGACGCTGTGTTTGAGCTGGGAGAGGCTCGTGCTGGCCATCGGATAGGCCGCCAGGCGATGCAGGCCCGCGTCGGCGAAACACGCCATCAGCTCGTTGTTCATGACCCGCGCGGGCGCGAGATACATGTAGACCACGCGCTCGCGCAACCCGGCATCGTCCATTTCGCCGCCGTGGACGCAGACGCGCGATTCGAAGAATCAGATCGTCCAGCCACGACGACCGCAACGGCGCGAGGACACGCCTGAGCATTGTCATGAGCCGGTTGTAGATGCAGTCGAATGGCATGCAGCAGATGACCAGTCCGCCGGGGCGCACATCGTGCGCCAGCTTTCGCACGAGCGTCGCCGTGTCGCCGGGGATCAGGTGCAGCACGCCGTCGGTCACGATGGCGTCGAACGGATCGGCCGCGAAGCTCAGATAGTCTGCCACCTCGAATCGGACGCGGGCGGCCTCGGGCCGGGAGGCCTGCTGCGCCAGCGCAGCGCGGACGTTGGCCGCGGAGATGTCGATGCCGATCACATCGGCAGCGGGCAGCGCCGAAGCCAGCCGGAACACCAGCGATCCGGTGCCGGCGCCGAGATCGAGCAGACGTGATCGCGCGATCGACCGGCACGTGGGCCAGGACGATGTCGCGCATCCGATCCGAGCGCGCCGCCGGAGCGGTGCACGTCTTCCCGGCGAATTCGGTCCGCTCATCCGGCACGGCGCCCTGTCATCTGCCACTGGCGTTCGATCACGGCCTCCGGAGTGCTGAATGAAAACCGCTCCGGGCGGTCGCGCACGAATTGCAGGAAGCGCCGATAGGCATCGACCATTCCCGGATGCCCGCTGAAGCGCCGCTCACAATGCGTCAGCAGGACGACGACGCCCCTGGCGCGGGCGATGATGTCGGCGCATTCCATCCACAACGACGCGATTTCGTCCGGGGAGTACCCGAGAAACCTCAGGCTCCCGTCGCGCGGCATGGTCAGCGGCAGCTCGACGATCCCCTCGATGACGAACGGGCGCACCGTGGCGCACCCGTTGTTCGGCACCGGAAAGAGTCCGCCCGACGTCGGAATGCTGCTGTCGTAGCGATAGCGTGTGCCCAGATCCTTCAGCAGCGCGCGCGTCCGCAGCAGCGAGGGCGAGCGGTAGCCGGTCACGCCGTAACGTTCGGCGAACGGCCGCGCGGCGTCCAGCCGCCGTGCGCGCTCTCCGGCGTCCGCGAACGCCGTCGTGTTGCTGTGGTCGTATCCGTGCACGCCCACCCGTGGCCGCGCGCCGACGAGCTCCGCGATCGACGACGTGATCGATCGGCCACGCGCACGGCACGACATAGCTCGTGGAACGTGCGCCGGCCGTCTCCTCGAGCGGAACAAAGCGGCCGAGAAGGTTCGTCAACCCCTCCGGCGAATCGATGTCGTGCGTGAGAACAACCGGCGTCGGTCCCTCGAGCCCGGTATCGGGAGTCGACTGGCCCAGATCGTTCAGCACGTCGGCGCTGACGTCGATGGGCCAGCCGGGAAACCCGGCCCAGCGGCTCACCTTGCGCCGGTTCCACCGGCCAATCGCCGACGCGGCGATGGCGCGCGCCCAGCCTGGCACGTACTGGTAGTTGATCGGCAGGCGGGCGCTGAGCGGCGGTCGATCGGTGAAGGCGCAACGCTCCCGCAGGCCTGCGACATCGGGATCCGTGATGTGCGTGGACGGTGAACCAATTTCGAGATCGCCGGCCGGCGCCGACGCGCGCGACCAGCCGGCTCGCTCGAGGACCGGCGCCGGCAGGCTGGCGCGCATGCCCGTGGCCCAGGCCGCACGCATGCCCGGGGCAATCGACGCGAGCCGGACGTCGACGAGCGCGTCTTTGCTCACCGGGCTCACCGGGCTCACCGGGCTCATTCAGGCCACATCTCGAAATCAGGGCCGAGCAGCCGCGCCAGGCGGCGGTTCGGCTCGGCATAACGCGCGGCCAGCTCGCGTCGAACGCCTTCGTCCAGCATCGGGCCGCTCTTCTCGGAGGGATTGACGATGCCGAGGCCGACAGCATCGTCGGGCCGCGGGCTCACGCCCAGAAACCGGTGAAGCCGTTCGGCAACGCGCGGTCGGCCGCGTCGCGATGTCCTCGAACTTCAGGGCAAGCACCTGTTCGCGCGGAAAACGATCGAGATACGGCGCAGCAGGTCCGCGTACAGCCCGCGGGAAAAATACGAGAACGGCCGCGCGAACTTCAAGCGCTCAGGCAGCTCGCTTTCGCGCTGGGCCTCGAGCGCGATCGCCGTCGGCAAAATCCTCGGTCTCGAGCCCGTTCATCTTCGTCCACAAGTAGTTCGAGAACGCGCGCTCGACGGGCTCCCGGAGGATGAACACGAGCCTCACCTGGGGCAGGTCCCGGCCGATCCGGCCGGCCGCGGCTTCGCTCTCGAGATAGTCCGTGCTCTTCTCTCCCGCCTTCTGCCCGGGGCCGCTCCAGCGAACCAGGTCTCCGAGTAGTAGGCCAGCCCCTTCTCGTAGAGCCGGTCGACGAGAAAGAATTTCGGCTCGGGCGTCACGGGCCTGGCCATGAAGACACCCGGATGCCGATCGAGCAGCTGGTACAGCCACGTGGTGCCGGAACGAGGCGCCCCGCCAATGAGAAAATCCGGAAGTCGCACGCCGTTATAGCGACGGAGGACGCGAGACGTTGAGCGTGCGCTCGATGATGTACAGCGGGCGCGCGCGCGCCTCGTCGAGAATCCGCCAGAGATACTCGCCCAGCACGCCGATCATCACCAGTTGCACGCCGCCGAGGACGAGCACGGCCAGCATCACCGACGACCAGCCGTCCACCCGGGTTCCGTACAGGACCTTGTTGACGACGACGTAGAAGCCGAAGAGAAAGCTCAGGCCGGAGACGGCCAGGCCGAGGAAGGAAATCGCGCGGATCGGAAGGAAGGAGAACGACACGAACGTGTCGATCGCCGACTTGACCATCTTGCCGAGCGTCCAGGACGAGGAACCGACCAGCCGGCGCGGCCGATGATATGGCACGGCCGTTTCGCGAAACCCGCCCCAGGCGATGAGGCCGAAGGTCAGGCGGTTTCGCTCGGTGCATTCGCGAAACGCGTCGATGACCGGCCGTGAAATCAGGCAGAAGCTGCCGGTCCCGCCCTTCGGGATAGGTCGGGATCGCGAACCGGCGCACGAGCCGGTAGAACATCGACATGCCCCACGACCGCAGCCGGCCGTCGTCGCGCCCGGTGCGCGCGCCCCAGACGACGTCGTAGCCTTCGAGCCACCGGCCGACGAACTCGCGGATGAGCGGCGGCGGATCCTGGAGGTCGGCCGCCATGATGACCGCCGCGTCGCCGCGGCAATGGTCGAGGCCGGCCGCGATCGCGACGTGGCTGCCGAAGTTGCGCGGGAACCGGAGCGCGCGGACGCGCGGGTCCGACGCGCCGAGCCCTCTCAGGATATCGAACGATCCGTCGCGGCTGCCGTCGTCCACGAAGACGAATTCCCAATCGTAGTCGGCCAGCGATCGCAGGACGTCGTTCACGGCCTCGTAGAACGCGCGGAGGTTGTCGCGCTCGTTGAACACGGGCACGACGATCGTGATGAGCCGTCGCGTCTCGTTCACCGGGTCACAAGGCTGACGACCGCGTCGATCACGCGACGCTGGTCGGCGTCGGAGAGCGACGCAAAAATGGGCAGGAAAATGGTCCGCGCGGCGACCCGCTCGGTCACCGGCAGCGAGATCGGGCCGAATCGATTCGCGTAGAGGGGCTCCAGGTGAATCGGCGGGATGCCCCGCCGGCAGGAGACGCCGAGCGCGACAAGCTCGCGCAGCACATCGTCGCGGCTGCCGCCAAACGCGGGCGTCAGGCAGAATCCCGTACGACTGATACGCGTGAGCGGCGTAAGTCGGCGACGCCGGAATAACGGCCTCGCGCAGCGAGCCGAACGCGTGGTTGTAGCGCTCGGCGATGGCGCGGCGCCTGGCCAGCAGTCCGTCGAGCTTCTTCAGCTGCTCGACGCCGACAGCGGCCTGCAGATCGGACATCCGGTAGTTGAAGCCGAGCTCGCGATACTCCTCGAACACGACGCCTTTCGCCTGATGGCGCGACAGGGCCGAGACGCTCGCGGCGTGGGACCGCAGCTGCCGCGCCCGCTCCGCGATGTCGCCATCGTCGGTCGTCAACATACCGCCTTCACCCGTCGAAATCGTCTTTCGCGGGTGAAAGCTGAAGCAGGCGATGTTGCCGGAGGCGCCGACCGGGCGGCCGTGATGGGTCGACCCGATCGCGCAGGCCGCGTCCTCGATAATCGCGACTCCCCGGCCCGGAAGGCTTTTCAGCCCATCGAGATCCGCAGCGAGCCCGACCTGATGAACCGGGAGAACGGCCTTCGTGCGCGGGGTGATGCGCTTCTCGACGTCCCGCGGGATCGATGTTCCAGGTGTCCGGCTCGATGTCGGCGAATACGGGCGTCGCGCCGGCGTACAGAATGGCGTTGGCGGTCGCGATAAAGGAGTAGGACGGGCAGATGACTTCGTCGCCGGGTCCGATGCCCGCGACGACGAGCGCAAGGTGAAGGGCCGTCGTGCACGACGTTGTCGCGACGGCATGACGGGCGCCGACGCGCTCGGCAAACAACTCCTCGAACTGAGCCACCTTCGGCCCCTGAGCGACCCACCCGCTCGCCAGGACCTCCGCAACCGCGCGGGCTTCGGCCTCGTCGAACTCCGGCCTGGAGAATGGAATCTCGTGCTCGACGGCGTTCACGGCTGGACCAGCGAGCGTTCGCGCTGCCACCAGGCCACGAGCGACCGCAATCCTTCCTCGAGGCTCACGCTCGCGCGGAACCCCAGTTGCTCGCTGGCCGCTTCCACGGAGGCCAGCCGGCGCGACACCGGGTTTACTTTGCGAGGCGGCTGGTGCTCAGGGGTGAGCGACGATCCCATCGCGGACAGCAGCATATCGACCAACTGGTTCAGCGTGGTCTCGACGCCCGTTGCGACGTTGAACACCGCGTCGGTCACCGGGGCCGCGGCCGCCAGCACATTCGCGCGCGCAATGTCCTCGACGTGGACGAAATCGGCCGTGTCGCTGCCGTCGCCAAAGATCACCGGCGGCCGCCCGGCCGCGATGGCTTCCATCCAGCGAATGAGGACCTCGGTGTACACGCCGTAGATGTCCATGCGTGGACCGTAGACGTTGTAGTAGCGCAGGGCGACGTAATCGAGCCCGTACATGTCGTTGAAGCTGCGCAGCAGCCCTTCGTTGAACACCTTGGCGGCGCCGTAAATCGTCCGGTTCGCGTACGGATGATGCGCTTCGGTGGTCGGAAAGCTCTCGGCGAGGCCGTACACCGACGCAGACGACGCCACGATGACTTTGCGGACGCCGACGCGGACCGCCGCCTCGAGCACGTTGAACGTGCCGTCCACGAGCACGTCCTTCGCGAGCCGGGGCTGCTCGGCACACAACGGGATGCGAATGGCTGCCTGATGGAACACCAGGCTCACTCCGTCCATCGCGCGATCGACGTCCGACTGATTCCGCACGTCGCCCTCGATGAGTCGCACACGACCGCTGGCCAACGCCTGCAGGAGGTTCTCGCGGCGTCCCCGCGTGAAGTTGTCGAGCACGACGATCTCAGATTCGCCGGTCCGTACGAGCTGGTCCGCCAGGTGCGACCCGACCAGACCCGCGCCGCCCGTGATCAAGATACGCTCGTGCGAACTCGAAACTCGTGACATTCTCTGCCCTTCTCTCTGCCTTTCTATCCCTGGACGCTCACATGCGGATCCGCGAGCCCTGCGAGCGCAGCGACCGCTCGGCGGCCTCGAGGAGCGACACGACGCGAATGCCGGCGGCGGCGCCGGTGAGCGGGGTCCGCCGTTCGGCGATGGCGTCGGCGAATTCCTTCGCGACCAGCGCCAGCGCTTCACGGCGATCGAGCTTAGGGGCGTGCATGTCGCCCGTCCGATAGGACACCAGAATCTGGCGCCGCGTCTGGTCGTCCACGACGTCGAGATTCACGCCCTTGTCGTACACACGAACCTTCTCGCTGGGATCGATGTCGTCGTAGACGAGCATGCGCTGCCGGCCTCCGAAGAGCATCTGTCGAATCTTGACCGGCGCGAGCCAGTTCACGTGAAAGTGCGCGAGGAAGCCGGTGTCGAAATGCACCGTGACGTACGCCACGTTCTCGCGATCGAAACCGGCGAGCGCGGTGCCGTCCGCCGACACCGCGACGGGCCGGGCGTCGACCAGATAGTCCATGATCGACAGGTCGTGCGCGGCCAGGTCCCAGATGACGTTGGTATCCTGCTGGAACAGTCCGAGATTGACGCGCACCGAGTCCAGATACAGCAAGTCGCCCAGCTGGCCCGAATCGACGAGCCCGCGGATCGTACGGACGGCACCAGTATAGACGAAGGTGTGATCGACCATCAGGCGAACGCCGTGCTTGTCGGCGAGCTCGGCGAGCGACTCCGCTTCCCTCTTCGATGCCGCGAGCGGTTTTTCGACCAGCACGTGCCGGCCACGCTCGATGGCCGCAGTTGCGAGCGCGTAGTGCGTGTGGAGCGGCGTGGCGATGACGACGGCCTCGAGATCGTCGCGCGCGATCAGGTCGGCGGCGTCGACCATCATGGTCACGCCTGGATGCCGTCGTGCGGCCGCGTCGCGTCGATCCGCACGCGCGTCCGCGATGGCCGCCAATTCTACGCCCTCGGTATCGGCCAGATTGCGCGCAAGGTTCGGCCCCCAGTAGCCGTAGCCGATCAGGCCGACCTTGATCATCGTGACGTGAACTCGGACGCGAGGTCCGCGATGTATTGCACCTGGGGCCGCTCGAGAAACGGATGCATCGGCAGCGACACGATGTCACGGGCCAGGCGCTCGGCCACGGGAAAATCTCCAGCGCTGTGGCCCAGGTGCCGGAATGCCGGCTGCAAGTGCAGCGGCAGCGGATAGTGCACGGCCGTCGCGACGCCGTGGGCTTCGAGATGCGCCCGGAAGCCGTCGCGATTCTGCACCCGAACGACGAAGACGTGATACACGGACTGGTCGCTGGCGTCGCTGAGGGGGCACGACACGCCCGCCGGGAGCATCTCGCGATACCAGCCGGCCACCTGGCGCCGCTTCGCGTTCCAGCCCTCGAGCGCGTTGGCCTGCACCCGCAGCACGGCTGCCTGCAGCGTATCCAGGCGGGCCGTCTGGCCGACGATGGCATGTTCGTACTGGCTCACGCGACCGTGGTCGCGCAGCAGCCTGAGCCGGTCCGCCAGCGCGGCGTCGCTGGTCGTGATCAACCCGGCATCGCCGAAGGCACCCAGGTTCTTGGTCGGGTAGAAGCTGAAGCAGCCGGCGGTCGCCAGCGAACCGGCCGCGCGCGCCTTCGTACCGTGCGCCGTGAGCCTGGGCCGCGTCTTCGATGACGGGGATGCCCGAGGCGGCGGCGAGAATCTCACGCATCGGCGCCGGACGGCCGTACAGGTGCACGGGAACGATTGCTTTCGTCCTGGGCCCGATCGCGCGCTCGAGCAGCGCCGGATCCAGATTGCTGGTGCGCTCGTCGACGTCAACGAACACCGGCCGCGCGCCGGTCATCACGACCGCGGCGGCGGTTGCGATGAACGTGTTCACCGGCATCGCCACCTCATCGCCCGCACCCACGCCCAGAGCGCGCAACACCAGTTCCAGGGCGGTCGTGCCTGAAGCGACGCCGAGCGCGTGCCGCACACCGCAGTAGCCGGCAAACCACCGCTCGAACTCGGCGACTTCGGCGCCTCCGATGTACGCGGATCGGCCGAGGACGGACGAGACGGCGGCGTCAATCTCGGGCTTCAGCTGCTCGTACTGCTCGCGCAGCGCGACGAACCGGATGGTGGTGGGAGCGGACCGTGTCGAGGTCATCAATTCCTGGTCAACACTGTATGGTACGCCGCCAGCCATTTTTCCGCAGTCTTGCTGATGTCGTAGCGCTCGAGCACGGTCTCCCTGGCGCGGGCGCCCATCACGCGGGCGGCGGCGCGATCGGCCAGAAGCCCGCGCAGCGCGTCGGCGAGCGCCGGCTCGTCGTCAACCGGGACAAGACGACCGTCGATGCCGTCCTCGATGATGGCGTCGGTGGCGCCAGGCAGCCGGGTCGCAATCGACGGCAGACCGCAGGCCATCGCTTCGAGCAACGCGAGCGGATGCGCCTCGCGAGCCGAGGGCAGCACGAACGAATCCGCCGCTCGAAAGTATCGCTCCACCTCGTTGGTCGGCTCGGCGAAGACCACGTCGCCGCCGCACCCGCACGCGGCGGCTTCCGCGCGAATGCGGCCGGCCAGCGATTCGTCGATCTCGTAGTATCCGGCGCCCGTTGCGCCGACATAGACAAGCCTTGGCCGGTCGGGACCGGGCGGAAGGCGGCGCCACGCGCGGAAGAGGAGGTCCGGCCGTTTGTCGCGGGAAAAGAAGCCGACGAACAACACCACGGGCTGGGCGTCCGGCCATCCAAGCGACCGCCTGAGCGCGAGCCGTTCGGCATCGGTGGCAGGACGAAAGCGCTGCGTGTCGATGCCGTTCGGCGTCAGCACCACCGGTTTCGCCGGGCCACTCGCCTCACGATATCGCTCACCCAGCGATGGGCTGACGCTCAGCACTAGATCCGCAGACATGAACGCCCAGTAGGCGGTCCGTCCGAGGCGCCGCACCGCCGCCGGCTCGTCCTGCCCGGACGTGTGGAGCGTCAGCACAACGGGCCTCCCGAGCCACCGGGCGAGCACCGTCGTGGGAACATTCTTCTGCGACACACCGTGAATATGCACCACGTCGCAGTGCCGGGCGGCCCTCAGCAGGCAAGTCACGAGCCGCAGGGATGCCCGGACCTTCGACAGGCGATGCCGTCTGTCGAGGGTGACGCGGTGCACCGTCACTCCGTCGACGATTTCCGTGGCGGCGAGCGCCGGATCGACCGCCGTCGTGACCACCGAACAATTCGCGCGCCCGCGAAGCGCCGCGGCGACAGCGCGGCACTGAACGCCGGCGGCGCTGATCTCCGGATAGTACGCACCGGTCACGAGCAGCACGCGGATCTCAGTGGCTGCGGCGTTGGTCGAAGGCATGAAGCAGCACGTCGTGAAGCCGGGCCGTCGTCCGGCTGATCTCGAACTCGGCGGCGACAGAATCGAACGCCGGGCCCACCCCGAGCGTGCCGCTCCGCCAGGAACCGAGGAGATCCGCGAGCGCGCGCTCGATTGCCGCGGTATCGTCGGCAGGCGCCACGACACAACCCAACCTCCTCAGCAAATGGCCCGTGGCTCCTGTCTCCGGCGTCACTCCGAGAATCGGTTTGCGGAAGGGCAGATAGTCGATCAGCTTGCTCGGCAGGAACGGGCTCGGCCCGCGGCTGGGCGCGTCGATGACCAGCAGCACGTCCGCGTCGGCCGCCCGGGCCGTTGCCTCGTCCGGTGAGACACGACCCACGAAGCCCACGAGATCCGAGATGCCGAGGGCCCTGGCCTCGGACGCGTATTCCTCGGTGTGCGGCCCCACGAACGTCAGTTCCAGCGCGCCATCGAACGATGGCGACGAACGCAACCGCGCCAGCGCCTGCAGCAGCGCGACCGGTGTCCGGACGCCCGCGTAGAACCGGCCAGTGTGGACGATCCGCATCGGTCGAGGGCGATCCGCCTTGCGCGATGGGGCGGTGTGAGACCGGTCCGGCTCGAACCCGTGCGGCACCACGAAGGCCTTGCGCCGCCACTCCTCGGGATACTTGGCCATCACGAGATCAACTGTCTCGCTGGTCACGAAGACCACGGCCGCCGCCTCGCGGACGACGTCTTCCTCCATCCGCCGCCAGATCGCACGCTGGTGCGACGTCGCGTACGGACTGTCGGCCCAGGGATCGCTGAAGTGGGCCACCCAGGGAAGGCCGGTCTCCCGATGCACGCGCAGGCCGACCAGATGATCGGACCAGGGCTGCGCGAAGCTCACGAGGCCCGCGTACTCTCCGGAGGCGGCCGCGCTGACGGCCGCGCGTGCGGCAGGGCCCACCCAGACGCGCGCCGTATCCGGAAAATCGCGAAGCCAGGGAGCGGCACGCCACGCGGCGCGCACGATCGGCCATTCTTCCGGTGACGGCACGCGCAGCAGGTCGACGCCGTGCAGCGGTTCGGTCGTCTGGCCGCCCGGCCAGTGCGGCCCGCCTTGCCGTGGAGCCAGGCATACGGCCGAAGGACGCCAGCCGAGAACGGCCAGCTGCTTCAAGGTGCGCGACACCTGCGTCGCGCGCGGACCGTACATCGGCGGCATCTCCCAGGACACCGCCAGCAGGCGTTTCATGCGCGCGCCGCTGCCCGCGGGCCATCCGCGTTGACGTCGACGATTTCCTGCAGTCGCGCGATCGTCCGCCGCGTGTGCTCGCGCCAGGTGTAGCGCGCCACCACCTCGCGCCGCGCCTCCGCGCCGAGATCCTTGCGCCGTTCCGGATCGTCGATCAGTTTCCGCAGGCCGGCGGCAAGCGCGTCGACGTCGCCGGGAGGGACGAGCCAGGCGGTGCGGCCATGCTCGAGCACTTCGCCGATCTGCTCGAGATCCGACGCGACGATGCCCTTGCCCATCGCCATGTACTCGAACAGCTTGGTCGGCGATCCGAAAAACGGCGTGCCGTCGGCGTTGCCGACGTGCGGCGACGCGAGGATGTCGCACGCCGCCAGATGCTCCGGACCGTCGTTCCTGCGGCACGAGGCCGGTCAGGACCGACGATGCCGCGGCGCCTCCCTCCGAGAGTATCTGCCGGACGGCCGGCATCCCCGCGCCGTCGCCGATCATCAGCAGCCGAAGGCGAGCGGCACTCGCGGGATCGTCGTGCGAGCAGCCGGACGAAGGCGCGGGCCAGCACCTCGGCGCCGTGCCAGGGCCCGAACGTGCCGATGAAGCCAATGACGACGAACGGCCCGAGGCCGTAGCGCTCGCGCACGGCGCGGCCGTCCACGTCCGGCCGATAGCGGTCGGGATCGACGCCGTTCGGGTTCACGAACACCGCCGAGGCGTCGACGCCGCGCGCGACCACCTCGTCGCGCATCACCCGGCTGACGACAACAGTCAGATCCGCGCACGTCAGGTTCAGCTGTTCGATGCGCTGCGACAACGCTTCGTGCCTGAGCGGGCGGCCCCAGTGCCGCCCCATCCAGATTTCCGACCCGTTGTACTCGAGCACGAGCGGCACGCGGTGGCGCCGGGCAACGCGGAGGCCTGAAAAGTTGTTGAGGCTGTAGCGCTGGTAGACGAACGCGGGCTCGCGGCCGCCGAGCGCCTTCTCCGCCGCGGCGTCGCACGCGTCGTTCAGCACGAACGTCGGCAGCTCCGCGAAATTCCAGAACGCCTCGCCCGGCGTCACGTGATGGACTTCGATGCCGGGCTTGAGCGTCGGCACATCGTCGGTCGTGAGCACGATGGCTGGGCCGGTGAACGAGTCGAGCGTGTTGACGACGCCGGCGATGTGGCCGACCGAACCGCCGGCCCGCACGCCGAAGCTCAGGTCGGTTCGCATATACAGCGGCTGCCGCGAGAGGTCGAGCGACATGGGTCGCGGTGTCCTGCCGGCGCGCTCGACGGCGTCCACCGAGGTGGCCACGTTTCGGAGCAGGGTCGATACGCGAAAGGGCTCGGTCGCGGCCTGGCCGGCCCATCCCGCCAGCAGGCCCGCGGTCAGGATCCGCCGCCGGCCGGCGACGTCCTCGACCCACACGCGCCCACGGCTCATCGCGCGCAGGGCCAGCCCGAGCGGCAGCGGCCGTCCCGCGCTCTCCAGGCGATGAACGAGCAGCCGGCCCTCGCGGTGCCGCAGCAGGTGCGCGAACACGCGGCCGCCCTTCGTCCAGTCACGGAACTCGTCGAAGGACACGACCAGTTCGCCAGGCTGGGCGTCCGGCAGCGGCAGGCCCGGCCGCACGATCGTCAAGCGTCCACTCACGCGAGCGCGGCCACCGGGGGCGCCGGCACATCCTTCGCGATGAACGTGCGCCACCACATTGCGAGGTTGAGCAGATACCAGCGTTTTGCGCCGTCGGCCGTCCGCATGACACGGCTGACTTCGCCCGGATCGAGCAGGTCCGTATCGGCGCAGAAGCGCCGCAGCTCGGACTCGGCCTGACGCTGAAACTCGCCTCGAAAGAGCTCGTCGACCGGCACGCCGAACCCCTGCTTCCGCCGCGTGATCAACTCGTCGGGCACGATGCCGCGCACGGCTTTCTTGAGCAGGTACTTCAGCGTGCCGTTCCTGGTCTTGAGCGCGCTCGGAATGCTCATCGCCAGGCCGGCGAAGCGATGATCGAGAAACGGCACCCGCCCTTCCACGCCGACTCCCATCGTCATCTTGTCGACGCGCATCAGGAGCAATTCGGGAAGCCGCAGATTGAGATCGACGTAGGACATCCAGTTCAGGTGCGACCGTTCGGGAGCGTTCCGCTCGAACCGCTCGCGGATGGGCCGGATCGCATCCCAGGACGTCACGTCCCTCAGCGTCCCGCGCAGACGCGGCGACAGCAGGCGGCGCTTTTCGGCGTCGGTGAACGCCTCGGCGCCGCCCCAGAACAGCGGTTCGTTGCGCGCGCCGCGGCGCAGCCACTCGGCGTGCACCGTCCGGTCGTACCCGAGAGCGGCCAGCGCCGGCGCACGCGAGTCGCTTGGCCGTGTTCGGCACCGGCAGATCGTTCCAGTGCTGCCGCTTCAGCGCCTCGATCCAGCTCGGGTAGCCGATGAAGAGCTCGTCGGCGCCTTCACCGAGCTGGCAGACGACCACGCCGCTCTCGCGGGCGAGCTTCGCCACGTAGTACAGCGGCACGCACACCGGGTCGCCGATCGGTTCGTCCTGGAGCTGCACCATGCGCGGCAGGAACTCGAGGATGTCGGGAACGCGTGACGAGGTACTCGTGATGATCGGCGCCGACGTGCGCGGCCATCTGACGCGCATACGACAGCTCGTTCTGGTACGTGCGATACGCGTCTGCGTAGCCGATTGAAAACGTCTTGACCGGGCGACGTCTCGCCTTCGGAGAACAGCGCCGCGTTGGTGCTGGAGTCGAGCCCGCCGGACAGAAACACGCCGACCGGCACGTCGCTCATCTTGCGCAGGCTGACGGCGGTCCTCAGCTCGGCCAGCACGCGCTCGGCGATCTCGTCTTCTCCACCCGGCGAGCCGCGACACGTCGTCCCAGACGTCCCAGTAGCGCCGTTCGGTCATCGTGCCGTCGGCTCTGACGCGCAGCCACGTGCCGGGCGCCAGCTTCTTGATGCCGTCGAACAGCGTCTGCGGTGCCCGGCGTCGTCAGGAACGACAGGTAATGGAACAGGGCCGTCTCGTCGACGCCGCGATGCTGTCCGGCGTCCTCGAGCAGCGCCTTGATCTCGGAGGCGAACGTGACCCGGCCGTGGTGGACGCTGTAATACAGCGGCTTGATGCCGATGCGATCGCGCACGAGCCACAGCTCGCGGGCACGCCCGTCCCAGAGACCGAAGGCAAACATGCCGCGGAAGCGTGACAGGCAGTCGATGCCCCACTCCTCGAACGCGTGGAGGATGACTTCAGTGTCGCAATGGTCGGTCTTCCATTGATGGCGTCCCGACTGCGACAGCTCGGCGCCGCAGCTCCGCGTGGTTGTAGATCTCGCCGTTGTAGGTGATCCACAGCGTGCCGTCTTCGTTGGACATCGGCTGCGACGCGGCTTCCGACAGGTCGACGATGGACAGCCGCCGGTGCGCCAGGCCGATGCGGCCGTCCGGGGCGAGCCAGGCGTGCGCGCCATCGGGGCCGCGATGGGCCATCGTGTCGCGCATCCGCGCGATCTCCGGGAGCGTCACGCGATACGTGCCGTTCGTGAAAGCGAGCGTGCCGTTGATGCCACACATCGGGCTTACCTGCTGCGGTCCAGCCGCACTTCGTCCAGGTCGAAGTACCGCGCGTAGCTGGCATTCACCCAGTCCGCCGGATCTTCCGATACGTCGAGGAAGAAGAATGAAGCCGGCCGGCTGCAGAATCGGGGACACACGGCACGCCCGTTCGGCGCGGTCGTGGCAGGCCCGCAGCTCGGCATGGCGGCTCGCAACCTCCCGGTCGAACGCGGAGAGCCGGCCGGAAATGACGTCGACCCCGAGCGCGTAGCTGTTGTGCGTGAACGCCAGCGCCGCAAGCAGCAGAACGGCGAGCGGCACGCGCAGCATGTCGCTGATATCCTCGAGCGCCCTCGCGTGCGCGGCTGCCCGATGCCAGCCACATCGCCACCGCGACGAACCAGAGGACCAGGAACGCGAAATACGCGCTGTTCACGGTGCGATGCTGGCCGAGAATGCCGGTCTCCCAATACGCCGGAAAAACCGCGGCCGGGATGACGAGCACCAGGCCCGCGACCGAGAGCCACATGATCTGCGTCGCCCGGCGCGACTCTTTCGGCCATGCCGCTGCCCACCTCGCTGCGAGCGGCACGAACAGGATCGTGGCCAGCAGCAGCGCGCCGCCAGACAGCCAGTCGATGGAAAAACGGATCGTCTGCAGAACCGTCATGCCGAGCGAGAGCCCGATGCGGTGGTGGACGGCCGCATACAGGGTGCGGCGCACGGTGTTGCCCGGCGACATCAGCATCGCCGCGGCGCAGAGCATCGACAGCACGAGCAGCACGCGCGGCAAATGCCTGGAGGACGGCTTCCGGCTGGTATCGCCGATGCTCCAGATCGCCCAGATCGCGTAGAACGCGAGCAGCATCAGCGTCATCACTTCGTTGAAACCGTCGACAACGACCAGCAACGCCAGCGCGAGCACGAGCTTGATCCGGTCGGCTGTGCCGCGGCCGTCGCTCCTGAGGTAGCTGATTACCAGCGCGAGGTGAACGAGCACCAGGACGAGCGGCGCATAATGTGTCGCGGCGGCCGTGAACCAGTAGACGCTCTCGCCGAGCGACGGCATCTGCGACAGATACAGGGTTGAAAACACGAGGCTGCACGCCCAGGTTTCCTGACGCGTCAGCCTGCCCCCCGAAACCGCGCGCACGAAGACGTAAGCCGCGAAGACGAGGCTGAGAATCATCAACGCGGCCGCCGCGCGGTACGCGCCGGGGCCGAACGACGCCGGCGCGCTGAGCACGAGGGCGTTCGAGGCATAGCGCCCGGCCCAGCCCTGATATTCCGCCAGCCACGCGGTCCACAGGCCGGCGCGGGCGTCGCTCGCAAAGATGAAGTCGTCGGCGATCGGCTGCACGAACAGGCAGGCCGTGAGGTACAGGCCGAGGATCGCCAGCAGAACGACGATGAAGGCGCTGCGCAGGCTCAAACGCTTTCCGTCAGCTCTTGACCGCTTTGACGATCAGGTTCCAGCCCAGCCAGCGCTCGCTGACAGGCAACGTCCAACGCAGAACCGGCGGGAGCTCTTCGGCCAGCAGCTGACGCTGAAGGATCTCGACGCGCCGCGAAGTCCTTGAACAACGCGCGAAGCCGGGGCTTCGTGTACACCTTCACCAGCGGTGCCGCGTCGTTGGCCGTCCGTTCGACCGACCTCGACATGATCTCGCCCATCGACACGCGCTGCAGCAGCGCCTGCTTGATGCCCAATCCCCAGACGAGGTTCCGCCAGTGGTGAAGGGAGTTCTCGGCGTAGAACATCACGATCGCCCGGCCGCCCGGCCGGAGCACCCGGCGGATCTCACGCACCACCGCGGACGTGTTCGGCGTGTGATGGAGCACGCCGTTGCTGTAGACGACGTCGAACGAGCTGTCGTCGAACGGAAGCGTCTCGGCGTCGTGGTGAATGAACCGGCCCTCGCAGCCCTCTGCAGGCGGAAGTTCTCCTCGGCCAGCTGCAGGTGGCCGGCGGACAAGTCGAGATCGGTGACGACCGCGCCGTGTGTCGCGAACTGCGCGAGATCGGTGCCCATGCCGCCGCCGATTTCGAGCACGTCGTGACCGGCGTGTGCGGCGAATTCCATCGTCTCGGGCATCCACGGCGCGTACACCTGGTAGCGATGCTTCTCCACTTCGAGGAACCACTCGAGCGTGTGGGGCTGGGACGCGCGGGCGTGGTGCGACCCGACGGGGTTGTAGTCCCACTGATTCTGCACCTGATCCTTGTAGGCATCGCCGGTCTGTATGCGGTCCGCTCGCCGGACATCGGCCGTCTGGGCCGCGATGAACTCGGCCAGGCGCACACCCATGCCGGCGTCCCGGGCATCGACCATCACGCGGGCCGCATCGATGCCGCGCGACACCAGCGCGTCCTTCTGGCTCGACGTGCCCACGACGACGATCGTTGCCTGGCGAAGGGCGAGCTCTTCGGCCCTGGCGTAGAGCTCCGGGTAAAACGATTCCGCTCCGCCGAGTGCTTCGTGCAGCATCGCGTCGAAGCCCGGGTGCTCGACGATGTACGGAATGCCGAGCCGCTGACTGACTTCAGCGCCGGTTGTTCCGCCCGGCGCGAGAGCCGCTCGTACAGATAGGCCGGCCGAGCTCGCCTGGCAGGCGGCCTTGACGAGCGGCCCGTAATGGACGGGCGCCAGAACGATCGCATCCTGTCCGTCGGTCTGCGGCGGCTCGTCCATGACAGCCTGCTGCACGCCCGCCTGGTCGAGCTGCCGATCGTGGCTGGGCAGCAGGCACACGACATGAGAGCCGGCCGCCGCCAACTCGTTCGCGACGAGGACCGTCCGGCGATCGTCCTCGGCGCGCATCCAGAAATCGGTGCGCAGATACGCGCCGCAAGCGGGCAACCGGGCCACGCCGTCGACGCGCACGGCGCTCCAGCGGCACCGGACGCGCGTTCATCACCAGCAGATCGAGCTTGCTCAGGATGTCGGAACGTCGAACCGGAAACGCGCCCCGATAGATCCAGCGCAGCCCCGTCGGCAGGCGATGCCATGACTGCCGCCGCCCGATCGATGGGCCCGCCCAGCCGCTTCAGCCACGCGACGGCGGTCACGTGCCGGCGGAGGCTCTGCAGCCGCTCGGCGTCCACACACTCGACGGCCTGCTCGGCGGGCCAGTAGAGCCACGCGCGCCGGTCGCTGCCCAGCACCTGCGTCCATCAGCTCGCAGGTGCCGTGCCGACGGCAACCCTTCCGCCAGCTCGAACACGACACCCGCGGCTTGCGATCGCCGCAGCTCCTCCAGAACGTCGGCGACCGGCTGCACGCGGCGGAACGTCGAACACGACGGGATGACGCTCCGTGGTCTGCGCGAGCGACGCGTTGGAAAACAGCGCGGCGCGGAGCATGTCCGGAGCGACGTAGAGGTAATGCACTATTCGTAGTCCGTGAGGACGCCCTTGAAACGCTCGAAGAAGGCGCTGCCGACCGCGAAGGTCACGACGCACATGACCACGTACCCCGTCGCCACCAGCGGAGACGGCCAGCGTCCGTACAGCATGCTGTCGCGATACATCTCGGTCATGTAGTAGATCGGGTTCGCGTAGAGAACCCACGCAAACTTGCTCGGCAACATGTCGGGCTTGAAGCCGATCGGCGACAGGAACATCAGCAGGAAGACGAACAGGTTGATGAAGTACGTGATGTCCGGCAGCGCCACCGTGAGGCTCGACAGCACCCAGGTGAGGCCGCCGAGCCACATCACCTGCAGCGCCACAACCACCGGCAGCCAGAGGACGTGCCAGCTGAGCGACCCGGTTGCGGCGACGAGCAGCAGGACGAGCGCCATGCTGACGAACTGACTCGCCATGCCGACGATGACGCTGCGAACGGGAATCAGCTCAATCGGCAGCATCACGTTCTTCACCAGGTGAATGTTCTGCCTGATCGACAACGCGCCCGTCGTCAGCGCCTCCATGAATCCCAGGTACGGCACGAGCCCGCAGAACACGTAGAGCACGTAGTCGATGCGGCTGAATCCTGGGAACCGGTATTGGAAGACGACCATGTAGACGAACAGATACACCGACAGGAGGAGGGCCGGCTGGAGAATCACCCACACCATGCCCAGAATCGATCCGGCGTGACGCTTGGCGAGCTCGACCCGCGTGATCGAGGCGAGCAGGCGGCGATATTTGAAGACGATGCCGAACATGTCCCGCGACGAGAGGAAGATGGCGCGAAAGAACGTCATGCGGAAATCGTGAACTCGTAGGAACGGCTGCCATCGAGCGTGACGCGCGACGTCAGGTTGAGCGCGACGCACGGCACCTTGACGCCGTACGACGGAGAATACGCCGAGGGCTCGATGGACGCTCGAAGCCCGGCAGGAATGCTCATTCGCAAGCGCTCTCCGCGCGACGCGAGCGTCACCGTTGTCTCGCCGTCACATTCGGCGTCGACCCCCGGTGCCAGATGAAAGTGCCAGGCGACGTCATGCTCACCCGTGCCGCTCAGCCGGTCGACGATCATCAGCGCGCCGGAGGACTTCAACAGCCGAAACGTCCGTTCGTGCAGCACGGGCTGCGGCAGCCGCTCGTAGCCATGATGACGGCCGACGTACTCGAACGAGTCGGCACGATCCTCGAACAGGACGTGCTCGGCCCTCGACGTTTCGAAGAGTCGAAACAGCCAGTCGGGCCGCAGGTCGTTCTGCTCGACGCCGTCGACGCACACGGTGTTGTGGAACGCCGTGCTTCGAAACCGGTTCCGCGCGTCTGCATCCGAGGTGTACACGTAGCTCCCGGGATCGACGATGACCGCTGTCCCGCCGTGGTGATACTCGAACGACAGCTGGTCGTTGTGCTTGTGGTTGCCGAAGCCGTTGGTGCCGACGACGCCGTTCGTGACGATGAGGTAGTGCCCGCCCGCCGACTGCATCACCGCCATGCCCGCGTGGGGAAACAACTGGCCGCGCCATTCGGACGATGCCGGCGAGAGCGGCCGGGGCGTCACGTCGAGGCCCCACCATGCCGCCTCCCATGCGCCCGCGTCGCCGGCGAGCGCGAGCCACTCCGGCTCGTCGAACATGGCCGCCGCGGGACCGAACAGGTGCCGGCCATCCTGCGGTGACGCCGTCCCGTACCCATCGAACACGTGCAGCCGGCCATCGTCGGCATCGCCGACCTGCGGCATCAAGCCGTCGGGTCGGGTCACGGCCGCCAGATACGCAACCATCTGCCGCGCGCGGGCGCGATATTCAGCCGACAGCGGCCCGCCCTGGCAGTCGGCCAGGCGGGCGGCTCCGAGAAAGAGCTCCGCGACGAGCCGGTGGTACGGAATGGACGACTCGTAGTCGGCGCCGTCGGGCAGCACCTGCACATTCATTTCCTGCTCGAGCGCCTCGCGCGCGAACGCCGTCCACGCGTCGCCTTGCGGGAGGTCGGCGAAGACGGCGCCGACGAACTGCAGGCCGAGGATGTTGCTGAGGAAGTGATTGCTCGTGACCTCGTAGGTGTTCTCGAGGTTGTTGCGGATGAAGACGCCGTGATCGAACAGCGCCGAGTACGCGCGCTCCCAGAACGCGTCGTCCAGGGCGCCGGGTTGCGCGGACCAGCTCGAGACCGATGGCCCAGCTGACCGCGCGAAGGCCGACGTCCATCGTGCAGGTCCAGTTGACGCCGACTCCCGATCGGCGTTGGCTTCGACGAAATCGTCGAGCTCGGAAGCCATTTCATCGGCGAACCGATCGTCGCCGGTCAACTGGAACGCCTGGCCGAGCGTCGCCCAATGCTGGCAGCGGCCGAGCTCCCACGGATACTTGATATCGGCGTTCTCGGCCGCATCTCGTAGAGATTCCACTGCTTGTACGGCACACCGCGAGGGAACCGCAGACGACGAACGGGATCGACGTACCAGTCAATCGGCGCGTAGTGTCCGCGCGCGTGGCGATCGGGATCGATCGGCACGAACACGCCGCTGCCGAGCAGATTGAATTCATGGAGGATCACCCGCTCCGCTGCGGCGACGTCGCGCGCGCGCGACCGGCGCAGGCGTCGCGGAGCTTCTCGAGTGCGTCCGGCGAGATGTTCGTGTAGAGCGAACCGCCCTCGCGACGCCGCCGGCACCAGCCGGCCGTCGTCAGACCGATGGCCTCGAGGTCGCCGCCGAACGTCGGCAGAGGCTCGGCCGGCGCCGAGGCCGTCTCCTGCGACGGCAACGCGTCAGCCGGCGGCCGCCGCCAGAGTCGTTTGAGGCGAGCGAGCATCACGGCTTCGGCTTGCGGGCTTTGATGATGAGGTTCCAGCCCATGATCGTCCCGAGGTGCCGGCGGGGCATGAAGCGCAGCGTTCGCGGCACGGCTTCGGCCTCCATCTGCCGCTGCACGATCGAGATGTCGTCGAAGCCCTCGAACAGCTGGCGGAGCCGCTTCCTCGTGTAGGCCTTCACGAGCGGATGCGCGGCGGCGTTGTCGGACCGCTCCACCGTGCGCGACATGATCTCGCCCATCGAGTACTTCCTCAGCTGCCCTTCCCTGACGCCGATGTTCCACATCAGGTTGCGCCAGTAGTGCAGCGAGTCTTCGGCATAGAACATCACGATGACTCTTCCGCCCGGCTTCAGGATTCGCAGAATCTCGGCGAACCACGTAATGCGTGTTCGGCGTGTGATGGAGCACGCCGTTGCTGTAGACGACGTCGAACGTGTTGTCCTCGAAATCGAGCGTCTCGGCATCCTGCTGAATGAACCGTCCCTGCAGGCCGCGCGTGACGAAGTTCTCTTTTGCCAGCGTCAGGTGTCCCGATGACAGATCCAGATCGGTGACGCGCGCCCCGTGGAGAGCAAACTGAGCCAGATCGGTCCCCATCCCGCCGCCGATCTCGAGCAGCTCCTCGCCGCCGTGGCGATTGAATTCCATCGTTTCCGGCATCCATGGCGCGTACGAGCTCGTACCGGTGCCGTTCTGCCTCGAGGAACCACTCCTTCGTGTGCGCCGGCGCTTCCACGACGTAATGCGATCCGGCGGGATCATTGTTCCACTGGCGTTGCACCTGATCCTTGTACGCATCCCCGGTCGGCACGATCTCAGGACGTTCGACGACGAGGGCGCCGGCCGTCGTCGTGTGTCCCTCTTCGGCGCCAGCGGCGGTCCGCAGCTTTGGCTTCCGGCGAAGGTCGGGGCTGATTTCCGACGAGAAGGTCGCGCCCGCGGCGAACATCCAGACGTTGGCGACGTGCCTGGTCCACGAGTAGTGCGAGGCTGCCGCCTGCCGGGCGTTTCGTCCCAATGCGGCGGCCATGTCGGGATGCTCCGCGAGGGCGATGACGGCCTGAACGAACTGGCCGACGTCGCCGGGCGCACACAGCACCGCGCGCTCGTCGCGTCACGTGGCGCCCCGGCCGCCGCTTCCTCGGGCGTCAGAGACGGCGACAGCACCTGTCCGATCTGCTCGAGGTCGCTGGCGACGATTCCGCCGCCGAGCGCCATGTACTCGAACACCTTGGTCGGCGATCCGAAGAACTTGCTGTCGATCATGTGGGCGCTGTGCGGCGAGACGTAGATGTCGCACGCCTTGAGCAGCCGCGCGCCCTCCACCTGCGGCACGCGGCCGGTGGAGACGACGCGGGCCTCGAGGCCGGACGACGTGACCGCGCGATCGACCAGATTCTTGAAGTGCCCGTCGCCGATGAGCAGAAACTTCGCGTCCGGCACGCCCTGACAGATCCTGGGAATCGCCTCGCTCAACACGTCGATGCCGTGCCAGCCGCCGAACGTGCCGGTGAAACCGATCACGCGGTCCGCGGCGCCGAAGCCCGAGGCTGCGCCCGGATCGATTCGCGCTCGTCGGGCGGCGCTGGCGCGTACGCGTCCAGATCCACGCCGTTCGGGTTCACCAGAATCTTCGCGGGATCGACGCCGCGCGCGACCAGGCGTGTTCCGGATTTCCGCCGAGACGACGCTGATGATGGTCGCCTGTTCGAAGGCCAGCGCCTCGGTCTCGAGGTATTCGGCTTCGTAGACGTAGCCGGTGTCCTCGAAGCTGCGCCGCATCGAGATTTCGGAGCCGTTGTACTCGACGATGTACGGCACGCTGGAACTCCGCGCTGAGCAGCGCGGCGGCCGAATTGCCCAGACAGAGCCGCTCGTAGATGTACGCCGGCCGCAGTTCTTCGAACGCGGGCCGGAGCAGATTCAGGTAATGCGGCACGGCGGAGGCGATGTCGTCTTCGTTGTTCGTCTCGCTCGGCCGTGGCATCACGATCTGCTTGCAGCCCGTACTCGTCGAGCAGCGGAAACGGATTGGCCATGAAGCAGACGAAGGACTCGGTGACCGCGGCGAGCTCCTTGGCGACGTAGCAGGTATGGCCGTAGCTGCCGCCCGAGACGATCGGCGCCCAGAAATCGGTGCGCAGGTAGACGCCGCATCCGGGAATGCGATGCTGCGCGATCGGGGCGGTCGCGTCGAACGCCGGAAACGGAATGGGCTTTGCCGCCTGGCGTGCCGCCTGCAACGCCGCCAGCCGCTGCGCGTGACGAAGCATCGGCGGCATCGCGGGTGGCTCAGGCGCCGCGTCGGCGGTCGGGTCCCGCGAGGCGTCAGCACGCGGTTCGGCCCGGCCGCAGGCGTGCTTCTGAGAACCAGCTGGGCATGTCGCGCGGCGGCATGTCGCGCAATGCGTAGCTGACGCCGCAGCGGCACGGCAATCAATCGGAACAAGTGGCGCGATCACACGCTCGTAGAAGCTGATGACGAGCCGATGCCTGCGATAGCTGGCCAGGCGCTCGTACGTGGCACACTTCGGCCGCGCCTTCGGCGGGCCAGAAGAGCCAGACACGCCGGCGCAGACCGAGGCCGCGCTTCAGAGCCAGCTGAGCCCGATCGCACCGGCTGTGTTCGAGCAAAGTCCGGGCTCTCGCCGTCGCAATCTCGACGCACGAGACCCAGGCGTCTGCCGTTCGCTCGTGAACCAGAGCGCGCGATGCGCGTCGCCGGCCGAACCGACGTCGCGCGCGAGCGCATCGCAGCGGGATCACGATGCCGCTTTCGGCTCATCGAAGTCGTACGAGCACCCGCTCGAACGTCATGATCGTCCAGCCGGCCCAACATCGCGTCCGCGAGTGCCGTCAGTCCGGACGCATCCAGCGTCACGCACGTCAAGCGCTCATCCTCGCCCGCCGGACCGCCCGAACAGCAGATCCTCGACGTGAAGCGCGACGGCGCTGGTCTCGATGAGCTCGTCGGTCGAAATCGGGCACGACCCGCCGGACGCGATCGCATCGCCGAACCGGCTCAATTCTTCGTAGTGCCCCTTGTCTGTCTCATGGCTCTGCCACAACACCGAGTCGTCGCTCGTCTTGATCAGCCGCTTGAAGTCGTCGACGATGTACGTTTCGCCGTCGCAGAAGATCTCGATGCGCTCTTTTCCAAGTCCGGTCTTCGGGCCAAGCGCCGTGTAGAGCAGGTGCGCGAGGCTCCCGTCCTCGTACCCGATCGTGGCGCTGAAATTGTCGTTCCGGCGGTACGGCAGCTCGCCAGGATCGATAGGTGTTGCCGAGATCGACACGGCAGGCGCCCCGGTCAGGAACCGGAACACGTCGTACATGTGGCACGCTTCGCCGATGTTGCGCCCGCCGCCGTGCGAACCGTGCACCCAGTGATCGAGCGCGATGTAGCCCGCATTCAACCGATATTCGACGACGAGAGGGGCGCGGCGTTTGGCGACAAGCTCCTTGACCATGCGTGAGCGCCGGTGAAAATCGGCGATTGAATCCGACCATGAGCATCGGCGGCGACTCGAGCCCGCGGTAGACGGTCGCGACACGATCGAGCTCGGCCCACGTGAGCGCGAGCGGTTTTTCGACAAAGACGTTCTTGCCGGCCTCGAGCGCGCGCACCACCTGATCGGCGTGTTCGTGATGGCGCGTCGCGATGACGACCAGGTCGATGCCGGGATCCTTCAAGGCATCGCCAAGATCGCTGGTGAGCATCTCCACCTGGTTGTCGCGGGCGAAGTTCCCGCCCTGCGACGCGTTTCTGCTCACGACGGCTTTCAGGAAGAAGCGATCGCGGCGCTTCTTCATCTGCGGCACGAGCATCGCGGTGCCGAACGCGCCGGCGCCGACGAGCGCGTAGTTCAGCGGTCCGGCCGGCGCCGTCCGATGACCGCGGATGACCACCCGCGTCGAGTCCGCCGGCTCCGGGAGCTCGCGCGTGTCGTCCGGGTACCGGATCAGCACGCCCAGCGGAAGCTCCGTCGTGCCCTGCGCCAGCGCGCGATACGCTCCCGGGGCTTCGTCCACGGAGATCACTCGATCGATGAGCGGCTGCACGTCGATCCGGCCGCGTGCCACGAGGTCGAGATACGACTGCATGTTCCGGTTCAGCGTCCATCGAACGTAGCCGAACGGGTAATCGTGTCCCTCGATCTCGTAGGCCGCGTCATAGCGCCCGGGCCCGTAGGAAGTGCTCATCAGCAAGTCGATTTCCTTGCGGTAGAACACCTCGCGCTCGACCTTCAACCCGACGTCGCCGACGATGACGACCGTCCCCTTCGCGCGCGTGACGTCCATCGCCAGGTTCACGACGGCATGCGACTTGGTCGCCGCCGTAATCAGCGTCCGGTCGGCGCCGCGGCCTCCCGTGGCGTCGCGGACCAGCGCCTTGAACGAATCGACGTCGCTCGCGCCGTACGCCAGGCCCAGGCTGCGAGCGCGCTCGACGCGCGCGGGGTCGAGGTCGAGTCCGATGACTTCGCATCCGGACGCGCGCAGCAGCTGCGCGGTGATCTGGCCGATCAGCCCGAGACCGAGGACGGCGATGCGCTCGCCAAGCTGCGGCGCCGACCGACGGACACCTTGCATCGCGATGGCGCCAACCGTCGTGGACGCGGCAAGGTTCACCGGGCAATCCGCCGGAACGCGGCAGACGAGGTTGCGCTTCACCAGGATGTAGTCGGCGTGGTTGGCCTGGCCTGCTCCCGCGCATGCGACGAGGTCGCCGGCGGCGAGATCGTCGATGCCTTCGCCGACCGCGACCACTTCTCCAGCGGCCGAATAGCCGACATGCCATCCCTGCGTGTCGAGCTCGTTCAGCGGCAGCCCGCCAATCGTCCGGGGCGCCGTACCCGCGTCCACCTTGGACAACGTCGCGCGCGACCGCCCCGGCGACCCGGCGGTCGTCACGACGACTGTCACTTCGCCGGATCCCTGCGGATCGAAGATCAGCGTGTCCTCGAACGGACCCGCTTCGTACATCCGCGAACCGATCCAGGCGACGCCGCCGGCGTTCAACAGCCCAATCGCAATCGCTCCATCGTCGACCCGTCCCTCCACTCGCACGACCGGGACGTGATCGGCGGGGACGGCAATCACCTGGGACACGATCTGATAGCCGGCGGGCGTGTCGTCGGTGACGAGCGTGATGCCCCGGCCGTCGGTCGTGAACACGGCCGAGGGGCTGGCCTGTGTCCACGTCAGCCCGCCAAACGCCACGGCGGGCGTGATACGCGTCACTGGCGCCGGCCGAAGCCGCGCCACGCGGCTCCTGGCGATCTTCGCGACACGATTCAACGCCTTGCGTGGATCGCGAATAGACGCGCGCAGGTAGTGGCGCGCCAGGCCGGCGTACTCGATCCCGCGCTCGATTGACGTGCTGTCCGGCGCGGCGCTCGCGACAGTCCGCAGCGGCGCGATTTCGGTACCGACGCTGATGAGCGAGTAGTGCACACGGACCAGCACCGAACCTCGCTCGACAACAGGACGTGGGACACGGGCGACGACGGCGCCGCCGCTGTTCAGGAGAATCTGGCGCATGGACTCACAACCACTTCAGCATGCCGACGAACGGCGCAGTGTTTCGCAGGCAATGCGCCGTTCCTGGGACGAGAGATAATCGTTTGAAAACAGATACGAGGCTTCTGCCGGCAGACGCGCCTCGGCCTTCCACACCAGGACCTTCGTCGGCGCCTTCACGCCGTAGCTGGGCGATACCCAGCCGTCCTCGACCGAGAAGGCAAACGCGGCGGCGGCATCGTCCGGCAGGAGCCACACGCTCCTGCCACCCTGGCTGAGCCGCACGTCGCAGCCGCGCAGCTCGGCGTCGACCGCCGGATCGAGATGGAATCGCCAGGTCAGCCTGCGGACACCGTCTCCCGCCAGTCGATCGCTGACGAGAACGCGCGGAGCGTGCTTGTCGGCGACGATCTCCCTGACATGAGAAACGGGTGGCGCCAGCCGCGCGTACCCCGAATGGCCGCCTCGAAAACAGTCGGCCTGCGTGCCGACTCTCATCTCTGCACCGACCGGCTTCGCATCGTCGTGGAGCTGCCACAGCGCGTCGGGGCCAAGAAACCGGTTCAGCTCTTCGTCGTCCACCTGCACCGTGTTGTGAAAGGCCGTGCTGCGAAACAGATTCCGCCATTCACGCGACGCGGTGTACAGGTAGGAGCCGCAGTCGCTCACGACGTTGAAACCGTTCATGAACAGCTCGAAGCTCAGAATGTCGTTGTGGCCGTGCCCGCCGCGGCCGCGCATTCCCACGCCCCCGCAATCGACGACGAGATGCGTTTCGGGGGCGCGCAGTACGTAGAACCCTCCGTCGCGAAACGCCGTTGATCCGGGTGGCGTGTCGGCCGGCAGGCGCGCAGAAGCGCCGCGGCGCGTCCGCGCCAAGGAGCCAGAAGGTCTCTTCCCAGCACCTGCCCGCCGACGACTTGAAATCTCCGCGGCCAAACAGGACGGCGGCGTGCGAGAGCAGGTACCGGTGATCGCCAATCGCCTGCGTGCCCAGGATCTGGATGCGGCCGTCGTCCGCGTCGCCGATGAGCGGCGCGCGTCCGTCCGGCTTGGTGTAGGCCTGGACGAACTCGCACATGCGCTCCAGCCGCTGCCGGCACGCATGCCGGCACGTCCTCGCCGGCGCTGCGCAACAGCTCGTAGCTCGTGAGAAAGCCTTCGAGGACGAGACGGTGATACGCCGTGGCCTGCTCGAAGTCCACCCCGTCTGGTGTCGTTTGCTCGAACACTTCCTGCTCGACGATCGCGCGGCCGAGCGCAAGCCAGCGCGTGGCAGAGCGGGCGCGCCGGAAGAAGCACCCCAGAAAGACGAGTCCCACGCCATCGCACAGGTAGTGATTGCCGTTGAGATCGGCTTTCTCCAGGTGCTTGACGACGAACTCTCCGTGCATGAACAGCACGCGCAGGAAACGGCCGCGGAATGCGCGATCGCGGCATGCCAGTGACTGCGCGAAGAAGTGGAATCCCCAGATCCAGCTGACCGCCCGCAGCGCAACGTCCATGGCGCAGGCCCAGTTCACGCCGTACGACAACGGGTTGGCGTCTATCCAGCTCGTGGTCTCGGCGACGAATTCCTCGGCGTAGCGCTCGTCGCCGGTGAGCCAGTACGCCTGACCGAGGCGTGTGAAGTGCTGACACCGGCTCAGTTCCCACGGCACTTTGACATCGGTGGGCCGGTCGAGCTCGTTGTATTCGATGTCGGCGCAGTATGCCAGGGGCCATTCGCGGCCGGTCTTGAAGTCGGTGTGCCATGGGAGCGGCGTGCCGAGCGACCGGGGACCGGACCCGAGCAGATCGAACTCGTGCCGCAGCGCCGCCTCGGCCGCCTGCACGAGTGCGGCCCGGCTGTCCGGATACTCCTCGACAAATCGCGCCGTTCGCGCTTCGCGGTCGGATGCGGATACGAAGAACGGCTGTCGAGCGAGATCGTCCCACAGCGCATCAACGCCGGAAGCACCGAGCGAGCGCAGCAACGCGCGCTCGGTCAGCAGGCGCGGGTAGACATACGCCCAGGGACGCCTGGTACGGTACCGGGCAGATTCGAGCGCGCGTCGCGCCAGATATCCTGGCGACCGGCGAAGCGCCCGCCGCAGACGCGCGTGATTCACCGCCGGCGCCCTCGCAACAGGACGCGGACCTTGTCGCGCACAATCCATCTTCAATCGATAGCGGATCAAATCGCGGGTCGTGTTGAACGAAAGGACGATCGCCCGCAACGCATCGTCGAGGACGGTGACCGATAGAATGAGAACGAATCGCAGCCAGTCGATCACGAACCGGACCTCCGGCCCCTGAGGCGCTGATAGAGCGGGGCCTTCTGCCAGCCCGGCGACAGGACAGTCTCGAGCAGCAGTGGTTGGCCTTCGGTGCGCACTCTGTAGACGCCGTCGATGCAGCCGGGACTCGCATCCGAGAAAGCAATTCCCTGGAAGCCGTCGTAGACGGGCATGAAGATGTGGGTCAGCTCGCGGCGATCATCGATCCGGGGAACCGTGAACACGCGTCCGTAGTCTTTGCGGACGGCGTCGGCGTACCGGAAGCTCACACTCGAATCAGGCCGGCAGCGCCAGGCGTTCAGCGACACGTCGAGAAAGTCGGCGGTCTCCGGATCCGTGCGCGCAGGGCGGCATCACGGATACAACCGGCGCTGATAGAGCGTCCCTGAACGGAACTTCATTCCGCGGCGCCGCCATGTAAGTCTCGAACAGCGATCGGACGACAATGCCCTGATATAAACGGGCCGACCACAGCAGAACGAGCATGCCGGCGGCACTGAATCCAACGACGGCGAGCGCTCGAAGCGCAGGAGACAAGAGGGCGCGACGAGGCTGCGCCCTTGTCGTTGGCCACCAATCGGTGACGGCCGTCTGCAGGAGGAACGCCGCAGTCCACCACGTGATGAATTCGAAGTGGAAGTAGTTCCGGGCGTCGAACTGAATCGCCGGGTACCCCGCAAAGTACAGCAGGAACAACACCAGGAAAACGCCAAGGCGGACGCTGGCACCGCCGATCAATCCGACCGTGAGCACCATCAGGACGAGCCCGGCGCCGTGTCCGGCGTCCGGATTGGGCGGCTGGTCGTCGAGGCCGCCGGTCGGCGCTGGAGCGGGATTCCACCACGTGAACGGCAGCTCGACGATCCTGAGGATCGACGCATACGCCCGCACGACGACGTCGGCCGGAAAGCGAAGGACCAGATCGCGGAGCAGCCGCGAGACCGCGGCCTCGTATCGCGGCGTACAGTATTCGATATGCCCGATGCCCGGCTGCACACGGGCGGCGTAGCTCGTCACGCTCGTGTACGCGAACTCGTCGAGATACTGACGGCTCAACTCGTAAGGCGGCCTCTCGAGATCGAGCGGCCTCGTGAAATCCTGCGCGAAGCCCAGCAGCACGGTGTGCCACTGGCATCCGAACGATCGATACACCGAGATCACGATCGGCCAGCCGGTCGATGAAGAACATCACGGCGAACAACGCCGCCGCTGCGGCTTTCAGTCGCAGGTTGCGCGAGATCCCGCCCTTCAGGAACACCGCAAGCGCCAGGACGAATGGCGGGATCTCGGCGAGAAAGTCGGTGCGAAAACCATACCCGACACCGAGGACCGCGCCGTACGCGGCGGAAACCGCCAGCGTTCCCTTCCACGTGGCCTTTCGCACCACGAGCAGCCCGAGCAGAAAAATGAGAATCAGCGTGAATGGCGCCTTCGCGTAGTCCCGCAGGCTCGGAAGATAGGCCAGGTGGAGGCCCGAGACGGCGATGCCCCACGAGCACAGGACGGCGAGCAGCGGACCCGCGCCCAGCCTGAACACGGCGTAGGCGCCGGCAACCGTCGCGCCGAACAGCGTACCGAACAGCGGCGCCATCGCGCTCCACGAGACACCAAACAGGCGCCAGGTCCATCCGACCGCGGTCATCAGGTAGCGCCACGGTCCCTGGGTCAGCGTCTGGGCGCTGCGCATTTCGACGGGCGGGATGTCGCCGCACCTGAAGCTGTCCACCTGTTTCCGCAGAAACGGCACCACGACCGACATCTGCGGTTCGGTCACGACGAATCCCTTGCCGCAGGCAATCATCACGGCGGGCTCGAAGTAGAGCTGGTAGTAGAACGGCTGTCCGTTCACGACCGACCGCTTCCAGGACACCGCTCCCCAGATTCCGGCGACGGCGAACAGCAACAGTGCGATCAGACAATCGAGCCAGAGCGGAGCCGAACGGCTTCGAATAGAAATCCAGAGCGCGCGCATGAGGGATGGTCTTCAGTGCAGACGCTGATGGAGGGTTTCATCACGCCAGTTGGCAGCGAGGACGGTCGTCAACAACAGCGGCGTCCGGTCGAGCCCCTCGACGAGAAACAGCCCGCCGACGCACCGCATGCGATCGGTCGAGACTTCGACTCCGCGAAGTCGCACGGATTCGTCAGCGCGATCGTAGGCCGGCGTGAAGACCATCGTGGGAGCGGCCCCATGCGGGTGCAACGGCACGGCCAGCGTTTGCGAGAGATCGACATCAGCCGTTCTGCCCTGATAGCGAATCGTGAGCGGGAGCGCCTCGGGGCCGCAGAGGTCGTCACGGAGCTGCACCGCGACAAAAGTGGTATCGACACGCGCGGCCGTGGCCGGCATGGGGGTCAGCCACTGTGGGGTGCTGATGAGCGTTCTGCCATCGGGCGCCGGTCGTTCGACGATGGGCAGAGACGTACGCGGCGCTGCCTCGTAACGTTCGAACAACCGCGCGGCGGACCGCTGCTGGTACGCGCGTGACAACACAATCGCGCGCCCCTAATCCCAGACAGAGTGCGAAACCTGCCATGAGTGCCTGGGCGGCGTGTCGCGTGGTCAGTCTTCCGAAGAGCGACCTGCCGTCCAATACGGCTTGCGCCAGCAGCGCGAACGCGAACCACGGGATGAACTGCAGGTAGTAGAAGTGCCGCTCGTCGAACTGGACGGCCGACGCTCCGGCAAAACCAACGATCACCAGCACGACGAGACATGCCGCGCGCACGTTGACCACACCGACCATCAGCGTGGCGAGCACGACCGCAATGAACCCGAGTGGGGCGAGGCGCCACAAGAATCGTCCCTCGAAGGGAGTAGAGACCCCGCACGAACGGTGACTGCACCTGGATGGGCGCAAACAGCGATGAATCGAGAAAGTACTTCGGAATCGTCCTGCTGGCCGACACGATGCGCGTCACGAGATCGGCCGGAAACACCCGGGCGAGCTGCGTCAGGTAGCCGAGGGCCGCGCGGTCGTACGCCGAGGTCGACAGATTGACGCCCTGACGCTGGTCCTCGACCCGAATGGCATAGCTGTTGATGATCGAGAACGCGAGCGAATCGTTGTACTGGCCGGCGAACTCGTAGATTGATGGCTCGACTCTCAGCGGTCGGTCGAAGTCCGCCGACAGTCCGAGCAGCGCCACGTGACCGGCGTTGCTGCCGTTGCCGGACGGACCGCGCAACAGGGGAACGGTGGCGGCAGCCAGCGCCGCGAGAAACGCGGCAATCGCCAGGATCCGCGTGGAAGGCGCCACATCTGCAGGCACCAGGAACGCCGCAGTCAGCACGAACGGCAGAACGGCAATAACGAGATCGAACCGGAAACCCAGGCCGATACCGATGACGGCCCCTGCGATCACCGACAGCCCGACGATGCGGCGCCGGTCGCCGGATCCGGTGACCAGCGCGCCCATGAGAAGAATGGTCGCGAGGAGAAAGGGGCCCTTCGCGTAGTCCCTCAGCTGCGGCACGATCATGAAATTCGGCGTCGAGATCACGCTGGGCACGAGGGCGAGCAGCGCGAACAGACGCGACAACCCCAGCCTGAGCACGCCGTACGTCAGGGCCGCCACCGCTCCGAAGAAGGCGCCCGGCAGGATGACCAGCCTCGACCACGAGACGCCCGTGACCTTCCACGTCATCGCCACGGCGAATTCCAGGTACTCGCTCGCACGTTGAAACGGGGTCAGCGCGACGGTGGCCACCGCCGGCGTCAGCTGCGTGCAATCGAAGGCATCCGACTGTTGCAGCAGGAATGCTGCCAGCGCAGGTTCGGTCCGCGTATCGGGACCCTGAAACCCCCGCCCGCACGCCATCATCACCGCGGGGCCGAATTCCGACTGGTAGAAGTACGGCGTTCCGCCGGCGGCCTGAAACCCACGAACCGCCGCGACGCCGAGCCACGAACCGGCGCAGAAGATCGCCAGCGCGATCGCCGCGTCGGCGGCCGCGAACGACGTCAGCGTCCCAGGAAGTCGCACAGGACCCGTGTGATCCGTCCAGCCGTCGCCCCGTCCCACAGATCCGGCTTGCGAGGCGTTCCCTCGGCGGCGAGCGCCCGCCTGAACCCCGCGAGAATGACTGCCGGTGTCTGTGCCGACCACCTGATTGGTGCCTTCGGTGACGGTGATCGGACGCTCGGTGTTCTCGCGCAGCGTCAGGCACTGGATGCCGAGCGCGGTCGATTCCTCCTGCAGGCCGCCGGAGTCAGTCAGGATGAATCCGCGCGTGCGAGGTCAGGCTCAGGAAATCGATGTATCCGAGCGGATCGGTCAGGAGCAGCCCGGGCGGCACGTCCAGGCCGAACTCCTTGAGCCGCTGTCTCGTGCGCGGGTGCACCGGAAACACGACCGGCATCTCTTCCGCAATCGTGCCCGACGGCGTCGAGAATGCGGCGGAACGTATCCTCCGTGTCGACATTCGACGGCCGGTGCAGTGTCAGCACCGCGTAGCGTCCGGCCTTCACGGGCACGTCCCGGACGCGGTCGAGGGTGGCGGACGGCAGATGCCGCAGCAGCGAGTCGATCATGATGTTGCCGACCAGGTGAATCCTGCCGGCCGGCTCGCCCTTCGGCCATCAGGTTCTCGATGGCGTCGGGCGACGGCGTCAGCAGGAGATCCGAGAGCCGATCGGTCACGAGTCGGTTGATCTCCTCCGGCATCGTCCGATCGTCGCTGCGCAGGCCGGCCTCGACGTGGGCGACGGGAATCAGCAGCTTCGCGGCCACGAGCGACGCCGCCAGCGTCGAGTTCACGTCGCCCACCACGACCACCAGATCGGGCCGCTCCGTCGTGCAGACCTTCTCGAATTCCATCATCACGCGCGCCGTCTGCACGGCGTGTGACGCCGATCCGACGCCGAGATCGTAGTCGGGCGTCGGAAGGCCCGAGATCGCGAACGAACGCGCGTCGCCATCATGTCGTCGTAGTGCTGACCGGTGTTGACGAGCACCTGGCGAAAGCTGCCCCGTCGTTTTCACCGCCTCCATCAGGGGCGCGATCTTCATGTAGTTCGGTCGCGCCCCGATCACATGGACGATGGTCTTCATAGGGACACGAAGACAGCCGTGGTCAGCGGAGTTGGAGTTGTTGATACAGCGGACGCCCCTCCCAGCCGGGCGACAACCGCCCCGAGCAGGAGCGAAAATTGTTCGGGATTGGTCACGCCAGAGACCCCCTGGACACAGCCGGGCGGCTGTCGGACACTTCGATGGCCTGAAAGTCGTCGTAGACGGCGTCGAAGATGTGCGTGGACGCTCCGGAACGCGGAACCGCGCAGAACGAGCGGTTCGCGAGAAAATCGCGTCCGAGTCGCGCTGGATCGTACCGGAACGTCACGGACGGATTCGGACCGCAGCGGTGTTCGTTGACATCGACTTCGAGAAAGTCCGCCGTCTCCGGATCGGTGCCTGGCCGCGTCAGCGCGAACGCGCGGCGATCGGGAGGGGACGACGGATCCGGCGGAATCTCCTCGACGGTCCGCTGCGACGTAGCGTCCGAGCAGGCACGCGCGATGTTCTGCTGATAGAACGAAGGCCCGCAGAGTGGAGACCAGGACGCGAGGCGCATCCCCGAGCACGCAATCCGGCGAGGCGCACCGACGCCGTCGAGCGCAGGACTCCGTTGCCGCCCGCGAACGAGCGGCCAGACGTCACTGATCGCCGCCTGCAGAGAAAAGGCGGACGCCCACCAGGTGATGAATTCGAGATGGAAGTAGTGACGGGCGTCGAACTGGATCGCCGGATAGCCGCCGAAGTACAGCAGCACGAACAGCAGGAACAACCCAGATCCGCAGCTCGCGACGGCCGCGAGCGCAATCGCGACGACGACCAGCGCCAGGCCGATGCCGTGATTCCCTCGGACGCCTGGGATCGGCGTACGGAGACGCGTCGAGTCTGAACGGCGGCTTCAGATCTTCCAGACAAAAGGCAATTCGACCATGTGCAGCACGGACGCGTACGTGCGAATCAACGATGTCGGCGGGAAAACTCCGGCACCAGCTGCCCGAAGAAACTGGCCGGTCGCGACGTCGTAGTCCGGGTGGCAGTACTCGATATGACCGGACCAGGCATCAACCGGCCGCATAGCTCGTGACCGTCGTGTACGTGAAGTCGTCTGAGTAACGGCGATTGACCTCGTACGAGCGGTTCCTTCACACCGAGGTCCTCCGAACAGCGAGGAAAAGCCCAGCAGCATCGAGTGCCACTGACATCCACCCGACCGGTAGACCGACGAGATAATCGGCCGACCCCGTCAGGAGAAACGCCGACGAGGCAGACCGCTCCCGCAAGGACCTTCACCGGGATGTTCCGGAATACGCCGCCCTGCAGGAAGAGCAGCATCGTGAGCGCAGAACGGCGGCAGATTCGACGAGAAAATCGGTTCGAAAACCGTAGCCGATGCCCAGCAGGGCGCCGTATGCGGCCGCGAGCGACAGGACGCCCTTCCAACTGTCCGCCGCGCGACGAGCAGGCCCAGCAGGACGAAACGAGGACGAGCGTAAACGGCGCCTTGGCGTAGTCGCGGAGGTTGGGCAGATAGGCCAGGTGCAGCCGCGAGACGCTCAGCGCGGCCGTAGCGAACGCGGCCAGCACGGGACTCGCACCCAGGCGAAAGATGTGCGTACAACGAAATGGCGGTGGCGGCGAAGAGCGCTCCGAAGAGCGGTCCCAGCCCGCTCCAGGAAATCCCGAGAATCCGCCACGCGACACCCACGCATACATCAGGTAACGCCACGCTGCCTGATACAGTCCCTGCGTGCCGAGCTTCGTTGTCGGCGGAATAGCAGCACACGCCAGCTGATCCACTTGCTGGGCGAGAAAGGTGGACACCGCCGGCACCGGCGGCTGGGCAACCACAAAGCCCTTGCCGCAGGCAATCATCACAGCCGGCTCGAAATATTGCTGGTAGTAAAACGGCTGGCCTGCTGCCACCGCGCGTTTCCGATAAGCCGCGCCCCAACCGGCGGCGCTCGCGAACAGCAGGAGCGCTATCGCACAGTCGACCCACACCGCGACCTGTACGCCCCCGCACAGCGCGCATCCACGGAAAACGCATCACTGATGATCCTCAGCGGAGGCGTTGATAAAGAGCTCCGTCACGCCAATTCACCGCCAGTACCGTCGTCAGCAGGAGGGGTGTCCGGCGGAGTCCATCGACGCGAAAGACGCCGCTCACGCAGCTCGCATGGTCCGTCGCGAGCTCGACACCGCGAAAACGGGTGCTGTCGTCAGGACGATCGAAAGCGACAAGAAACAACGTAGGGGCGTCGCCGGTCAAATGCACGATTTTCCGTTCTGAAAAATCGAGCTCAGGCAAGGTCGCCTCGTAACGCAAGACCAGCGGCAGATCCATCGATCCACAAACGTCGTGGCGGAACTGTACGGCGAGAAGCCTGGTTTCGACGCGAGGCGACGCCGGTGGCAGCGGGTCGAGCCATTCCTGGGTGGCGATCAGCGTGCGCCCAGGCGCGGCATCTCGTCGCAGAACCGGCAGCGGGGTCCTCGGGGCCGCGTCGTAGCTCTCGAAAAGCCGCGTGGCTGCCTTCTGCTGATACGTGCGAGCAAGCAAGAGCGCACCGCCGACGCTCGCTATCAGAAACGCCGAGAACACGAGCGCCCGCTGCAGCTGCAGTCTCGTGATGGCGCGGAATCCGTCGCGTCCCCGCATCGCCGTTTGGGCGATCATGCCGAACGCCCACCAGGGGACGAATTGCAGGTAGTAGAAGTGCCGCTCGTTGAACTGGATCGCGGATGCTCCCGCAAACCCCACCAGCAGGACGACGATGAACCAGGCGGCCCGGGGATTGTGCATGCTGACCCCGATGGTCGCGGCCGCAATGGCCCCTGTTGCAAAGACGGCCAGCCGAGATGACACGCCACCTCGAAACCAATAGAGCGAACGGACGAACTCGGGAACGGATCCAGGCTGGCGGGTAGAGAGACGACTCGAGGAAGTACTTCGGCACCGAACGGGTCGCCGCCAACGTGCGAATGACAAAGTCAGCCGGGAACGTCCTGACGATCTCGCTCAGGTACCGCATCGACGCGCTGGCATGTTCCGCCGTGGCGAGGTCCACGCCCTTACGACGGCCATCGACACGAACCGCGTAGCTGTTAACGACGGAGAACACAAGCGAGTCGTTGTACAGGCCGCCAAACTCATAGACCGAGGGTCGGACTCCAATCGGCTCATCGAAGGGCTCCGTCAGGCCGAGCAGCGCCACCGGACCGATGTTGTTGCCGTGCGAGTAGTCATTGAGCAGCGGAAACGCGGCCACGGCGAAGGCGGCGACAAAGGCCGCAATGGCGGCGGCCCGGCCGCGAAACGACAATGTGGGAATCAGAAACGCGACGGCGAACACGAACGGCGGCATCGCGATCATCAGATCGGTCCGAAAGCCGAGCCCAATCCCCACGACGGCGCCCGCGGCCGCCGACAGCACGACGGCGAGCCAGCCGCTCGTCGGGCCGACCACGAGAACGCCCATGATGAACATCACGGCGAGGAGAAACGGGCCCTTGGCGTAGTCCCGCAGATGCGGCGCGAGCATCAGGTTTGGTGTCGACATCAACACCGGGACAATGCCGAGCAGCGCCAGACCACGGGACAGCGCCAGCCTGAACATCCCGTACGTAAGGGCTGCCACGGCGCCAACGAAGACTCCGGACAGCACAGCCAGCCCCGGCCACGACACGCCGGTAAGCTTCCACGTCAGCGCAACCGTCGCCTCCAGGTATCTGCATGCCCGCTGGAATGGGTCCAGATCGGCTCTCTGGACGTCGCGAGGCAGATCCGAACAATCGAGGGTATCAGCTCGCTCCGACAAGAACGCCTCGAGGGCCTCGATATTTCGGGCATCCGGATTGTGCAGACCCCGGCCGCAAGCCAGCATCACCGCGGGGCCGAATTCGGATTGGTAAAAGGACGGCTGACCGCCGGACGCACGAAACGCCTGGACGGCACGCGTGCCGATCCAGCTTCCCACACTGAAGATGACGACGGCAACGATGAGGTCGGTCACGCCGAACCAGGCCCCGTGCATCAGTTCGAAAGCGGCTGGAGCAACACGCGCGTCGTGCGCTCGGCTGTCCGGCCCTCCGCGGCTCATGGCACCGCTTCCACTTCTGGCGGACCGACCGCACCGAACCGCTGATATCGAGGCATCGCACGCCATGGCGGGGACAGGACGACTTCGAGTAACAACGGTAGTGCGTTCGGATCGCGCACGCGATACGCGGCGTTCACGCACCCGGGACTGGTGTCGGAGAGCACGATGCTTTGAAAGCCTTTGTAGACCGGCGTGAAGATGTGCGTCGGCTCGCGAACGCCGTCGTCGTGCCGCACGACGAACTTGCGGGAGAACGCCCGCCGGCTCGCTCGGTCGTACTGAAAGGTCACGGCAGCATCGCCGGCGCAGCGCCAGGGGTTGACGTCCACCTGGAGGAAGTCTGCCCGCTCCGGCCCGGCGCCGCTCGAAGGCGCGACGCGATCTCGTCGGTCGCGCCCGTGCCCTGCAACGAGAGTTCGTCCTTGGCGGCGGTCAGGTAGCTTTCAAACAGCGTTCGCGTTGTGCCTTGCTGGTACGCGCGCGCTCCCCACAATGCCGCGATCGTCAATGCAAGGGACCCGACGAGCACGGCGGCCGCAGGCCCGAGCGGCGCGATCGCGACCGGCGTCGATCGCCGAGTCGGCTGCCAGCACCCGTAACGCGGATTCCACGACGAACCCGCCTGCCCACCAGGTGATGAACTCGAGGTGGAAATAGTGCCGGGTCTGGAACTGAACCGCCGGGTAGCCGCCGAAATACAGCACGAAGAAGACGAGGAACAGTCCGAAGCGGATGTCGACCGCGGCAGCGATCGCAATCGCCGCGAGCACCACGGCCAAGCCGTATCCGTGCAAACCGGCCGGCCCCGGCAGCTGCTGCTCGAAATTCGCCTGCGCCGCCCGGTGCCACGACAGCGGCAGCTCGACGATTCGGAGTATGAATCCGTAGGCGCGAACGATCATGTCGGCCGGAAAATGGCGCGACGAGATCGGCCAGATAGCGCGCCGTCGCCGCGTCGTATGCGGCTGACGGCAGTAGCCGATAGTTCCGACGGCAGGGCTGCACGCGCGCGGCATAGCTCGTGCCGTGGTCGCGTAGACGAATTCGTCCGAATAGACGCGCAGCAGCTTGTACGGCGGTTCGACGAGCCCGAGCGGCCGCGAGAATCCGGTCGGAAAACCGAGCAGCATCGTGTGCCACTGGCACCGCCCGGCGTCACCTGACCGTTGAAATGATCGGCCATGCCGTCGCCGCAAACGTCGCCGCGCACAGCAACGCGGCGGCGGTCTTGAGACGCAGATGGCGGAACACACCGCCTTCCGTGAAAAAGACAGCACGACGAGAAACGGCGGGATGTCGACCAGAAAGTCGGTGCGGAAGCCGTAGCCAACGCCCAGCACGGCCCCGTACGCGGCCGCCAGCGCGAGCGTCGTCCGGAACCTCGGCCGATGCCTGACGAGCAGGCCGAGCAGACCAGATCAGAATCAGGGTGAACGGAGCCTTCGCGTAGTCCCGCAGGATCGGCAGGTACATCAGCTGCAAATGCGACACCGCGAGTCCCAGTACGCCGATCGCCGCAAGCGCCGGAGTCATCCCGAGCCTGAATACGGCGTAGAGCGCCGCCGCTGACGCCGCGAACAGCAGCCCGAACAACGGACCAAGTCCGCTCCACGAAATGCCGAGAACGCGCCACGCCCTCCCACCGTGAACATCAGGTAACGCCAGGCGCCCCTGATAAAGACCGGTGGCACCGAGGCTGGTGCCGGGAGGAATGTCGCTGCACGAGTAACGGTCGACGCGCTGCTCCAGAAACGCCGTCATCGCGGGGATCTGCGGCTGCGCGACGACAAACCCCTTTCCGCAGGCCATCATGACCGCCGGCTCGAAGTAGGTCTGATAGAAGAACGGCAGACCTGGCGGCGAGCGCTGCCAGCTCAGGTTCCCCCATATCCCACACCCGAGCATCAGGACGGCAACAAGCGGAATGTCGATCCGGCGCTTGATCGCGAGCCGCGCCGCAGAAACCGCCCGGCGTGTATCCGGCGAGGGCAAATCCTCGTTCTGGCCGACATCTGGGTTCACACGCAAGGTAAGGTGAAACTGGCGACCGCCTTCATGCCTTGCGCGCAACGGCCAGCAGGGAACCGCCGAACGGCAACGACAGCCCGGCCCGCAGCGCGAGTTCGTCGACTCGCATCACCCGATCGAAAACGCGGTTTGCCGCCGACGGCAGCGTCACCTGCGACGCGAACGCCTCCCGGCATCCGCCTGTGCCGGCCGCGATCCGCGCCAGCAGGCGTGACGCCGCCATCGCCGGAAACAGCGATCGTCACGAACGACGAGCAGTACTCCACGTCGAATCCGCCGCTCCGGAGCTTCGCAGCAGTTCGGGCCGGCTGTAGCGGCGCTTGTGGTGGACGACCTCGTCGAGCCCGCTCCACATCCACTGGTACTGCGGCACCGTCACCACGAACAGACCGCCCGGACGCAGCGACTGCGTGCACTGCCCGCAATGACCCGCTCGTCGTCCTGAATGTGCTCGAGCACGTCGAACGCGCCGACGATGTCGAACCGGTCCCGGAACGGCATCTCGGCGGCGTCGAGCTGGATGAAATCGACGTCCGGAAACCTCGCCCGCGCGTAGCGGAGTCCGTGGAGGTAGATCTCGGAGCCGGTCAGCCGCAGGTTGGCGATATGCCGGCAAGCTCCGCGATCACGCCTCCGATGCCGCAGCCGATCTCGAGCATCGCCAGCTGGCGCGATCGATCGGTGAATCGCTCGACGACCTGGCGCAGGATCCGGTTGCGCGACCGGCACCAGAAGCTGCTCGCCTCGACCTCCGCCGTCACGTCGAAGCCTTCGCTCGGATAGTCGCGTGCAATCGAGCGCCATCGCCGGCGCGTAGCAGCGGAAGCCGTCGATCTCCACGAACGTCGGGCTCGATGGCGTCCGCGCGGCGGGATCGGCCTGTCGACATCGTCAATAAAGCTGCGCACGACGTAGTTCGGCTTGCCCTTCACTTCGTCGTAGATGCGCCAGACGTACTCGCCGATGATGCCGAGCATCAGCATCAGCACGCCGCCGATGACGAGCACCAGGATCATGATCGGCGCCAGCCCGGTGAACGGGATGTGGTGGCGCAAGCGGGCGTAGACGATGTCGAGCGCGTAGAGGAACCCGATGCAGCGCCGTGCAGCACGCCGACCAGCGAGATGAAGCGGATCGGGAGATACGAGGAATCGAGAATCGCGTCGAGCGAGTTCTTCAGGCGTTTCGCGAACGTGTATTGCGACCTGCCGAACGTCCGCTTGGCGCGCGTGTACGGCATGAAGCTCGTCTTGTAGCCGAGCCACAGGACGTCGCCCTGGAAGAACCGGTTCCGGACCTCGACGCTGTTGAACGCGTCGACGACCTTGCGCGCCATCAGGACGTAGTCGAAGCCGCCGGACGGAATCTGCGGAAACGACAACTGGATGATGCGATAGAAGAGCCGCGACGTCAGCCGCGACGTCAGCCGATCCTCCCGATTCTCGCGGAAGGCCGACCACCACCTCGTTTCCGGCCTCGAACTGCTCGCACCATCCGCGGAATCAGCTCGACCGGATCCTGCAGATCGGCCGACAGATGCAGCACCAGATCGCCCGTGGCGCGTCTTCAGCCCGGCCAGGATCGCGGCCATCTGGCCGAAGTTTCTCGTGAACGAGACGATCCGGACCGACGGCGTCGCGTTCCCGGATCGCCAGCAGCTCCGCCAGCGACCCGTCGTCGGACCCGTCGTCGACGAACACGAACTCGCGGTCGTAGGCCGGAAGATCGTTCTGGCACATCGCGACGATCTTCTCGTACGTGATCGTGACGGCCCGCTCGTTGCGGTACACCGGGATGACGAACGAGATGATCAGGACAGCGCCTCCCTGACAGGCCGCGATGATTTCGCAGATGCGCTGCGACGGTCGCCGGCGGCAGCGATCCGTACAGAGGCAGACAGAGCACCTGCATGGCCGCCGTCCGGGCCACAGGCAGCCTGGCCGGATCGGCCGACGGCAGATCCCGGTAGCACGCGTAGTCGCTGCAGAGCGGGAAGAAGTACTTCCGGCTGATGACGTTGTGGTTCATCAGCTCGCGATGCACGTCGTCGCGCGAGCAGCCGAACCGCGCCTCGTCGATGCGAATCGCACAGTACTGATAGCTGCTCTCGACGCCCGGCGGCTCCTCCATCATCGTGACGCCGTCGACGGCGCCGAGCGTCCGGCGATACAGCTGCAGGAGCGCCTTCCGCCGGTCGATCTCCTCCGCCAGACAGTCGAGCACCGCGAGCCCGAGCGCGGCCTGCAGCTCGTTCATCTTGCCGTTGAGGCCGATCGACAGCACGGTCTCCGGGTCGATGATGCCGAAGTTCTTCAGCTGGTTGATGCGCTGCGCGCATCGCCTCGTCCTGGCACGCGAGCGCGCCGCCTTCGGCCGTGTGAAACAGCTTCGTCGCGTGGAAGCTGAACATCGTGACGTCGCCGAACGTGCCGATGCCGGCGCCGTTGACCCTCGTGCCGAACGCGTGCGCTCCGTCGTAGATCAGCTTCAGCCCGTGACGATCGGCGACCTTCTGCAGCGCCGTCGACGTCGCACGGAATGCCGTACACGTGCACGGCAAGAATACCCGTGGTCCGCGGCGTGATGGCCTCTTCGACGCGGGCCGGATCGAGCGTGAGCCTGACGGGGTCGATGTCCGCAAAGACGGGCGTCACGCCGCTCCAGGTCAGCGCGTGCGGCGTCGCAGGAAACGTGAACGGCGTCGTGATGACCTCGCCGCGCAGCTCGAGGGCGCGCAGCGCCGTGAAGAGCGCGATCGTGCCGTTGTTGAACAGCGAGAGCTGCGGGACGCCGAGGTACGTGCGCAGGGCCGCCTCGAGCAGCTCCTGCTGCCGGCCGTTGTTGGTGAGCCAGCCCGACGCCCAGACGTCGGCCAGCCGCGCGGTCACCGCCTCGAGCGGCGGCAGCAGCGGCGCGGTGACGTAGACGGGCTTGTCGAAAGGTGTCATCCGCGGCCGTCGAATTCGTCGCTGAGGATCGCCATCTCCACCAGGTCCTCGTAGCGTCCGCGCTTGTACGCCGCTTCGCGGGCAAGGCCTTCCCGGCGAAATCCCGCTTTCTCGTACGCCCGAATGGCGGCGGCGTTCGAGCTCAAGACGGTCAGGTAGACGCGATGCAGGTTCAGGTCAGCGAACGCGTGACGCAGCATCTGCCTGGTCACCTCGGTCCCGAGGCCCCGGCCGTGCAGATCGCGGCGCCCGATGAGCAGGTGAAACTCTCCGCGGCGATGAACGGGATCGATCCCCGTGAGGCTGACGAGCCCCACCGGCTCGGCCTCTCCTTCGACGACAACCGCGCAGCGGACGTCGACCCCGCGCCGCCTCAGGTAGTCCTCGAACCACGCGTGATCGACTTCTTCCGTGATGTATCTCGCCGGCGCCCCGAGGCCATCGACCAGATCCCGATCCTGCCTCCAGCGGTTGACGGCCGGGATGTCCTCGCGGGCCAGCTCGCGGAGCGTCACCAACCCATCACCTCGCTGACCACAGCGGCGAGACGGGCAAGATCCCCGGCGTCGTACCGGTGATCGATCGGCAGCGGCAGCAGGCGGTCGGCCAGCATCGTTTCCCGTGCGAACTCGCCGGCGCGAGAACGGCCCGGCACGTCCGGCCAGAGGCGCGGCGCGAAGATGCCCCGTCTCCAGAGCTCGCTCCATGCCACGGGTTCGCTCGCCAGCAGCGGATAGCAGTAGGGCACGTCGGTGGCCTCCGGGGCCAGGCGCGGCGCCAGGCAATTGCGCGCGCCGAAGGCCTGGTGCAGCTCGGCGAAGTTTGCGAGACGCCGTTCGCGCGCGGCCGCGTAGTCGACGCCTGCCAGCAGCCGCTCCGACAACACCGACATCCGGCCGAGGGCCGGCGTCACGAGCGACTCGCTCTGAAGATACTGCTCGTAGGCCAGCTCCTGGCGGCCGATCAGCCGGTTGATCAGATGCTCGTACCGGACCTCGGACGGCCGGGGATACCCGGTGGCCGACAGGCCCGCACCGTAGGCATAGCCTCCGTCCGGCACGCCGAAGAACTTGCGCGCCGAATTGAACGACCACGCGCCGGCATAGCCGCGCGCAAAGAACGCGTGCGTATCATCCACGATCATCCGGCGGCCGTGAGCGGCCGCGAGACGGGCCGCCGTCGAGGTCTTGATGCCGAAGTAGTTCACGTAGACAAGGCATTCGCCAGCCGCGGGCGCACCCGCGGGCAGGATCGGATCGAGCGCCTCGTCGATCGCATAGAACTCCACCGGTACGCCCTCGGCCTCGCACGGCTGCAGCGCGGCATCACAGATGTAGAACGGCATCCAGACGCGCGCGGGACGGACGGCCTGCAGGATGCACCGCAGAGCGGCGCGGCCGCTCGAGAGCGCGGCGGCGTCCGTATGGAACGGTCCCCGGCCGCCGGGGATCTCGAGCTCGAAGAATCCGCCGATCGGTGTGTTCACGTGAGGTCGCACTCGGCGAGAAACGTCCGAACCGTTTCGACGGGGTTGAACATCAGGACGTCGACGATGGAGAGCCACGGGACGAAGGGGTGATTGAACTGCCGGTACTCGACCGGGCGGGGCTGGAGAATATGCAGCCGCACCCCCTCGGCCTCGAAACGATCGCGTCCGTAGAGCTCGCGTCCGCCGGCCGCGTTCACGTAGTCGGTGGCGCCCTCCGCCCGGCAGATCGCCAGCACGCGTTCTTCACCTTTGAGGTGCGCGTTGCCGTACCGCGCCGAGCTCTCCACCCACTCGACGGGGATCTCGAGGAGCTCGGCGACCGCCCTGAGGCTCGCCACGGCCAGTTCCGCCACTCGATTCGTCGGCTTCTTCAGCACCCCTTCGACGAGCGGGAATACGAGGCCGAACTGCGGAGCACGGCGGTAGGCGTTGTCGATTGTCTTGAGCGTTTTCTCGATCCACCGCGCGTGCTGCCCGGCGTCGTCGATGAGCGTGTCGTGAATCGGCGCGAACGAGCTTGCATGCCTGATCGGAACCGTGAAGTAGGACGGTTCACCGTTGATGAGGATGCGGTTCCGGTTGATCCACCCCTGCTTGATGAACGCCACATCGTCGTACACGACGAATCGATCGACCGCGCGCATGAGCTGGAAATAGCCAAGATACGGAAACAGGTACGGCTGCATGATCCCGAGCTTCACGCGTCTCTGTCGCACACGACGTAGATGCTCGCGCAGAGATCCGGGTAGTGCATGCCGAGCCGGTAGCATCCCTCCAGATATCCGTCCGAGACGACGTCGCCTCCGGCCAGTTTGTCGAACTGATAGTTCGCCAGCGGCTTGAAGAACACGCCGCCGCGTTGAACGATCCGCAGCCCGGCCCCGACGACATCCCGTTCCAGCGTGTCGAGGCTGTAAGTCCGCCGGTGCCCGTGCTCGCGCTCGGCATCGGTCACGGCGCTGTTGAAGGGAATCAGGCCCATCTGCACGGCGATCTGACGAGACGGGGCGTTGGCGTTCGGCACGACGACGAACAACCGCCCGTTGTCGTTGAGCCAGCCGCCGGCGCGCCGGAGGACGAGCACAGGATCGTCGAGGTGCTCGAGCGTGTGCATGAGAAAGATCGCGTCGAAACGTTCGGTGACGTCGAACGTCTCAAACGTACCCTGGAGAAAACGGGCGCGTGCGCCCAGTCGTTTCTGCGCGGCGCTGACGAGCTCCCCGGAGGCCTCGAGAACCGTGAGATCGGCGTAGCGCGCGGCGAGCATCTCGGTCACGTCGCCCAGGTAGCAGCCCATCTCGAGCGCCCGTCCCGGCGGCAGGAACGGATCGAGCGTGCGCATCATGTACCGGCGAAGGATCGTATCGAACTCGTAGGCGTACTTCCGCGCCCCGTCCTTGTATTCCGCGTTGTAATCGCGCGTCATCTCGTCTCAACCCTGCTCGCGCTTGTACAGCCGCTTGTCCGGCGGCTGGTACCACTCGTCGAGGGACGCGGGCACGCGCGCGTTGTAGCCGAGCAGCTGACGCAACGCGGGAGACAGGGCCTCGCGGCGAGCGTAGCCGAGCGCACGCGGGTAGTCGAGCTGCTGCTTGATGAACGGCCTGGTGAACGCGAGCGTGAGCGCGCGCCGCGGACGATCCGACCGGTTGATGCCGGCCGCGTGCCACAGGTTCGAGTTGAACATGACGATCGAACCCGCCGCGCCGACGGCCCGCACCGCGCCCTTGAAGAAGAGCTCGTCGGACGGCTTCTCGCGAAGACGATGTGAACCGCCGAGCAGGTACGTGGCTCCGTTCTCCTCGGTGAACTCGTCGATCATCACGAGCAGCTGCGCCATGAGACGGAGGTCGCCCGAAAACGTCCTGAGGTCGCGGTGGACGCCGCCGACATACGCACACGTCGTGCGGAAGATTGAGCACCCCGCCAAACGTGTTGAGGATGTACGGCCCTTCAAAGAATCGATCGATCGACTCCAGGTGCTCCGGCTGTTCGAGGAACTCGAGAAACGCCCCTCCTGCGCACGGCAGGTGGTGGACGGTGCCGTCGGTGCCCGCACCGACCCCGTTTCGCAGCTGAAGCGCGCGCTGTTTCACGTGGACCGCGTCGAGCCCGGCCGAGAGACGCGCGACGAGCTCGGGCGCCACCCGCGACGGGAGCATGGCCCAGCCGTCACGCTCGATCAGCTGGTCGCACGGATCAAGAGGATGCGGCATCGAGTGTCACTTGACGGCCCGCCAGCGTGAAGGTCCGGCCGCACTCCGCACACTGGCTCGCTCCACCGCCGTTCTCGAAATCGATTCTCGCCCCGCAGACACAGCGCCAGCCCGCCAGGCGGGCGGGGTTGCCGACGACGAGCGCGAAATCCGGCACGTCTTTCACCACGACGGCGCCGGCGCCGACGAACGCATAGCGCCCGATCGTGACGCCACACACGATGGTGCTGTTGGCGCCGAGGCTCGCTCCCCGCCGGACGAGCGTCGGGCGCAGCTCCTCCATCCGCGGAATCTCGCTGCGGGGATTGAGGACGTTCGTGAACACCATCGACGGGCCGCAGAAGACGTCGTCTTCGAGCGTGACGCCCTCATAGACCGACACGTTGTTCTGGATCTTGACGCGATCGCCGATGCGGACGCTCGGTCCGATCACGACGTTCTGGCCGATCCGGCAGTGCTGTCCCACCCGCGAGTGCTTCAGCACGTGCGACACGTGCCAGATCGTCGTGCCCTCGCCGATCTCGACGTCATCGTCGACGAACGCGGACGCGTGGACGAAATACTTCGGCCGGCCAGAGCGGGGCCGGCCGCGCCGGCGGCGCCGTGGCCCACCTCGAGAGCGCGTTGACACGCATCGAGCACCGTCAGGACACGAGTCCCTCCCGGCCGTCCGTTCGCGGCGTCTGCCGGGTCCGAATGCAGTCCAGGAAATGCAGGCACTCGTTCCGAAGCGGCTCGGTGCTCTCGATCGCGACCACCTGCGCTTCGGCCCTGGTCGGCACCGGAAGCTGGTTCTTCCAGTTGATCGTGTGCGGATAGAGCAGCAGCTTGTCCTGCTCTTCCATGTCGTTGAAGACGGCCATCTTCCGGTCGCCGACGACGATGAGCTTCTGTTCCTTGAAGGGATGGAGCCAGGACACGAAGACGTGGGCCTTGACGCCGCTCGGGAACGACAGCAGGCTCACGGTCACGTCCGCGATCTGCTCGTGGAGGTAGTTGCCGCCTTGCGCGTGAACGTCGTGCGGCATCTCGCCGACCAGACCGAGGATGACGGAGATGTCGTGCGGCGCGAACGACCAGAGGATGTTTTCCTCGCGCCGGATCTTCCCGAGGTTCAGACGATTCGAGTAGATGTACTGAATGCGTCCGAGCTCTCCCTCGTCGATCGAGGGCCTTGAGCTTCAGCACCGCCGGGTGGTACCAGAGCAGATGCCCGACCATCAGCACGCGATTCGCGCGCGAGGCGATGTCGACCAGGTCTTCCGCTTCGTGCAATCGACAGGCCAGCGGCTTCTCGACGAACACGTCGCGCCCGGCGAGCAGCGCCCTGCGCGTGAGCGCGGCGTGCGTCTCGGCCGGCGTGCCGAGCACGACGGCGGTCACCGCGGCATCGTTCAGGACGTCGTCGAAGCTGGCAGTCGTCCGGGCTGCCGGGAACGCCGCCTCGACCTCGGCGCGGATAGCGGGACTGAGATCGCAGACCCACGACAGCACGCCCAGCTCGCCGAAGGTCCGGACGAGATTTCGTCCCCAGGCTCCCGCGCCAACGCAGGCAATCATGATCGCGCAATCGCCAGCAGCGACGTCCCCATGGGGAGACGGTAGCGCCGCTTGATGAGCGGGAGCTCCAGCCGAAGCAGCTGGCCGAACACGGCGTTGACGATGCGCGGAACGCGCAGTTCCCTGGCGATGGCCGACTCGTTCGAGGCGGCACGGAACTTCGCCCGGCGCCAGCGCTCCAGGTGTCGAGATGCCCACAACGCGGGGTACGTCACGCACATGAAGTGGGTGATGTACTCGACCTCGAACCGCGCTCCCGACAACACGGCCCGAAGATGCGACTCGGTGTATCGGCGCTGATGATGGCTTTCGTCGTCGAATCGGCTCCACAGCGACGGATTCGCCGGCACCGTGACGATGAAGCGCCCGCCGGTCTCGAGCGATGCGTGCACCGCCGCCAGCGCGGCGACTTCGTCCTCGATGTGCTCGAGGACGTCGAACATGCCCACCAGCGAAAAGCGCTTCCGAAACGGCATGTGTTCAATCCGCCCTTCGACGATCGACGCGGTCGTCCGGTCCTTCGCGTGCAGCAGGCCCGCGTGAAAGGCGTCCATGCCGATCAGGGTCGCCTGCGGAATGGTCTCGCGAATCACCCGGAGAGTGTTGCCCGTGCCGCAGCCGATTTCGAGCACGGCCCCTGTCGCCGCCACCTTCGCGGCGAGCGGAGCCATGGCCGCAGCGAGGATGTTGTTCCGGCTGACAAACCAGAAGTGCGTGTCCTCGACGGGGCGCAACCTGTCGAAGTCGTCGGGGTTGTAGTTGGCTGCGCCGCTAGACATGCGGGTCTCTCGGCCACAGATGGAACCACAATTCGACCGAGCTGATCAGCAGACCCGCGCGGCCGTAGAAGCGCAGGGCGGGCACGTTGCGCAGTTGCGTCGCGATGGTCAGAGAGGTGACACGGTTGGCCACAAACCAGTCGAAGTGCCGCCCGCAAAAGGGCGCTTCCGACGCCGCCCCCGCGAGCCTCTTCCTTCACCGCAATCAGCCCGATGCGCCCCCTGGCCGCAGCTTTGCCGTGACACGTGACGTAACCGATCGGCTGGTGTGCGTCATCTTCCGCCACGAGCACCGCGTCCGCGTCCCCCTGGCAGCTCTTCTCGATCCAGACCTGGTAGAGGCGGTCGCAGCGCTCGGCGGCAAAATGCCTGTCAGCGTAGAACCTCGTATCGCGGTGGCTGACCGCCGCGATGCTCGCAAGCGCCGGAATGTCCGTGTCCATCGCCGGCCGAACGACGTTGGCCCCGCCAGAGGCAGCCTCGAAACCAATCCCCGTTCTGACGTCGGCCCCGAACGTCACGCGGGCGTCGGCCATGTACGCCCGGCTCTCCTGAAGCGCGCGGATGCTCTCCGTGTCGGCAACATCCGCCAGCACGTAGACACAGTCGATGCCGTCCGCCTCGCACTCGGCCAGGATCGCCGCCACGTCCTGCGACCCGCAGCGGGATCCCCGGTACCGGGCGATGCGATACCCGAAGAACTCGGAGTCCCAGTCCAGGACCTGGCACACCTTCGTTCCCGGCTGCGATTCAGTCAACGGCATCGATCCACATCGAAGCTGCGCACGGCCGCTGTCACCGCCTCGAACTCGACGTCGCTGAGCGTCGTGAAGAACGGGAGCCGGATCAGGCGATCGCTCACGTCCTCGGCGACCGGACACTCGAACGGGACGGCGCTCAATTTGAGACCCATGGGCGACCGGTTGAGCGGCAGATAGTGAAACACGCCCATGATCCCCCGCCCTTTCAGGTGGGCGATCAGTCCGTCCCGGGATTTTCGTGAGGGCATCAGCAGATGGAACAGATGGTACGCCGGCTCGATATCCGGGCCCGGCGCCGGCGGCAGCGTGACTCCCGCCGCGGCCGCCCAGTCGGCAAGTGCCCCGGCATAGGCCATCGAGAGGCGCCGGCGTCTGGCCTGCACCTCGTCGTGTTTCTCCAGCTGCGCCAGCAGGACAGCCGCCAGGAGGTCCGACAGCACGTAGCTCGATCCGATGTCGACCCACCCGTACTTGTCGACCTCTCCGCGAAAAAACTTCGACCGGTCAGTCCCCTTCTCCCTCAGGATCTCGGCCCGCGCGACAAGAGACGGATCGTTGACGACCAGGGCGCCGCCTTCGCCGCACGTGAAATTCTTCGTTTCGTGAAAGCTGAGCGTCGACAGCCGCCCGAACGTGCCGAGTTGCTTCCCCTTGTACGTGCCGAACAGGCCGTGGGCGTTGTCTTCGATCAGCGAGACGCCGTGCGCTCGCGCCGTCGCCGTCAACGCGTCCAGGTCGCACGCCACGCCGCCATAGTGGACGGCCACGATCGCCCTGGTTTTCGGAGTGATGTACCGCTCGACGGCCTTCTCATCGAGGTTCAGCGTATCGGGCCGGATGTCGACGAACACGGGCGACGCGCCTCGCAGCACGAAGGCGTTGATCGTCGACGTGAAGGTGAACGCCGGCACGATGATCTCGTCGCCCGGTTCGACGTTCAGCAGCAGCGCCGCCATCTCCAGGGCGTGCGTGCACGATGTCGTCAGCAGGACACGGGCGCCCAGCGCTTTCTCGAGAAGCGCCGAGGCCCGTTTCGTGTAAGGGCCGTCGCCAGACGTGTGGCCCTGAAGGAACGCATCGTTGACGTACTCGAGCTCCTGTCCCAGACAGGCGGGCCGGTTGAACGGCACACGCAACGGCTCGCGCTCCTTCACGTCCGATTCCCGTCACGGACGCCGACCTCTCGACGGATCGCATAGCTCGGCTGGCGCATGATCCGGAAGTGCATTCGGGCGAGATACTCGCCGATCACGCCGAGCGTGAACAGCTGCGCGCCGGAAAAGATGACGACGACACTCGCCAGGAACGTGAACCCTGGCACCGTCACGCCCTGAACAAGATAGCGGGCGATGACGACGATCAGCAGAAAGGCGCCGAACAGCGTCAGCGCGAACCCGAGCACCGTCGCAATCTGCAGCGGCACGGTGCTGAATCCGGTCAGCATGTTCACCGCGTGGGCGATCAGCTTGATGAAGGTGTAGTTGGACGCGCCGAACTGGCGGGGCTGGTGCTTGACCGTCACCGCCCCGAACTTCGTCGTCGCCCACGTGAGCAGGACGTCGATGTTGACCGAGGGTCCGCTGAAGTCGCCGAAAGCCGACCGCAGCTCGGTCCGGAACGCGCGGAACCCGCTGACCTGCCGGGCCGTCGTCGCGCCGAGCACGCCGCCGAGCACGATCTTCGTCGTCTGCGACGCCATGTCGCGCCAGAACCCGTGCTGGCCCTGCTCGGGAAACCCGTACACGACGTCGAGCCCGGTCGCGAGCAGCTCCAGCAGCCGCGGAATCTCCTCCGGAGGATTCTGCAGGTCGTCGTCCATCGTGACGATCACGTCGTGACGGGCTGCCCGGATGCCGCACAACAGAGCGTTGTGCTGGCCGAAGTTGCGCGACAGATCGATGCCGGCCAGCCACGGGCGGCCTGCGGCTTCCGCCTGAATCGTGGACCAGCTGTCGTCACGGCTGCCGTCGTTGACGAGGATGACTTCAAACGGAAGTCTCGTCTCGCGAAGCGACAGCTCGAGCCGATCGAGCAGCATGTGCAGCGAGCTCGCCGCGTTGTACACGGGAATCACGATCGAGATTGACGAGGCGCGGGCGTCGCCCGCCTCATCGCGGATCTGCTTCATGCGGGGTGGGACACGATCCGGGGAGTTGGCAGCGGCACGATGAAGTTGCCGCGGAAGCCCCGCGCGCGCAGCTTCGGCATCAGCTCGTCGGCGATGTGCCAGGAGAGCAGCAGCGCGAATTCCGGCTGGTCCTCGAACAGCTGCGATTCGTCGACCACCGGCATCAGCGTGCCCGGCATGTACTTGCCGATCTTGTACGATCCCTTGACCTCGAGCACGCAATCGAGAATGCTCGCGGTCGAGGCCGACGTAGTTGATCAGCGTGCTCGCGCGCGACGGCGCGCCGACGCCGTAGATGCGCGCGCCCGTCCGCGAGCAGGTCGCGCAGCAGCGCGTAGCAGCTCGACCTTCGACGTCGCCACCCGGCGCTTGAACGCCGTCAGCCGATCGGCGAGCAGCCCGGCTGCGCGTTCCTCGGCGCAGCAGCTGCTGCGACCGTCGGCTGCACCGGCCGCGCGCCGCGGCGGGCCGCGTACACGCGGATCGAGCCGCCGTGCGTCGGGATCCGCTTGGCGTGAATGACCTCGAGGCCGTGCATCTTCAGCAGGTACGGCAAGGCTCTCGAGCGAGTAGTGCCGGAGATGCTCGTGGTAGATGGTGTCGTACTGCAGCGTCTCGATGAGCGCCATCAGGTAGTGCGACTCCGAGATGAACACGCCATCGTCGCTCAGCATCGCCAGGACGCTGTCGACGATGTCGTGAACGTCCTCGATGTGCGCGAACACGTTGGTGGCGGTGACGACGCTGCGCCTTGCCCGCGCTCCGTGCACGACCTGCGGCGGCGGCCGCGGGTCCGAAGAAGCTCATGATCGTGCGGATGCCGCGTTCGTTCGCGAGGTTCGCCATCAGCGTCGGCTCGATGCCGCACACCGGATGGCCGGCGGCTCTGAAGTTCGACAGCAGCGTGCCGTCGTTCGATCCGATGTCGACGACCAGCTCGGTGCCGCCGCAGGCCGAGCAGCGGCGTCGCTTCGCGCTGCAGCTCGGCGAAGTTCTCGCGCAGGATTCTGCGTCGTGCCGCTCGTGTACGGATACTCCGGCGGAAACAGAATCGCCGGATCGACGATCAGGCCGAGCTGCACCAGCTGGCATCGTCGGGCAGCGCAGCAGCTCGGCCGGGTACGCCGGCTGCTCGTGCGGCCGCTGCCGATCGGTCCGCATCTGGTTCACCGGGGGCAGATAGCCGAGAAACAGCACCGACTCGAGATCGGTCGCTCCACACACCTGACAGCGATCGACGACGACGCTGCCGCCGGTGCCGGCGGCGCGTGGCAAGCTCGTGAGTCATTAGGCTCCTGTCCATCAGACGCGTGCGCGTTGCGCATGCCTCGCGAGATGTTGGTCGTACCATCGCACCACGCCCGGCAGCGCCTCGCGCAGCGTGAAGTCTCGGCTGGTAGCCGAGCTTCGCCATCTTGGTGATGTCCGGACATCGCCGGGTGGTCGCCGCCGTCGGCCGGAGGGCCGGGCACGATCTCGATCGGACGCTCGAAGTGCTCCGCCACCAGCTGCGCGAGCGTCGCGATCGAGACCTCCTCCGAGCGTGCCGATGTGATAGATGCCGAGGTGCTCGCCGTGCTCGAGCACCAGCATGAGGCCGTCGATGAAATCGTCGACGAACACGAAGGACCGCGTCTGCAGGCCGGTGCCCTGAATCGTGAACGGAATCGGGTTGCCCGGCTGTGCCTGCCAGCGCTTTCATGCGCGCGACGAACTGCGGGATGACGTGTTCGTCGCCCATGTCCGGTCCGTAGACGTTGTGCGGTCGGACGATCGTCACCCGCTGGAAATGGCGCGCCCGATAGTTGAGCGCCATCACCTCGCTGATCATCTTGCCGGCGGCGTACGAATAGCGCGGGTTCAAGCAGTCCGGAATCGACAGCGGGACGGTCTCGTCCGTCGGCACGCGCGCGGGCTCGTGGTAGACCTCCGAGCTCGACATGACCATGAGCTCGGGCACGCGATGGCGGAGCGCAGCGTCGAGGACGTTGGTCATCCCCTTGACCGCGACGTCGAGCACGAGCTCGGGCTTCGTGTAGAAGAACTCGGTGCCGTTGATGAATGCGAGATGGCAGACCACGTCGATGCCCTGGCACGCGCGGTCGACCGTGGCCGCGTCGCGGATGTCGCCTTCGACGTACTCGAAACGCCCGTCCAGGTCCGACAGCCGGGCGGCGCGGCCGCGCGAGTCGTTGTCGAGGACGCGCACGCGGGCGCCGTCGTGCGACGAGGCGCCGCGCGAGCGCGCTGCCGAGGAAGCCGGTGTCCCCCCGTCACCAGATAGGATCGCCCGATCACATCTTTGCCTTTCCACCCATGGCCGTGGCGGACGGAATCCGCACCGTGACGCCCGGCAGCGCGGCAAATCCCGAGCGGAACGACTGCCGCAGCCCCCACAGGAACCACCGCAGATATTCGGCGGTCCACGGACCGAGAACGAACGTCGACTTGCCGCCGTACAGCCGATCGATCGAGACGATGGGCACTTCGCCGAGCTTCAAGCCGGCCAGCTGCGCCTTGATGCCCATCTCGAAGGCGACGGCCCACCCGATCGGGCGGGCCTCGAGATGCAGCTGCTCGAACAGCTCGGGCCTGAACATCTTGATGCCGGTCGTGGCGTCGGTGAGCCGGCAGCCCGAGAGGCGGCAGAACAGCCAGTTGGCCAGGCGCGAGAGCAGGCCGCCAATCCACGATCCGCCGAGCCGGCGCCCGCCGTGGGCGTACCGGGTGCAGCTGACGAACTCGCAGCCCGCGTCCATGAGCGCGATCATGTCGTCGATCGCCAGCACCGGGCCGACTTCGTCGGCCGCGAAGATCAGGACGTACTTGCCGCGCGCGCCTCGGCGACCCGACCGCAGGGCGTTGAGGATGCCGGCGCCGATGCGTGTTGTGTACGGCGCGAATCGTCGGATAGTCCGGCGACATCGCCTCGACCACGGTCACGCTGTTGTCGTCCGCGCGGTCGAACACCACCAGCACTTCGTGCGGCACGTCCACCACCGCCCTCAGAATCTTGAGCATGATCGTGAGGTTGAGGCCCTCGTTCTTCACCGGCATCAGGATGGTGAGAACGGGCGGCGTGGAGGCGACGCTCACTGGGCCCGGCCTTGGTAGAACTCGCGAATCCGCCGTGCACACCGTTCGCACGTCGTCATCCGAGAGCGAGAGCGCCGACGGCAGCCAGAGCGCGCTCGGGATGACGCGCATGGCGTTGCGGAAAGCCCTGGTCCGGACGCCGGTACGGCTGCTGCGTGTGTATCGGAAACCAGAACGGCCGGCAGTCGATGTCGGCGCGTCTTCAGGTGCTCGACGAGATCGTCGCGGTGCTCGACGAACGCATCGACCCACTGCGGCGCACTCGCCGTGGTCGACGTCGAACGGCAGGAGCCGCACCTGCTCGAGGCCGGCCAGGCCGCGGCAGTACTCGCGATAGATCGCGGCCAGCCGGTCGACGCGCGCGTCGAGTCGAGCGAGCTGGGCCACGCCGACGGCCGCCTGCAGGTTCGTCAGCTTGAAGTTGAACCCGATGCTCGCGTGCACGTCGTTGCCGCCGGTGCCGCGCACGGGCCGGCCCTGATCCTTCAGCTCGCGAAGCCGGACGGCCAGCGCGTCGTCGTCGGTGACGACCAGTCCGCCCTGTCCCGTCGTGATCGTCTTGTTCGGCGAAAACGAGAAACAGCCGGCGCGACCGAAGGTGCCGAGACACCGGCCTCGGTGCTTCGAGCGGAGCGCCTCGGCGGCGTCTTCGACGACGGGAATTCCATGCGCGCTGGCGATGTCGAGAATGCGATCGATGGCGGCCGCTCGACCGCTGACGTGCACCGGAACCACCGCCTTCGTCCGTGGCGTGATCGCGCGAGCGAAGCCGTCCGGATCCATGCCGAGCGTCGACAGGATCGATGTCGACGAGCACCGGCGTCGCGCCGGCCAGCGTGACCGCGTTCGCCGTCGCGATGAACGTGACATCCGGCACGACGACTTCGTCGCCGTGTTGAACGCCGAGTGCCGCCAGGCTCAGAAAGATCGCGGTCGTGCCGCTCGTGACCGCCACGGCGTGCCGGGCGCCGAGTGCCGCGGCCATCCGCCGCTCGAACTCGGTCGTGACGTCGCCGTCGTTGAGATAGTTGCTCTCGAGGACGCCGAGCACCAGCTCGCGTTCTTCATCGCCCGTCTCCGGTCGCCACCACGGAATGCGCGTTGCGGTCGTCATACGTTTCTCGCGATCGCGGCGAGTCGTCGCCGAAGCAGGTCGGCCTGTGCCGCCACCGCATCGCGATTGCGGTCGCCGATCCGCCGAATCGGAATGCCCGCATACACCGCCCAGGGCTCGAACGCGAAACTGGCGGGCACGAAGCTGAGCGCGCCGATGACGGTCCCTTCGGGCACGTGGTTGCCCGGCATCACCACCGTATTCGAGCCGACAGCCGTGCAGTTCCCCAACGTCACGTCACCCTCGATCAGGTGCTCCTTCACCGGCCTGGCCGCGTCCGGCACAATCGTCACCAGGTCGTTGACGAAGTCGTCGCTCGTGCACCAGATCTTCACGCCGGACGAGAGGCTGCAGAAATCGCCGAGCGTGAACTGCCGGTCCCGGCCGCCCGCCACGGAACAGCCGGACGCGATGTGCGAGCAGATGCCGATGCGCACGCGCGTCGAGAAGTAGCAGAAGTCGTCGACGATCGAGTCGTCGCCGACCTCGAAATGATCGGGATGACGGATCCTCACGTGCGGAGAAATGATGGGCTTCATCGCACGGCTACCTGGGCAATGCCATCCATTCTGTCACCTTGAGTCTCTGGACACGGGTCGCCCGACCGTCAGACGGATCTTCTCGTAGACCCTCATGCCGAGCTCGCCCCAGAGCAGCCGCTTCCACTCGACCCAGACCTGCTGCAGCCCGTCCAGGACGATACAGAAGATAACGAACAGCAGCAGGAAGAAGAAGGCCGCACGGCTACGCAAGATCTCTCCCGAGGACGCCCCACAAATCAACGATCTCCAGGCGCTCGGGAACGGCCAGCGTGCGATAGGCGGAGTGAGGCACACCGACGACGACAACGTCGCTCCGTGCGACGAGCTGTTCCTTCGTGATAAAGGTCGGATCCTTCGCGAACTCGTCGGAGTAGAGGACCGTGGAGCCGTAGAAGCGTAGCACCTTGCCGAGCTTGTACGAGAGCGAGTCGCGGATGTCGTCGATGTCGGCCTTGAACGCCATGCCGAGAATGCCGACGGTGATCTCGTCGAGCTTGTGACTGCCGCTTCAGACTTTCGACGAGAAAGCTGGGCAGACCTTCGTTGATCCCCATCGCCGCGTGGCCGAGCGAGAAGCCGTTGGCGTTGAACGCCGCCAGCTGCATCGTGTCCTTGAGCAGGCAGGGGCCGGCGGCAAACCCGGCCGACGGCAGGCTGGCCGCGCGGCCATATCCGTCCACCATGGCCTGACGCACCGTGTTGAAATCGACTCCGCCGCTCGCCGCAATCATGTAGAACTGATTCGCCGCGGCGAACTGGATGTACCGCCACGCGTTCGTGAACAGCTTGGCCAGCTCCGCTTCCTCGACCTCCAGCCGGATCGTCTGCGGAGCAATCAGCGCGAAAAGCTTCGTGGCGCGGTCGACGGCCTCTTCCGAGCAGCCGGACACGATCTGGGGCAGTTCGTTGAGCTCGCGGATCGCGTAGCCCTGGGCGATGCGTTCGGGGCAATACGCGACGTGCCAGTTCCGGCCGTCGCCGGCCAGCAGCCTCAGCACGTGGCGGCAGGTACGGGGGAAGACCGTGCTCCTGATGATGATGGTCTGCTCGGGATCGAGATGTACGCGAATCCTCGTGAACAGATCGAGGAGCGCCCTGAGCTTCGGGTTCAGGTATTCGTCGACCGGTGTGCCCACGGCGACGATCACATGACGGGCGCGCGCGATGTCGCCCGCGTCGGACGAGAACGTCAGCCTCCGCTCCGCGAGCGCCGACGCGAGAAGCGGCTCGGCGCCGTACTCGATGAACGGCATCGCGCCGCCCTCGATCGCCTCCATGGCCGTCGTGTTCGTGTCGAAGACGACGACGCGCTGCCCGGCGCCGGCGAACACCAGCGCCAGCGGCAGACCGACGTGGCCCGCGCCGCCGACAATACAGATGTCATGATCGCGTGTGGGAGTCATTGAGCGGCTCTGAAAGGCATCGTCGTCGTGAGTTCAATCACCGGTTCGGACAGCTTCTCCGCGAGGATCCGGTTTCCTCGGGGATTCAGCCACATGAGCTCGTTGAACCAGGCCGCATCCCATTTCCCGCCAAACAGATTCATGAGGTCGCGATAGCGGAACCTCGGATCGGACATGACCGGCGCGAGCGCGGCCCGGATGCGCGTCTGCTGATCGAGGTGCGCGGGATTGCCGAGATAGGGCTGCGATGCGAACACCACGCCTTTCCCTTCCTCGAGGCGCCTGCGGACGAAGCTCAGGACGTTGCGTTCGTAGTTTTCGTACGCTGAAATCGGCGGGCCTCCGACGGCCGAGGCCGATCGCGCAGCGATCTGTGTTTCGCGCGCCACTTCATAGCCCCTGGCGATAGACCCATAGCGAACCTTGTACCAGTGCTCGCGCAGGAAGAGCGGCGCAATCGGGAAGAACCCGGTCCACCTGAAGATAAGCGAGCCTTGCTGGTAGCAGTCGCGTTCGGTCCTCCGCGATGGACCTTCCACGTCGTTGTAGCCCTCATACAGAATCACGATGTCGGCGTCCAAATATCGGTAGTCGCGATACGTCGGTTCGTAGCAGACGCTGGAATCCGACAAGTGGCCGAGGTTGGCCACCGAAACCGGATGCGTCGGGCCAAGCCGCTCACGCAGTAACGTCTCGAGCTGGGCGGGGTAGGTTTCGTCGCGCTCGACGGTGTAACCATAGGTGGTACTCCCGCCGACGGCGAACACTCGAATCTCCGCAGGGAGCTTCCGTCCCAACACCCGCCCGCGATAGCCCCGGACGTTCCAGGCCGTCCGGCGGACGCGGTACGACGCGAATATTTCCAGCGCCGCCGCAGCCGCCAGACAGAAACCCACGGCGCCGATCACGAGCACGATCCGCCCGACGACGATGCGTCGATGTGTCATAGGAGTCGTCAGTCGAAGCGCAACTTGCCGGCGGCCACGCCCAGGAATAATACAGCCAGGTTCAGCGCGTGACCGATCCGCCCGTCCGCCGCCTGACGGAGGGCGTCTCGCTCCGACAGCTGCATCAGGGTCACGCCCGCCTCCGCTTCGTAGGCCTCGCGGGTAGGCGTCACATCCGCGGCAAAGTAGCACCACATTCGATTCGCCAATCGGCCGACATCGGGAACGAGGGTGCCGAGAAGCTCCAGCTTCGGCGCGACGAAACCGGTCTCCTCGAGCAGCTCCCGGCGCGCGGCATCTTCCGGCGACTCGTTGGCCTCCACGTGTCCGCTGGGCAATTCGATCGTTTCCCCCTGGACGACGGGCCGAAACTGGCGAACCAACAGCATGTGCCGGCTCGATGTGAGCGCGATGACCGTCACGTAGTCCGGCAGCGTCAGCATGTAGTAGGGTTCGCCGGCCGGCTGCGGCGCCTCCACCACGCTGAACCACGGGGTCTCGAATACGGGCTTCGGGTCGATGGTCATTTCATTCCGATCAGCAGCGAGTGAGCAGGGTCGAGCAGCGGCGACCAATAGTGGAATGCGTCGTTGCGCAGGAGCCAGTCGTGAAGAGGCCAGCGACTGACAGCGAACAGGCCGGCACACGCGAGGACGCCGGCCGTTCGCCACGGACGCGCCGCAAGAGAACGATAGAACCCGCGTTCGAAGAGAGGCGGCAGGGCGGCAACCAGAAGCGCCACGCCCACTCCGCCGTAAAAGCGGCCCTCGCTGGCAAACATCACCCAGAAGAACGGCGCGTCGAGGGCGAGCGGCCACGCCAGCAGCAGCACGGTGCGACGGTCATATCCGGTAGCGATGCACAAAACCAGCGCCGTCAGCAGCAACAGAACGATCGGCGGGCGGGGTATGACGCGAAAGAGCGAGCGCTGGAGATCGGTGGGAAACCCGGGCCACAAGTCGCCGTCCACGCACCGGAGAAACTTGTGATACGTCATGATCACGAAGTGCCCGGGGTAGGTGAGCCACACCCTGACCGCTTCTCGAGTCGCAAAGGCGCTGGCCGCCTGCGACTTCGGGTCGAACGCACTGTGCGCTTGAATCCACCCCGAATACCATTCGTCCGAGCATGGCATCGCAAACCGGCTGGGCACTTCCCACAGGCCGCAGATGAGCGATGAGCCGACGCCCGATGTCGTCGGCGCGAATTCGTGCGTGTACTTCGCCTTGTAGAGGCCCCAGCTGGTCCCAATCGACAGGATCAGCGCCACCGGCAGTAGCAGCCGGCGCCAGTGCCGCCAGTGGAGAAACACCGAGACCACCAGCCATCCAGGCAGCACATCGGGGCGGATCGAAAACCACAGCGCAAACGTGAGATGTACGAAGACGTCGAGCCGCAGGCTGACGGCCCGCTGTTCGTCCATCGCCTTCAGCCGGAGACAGAGCGCCGTCAGCACGAGCAGCGAAATCGGGATGATCAGCGAATCGCCCTGCGTGTACCCAAGTTGCTTGGGCAGCAGCGCGATGAGCAATCCCAGGGTCCAGACCACCGGCGGGCTCCACAACTTTCCGGCCACCCATGCGAAGAGCGCGACGCACTGCACTGTAGAACAGCACCTGGAGAGCGACTGTTGCGATGGCGAAGTCGATCAGCGTGCGGGGGCCGAACAGGATGCCGGCGACCGAACAGAACAGCGCATAACCCGGCATGCGCTCCCACGCCACCACACCGCGGACGATGGTCAGGCCCTCGCCCTGCAGCAGACGCGTGGCCTGCCACAAGCCTTCGTTCAGGTTGCTCCCGGGAAGTTCCAGCAGCGGGCCGCTCGCGTAAAAAGATCTGAGGTCCTGCCATGAATACGGGGAGAAGAGAATCGCCAGTTCCAGCACGCAGATCGACAGGCACACGATGCCCAGCAGCCAGGGATTCACTCTTCTCAGGATTCCAGCCGGCAGGAAGAACGCACCGACCATCGTCAGGAGGCAGAGGCGCGCAATGCCGCCCGGGACGAGCGTCTGGTAGAAGACGCCGGGAGGAATCGGCGAGAACAGCGCGCGGACGTCGCTCAACAAACCTTGAGGCCCTGCATACAGACCGAACTCGTCCAGAGCCAGGGGACCGCTGCCCGCATCCGCGGACTCTTCCGGAACAAACGACAACGTCGTGATCGCAGCCCCCTCGGGAAGCGGCGCCAGCGCACGAACCTTGACGTCGGACAGACGCTCCGTGGCGATCGGCGGAGCATCGCGGTCTCCGGTTCCCATCTCGATCCGCAGGGATTTCAGCCCGGCGGATCTGACGGCGAGAACGCGAGCGCGTCCTGCCGCGAGGTCGGGGCTCAGGAACAGCCTCAGTCTTGCCGCAGCGACGTCGGTGGCAATCCGGTAGCGGCCGGGAGTCAGTTCCTCGGATGAAACGTGGCACGGCAGCGGCGCCTGTGCGCTGTCGCACGAGGCCTCGAAACGCACAAGGAGCGCCGGCGGCGATCCTGACAACACGTCGGGCAGGACGTGCCATCCGCTGTAGACGATGACGCCAACTGCGAAAACGAATTCAATCGCGATCAGAATCCGGCCGGCCTGTCTCAGGCGTTCCGGCCACCGGCCGTTCGGATCGATCATTTCCGCAGGTACAAATGCAGAGATCGCACCGTGAGCCGCGACTGGCCGGCGTCGTTGTTGTTCGCGATCATGACGGTCAGGGGACCGCGCGAACCCAGCCGCGCCGAAATGGAATCTGAAAACGGCCCGGCCTTCTGAAACGAGCTGAGCGTGAGCCACTTGCCCGCCTGCAGCAAGCCGATGGTCGCGCCGCCCGCGGCCAAATCGGCATCGAACCTGACGTACGCCGCGTCAGCACCGCTGGTGGGCACGATGGCGAACGCCTGGTACGCAAACGGTTCGGTGTTGGTCACCAGCGCCAGGGTTCCTTGATTCACCTCAAAGGACTGCGGCCCGGCCAGCTGCCACGGCAGCGTCGCCAGGTCGTAATCGGCAGGTGGCAGGTCCCTGCCCTCGCGGAACCTGACAGTGCCCTCGTACCACCAGGACAAGGCCGAGAGGTTCGAGTACTGCGACCAGATCAGCAGGACGCCGGCAACGGCGACGACGCCCACCGAGATATCCGGCCATCTGGCTCGGACCCTCGCCGTGACACTCAAAAGCAGTCCTCTCGACCTTCGATCCAGGACGCATGCCACAGCACGGCGTTCAACACGGTCCACAGCTGAAAGCTGTGGCCGCCCGATCCGTTCATCTGTGCGTTGAGCAATCCGCGGAAGTAGTCGTTGTCGAAATAGCCGCTCTTCGTCAGCTCCGAACGATCGAAGGCGGCGAGGCTGCGGCGGCCGAAGTCGCCCTCGCGGAACCACTCCTCCATCGGCGCGCCGAAGCCCTGCTTGCGGCGGTAAATCAGGTCGTGGTCGATATACGGCTCCGCGGCCTTCTTCAGGATGCGCTTGCCGACCCCGTCGCGCAGCTTGTACGACGGCGGCAGGCGCGTCGCGAAATCGACGACGTCGTGATCCAGGAACGGCACGCGGGCCTCGACGGCATGCGCCATCGTCAGCTTGTCGACGCGCATCAGGAGATGCTCCGACAGGCGGAGCTTCATCTCGAGGTACGGGATCTTCTGCAGCACCTCGGGCTCTCGCAGCCGTCCGTCGAGCGGCGCGAGGTACTCGCGGACGACGGCATGGCTGTCGAGCGTCCGGAGCGAATCAGGCAGCAGGCCCTCGATCGGGACAGTCGATCGCCTGCGCGAACGGATCGCGGCTCGGCGTGAGGCGCTCCCGCACTCTCGCCCCACCAGCAGACGGCGCCGCCCCAGAACAGCTCCTGCCCCGCCTCGGCCCGCCGCTGAATCTCGAGATCCTCGCCGCTCAGGCCCGGCGTGCGCGCCTTCAGCGCCGGCAGGAACCGCCGCCAGCCCTGCGAGCCGGTCGCGGGCGGGCCGGTACACCGACTCGTACTTCTGCCGATAGTGCTCGCACCACCAGTAGCCGAGAAAGTTCTCGTCGGCGCCCTCGCCGACCTGCACGACGGTCGTGCCGCTCTCCTTGACCAGCTTCGACAGGAAGTACAGCGGAATGCAGACGTTGTCCGCGATCGGCTCGTCCTGCAGCCGCACGAGCAGCGGCAGAAAGTTCTGCGCCTCTTCGCCGTTGATGAGCGTTTCGTGATGGTCGGTCTTGTAGCGGGCGGCGATCCGCCGCGCGAACTGGAACTCGTTGTAGTCCTCTTTCCCTTCGTACCCGATCGTGAACGTCGTGACCGGCCGCGCTCATCAGCTCGCTCATCAGGGCGACGTTCAACGACGAATCGACGCCGCCCGACAGCAGCACGCCGAACGGCACGTCGGACACCATCCGCCTGGCGATCGACTGCTTCAGCAGGCGCGTCAGCTCGGCCACGGCCTCCGGTTCGCTCAGCTCTTTCTCGGTCAGCAGGCGCGATCCATCCGGCCGGCAATCCCACCACTGCGTGGCGCTGCGCGCCGCGCGCGTCGATCGTGACGCGGTGGCCGGCGGGAATCTTGAAGATGCCCCGGAACATCGTCAGCGGCGCCGGCGCGACGATGAACGTGAGGTAGTGCCAGAAGGCGGTGCGATCCAGTTCCGGCGTGACCTCCGGGTGCGCGAGCAGCGCGCGGATCTCGGAGGCGAACAGCCATTCGCCGGCCGCGCGTCTTCGTCACGTAGAGCGGCTTGATGCCGACGCGGTCCCGAACGAGGTGCACGACCGGACGGCCCGGGTCGCGGCTGTCGTAGACCGCGAGCGCGAACATGCCGTAGAACCGGTTGACGCAGTCGAGCCCCCACTCCTCGTACGCGTGCAGCAGCATCTCCGTGTCGGAGTGATCGGTCCGCCACGCGATACTTGCCCGAGCGCCTCGAGCTCCTTGCGAATATCGGCGTGGTTGTAAATCTCGCCGTTGAAGATGAGCGCGACCGTCCCGGCGTCGTTCACCATCGGCTGGTTGGCGTCGGTCGACAGATCGATGATCGACAGCCGGCGGTGCCCGAACGTGCAGCTCTGATCGCGAGCGCACCAGATGCCGATGGCCATCCGGGCCGCGATGGGCCATGCGATCGCGCATCCGCGCGACGACGTCCGGGCCGGAGCCGGTCGGGCCGGGTTTGAACGCGCCTACGATGCCGCACATGTTCTTATCGCCTCGCGGGATGGCCGCTTGCCGATGATGAAACGGCGCCAGCCGCTCCTCATCCAGTCCTGATCCAGCCGCAGTTCGTCGATGATCGCGTCGCGGACGCCGACCTCCTTCGACCACCAGGCTTCCTTTTCGGCGAGCAGGCGGTCCCGCCGATTGACTTCGCCCTGGAGATGTTCTGCGACCTCGGTCTGGGTTTCCTTCTCCCACCGGTCTTTCTTCGCACGCGCGATCCAGTCGCTCAGTTCCGGCGCGTCGAAGCCCGCGGCGCGGAGGTACTCGAAATACACCAGCGCCGTCTCCGGCTGGCTTCGTCGCAGGTATTCGATGCCGCATTCCAGCAGGCGTCCGGGCAGCGAAGGATCGGACGCCGGGAGCCGGGGGTGCGCCCTGACCAGCACGTCGCGGAAGCGTTCCGACCGCACATCGGTTTTCGCGGCCTTCTCGAAATACCGATCGATCGCCTCCTGCCCGCCGCCGATGACGGCCATGGAATCCACGGCCCACAGGTAGATGCCGGCTTCGGCGCGCTCGAAAATCTTCCGGAGCACCCCGTCGCGGTCTGGCGCCCCCAGCAGCTTCTCCAGCGCCTGAATCTTGTAGCCGCTCTGCGCCTCGTAGTTCGCGGCATTCCACGTCGAGCTCTGCCGACCCACGCGTACGTCCGCGAGGACGTCGAAAATCCGGACGATCGGCAGGTGCGCGAGGCGCAGCCACAGCTCGAAATCGGCGACCGTCCGGAACTCCTCGTCGAACCGGAGATCGTCGCCGCAGGCCCGACGCGAAAAGAACGACGTCGCGAAGGGCGGCACGACCGCGCCTTCCATCAGGCCGAGCAGATCGAACTCCGGCGGATTCCACGAGTGGATGAACTGCCGGCTGGCATCGACCATGTCGCAGGCGCCGTAGATGACGGCAGCGGACGGGTGCTTCGCGAATGCACGAACGACCGTGGCCAGCGCGTCCTTGCGAAGCAGGTTGTCCGCGTCGACCGAGCCGACGATTTCGCCGCGGCAGCGCCGGACGGCCCGGTTGAATCCCTGGCCGATCCCGCTGTCCGGCTCGGACTCGATCGAGATGGCCGGCAGTCCCGTGATGCTCCGGAGATATTCGAGCGTTCCGTCGGTCGATGCTCCGTCCTGCACGACGAGCTCGTAGTTGGCGTAGGTCAGCGCCCGCACCGACTCGACCGCCTCTTTCACATGAGGCAGCCCGTTGCGGACGCACAGGATGATGGAAACGAGCGGATCGCCGATCGTCACGCCGATTCCTTCGTGGCCGCCCTGATCGTCCAGTCGCCTTCGCCTTCGAAAATCGTCCCGTCGCCGATCCACCCGCTGTTCGTGACGGTGAAATCGAGCGCGTGCGTAATGCAGTGATAGACCTCGGGATCGACCGAGAAGAACTTCGTGATGCCTTTCTCGATGTACCCTTCCGCGGCGATCTCGACCGCCACCGAATAGCTGCCGGCCCCGAGTGGCATCTTCGGCAGGCGCATCTCGATCACGCCTTCCGGCGCCTCCGGCTCGGCGAATGCGAGCTGATTCGTCATGAACTTGCACACGCGCTCGGCGTTGTTGCGCGAGACGACGATGAAGATCTGGGCGTGCTCTCGAAGGCCCTTCTTGAGCACCTTGAACCCGGTCCGGAACGTGACGGGCTCGCCGTGCCTGACCGTGTGCACCTCTGCGCCTGTCGCGTTCACCATCGCGAATTCCGTGATGATGATGTCGCCCGCGCCCTGAATGCCGGCGGAGGCCTGCACGAGCGACGTCCCATGCGTCAGGCCACCGGCTTCGTTCGCCGAGTACGGGGCGGCGTGCGTGCGCCACTCGCGCGGGACGGTCGTCAGCTCGCCCAGATCCCGGGCCCGATCGCCCACATAGCCGCGCAGCTGCAGCTGGCAGGGTTCGTCCGACCAGTAGTCGAGCGCGAGCGTCGCGTCCGCGCCGGTGAGGACGCCGCGAGGCACCGACAGGACGCCGACGACCTTGTGGAACGGCGACCCGTGGTTCAACATCGGGCGTGCCGCGCGTCCCTGCCACTCGGTGAGCTCGCCCCAGCACCCGTCTTCCCTGACCAGGTGCGAGCCGACGGGATCGTCGAAGGCCGCTTCGCCGAGCGGCAGCTGCGCCACGGCCCGGCCGTCGACGAGCAGAGAGATGGCGCCGAAGTAGACCGGGCTCGGCTGCGGACGGCCGTCACGCGCCCGGACTTCGATCAGCACATGCGCCGGACCCTGGTCCGCCGCCGCCCGCTCGCCGGCGGCCCCGAGCTGCGCCTGTTTCTTCAGCCGCAGCCGGCGCTCTTCCTGGGCGCGAATCGACTCCTCGTAGGCTTTGACGACGGCCGTCGCGTCGCCGTCCATCGCCACGTGCCCCGGTCGAACCAGATGACCCGGTTGCACATCCTGACCGCCGAATAGATATCGTGCGTCACGAGCAGCAGCGTCGCGCCGTTTCGATCGCAGAGCTCCCGCATCCGGTCGTAGCTCTTCTGCGCGAAGTACGCATCGCCGACGCCGAGCACTTCGTCGAGCACGAGCAGATCGGGCGTGATCGCCGTCGAGGTCGAGAACATCAGGCGCATGCCCATGCCCGTCGAGTACGTCTTCACCGGCTGGTCGATATATTCCTCGAGCTCGGCGAACGCGATCGCATCGGCGCAGCGGCGGTCCGCGTCCGCGCCGGTGACGCCCAAGCTGCGCGAGATAGGCGTACACGTTCTGGCGGCCCGTGAAGTCGGGATGGAACCCGGTTCCAATCTGCAGGAGCGCGTGAACATCGCCCTTGACCTCGAGCGCCCCGGCCGTCGGCTGGATCACGTTCGTCACGAGCTTGAGAAAGGTGCTCTTGCCCGCGCCGTTGCGGCCGATGATCGCCACCTTCTCGCCGCGCCGAATCTCGAGGTTCACGCCGTCGAGCGCCGCGTGTTCCGTGAACGCGCCGGGCCTCTCTCCCAGGAGCCCGAACATGTCGAGAAACCGGTACGCGGGCTTCGAGTACAGCCTGTAGATCTTGGCCAGGTTCGTTGCGCGAATGGCGACGTCGGTCACGTCAGCGCCGGAGGGCCTGTTCAAACGGCAGACGCTGATACAGCTTGTCCTGCCAGTCCGATGTCAGGGTCGCTGTCAGGAGCAGCGGGAACGCGTCGGGATCCCGAACCTGCCACAGCCGAACGCAGGTTTCGCTGCCCGCTGGAACGTCAACGCCGACGAAGCGCGACCGTCCGCCGCCCGTCTCGGAACGATCGACCGAGTAGGCAGGAAAGAACACGCGAGTGGGCGCGGCGCCGGCGGGCGAGAGCGGCACCGTCATCTGGCGCGAGAAATCGAGCGCGAACCGCGGATCGGACTCCTCGTAGCGGAACGTCGCATCGAGGAGCCACTTCTGCCCGCAGCGGTCGGCCTCGAAGTCCGCCGCGATCATCGCCGTCTGAACCCTGCCGGTCCGGACGTTTCCTATCGACGCCACCGAGCTGAACACGTCGGCGCCAAGTCGAACGGTGCCCTCCGCGAGTGGTATCGCGGTGGGCGTGAGCGGGTCGAGCGGAGCGTTGGCGTACGACATGAGCAAGGCCTTCGAGCGGGGTATTTGAACCGCCCGGGCCGTGACGACCGCTGCGCCGACGAACAACGCCAGCCCCGCAATCGTCGCCAGCGACCACGCCCCTCTCGTCAAAATCGCTCGCGCCGAGCCCGGGGCGGATTCGGCGTGACAGCCGCCACAACAGCGTGCAGCCCCAGGCGACGGTACCAACGACGAGAAACTCGAACTGGAAGATGTGACGCCATTGAAACTCGATGGCCGGATACGCTGCCCAGATCCACAGGAGCAAGCCCGCGACGCACGCGTACCGCACGCTTTCCATGCCGATCAGCATCACGACCGCCGCCATCAACCAACGGTCCGGCTCCGTCGAACGTCTTCATCAGCGAGGCACGGCCTTCCCACAGCGCGCGCAGCAGCTGGGCTCGAGACGCCGACGGGCACGTGACCGTTCGGGCTGACCGAACGGAAAGTTCAGGACGCGTTCCACCGAGGCGACCATCCGCGTCATCAGGTCGCCAGGGAAGGTCCTCGCCAGGAGTGCGAAGTACTCCTGGCACGCCTGATCGTACGCACGCGACAGCATCACGAAGGGCGGGCGGTCCGGGTGAACCGTCAGCCAGCATGCGATCGGACGACCGTGTCGATGTAGGCGTCGTAGTGCGCGTACGGAAAGCTATAGGCCGGGCGCGGGAAGCCGATATCCAGGTTCTCGTCGTACGGCGACGTGAGGCCGAGAAGGGCGATGTGCCACAAGCTGATGTTTCGGGTGTAGGTCTTCAGAACGGGATACGAGACGACCGCGAACAGCCCGATCGCGGCCACCGCACACGTCAACCTCGGTTTGAGGGCGCTGAACGCTCCGTCCGGCGGCGCCGCAAACAGAACGATGAAGAACGGCAGGAAGTTCAGAACGACATCGGTTCTCATGCCGAACCCGACGCCCTGCACGACCCCGTATGCGATCCCGAGCAGGAGAAGCCGGCGCGGCCGCCGCTCGACGAACGCCACCGCCATCGCGATCAGCAGGAACATGAAGAAGGGCGCCTTCGAGTAGTCCCTCAGGTGCGGGATGTTCTCCAGGTGCCACGGCGAAAGAGCCCAGAAGAACGTGACCACCAGCGAGACCGTCCGGCCGCACACAAAACGCAGGACGAGCGTACGCGGACGCGACGGTCGCGGCAACGAACACCGCGAAGAGCACGTCCAGCGATCTCCAGCTGATGCCTGTCACTCGCCAGACGAGAGACACGGCGGTCATCAGGTAACGCGTGATGCCCTGGAGGCCGTTGAGCTCCATGACGCGGATTGTCGCGGGCACGTCGCCGCACCGAAGCCCGTCCACCTGCTGGGTGAGAAAGGCCGCGAATGCCGGGGCCTGGCTGAAATCCGCGTTCACAAATCCTCTGCCGCAGGTCAGCATGACGGACGGTCCGAACTCGTTCTGATAGAACTGCGACGGGCCTCCAGCGGCGCGATACGCGGGCATGTACCACAGGGTGAAGAGGAACGCCGCCAGGCCGACCGCCGCGACGACGACCATCTCGGACGCCGTCTCGATCTCTCCGTTGGCAGCGACTGGTTCATTGGTCCGTGTGGCGCGCGCGCTCGACGACGCCACGGAGCGTCGCCGCAAGCGTCGGCGCGTGCACCTGCAGTGAATAACGATCTTCGACGGTCCGCCGGCCCGCGGCCCCGAGGCGACGCCCCAGCTCTCGATCGACCAGCAGCCGCCCGATCTTCTCCACCCACTCGTCGTCGGTGGACGCGAGGAATCCGTTCACGCCGTCCTCGATGATCTCCCGGTTGACGCCCACGGCCGAGGCCACGACGGGCACGCCGCACGCCATGAACTCGATCGCCTTGAACCCGCACTTCCCCTTCGACCACTCATCGTCAGCCAGCGGATAGACGCCGACGTCGCAGGTGTTGAACAACCGGACCTCGTCGCCGAGCGACCACGGCGCGTTCTCGGTCTCCACCCCCGGCACCTGGAGCGGCTCCCCGGTTCCGCTGATCCGCAGAACGAACGGATGCCGTTCGCGCACGCGCTTGAACACCTCGGCCAGTCGCCGCACGTAGAAGGCCGTGGTCGGGCTCCCGATCCAGCCGATCACCGGATCCCTCGACGCCTTCGCGACGTTGCCGGGACGGCGACGGCACGAATTTCGTCGTGTCGACACACGTGGGAATGACCGTCACGGCGTTGCTGAAGCGGCGGGCGTAGCTCGCCAGATATTCGTTGCCGACGATGACGTGGGCGCTGTGTTTGATGATCGTCGCCACCTTGCCCGGCTGCTTCAGCGCGCTGATCAGCCGGTTGGCGTCACTGACGCTCGGCAGGAATATCGCGTCGTCGAAATCGAAGACGATCGGCGGCCGCCGGCGGATCCGAGGAGCCGCTCGATCACGGCCGGGCCAATCGGAAAGATCTCGCGATACAGCAGAATCGCGTCGTAACGCGACACGTCGCGGAGCGCGTCGAGGCGCTTGACCGAAAGGCCGGCGAACGTCACGGCCTTGCGGAGATAGTGACCCGGTTTGTAGACGAGGTCGAAAAACTCCGCGTTGAACAGCGAGTTCAGCGTGACCTCGATGCCGACCGACGCGAGGTACGGAATGAACTGCGCGATCCGGAACCGGCACCCGGCGCCTTCCTCGGGAATCGGAGAGAGCGCGAGCACGCGAATCGGCGCCGAAGCGCTCACGACCCGTGCCGCCCATCGGGGGGCGAACGCCGCCCGGCCAGCCAGGGCAGCACGAGCCCGCCGACAGCGACGACGATGGGCACGACGCTCGTGGTCGGCTCGACGCGTCCGCCGCCGAGTCTCTGCACGATCAGCGTCGTAACCGCCGCGACTGTGGTCGTCCAGCCTGCGGCACGCAGGGCGACGGCCGCATCGAGAGGCCGCCAGTCGATCGCAACAGCGGTCATCCAGGAGCGGCACGTTGACTCCAGCCAGGACGCACGGACCGCGTGCGCGATGCGCCGGCCGTACCACCCCAGCCGGCTCTCCGCGAAGAGCCGCTCGACGTCGCGATCCGACATGCGCCCGGACACGTTATCGACCCGCTGGACTCGCGAGGGTTCCCGCAGGCGCACGCACTGCGGCGATTTGAAACTCGACCGGTCCGGACAGCGACGGGAGCGTCAGCAGCGCGTCAGGAGCGACGACGGTCGGCTCGTCGTTGCCGGGCGACCCGGGAACCAGACACTGCACCGCCCCGTCGGGCCTTCGCGCGGTGTAGCACTTCACGCGCAGCGTGGCCGGCAGCACGGCGTGCCGCAGCGGCACGCGAATGGTGTCGTCGCCCACCCGCAAGCGGAGATCGCCGGGGACCGGGGCGTCGAGCGCGACCACCTCGGCGATCGCGTCCCCCTTCGGCGGGAACTTGTCGCCGACCTTCGGCGGCGCGGCCGACGTGTCCGCCGGCGACTTGAACGCGCCGACGACTTCCAGCTCGACGTCGGTCACCATCGGGACGACGGTCAGGGCCTTCGGCAGGCGCGCGACTTCCTGCGTGTAGTCGTACAGCACGACGTCGTACACGCCGGGCTTCAAATCCGGCAGATCGACGAGCGCGTACTTCGTGCTGCCGATGAGAAACGACTTGGCCTGAATCGCGTTGAACGACACGCGCAGGAACGGCCTGAGGTTCGCGCCGTCGATCTCGAGCCGCTGGTTGTGCCCCTCGAACAGCTGAACCGGCGACACGCTGGCGAGCGTCGGCGGCTGGGTGCGAAACAGCAGGTACGAGCCGTACGCGAGGGGAATCAGTCCCAGGATGACGATCGCGACGGCCACGTCCACCAGGTTGAAACGGACGGCTCCGCGACGGCTGTCGTCTGGTTGCGTCACGTGGATCTCACTGTATGAGCGCCGGGTGCGCGGCGGACGCCGCAGGACGGGCCGGCTCGCCGCCCCGCATGGACGAGAGAAGGTGGCACGCGCCGATCGCGCTGAGCCAGACGAGATACGGCAACGCCAGGCTCCGGTGCCGCACAAGGGTGCCGACGTTGCCGCCGGAGAACGCCACGGCCGCGCCGATCGCGATCGCGTGACCGAGGAGCAGCCCGGTCACGACCGGATCGCGCCGAAACGCGGAGGGCAGCCCGATGGGCACCAGCAACGCGAGGATGTACCAGGCGACCTGCTCAGGGAGATACGCCAACGCCGCCGGCGACCGCGCCTTCCAGGGCAGCGGCACCGCCACGTAGCTGATGGCCGCTCGCGCGAGGAACCTCGCGGTCTCGCCCAGTTTCAAATCCGAGATTTCGTTCAGGTCCGGATAGAAACGATCGTCGAGCAGTTGATACGCGTAGCCGGGCGACACCACGACGTGGCCCCAGTGCTGCCGCGCGGCAGCCTGGATGGCGGTATAGGCTCTCAGCTGAACCTCGGGACGACCGAGGAGCGCACCAGCCAGGATTGACGCGGCGACGAGCGCCGACAGCATCAGCCGCGGCCGTGTCGCCAGGAAGCCAATCAGCAGGCCGGCAATCACGCTGACGAGGCTCAGCACGGCCCCGCCCTGACGAATCGTTTCGAGGATCACCGCCAGCGCAAGGACCGCCGCGAGCGTGCAGCACGCGGCTGCCGAGGGACGGGCCGCGCACCAGCCTGACCGCGAGAACGAAGCTCAGCGAGCTGACCAGCACGAACAGCGGCTCTTTGAGCGCCGACACCGACCAGGCGAACAGGCTCGGCACAAACAGCAGCATCGTCAGGCCGAGGAGTGCCGGCGTGCGGCCGAGCGTGGTGCGCACGAGACGGTACAACAGGACGGCGCCGAGCACGTAGAACAGGATGCCGACCAGATGGAGTCCGTAGGGCGCGGGCCCGACGAGCAGCTGAATGAGGGCGAGCAGATACAAATGACTCGACGCGTTGAAGGCCTGGAACGCGGATTCGAGATCGAGCCCCTGAATCGGAATGCCGAGCGCGAGGTTGCGCAGCCAGAGTCCGCGCCTGATGAAATACTCCTCGTCTCCGAAGAAGCTGCCGAAGGGCACGGTCGAGTGATCGGTCAGCGCGAACAGGCCGGCGATCGCGACGACGCGCAGCGCGATGGCCACGACGAGCAGCCGCGTCACGAAACGGCGTTCGTCGGGCTCCAGGTTCCGCGCCGACAGGAGGACGAGCGGCACGATACCGACCGCGAACCAGACCGTCAGAGGGGACAGCGCGTACACGACGCCAATCGCCGCACCGGCCGCCGTTGCCTGCCGCAGCATCTTCTTATTCACGCGAGCGCCTCCGCAAACACGCGGTCGTACTCGAGCGCAATCGCCTGCGCGCTGTAGCGTTGGGCGTGGCGACGGGCGGTCTGCGACATCCGCTGGCGAAGAGCGGCATCGTTGAGCAGGCGGTCGAGCGCCGCGGCGACGGCAGCCGGCTCGTGCCGCTCCACCAGCAACCCGTCCTCGTCCGCGCTGACGATTTCGCGAGTTCCGGCGGAGCTGGTGGCGACCACAGGAACGCCGCAGGCCATCGCCTCGACGAGCACGTTGCCGAAGCCTTCATACCGCGACGTCAGCGCAAAGACGTCGGCGCGGGCCACGTACTTCCATGGATTGACATGAAAGCCGCACAGATGACACGGCGTCACCGAGACCCTTCGCCTGAATCAACTCGCGCAGCGCCTGTTCCTGATCGCCCTGGCCGAGGATGAACAACCGCGCCGGCGTCCGCTGCCGTACGAGGGCGAACGCTTCGATGAGCAGCGGGTAGTTCTTGACGTCGGCCAGGCGGCCCGCCGCGACGATGACCGGCGGCCGCCACAGGGCGGCGTCGCGCCGGATCGATCGGCTGCCGGGCTGCCGCCGCGATCGGATCCAGATCGACCGGGTTGTGCACGACGCGGACGCGCTCGCGCTTGACGCCGAACGACGTCACCAGGTCGTCCGCGACGCCTTGCGATGTCGTCACGATCAGATCCGCGGCCGCGTAGCCAAATCTCGTGGCCGCCGCGAACACGCGCCGGGCCAGCGGCCGCGACCAGCGATAGTCGGCGTCGCGCAGAAACGCCGACAACGGCGTGCCCTGATCGAAGACGACACGCGCGCCGACGCCGGCCGCGCGGACAGCGCAGTCAGCACTGAGAAGTAGCTGAGGAACGCGACCACCACGTCGGGCCGCACGTCGCGGACGAAGCGCCGCAGCGCCAGCCATCGCCCGATTCGCGACGACCCGCCCCCGCCGCCGGCGACGTGAATCGACGGAGAGACTTCGGCGAGATACGGGCCGCTCGCGCGCGAACAGATACAGCGATCGTTCCCAGCGCTCGCCGTCGACGCGCGTTGAGAATCTGTACCGCCACGCGCTCCGCACCGCCGCCGGCGAGCGACGGCAGCGACGAAGCACACCTTCCTACGCCGCACGCCTTCGATCGGTCATGCCGGCGGGAACCGCCACCGGATGACGCAGCGCGACCTGCAGCCGGCTCGACACGGTCTCCATCATGCGCGCGGCCTGCGCTTCGAGCGTGTGCTTCCGGGCCGTCTGCGTACCCGTTCGCGATCAGGCCCTGCCTGAGACCGGCGTCGCGAACGATGCGCGCGACGGCGCCGGCGACGTTCGGCGGCGTCGGGCCGGTCGAGGAGCAGGCCGTTCACTTCGTGCGTCACCAGGCTGGGAATGCCGGCCACCCGCGTCGTCACGATCGGCAGGCCGCCGCTCATCGCTTCGAGCAGGACGCGCGGAATGCCCTCGCCCGGGCAGCGTCGGCAGCACGAACAGGTCGTAGCTCCGCGTACATCGGCAGCAGCCGATCGAGCGGCATCGCACCGATGACGCCGAGACGGTCGGCGACGCCAAGCCGTGCGGCCGCCTCGACGATCGCCGCCTCTTCCTCCCGGCCGGGACGCGCCGACGGCAGGCCCGACGATGTCGAGCCGTACGTCGATGCCCGCGTCGCACGAGCAGCCGGATCGCGGCCGGAAGCACGCGAAGTCCCTTCCGCGGATCGATCCGGCTGACGGTCAACACGCGCACGGGCAGGGCCTGGCAGCTGTCGGGCGGGTCGCCACATCGCTTGCATGAATCGTCGTAGTCGTCGTCTCGATGACGGACGCCCGGGCCGGTGTGCTTCCTGGCCAGTGCCGCGCCGTTGGCAAACGTCAGCGCGTTGTTGGCCATCCACTGGATGTTGCGTTCTTCGAACCCGGTGTAGGCGCGCCACAGCGCCTTCTTCACGCCCCGATACGGCATCGACGGCAGCAGCGCCCGCAGGTCGCCGACGACGAGAAGAAACGCCGGTCTGCGGTACACGCGGGCGATCGCGAACGCGAACACCGCCGCCGGACTCGGCACGCTGCAGTGCAAGCAGGTCGATCTCACGCGCCCACCGCAAAAGGCGCGGGATCACGCGTGGCAGCCGCGGATAGAAGTGCATGGGACCGTCGAAGGGCGGCAGTGGGGCAAGCGTGACGTTCGACGACCGGATCGCCGTACCCTCGGCGCCGGCCGGCCGGGACACCACCGGCACGCAGAGCGAGATCTCGTCGAAGTAGGGCGCGAGCGAGTCGACGTAGCGCGCGAACGATCCCTCGACCTCTCGAAGCGTACCGTCGGCCTCGCGCCAGAAGGGCATGTGGTAGACGATGCCGAGCCTCATGCCGCGCGCTCGCTCAGAAGACGGTCGTAGAGCGCGACCACCGAGGCGACATATCCGTCCACGCCAAACTTCGGCAGCACGGCGTTGCGCGCAGCGCCGGCAAGGCCCCGGCCAAACGCCGGATCGCGAACGATACGCGCCATCGCGGCGCCGAGCGCGCCGGCGTCGCCAGGCGAAACGAGGAGACCCGTGCGCCCGTCGTCCACGACCTCGGGCAGACCGGGAATCCGCGTCGCCACCACCGGAAGCCCGGCGCCCATCGCGAGCACGAGCGACAACGGCAGCCCCTCCCAGAGCGAAGGAAGAACGAACAGATCCGCGGCGTTCAAGAGATCGCCCAGGTCGCGGCGCGCGCCGACAAAGTGCACGCGGCTCGAGACGCCGAGCGTCTCGACGCGGCGGACGAGGTGTTCGCGCAGATCGCCGTCGCCCACGACGACCAGGTGCAGCGCCTCGAGGCCGGGGACGTGCGCGAGCGCATCGAACAGGTACGTGTGGCCCTTCTGCTCCGTCAGCCTGGCGATAATGACCGCCACCGGGGCGCCCGCCGGCACGTTCAACGACCGGCGCATCTCGTCCCGCCCCGTCGTCGTCCGCAGTTGCGCCCAGTCGACGGCGTTGTAGATGACGTCGACCTTGGCCGGGTCGGCATGAACCTGCCGGATGTAGAACTGGCGCACCGACTCGGCCGAGGCGACGACGCGGTCGGTGCCGGGCATCAGCAGGCGCTCGGCGAGGACGTGGCCCGGACGTTTGCGCTCGTAGATGTTGACCTCAGTGCCGATCACGATCGGCACGCGAGCCAGCATCGCGGCCAGGCGGCCGTAGAGGCTCGCCGTCAGCAGGAACGTGTGCACGATGTGCGGCCGCGTTTCGCACAGAAAACGGCGAAGGCGGGCGACGTCCCACGGCCGGCGCAGCCCAGGGTTGAGCCCGAGCGCCGAGGTCGGCGTGCCCGAGGCGAGGATCTCGCCGCCGATTGGTCCCAGATCGTGAATGGCGCACACCATCGGCTCGAAGCGGCCGGGGAGATGGCGCACGAGGTTGAGCACCATCTCTTCCGCGCCGCCCACCTGGAACGTGTGGGCGAGGTACACCACGCGAGTGCGGCCGGACGTCATGACACGAGGTGCGCGCGGTAGAACGACACGGTGCGTTCGAGACCGTCGCGAAGCGGCACCGCGGGCGCCCAGTTGACGGCCTTCTTGATCCGCGAGATGTCGGCGACGAAATCGCCTGTTTCAATCTGCTCGGCGAGCTGCGGCCACTCGACCCGCTCGACGCGGCCGCTGCCGGCGATGGCGATAATCGACTGCGCCATATCGATGAATGCCGTGCCGACGCCGGTGCCGACGTTGTAGATCGGAACGTCGGCGGCCGCGAGTTCCCCCAGGCAGAGCAGCGCCTGTACGGCATCGTCGATGTAGATGTAGTCGCGGCGCTGCTTGCCGTCGCCGTACACCGTCAGTGGCCGGTCGCGCATCGCCAGGTGGATCATCCGGTTGACGATCCCGTAGTCGGTTCGCGCGGCCGGCTGCCCCGGCCCGAATGGATTGGTGATCCGCGCGACGATCGACTTCATGCCGAAGAGGCGGCCGTACATGCGCAGGTGCTGCTCGACCATGAGCTTGTGAACGGCGTGCGGGCACAACGGATCGGTCGGGTGATCCTCGCGCACGGGCTCGGGTCCGACGCGTCCGTATGCGAGTCGTGAACCGGCAAACACCAGGTGAACCCGGGGGTTCCCGGCGCGAATCGCCTCGAGGACCACGAGGCTGCCGCGGCCGTTCACGTCGAGATCCGTGTGCGGGTCCTCCACGCTTCGGACGGCGCCGGAGCGCGCCGCCAGGTGGAACAGCACGTCCTGTTCGCGAACGACGCGGCGCATGGCGTCGGCATCGCGGATATCGGCGTCCACAACCGATGCGCCGGACGACACGAGGTCGGCCGCTTCCGCCGCGTGAACGCTCCGATCGGGCGTCACCACCGTCACCCGCGCGCCGGAGGCAAGCAGATGGCGCGACAGGTTCAGGCCGATGAAGCCCAGGCCGCCGAGCACGAGCACCGGGCGATCGCGATACCAGCCAGGCGTCATGTCTTGCGCGCGACGGCCAGCAGATGCAGGTGAACGTCCGAGGCGAATCGATCGATCGACTCGACGGTGAGATCGACGGAGGCGAACACGTCGCGCAGGCGTTCCTCGTCGGCGAAAATGCCGTCGCGCATGAGCCGGGCGCGCAGCGCGCGCCTGAGCGCGGGCGGCGCCATGGGCAGGAGCCGCTCGCCCACCCGCCGCTTGAACGTCCGCGGCACCGAGAAGGACGAGGGGTGCACCGTGGTGAACGCGAACCGGCCGCCGGGGCGAAGCCATCGTTTCACGCGCGCGGCCACGCCTTCGTCGAACGGCGAGTGTTCGGCGAGCACGCCGATCGAATACACGAGATCGAATTCACCGGCCTGAAAGTCGTGCAGCAGGAAATCGCCCTCGATCAGCGTCAGCCCGCTCGGAGGTACCGTGAAACCGCCGACCGGATGACGCGCCCGTTCGAGCATCGGTCCGGACACGTCGATGCCGACAAGCCGGCGCACACCGGTGAGCGTGTGGAAGTACCGGCCCGTGCCGCAGCCCAGATCCAGCACGTCGATCGGGCTCGCGAAGCGATGGCAGACCCCGCGCAGCCACTCAACCGGTTCGACCCGACTGTCGGCGGCATCATCGGCGGCGCGGTACCGCTCCGCATACGCCTCCGTGTAAACCGTCGCGGCCCGTGCTCCCCACTTCGACAACTGAGACGTCACGGCGCAGACAGAATGTATGAAGCGGCCGATGCGTCGCTGGTCTGGTCAATAGTCTCGACAATGCGGTATCCGGCCCTGTCCAGAAAGTCCAGGCACAGGCGGTCCACTCCGGGATTGTGGAGGTTGTGCGTTTCCAGATACATCAGCGGATGCCGCGTGTTCAGCAGACGCTCGGCTCCGACGAGCGCCTCGAACTCCGCGCCCTCCACGTCCACCTTGACGAAGTCAGGCGGCGGCGTGGGGTTGGCTTCGAGGTACGCGTCCAATGAGAGCGCCGGAACCTGGACGGTCGGTTGATTCCTGAAATGCGGAGAAGATCGGATATAGGTGTTGCTGTTGTCGTGAACGGTATCAGAGAACTCCACGTTGCCGTTGCGGTTGGAAACCGCCGCATGAACGGGCCGGCAGTTGCCAACGCCATTGAGACGAAGGTTCTCCACCATCCTCGAGAAGTTCGTGGGGGATGCCTCGAAGGCATGGACCTCGCCGCGCTCGCCGACAAGATCGGCCGCCAGCATCGCGAGAAACCCCTGATGAGCGCCCAGATCGAACACGACGTCCCCTGGACGAAGATACCGGGCGTACAGCGACTGCATGTTGTGTTCCCAGAAGCCCAGGATGACTTCGTTGTTCGACGACGCATCGAAACGCCAGCGGTGGCCCTTCAGCGGTCCGTCCCAGACATGCAGGGTGATCGGCCTGCGCCCCACGCACTGCTTGATCGTCTGCAGGGCGGCAGCCCGGAGTTTTTGCCTGATCACGGCGACGCCGCGCGCCGCTCGAGCTTTTCGAAGACCTCGCAACACACGGTCCGATCGACGTTCTCAATCACGCTGACGGTTCGCAGGGCGGTTCCCGATCCGACCGGCGCCGCGCCGCTGCGCGCGAGCACGAGGCTCCGATCCGGAATCGCCTGCGGATCGGTCGTCCGCGGATCGAAATACACGGTTTCCTTCGACAAGTCCTCGCGACGATGCTTCGCCAGATAGAAGCGCCAGTACAAATCGACAAACCGGATGTCGGTGCTCAGGTACAGCGCGCGCCGCTCACCGTCCGGCGAGCGGTCGATCAGGGCTTCCATCGCCCCCCGGAGGTTCCCGTTGAAGGCAAAGGCGGATCGCGCCCGATAGGCCGTGAAATAGTCCACGTAGAACACGGCGAACTGCACCGGAACCGCCGCCAGGAGACACCAGCCGGCGATTCTCATTGTTCTGTGTTTCGCCGAGATGAGCTGCTCGACGCCGATGGTGGCGATCAGGATCGCGAACGGCAGGATGAAGAGCTCGCGCTGCACGGCATACGGTTCGCCCACGACCGACGCCGCGAGCGGCGCCGTCAGGAACCCGCAGAGAATCAACCAGGTGACCCAGGATCGGCGGACGTTGACGATCTGATTGATGCCGACCGCGAGGCAGAACATGATCGGCAGCAGGAAGACCCCGACGCGGTGCGTGGTGTTGACGGCGTAGCCGCCGCCGGCCACGAAGAGGTACGACGGGTCGAAGAACCGCCAGTACACCGACAGACGTTCGACGACCGCCGCGAGAAACGGCAGCGACGTGACGGTCGACAGCGTGCCCGCGTGCGGGTGCGTGCCGTCGTACAGACCGTATCGTCCGAGGGTATCGGCGATGGCCGCCCAATGCGCGGCGGCCCAGGGAATCAACAGCAGCAGCGGCCAGCCGAAACCCAGCGCGGCGATGCCCAGCGGCCTGGCCGGCCGGTCGCACAGCGCCCACACCACCACGCAGGTCATCGTGAAATAGACCGGCATCATGGCAATCGCCGCAATGTAGCTGTAGAACCCGACGCCCAGCAGCGTCGTCGCCGCAAACAGCATCCACGGCCGCCGCCGCTCCGCGAACGCCATGAGGCAGAGCAGCCAGGCCATCACGAACGGCAGCGGGTAGAGAAAGTCCATCGCCAGCCGGCTGTGGATCATGTGGGCCGGCGTCAGAGCGAGAAGTCCCGCGGCGATGGCGGCCAGGAGCGGGCGATTGAATACCCGCGCCGCGACGAGATAGACCAGCACGATGTCGGTCAATCCGAGGACGAGGGTGGGCAGCCGGATGGCCCATTCCGAAACCGGCAGCACGGTGAGAAAGAGCGCCGTGAAATAGACGGGAATCGGCTGGAACCACACGTCAGGCTGGGTATTCGGCGGCCACTGAAAGTACAGCGGCAGCCACCGTCCGTTGATGTCGCGGGCGGTGGACGCGATCTGGTGGCCGTTCACCCCGAAGAACACTTCGTCGTGTGCCAGGTACGCCGGTGAGTACCCGAGAAACGGCGCGTACACCAGGCACGCCGCCGCGGCGATCAGCGCGGCCGCAGCCAGCGTGATCCGGGTATTCACGCGGGCGTCCACCTGGCCGCCCCCGATGCCGGGCGAAGCACGGCCGAGAGCACGTAGAAGAGAAGCGCGACCGCGAGCAGATAGTTGAAGCCGATCATCAGCGACAGCGATTCGGCCAGGCCGCCGAGCATCGAGCCCGCGATGTTCGATCCGAAGTCGACGTTCGGCTGAGTGCTCCGCCGGAACGACATCGCGAACACGATGCCGGCGAAAAAGATGGGCACGAAGATGACCACGCACGACGCGACGATCTTCTGCGACCCCGGCAGCGCCAGGAAGGTGCTCATCGGCACGAGAATGTTGACGCCCAGCGCGGCGAACAGCAGCGCGTAGTACAGCCACAGCTTCGCGGGCTTTACCAGCAGCACGAACACGTTGCTCGCCAGCACCATCACGAGAATCGCGAAGAACGCGACCGAGTTGACGATCCAGGTCGATCCGAACAGGAGCGCGAGGTGCACGACGCTCTTGGTCTCAAAGAGCATGAATCCGGCCCCGAGAAAGAACATCTGCCAGTTGGGTCCGCCGCCGGCGCCCGGCCTGAAGAAATAGAGGACGATGACCGACAGCAGCGCGAGCAGCCCGATGCTCCGCAGATTCAACGCCGGAATCGCGCGCTCGCGAAGATAGAGAAACGGCCAGTCGTCGGTCGGCACGCGGTCGACGCTCTGCATCTCTATGACGGCGGGAGCGACCCGGTTCCAGTCGGCGTCGGTCGAACCGGCCAGCGCCGGCGGCCTGGCGCCGAAGCCGTTCAGGGTGTGGTTGATCCGGGTGGTGTTGTTGGCCCAGAACGAGCCGTCCGACTCGAACCGCCGTTGAATCCGGGCAACGGGCGAACCGCCGTCCGCATCCGCGCGATTGCGGCTGGCGAGCACGAACGTGATCATGTTCGGCTGAGCCTCCTGCGACCGGATGACATCCACGTGTGGGAAGGTCATGACGAGCGGTTTGGCGCCGAACGCCCGCTCGGCCATCTGACCGATTCGGGCGACGATCCAGCCCTGCCGGAACTCGTTGTAAACGGCGAACACACCGCCCGGCTTCAGGCGCGCAGCAACGTCGGCGAACGCCTGCTCCGTGAACAGAAAACTCTCGAGGCGGATGCTCGAGTAGCCCGAGTGGAGCACGAGCGAATCGACGAGCGCATAGACGATCAGATCGTACTGGCGGGTCGTCGTGCGCACGAAGCTCCGGCCGTCGCCGATGTGGATAGTCACGCGCGGATCCTGATACGGGTGATTCGGATGCTCCGCGCGACCGATGTCGTTGATCGCCGGATCGATTTCCAGCGCGTCCACGTGCCTGGCGCCGTTCCTGAGCGCGGCGGCGACGTCGTTCCCGGACCCGGCGCCGATCACCAGGACGTCCTCGAACGCCGGGCCTCCGGCGTCGCGGTTCAGCAGATGCGGCACTTCGTACCCAGGCGCGTGCTCGTCCAGGTTCGCCATCACCTGGTGCCCGATGTTGTTGGTCTCAATCCGGCCGGCCGCCGGGGTGTACTGAATCTTGTAGTAGGGCGACCACATCTGCACCGAGAGCGTCGGAAACCGCTCGAAGGGCGCCCAGACCGACGTCGTATATCCGGAGGCGCCCATGAACGCCACCATCAGGATCAGCTCGACGATCTGTATGGTGCTGCGCTGCTTCAGAAAGTACGCCCAGAGGAGCGCCACGATCGCGAACCAGGTCATCGGCGTCGTGCGCCAGTAGGACGCCAGCCCGAACGCCGCGATGCCGGCGAGGCTCCCCGCGATGTTGCTGATGTAGGCCGTCAACCGATCGTCGGCCTCGTTGAACGCGCGCCCCATCACCTGGCCGATGCCCGTAAAGACCAACGCGATGAGCACGAAGAACGCCGCCGCAAGGACTTCGATAGGAATGACGAACGACGCCACGTCCCGCGCGCGGTACTCCGTGCCGAAGTACACCTGCTGCGGCGAGCCCTGCCCCCCGACATCCACCATCACGCGGCCGTAGTGGTTGTAGGCCAGCAGGCTCAGGTATGCCATCGCGGCCGCGGTCAGAAAGAGCGGCATGACCGCACGGCTCCAGTCGCGCTCGCTCGACGCCGCGAGGCACCCGACCGACATGCCCAGGAAGGTCGCGAGCAGGACGATGTTCGTGAAAAACGTCAGGAACACGACGGTGCTGCCAAACCAGCGGATGCAGGCCAGCTCGAAAAACAACAACAGGAAACTGACGAGAAACAGATCCGAATACGGGCGTTTGCCGTTCATCGTGCGGTCTCCGCGGCGATGGCGATTGCCGCATCAGGGCGCTTCCGACGCTCACCGTACGTCACAGGAACAGTTCCTCGGCCGCCACGAACCGCACCTCCGGGAACCCGGCCGCGTAGTCGAGGAACTTCCGCAGCACTCCAGCCATCGTCTCGTCGATTTCCCAGTGATGCGTGGCGAGGCAGAAGTGTCCGCCGGCCGCGCGCGCTTCGTCGAAGCCGCGCGCCAGCTCGTCGAACGTCGTGCCGGGAATCAGGCCGTGGCAGCCGAATTCGGCGTGACGGCCATAGCGCAGCACATGGGGAAAGATGAGCCGGTCGGACTTCGTGCGTCCGGTGGCTTCGCGAAACCGCCGGACGCGCCAGAAGTTGACCGCGGTCCGCAGCTCCCAGGGCCGCATGGACGGCCGGAACGACAGAAACGATCCGAGCAGGTTGAGCCCGGCGGCGCTCACTGCGCGAAGCCCGGCCTTCGACAGCGCGTTGTGAGGCGGAACGAAGATCCCGATCGGCGCATCGAGCACCTGCCGCAGGTACGCAAGCCCATCGGTCACCCGCCGATCCGGATCGGGCGCGGCCTGGAACTCGTAGCCATCCGGGAAGTCCTCGTGTGTGTATCCGTGCAGGGCGATGGTCGCGCGACGGGAGGCGACCAGTTGTTTGAGGCTGTGCACGAGCTCGGGGTTGCGATCGAGCGCAAAGGCCTCGCCGGAATGCCAGTTCGCCTCCGGAATGCCCGCGCGTTCGTAGCCGATGGCGAACGGCACCGTCGCCAGACACACTGGCACGCGGTCCCAGACGTCGCCGTAGACCTTCTCCAGCAGCCCGGGCGGAGTGAAATAACACGTGTCGTCGTCGCGCAGCGCCACTTTCATGCGGCGATCTGGACGTAGATGGCTTCGAGCTGCGACGCGATGACATCCCATGAAAACTGCCGCATGGCCCAGGTGCGGGCGCCGGCGCTCATCGCGCGCAGCCGGCGGCGATCGCTCAGCAGATCGATCACCGCCGCCGCCAGGCCATCGACGTCGCCGCTCTCGAAGACGACGCCGCTCTCGCCCGCACGGACCGTCTCCGGCAGTCCACCGGCATTCGACACGACCACGGGAACGCCGGAAGCCTGCGTTTCGAGCGACGTCAGGCCGAGCGCCTCTGGAAATACGGACGGCACGACGCCGACGGTCGCGCCGCGGTACAGGGCTGCGAGCTCCGCGTCGACATAGGTCGGCCCCCACAGCTCGACGCGCGGGATCGTCCGACACCGTTCCGCCAGCTTCCGGTAAAACGGCGACGGCTCCGCATTCCAGTACGAATGCGGTCCGACGATCTTGAGCCTGGCCCCGCTCACCTGCTTGGCGATCACGCGCTCGAACGCGTCCAGCAAAAGGTGAACGCCTTTCCGCTCTTCCACCCGGCCGACGAAGAGGATCGTCGGCTCCGCCGACTCGAATTCGGCGTGGGGGTCTGGATGGAACATCGTGCCGTCCACTCCGTTGTAGAGCGTCGTCATCCTGCCGCCGAGATCGGGATAGAGATCGAGCGTGTGCCGTTTGATGAAATCGGAGACGCACAGCACGCGCGCGCACCGCTCGAACGCCGGCCGGAACAGGACGCGATCCCACGCCCGATACGAGAAGTTCCAGCCGTAGCTCATGCTGTGCAGGGTGATGACGTGGCGTCCGGTGGACATGCCGCTCAGATATGCCCCGGCCGGCCGGCTGTGATGATGGACAACGTCCGGGCGCAGCTGACCGAGAAGGCGGCCGACGCCGCGGAAATACCAGAGGCCGCGAAACAGCGCGGCCGCGCGGCCGCGGTCCACCGATTGGGGAATCCGCACGAAGTGATAGTGGACGCCCTCGACGCGCGATTCGGCAGCCCCATCATCGTGGCTGCGGGACACGACGTGGACGTCGTGTCCACGGCTCGCCAGGCGCTGCGCCGCGTCGCGAATCCATCGTTCGATCGCGCCGCCTTTGACGGGTGGGACCGGCAGGAGTTCGGGCGCCACATGACAGATCCTCACGCGCGATTGACGGCCTGCAGCCCGTCAGCGCCCGCGCGGTGAAAGAACTGATACGGCAGCGACACGACACCGTCTTCTTCGGTACCGTTCAACCCCCCTGCGCCGCCGCTCGCCGTGACCGCGAATCGCGGGCCCGCCATCAGGACGTCGTAGGGAAGGATCTGCCTGTCGTCTGTAATCGACAGCCGGAGGACGTACTGGCGCGGGCGAAGCGCCAGGTGCGTGAAGCGGCATTCGATCGCTCCCGTCGCGGCCACGCCGGTTGGGCCGTCGCCCGCCGAGTTGGCTGTCGTGATGACGACCCCGGTATCGACGTCGACGATCGCAACCTGGAACACGGCCCGCTCGATGGAGGCATCGGCACGGTAGGTCGCGCGAACGATGAGCGAATCGTCGGCTTCGATGAGCCCCGCCGGGCTTCCGCCGGCATCCAGCAGTTCGACGGAGACGTATCTCACCTCGCCGGTTCCGGTGCGCTGCGTCTGGAGCGCAGCTTCCCCATCGCCCAGCGCCGCGAGATTGACTTCGTTCATGTACCGCTCGGTGATTTCCGCGGCCGGACCGTACGCGCGGACTTCGCCTTTGTCGAGCCACAGGATGTCCGTGCACAGCCGCCGGACGTTCCACAGATCGTGCGAGATGAAGAGCACCGTCTTCCCCTCGGCGATCAGGCGCCTGAGCGCCTCGATGGCCCGCCGGCGGAAGGGCGCGTCGCCCACCGCGAGCACTTCGTCCACGAGGACGATGTCGGGCCGGCTGAAGATGGCGACGGCGAAGCCGAGCCGCGCGTAGAGTCCCGAGGAGTAGCGCTTCATCGGCGTATCGATCAGGGGCGCCACGTCGGCAAAATCCACGATCGCGTCGAAGCAGCGATCCGTTTCGCGCCTCGTGAGGCCGAACAGGCCGGCGCCCAGGTACACGTTTTCGCGCCCCGTCAGCTCGTGGTGAAAGCCGGCGCCCAGCTCAATCAGCGATACCACGTGTCCGCCTATCCGAACCGACCCCTGCGTCGGCCACGTCACGCGCGACACCAGCTTCAGCAGCGTGGTCTTGCCGGCGCCGTTGCGGCCGATGATGCCGAGGCCCGCGCCCTGGGGCACATCCAGGCTCACGTCGCGCAGCGCCCACATCGTCGCGTCGACACTGCCTTGTTCCGCCGTGTGGATTTCCTCGCGATGTCCACGCAGCCGGTTGACCTTCGAGGCGATCAGATCCATGACGGTGCGCGACCGGCTGGTCCGGTACCGTTTTCCGACGCGATCGAGCTGAATAGAGAGCATGGCGTGCGAAGGCGTCAGATCACGTCGGCGAAGTACTTGTCCATCCGCTTGAACGTGAAGAACGCGACGACGACGAGCGCGACGGTCATCGACAGCGAGACGCCAGCCAGTTGCCAGTCAGGCGGGCGCCCGAACAGGACGCCCGCGCGGGCACCTTCCACCACCGCGGTGAGCGGGTTCAGGACGTAGAACGGCCGGAGCCGTTCGGGCACCGCGGACATCGGATACGCGACCGGCGTGACGTAGAGCCACAGCTGCAGCGCAATCTGGATGACGGGGTTGACGTCCCGATAGAAGACGTTCAGCGCGGACGTGAACAGCGTCACCCCGACCGTGAAGAGGATCAACTGGCCGAACCACACCAGGCCCATCAGGCTCCAGGCATTGACGCCGACGCCGTAGTACACCATCAGCAGGACGAACAACCCCGCGGCAGCGGCGAAGTCGATCAGGCGCGAGCACACCTGCGCGAGCGGCAGAATCTCGCGGGGGAAATAGGTCTTCGTCACGATGTCGCGGTACGTCACGAGACTGCCGGTCCCCGAACTGACCGAGTTCGAGAAGAAGAACCAGAACATCAGCCCCGTGTAGGCAAACAGCGGATACGGCGCACCGTCGGATGGCAGTTTTCCGAGCCGGGAAAACACCACGGTGAAGACCGCCATCGCGGCGATCGGCTGGGCGATCGCCCACCCGACACCGAAAAACGACTGGCTGTAGCGGCCCATGACCTCGCGTTTCGTGAGGTTCACGAGCAGCTCCAGATATGCGGCCGGCGAAATTCGCTCGGCCCGATCGCTCAGCGCGTGGATCAATCGAGCGCGAATTCCTTTCGCCAGGAATCGTCCTGCGGCACGGGCGCCTGATCGGTCTTCGCGAGCAGGAAGTCCTCGAGCACCAGGGCGTCCATGTCGGTGCGGGTGAAGCACCGGTAGGCGTCTTCCGGCGTGCACACAATCGGCTCGCCGCGGACGTTGAATGAGGTGTTCACGAGTACCCGGACAGCCGGTGGCGCGGTAGAAAGCGTCGAGGATCGCGTAGTAGAACGGGTTGGTCTCCCGCCTGACCGTCTGAATTCTCGCCGAGTAGTCCACGTGGGTGACGGCGGGAATCGTGGACCGCGGCACGTTGAGCTGCTCGATGCCCCAGAGGGCGCCGGCTTCCTCCGTCTTCGGCAGCCGCCGGCCAGGCTGGACGTCTGCGACGATCAGCATGTAGGGGCTGTCGCCCTCGAACTCGAACCACTCGCCCACATGTTCGCGGAGCACCGACGGCGCGAACGGCCGGAACGACTCGCGGAACTTGATCTTGAGGTTCATCATCGACTGCATCCGCGGCGACCGCGGGTCGCCGATGATCGATCGGCCGCCGAGCGCGCGCGGGCCGAACTCCATCCGCCCCTGAAACAGCCCGACAACCTGTTCTCTGGCCAGCAGGGCGGCTATTTCTTCGGCAAGCGCAGTTCGCTCGAGGCGCCGCGCCGGGTAGCCGTGCTGGTCCAGAAACCCGCGAATCTCGTCGCCGCTGAACCGGGGACCGAGATACGACCCGCTCATGCCATCGGCGTACCGGGGTACGGCGGTCCGGCTCGCGGCGGCCGAGGGACGCTCCCAGGTTCCGCTCGCCTCGGGGCTCGTCCGCGGCTTGCCGAGGTGCCGGTGCCACAGGCTCAGGGCGACGCCGACGGCGCCGCCGGCATCACCTGCTGCAGGTTGAACCCAGATCTGATCGAACACCTTCTCGCGCACGACCCGCCCGTTGCCGACGCAGTTGAGTGCGACGCCGCCGGCCAGGCACAAGTCGCGCATGCCGGTCTCTTGCCGCGCGAAGCGCGCCGTCTTGAGCATCACCTCTTCGGTGATCTCCTGGACCGAGCGCGCCAGATCCATCTCGCGCTGCGTCAGCCTGGCCTCGGGCCGCCGCGCCGGGCTCTTGAACAACCGCTCGAACGCGGTGCCCGTCATCGTCAGCCCGGCGGGGTACGTGAAGTACTCCATGTTCATCCACAGGCTGCCGTCGTCACGGATCTCGAGCAGGTGGTCCTTGATGGTCTGGACGTACTTCGGCTCGCCGTAAGGGGCGAGGCCCATCACTTTGTACTCGCCGGAGTTCACCTTGAACCCCGTGAAATACGTGAAAGCGGAATACAGCAGCCCGAGCGAATGGGGAAACCGCAGTTCCCGGACCAGCTCGATTTCGTCGCCCCGGCCGACGCCGATCGACGAGGTGGCCCATTCGCCAACGCCGTCCATGGTGACGATGGCCGCCTGTTCGAAGGGCGAGGGATAGAACGCCGACGCCGCGTGCGACTCGTGGTGCTCGCCGAACAGGACCTCGCCTTCGAAACCTTCGAGCTTCTTGCCGATGTCGTCGGCCATCCACAGCCGCTCGCCCAGCCACAGCGGCATCGCCATCAAGTACGATTTCAGCCCTGCCGGCGCGAACGACACGTAGGTTTCGAGCAGCCGGGCGAATTTGACGAGCGGCTTCTCGTAGAAGCCGACGAGATCCAAGTCGCGCACCCCGATGCCCGCCTCGCGGAGGCAGTACTCGACGGCGCGGGCCGGGAAGCTCGCGTCGTGCTTTTTGCGGGTGAAGCGCTCTTCCTGGGCCGCGGCCACAATGCGCCCGTCTTCCACGAGGCAGGCCGCTGCATCGTGGTAATACGCGGAAATTCCCAGAATGCGCTGAGGCACTCAGAACAGCGTGTAAATGAAGGGCGCGACGGCGCTCGACTGCGAGAACACGATCAGCAGCCCGAACAGGACGAACACCACGACGATGGGCACGAGCCAGTACTTCTTTTCCTGACGGAGAAACGTCCAGAACTCCGACAGCACTCGACCTTTGCTCATAGGGCCCTCAACTCAATACATCCGCTCGTAATGCCGCCGGTCGCGGTAACGGAGAGGATACGGCGACCAGCCGGGCCACGAAGACCGCCTGCGGGCGAGCGGATCCTTTCCTGTCATCCGCCAGAGAAGACCGAGCGGCACGAGAACAATGACGAAGAGCACCGTCAGAATCACGCGCGCGTTGATGTAGCCGAGCGTGCGCGCAAAGCGCCACCACCACACGTTCGGCCACTTGAGGGCCGCGGGCCACACGGCCCCGAGCAACACGAGCGCGCCGCCGATGCTTCCGATCACTTCGGCCCGAAGCATCCGGCCGCGCCAGGCCAGCAGCGCCGCGATGAGGCACAGGAAACCGCCCACGGAGAAACCGAACGACCGCTCGGTGCCTCCGGGGAGCGCCTGTCCGTCTTTGCCCAAGGGGCCCGTGCTCATCGGCGTCGTTCGCTCACGGGATCGTCTCGAGCACGACAGGAGCGAGCGCGGCGGCGATCTTCTGGTTGCCGCCGGCGGTCAGGTGCAGGCCGTCGTACGCCATCGTGGCGTCGTGCAGGTCGACGAGCGTCCCCAGGTTCACGTAACGCACCTGCGAGTCGCCGCCAAACTCGCGCTGCAGGTTCGCGGCGAGCGCCTGCTGCTGCTCGACGTGCAGGTCGGACAGGTACGGCTGCGTCACCACAATCACGCGCTGGCCGCGCTGGCGCGCGAGCCGGATTGCGGCGTCAATCGCCCCGCAGTACTGACTCCACCGGCCGCAGGATGTCTCGTAGGCCGTGCCCGTGGCCGGCTCCCCCGGCGTGAGACGTCCGAAGCGATGCTCGAGTCCGAGCGCGATGTCGGCGGTGGCCTTCATCGCGCCCGCGGTCATGCGGGTCGCGAGTCCCGGCCGGAAGACGATCTCACGCGACGAGTACGCCGCGTTCGGATCGCCGCCGTTCATCAGCGACATCGCCTTTTCAGTCAGCACCAGCGGAAAAATGGGAAGGTAGCCGGTCCACCGGAAGACAGGCGATTGATGCCGCCACGCGACGTAGTGCCCGATCGCCGCATCGGTCGGGCTTGCGCTGCTGGCCCTGTCAGCCTTGCCGTTGGCGTCCGCCAACTCGAGATCGTTGTAGCCCTCGTAAAGAATGACCACGTCGTACTTCAAGTAGCCGTAGTCGTTCATCGTCGTCACGAAGGTCCCGACAGAGTCCCTTGGCGCGCCGAGATTGATCACCGTGACCGGAACGTCGCGCGGGCGCATGGTGTTCAGTTGGCTCTCGACCGCGTGCGGCCACGACTCGTTCCACGGAAGGCCATAGCCGAACACCGTGCTGCCGCCGAGCGCGACCACGCGCATCTCGCCCGGTTTCTTGCGTCCGACCGCCGGGCCGCGATAGCCCCAGACGTTCAGCCCGGCGATGCCTTCAACGCGCTGGTGCAGGTAGACATCGAAGGCGAGGAGGGCCGCGAGACACACGAGCATCACGAGCGCACACGCGACGACGACGAACACGGCTCGCCGGCGGCGCGACAACACGATGGGCGGCTCGCCAGACCCGCTGGTGGCGGTCATACGGCCATCATTTCTGATGATACAGTGAGGCCGCCGATTCGATGGCCGGCCACCCCGCGCATCCCCCCGACCCCATTCGCGTCCTCCGGCTCATCACGCGTCTGAACATCGGCGGACCGGCCATTCAGGCGATCACGCTGTCGGATCGCCTGACCGCGCGCGGGTTTCGCACGCTGCTGGCCTACGGCAGCCTGGGTGACGGCGAAGGCGACATGGGCGACCGGCTGCCGCGCGATGTCGAGGCCACCCATCTCCCCAGGCTCCAGCGCCAGGTAGCGCCGGTTGACGACGTGCGCGCGGTGATCGCGGTGTGCGGGCTGCTGCGCCGCCATCGTCCGGCGATCGTTCACACCCATACGGCCAAGGCCGGCACCGTCGGCCGGGTGGCGGCGGCTATCCACAATCGGACGGCCGGACGACGCGCTCCAGCCCGGGTGGTGCACACGTACCACGGTCACGTGCTGGACGGATATTTCAGCCCCGTTACGACGCGGTTGTTCACGTCGGCTGAACGCCAGATGGCCCGGCTCACCGACGCGATCATCGCCATCTCGCCGCGGATCAAGAACGAGCTGCTGGTCGACCATCACATCGGACGGGATGCGCAATACCACGTCGTCCCGCTCGGATTCGAGCTGGGCCCGCTTCTCGCCGTCGATGATGCCGCCCGCATAGAGGCACGGCGGACGTTGAGCATTCCGGCGGGCGCGCACGTGGTCAGCACAGTTGGACGGCTGACGGCCATCAAACAGCACGCGCTGTTTCTCGAAACCGCGCAGCGGATCGGCCGTCGCGATCCGCGCGCCCTGTTTCTGATCGCGGGCGACGGCGAGTTGCGCGGCACGCTCGAGGCAGCTGCCCGCACGCTTGGCATCGAGCCGCAGACGCGTTTTCTCGGATGGCGGCGCGACCTGCCGACGATCTATGCGGCCAGCGATGTGTTCCTGCTGACGTCGCGGAACGAGGGAACGCCGGTCGCGCTGATCGAAAGCCTCGCCTCCGGCGTGCCGGGCGTCAGCACCGACGTCGGCGGCGTCCGCGACGTCGTCGACAGCGACGAGGTCGGGTTGGTGGCGCCGTTCGGCGACAGCGAGGCGCTCGCCGCCGCAGTCCTCGCACTGCTGGCGGACGCGCCGCGGCGCGCCGCGATGGGCGAGCGCGGACGCCGCGCCATGCTCGCGCGATACACACTCGATCGTCTGCTCGACGATGTCGAGCGCCTGTACCGGGAGCTGATCACCTGAGACGGTACAATGTGCCGCGTGACCGCTCGCCGCACTGTGTGGCTCGCCTGCATCGTCGCCGTGCTGCACGGGGCGTTCTTCATTTGGTACCAGCGGCCCGACTGGAGCACGCAGTGGGCGGATCAAGAGGGCTATTCCCGCCTCGCCACGGCCCTCGCCACGACCGGCCGTTTCACACCGTACCCGGACAGCGCGCGCTTCATCCCTGAAGTGATTCGCACGCCGGTTTACCCGGCGTTTCTCGCGGTGCTGTACAAATTCTTGGGCCAAAACCAGCTCTACGTGGCGGCGGCGCAAACCGGCCTCTTCGTGATGATCTGCCTGCTGGTCTTCGTGATCGCCAGGCGCGTCACAACGGACCAGATCGCCGGCGTCGCGGCGCTCGCGACGGCGCTGTTCCCGCCGATTCCGTATTTCGGCGCGCTGGTGATGACGGAAGTGTTCACGACGCTTCTCTTCACCGCGTCGATCTGGTTCGCCGTCCGAACGCTGGACGAGCGCGACTCAGGCACCGGAACATGCCTCGGGCTCGGCGTTCTGAGCGCGCTGACGACGCTCAGCCGGCCGGCGTTCATCTTGTTTCCCGTCCTGTGGGCGGCTATTGCGCTGGTCGTGCTTCCGCTGCTGCGCGTTCGCACGCCGATCACGATCCGCCGCGTCGCGATCGCCCTCGCAGCATTCGCCGTCGTCATGCTTCCCTGGTTCGCCTACAACTACGTGAACGTGGGACGGTTCACGCTGTCGCCGGCCGGCGGGCTCGGCCGGGGGACCTGGGAAGGGTCGTGGCAGGCCATGTGGCCGGGCCGGCTTCAGGCGGAGCTCACCGGGCTGGCCGAGAACGCACGCGATCGCGCGGAACTCGATCGACAGGTGACGGGTGTCGCCGGCCGCGAGCGGCTGCCGGCCGAACCGATGCTCGAGTACGTGCACCAGTGGAAAGACCTCCACCAGATCTGGGACACGCCGACCGATCCGTACGAGCGCACCATGGCGCGAGTCGCCGCCGATCGCGCGTACCTTGCCGCCGGCCTGGAAAACCTCAAGCGCGATGGGCCGGCGCATCACCTCGTCCGGATGGCTCGCGGCGCCTTCATCCTGTGGGCCGGCGAAATTCCGTTCCGGTACAGCGACATCAACCGGCTGCCGCCGGCGCTCATCCGGATCTGCTGGCTGATTCAAGCGGTCCTGTTTGCCGTCGCGCTGGTCGGCGCCGCTGCCCTCTTCCGCGTCTCGCCGGCGGACGCGTGCGTGCTCGCCGCGCCGATTGTGTACGTCACGGCCGTCCACCTGCCGCTCCTCACCGAAGCGCGCCAATCGCTGCCTGCGCAACCCGTACTGCTGGTCCTGGCAACGCTCGGGGCCGCGTATCTGCTGGGCTGGCCGCCGACCCGTTCGTCACTTGCCCTCGAACCGCAGGTGCATGAACGCCAGCATCTCTGACAGCCACGCCTGGCTGTTGAACCCGCCGTCCGCGATGTGGCTGGCGACCTTCATCCCGAGCAGCACGTTGTCGTCCATGCTGTTGTTGAGAAACAGGCCGTGGCGGCCAATCGTCAGCAGGTTCGGAACCGCGTGCACGCCCTCGAGCACCGGAATGAGGTGCTGCTCGAAATCGAGCTCGTAGACCGGATAGGCCGTAGGGATGTCGGTGACGAAGTAGTCCTCCACCTCGTCTTCCATCACGCCGTAGCCCATCTGCATGACGTCCTCGAGGGCGAGCCGGAAGATCTCCTCGTCGCTGGCGCTCCAGAGCGGTTCGTCGCGCCAGCATGACAGCTCGATGCACAGGATGGTGCGATCGGCCGGCACCATTTCGGAGCTGACGTTCTTCTGCTCGGACATCCGGTTCACGCGGAACTGGGTGTCGAGCAGGTACACCCAGTGATAGTCGGTGAGCCGCGGCCGCTTGAGCGCGATGTAAATCAGCTTCAGGCTCCGGTAGCGCAGGCGCCTGGCGTGCTCGGCGACGCTCGCCGGAAGGGCCGGCGTGATCATCCCGACCAGCTGCGGAAGCGGCAGCGTCGAGACGACGCCGTCGCAGTCGATCGCCTCTTCGCGTCCGCCGTGCTCGAACACGACACGCGCGATCCGATCGCCGTCCCGCTCGACGCGGATGACGGACGATTCGAGGCGCAGGCAGTTCCCGGTCCCTCGGAACTCGGCCGCCATGTTCTCGAACAGCACGCTGATGCCCTTGCGCGGGTACATGTACTTCGTGAAGTACGTGGCCGGATCCGCTTTGATCCCCATCGCGCGCAGCACGACGTTCTTGAGATTGAGTTTGGCCACCCGCTGCGCCTGCTTCGAGGAGATCTGCGACGTCGGCAGTCCCCAGACGCGCGCGGAGTAGTTGCCGAAGCACAGATCGTAGAGCGTCCGTCCGAGGTTCCGCACGCCCCACTCCTCGAACGAATGCTCTTTCCGCGGCGGCGCGAGCAGCGACCTGACGGTCGCCATCAGGTAATCGAACACGATGCGTGCCGAGAGCACCGGGCTGACGCCGGTCAGCACCTGCAGCATCTCGAGCGGATAGACGTACTCCCTGCCACGAAGCAGCACCCGCGTGCCTCGCGTGAGCACGAGCGGGTCGTCGCCGAAGAGCGGGCGAATGGCGTCGTGGATCCGCCGGCTCTCTTCGGTTTCGCGGATGTGGAAGGTGTGGGGGCCGTAGTCGACGGCGTACTTGCCGACGCCGATGGTCTTGCCCATTCCGCCGACGGCGGTGTCTTTCTCGAGAGCCGTCACGCGGCAGCCCAGCTGGGCCAGCCGCCACGCGGCCGACAGGCCTGCCGGCCCGGTTCCGAGGACAACGACGTGCGGCTGCGGCAATGCGGTCAGGCCCGCTCGGCGACGACGCAGTGGTAGAGGTTCGCGGCAAACGGCAGCGCACGAAACGGCAGATGGAATGCTTCCCGAATACGGAAACCGTCGGCCAGCCACGTCCGCATCCGGCCGGGCGTCGTGAAGGTCAGGTGATCGGGATAACGGATAGGAAACTTGCGGAGCAGCAGCCGGCCGACGCTCATCGTCACGTCGTTCGGCACGACCATGACGACCTGGCCGCCCGGTTTCAGCACGCGCCGCGCTTCCGCGAGCACCCGCCAGGGCTCGCGCGTGTGCTCGAGGACCGCAACCAGCAGCACCGCGGCAAACGACTCGGCGGCGAACGGCAGCTGGTAGCCGTCGGCGCACAGCAGCAGCCGGCATTTGCCCGAGGCACGAGCGACACGCGTCATCGACACGTCCATCTGCACCGGGCTCACCGGCGTGCCGTCGAACATCATCCCCTCGCCGCAGCCGATTTCGAGGATGTCCCGCCCGCGCAGTCCGCCGACACGATCGAGCACTTCCGCGCGGTACATCCGGTAAAAGTACCCGACGACGCCGACGGTCTGGGAGTCATGGCCTTCGACGGCGGCCACGTATTCGTGGAGCTCGCGCTCGTTCAGCTCACGCGGGCTGGCCGGCGCCATCTCGCTCCTCGAGCAGAAACTGATGCAACCGCCGCACGCCGGCTTCGAACGGCGTGGCCGCCTCGAACCCGAATCGATCCCGCATCGTGCGATCGATGGTGTGAAACTGAATGTATTCCTCGGTGCTCCCTTCGTGCCGCAGCGTGACGTCGACGCCCATCACCCGGGCCATTGTCTGCGCAACGGCGTTGACGCTGAGCGGCGTGCCGGATGCGAAATCGACCGTCCCGCTGAAGCCCGGAGACGATATCAGCGTCAGGAACCCGTCGACCGCATCGTCCACGTACATGAAGTCGATGAGGTTTTCTCCGTTGCCGCGAAGCGTGAACTCGCGCCGGCCCTCCATCATGCCGCGCATCCATCGCGTCGTGATCTTCCGCTCCGGTTCGTAGGGCCCGTATGCGCCGAAGAACCGGACGTTGACGAAGCTGCCGACGGTGTGCCGGCGTTCGGAAAACGCGCGGAGATAGTATTCAGACGCCAGCTTCGAAATCGCGTAAGGCAGCCTCGGGGCGACCGCCGTCTCCGGAGACACGGGTCCGTTCAGGCCGTCGTAGACCGCGCCTGACGAGACGTACACGAGATGGCCGACGCGGACGTGCTCGAGGAACGTCACGAGGGCCAGGGTATTGAGCTGCAGGTCCCAGGCCGGACGCTCCGAGGACGCCGCGGGATCGCCGTTGGCCGCCAGATACACGCACGCGTCAACCGATCCGGCGTCGCGGGCCAGCGCCGCGACATCCGCGGCATTGGCGAGGTCGCAACGCACGGCCCGCACGTGCGTCAACGCGTGGCGGGAGAGGAACGCGTCAAAACCTCGGGCGTTGTGATACACGGCCACAATCTGCCAGTCGCGCGGCGCGCGCAGCAGCAGGTTGCGGCCGATAAACCCGGAAGCGCCGGTGACGACCACGCGCATCACTGGGCCGTCAGTTGCGACAGGTGGCCGGCGTACCAGGGAATCGTCCGCGAAATGCCGGCCTCGAGCGACACGGTGGGCTTGAACCCGAGCAACGTCGCCGCTTTGTCGATGGACGGGACTCGCAGATCGACTTCCGGTCCAGGGTGGGGCTTGAAGACGATCTCCGACTTCGACTTCGTCAGCCGGATGATCATGTTAGCGAGCTCGAAGTTCGTGATGGTGCCCTGGGGGTTGCCGAGGTTGAACACGTGGCCGACGGCCTCCGGCCGCTCCGCGCAGCGCAGCACCCCGTCAACGAAATCGTCGACGTAGCACCACGCGCGAATCTGGGTTCCGTCGTTGAAGAGGGTAATCGGCGTGTTGCGGAGGGCCTGGAGGATCATGCCGCGGATGGCGCCGTCGCCGACCTGCCTCGGCCCGTAGACGTTGAACGGCCGGACGATGGCCAGCGGCAGGCCGTCCTCCTTGTAATGCGAGTACGACAGGTGTTCCGACGCGAGCTTGCTGGCGGCGTACACCCACCGGCTCTCGCCAATCGGCCCGATCGTCGTCACGTCGTCTTCCTTGCCCTTGTGAATGAACGGCCCGTACACCTCGCTCGTCGAGAACTCGACGAACCGCTCGACGCCCACGTCCAGGGCCGCCTTGACCACCTGGTGCGTGCCGAGCATGTTCACTTCCATGGTCGTCACGGCGTTGCGATCGACGGAGTACACGCCCGCGATCGCGGCGCAGTGGATGACGATCTGGCAGCCGTCGACGGCCTTGCGGGTCGCCTCGTAGTCCAGCACGTCGCCCTTGATGAAGTGCAGGTGCGGATGTCCGTCGACGGACGCGAACTGGATGGCGTTGCGGTGGAGGTTGTCGTAGACGACGACGTCGTTGTCGTCGATGAGACGTTGCACCAGATACGACCCGATGAAACCGGCGCCGCCGGTGATGCACACGCGCTTGCGGGACAAAGCCATTGGGGCCCCTAGCTCCCGGAGCCGTTCCGGACGTCGCCTGACCTGGCCGCCTCCGGCCACGTCGCGCGCCGAGTGGGAGCATCCTGTCGAAGCGGGAAGAGTTTTTCCCTCGGTACGCCGGACCGGATCAGCGAAGCGATCTGCGTTCCCGAGCGGCCGAGGGTGGCGACGATCATCATGTCGAACTGCACCTGGTCATGCTCGGCAATCTGGCGCACCGGCATGCCCAGAAACACGTGGCCGTCCTCGTCATCGAAGATCGCCACCGGTTCGAGGCCGAATTCCTTGAGGGACAGGTACGCGATCTCGGCGGCCTCGCCCCGGCCGCAGATCGCGACGCGCTTGCCGGCATCCGCGCACCCCTGCAGCGCCACGCGCAGGTGCTGGCGCACTTCGGCAAACAGGTGCAGCGAATAGTCCATGAACTCGTACGTGAGGCGGGCCTTCTCGGCGATGCCGCGCGGGGTGATCAGGTAGGTGATGCGGTTCGACTGGACGTTGACGCACTTGATGTAGCCCTTGCGTACGAGCCGCTTCAGGTACACGTTGGTCAGCCCGAGCGCGATGCCGAGCTTGGTGGAGAGGTTGCGCTGGGTGACGCGCGAATCGTGTTCGACGGCCTCAAGCAGCTTGAGGTCGCGGTGGGCTTCAACATCCATAACCGGTCTATCCACGTCTACTCGCTATGCTCGCGAAGGGGGACAACTTGGTGGGGGGAAGCGGGGCGGAAGGCGCCGCAGGACAGGCTCCCGCCCTCTCACTCACAATCGGACGCCGGGTACGGCGCTGAATGGGGTGCGACGGGGCCACGCGTTCACGTTTTGAACGGGCGTATTATGACGAAGCCCGGACGGGCTGTCAAGGCGTACACAGCTGTTCAAACTCTGAACGATCGACCGTTCAGAGTTTGAACATGAGACCGGCCGACGGCCTCAGAGGCGGAAGATGCGCGGCGACTGGTGGTTCTTGAGAGCGTTGCGCGTGTCGACGAGCAGCGTGTCGCTCTCGAGCAGCGCGTCGTAGTCGAACACGCCGTGATCGGTGCAGATCACGGCGCAGTCGGGCGCCGTTGCGAGCACCGCGGCCAGATCGATCGACGACAACGTGTGACCGCCGTGCCTGAGCTCCGGCACGTACGGATCCGATGTAGGTCACGCCGGGCGCCGCGCTTGGACAGCAGCTCGAGCACGTCGAGCGCCGGCGACTCGCGCATGTCGTTCACGTCCTTCTTGTACGCCACGCCGAACAGGTGCACGCGCGATCCGTTGATCGACTTGCGCACCGTGTTCAGCGCCTCGGACACGCGCTCCACCACGTAATCGGGCATCGCCGAGTTCACGCTGGCCGGCCAGCTCGATGAACCGGCATTCGAAGCCGTTCTGCCGCGCCTTCCACGAGAGGTAAAACGGATCGATCGGAATGCAGTGGCCGCCCAGCCCGGGGCCGGGATAGAACGGCATGAACCCGAACGGCTTGGTCTTCGCCGCGTCGATCACTTCCCACACGTCGATGTCCATCTTGTGGCACATCAGCGCGATCTCGTTGACCAGGCCGATGTTGACCGCGCGGAACGTGTTCTCGAGCAGCTTCACCATCTCGGCGACGCGCGTCGAGCTGACCGGCACGACGCGTGTCGACCGTCGACCCGTAGAGCAGCGCGGCCGCCTCGGTGCTTGCGGCCCCGACACCGCCCACGACTTTGGGAATGTTGCGGGTGTTGAAGTTCTGGTTGCCCGGATCGACGCGCTCGGGCGAGAAGGCGAGGAAGAAGTCGACGTCCGCCTTGAGCCCCGGCTCTCGAGCATCGGCTGCACGACCTCGTCGGTCGTGCCGGGGTAAGTCGTCGACTCGAGAATGATCAGCTGGCCCTGCTTGAGCGTGGCGGCCACCGCTTCGACGGCGTGCACGACGTAGGACAGATCCGGATCCTTCGTCTTCCGGAGCGGCGTCGGCACGCAGATGTCGATGACGTCCATGCCGGCGAGGTCAGCCATGTTCGTCGTCGCGCGCAACCGGCCCGCCTTCACGACCTCGCTCAACTCCGCCTGGGACACGTCCGGAATGTAGCTCCGGCCCGCGTTGATCTCGCCGGTCTTCGATTCGTCGACGTCGAACCCGGTGACGTCGAAGCCGTGCGCGGGCGAACTCGACGGCCAGCGGCAGGCCGACGTAGCCGAGGCCGATGACGCCGATCTTCGCGCGCTTCGTGCGGATCCGATCGAGGAGAGCCTGATGGTTCGCGTTCGAGATCATGCTGTTCACTGTTACCGCGCCGGGACACGCGCCGCCCGTGGCGTCGAGCCGAGCATCGCCAGGTCGGCGTCGACCATCATCTCGACCAGCTGTTTGAAGTCGACGCTCGGCGTCCAGCCCAGCTCGGCGCGCGCCTTCGACGGATCGCCCAGCAGGTGATCGACTTCGGCCGGCCGCAGCAGCGCGGGATCGACGCGGACATACTTCTGCCAGTCGAGCCCGACGCGCGCGAAGGCGATCTCGACGCAGTTCGCGAACCGAGTGGCTCACGCCGGTCGCGATCACGTAATCGTCCGGGCTGGTCCTGCTGCAGCATCAGCCACATGGCGCGGACGTAGTCGCCGGCAAATCCCCAGTCGCGCTGCGCGTCCAGGTTGCCGATCGGCAGCGAGTCGGCGAGCCCGAGCTTGATGCGCGCGACGCCGTCGGTCACCTTGCGCGTCACGAACTCGAGGCCGCGCCGCGGCGATTCGTGGTTGAACAGCATCCCGGACACGGCGAAGAGGTTGTAGCTCTCGCGGTAGTTCACGGTGATGTAATGCGCGAACACCTTCGACACGCCGTACGGGCTCCGCGGGTAGAACGGCGTCAGCTCGGTCTGCGGCACCTCGCGCACCTTGCCGAACATCTCGCTGGACGACGCCTGGTAGAAGCGGATCGCCGGATCGACCGTGCCGGACCGCGTCGAGCAGGCGCGTCACGCCCTGGGCGTTGAACTCGCCGGTCAGCATCGGCTGATCCCAGGACGCCGGCACGAACGACATCGCCGCCAGGTTGTAGATCTCCGTGCGGCCGGACCTCGTCGACCAGCCGGAGCAGCGACAACTGGTCGAGCAGGTCGGCGGGCTTGAGCGCGATGCGATCGAGCGATGTGCTGGATGCGCCAGAGGTTCGGCGCGCTCGCGCGCCGCACCATCCCGATAGACGTCGTACCCTTTTTCGAGCAGCAGCTCGGCGAGATACGATCCGTCCTGGCCCGTGATGCCGGTGATCAATGCTCGTTTCGCCATAGGAGATCTCCAAATTGTACGGGGCGCGTCAGCGGATGGTCAAGGCATTCCGCGAGCGGTCGTGCCTCCGGGTTACAATCGCAGCGGATGAACGACAGCGATCGATTGCGGCAGGAAGCGGAAGACGCGGAGCGTAGCTACAACGAAGCGCTGACGGCGCTCGACCACGCGTTCATCCCCGCCGACGAAACGCCCGGACCGGTCGTGCCGTGGCCCGACGCGGTGCTTCCCCCACCGGCCGGCCCGCACAAGCCCTGGCTCCGCATCATCCATCGCTGGCTGGCCCCCGTGTTCGCGCGGCAGCGCACCTTCGACAACCACGTGGTGGACGCCATCGACGCGCTCACCGACCAGGAAGGCGAGGTCGCCTTCGCGCGCTTCGAGACCGCGCTCATCATCTTCGTCCAGAAGATCACCGCCTTCGTCGAAAGCAAGGATCGACTGATCGCCGCGACGGCGGCCTCGCGCCTCGACCGGCACGACGAGCTCCTCGGCCAGCTGCCGGAGATGCAGACGCAGCTCGCCGTCCTCCAGCGCGCGACACAGATGCTGACACGATCAGTCCGCAGTCCGCAGTCAGCAGTCAGCAGTCGGCAGTCCGCAGTCGGCAGTCAGCAGTCGGCGGTCGGCCCGCAACCCCCAGCCCCGAGCCCCCAGCCCCTGTCGGACTACCAATACGTCGCGTTCGAAGATCGGTTTCGCGGCACTGACGACGAGATTCGCGAGAAGCTGCGCGCCTATGTGCCGCTGTTTGCCGGCGCAGGCGACGTGCTCGACGTCGGCTGCGGGCGCGGCGAGTTTCTCGCGCTGCTCAAGGCCGCCGGCGTCAGCGCGCGCGGGGTGGACACGAACCAGGAAATGGTCGCGACCGCCTGCGAGCGCGGGCTCGACGCCGTGCACGCCGATGCGCTCGCCTTCCTCGAAGCGCTGCCCGACGGTTCCCTCGGCGGGCTGATGGCGGCGCAGGTGGTCGAACATCTGGCGCCGCCCTATCTGTCGCGGCTGCTGGCCGTGGCCTCTCAGAAGCTGTGCGCCGGCGCGCCGATCGTCATCGAAACCATCAACCCGGCGTGCTGGCTGGCGTTTTTCAGCAGCTACATCCGCGACATCACGCACGTGCAGCCCGTTCACCCCGAGACGCTCCAGTACCTGCTGCAGGCCAACGGCTTCGGCAACGTGACGCTTCGGTACAGCCAGCCGGTGCCCGAGCACATGAAGATGCAGCCCGTCGACGTGCCGGCCATCGCGGCGGCCGGCGGGGAACACGCCGCGGCGGTGGCGCAGATGGCTCGAACCGTCAACGCGAACGCGGCGATCCTCAACAACCTGCTCTTCACCCACTTCGACTACGCCGCCATCGGGTATCGGAGCTGATGGAACGCATCGACGTCGCGGTGATTGGCGCGGGCGTCACCGGGCTGGCCTCGGCCCTCGCGCTGGCCGCGCGCGGCCGGTCGGTGTGCGTCCTCGAGCGGCACCCGCGCCCCGGGCTGGATACGAGCACGCACAACAGCGGCGTCATCCACGCCGGCATCTACTATCCGGCCGGGTCGCTCAAGTCGCGGCTCTGCATCGAAGGCCGCCGCCTTCTCTACGACTTCTGCGGCGCCCATGGCGTCCCGCACGCACGCTGCGGCAAGTTGATCGTCGCGTCGGACGGACAGTGAGATTCCCCGACTCGAAGCGCTCTTCACGCGGGGCGTCGAGAACGGCGTCGAAGGCCTTCAGATGGTCGAGCGCGCGTTCATCGCGGGGCGGGAGCCGAACATTCGGGCCGTCGCGGGCATCTTCTCGCCAGAGACCGGCATCGTGGACGCCGAAGCGCTCGTCAAAGCGCTCCTGCGCGCCGGCGAAGCTGCCGGCGTCATCTTCCTCCCGGGCACCCCGCTCGCCGGCGCCGAGCGCGCGGGCGGACGGCATCGAGATCCGCACCGACCGCGAAACCATTCTCGCGGGCGCGATCGTCAACGCCGCCGGGCTGTACGCAGACGAGGTCTCGGGGATGCTGGGCGGCGAGCGCTTCACGATCTACCCGGTCCGCGGCGAGTACGCCGAACTGGTGCCGGCGAAGCGTTCGCTGGTCAATGCGCTCGTCTACCCGCTGCCCCATGCGGCCGGCCACGGCCTCGGCGTCCACGCTCACGAAGTCGACGGCGGGCAACGTCTGGTTCGGGCCGACCGTGAGATATCAGGATCGGAAAGACGACTACGAAAGCGACCGTCTGCCGGTCGAGGAATTCGCCGACGCGGTGGCGCACCTGCTGCCCGACCGTCACGGTCGCCGATCTCCGGCTGTCGGGCAGCGGCATCCGTCCGAAGCTGCACCCGGCCGACCGAGTCGTTCGCCGATTTCCTGATTCGCCGCGATCGCCAGAACCCGCGCATCGTCCACGCCGCGGGCATCGAGTCGCCCGGCCTGACGTCCTGTCTGGCGATCGGCGAGATGGTCGCGGGAATCGTTGGTGAACAGTAGGGCGGCCCTTTCAGGGCCGCCGACGCGGGGCTGAAAGCCCCGCGCTACTTCAGCCCCGCCGCGAAGCGGCGGAGAGCATCCTGCCACGTGGGCATGGCGGCGCCGGCGGCCGCGAGCTTCGCGGTCGACAGCGCGCAGTACAGAGGGCGCGGGGCCCGAAGCGTCATGTCGGCCATCCGCACGGGTACCAGCCGCGGTTCGACGCCCAGCTGCGTCGCCAGTTCCCGCGCAAACTCGAGCCACGTGCAGTGTCCGCTGTTGACGCAGTGGTAGAGGCCGGCCGGCGCGTTCTTCTCCACGAGCTGCATCGTGGCAGTCGCGGCGTCGATGATGTAGGTGGCGACACCGTCCGGTCCTCGAACACGCGCGCTTCCCCGCCGGCGAGCAGCGTCTTCACAATCGACGCCACGCTGCCCTTCGACGGACCGCCGCCCTCCGCGCGGCCGAACAGGCTCTCGACGCGCAGCACGTAGGCCCGCGGCGCGTCCGCGGCAAACCACTCGCCCAGGAGCTTCGACGCGGCGTACGATGCTCTTCGGGTTGGGCTGATCGGTTTCCGTGTAGGGCGCCGTGGCGGTTCCGTCGAACACGAAGTCGGTGCTGTAGTGAACGAGCGTCGCACCGTGCTCGGCCGCGGCGCGCGCCAGGGCGCGAACGGCGAACGCGTTGGCGTTCAGGGCCTCGACCGGATGGTCCTCGGCGCCGTCCACGTCGTTGTACGCGGCGCAGTTGATGATCGCGTCTGGCCGCGCGCGCGCCATCGCCGCCGCAACCGCGCGATCGTCGGCGACGTCGAGCGCATCGCGCCCGAACGCCACCACGTCGTGGCGGGCCTCGCACTCGCGCACGATCGCCGTCCCCAGCTGACCGCGGGCGCCGACGACGACGATGCGCATCAGGCCGGTCCTCTCGCAGCACGCCTTCCCAGCGCGCCACCACCACGGTGGCCATGCAGTTGCCCATGACGTTGACCGCCGTGCGGCCCATGTCCATGATCTGGTCGATGCCGAGCAGGACGGCCGCGCCCTCGAGCGGGAGGTCGAACTGCGTGAGCGTCGCCGTCAGCACGACGAGCGCCGCACGGGGCACACCGGCCACGCCCTTGCTCGCCAGCATCAGCGTCAGCATCATCACGAGCTGCTGGCCTACCGTCATCTGCACGCCGACCAGCTGCGCCGCGAAGACGCTCGCCAGCGACAGGTAGAGCGTCGAGCCGTCGAGGTTGAAGCTGTATCCCAGCGGCAGCACGAAGGAGACGATGTTCTTCGGCACGCCGAAGCGCTCCATGACCTGCAGCGCCTTCGGCAGCGCCGCCTCTGAACTGGCAGTCGTGAGCGCGATGAGGCACGGCTCTCGGACGGCTTTCAGGAACGACAGGAATGACACGCCGACGAGCAACGACACGCCGAAAATCACGATCCCGATGAAGAGCGCCAGGCCCACGTACATCAGCGCGACGACCTTGCCGAGGGTCAGGAGGATGGCCAGGCCCTTGCTGCCGACTGTCGCGGCGATCGCCGCAAACACGCCGATCGGCGCGAACACCATCACGTACGACGTGAACGTGAACATCACGTGCGCGGTGCTCTCGAACACCGCCAGCACGGGTCGTCCGGCAGGCCCGAGGGCCGCCAGCGCAACGCCGAAAAAGGTGGCGAACACCACCACCTGCAGGATGTCGCCGCGGGCCATCGCGTCGACGACCGAAGTCGGAAACAGATGCAGGAAGATGTCCCAGGCGCTCTGGCTGTTCTTCGCGATGGCCGCGACGGTCGAGGTGTCTCCGGCCGGCATCGCGATGCCCGCGCCCGGCTTGAAGATGTTGGCGAGCCCCAGGCCGATGGCCAGTGCTACGGTGGTGGCGACCTCGAAGTAGACGATCGCCTTGAAGCCGATGCGCCCCAGCGCCTTCAGGTCGCCGGCGCCGGCGATGCCGGCGACGAGAGTCGAAAAGAGCAGCGGCGCGATGATCATCTTGATCATCCGCAGGAACGCATCGGCCAGCGGCTTGACCGCAATCCCCGCGCCCGGCCAGACGGCTCCGAGGACCGCGCCCGCGATCAGGCCGATGAGGATCTGCGTCGTCAAGGACGGGCCACGGCGGGTGGAACGCTCCCCACCAGGCCCCGTCGGCGTCGTCGCGCCTTGCGACGGAGCGGCTGTCGGTCCGCTGATCACACGCCGACTCTGCGGAGGACGTAGTCGCCGATGGCGCTGACGACGGCTTCCTGCTGGGCGGGGATGAGCTCGCCGTAGATCGGGAGCGCGAGGCTTTCGGCCGCGGCCCGCTCGGCGCGCGGGAAGTCGCCACTGCTGTGTCCAAGGCCGGCAAAGCAGGGCTGCAGGTGAAACGGCACGGGATAGTAGATCTCTGAGCCGATGCCGCGCTCGTCGAGGTGCGCCTTCAGGCCGTCGCGGTCGGCGGTTCGAATGACGAACTGGTTGAAGATGTGCCAGCGGTCGGGGGGTTCATTCGGCAGCGTGACCCTGTCGAGCAGCCCCGCGTCCCTGAACAGCGTTCGATAGCGCGCGGCGTTTGCACGCCGGCGCGCGGTCCACTCGGCCAGGTGCGGCGCCTTGACGCGCAGGATTGCCGCCTGCAGCGCGTCCATCCGGAAGTTGGCGCCCACGGCGTGATGGTAATAGCGGGGCTCCATGCCGTGCGTGCGCAGGAGCCGCGCCTGTTTCGCCAGCACGTCGTCGTTCGTCGTGAGCAGGCCCGCGTCGCCGAACGCGCCGAGGTTCTTGCTGGGAAAGAACGAGAAACACCCCGCCGCGCCCAATCCGCCGAGCAGCCGGGATTTGTACGACGCGCCAATCGCCTGCGCCGCATCCTCGACGACCGGGACGTACGCGCGCGCGGCCACGTCCAGAATGGGATCGATGTCGGCGCTCAGGCCGAACAGGTGGACGGGGATGATGGCCTTCGTGCGCGGCGTGAGCACGGCGGCGACCCGTTCGGGATCGAGGTTGAAGGTGGTCTCGTCGATGTCCACCAGCACGGGCCTCGCGCCGAGGCGCGCGATGGCGCCCGCCGTCGCGAAGAACGAGTACGTGGAAGTGACCACCTCGTCGCCGGCCCGGATGTCGAGCGCCATCAGCGCGAGCAGCAGCGCGTCGGTGCCCGACGAGACCGAGACAGCGTGGCGCACGCCGAGCATCCGCGCCATTTCCTCCTCGAAGGCGGTGATCTCGGGCCCCATGATGAACCGCTGGCTGTCGCAGACGCGCTCGATCGCGGCAAGAATCTCCGCGCGCAGCGGGAGATACTGCGCGTGCAGATCGAGCAGGGGAACCTTCGGCGACATCAGAGTAATTGACCACGAAGGCCCCAAAGGTCACAAAGAACTGTGGTTCATCTTCTCGACTTGATGGCGGCGCGGGTCTCGCGATCCGCCTCGCGGCGCCGTTCGGTCTCGCGCTTGTCGTACTCCTTCTTGCCCTTGGCGAGCGCGATGGCGACTTTGACGCGGCCGTTCTTGAAGTAGAGGCGGGTCGGCACGAGCGTCATGCCGCGCTCGACGGTCTTGCCAATCAGCTTGCGGATTTCCTGCCGGTGCAGCAGCAGCTTCCGGCGCCGCAGCGGCTCGTGCTCGGCGTAGCCGCGGTGGCTGTACGGGCTGATGTTGACGTTGAAGAGGAACACCTCGCCGTTTTCGACGCGCGCGTAGCTGTCGCGCAGGTTGACGCGTCCTTCGCGGATCGCCTTGACCTCGGTGCCCATCAGCGCGATGCCGGCCTCGAAGGTCTCGAGCAGGTGGAAGTCGTGAAATGCCTTGCGGTTTTCCGCGATGTTGGCCTGCGCCAGTTCGCGCTCGGTCTTTTCGGCCATCACGCCGACCTTGCGAGCCTCGCCGCCAGGAGCACCGCCGCGATCATGCTCTCGGGATCGGCGACGCCTCTGCCGGCGATGTCGAACGCGGTGCCGTGATCGACCGACGTCCGCACGATCGGCAGGCCGAGCGTCACGTTGACCGCCCGCCCGAAGGCGACGAGCTTGACCGGGATCAGCCCCTGATCGTGGTAACACGCGATGACGACGTCGAACTCGCCGCGGCGCGCGCGCACGAACAGCGTGTCGGCCGGAAACGGCCCGGACACGTCGATGCCCCGTTCGCGGCAGCGGGCGATCGCCGGCTCGATCGCGGTCTCTTCCTCCCGGCCGAAGAGCCCGTGTTCCCCGGCATGCGGATTCAGGCCGGCGACGGCGATCCGCGGCGCGACCTTGTCGAATTTGGGCAGCTCGCACGCCGTCAGCGCGATCGTCCGTTCCATCAGGGACTGCGTCAGCAGCGCGGGGACGTCGGCGAGCGGCACGTGCACGGTGGCGAGCACGACGCGCAGCTCGTCGGAGTAGAACATCATCGCGACATGAGCGGCGCCGGTCAGGTGCGCGAGCAGGTCGGTGTGGCCGTTCCACGGCAGCCCGGCGAGGCGCAGCGCTTCTTTATTGATAGGCGCCGTCGCGATCGCCTGTACTGCGTCGCGCTGCGCATCGGCCGTGGCGCGAACGATGGCGTCATACGCCGCGCGCCCGGCCTCGGCCGAAAGCACGCCCGGCGTGAAGCGCTCACCGTCATCCGCGCCGTAGGGCACGGGCTCGCAGACCGCCAGCACGCGCGGGTCGGCCGCGGCGCGGCGCGCAATCTCAGGGCCGATCCCGGCGGGATCGCCTTCGGTGATCGCGACTCTCGGCTTCACGTCTACGCCCGGCAGCCGCAACTGCCGCCGCAGCCGCCGGTTCCGCAGCCCGAGGGGTTGTCACAGCCGCCCTCGCTGCCGCAGCCGCCGTGCGCGACACCTTTCGCGTTCGGGAGCTCGTAGCGCAGGCAGCACTTCAGGCGGCCGCACAGCCCCGACAGCTTCGAGGGGTTCAAGCTGAGGTCCTGCTGCTTGGCCATCTTGATCGACACGGGCTCGAACGAGGTCAGAAACGTCGTGCAGCACAGCGGGCGGCCGCACGTGCCGTAGCCGCCGATCATCTTGGCCTCGTCGCGCACGCCGATCTGACGCATTTCGATACGCGTTCGGAACTCGGTGGCCAGCTCACGGACGAGCTCGCGGAAATCCACGCGGCCATCCGCCGTGAAGTAGAACACCAGGCGCGATCCGTCGAACAGCTGCTCGACCTTCGTGACCTTCATGCCGAGGCCGCGCTCGCGGATCTTCAGCATCGCGATGCGGTGCGCTTCGCGCTCGCGCTGTTCGTGCTTCGCACGGGTCACGATGTCGTCGTGGGTGGCGATGCGCACCAGGCGGGGAGGCTGGGTGTCGCCGGCGTGCTGGCGCCGCTCCACGGTCTGGGGAATCGAGCGAACGAGCGTGCCGACCGCCGCCCCGCCCTCCGCCTGCACCACGACGGCGTCGCCCGGCCGCGGTGTCTGCTCTGCCGGCAGGTTCGCCGACACGTAAGTGTGCGGCCGTCCCACGGGCGACAGCTTGACCGACACGAGGCGGACCGTGGGAGCAAGGCTCACAGGGACACTATATACAGTCGGCAGTCGGCAGTCAGCAGTCAGCAGTCGGCAGTCGGCAGTCAGCAGTCGGCAGTCGGCAGTCAGGCGAGTCGGCAGTCGGGGTTGGGCAGCTAAAGCTGCAGGACCAGCCAGTCGGCCACGATCTTGATGCTGGCGTTGCTGTCGAGGGCCGCCAGCGCCCGGTCGACCGCCCCGTAGGCGGTCATCGCCCGCTGGCTGCGATACGCCTTCGAGAGACGGTCGAGCTCGGGCTGCAGGTCCCGGTTGGCCAGCGCAACCGACGCCCGGGCGGACAGCAGCTCGATATCGCGCAGCAGCGAGGCCATGGCGTGCAGGTGGGAACCGAGCTGCGCCCGATCCTCGGCTGCGCTGTTGCCGCCGCCCGTTCCTTTCAGCAGGTCCTTCGCCGCCTCGATCCGCTGGCGCGGCTCGGCGCTGCCCGCCGCCGCTTCGAGCACGCGCCACGCGACGTCGCGCGCCTCGGCGTCTATGGCGCCCTGACCGGACAGGTGGAACCGCAGATGCTGGCAGCGGGACCGCACGGTCGGCAGCAGCATGTCCGGACGCGTCGTGATCAGGATGAACACGGACGAGGGCGGCGGCTCTTCGAGCACCTTCAGCAGCGCGTTCTGCGGTGACGCCGCCATCGCGTCGGCCCCGTCGATGATGACGACGCGCCGCCGCCCTTCGAACGGCCGGTAGCCGGCGCTGTCAATCACGGCGCGAACCTGCTCGATTTTGATCGACCCGCTTTCCTCCGGCTCGACGACGATCACGTCGGGGTGAGCGCCGCGGCCGATGCGCGCGCAGGCCGTGCACGTGCCGCACGCGTCGCGCGATTCGCCCTCGCCACGCGGCGCGAGGCAGTTGAGCGCCTGCGCCGTGGCTACCGCCATCGCCCGCTTGCCCGCTCCAGCGGGACCGGAGAGGATCAGGCTGGGCGGGAGCACCTCGCGATGCACCGAGCGCGCGAGGAGGCCGACGAGGCGCCGCAACCCGGCGTGCGCCCCGCCTTCCCCTTGATCGCCTTGCTCAATGACGTCCTTGAACGGCATGGACCAGCCTACCGCGGCAAGTAGTGCAGCAGCTTCAGGATGTCGGAAAACACGCCCATGGCGGTGACGTCGGCGCCGGCGCCCGGCCCCTGGACGACCAGCGGCGTCCGGCGATACCGCTTCGTGGTGAACGCGATGACGTTGTCGCTGCCTTTGGCCGACGCCACGGGATGATCGCGCGGAAATTCCTTGAGCCCCGCCTGGGCGCGCCCGTGCTCCAGCACGCCGACATAGCGCAGCACGGCGCCGCGGCGGCCGGCGGCTTCCACGCGGCCCGCGACCTCGGCGTCGTATTTCGCGAGGTCGTCGAAGAACCTGGGCGAGAACGTGCCGCGCCGCAGCGGCCGCGGCACGAGGCTGTCCACCTTCACCTCGTCCAGTTCCATCCGCAGCCCGATCTCGCGGGCGAGAATGAGCAGCTTTCTCGCGACATCCTGACCCGACAGATCGTCGCGCGGATCGGGTTCGGTGAACGCCATCTTGTGCGCGTCGCGCACGAGGGCGCTGAAGGGCACGCTGCCGTCGAAGGTGTTGAACAGATAGCTGAGCGTGCCCGACAGGATGCCTTCGATCTTGACGATCTCGTCGCCGCTGGCAATCAGGTCGCGCAGCGTGGACATGATGGGCAGCCCGGCGCCGACGTTGGCCTCGTAGAAGAAGTGCTTCCGGCGTTGCGCCATCTGCTCCATCAGCGCCGAATACCGGCGCCACGGCAGCGCGTTGGCCCGCTTGTTCGGCGTGATGATGTGGAAGTTGGCGTCGATGAACGCGGGGTACGCGTCGACCACCGACGGGTTGGCGGTGCAATCGACCATCGCCGCGTTGGTCAGCTCGAGCGCCGCCAGGCGGCTCGCCAGCCCTTCCGGGCTCGTCCGGCCCCGGGCGGCGCCGAGCGCCGCCTTCCAGTTTGCGAGGTCCACGCCAGACGGCGAGACGACGAACCGCCGGCTGTTGGCGAGCGCGACCACCCGCACGTCGAACCCGCGCGAGAGCAGATAGTGCCGCTGCTGCCGGAGCTGTTCGATGAGCGCGCTTCCGATGTTGCCGACGCCGACAATGGCCAGGGCCAGCTGCTTGCGCGATTCGAAGAACGCCTGGTGAATCGCGTTGAGGGCGCGCACCTCCTGGGCGGCGTCGATGACGCACGAGATGTTGCGCTCCGATGCGCCCTGCGCGATCGCATTGATGTTGATGTTGTTCCGGCCCAGCGAGTCGAACAGCTTCCCCGCGATGCCCGGCCGGCCCTTCATCCCCTCGCCGACGACCGCGAGAATGGCCTGGTCCTCCCTGTGATCGGCCATCATCAGCTGGTCGTCCACTTCGTGGCGGAACTCCTGCTCGATCGCTTCGATACCGCGCGCCGCGTCACCGCTCCGGACCGCGAAGCAAATCGTGTGCTCCGACGACGCCTGGGAGATGAGGATGACGTTGACCTTCTTCGCCGCGAGCGTCCGGAACAGCCGCTCCGCGATTCCCGGTACGCCGACCATCCCCGGGCCGCGCAGGGTCAGCAGCGAGAGGCCGTCGACGGTGGTGATGCCCTTGGCGAGCGAGTCCCCGTCCTTGCCGGCCTTGTTCGAGATCAGCGTGCCCGGCGCCGCCGGATTGAACGTGTTCTTGATCAGGATCGGGATGCGCCTGGCCACGGCCGGCGCGATCGTCGCGGAGTGGATGACCTTGGCGCCGAAATACGAGAGCTCCATCGCCTCTTCGTACGTCATCCGCGGCAGCACGAACGCGCCACGCACGTGCTTCGGGTCCGCGCTCAGCACGCCGTCGACGTCGGTCCAGATCTCGATGATCGACGCGCCGACGCCGGCGCCGACGATAGCCGCGCTGTAGTCCGACCCGTTTCTCCCAATCGTCGTCGTCTGCCCGTCGTCGGTGGCGCCGATGAAGCCCGTGATGACCGGGATCGGGGCGCGGCGTTTGCGGAGGAGCGGCCTGAAGCGCTTGCGGATCGCGCGGTTCGTCGCGGCGAAATTCACCGCGGCGTGCGTGAACTGGTCGTCCGTCCGCACGAAATCACGCGCATCCGACAGCTCGGCCGGGTGGAAGCGTTTCAGGTAGGCGGCCAGAACGAGCGCGGACAGCCGCTCGCCGAAGCTGGCCGTCATGTCGAGCGCGCGCGGCGGGCAGTGGCGAAGCAGGTAGATGCCCTGCAGCGTGCTTTTCAGCTCGTCGAGCAGCGTGTCCACCTGCTTCCGCACCCCGGCGCGTCCGCGCGCGACGAGCGCCGTGACCGCCGCACGATGCCGCCGGGCGATCTGGTCGAACGCGCGCAGGTAGCCCGCGTCGCCGCGCTCGGCGAGACGCGCGCAGTCGAGCAGTTGATCCGTCACGCCGCGGAACGCCGACACCACCACGAGCACCGGCTCGTGCCGGCGCGCGTCGAGAACGATCGCCCCGACAGCGCGAATAGCCGCAGGCGTGGCAAGAGAAGATCCGCCGAACTTGAGTACTTTCATGGCAAGTTGTGTAGTGTACCGCGCCGGGGCGCCGGGGCGTCAATTTCGGCGGGCGCGGGTGGCGTGCAGCGAGCGGACGCGCCGTCCGGCAACGCTGGAGTCGACGAGCCGGTGCACGAGGAACGCTTCGATCGGTTCGCGTTCGAGATCGCGCAGCAGCTCATTGTCGCCGCAGACGGCCAGCCATGAAGCGGCAAGGGCAGCCGGCGCCGCCAGCCGCGTCAGCGTGAAACGCTGCTAACCGGCAGGTTCCGGACGACGAAGGGGTAGTTTTTGCCCGGCGGAACTTACTGGCTGACGTTAGCCCGGACGTAACCCTGGTCGGAGGTCTGCCGCAGGAACTTCTGACCCACAAGGACGTCGAGCAGCGTGTCGCAGGTGTCGCCGTCGAGGCCCCACAGCCGCTGGAATTGCTTCCTGGTCAGGTGCAGACCGGGGACTTCAGCGAACTCCCCTCGAATGATCTGCAGCCAGTCCGCCACCGTCGTTTGAACTGGTGACATAGCGTCCTCCCCCGCGAATCGGCCTTCCCGTCCCGCGAAATTTTCCCTGGCCACGTCGAACATTTTCACACCTGCGATCACCCGAAACAGTAAAGCTCCCGTAACTTTACGAACACATTAGCGGTTTGCCAGCGTGTTCAAGAGCGCGTCGGCACGCTGTTGAGCGATGCCAAGCTGCGTTCTTGAGATCGTCGTATACAAACTTGTGACCAGCCTCCACGGCGCGCACGAGCGGCGCCTCCGCCCGGTCCAGCACCGCCGTCATCTCGGCCTTTCGCTTCCGATCGGCCACGCGCTTGATCAAGGATTCTGCCTGTTTCAGCTGAGCCCGCACGCCCGACAGCGCCTCGTACTCCTCGCGGACGGCCTGCACCCGCCCCGCCCGGGGCGCGACCTCGTCCGGACCGTGACACTCCCCGCACTTCGACGCGAGCGCCCGTGGCGACAACACGCGCCCGTCGACCGCACCGTGACACGTCGAGCAGGTGGGTCCCTTGTTGCCGCCCGACCGCAATAGCTCGTAGTGCCGGCTTGCCTCGAACGCTACAGATGGTGCGACGTGGCACTGTCCGCACGTGAGCGGAAGGTTACGGCGACTGGCCAGGCTGAACTGGTCCGCCGAGTTGAGCACGCCGCTGTGCGCGCGAAACCCGTCGGAGACTGCAGCGTTGCCGCCATGGCACTTCTCGCACCCCACGCGGTTGCGGCCGTGGGGCGACCGGTCCCATTCCTCGAGATGGTCGGGCCGGGGAGCCGATGGGTTGGCGTAGTGGCAGTCGGCGCAGAAGGTCTGCTGGGCAGCCGCGTTGCCGGCCGCGAATGTCATCAGGGCAGACACCAGAGTAAAAGTGAACGCCGGGCGTGTAACTTGCACAACCTTTGGACGCAGGAAGCCAAGAAAGGATCGCGGCCATGGCTGGACTCCGACGCATCCTGTTTGCATCTGATTTCTCCAAAGCGTCAGGCAAGGCGTTTGCCACGGCGCTCACGATGGCCAAGACCAACCGGGCGACCCTGACCGTCTTACACGTCATCGCTCCCCTCGTGCCCGTGAGCCCCGACCAGTATGTGGGGCCCGAGACCTGGCGCGAACTGGATGAGGAAGCACGCCGATGGACCGCGCGGAACCTCGCGGCTCTCACGGCGAAAGCGAAGAAGAGCGGCGTCAAGGTCGTGGGGCTGACTGCGGACGGGAGCCCCGCGCAGCAGATCGTGCGCATTGCCAGGTCGAAGCGATTCCACCTGGTCGTCATCGGCACACACGGGCGGACCGGGCTGGCGAAGTTCTTCCTCGGGAGCGTCGCCGGCCGGGTCGTCTCCACAGCGCCTTGCCCTGTCCTGACCGTCCGAGGCTGAGAGTGAGACGTGATCCGCCTTCAGGGGCTGGCGCTCGCACCACCACAGCTGCCCCGCCGTGGCTGGAGCGCGGTGTCGTGGCAAACCATCGCGTCGGCGGCCCTGCATGCCGCCGCCATCGTCGGGCTGGTGACGCTCGTCGGCGGCTCGACGTCGCGGGCGGTTGAAGAAGCCGAAACCGTCGCCGCCAGGGCAGCCCTGCCGGATCAGACGACGCACATGGTCTTCATCGCGCGCCCGGCGCAAACGCCGGGCGGCGGTGGCGGTGGGGGCGGCAATCGCCAACCCGGACCCATTCGACAGGCGGAAGGCATTGGACGCGATCGGCTGACGGTGCCGATCCGCAAGACGCCTCCTCCCGATCCGATCATCGCGAGCCCATCGGCCCTCATGCTCGACAGCCCACCGCAGGGGCTGCTCCTCGATGCCAAACCGCTCGCCTCGGGCACGCGCGAACAGATCGGATTGCTCGAGGGCGGGGTGGCCGGCGCGACGTCGCTGGGACCGGGATCCGGCGGCGGCGTGGGCGAGGGAACCGGAACGGGAATCGGCCCGGGGGAGGGACCAGGCATCGGACCCGGATCGGGCGGTGGCATCGGCGGCGGCCCTTACAGGCCCGGCGGATCCGTCAGCACACCGCGGCTGCTGGTACAGGTGCCGCCGAAGTACTCGGATGACGCGCTGCTGCGAAAAGTTCAGGGCACAGTCGTGCTGGAGCTTGTTGTCACGAAGGAGGGCCGCCCTTCGAACGTCCGCGTTCGGCGGTCGCTCGATCCCGGCGGGCTCGACGAGCGCGCCATCGCCGCAGTGAACGAGTGGCGTTTCGAGCCCGGCCGTCTCGCGGGCCGGCCGGTGGACGTGCTGGTGACGGTCTACCTCGACTTCACCATCCGCTAGGCAGACTGCCGACTGCTGACTGCCGACTGCCGACTGCTGACTGCTGACTGTTACTGCGGCGGAAACCTGTTGTTCTCCTCGCAGATGAACTCGATCAGCTCGCCGTCGGGCATGATGTCCTGCAGGTGCCTGACGGTCCACGGCTTCGTGTACACCTTCGGATCGTCGACCGTGATGTCGATCTCCATGCGGCCGTAGCTCACGCGGTGGAAACGCTCGGTGAGCTTCGCCTGATCGGTGAGCGGCGATCCGATGATGTCGAGCCATCCGTTGTCGCGCAGGTTGTTAGTCTCGACGACCAGCGTATCGCCATCCCACTTGCCCGTGGAGTATCCGTAGTACCACGGCTGCGGATCTTCCTTCGGGGGAAGCGGCCGTCCGTCGGTGAAGATCTGGCGGATGCCGGAGCTGGCCTCATACAGGATCACGATGAGTCCCGGTGTCTGGACGAACTTCCGCGGCATGCCCTGCGTGTGAAACTGCATGATGCCCATGGGCAGGCAGTGCGCTTCCGGGTTGTCCTTGCTGTTGCCGGCCATGTGTTTCTTCAACAGCTCGGACCCATACGGCGTCAGCGGCAGGCCGTCCTTGAATGTCGACCCGATGTCGCGGAAGGTCGCCAGCGGAAACCCGGTCGTGGCCACCGGCGGGGGCTGACCCCGCTGCCCGGTCGGCGCGCCGCGCCAGACACCGTTGAAATCGGGCCGGCCGTCAGGCGTTCGTGGCGCCGGCGCGGCAAGGTTGACCTCGCCGTTCGGCAGCCGCGGAACCGGATAGCTCGAGTACGTCGGCCACTGCGCGAGGAGCGCCGGCGAAAGAACGGCGCAGATGGCCACGGCGCATGCGGTCTTGATCAGGGCGTTCATGTTCGATCTCCGGCCTGTCAAGGTATCATGCTCGGCGCACACCGGGGAGGCGAAGCATGAGCGGCAGATCGACGGCACTACTGGCAGCGGGACTCGGCGCGATGCTGGCGACGGTTTCGCTTTCCGCCCACCATTCCTTTGCCGCCGAGTACGACGCCAACCGTCCGCTGACCGTCACCGGCACGGTGACCAAGCTCGAGTGGACCAACCCCCACGCCCGCGTCTTCATCGACGTCAAGGACGACAGCGGCAAGATCGTGCACTGGGATTTCGAGCTCGGCCCGCCGAACGGCCTGATGCGCCGCGGCTGGAACCGGAACTCGCTCAAGCCGGGTCACGTCGTGACGATTACGGGCTTCCACTCCAAGACGGAAGCCACGGTCGCCAACGCGCGGACGGTCACGCTCGCCGACGGACGCCAGGTGTTTGCGGGGTCTTCGTTCGAAACGGGCACGCCCGACGCCGCGGCTCCCGCGACCCCGTAGTCATTTCCCCGCCAGCGCCGCGACGCGCTCGTCGCCGGCTCCGTAAAACGCAATGATGTTGGCGCGAAGCGCGCCGGGGATGTCCGCGTACTGACGATCGTCCAGCTTATCGAGCAGCTCGGCGTACGTGTCGTCGGCGAGCGTGTACTCGCCGCGCGCCGTCGGCCGCCCGGTATCGAGATCCAGGTTGGCGAGGCTGAGCCGCCCGGCGCGGAGTGCCTCGAGGGATCGGCGGAAGCGGTCCCTCGTGCTGAGAAAGCTCTCGAGGAAAAGGCGCTCCGCTTCCGGCGTTGGGACCCTGAAGCTGAGGGTGCGGAACGGCCCGATCTTGGGGACCAGCGCGTACGCGAACGCGATGACGCGTCCGAAGCCGTGCGGCCGCGCGTAGTCTTTGCCGAATTCCTGCTCGTAGTCGCGCCGCGACAGGTTGAACACGAACCGGGATTTCTCGATCCCCGGCGTGACCTGTTCGATTTGCTCCCGCTTTTTCTTCCATGCGACCTGCGTCATCTGCGGGATGGTGGTCGCCACGGCGTGGCGGTAGGTTTCGATCGCGAGATCTTCGTTCAGGAAGAGATCCTTCACCTCGAGGCCGTAGATTTCGCGGTAGGCACGCGCCAGGACCGGCCTCGCGACCTTGAACCCGATGTGCTTGTGGTAGGCCTCCGGCGCGTACGCGCCGGCCGCGACCTGCACGACGTCGAACCCGAACTCCACCATCAGGTGCGTTTTGGGTGAATCGGCGTAGGTGACGTTGTCGCCGAACTTCGCTTCCATCTTCGGATACAAGAGCGGGACGGCCCGGTTGACGGCCAGGCGATGACCGTCAGTGTCCGCCGCGTAGTGGCCGAGCGCGCCGAGAGCGAACGCGTACTCGTTGACATCCCGCGCATCGCGGATCAGAGTCCGGACGAAGTCGCCCGAGCGGACGTAATGCAGCAGGTTGCTGAAGAAGTGGCTGCCGAACGGATAGTAGCCCAGGTCCTGGATGACGCACCCGCCGTACGCGTAGGCGCGCGCCTCTTCGATCTCGCGCGAGGAAACGGACGGAAAGCGCGCGCGCAGCAACGGCTTGATCGAGCCGTCCCACAGCACGTCGATGTTGGCTTCGTGCGTGAGCACCGAGTACGCGAACGCCGGCCGGGGCGCGAGGATGGCGGCGGCTGCCGCCAGCAGCAACCATCTTCCGACCCGGCTCGCGATGGCGCGGACGCTGCGCGCCACGGCTAGGTCGTCCTGCGCGCTCCGGCTACGAGCAGCACCACGCCGCCAACGAGGGCGAGGCCGCCGACGACCGGCGGCAGCGGCACCGTCTTCTGGCGATCGGCCGTGGCATGGACCGGCCCGATGTCGACGACGGTCTCACGCTTCGTGTATGTGAAGCCTTGATAGACGAGCGCCAACAGGCCGAACACGACGAGCAACACGCCCACGATCGATGCAGGCTTCATCGAGCACCTCTTCCGGGACGCTACTAGGTGCCGCGCACACCTACTCCGCAGGCGCGCAGATCACCCGAGTTCATCCCGCGGCTGAATGCCTGCATGCGTTGTGCCGAGGTCCCGTGCGTGAAGCGCTCGGGCATCACGCGTCCGGTCGCCATCTTCTGCAGCCGGTCGTCGCCGATGGCGGAAGCCGCGCGCAGAGCCTCATCCGCATCGCCAGGCTCGAGCTCGACATGTCCCGCACGGAATCGTCCACCCTGCGACGCGGCGTGTCCCCAGATGCCGGCGAGGCAGTCCGCCTGCAGCTCGAGCGCAACCGACGCGCTGCTCTCGCCGATCGCCCCACCGCGCGTGCGCTCGTCAAGGCCGAGCTGGTGCTGAACGTGATGGCCGAGTTCGTGACCGATGACGTACGCCTGTGCGAAGTCTCCCGGCGCACCGAACCGCTGCGAAAGCTCGTCGAAGAAGCCAAGGTCGAGGTAGACCTTCTGGTCAGCGGGACAGTAGAACGGTCCGGTCGCGGCTTCGGCCGACCCGCAGGCCGACTCGATTGCGTCGCGAAACAGTACGATCCGTGTTCGCTCGTAGCGACTGCCGAGCGCCTGCTCGAACGTGTTCTGCACGTCTCCGGCGACCGCATCCACGAAGTCGACCTTGCGCTCCTCCTGCGGCGTGCTCTGCACCGGTCCACCGGAGTCCACCACCTGCGGCGATGACTGGTCGGTGGCGAGTGAGAGAAAGTCGGTTCCCGTCACCCAGCTCAGCACACCCAGCACCAGCAGGCCGCCGATACCGATCGGCACGGCGGTGCGCATGCCCGAGCTTCCACGTCGATCTTCGATGTTTCCGCGATCTCCAGACGACCACTGCATGGCTCACCTCACGTCAGGCGTATGCAACTTGGAGGCTCGGACGCCCGCCGCGCCGAGGATACTCCCCCGGGAGGGTCGCACGGTCCCGCTATCTGACGCCCGTTCCGTTCAGTTTGAAGGTCGGAGGAAAGATGTGAAAGTCGGTTTTGATGGCAACCGTACCCGGCTGCGAGCCTGTTCCCTTCGGGCCGAACGTGACGTCGATCGCGCAGGAGGCGCCCGGTGACAGCGGAGACACTTCCGCGCAGTTGTCCGTCACCGCGTAATCGCCGGTGACTGTGACTTCCAGAACCTTCAAATCATTCCTGCTGGCGTTGGTCAGGGTCATTCGCCGCGTCATAGTCATTCCAATCGTCTGACGTCCGAAGTCCAGGCTGCGCGGCGCCACCGACAGCCGCGAGGGCGGCACGCTCACCGGAACCGTCGCGCGGATGCCCGCCGCTGCAGGTCCATAACCGACAATGATGTCGGCCTCCCCTTCGGCCACCGACCTCACCGTTCCGTTCTCGTCCACGGTCGCGACGTCGGGATCGGACGAAGAGTACGTGACCTTCGTTGATTCCGTGACGTCGAAGACCTTGCCGTCGGCGAAGCGGGCCGTGACACCCCATCTCGTTTCCTCGTCCTCCGCCTCGAAGATCAGCTGGCGAAGTTGATAGGAGAGGCTAACAGGCATGTCCGGCCGCTCGACGTCGATCTGGATTCCAGCCGCTACCTGCTGGCCTGCCGGCGTCACACCCATCGCAGTCACGCCATATTTCCGGAGAGGGATGTCGGACGGAACCGTCAAGGAAAACTGCGCCGGAAGGTCGAGCGGACCCGCTGTGCCGATCGGGCCCTCGCCAATCACCAGAACCGCGAGGAACTTGTAATTGATCGGCGACGACACCAGCACCGTTACGGCCTGGCCGGGCGCCACGACCGCGCCGTTCGCCGGCGACGTGATCGCGAGGGCATTCGACGCAACCGCACCGCGCCCGCGCTGGGCCGCGGGTTCAGCCGCGCTCCAGACGAGGGTCTGAGCCCACAGCGTCGCCGCCAGGCACGCGACGGGACCCGCGGTTCGGTGAATTCGTGTGCAACGTCTTCCCATGCGCCCCGGATACTTATCGGGCGCACGGAACGGCGACCGCAGTCAGGCGATCTTTTGCGCGCGATACCCGCCGCGACGGCGGTCGTACAGCCAGATCGCGCCGAACACGACGAGCAGCAGCGCCGGCAGGATCGCGACGGCGCGAAACGACGTCTGCGCCGCGATGCCGAGTACACGTTCGAGCTCGGGTCCTGGCGGCAGCGCGTCGAACGCGGCTTCGCCGCCGGCCACCTCTATCTTTTTCGCGTCGTAAATCGATCCCATGATCGGCAGCACGAACCGAATCGACAGCGTGCCCGCCGTTCCCATCAAGCCCATCAGCAGCGCGCCGCCCCTCGGAAACCGTTCCGACGCCGTCGCGAGCATGGTCGGCCACATGTAGCAGACGCCGGTGCCCCAGATCGTCGCCGCGAGCAGGCCCGTGAGCGGCGAATCAGCGGCGGCGAGCGCGACGAGACCGAGCGATCCCATCAGGCAGGACGCCCACAGCAGCCCGACGGGCGACAGCTTGTGCACGAGCGGGCCGGCGAAGTGCCGCATCACGAACATCAGCGCGCTGACGTATACGAGCAGCAGGATGCCCGGCATGTGGACGGTGCGGCTGAGCGCGAAGTCCACCCATTGCCCTGGCGCCAGTTCGGTCGCGGCGGTCAGGAACATCGAACAGAACAGCACGAGGAACAGCGGGTTCAGCAGCTCGCGGAACATCTCGCCCATCGAGATGCCGGCCGCCGCGCGCTCGGTCGGCGGAAACCGTACGCCAATAGAAAGCGCGACGACGGCGAGGGCCGGCAGTATGACGACGAAGAGCTTGGCCTGCCAGCCGAGCCCCGCTGCCGACATCGCGACGCCCATCAACCCGCCGATCACCAGCCCGCCGGGCCACCACGCGTGCAGCGTGTTCAACTTACCCGTCTTCTCCTCCGGGTAGAGCGACGCGATGAGCGGGTTGACGACGGTCTCGACCAGGCCCCAGCCGACGCCGGTGACGAGCGCGCCGATCCAGATGACGGTGTAGACGCCGGGACCGTCGGCCATGGAGCCCGCAAACATCATGATGAGCGCGCCGGCCGTGAAGCAGAGGCCCGAGAGCGGCAGCAGAAGGCCCATCCCGATGTAGTCGAGCAGCGGGCTGCCGATCGCGATCGTGAACGCGAAGCCGAGAAACGGCAGGCCGAGGACGTTGGCGATCATTTCGCCGGAGTGCGCCTTGTCGATCGGATCGAAGAACACGCGCTGGAGATCGGTCGCCGTGTTCGCGCGGAGCGCCGAGCCGACGCCGGCCATCGTGAGGGCGAGGCTGCTGACGAGGAACAACCGGGCTTTCCTGTAGCCGATCATGATCGGTATGGCTCGCGGCCCGTGCCCTGCGTCGGGATGCCCTGTGCCGGCAGCACTTCGTGCTGAAGCGCCCACATGCACGCGGCGGCTTCGTCGATCCGGCGGATGAAGGCAATCGAGCCCTGGAGAATCGGCTTGAGACGATCTCGATCCTGAATCCGCGCCTTCGGATACTCGTGCTCCACGACCAGCGGGGTCCTGGCCACGTCGAGATCCAAGAGCTCGCGTGCGGCGAGCTGGTGATCGAGCCAGTCCACCGTGCGGTTCTGCAGGTACGCGAGCGGATCGTGGCGGGCCGTCCCGGGCAGCTCGTGTTCGGCGAGCACGGTCTGCTTCTTCCACGCGTTCACCTGATCGGCGGGATTTCCGGTGGAATCCCCGCGCTCGATCGTCTGCCCGCCGTAACCCCAGGCCGCGACGCCGCGGCTGTCGATGACCTGTCCTTTGACGTGAAACCCGCCGATGAGGAACGCGTAGCCGTTGTCCTTGAGGTACTGGAATACCGACCGCGTATCCTGCCCCATGAGGATGGCGTGGGAGGGATCGTAGTGAATGCGGAACTGATCGCCGACGCCGTGCTTCTCGCAGATGCGGTGCAGCGCGATCCAGGTTCCGGGCGTGTAGGCGATGTTGTTGAAGAAGCTGTCGCCGGTGGTCCATCCGGGCATCGGGCACTGCTCGACGCGGTAAGTCAGGCCGCGCGCCTTCGCCGCTGCGAGGAGCGGGATGAAGTGCTTCTCGAAGTCCTCCAGGTTCTGATCGAGCGAGTGAGACATGTTTCGCCCGACGAACCCGCAGACCGCGCCCACGTCGAGCAGAACGGCCGCGTCAAAAACGCGCTCCATGAACGCGTGCTTCTTCGCCCGGATCGCCGCGTCGGCGTGCAGCATGTTGTCGAAGAAGCCGATGTCCGACACCTTCAGGCCCGTCGAGACGAGGGCCCGCCCGACGCGGCCGGCCCGGGCGCTGTCGAACGGCCGGCGCAAGTCGAGCGTGTTCGCCACCGGATCGAGCATGGCCTCGGCCGGCACGTCGGCTTCGGACGGATGCAGCGCCGCCGACAGCTGGATCGTGTCCACGGCCAGCTCGCTCGCGAACGCGATCCAGTCCTCGATGGCGCGGTCGGGGTCAGCGTCGCGGACGGGCCGCGGCGTGAGCTCCTGCAGCGCGGCCGTCAGGATTCCGACCTTCATGAATTTCGGCTCGAACGCGCGCGGCTTCATCAGACGGGCACCACGTCAACCCAGCCGCGGCTCCGGTGGCTGGCGAGCGCCGCGTCGAGCAGCCGCATCTGCCGCAGGCCGTCTGAAAATTGGGGATAGTCCGCCGGAGCGCCGGCGTCCTCGATCGACTGATAGAAGCGCCGGAACAACTGCTTGAAGGTGTCCGGGTAGCCTTCGGCGTGCCCGCCCGGCAGCTCCGCAAACGCCGCTGCGCCTGGATGGAGCAGCGCCGGGTCTTTCATCAACACTTCGTTCCGGCCGTCGCGGTGGCCAATCCACAATTCGTCGGGCCGTTCCTGATTCCAACTGAGTGACGCGCGGGTGCCGTAGATCTCGAGCGAGAGCCGGTTCTTGCGTCCCGCCGACACCTGGCTGGCGGTGAACGCTCCGCGGGCACGCGCGCCGAGATGAAACAGCACGGCGCCAAAGTCTTCGGTATCCACAGAGGCGCCCTTGCGCGACGCGTGGAAGGTCGCGAGATCGGCGCAGACCGAGCCAATCAGCTCTCCCGACACATGCTCGACCATGTCGCACCAGTGCGAGCCGATGTCGCCCATCGCGCGGAGCGGGCCCGCGTGCTTCGCCTCCACGCGCCAGTTCCAGTCGGTGTCGTAGAGCAGCCAGTCCTGCGAGTAGGAGCCTTGCGCGATGAGAATCTCCCCGAGCTCGCCGGCACCGCGCATCGCGCGCATCTGCTGCACCATCGGGTAGAAGCGCAGGTTGTAGCAGGTGGCGTGGCGCACGTTCTTTGCCGCGGCCCTCGCGGTCAGCGAGGCGGCCTGCGCGCTCGTCGTCGCCAGAGGCTTCTCGCACAACACGTGTTTGCCTGCGTCGATCGCCTCCGACGCCATGGCGAAATGGCGGGCGTTGGGCGTGCAGATGTGCACGGCGTCGATCGCGGGGTCGGCGAGGACCGCGCGATAGTCGGCCTCAGCCCGGTCTACGCCGAAAGCGGCCGCAAATTCCCTTGCCTTGTCGAGGCTGCTCCCGGCGATGGCTGCGACGTCCACGACCGCGAGGCGGCGCAGCGCTTCGCAATGGACCCGGCCCATGAAACCGGTTCCGATGATCGCCGTGCGCACACGAGGGCGGGCCATGACGGCCGAGAGAGTATCATCCCGCGGGGCTGAAAGTGGAAGGCGAGCTCCTTGTCCAGTTCGGCGTCGGCGCGCCTCCACCGCAGGACGCGCTTCCACCAGATCATTTGGCACCCGTCTCGGACATGCGCAGGATGACTCCGACAGCCTGCGCCAGCCGCTGCCAGCTCGCGGCGTCAGCGTCGAGCTGAGCGCGTCCAGTTCGCGTCAGGCGGTAGAACTTCGCGTCGCGCCCGGTCTCGGTCGCCTTCCAGTCGGCGGCCAGCAGTCCTCGATCTTCCAGCCGGTGAAGCGCCGGATAGAGCGAGCCCTGCGGCACCTGCACGACATCCCGGGACACCTGCTGCAGGCGCTGCGCGATGGCGTAGCCGTGGACAGGGCCCAGGGCGACGATCTTGAGAATCAGGAGGTCGAGGGTGCCTTGCGGAAGATCGGATTTGGGTGCCACGTATACCTCGCGCTTCTACATGTTAGCCGGTCTACATGTAGAAGCGCAAGGCATCACGTCGAGCGCCGGCCCGGCCGGGTTACGGCGCCACCGACACCACGCTCTTCACGACGATGTTGTCGACCGACACGCCGCAGGTATGGCCCGGGCGGACGTCGGCGCACGTGGCGATCGCGTCCTGGGTGAACTCGAAGCGCAACTGCGCGGTGCTGCCGGCCATGCCCGGCAGCCGCAACCGCACGTGCTTGACGCCCTGCGAATCCCCCGCCCACACCGACATGTCCTCGAAGTACGGCGCGCCGCCGCGCGGCAGGTGCTTGGGATAGTGGAACAGCGAGCCGGTCGTGAACTGGTCGGCGAACGCTTCGGCCAGCACCGATCGGAGCAGCCGGCCCGGCGTCAGGTCGGTCACGCGAAGGAGGAACCCATCGTAGGCAAGGATGTTGAAATTCGGATCGTCCTCGGTGTCGGTGCAGACGTCCATGTCGATCGTGACGTAGTCCGCGTTGGTCGGCACCACGAACGCCGGGCTGAACAGGCGCTCGTACCGCGTGTTGGTGAACGGCCCCGGCCCGGGACCGTCGGCCGCGTTCGTATGGAAGGCCGCATTGGAGGTTGCGCCGCAGAACGTATTCCTCGTGGTCCAGGGCACGATGTTGACGCCCCCGCCGTGCGCGGTGGTCCAACCCGCCGGCAGCGTGCCTGGCGAGACGCCATTGAAGTTCTCGCCGAGCAACATCGTCGGCTGCGGCGTGCCGCTGAACAGCGTGAAGAGCAGCGTCGCTTCGCCGTGCTCGGCGCTATCGACCTCGAGCGCCAGCTCGATCGGCGTGCCGGCGACAAACGACGAACCGATCCTGAGCACGAACCGGTCGTCGTTGTTCCGGGTGTCCCCGGGGTCGATGTTCTTGTAATGACTGGTGGGGTCGACGACGACCACCCCGGGTGTGCTCGATTTGAGGCGGGCGTTGATGCCGCGCACCTTGGCCGCGTTGAGCGGGTTCGTCACGTAATTTCGCAGCGGGATCGTCAGCGCCACGGACTCGTTCGGATCGATGTTGCCGTTGCCGCCGCTGTCCACGAACCTGACGGCGCCGAGATCGACCGACGTCGCCTTGAACTTGTGATGCTCGGTCGTCAGCCGGACGAAGCTCGCATCCGGCACCGTCATGCTCGCCGATGTCGGCTGACCGTCGGCGAACCCGGCCGGCGGGCGGAGCGCTTCGGCGAAGACAGCGAAGAGATCGCCGCCCTGCGCGACGGCCTGGTTGTAGTCGCCGAGGTTGGGCTGGCCGGTGTCGTTGCCCCAGCCGGCGTGAAACGGCCGGGCCGTCAACGGCATCGGCTGCTTCCAGGTCACGCCGTCGTCGTCGGAGAAGGTATGCGTGACCTGCGTCAGGTCGCCGCTCGACGCGACACCCTGGTCGTAGTAGAAGACGTGGACGCGTCCGGTTGTCGAATCCACGGTCGCCCACGGAAACCATTGGGCCCGGTCGTGGCCAGGCCTGCTGTTGAGCAGCACCGGCGCCGAGAACGTCACGCCGTCGTCCGTGCTGCGCTGGAACGCGATGTCCGCGCCGTCGCCGGAATCATTGTTGGCGTAGACGACGTAGACGTTGCCGTTGGAGCGGCCCGGCGAGTTGTCAACGGCAAGGGACGGAAACATGTGGACGCGATCGTTGCCGAGGATGTGATCGATGAAGAAGAACGGCGCCGGCGCGAGCTCGACGGCCGGACTCCAGGTCGCGCCGTTATCGGTGGACCGCGCGAACGCCACCTGATTCGTCAGATCGTCGAAGGAGCGCCACCACGCGACGTAGGCCTTCCGCGAATGGTGACCGGCGAACCGGGGAACCGACGCCTGACCATCGGCCGGCGTGTTGCCGACGATCTGCCGCGCCGACCACGTCGGGTTCGCAGCGGTGATGTTGTCCGAATAGGTGACCGAAATCTCCGCCGCAGTCGGCGTGAAATTCGTCCAGCTCATCGCCACGCGGCCGCTGTCTGGATCGACGTCCATCAACTCCTTGTCGGCATCGTCCTGAGGTATGCCATTGACGTCGACGTTACCGCTCGGGTTGGTGGCCGGCGTGACGATGAACGGACCGCTCCACGTATGGCCGCAATCGGTCGACCGGTGTACGCCCATCGTCTGTACTGCCCGCGTCGCCGAGAACTTGGCGACGACGATCGAGGAGTAGATGAACGTGCAGCCGCCCACGTACTTGACGTCCGGATCGCCGAAGACCTGCGGCAGCCTCGTCGTGCCGATGGTGTCGACGCCAGGCGACGGCAGTTGGCCGCCATCGACGAAATGCTCGCCGCCGTCGTCCGAGTACATGAAGCCCGACACCGAGATCGGGTTCGTGTTGAACCCGCGAAAATCGTTGAACCCGATGACGATGTGCTGGCCGGTGCGATCGACGGCGATCGATGTTTCGGACTGCGTCGACGAGGGGCCATCCTCCAGTGGTTCGTGTTCGTCACCCTCGCACTCCGGCTCGTTGACGCAGACGCCGGCGTCCTCGAACTCCTTGTCGGAGACACCGCCGTGGGCGGCCAATTCGAGCTTCGCCCGCGCTCGCGCTGCCGCGCGGCCCATCGCCGACAGCGCAGCGTCGTGGCGCTTTGATTTCGCGCCTCGCGACGCGCTGGAAACCGGGCGGCCCAGCCAGACGATGGAAGCGGCAAGGAGGAAGACGACGCCAAGGTGCTTGGTCGCGGACATGTGACCTCCTGGGACGGAGTGGCGATCGATTAGCGGGCGAACCGAGGCGGGCACGGTACACGCGCGATGCACGCGAGGTCAAGCTGAATTCGGTCGTGAGATGAATTCTTTGCGAATCGAAAGACCGGCGAACCTGACTGAACCGTAGGTCAGATGCGCCGGCCCTGACGCGGGCGGGTTGTGGGACTGGTGACGTCAGCGCCGGCGCGTGCCTTCGATGATGCTGGCGACGCCGCCGCCGAGCGCGCCGCCGATCAGCGCGCCTTTCCCGCCGTTGACGATGCCGCCGATGCCGGCGCCGGTGCCCGCGCTGCCGCCGATCACCAGCGCGCGCTGCCCCCAGGTACGGTGGCGAGCGGCACGGTAGCGCGCCTGCGACCAGCGCTGCCGAGAGCCGCCCACGCAGGCGATTCTGGTCACGCGTTCGCCGCGCACGAACTCGTTGCTGACGACAGCGCGCTGACCGGGCGCGCAGTTGACGACTGTCGGTCCAGCCAGCGCCGGGCTCGCGGAGAGCATCGTCACGATCGCGATCGCCGCCGGGAAAGTAGTGATTCGCATGGTGTTCCTCCTTTGAAGAACCCTCTGCGCCGGGAAGTTCAAGCAGCGTGCCGTGAGGAAGCCGTGCGAAAACCTTGGGTAAAGGCGGCGATTACGAAAAAGAAGCGATAAGGAATGTCTCAGGGCAGGCTCATGTGTTCCACGGAAGCGGACAACGTAACGGGTCTATCTCTTCGTCGCCACCTCGTTCAGCTTCAACTGGAACTCGGGGTAGGTCGTGGCCGCGCCGCCGCGCGTGGCAATCTCGGGCAGATGCGACTGATCGCGGAACTCGACGAGAAACGGGTTCTCTCCGGGCAGGTAGTGCGGCACGGCGCCGCGTTTCTGCGCCGCCACTTCGACCACGGACTGACACGGGTAGAGCAGCTGCTGGGGCGTCAGCGGCCGCGGGTTCAGCTGAAAGTTGGTCGACTTGACGAGGTGCTCGGTGAGGTAGACCGGGTCGTTCGTGAAGGTGACCTGCGTCAGCACGTTGCCGTGGCGAACGAACTCCTCCACCAGCTCGACCTTGTCGCTCTGCGGGATCCCGTTCCGCCGGTGCCACATCTGCTTGATGTGCGTGGTCGTCACGACGAGTGCGTCGCCGCGCCAGGCGCCGGTGGAAAACCCCATCCACGTGTGCTCGGCGTTCGGTGAGGGATGGGGGCGGCCGTCCATGAAGATAATGCGCCGCTGCTGGAAATTGCTGATATCCACGTGAAGCGCCACGACGTTCTGCGTCTGCGGATCGCGTTCTTCCCAGATGCGGATGTTCGCGGGCCCCCGCAGGATGTACGGCGACGAGTGCGCGCGGCACTGGTGCTCGGGAACGGTGAGACGCGACGCGTCCCAGGCCTCGGCGAACGCCCTGGCGCTGTCGTTGATCGGGAGGCCGAGGTAATCGCCAAGCGCAGGGCCGGGAATCCGCTCGGGCTGATCTTCGTGGAAGACGGCCTGCCAGCTGCCGGTCAGGTCGACTTGCGCCGACGCCGTCGCGCTCGTCAGCAGCACGAACGCCGCCGCGGTGCAGAGGTGCCTCATCTCGCAGCCCTCAGGTTTGCGTAGACGCTTTCGACAAAGGTTGCCGTCGACGTGCTTCCGGGCCCTGTCTGGGAGCCGTAACGCGGATCGAAGTCGAGCGTGGGGCGCGCGGCCTTGATTTGATCGAGCGTCATGCCCTTCCGGATCATCGCCTGCACGCGATCGCGGACGATCGTGACCATGTCCCGGTACTCGACGACCTCGAACTCGTCGCAGATCCGGCCGTGGCCCGGCACGATGCGCGTGCCGCCCTCGGTGAACTGTTCGGAAATGGCCAGGTCGATGATGCGGTTCAGGGCTTCAATGATGCCGTTGACGTGGCCTTTGCGCGCGAGATCGATCGCCGGGTAGCTCGTGATGTTGAACACGTCGCCCGTGGCGATCACGTCCGAGCTCCGGAAGAACACGAGGACGTCGCCGTCCGTATGGGCCGCCGGCTCGTGCACGAGCTGAATGCCTTCGTCGTTGAAGTAGAGGTCCTTCTCTTCCTGGAAGAACGTGTCTGTCGGCCACGCGCCGAACGGCGAGGACGCCGTGGCGCCCGTCGGCGCGCTCATCGCCTTGAGCACGTTCTCGTGGGCGACGATGAACGCGCTCCTCGCGCCTTCCTGGCCCAGCTGCTGCGCGAAGTTTCCCGCGACGAGCTGCGAGCCGGCCTGCGCGATCTTCAGGTTCCCGCCCGTGTGATCCGGGTGCGCGTGCGTGTTGACGACCAGGCGAATCGGCTTGTCGCCGGCGACTTTCCTGATGGCGTCGAGCACATCGGCGGCGTCCTGGTCGCGCTGCGTGTCGACGACGAGGACGCCCTGGGAGCCGACCTGGATCAGGGTGTTGCCCGCCGGGCCGGCGAGCAGATACACCTGGCCGTGGACCTTGAGGATGTCGATTGCGGGCGGTTTCTGCTGTGTATGGACGGCGACGGCGCATCCGAGCAACAGCGCGCCCGTCACGCCCGTCGTACGCGCGAACCGTCGTCGGTTGTGACGCCGAAACGCGGAGAGCACGCGGCATTGTACACTCGGAGGATGGCGGATGCGATTGAACTCGGGCTCGATACCTTCGGCGACGTCACCCTCGACGCGAACGGCCAGCCGCACTCCCACGCGCACACGATGCGGGATGTCGTCACACAGGCCGTCCTGGCCGATCAGGTCGGGCTCAGATTTTTCGGCGTGGGGGAACACCATCGGAAGGACTTCGCCGTCTCGGCGCCGGAAGTCGTCCTGGCGGCCATCGCGGCGAAGACTTCGCAGATTCATCTCGGGTCGGCGGTGACCGTGCTCAACTCGGACGACCCGATTCGGGTCTACCAGCGGTTCTCGACGCTGAACGCCCTGTCGAACGGGCGCGCCGAGGTGATCGTCGGCCGCGGCTCCTTCACCGAGTCGTTTCCGCTCTTCGGGTTCGACATGGCGGATTACGAGACGCTGTTCGAGGAGAAGCTCGACCTGTTTGTCGCGGTGCTGGCCGGGAAGCCGGTGACCTGGTCAGGCAACACGCGGACGCCGCTGCGCGATCAGATCGTGTACCCGCCGATCGAACACGGCGGGAAGTTGAAGACCTGGGTCGGCGTCGGCGGGACGCCGGAGTCGGTCGTCCGGGCGGCGCGCCACAATCTTCCGCTCATGCTCGCCATCATCGGTGGCGACCCGAAACGGTTCGCGCCATACGTCGATCTCTTTCACCGCGCTTTGACGCACTTCAACCACGAGGTGCTGCCGATCGGCGCGCACTCGCCCGGCCACGTGGCCGCCACCGACGAGCAGGCGCAAGAGGAGCTGTGGCCCCACCACAAGGCGCTGATGACGCAGATTGGCTCGGAGCGGGGATGGGCGCCCATCACGCGCGCGCAGTTCGACCACGGGGCCGGCCCCGACGGCGCGATTTGCGTCGGCTCTCCGGAGACCGTGGCGAAGAAGATTGCGGCGACGATTCAGGCGCTCGGCCTGACGCGCTTCGACATGAAGTTCAGCAACGGCACGCTTCCCCACGACCTGATGATGAAGAGCATCGAGCTGTACGGAACGAAGGTCCAGCCGCTCGTGCAGGAATTGCTCGACAAGGCGGGTTACACGGCCGGCGCGTTCACGTTTCAGGGACAGTAACGGGTCCGAAAGGTCCGAGGGGTCCCAAAGGTCCGAGAGGTCCGAAAGGTCCAAGGGGTCCGAAAGGTCCTACGGATCCGAAAGGTCCGAGGGGCATCCACGATCGCGGCCGGAGCTAGCGATCGGTGTCCGTGGCGATGCGGGCGACCTTCTCGCACCGCAATTCACGTTCGGCCTCGAGCCAGTGGTCAACCGCGCCGCGCCAATCGCGCCGATTCAGATATTTCGCGTACGCGAGGGCCGCGATTTCCTCATGACGGACCGGCAGCGGCGGCACGTCGGATCCAACGGCCTGACGCCAGAGAGATAAGTGCGTTCGGGGGGCGCGCGTGTCCATGGCGGATGTCGCGGGTGCAAAATCTGAACCGTGCTGTGTTGTCGGAAATGACCAACTCATTCGAGTACCCTTCCGCTCAACGTCGTGCGTCGCGGCGATGAAAGTCTGCCCCGTCGCCCTACGCGGTGACTTCGACGTCGAGAGATGGTGACGCCACCAAGAGATTCGTTACAAAAGGTCCAAAAGGTCCAGGCAAAGGTCCGAGGGGTCCGAGGGGTCCCGGCGGGCGAAGACACTTCAGACCCTGTCACCGAGTCTGAAGTGGATGTGTGTGAAAAGCTGAAAGTTGGCGGGGTCGACGGGACTCGAACCCGCGGCCTCTGCCGTGACAGGGCAGCGTTCTAACCAACTGAACTACGACCCCAAACTGAACTTCTCTACTTGCCGACTTTCAAACGTTCGACTTTCTTCCTAGTGGGCGGTACAGGATTCGAACCTGTGACAGCCGGCGTGTAAAGCCGGTGCTCTACCACTGAGCTAACCGCCCGCCTGAACGGGCTCCGGCTGTCCCCTAGAACGCTCCATTATACGTCGCCTTCCAGGCCATCAACAACAAGGCCGCCAGGAGGCCCGCCACGGCGCGATGCTCGCGGTTGGCGAGCGCGCGGGCCAGGCTGAACCTCTGGGCGGTATCGACGATGCCCGTGCGCTTGTAGGCGTCGTAGTCGTCACCGAACGTCCGCCGCAGAAACGCCTCCTCGCTGCGGATGGCCGCCGTCAGCGTGATGGCCAGATACGCCGCCACGATCACCGCGACGGCGACGCTCCCGGACGCGACCGCCAGGCCCGCGCCAATCACCGACGACCCGACGTAGAGAGGGTGCGCCACGAACCGGTACGGCCCGGACCGCGTCACCTCGCGCGACTTGTTGAGATGACCGGCGGCCCAGAACCGGAACGCCTCCCCCACGACCGCCACCGCCAGGCCCGCGGCGATCGTCGTCCGCGTCGGCGTCGCCAGCCAGAGCACGAACACGCCGCACGTGAACCCGAGCGCCACGCGCAGGCGCGCGATGATCTGCACTGGTCCCCGCCGGGAGCTCGACGCCGGCTCGACCTCAGGCACGCCGCGCTCCGGCCAGACGGCGCTCAACCGCCGCGTGCACCTCGTCAACCTGAATGTCATCCAGGCACATCGTCTCGAGCCTGCAGCGCCGCAGGTGGTGGCACTGGCAGACGCCGTCGCGCGACACGGTCACGTCGTCGGGCGACCACGGTCCGTTGCGCGCCGGGCGAGTGGGGCCATAGATCCCGACAATCGGGGTGCCGACGGCGGCGGCGATGTGCGCGGGCCCGGTATCGCCGGACACGAACAACGCGGCGCCGCGCGAGATCTCGGCAAGATCGGCGACGGACGTGGGGGGCGACAGGATCGCGGCTCCGGCGGACGCTGCAACAACCTCGCGGGCGAGCGATTCCTCCCCCGGCCCCCAGACGACGATCGAAGGCAGCGAGTGTTCGTCCCGAAGCGCGGCGGCGATAGCAGCCAGGCGCGACGGCTTCCACCGCTTGGTCGGCCACGCCGCGCCGGGGTTGATCACCGCGTACCGCCCTCCCGTCCGCGCGGCGACGTCCCTGGCGGCCGCGGACTCGACGCGATCGATCGGGAACTCCGGTGCGTCAACGCGGATCCCGAGCGGCGCAAGCATACCGAGGTTCGTCCACACGACGTGCGCCTCGTCCGGATGGTACATGCCGCCGCCGCCCGGATCGTGCACCTCGGTGTAGAACGCACGCGCCAGCGGCTCACGCAGGTAGCGCGACGCAAACCCGATCACGCGCGCAGCGCCGGAACCGCGGGCAAAGATGGCGGACTTCACGAGCCCCTGCAGATCGAGCGCGACGTCGTATCGCCCGCGGCGCAGCTCGCGAATCGCCGCGAAGACGCCCGCGCCGCGATCGTTGATGACCAGCCGGCGATCGATTGCCGGCACGAGGTCCAGGATCTCGCGATGCTTCGCGCTGACGAGCCAGTCGATGTGGACCGACGGAAACGTGCGGCGCAGGGCTGCCGCGACGGGAATCGCGTGCACGATGTCGCCAAGCGCGCCGAGCTTGACGATGAGCACTCTGCTGACGCCTGAAACTGGGTTGGCCGGCGCGCTGTCAGCCACGCGTCAGCCGTGCGACGAGTTCCCGGGTGGAGTGCTCTTTGGCGTCGCCGACGATGGCCGTGCGTCCGCCGTAGGCCGAGACGACGGCGCGCTCGGGCACGGTGTCGACCGTGTAATCGGTGCCCTTGCAGTGCACGTCCGGCTTCACCAGCCGCAGCAGCGGTTCCACCGTCGTCTCGCTGAAAAGGACGACGTAGTCCACGCCGCGCAGCCCCGCGACGAGCTCGGCCCGGTCGACGCCGAGGTTGATCGGCCGGCCGGGCCCCTTGAGCACTCTCGCCGAGGCATCGTCGTTCACCGCGACCACGAGGCGGTCGGCTTCCTTCGCGGACGCCTGCAGATAGCGCACGTGGCCGACATGGAGCAGGTCGAAGCAGCCGTTGGCCAGCGCGATCGTGCGCCCCTCGGCGCGCTCGCGCGCGACGGCTTCGGCCAGCTGGTTCCTCGACAGGATCTCTCCCATTCTGCGTTCTACGTTCTACGTTCCGGGTTCCGCCTCCCCTGAGGCGGCCCCTCCTGCGACCAGTTCTCGGACGACGTGTCGTGATCGCTTGTCACGGCATCGCCGAGCTCGCGCGCAGAGATGGTGGCGGTGCCGCGCTTCATCACGACGAGCCCGCCGGCATAGTTGGCGAGGCGCGCGGCTTCGTAGAACGACGCGCCCGCCGCCAGCGCCAGCGCGCAGGCCGCGATGACCGTGTCGCCGGCGCCGGTGACGTCGGTGACTTCGTCCGGGCCGAAGATCGGAATGTGCACGGTCGGCTGCCTGGGCTGGAACAGCGCCATGCCCCGGCTGCCGCGGGTGACCAGCACGGCCTCCATGCGCGAACGCCGGAGCATCAGGCGGCCGGCGCGCTCGAGGACCTCGAGATCGTCGTCGATGGAGACGCCGAGCAACTGCTCGACCTCCGCCTCGTTCGGCGTGCAGAGCGTCAGCCCGTGATAATCCGACAGCCGGTGCCGCGAATCGACGAGCACCGGAACGGGGCGGCGCCTGTGCCTGCGGAAGACGGCCTTCCGGACGGCGTCGGCGAGGAACGGCGTGACGAGACCCGACCCGTAGTCGGACAGCACGACCGCGTCGCACGAGTCGGCCAGCGCGGCCACCTTCTTCGCGAAAGCGCGGCTCACGTCAGGGGTCAGCGGCCAGCCTGTTTCGCGGTCGATGCGCACGACCTGCTGCCGCGCGGCATGGACTCCGCCGGCGAGGATGCGCGTCTTGACCGGCGTCGGGTAAGCGCGGGAACGCACGATCTGGCCGCGCTCGACGCCGCGGGCAAAACTCGCAAGAAGCCGGCGCCCTTCCGGGTCGGCGCCCACCAGCCCGGCGAGGCGGGCGCGGCCGCCCAGCGCGGCAACGTTGTTGGCCGCGTTGCCCGCGCCTCCGGCCACCATCTCGGTCGCGTCGTACTTGAGGATCAGCACGGGCGCCTCGCGCGACACGCGGGCGACCTCGCCGTAGATGAACTCGTCGGCGATGAGGTCGCCGACGATCAGCACCCGGCGGCTGCTGAACCCGTCGATGAGCGCGAGCAGACGTTCCTTGCGCTCGGCTTCGCCGGGCAACGGGTGAACGGAGCGGGCTATGAGCATCGGCCGAGTATCCAGGTAGCGGCGGCAATCAAATTGTCCACGACGGCGTCGGCGGTGAGACCGTCCGGCGGATTGTGCTCTTCCGACAGGCCGTATCCGGTCCTCACCAGCACGGCTTCGGCACCGACGCGTCGGGCAAGCCCAACATCGAACCAGCGGTCGCCGACGACGAACGACGACGCAGGATCCACGCCGAGCTCGCGCACGGCGCGATCGACGAGCCCGCGGCCGGGCTTCCGGCAATCACAGGCTCGCGCATAGCCCTCCACCTTGCCGTCCGGGTGGTGCGGACAATAGTAATAGGCGTCGATGTGCGCGCCGCCTTCGGCGAGGATCGCCGCCATGTGCTGGTGCACCTCGTCCACGACTGCCTCTGTGAAGAAGCCGCGCGCGATCCCCGACTGGTTCGTGACCATCACGACGACGAAACCGGCGCGATTGAAGGCGCGGATGGCGTCGGTACTCCATGGATACAATGCGACGCGTTCAGCGCGGTCGAGGTATCCGACTTCTTCGATGATGGTGCCGTCGCGATCGAGAAACACCGCGCGCCGGGGGGCGCGTTCCTGCCGCTGGTCGGGATTGGTCACAGCATCCGCCTGGTCTCGTTCAATACGCGGGCCGCGGCAATCCCCTGCATGCACTCGCGGTCGAGCGGGCACTCGCGCAGCCAGCAGGGCCGGCACCAGACGGGGTTGGTCACCACGGTCACCTGCGGGGGGTGGTCAGTGGTCAGTGATCGGTGACCAGTGATCGGTGACTCGCCGGCCACTGGCCACTGGCCACGAGCCACCGGCGCCGTACGGCGCTCGTCGGTGGGCCCATATACGGCAGTCACGCTCACTCCCAGGGCAGCGGCCAGATGAAGGGCGCCCGAGTCGTTCGCGACGAGCGCGCGGCAATTCGTCAGGGCGCCGGCGAGCGTGGGCACGTCGGTCTGCCCCACAAGATCGATGAATCTGACCCGGCCGCTACCGGCCTGCAGGACCTCCGCGGCCGTGGCGCGATCGGCGGAGGCCCCCACGAGGACTGTCGCGACACCCTCGTCGGCGAGCCCCGCCGCGAGGTCCGCGAACGCGTCCGGCGCCCATCGCTTCGACGATCCAAAGGCGGCCCCCGGCGCGAGCGCGACGACCGGTGTGCGCCCGTCCCACCCTGCCTTCCGCAGCGCGCCGGCGCCCGCTTCGCGAAGCACGGGCGTGGCGTCGATGCGCGGCACCGCGGGGCCGTTCGGGAAGCCCAGGGCGGCAACGAGCCGCTGGTAGTACTCGATCTGGTGCAAGCCGGACGGAGGGCGCGGGACGGCGCGCGTCAGCAGGAAGCCACGCCAGTCCGTCGAGTAACCCCAGCGTTCGGGCACCCCTGCTCGCTTTGCGGTCAGCGCCGACTGAAACGAGTTCGGCAGGAGTAGCGCGGTTTCGCGGCCGACGAGGGCCGACGGCCGGTCGTCGGTCAGCGTGACGACCTCGTCGATCTCGGGCGTCAGCGTGAAGAGCGGGGCAACCGAGGGACGCGCGGCCACGGCAATCGAGGCATCCGGCCGGGCCCGGCGCACGTCGGCGATGGCCGGCAGCGCCATCACCGCATCGCCCAGCCAGTTGGGCGCAACGACCACGAGGCGTTTCACAGTGGTTTAATAGTATCAATGAAGATCGCGCTCCTTCAGATCAATCCCACGGTCGGCGATATCACGGGCAACGCCCGGCTGATCGCGGACGCCGCCGCGGTGGCGCATCGTGGCGGCGCGGGGCTGGCGGTGACGCCGGAGCTGGCGCTCGCGGGATACCTGCCGCGCGATCTCCTGCTCAGCCCGGGGTTCGTGAGCCGCTGCTGGACGGCGCTCGCCGCGCTCGCCGAGACGCTCAAGGACGGACCGCCCGTGCTCGTCGGGCTGCCCGAGCCCAACGAATCGGACGAAGGGCGCCCGCTGTACAACACCGCCGTCCTGCTGCGCGGCGGGCAAATCGGCGCGCGCTTCCGCAAGGGGCTGCTGCCGACGTACGACGTCTTCGACGAAGACCGCTACTTCGAGCCGTTCCGCGGACCGCAGGTGCTGACGATCGGCGACCGCCGGCTCGGCATCAGCATCTGCGAAGACGTGTGGAACGATCGCGACTTCTGGAAGCGGCGGCGCTACCACTTCGATCCGATTCAGGAACTGCTCGCCGCCGGCGCCGACGCGATCGTGAACCTGTCGGCGTCGCCGTTCTCGGTCGGCAAGCCGCACCTGCGCGATCAGATGCTCGGCAGCATGGCCGCCAAGCACGACCGGCCCGTGTTGTACGTGAACCAGGCCGGTGGCAACGACGACCTCGTCTTCGACGGCCGCAGCTCCGCGTTCAACGCCTCGGGCGCGCTCATCGCGCGCGGCCGCGCCTTCGCCACCGACGTCGTGATCGTCGATCTCGACGCGGGCACGCTGCTCGAGCCGGCGCCGGACCGCCCGGTCGAGGCCGACATCTGGGACGCCCTCGTGGTCGGCACCAGGGACTACGTCCGCAAGTGCGGCTTCTCGTCGGTCGTCCTCGGGCTCTCCGGCGGCGTGGACTCGGCGCTCACGGCCGCGATCGCCGCTGAAGCCGTCGGCCCCGGCCATGTGCTCGGCGTCCTCATGCCGTCGCCGTATTCGAGCGCCGGCAGCGTGGACGATTCGCTCGACCTCGCGGGACGCCTCGGCATCGCCACGCTGACGCTGCCCATCGAGCCCGCGATGAAGGCGATGGAACAGACGCTCGCGGACGCCTTCTGCGGAACCCCGCGCGACGTGACGGAAGAAAACATCCAGGCGCGTCTCCGCGGCAACCTGCTGATGGCGATTTCGAACAAGAAGGGATCGCTGCTGCTGACCACGGGCAACAAGTCGGAGCTGGCGGTCGGGTACTGCACGCTGTACGGCGACATGTCCGGCGGACTCGCCGTGATCGCGGACGTGCCGAAAACAATGGTGTACCGTGTCGCCCGCTGGCTGAACGCCACGCGCCCGGCCCCCGCGATACCCGACGCGATCCTGACCAAGGCGCCGTCCGCCGAGCTGCGCCCGAACCAGACCGACCAGGACTCGCTGCCGCCGTACGACGTCCTCGATGCCATCCTCCAGCGGTACATCGAGCACCACGAGCCGGCCGAGACAATCGTCGCGGCCGGATTCGACGCCGCGACCGTCCGCCGCGTCCTCGGCCTCGTGGGCCGCGCCGAATTCAAGCGGAAGCAGGCCGCGCCTGGCCTGAAAGTGACCGATCGTGCGTTCGGCACGGGATGGCGGATGCCGATTGCCGCGAAGACCGACTTGTAGTATTACCTGACGCATGACACACAGCCGTCTCGTGATTTCCGGCGTTGTCGTGCTCTCCCTTGCCGCGTTCGCCGCCGCCCCGGCCCTGGCGCATCACTCCTTTGCCGCCGAGTTCGACGCGAACGCGCCGATCACCGTCCAGGGCGTCATCACGCAGGTCCGACTCGAGAACCCGCACTCGTGGTTCTTCCTCGAAGCCACCGGCGCCGGCGGGAAGGTCGAGAAATGGAGCTTCGAGGCCAGCACACCGACGTCGCTGATCCGCAGCGGCGTCAAGCCCGGCTTCATCAAGCCCGGCGACCAGGTCACTATCAAGGGTTACCACGCCCGCGACGCGTCGCAGAACGTCGGCGCGGGCCGCGAACTGATCACCGCCGACGGACGCGCGTTCGCGATCGGCCCGATGGTCGGGCCGGCGCGTTGATCGCGAAGAGGATCACCATGATGCGCGCATTGCTCGCCCTTCTCCTGACCGTCGCCGTGTCGTCCGCCGCCGCCGCGCAGGTCCCGCGCACGGCTGACGGCCATCCCGATCTCTCCGGCGTCTGGTGGCCCGGCCGCGATGTGCCGATCGCGCCGCTCACTCCGCCGCCGTCCGCGTCCGCCACACCGCCCGGGCCTCCCGCGGCTGCTCCGCCGCCGGCCCCATCGCGCCTCCGCATGTCGCGGTTCGAGAACCTCTACCAGCCGTGGGCCGTGGAAAAGGCCAGGACGCTCGGCGACAAGGACGACCCCGCGCTGCGCTGCGTCCCGGTTGCCTTCGGCACGCTGAACATCAGCCTGTACGGCCTCGGGTTCGTCGGTCAGATCGTCCAGACGCCGGGCTTCGTCGTGATGCTGACCGAGACGTACCACAGCTTCAAGCTGATACCCACCGACGGCCGCAAGCACCGTGACGACGTCGCGCCGTCGTTTCGCGGCGACTCGGTGGGCCGCTGGGAAGGCGACACCCTGGTGGTGGACACGACGAACTTCACCGACTCGAACTGGATGCACGCCGAAGGCGAGGTGTCCTTCCACTCCGACGCCCTGCGCATCGTTGAGCGTTATCGCCGGGTGGATAAGAACACGCTCGAAGTCGACGCGCTGGTGGAGGATCCGAAAGTCCTGACCGGGCCGTGGAAGGTGCCGACGCAGACGCTGAGGCTCGCGCCGTTCGATCAGATCATGGAAGTCGGCTGCACGGGCGTCGAGAGCGCCGCGCTGATGGAGGCCGCGTCGAAAGTCAATTACGGCAAGAAGTGAGCGCCCTCATCGCGACCGTCGTCGCGCCAGCGGCGATGCATCCAGAGCCAGAGGTCCGGGTGGCGGCGCACGTACATCTCGAGGACGTCGGTGCACCGCTGGGTGAATTCCCTGATCATGTCCGGCGCGCCCCCTTCGGTCTCGACCGGAGGCTCGACGGGATGTTCGTAGATGAGGCGGTAGCGGCCCTTGCCGAGCGGCAGCGCGAACACGGGCACGACGGGCGAACCCGTTCGAAGCGCCAGCGCCGCCACCGCTGACACCGTCGCGGCGCGGCGCTCGAAAAACTCCACGTACACGGCGTCCGGCCCGTGAATGTGCTGGTCGATCAGGATGGCGACGCCGTGTCTCTCCTGCAGCGTCCGCATCACGCGGCGAATCGAACCCTGGCGATAGATGACGGTGTTGCCGGTGCACTGGCGGATCCGCTCGAGCAGCGTGTTCATGCGGACGTTGTCGAGGGCGCGGGCCAGCAGGCCGATCGGCTCGAACAGCAGCGGGTGCGCGATCGCGTGCAGTTCCCAGAAGCCGAAGTGCCCTGTGATGAACAGCACGCCTTTGCCCTGCCCGTACGCGAGCCGGACGCGGTCCTCGCCATCCACCTCGACGCGGGCGAGCATCTGCTGCCGCGTGAGCGTGCTGAACTTCAGCGTCTCGAACGCCTGCGCGATGAAATGCGCGAACGCACGGCGGGCGATCGCCTGGCGTTCGGCCGCGGAACGCGAGGGAAACGCCGCGGCCAGGTTGGCGTCCGCGATGCGGCGGCGGGAGCGATTGACGGTGAACCACGCGAGGCCGAGCGCCCGCCCGCAGGGCACGATCAGGGCCGAGGGCGTCAAGGCGACCATCGCCACGAGCGCCCGTACGGCGACGTACTCGAGCCAGTGCCTCACTGAGACCGCCCCGCGAGCCACAGACGTTCGAAGAGCCAGGTCCGGAACTCGTCAATCGGCTCGACCGTGGCCGTGAGCGGGACGGCGGCGATGGGCAGGTCGTCGAGGTTGCAGACCGCGAACCGGACCGCGTCCTTGTCGGTCGTCAGCACGATCGCGGCCGACGAGGCCCTGGCGGCAGCGGCAATCTGCGCGACGTCACGGCGCGTGAACTGGTGGTGATCGCGAAACGGCATCGTGCCGACGACCTGCCATTCCGCCGAGACGAGATCGGAAAAGAACCGCTCGGGACGAGCGATCGCCGCGGTGGCGAACACCCGCGAGTGCTCGGGGACGACCACCGTGTCGCCGCTCTGCACCATGCGCGGCGGCCCGAGCAGGTGCGTCGAGAGAAACACGCGCGGCACGCCCAGCGCGCGGCCCACGCGCTCGGCGGCGGGCAGGTAGCCGGCGTCCACGATCGCGGCATGCGCGTTGGCGGCGGCCGCCAGTCCTTCGCGGAGACGCCCCGCCGGCAGCAGCCGGTCGCTGAGGTCGTGTTCGCTCGTCACGAGCAGGTCGACGTCGCGCGCCAGCTGAAAGTGCTGAAACCCATCGTCGAGGATGTGGACGGTTGCGCCGAGCTTGCGTTCGGCGACGCGGCCGGAGAGATACCGATCGGCGCCGACCGCGACGATGAGGCCGGGAACGGCGCGCGCGAGCATCAGCGGCTCGTCACCAGCGGTGTCGACCCCGGCCAGCACTCGCGTCCCGTCGGAGACAATCGTGACACCGGCCGGCGCGCGGCGGCGTCCGTAGCCGCGGGTCAGAATCGCGGGCCGCTCGCCGCCTGTGGCGAGCATGCGCGCGAGGTATTCGACGATCGGTGTCTTGCCCGCGCCGCCCACGCGGAGGTTCCCGACGCTGATGACCGGACGTTCGAGCCGGCGCTGGCGATCGGGGTGACGTGCATACCACGCGCGGCGCCATTCGGCCGCCGCCCCGTATACGGCACTGAGCGTCTGGATCAACTAGTGCACTCGCCGGAACGGCCGGACGACGCCGCCGGCGCCGCCCGAGCCGACAGGCAGCAGCTCCCCGAGGACGGCGAGCGTCTTGCCTTTGGCCCCGCGGTTGGCTTCGACCAGCGCCCGCGCCGCCGCGCCGAGGCGGGCGCGCTGCACCGGGTCGCGCACGAGCGCGAGGATCGTGTCGTCGAGCTCCTGGTCGGACCGCACCTGAATCGCGGCGCCGCTGGCGACAAACGTCTCCGCGATCTCCTTGAAGTTCTGCATGTGCGGCCCGAAGATGACGGGCTTGCCGTACACGGCCGGCTCGAGGATGTTGTGGCCGCCGTGGTCGGCGAGGCTGCCGCCGACAAACACCACGGTGGCGACCTGATACAGCTGCGCCAGCTCGCCGAGCGAATCGAGGACGACGACGTCCGCGCGCGGCTCGGCGTCGATGGGAAGCTCCGATCGACGCGCCGTGACGAAACCGGCGTCGCGCGCGAGCCGCTCGACCTCATCGAAGCGATCCGGATGACGCGGCGCCAGAATCGCCAGCACGTGCGACTTCGTGTCCTTGACCCGCTTGAACGCCTTCAGGACGGCCGCTTCTTCGCCCCGCATGGTGCTGCCCGCGACGATGACGGTCCGGCTCGGCGACACCCGGAAGAACCGGAGCAGCCGCTCGCGCGGTTTGCCGTGCCCAGCGCCGGTGCCGGACGGCGGCGCCTCGAGCGAATCGAACTTCAGGCTGCCCGTCATGGTCACGCGCGCCGGATCCGCGCCGATGTCGATCACCCGCCGGGCCGACTCCTCGCTCTGCATGCAGAAGCGATCGACGTCGGCCAGCACGCGGCGGAAGAACGGGCGGATCAGGCGGTAGCGGGGATACGACCGCGGCGAGATGCGCCCGTTGATCATCGCGGTCTTCACGCCGCGGCGGCGGCACTCGCGGAGCAGGTTCGGCCAGATCTCGGTCTCCATCATGATGAAGAGCCGCGGCTTCACCAGGCTCAGCGTGCGGCGCACGATGAACGCCCAGTCGAACGGAAAGTAGAAAACCGCGTCCACGACGCGGCCGAGGCTCGCCTTCGCGACCTGCTGGCCGGCGATGGTGGTGGTGGACAGGAAGAGCCGCAGGCGCGGATACCGCGCCTTCAGGTCCGCCGCCAGGGCCCGCGCCGTCAGCGCCTCGCCGACCGACACGGCATGGATCCAGATGGACTCCTCACCGTCGAGATTGAACGAAATGGGCAGGTAGCCGAGCCGCTCCCGGAGGCTGCCAATGTATTTCTTGTAACGAATCGCCTGGTAGACGAAGTACGGCGAAACGACGACAAAGATTAAGAGCGTCAGCAGGCTGTAAAGGAGGTACATAACGCCCTGAAACCACGGCCGCGGAGGCGAAAAGTATAACGTTCGGGTTTGACCCTCCGCAAGCGCGTTCACTACACTGTTACCTTTGTCCTGCGGGCGATCGTCGTAGCACATGCTGAGGAGATAGCGATGGCTGTGAAGGTTGGCATCAACGGGTTCGGTCGCATCGGGCGCAACATCATGCGCGCGGCGATGGCCGACAAGAACATCGATTTCGTCGCCGTCAACGACCTGACGAACGCCGCCACCCTGGCGCACCTGCTGAAATACGACTCGGTGCTGGGCAACCTGCACGCGAAGGTCGAAGCCAGAGGCGACGCGATTTCGGTCGACGGCGACGAGTTCAAGGTGCTGTCGTTGCGCGACCCGGCCCAGCTGCCGTGGAAGGACCTGGGCGTCGACGTCGTGTTCGAGTCCACCGGGCTCTTCACGAACCGCGACGGCGCCGCGAAGCACATCGCGGCGGGCGCCAGGAAAGTCGTCATCACCGCGCCGGCCAAGGGCCAGGACATCACGCTCGTCCTGGGCGTCAACGAAGAGAAATACGACCCGGCCGCCCACCACATCATCTCGAACGCCTCGTGCACGACGAACTGCCTCGCTCCGCTCGCGAAGGTCCTCCACCAGACGTTCGGCATCAAGAAAGGCTGGATGACGACGATTCACTCGTACACGAACGACCAGCAGCTGCTCGACCTGCCGCACAAGGATCTCCGCCGGGCACGCGCCGCGGCCCTGTCGATGATTCCCACGACGACGGGAGCGGCGGCCGCGGTCGGCGAGGTGTTGCCGGAGCTCAAGGGCAGGCTCGACGGCTTCGCGATGCGGGTGCCGACGCCGAACGTCTCGGTCGTCGATCTCGCGGCGATCCTCGACAAGAAGACCACGGCGGAAGAGGTCAACGCCGCGCTGAAGGCCGCATCGGAAGGCGCGCTGAAGGGTATCCTCGAATACTCGACCGAGGAGCTCGTCTCGATCGACTTCAAGGGCAACCCGCGCTCCTCGATCGTGGACTCGGCGTACACGAAGGTGATGGACGGCGACTTCGTGAAGGTCCTGTCGTGGTACGACAACGAGTGGGGCTACTCGAACCGCTGCGTGGATCTGCTCCGCCTGCTGGTGAAGAAAGGGCTGTGAAGCTCTCGATTCGCGATCTCGACCTGGCGGGCCGTCGCGTCTTCATCAGGGTGGACTTCAACGTCCCCCTGAAGGACGGCGTGATCGGCGACGACACCCGCATCCGGGCGTCGCTGCCGACGATCTCGTTCGCGCTCGATCGCGGCGCGAGCGTGATCCTCGCGAGCCATCTCGGCCGGCCCAAGGGGAAGCCTTCGCCGCAGTACAGCCTCCGGCCCGTCGCCGCGCGTCTCTCCGAGCTCATCGGCAAACCGGTGACGTTCGCGGACGATTGCGTCGGCGAAGCGGCGTCGCGCGCGGTCGCGGAGGCCGGGAAGGGCGGAGTCGTACTCCTCGAAAACCTCCGGTTCCATCAAGAGGAAGAGAAGAACGATCCGCAGTTCGCCGCGGCACTGGCGTCGCTCGCAGACCTGTACGTGGACGATGCGTTCGGCGCCGCGCACCGGGCGCACGCCTCGGTCGAGGCGATCACGAAGTGCGTGCCGCGCGCCGCGGCAGGGCTCCTGATGGAACAGGAGCTGAAGTACCTGGGCCACGTCCTCGAAGCGCCGGAGCGGCCGTTTGTCGCGATCCTCGGCGGCGCGAAGGTGTCGGACAAGATCGAGGTGATCCAGAACATGCTCGGCAAGGTCGACCGCCTGCTCATCGGCGGCGCGATGGCTTACACGTTCTTCAAGTCGCGCGGCGTCGCCGTCGGCAAGTCGCTCGTCGAGGACGAGAAGCTCGACGCCGCCCGAGCCATCGAGGACCACGCGGCGGCGCGCAACGTGGTGTTCGCGCTGCCGATCGATCACGTCGTGACGGACAAGATCGATGGCACGGGGCCTGAGGAGACGCTGCTGGTGACCGACCCCTCGATCGGCGATCGCATGGGCGTGGACATCGGTCGAATGACCATCGGGACGTACGAGAAGCTCCTGGCCGACGCGAAGACGGTAGTCTGGAACGGGCCGATGGGCGTGTTCGAGATCGACGCGTTCGCGGCCGGCACCAACGCCGTCGCGCGGGCCGTCGCGTCCGTGCACGGCACGACGATCGTCGGCGGCGGCGATTCGATTGCCGCGGTGAAGAAGGCCGGCATGACCGAGCGCATCACGCACATCTCCACCGGCGGCGGCGCGTCACTCGAATTTCTCGGCGGGCGCGTGCTGCCCGGCGTCGCCGCGCTGGCGGAGGCCTAAACGGACGGGTGGGACAGGTAGGTCGGGTAAGGCACAGCCCACCCGCCTCACCTGCCACGAGATAAACATGCGAACACCCCTGATCGCCGGCAACTGGAAGATGTTCAAGACCGTCCACGAGGCGGTGGTGTTCGTCAAAGAGCTCCGCGCCGTCGTCAAGGACATCGCGGACGTCGAGATCGTCGTCGGACCGCCGTTCACGGCGATCCACGCGGTGGCCGAGGCGGCGCGTAACAGCAACGTCGGCGTTGCCGCGCAGGACATGCACTGGGAGCGCGAAGGGGCGTTCACCGGTGAAGTGTCGGCCGCGATGATCGCGGAGGCGGGCGCGGAATACGTCATCATCGGCCACTCCGAGCGCCGGCGCCTGTTCGGCGAGACCGACGCCATCGTCAACCGGAAGACGGCGGCCGCCCTCACAGCCGGCCTGACGCCGATCGTGTGCGTCGGCGAAACGCTCGACGAACGCGAGCGGAACGAGACGCTGGCGATTCTCGACCGTCAAATCAAGGACGGCCTCGACAAGCGTGACGGGAGAACAGCTGGCCGAGCTCGTCGTCGCCTACGAACCGGTGTGGGCGATCGGCACGGGGAAAAACGCCACGGCCGCGCAGGCCGGCGAGGCCCATGCGCACATCCGCACCCGGCTGCGGCAGTGGTTCGGCGCCGAGGCGGCCGACCAGTGCCGCATTCTCTACGGCGGCAGCGTCAAGCCCGACAACATCCGCCAGCTCATCGCCGAACCGGACGTCGATGGGGCGCTGGTGGGCGGCGCCAGCCTGGATCTCAAGAGCTTTTCGGAGATCGTGACAGGCAGCCGCCCCCCTGCGGTATAATTAAGAGTTCGAAATAAGAGAATGATTCTTTACTACTCGCTCATGGTTCTCTACGTGCTGGTCTGCCTGATGCTGCTGCTGGTGATCCTCCTGCAGCAGGGCAAGGGCGGCGACATGGCCAGCGCGTTCGGCGGCGGTTCGAGCCAGACCGCGTTCGGCGCGCGCGCCGGCGCGACGCTGATGACCAAGCTCACCACCATCTTCGCCGTGCTCTTCATGGTGCTCGCGCTGACGCTGGCGATTCTCGGCCAGCGGGGCCCCGGTTCGCTCGTCAGCGGCACGGCGGGTCCGCCGCCCGCAGCCAAGCCGGCGACTCCGCCAGCCGCGCCCACGACGACGACCCCTGCGGCCCCCGCAGAGGCGCCACCGGCGGCTCCGACGACCACGACGCCGGCTCCGGCGACACCGGCTCCCGCGAAATAGACCTCGTCCGGGACTGCCGACTGCCGACTGCCGACTGCCGACTGTGCTGCCGGACGTCACCCTCCGCACGTCACGGGCCGCGGTCCCGGCAGAACCCAGTGTGGATTCGCCGGATCGACCAGCTGATCCTCGCGCAGGATTCCGCCGCGCCGGTTCAACGCGTCGACGATCACATCACGGACGGCGCCGGCGTCGCGCTCGATGGCGAAACCGCCTGACGGCATGACCGATTCGAAGACCCGGTCGCCGCCGGTCGCCAGGAAGTCCGGCGTCGCGACGAGCAGCCGCTCGTCGTCCCTGATCGGGACGTTGTCCGGCCTCAACAACGCGACCTCGAGCGCGCTCCCCTTGCACGCCACGCGAGCGCGCAGGCCGGCCAGGCCCGGAAGCGCCGGGAAACGGTTGCGAACCCACGTCGTCGCCAGACGGCGAACGTCGGCGCCGCTCAGCGGGAACGCCACCAGGCGGTTGTCGAACGGCATTGTCTCGAAGACCGCGCCGTAGGTCAGCGGCCCGGCCGGCAGGTCCGAGCGAAGCGCGCCGTCAGTGTTGTTGATGACGACATCAGCGCCAGGCATCGCGGCGAGATACGCCGCCTCCACCAGATTTCCAAGCGCCGACTCGCCTTTTCCCGTCGCGCGGCGGATCGGCGTCGCGATCGTGATGCCAACAGGCATCGCCTTCTGCGCGACCGCGGCCTTGACGCCCGGTTCGATGACCTTTTCGATTCGTAGGTCCGGCTTCACAGCTACGCCTTCGTACTCGGCGGTCACGCGAGACGCGCTCGCGCCGCCGGGGTCGCAGCGCGTCGTGCCTGGATCCACGCGCGCGCACAGGTCGCGCGGAGCGAAGCTCCGGCGTTCGACGACCTGCTTCGTCACGGCATCGACGATGACGTCGATGCGGCCGAAAGCCCTGCCGGCGGAGTAGGCCTCGGAGATCGCGATGTCCTGAACCTGATGGCCCATCGACAGGTGCGTGTGGCCCGCCACGATGACATCGACGAGCCCATGCGGCAGCGCCTGCGCGACCGGGATGATGTCGTCGGTCATGTCGCAGGACGATAGATCGCGCGGGTTCGAGAACTCCGTGCACGAGCCGCCGGCGTGCGCGGCCGCAACGATGACGGTCGCCCCGCCGGCCCTCAGCCGCCTTGCTTCGGCTTCGATCGTCTCCGCGAGCGGCGCGACCCGAAGGCCGCGGACGTTGGCGGCGATCGTCGTGACCAGCGCCCTGGTCGTCAGGACGCCGACGATGCCGACTCGCACGCCTGCCGCGGTGACCACGGTGGATGGCTTCACGTTTGGAAAGGCCACCGGCCGGCCCGTCGCGACATCGATCAGGTTCGCCGCGAGAAACGGAAACGACGCCTGGGCCGCGCGCGCCTTCAACGCGCCTCGGGGATCGTCGTCCGGCCGCTGCGGCGTCGACGCAGGCCCGGCCGGGCCGAAGTCGAATTCGTGGTTCCCGATGGCGGCCGCAGCGTAACCGAGCGCGTTGTAGGCAGCAACGACGGCCGAGCCCTCGGTGAGGTTCGACTCGAGCGTGCCCTGGAACATGTCGCCGCCGTCGATGAGCAGCACTGCTCCGCCGTCTCTTGCCCGGGCCGCGCGCAGGTTAGCGAGGTAGCCTCCGAGCAGCGCGAGGCCACCGCGATCTTCCCGCTGGAGGATGCCGCCGTGCAGGTCGTTGGTGCCGACGATGGAGAGGGTGACGGTTCGAGCGGACGGAGTCGGCGGCGCGGTGGTGGACGGCGGGCGCGCGCCGCTCGTGCAGGCGGCGACGAACACGGCGAGCAGCGTGACAGGGACGCGCGGCATCATAAACACGATACCGCATTGCTCAGCCAGCCGCCTCAGCGGTCCGCGTCTCGCGCCGTGATGCACGGTTCTTGCAAGAAGATTCAAGCATGAAGCGTCTGACGTCCGTGATCCTGATGGCCGCGGCGATCGCGTGCGGAGGCTCGACTTCCCCATCGCCGTCATCACAGCTGACCGCGTCTCTCCCGGCAACGGTGCCGTCGCGCACCGTGACGTGCACAACGTGCCAGCAGCCGCCCCTCTCGTGGCAGACGGCCGACGTCAGCGTCGGCATCGCCGATCCGACCGGTCGCGGCGGTACGGTTGCGTCGGTCGAGGCCGTCGTCCGCAACGTCACGCGCAGGACCGATCTCGGCCAGAACCGGATCCCGAACGCGAGCGTGGGACTCGCCAACGCGTCCGTGCCCGGTTCGGGCACGTTGACGGTCGGAGTCGGCGTGACGTTCGACAACCCGGCGGCGGTGAGCGACGAGCTGCAGGTCACCGTGACCGTCACCCTGACAGACGGCCGCACGGCGGCGGCGACATCGCGCGTCGCACCGACCTGACGGGCGGCGCGCCGTGCTCGTGGAGACGATCGCGAGCGCGGCAAGCGCCGGGAGGGGCTATCATTCGGGCCGGAGACCGACATGTCCAACGAAGATCAGAGCAGGCGGGGATTCATCAAGGGCGCCGGGCTGGCGGCGACCGGCCTCGTTCTTCCCGAGATTGCGGCCGCGCAAGCTCAGGGTCAGGCCGGCACGGCGCCGATGAGCAAGGCGGCACGATTTCGCGCCGCCCTGGCCACCGGTCAGCCCCTTCTGCTCCCGGTCGTGGAAAGCATCATGCTGGCCCGGTTGTGCGAGCTGGAGGGCTTCCACGGCGGGTTCATGGGCGGCAGCGGCATGGCGGCGAGAAACGCCTTGCCGAACACCAGCGTCCAGACGGTCAAGGAAGTCATCGACTACGAAACCCACGTGATGTCGAACACCGACCTGCCCATCGTCGCCGACGGCGAGAACGGGGGCGGCAGCCCGTTGACGACATATCGCACCGTTGAACAACTGGAGCGGGGCGGCGCGGCGGTCATCATGCTCGAGGACTCGACGGGACCCGAGAGCGAGTACGGCGGCAAGGGTGTGGCGATGGCGCCGAAGGACGTCATGGTGGGCCGGATCAAGGCGGCGGTGGACGCCCGCCGGGACCGGAGCACGATGATCATGGCGCGAAGCGACCGGCCGGCGAAGGGCTACACCGAGGCGGACACGCTCGACCTGCTGGCCGCTCTATCCGACGCGGGCGCCGACGCGTTCTTCATCAACGGGTTCACGCTGGATCAGCAGCAGCGCGCGAAGGCCGCGCTGAAGAAGCCGCTGATGATCGGCTCGAGCGGGCCCGCCGCCGAATGGCATGCGAAGGGCGTGGACATGGCCTTCTACCATATCGACGACATCGGCATCGGCGCGATGTACATCGCGCTGAAGGAGATGAAAGCGAAGGGCGGTCCGTTCGACGAGGCGGCCAAGTGGCGACTGCCGCGGGACGTGTCGGCCAGGCTGATCGACCAGGCCGAGTGGCTCTCGCGGGCCCGGAAGTACGGCGTCGTCAAGTAGCGCGTCCCGGCGCCGTTGTCGGCGTCCGGCTTCTGCCATATACTCGATCGGTTCGCCCTCTATCGCGGAAGTGGCGGAACTGGCAGACGCACCAGCTTGAGGGGCTGGCGGTAGCAATACCGTCGGGGTTCGAATCCCCGCTTCCGCACCATTCGACTCGCCTGCCGAACCGCCTTCGGCGAGCCGGCAGGCTCGCTCATGGCGGGCCATCTGACACGTCGAATGCCCTGAGCGAGCGAAGCGAGTCGAAGGGCACCCGCTTGTTCTGATTCAGCGGACGATGGCATCGTCGTCTGGATGCCGTGGGTTTACATCGTTCGCTGTTCGGACAGTACCCTTTACATCGGCCATACCGACAGCATCTACGCCCGCGAACGTACTCACAACGAAGGCAGGGGCTCCAGATACACTTCGGAACGACGGCCCGTAAAAATGGTGTACTCCGAACGTTACGATCTACTCGACGCCGCGATCTTGCGAGAGCGTCAGTTGAAACGCTGTACGAGGGCCAAGAAAGAAGCGCTGATCGCCGGTGATCTCGCAACGCTCAGGGCTCGTAGCGTGCGTCGCAAGTAGCTTAGGCTAGTCGCATGGGCATTCCATGGCTCTTCGCACTGAAGGCGATTCCCTGGGACACGATCCTGGCGAACGCGCCCTCTATCCTGCGCTCGGCGGACGAACTCGTGTCGAAGACAACGCGCCGCCCGGCTGCGGCGTCTCACAGCGACGTTCAGGCGCTTGCCGATCGAATCGCGCTGCTCGAGCAACGCGACCGTGAAACCGCGGAATTGCTCACACGGGTCACCGCGCAGGTCGCGGCGCTGACTACGGCGGTCGAGGTGATCGAGGCGCGCAGCCGTTGGCTGCTCGTGGGAACCATCTCGGCGGCAGTCGTGTCGGTTCTGGCCGGCGGCTTTGCCCTGCTCGCCCGATAGTCGAGCGGCTTTGAGCTTGTTGCGGCTCGTCACGCGACAGGATGTCGCAGACGAGCAACGTTGTCCCGGCCGGCGCTAAGCCGCAGCGGCCGTGGCGCCTTCGACTCGGCTTTGTTCCGGTACATCCTCCGATCGGCTCGTGCCAACAGCCGTTCGTACGTTTCGCCATCCTCGGGAAAGACGCTGGCTCCGGCGCTCACGCGTAATGCTATTTCACGGCCATCCTCCGCGTGCAGCGAGATTGCCGCAACGGCCTCCTGCAACCGGCGGCGACGCTCCTCGGCTTCGGGGCGGCCGCACGACGAAAGCAGGACGACGAATTCGTCGCCTCCGTACCGGATGCACGTATCGTACGGCCGGGTCGTCTGCTGCAGCACCCTGGCGACCTCCTGCAGCGCACGATCGCCGGCGAGGTGCCCATACTCGTCGTTGATGATCTTGAAGTCGTCGAGATCCAGCAGAACGAGCGAGAACTGAGAGGACGTCCGGCGGGCGCGTCCCAGCTCTCGCGCGACCTGAAACTGCAGCGCGCGCGGGTTGGCGAGTCCGGTCAGGCCATCTTTGAATGCCTGTTCCTGGGTGCGCTCGAACACGAGCGCGTTGTGTACGACTGACGCCGCCTGATGGGCCACCTGATCGAGCACGCGGCGGTGGTCTTCCGTGTACGATTCGCTGTCGTGATGAAAGACGACGATCGTGCCGATCACGTCGTCCGCGACAGTCAACGGGCAGACCAGAGCGGACTGCAGCTGGAAGTCGGCGGCGAATGCCCCCGCCGCGCTGAACTCCACGCTCGGCAACCCGTTGACAAGCGGCCGGCGATGGCGCGCCACCCACCCACTCAATCCGTTGCCCTCCGCGATCGACGCATTCTCCAACAGGTCGGCGTGCAGGCCGATGGCAGAATCTGCAGCGCAAATCCTCGTCTCCGCGCCGCACGAACAGCGCACACGTCGAGAACGGCACGAGCGCGCTGAGCTTCGCGCTGACGAGCGTCATCGTCTCGGTCAGGCTCATGCTTCGACCCATCGACTGCGCGATTTCATACAACGCGTATGTCTCGCGGTTTGCCGACGCGATCTCGGCAAACGCATCGGCGCCAAATCGCTCCCCACCGTCGGTGGGAAGGTCGTGGCTCGCAGGTTCCTTCGAGCGAGGAATCCGCCGTAGGAAGCCATCGTTCGTCGGTGGAGTGAGCATCGGCACCAGCCTGGTGAATTCGGCGACGATCGCGGGATCGAATGCCTTGCCGGCCTCTTCCTGAATCATGCGGATCGCCGCGTCTGCCGAGAGGGCTGGCCGGTACGGACGCTCGGAGGTGACCGCGTCGAAGCAATCGACGACAGAGAGTATTCGCGCACCGAGCGGGATCTGTTCGCCGCACAGTCCGGACGGATAGCCCATCCCGTCCCAGCGCTCGTGATGACTGCGGATGAGCGGGGCGACCGGGCACGGGAACGGCACCGCGCTGACGATCTCGGCGCCGATCTGTGCGTGCAGCTGCATCTTCTTCCGCTCGTCCGGCGTCAGCGGGCCGGGCTTGGACAGGATGTGCTCCGGCACCGCAAGTTTCCCGATGTCGTGGAGCAACGCCGCGATCTCGACCGCTTGTCGATCGAGATCAGGCAGCTCGAGCTGGCGCGCCGAGTGCCGCCGCGTAATACTGAACACGCTCCACATGACAACTGCCGCCCGCGTCCTTGGCTTGAATGGCGCGCGCGAGCACCTCGGTGCTGTCGCGGTGGAGCTGCGTCCACTCGGCAACCCGCCGCTGCTCATCGGCAATGCGTCTGAGGTAGATGCGATAGGTTCGATAGGTCAGGCCCAGCGGAATGAACGCGAGCGCCGTCTGCCACTGCCCGGCGCTGTGGAAGAGTTCGACAGCGATGCCCGCAGCGATTGATCCGACGACATAGCTGCTGATCGTCCACAGGAAGTTGTCGTGCCAGACGCGCAACACGCCACGACGTGTCGAGAGCCCGAAGGCGGCCGCGACAGCCAGCGAGTTGACGAGAAAATAGATCATCGCTGCGGCCATCAATGGCTGCAGCGGCGCCGCCGGCAACGTGCCGTATGTGCCTCCAAGGGACGTGTACGTCGTACCCGCTGCAGCAACACTGATCACCAGCGTCGCCATGCTGAACAGCGTCTTGTACGCAGGGTTGCGTTCACCCATCCTGAAGGTGCACTGCGACCAGGCGCTGGAAATGGCAATCAGCATCGTCGGGGCGGGGCCGAGGAGGAGCAGCGCGGTGAAGTCGACTGCGTAGGAGAGCGAGATGCAGGAGCTTCCCAGCCCCAAGCGGCATGTCGACCTTCAGCGCTGAACTGATGACCGACAGCACCAGTAAAGCCGCAAAGAGCCCGGGCCGCGGGAACTGCACGGACCACAAGGAGCTGGCCATCACTGCCGCTCCAAGCGCGATCATGGCGTACACATAGGCCCGGCCGTGGAGGGGACGACGCGTCACTGGAACACCTCCGCTGACATTCATCGAGATTGAGCGGCGCATGTGAAACCTGCTAGGGCGACAGTCAGAACCGATCCGGTCGACCCTGCCGCTGTCGTCGAGCGCACCCCAGACCGTCAGCGACGGGACGTCCGCCGCCATTCCCCACGAGACGGACGTTCCATCCGAGGCGCCAATCAGGCTGCTCCCCCACACGATGTTGCTGCCCCAGACGATGTTGTCGCTGCTGCCCCAGACGATGTTGTCGTCGCTGCTGCCCCAGACGATGTTGTCGCCTGCTGCCCCAGACAATGTTGTCGTCGCTGCTGCCCCAGACGATGTTCTGCGTCCACGCCAGCTCGTTGAAGTACAGCACCGGGCCTTCGCTGAGCGCGTCGCCCCATGCCAACGGTCTCTGCCCAGGGCTGGATCTGACCGTCGATGACGGTCCACTCGTCCACGCCGCTGGTCAGCCACCATGACCCGAGGGGCATCGATGGATCGACGCGCGCGGCCAGTTCGATCGCTCCAGCGGGATTGACGCTGCCGGTGCCCTGAGTGAGATAGTCGTACTCGACGCCCTGTTCATCGCGGACCGGCAGCGACGTGTACTGAAGGATGGCCTTCACCGCATTAGGTGCCAGCGGTGCGTTCGGAAACGCGCTTCGATTGGCCTCGATCATCAACGCGACAGTTCCGCTGACGACTCCTGCCGCCATGCTCGTACCACTGAGCCGCAGATAGGAGTCGCCGACCCTGAGTGCCGGATTGTCTGTGTAGAGCGTGCTCGATTTCGCGGCCGCCGCGACGAGACCATGGCCGGGCGCGACCAGATCGGGCTTGGCCATGCCGTCGTACCATGTCGGTCCTCGGGAGCTATATGCTGCGACGCGATCGTCGGTGCGTGTGTTCGTCTCGAGCGTCTTGACCGATCCGACGGTAATTGCCGAGGGTGCATTACCTGGCGACAGAATGCCTGCATACCCTGGCAGTCCCGTCAGAGAAGAGACGCCGTAGTTGCCGCCGGCACGCGACGACGACGATGCCGGCGCGCACGGCCGCTTCCACTGCCTGGACCAGCGGATCCGTGGCCGCCGGTTCGTAAATGGGGTGGCCGAGAGACAAGTTGATGACGTCGACGCCAAGCCGGTCCTTGTTCGCCGTCACGAATTCGATCGCGCTGATCACATCACTGGTGTTGCCCGCGCCGTTTTGATCCAGAACTTTGAGCGCAACGAGCCGCGCCTTTGGCGCAACTCCCCGGTAACGCTTCCCCGACGACAGGTCCCCGCTGCCCGCGATCAGCCCGGCCACGTGAGTGCCGTGGCCGTAATCGTCCGAGGGCGACGCGGCTACTCCCGTCCTGAGTGAAATCGTAGAAGCCGGCGATCCGGTCACCGAACTCGGGCCCTGGCTCCAGACCAGAGTCGATCACGGCAACGCCCACCCGATTACCGGTCGGAGACTGGACTGGCAGACCGAGCGTTCCTCGAAGCGTCGAATCTTCCGATGACGACTGCGTCCGCGATCACCACGGCGTCGATCGAGATGGACATCACGAACGGAAGGCGGGAGAGGCCTTCGAGCGCCGCAACAGGCACGCGAGCCGTCAGCGCATTGATGCTCGGATGAGCGGCGAAGCACCGGATGACCAGCGTGTTCCAATGCGATCGCTCAACCCGGGGATCCCGTTTGAGGTCGTCCGGATGATGACGCGCTGCGTAGCCTGAGTCACCGGCGCGGACGCGCGCCGCGAGCCGTGCGTCCAGCTTGGAAACCACACTTGGCGGCTGTTGCGCGTGGGTCACCGTCGCCGCACGCGGTCAGTACGGCAAGGAATAGAAACGTTGCTTGAGACCGGAGGAGCTTGAATCGCATGGCGCTGTCGTCAGGCAACCGTCACGCCATCGCTGCTCGCGGCCCTTCTTTAGGGGGGCTGCCCGCTAACGTTCTTTGTCAGTGCAGATACTTAAATTGATGGGCTGCCGTGCAGTCGCGTGCCGTTTAGTTCATTCGGTCGCCAGACAGCGAACCGTTTTGGAACAACGACTTACAGTTTCGGCGCTCGCGGGGGCGCCTTGTCCCACCCGTCCAACCTGCGCATACTTAGAGACCAAGTCACGCAGCGGGCCACCGGGCGCGCTGCCAGGAAGGCCTCTCCATGAACTCAAAACGAGCGAGCCTCGGCACGCGAGTCGTCGCCGCGGTCTGCGCCGCGCTCCTCACGCCGCCGAACATCGCTTCCGCCGTGCCGCGTCCACAGGCCCAGGCGACAACGCCGACGACGACAGCGGCGGTGGTGAAGATTCCCAATGACCAGCTCGATTCGCTGGTCGCGCCAATCGCGCTCTATCCTGATCCGCTCCTGGCGCAGGTGCTCGCCGCGTCGACCTACCCGCTCGAAATCGTCCAGCTGCAACAGTGGCTGGCCAAACACACCGACCTGAAGGGCGAGGCCCTGGCCGCCGCCGTCGAGAAGGAAAACTGGGATCCGGCCGTCCAGGGGCTCGCCGCGCTGCCCGACGTCGTCAAGCGCCTGGGCGACGACATCAAGTGGACGACCGACCTCGGCAACGCCTTCCTCGCGCAGCAGAAGGACGTGATGGACGCCGTGCAGCGCATGCGAAAGAAGGCCACCGATGAGGGGAACCTGAAGACCACCGAGCAGCAGAAGGTCACGACGCAGGTGGTCGAGACCAAGGAAGTCATCGTCATCCAGCAGGCCAATCCGCAGGTCATCTACGTCCCGGCCTACAACCCCGTCGTCGTCTACGGCCCGCCGATTTATCCGTATCCGCCTATCTACTACCCGCCGCCTGGCTACTACGCGGCAGGCGTCGCGATCGGGTTCGGCGTGGGCATCGCGATGGGCGCGTTCTGGGGCGGCGGCTGGGGCTACGGTCCGCGATGGGGCTACGGCAGCGTCAACATCAACGTGAACAACCGGTATGTGAACCACTACAACCGCTACAACAACGTCAACCGGTACGGCGGCAGCTGGAATCACAATCCGGCGCATCGCGGCGGCACGCCGTACGCGGATCGCAACACCGCGAACCGCTATGGCGGCACGGCGCGGGGCGATTCGGTGGCGACGCGACAGGCGTCGGCCCGGCAGAATTCGGGCGCGTCCGCGCGAACACAGCCTGCCGCCGGCGCGAATCGTGCCGGTGCGTCGCCCGGCGACGAACAGCGCCGGCGCGAACCGCGGCACGGCGGGCGCCGGCGCGGCGATCGCGTCGGCAATCGCAGCATCCCGAGCAGCCAGGGTTCCAGCCGGAGCGGCAACGCCTTCGGCGGCGCGTCGAGCAGCCGGCCGACCAGCAGCGCCGCCCGCAGCAGCAGCCGCGTGGGTCGTCCAGTGTGGGCGCGTCGCGCGCACGCTCGGGCGGTGGCGGCGGCGGGCGACGGAGGTAACCGGCCATGACGAACCCACTAATGACGTTGCTCGTCGACATCGATTGCGGCGCGACGCCTCGCCGTGACGGCACTTGCCCTCGGCCTGTTCGGTACGCCCGTGTGTCTCGCAGACGGCCCCGGCGCCGAAACCGGCCGCCAAGCCGGCCGCCGCGGCCGTGCCGCCGCCGGGCGCCAGGGCGTTCGCGACTGCCGCAGGCGGCCGCAGCCGCGCTCATCCAGGCGGCGTCGAGCGTTCGACGAACCGGCGCTCATCGCGATGTTCGGTCCGGACGGCAAGGATCTCGTGAGCACCGGAGATGCTGTTCGCGACAAGTCGTACGCGCTCGCGTTTGCCGCGCTCGCCACAGGAGGGACACGCGGTCGTCGTGAGTCCGGCGAACGCCAAGCCGGGCCACGCTGCAGGTCGGCCCGGACCACTGGCCGCTGCCCGTGCCGCTCGTGCAGGGTTGCGGGCAAGTGGTACTTCGACGCCAAGACCGGACGCGACGAGATCCTGTTCCGGCGCGTCGGCGCCAACGAACTCGACGCGATCGAAGTGTGTCGCGGGTTCGTCGAGGCGCAGCAGGAGTACGCGCTCGACCTGCACGATGACTCGACGCGTGCACCAGTACGCGCAGCGCATCATCAGCACGCCAGGCAAGCAGGACGGCCTGTACTGGAAGAACGCCGACGGCACCGACGGCGGCCCGATCAGCGAAGCGGTCGCCAAGGCGATCGAAGAGGGCTACGCCGTGGACACGGCGTCCGCGTATCACGGCTACATCTTTCACGTCCTGAAGGGCCAGGGCCCCGCCGCGCCGCTGGGCGAGCTCGACTACGTGATCAGTGGCGCGATGATTGGCGGCTTCGCGCTGATCGCGACGCCCGCGGAATACGGCGTCACCGGGCGTGCAGACATTCATCGTCAATCACGACGGCATCGTGTATCAGAAGGATCTGGGCCCGGACTCGGTGGCCCTCGCCAGGCAGATCGACCGTTACAACCCCGACAAGACCTGGAGCCGCACGAACGACGCGTGGGTGAAGTAAGCGCTGACAAACCTCGAACGCTCAGGCGTCAGACGCGATGGGCAGCGCCACCACTCGGTGAGCCGGCAGAAGCCATGTAATCAGCGGTGACGTCATGAGCGTCGTGATGAGCGCCATGAGCACCAGCATGGAAAACACGACTGGCGACAGGATGCCGAGCTCGAGGCCGATATTGAGCACGACGAGCTCGATCAGCCCGCGGGTGTTGAGGAGAACGCCGAGCGCACCGGCTTCCCGCCAAGAGAGCCCCATCGCGCGAGCCGCAAGCAGCGAGCTGCCGCCTTTGCCAAGGATGGCTACGGCCAGGATGAGCGCGGCGTCACGCCACAACGCTGCGCTGTCGATGAGCTGCACCGATGTGCGCAGACCGGTGAACGCGAAGAACAGCGGCAGGAGCAGCGTGACTGTCACCGGCTCGATACGCCTGGCAAACACCGGCTCGACTTGCGCCTCCCTGGGCATCATCAGGCCCGCAAAAAAAGCGCCGAACAACGCGTGCACACCCAGCAACTGTGTGACGACCGCCGACACGGCCATCACTATCAGGCCGATCGCAAGCGCCTCGCCAGACCCGCCGAATCGGGGACCTCGCAAGCGCGCATACCAGCGCAGCGCCGGCCGCACGATCGCGACCATCGCGCCCAGATAGACGGTAAACAGAACGACACTGGCAAGGAACGCCCGCGCATCGACTGAGCGGACCAGGGCCGTGATGCCGCTCAGGATCATCCATCCGGTCACGTCGTCGAAGGCGGCGCAGGCAATCGCCACCACCCCGACCCCCGTGGTGAGCAACCCATGGTCAACGAGGATGCGCGCGAGGACCGGGAAGGCCGTGATGCTCATGGCCGTCCCGATGAAGAGCGCGAAGGGCCATCGCCCGACACCCGCCGGGCCAAGCCGTTCGTGCATGGCCACGGCCAGCAGGGCGCCGAGCACGAACGGGACGACGATGCTCGTGGCGCTCGTGACCATCGCCACGCGTTTTCGGGCCTCCAGCTGCGGAGAATCGAGCCGCAGGCCGACGAGAAACATGAACAGCACGAGCCCGACTTGACTGATCAGATTGAGCGCCGGCAGCGTGCCCGGAGCGAAGAGCGCTGCCGACACTCGAGGCATGAGCCATCCAAAGCAGGACGGCCCCAGCATCAGGCCCGCGGCCATTTCGCCGACGACCGCGGGCTGTCCGAGCGGCAGGAACAGCCGCCTCGCGACGCGCGAAAACGCGAAGATGACTCCGACCTGGAGCAGCAGGCCTGGGATCAACTACCGGCTGGAAACCCACTCGATCAACCGGCCATCCCTGGGAATGTGCAGGGCAACGGGCCGGGCGCTCGCGCCCAGCGGGACCGGCTTCCTGGGGTTGGCATACACGGCGTGCTTGCCGTGTTCCTTGTACCAGTCCCCGACCTTGGAATTCTGGAACATCTGCTCGACGATTTGCCGCCAGCCCACCCCGGTGTTGTACGCGCAGAACGAGATCTCGCCCATCTGCGTCGCATACGGAATGATGCACATTTCGGTGCGCCGGAAGTCGTAGGTCCAGAGATCCTGGAACCACATCCCCGCCACGAACATCAGCAGCCACTCGTCGCCCTTGCGGTTCCCGTTGTCGCGCGCCCCGAGTTTTCCGCCCAGCTGGCCGCCGCTTTGTTTGTCGAACTTGTGCAGCAGATCCACGAGCCGGAAACCGGCCGGCGCCCTGGCCGGTGAATAGTTGCGCAGCAGGCTCAGGGCCGTTTGAATCACGGTGAAGGTCCGTCCCCTGGCGCTGTCGGCGATATCCGAGGCATCCTTCAGGACCTGCTCGACGTCGACGAACGCGGAGAGCGGAGCCCACTGTTTGGTCTTCTTGCTGACCATGAAGCCCATGCCGATTCCGCAGTCCGGGTGGCAGCCGCAGCTGAGCGAGCCCCAGTCTGCGCCCGGCCCTTTCATCAGGTCCGTGACGTGCGACATCACGCTCGACGCAGAGAGCGGGAACCAGTCTCGCATCGGCTCCGTCACGCCCGTCTGCTGCTTCAAATCCTCGGCGAGGTGCGACAGGGTGTAGCGCTTCCGGTGCCGTTCCTCGTCGCTGATCTCCTCGTCGCGGCCGGTGAACGAGACGGGCTGGAACGACACGAAACTCACTTTGTCGCAGTTCTGCAGCGCGAACTTCACGATCGGCCCGACCTGATCGTCGTTGACCGTCTTGACGATCGTGACGACAAGGCAGACGTCGATTCCGGCGGCGTGCAGGTTTTCAATCGCGCGGAGCTTCACGTCGAACAGGTTTCCGACCTTGCGGTGCGCGTTGGCCGCCTCGGTGACGCCGTCGAATTGCAGATAGGCGATTCGCAGGCCCGCGTCGTATGCCTGGTGCGCGAAGTCCGGGTCCTGCGCGAACCGGATGCCGTTGGTCGCGGCCTGCACGCTGAAGTAGCCGACCTTGCGCGCGTACCGGACCGCGTCCAGGAACAGCGGCGAGATCGTCGGCTCCCCGCCCGAGAACTGCACCGACATCTGGCGTCGCGGCTTGATGCTGACGGCGTCGTCGAGCAGCTTCTCGACCTCCGGCATCGTCAGCTCGTGCACGTAGCCGACCTGATTGGCGTCCATGAAGCACGGATCGCACATCATGTTGCAGCGGTTCGTCAGATCGATCGTCAGCACCGCGCCGCGTCCGTACTTGATGGACGACGTCCCGTGGTTGTGCAGGGTCTCGGTGACGGCAGGAAAATCGCGCCCCGGAAAAAGCGATTCGAGGCGGCGGAGGAACGGGGGATTGATCGCCAGCGTATCGACGAAGCTGCCATGAACCGGGCAGCTCTTTTCAATCAGCACCTTGCCGTCGCGTTCGAGGATGTGCGCTTTGATTTCGCCGGTGTGTTCGTTGACGAGCGCTTCCACGCTCCTGCGGCCGGAAAGAATGGCCTCGCGCGTCTCACGGACGCAGGTCGGGCACAGCGAATCCGTCGTGCGCGGCCAGCCCAGTTGCGGTGACGTGCGCTCGTAGCTCTTGAGCAGAGGCGCCTCCGCCCATTTCGGACGAAACGACCTGGAGGGAACACGCCGGTTCAGGGACTGGAGAATGGGCCAGAGAAACCTGGCCGTCCCCGTCAGCGCGATTTCGAGAGGCTTCCACGCACTCGCTCGCGACGGCGATTTCATCGCGCGCATTATACGCTGAGTTGTGCGCGCACAAGGTCCGCGATCGCAGCGCGATCCACCTTGCCGCGGGCTGTTGTAGGAATCGTACCGACGAAAACAACCGCGCGAGGAACCTTGTAGGGGGCAAGACGCGCGGCGCAGAAGCGCCGCACCGCCAGCGCCGGGATCGACCCCGCGTGTTCGGCCACGATACACGCCACGATTTGTTCTCCCCGCCGCGAATCGTCGGCGCCGATCACGCGCACGTCGGCGACGCCCGGCATGGCCCGCAGTACTTCTTCCACCTCGTCCGGCCGCACCTTGTGACCGGCGACGTTGACAAACGAGGACACTCTCCCCGCGAGCAACAGCCGGCCCCCTGCGTCCCACCGGCCGCAATCGCCGGTCAGGAAGCCGCCGTCCGCAAATGCATCATCCGGGCCGTCGGCGTAGCCGCTGGCAACCGCGTTGCTCGCCACGTGGATCCGTCCCTTGACGTCTTCCGTGTCCCTGAGCGTGACCGTGACGTCCGGCAGCGGGGCGCCCACGGTCCCGCTGCCGTCGATCTCATCGTCGGCGTCGAACGCGATGCCACCCGCTTCAGAGGAGCCGTAGAACGAATGGATCTTCAGCGCGAAGCGCTCGTGGAAACCCCGGACCGTTTCGGGCTGCAGGGGCGCACCGGCGGAAATCAGCGAGGTCAGGGACCGCGGCCATTCGACAGTCGATGGCATAAGCAAGAAATAATGAAACATGAAGGGCACGCCCTGGAACACCCGCGCGCGGTAACGCCCGGCATCGCCCAGAAGCTGCTGAGGGACGAACGAATCGCGGAGCACGAGCCGGGTGCCCTGCAGCAGCAGCGGAACGATGAGGTTACCGAGGCCGTAGGCGTGCGAGACCGGGATGGTGGCCATCTGCACGTCGGAGGGCATCACATTCATGGCGGCCGCGATGCGGGCGCTGTCCGCGATCAGCTGCGCTTCGCTGACAATGGCCGCCTTCGGAACGTTCGTGGATCCTGACGTCAGCTTCAGGACAGCGGCCCCGGGGTAGCGCCGACGGGTTGTTTCGGGGCCAGGAGACAAATCGTGGGCGGCGCCGGCGGGCAGGAGCAGCGCCCGCGCCCCGAAACGTTGCGCCAGGGCGAGCAGCTCGTTTGGCGCGGTTCCCGAATCGGCCGGCAGCACCGCCGCATCCACGGCCCGGCACGCGAGGAGGATTGCCACGCTCGCCGCCGAATTGCCGGCCGCCGATACCACCAGATCGCCGCTCCCGACGCCCATCTGCGTCAGCCGCTCGGCATACCGCTGATGCGCCTGCCACAGGTGGTCCGCGGACCACTCGGCGCCGGTTGCGGGCATGTAGATGAGGGTTCGATCAGGAGCGCTGCTCCGGACCATCTCGAAGCACGCGACGATCTCGCTCACGCCGGAGCAACTCCGTGGATTGGCATTTCGACTCGAGCGGAAGACATGGCCGTCGAAATATACTACGCACGATGTCGCTGATTGACTGCCTGCCGCATCAGCCCCCCATGCGGCTGATCGAGGAAATCGTTGACGTCCAGCACGGCGCGAGTGCCACCGCGCGCCGTGTAGCGAATCCCGACGATTTCTATTTTCAAGGGCACTTCCCCGGCCAGCCCGTTGTGCCCGCCGTGATTCTCGTGGAGTTGCTCGCGCAGACCGGCGGCCTGGCCGCGGCCGCCCCGGGCAACGGGCTTCCGGGCAAACCGCTGCAGTTGCGGATCGCCGCGCTCGGTCCGCTGAAGTTCCCGGCGGCGGCGGTGCCGGGCGCGGTCCTCGAGGCACGCGCGCACGTCGCCGGCAGGATGGGTCGATTGTGCAAGATCGAAGGCACGGTCACCGCTGACGGCGTCCTCGTGGCGACCGGCAGCCTGACGCTCGCGGGCTAGCAACCGTCAAGCCGCGAATGCGCAGGCTATCGCCCCGGCTTCGTGGAACATTTCATCGCCTCCGCACCGAGGGAGACGGCGCCGTTCGAGAGACCGCGGCCGTTTCCCTGGGCGTCTTCATCGGCTGCCTCCCCCTTTACGGTTTCCATCTGGCGATGTGCTGGACGGTCGGATTCGCGCTCGGCCTGAACCGGCTGAAGATGTATCTCGCGGCCAATATCTCGAACCCGTTCGTCGCGCCGTGGCTCGTCTTTGCCGAGGTGCAGCTGGGCGCGTGGCTGCGCCGCGGGTCGTTTCATTCCCTGTCGCGCCAGACCATCACGTCCACCGGGATCGGCGTTTTCGGCATGGATGCCGTGGTCGGCAGCCTGTTCGTAGGCGGCGTGCTCGCTGTGCTCGCCGGCACGGGCACGTACGTCCTGATGCGCGGCTCGGGCCGCGACCCCATGTTTGCAGATCTCGTCCGCCGGACGTCCGATCGCTATCTCGGCGGCAGCATCACCGCATGGGAGTTTGCGCGCGGCAAGCTCCGCATGGATCCGGTCTACTGCGCAACGCTGTCGCCGGACCTGCTGCCTCCGGGCGGCACGCTCCTCGACATCGGCTGCGGACAGGGACTGATGCTGGCGCTGCTCGTTGAGGCTCGCCGGGCGTTCATCGAGCACCGCTGGCCTGCCTCGTCGCCGGAGCCGCCGCGATTCGATCGCATGGTCGGTATCGAAACGCGGCCGCGGCCGGCTGCGAGCGCGAGGGAAGCGCTCGACGGCGACGCCGAGGTGGTTCACGCCGATCTGAGAACCCTCACGCTCGAGCCGGCTCACGCGGCGCTGCTGTTCGACGTCCTTCACCTTCTTCAATCGGACGAACAGGAGGCGCTGCTCGGCGCCCTCGCCGAGCGGCTCCACCCGGCGGGCGTCGTCCTGATTCGCGAAACCGATCCTGCCGTCGGCTGGCGGTTTACCGCGGTCCGCGTCGGCAACGCCGTGAAGGCTTTTGTGTTCAGGACCCGGAAGACTCAGGCGTTCAATCCGCGCACGCAGACCGAATGGCGCGATTGCTTTGCACGCCACGGATTCGTGAGCGAGGCGCGGCCGATGGGCGACGGGACGCCGTTCGCCAACGTGCTGTTCCGCCTTACCCGGGCGGCCGACGGGTCTGGACGAAGCGCCCCACCTTCACTTCCTGGTTAAGCGCATGTCCGCTGCGATCGAAAACGCCGCCTGCCCACACGGCGCACGACACCAGGTTGGGCGTGGAGGCGGGACCGCAGTAGCGGAGATCCGACCATAACACCGAAATGCGGTCGAGGCCTTCCGGTTCGACGACGGGAAAAGCGAAGTCGTGGACGGCGAGAAAATTGCGGACGGTCTCGAGCTCGTGTGAAGGCCCCACGAAGGGCGAGGCCGATTCGACGGCCTGGGACATCACGACGACAGTGGGCGCGCCGGAGCTGCTGATCCTGACTGATCGGACGGCGTCCGCACTTCGACGATAGACGGTCCATTCCGCCAGCGAGCCCCACCGGGCCTCGAGCGCGCCCGGAGCGGCCGGTCTGACGTCGGCGCGAGACAGAGCCATCGCGAGCATCACGGCTTTGAAGACCAGAAACACTGATATCGCGACGAGGACCAGCCGAGCCGCTGTCCGCATCGGCACACGGACTCGCCAGAGCGCAAAGAGACCGCCGGCGCAAATCCCGACGAGCCACGGATCGGCCATCCCGACGAGAGGCACGGAGAAACGACGATCGGAGAGCGGCCAGGCGATGGCGATCAGCGCGCCGCACGCCAGATCCAGCGCGATATGGCTGATTGCGCCTGCCGTGGCGGCGCCGAGTAGGACGGCGAAACGCGTGCCGCGGTGGAACAGCCAGATGACGCCCGCTGTACAGGCCGCCATCACCACGGCGCCGATCAGCGAGTGGGTGCCGAACTGATGAACGCGCAGGTAGCGATCCCAGCCCGCAAAGGCCACGACGCTGTCGATGTCGGGGGAAAGGGCCCCGAGAATGGCGGCCGCGCCGAGGGCAAAGGACTGCGGGCGCCCCGGCCGGCCGGCCGCGGCGGCGAGCGCGCGGCCGACAACGACGTGTGTCAGGGGATCCATGGGCGACGCCTACGTACGCGGGGCATCCTCGCCGGCCGGTGCATCCCAATACCTGTAGAAGTGGTACCAGCACTCGGGGCGTGCACGGATGCGAACGCTCAACTGGTCCGCGAAATCCTGCGCCGCTCTCTGAATCGCTTCGTCCCGGGGCCTGTTCCGATCGACGAAGATGGGCACGCCGGCGCGAACCTTGAAGCGCCCGGGCCGCAGCCGCTCGATGAAGCACGGCAGCAGGGGCGCGCCGGTCATGAACGCCATCAGAGCCGGCGTTCTCAGAAACGAGGCACCCCGGCCGAACATCTCGACCTCGACACGGTCGCGGCCGACATGGCGATCCATGAGCACGGCGACGAGGCCGTTCGCGGCGAGACGGCGGCGGATTTGAAGCGCCGTCTCGAGCGATTGACCGACCTCGATCGTCTCGGCGCCGACCGCCGCGCGAATTTCACGGCGCAGCCGGTTGACCGTGGGATTGTCTTCGGCCATGGCGATGATGGTGATTGGTATCTTCACGATTCGCCGGATGAAGACCGCGCCGACCTCCCAGTTTCCGTAATGCCCGCTCACGAGAATGAGGCCCCGCTCGTTCCTCAGCAGATCGAGAATCATCTGCGAATCGTCAGGCGAATGATCGAAGAGCGTGTGGAGGTCGGCATCCGGAGCGCGCAAGGATCGAATGAAGTCAATCACGTCGCAGGCGTAGGCCGCGAGCGTCTTGCGCGCGCGAATCTCGAGCCCGCGGGCCGTCTCGCCCGGGAACAGGGGCCGGAGGTTGTCGGCAATCGCGGCGCGCGTCTCGCGCATCAGCCGCCAGGCGATCCAGGTGCCCGCGCGTCCGATGGTGTACGACATCCAGCGCGGCAGAAAGCCCACGCCATGGTAGGTGGCGCTGAAGATCGCCCCGTTGTTGAGACCGTGCAGCGTCCAGCGGCGCCGGATCCCGTCGCGCCGGGTGATTGGCGCGTCAGAGGCGGGGAGTTCGGCCGGCTCAGAGACGTTCAAGGAACCGATAGTACACCGCCAGAAAACATGTGCGCGTCGTGTCGGGCACCGGCCGCAGCTTGCTCTTCTGTCCCGCGTAGACGGCGGTGACCGGCACGGTCTCGACGCGACCGCCCCGTCTCCGGACTTTGATGAGCATTTCGGTCTCGATCTCGTACTTGGTGGCGTTCAGACGGAGGCCCCTGAGCGCGTCGACCCGAAAGACGCGAAAGCCGCACTGCGTGTCCTCGACAGGAATGCCGACGAACCACGACAGGACCCGGCTGCCTATCTTGTTCGCGTAATAGCGGGCCGGTGGCATCTTCTCCGGGTCGAAGCGCCGCTGGCCGAGGACGACATCGGCGTCCGCGCGAACCGCCCGGTCCACCAGCGCCGCGGCCTCCCCGGGAAGATGCTGCATGTCTCCATCGAGGAGCAACACGTGCGTGAACTCGCCCTCGAAGACCCGTGCGAGGCCCGTGCGGACGGCCTGTCCTTTGCCAAGGTTGGCCCGGTGAACGATGACCTCGGCGCCCGCGGCCCGGGCGCGTTCCGCCGTCTGATCCGACGACCCATCGTCAACCACGATGACGTGATCGACGGTGCCGCGCAGGCCGTCCACCACTCGCGCGATGGAGCCGGACTCGTCCAGCGCGGGAATGACAGCCGCGGTTCTTGGCGTCATCGAGTCGGAGTTTCGACCGCGGCCGGCTCGCCGCCAGCCTGCCCGCTCAGGAGCAGTGCAGGCAGGACGAGCACCGAGGCTGCCGCAAGGGCCACCGTGCTCGCGGCCGACACGATGCCAATCGACCGCAAGGGAGGGTACGACGACCAAATCAGGGTTCCGTAACCGCCCAGGGTGATCGCGGCTGCCGAGAGGATGACGGGGGCCAGCTCGGCGGTGGCGTGCTCCGCGTCACCGCGCGCATGATAGCGATGGACCAGGTGGATGCCGTAGTCCACGCCGATGCCGACGAACGTCACCACGGCGAAGACGGCAAACAGATCGAGCTCCACCCCCGCAATGGCGAGAACGCCGGCGGCCCACGTCAGGCCAATCGCCGTGGGCAGGAGGGCATACATCGACAGACGCCAATTCCGAAACGCGGCGATCACGAGGATCATGACCAGCGCGGTTCCGATGGCGAGGCCCTTGACGAACTGCGGCACGAAGCTGCGTGCGAGCTCGCGGTTGACCAGCGTCAGCCCCGTCAGGATCTGTGACGGATCAACCGCGCTCACGATGTCCTGCATGCGCGCGGCCTGGCCGGCATCCGACGGAAACACATAGGTCGCAAGCGACCAGCGGCCGCGTTCGTGGACGACGAACCGATCGACGAGATCGCCGAAATCGTGGGCGACGAGCCCGTCGTAGGTGATCCGCTCGTTGGTATCGAGGAGCCGCGGCACGCGCGCCGAGAACGGCTCGAACGCGCCCGGCGTGAAGTCGTTCGCCACCCGTGCCCGCTCGAGCGTCGATTGAATGGCGTCAACCGACAAACCGCTTCTCGCAATCGTCGCCGCACGCTCCTGCTGCGCGGCAGCCGAGGGCAGGAGGCGCGCCGGCGATTGAAACGCCAGCTCCGGGATGTCTGCGCTCAGCCGTCGTGCGAGGCGTTCGTTGGCCTGCAGCAGCGGCTCGAGCTCGGGCCCTTCGGCCAGTACCACGTAGACATCGCTCGGAAGGCCGAATTTCGGTCCGATCTCGGTTTCGATCCGGGCCGCGCTGGTGACCGAACGCAGGCGATCGAGCGTCGGGTTGACGTGGATCCGCGTCGCCGCCCATCCGAGCACAGCCGTGACCAGGACGCTGCCCACGAGCACGGCGCGCCGCCGGCGGACCATCCACGCCGCAAAGCGCGGCATGACCAGCGCGGGCGCCGGACGCCTGGGCGCTCGGCGGGGCAGAAGCGCGGGCACCATGATGAGCGTCAGCACTCCGCACACCACCATGCTGTGGCCGAGGAGGCGGCCGAGCTGTTCCAGGCTCGGAAAATCCACGAACATGAGGCCGTAGAACGTCGCCGCCGTCGTCCACATTCCCAGCAGCATGCTGCTCGACGGTCCTTCGAGTGCCCTGGGGATGTCGCTGACACCGTCGGCAACAGCCAGCCGGTGCGCGACATAGAGCAGGACGACGCCATCCACGCCGAGGCCGAACAGCATGGCCGCGGCGCCAGTCGCGGCCGCCGAAAGCTTCGCGCCCGCGAAGCCAAGGGCGCCCAGTACGAACACCAGCGAGAGTCCGGAGGGCAGGGATCCGACGGTCACGAGCCACAGGCTGCGGAACACGAAATAGAGCAGCGGGAGGATCACGATCAGGGAGCCGACCGTATTCCAGATGCTCTCGCTCTTGACGACCGACTCGGTCTCGACGGCAATCCGGTGACCGCCGGCGAACTGCACCTGCATCGCCGGACGCGGCTCCTCGTCGCCGTTCTCGCGTGCCTGCGCCGCACGGCGGTCAGTCGCTCCCGCGATCTCGCGTAGACGCGCGTCGAGCGCTTTGGAGAATTCCACGTCGAAGGGGGGGCGCCTCGGCCGTGCGATCAGCAGCCGGCTGCGGCCGTCGGTGGTGACGTAGCCACCATCGTTCAGGCCCATCATCAGGCCGCCGGGTGTGCTGCCTCCCACCGCATCGCGCAGCAGATCGAAGAGCGCGGCCGGATCCTGTCGCACCACCTGCGCGATATCGGCGCCGGGCAACGCGAGCAGATCGCGTCGGGCGGCGATCGCCGCCGACATATGGCCGGCGCTCAGCCGGCGCAGTGCCTCATCGAGGTAGCGATCGTGAAGAATCAGCAACTGCCGGTCGGCGAGCCACTCGAAGCTCCGTGTGCGGTCGACGGTGCCCGCGTCCACCCGGACAATTTCAGGCGAGGCGCGAAGGCCTGCAGCCCATGCGTCGATGTCGTCGGAGTACTCCGAGATGGCATGACCTTCCGGCGCCGTGCAGATGACGTACAGCTGATCGAGGGTGCCGAAACGCGAGAGGAAACTGCGGAAGCCCTGAATTACGCGGCTGTCGCGAGGCAGCAGCGACAGCACATCGGTGTCGAACGACAGGCGCCGCGTGCCCTCGATCGAGACGATCAACCCGAGCGCCACGATCGCAACCACAATCGTGCGCTGGCGATGCGCCCACCCGACGATGGCAGCAACCAGGTATCCCACGAATCAAGCGGCGTGTTAGATTCTGGAGCTTAGCATGAACGTTCTGATGCTGCGGCCCGTGCCCGCGAACGAACGCTTCGGGCTCGGCCCCTTCTTCCGCATCGAGCCGCTGGGCATGGAGTACATCGCGGCGGCGCTCGAGGCGCGCGGCCACCGCGTCACGCTGGTCGACCTTCGCTTCCGGCCTTCGTTGGCCGCTCACATTCGTCGCTCGCGTCCCGCCCTCGTCGGCATCGCGGCGATGCACGCGCTCGAAACCGACGAAGTGGTCGCGCTCGCCGAGCGGGTTCGAACGCTGCTGCCGGACGTGCCGATCGTCGTCGGCGGCCACACCGCCGCGGCATATCCGGCGCCGTTCCTGGTGCCGGCCGTAACGGCGGTCGTGCTCGACGATGGGGAGCGGGCGATGCCGGCCATCTGCGCCGCGATCGCCGGCGGGGTACCGCTCGCCGCCGTGCCCGGTTTAGCGCTGCGCGATCGGGACCAGGGCGTGGTTCGAACGCAGGGCGAAATCGGCACGCTGGTGCTCGACGAAGTCCCGCTGCCGGCGCGCCACCACGTCGAATCGTGGCGGGGACAGTACGCGTGTCTGGCCCACCGTCCGGCCTATCTTGTCGAGACCGCGCGCGGCTGTCCGTTCCGCTGCACGTTCTGCTCGATCTGGCAGGTCCATGCGCGGAGCGTCCGCGAGCGGTCGATCGACTCGGTATGCCGGGACTTCGCGTCCGTCGGCGATCACGTGTTCGTCGCCGACGACTTGTTCTGGCATCACGCGCCGCGCAGCCTCGAACTGGCCCACGAGCTCCGGCGCCGCGGCGTCCGGAAGAAATGGATTCTGGTCCAGAGCCGAACGGATCTCGTAGCCCGGCACCCCGAGCTGCTCGAGGCGTGGCGGCCGCTCGCGAAGGACTTCGATATCTTCTTCGGGCTCGAGGCCGCGACCGACGAGGGACTCGATGGCCTGCGCAAGGACGCAACCGTCGACGAGACCGCGCGCGGGGTGGCGGTCGCACGCGCGACCGGGTACGGCGTGACCGGAAACTTCGTCATCGATCCGGCCTGGACCGAGCCGGACTTCGAGCGCCTGTGGGCATTCGTGGAACAGCACCAGCTGTTCCAGGCGGGGTTCACGATCCTGACGCCGCTCCCTGGCACGGCGTATTTCGAGGAAATGCGGCCCTCGCTGCGGGCGCGGCACTGGTCCCATTTCGACATGCACCACCTGCTCTGGGAGCCCGCGCTGGGGTCGCGCCGCTTCTTCGAGTTGTACTGCGAGACCTGGCGCCGTTCCGTGCTGAATCTCAAAGGGCGCAAGGGCCTTCTTCAGTGGCTGCGCGAGGTGGACCTGGCGAACGCCCTGTTTCTGGTCCGCGCCCTGCGCCGCACGCAGCGTCTCATGGACGTCGACCACTACCTGGGCGAGCACACGCTCGGGCCCTCCGCAGGCTCACTGGGAATGACGTAGCGGTAGCGCGGCCCTTTCAGGGCCGCGTCCGCGGGAGCTGAAAGCCCCCGCGCTACGACATGTGAAACCGCTCTACCGATCGAGGCTGAACGTGCGGGCGTCGAGCGGGGTGTTCGGCACGACGTCCTCGAATGTCATGGTCTTGAGGTCGCCGTTCGCGAAGGTCATCTTCATTTCATCGGGCAGCATCGACGTGCGATCGACCCGGAGCTCCAGCCTGGCCAGCGTCTCGCGAATCTGCTTCCGCTTTGGCACCATCGAGACGTAATCCGCACCCGGACGCCCATTACCATCGTCGCGGGTCTCGATCTCGAACTGCCGCCGGAGATCGGCGGCCGTGCCGTTGACGAAGTATTTCTGGACGCGGCCCTGCGCGGCGGTGATGTCGATCGTCTGGTTGATGTGCCGGCTCGGCCAGGAAACGGTCATGCGATTGCCGTCCATCAGCACCACGCGAGCGTCGGGATCCGTGTAGCGCAGGATCACGCGGGACGGACGTTCGACCCACAACCGTCCGCGCGCCGTGATCGGCTTGGTGAGCAGCGTGGACGTGGTGGTCTCCGTGAATCGCGCCGTCAGCGTCTTCATCGCGCCGTTGACCTGCTGGCCGCGCGCGTACAAGTCGTCGAACCGGTCGGGCGACGCATTCGCTGACACGAAGGTCACGACGGATGTCGCAAGAATCGCTGCGACGGCGCAGAGCACGCGCCGCGTGGCTGGAATGCGCATCGCGGCAATGGTAACGTACGGCGCGTGCGGGAACCGGTGCGGATACGCGGAATCGGCATCGTGACGCCGTTCGGAACCGGCCACGCGTCGTTCTGCGACGCGTTGCTCGGCGCGCGTTCGGCCATTGCGCCGATTCAGGGTTTCGACACCACCGACTGCCGTTCGCGGCTTGGAGCGGCGATCGTCGGCTTCGATCCGTCGCCGTGGGTCGCGCCGATGAAGATGCGCCGCATGGATCGGACCGCCGTGTATGCGGTGGCGGCGACGAAGCTGGCGATCGAAGACGCAGGCCGATCGATACCGCCGGACGGCGATGATCGAACGGGCGTCGTCCTCGGCACCTGGACAGCGGGAGGGGGATCGACGCAGATTTTCCTCGATGCCCTGTTCCGGCAGGGCGTGGCCGCTGCGCCGGCGCTCCTGTTCGACAGCACCGTCGCGAATTCCGCCGCGAGCATCGTCGGCCTCGATCACCGCCTGCGCGGGCCCAACATGACGGTCAGCCACAAGGAAGGGTCCGGGCTTGCCGCCCTCATCGATGCCGTCGACATCCTCCGGGAAGGCAATGCCTCTTCATTGATCGCCGGCGGAACCGACGCGGTTTTCGAAACCTTCTTCAAGGCCCACGACCGCTTCGGCGTAATGTCGCCGGGCGCGTCGTTTTCATCGAGACTAGCGCCCTTCGACGCCGCGAGGGAGGGGTTCGTCCTCGGCGAAGGCGCCGTCAGCTTCTGGCTCGAGCGGTCGGACGCCACCCAGGAGACCGGCGGCCGCGGAGAGATCCTGGGAGTGGCGGCGTCGAGCGCGTCGGTCCCGCTGAATGCCTGGCCGGATCGTCCCGAGCCACTCGAGCGGACGATGAAGATGGCGATGGAAGACGCCGGGCTCGCGCCTTCGGACATCGACGTCGTCTATGCGTCGGCGAACGCGACACGCGAACTCGATCGCTGCGAGGCGCAGGCCCTCACATCGCTCTTCGGCGGTACGCGGACCGTGGTGACCACGATCAAAGGCGCGCTCGGCGAGTCGGGGGTCTCCGGCTGCCTGGCGTGCGCGGCGGCGTGCCTGTGCGGCCCTCGCGTTCCCCCTGTCGCGGGGCTGAACGAGCCCGATCGAGTGACGGCGTCCCTTCGACTGGCGTGCGGGGCAGTAGACGCGCCTGGACCGATCGTGCTCGTCAACAGTTTCGCGAGCGGCGGGGCGCTGTTCAGCGCGGTGCTCCGCATCGAGCGCTGAAGGCGTGAGGTATACTCTCCGGTCCCTTGCCCGAACAGTCGATAACCGCCGGGCCGTCCTCCATTGAGGAGCTGAATTTGTCCGGACGCGTCGCGGTCGTCACCGGCGGCTCGCGCGGAATCGGCCGGTCCATCGCCGACAAGCTGCTCGAGCGGGGGGCGGCCGTCGGCATCATGTTTCGCGAGCGGGAAGACCAGGCACGGGAGTTCGAAGAGGCGGCGCGCGCCCGGGGCGGTCGTGCCTGGGCTGGACGCTGTCAGCTTGGCGACGAGCAGGCGGTGTCCCAGTTTTTCGAGCAGGCGACCGCCGCGCTCGGCCAGGTTGACATCCTCGTGAACAACGCGGGGATCACACGCGACGCACACGCGCTCTTCCACGACTCCGCGCGCTGGCGGGAAGTCATGGACGTGAATCTTGACGGGGCGTACCAGTGCGTGCGCGCCGTCGTTCGAGGCATGCTGGTGCGACGGTGGGGGCGGATTATCAACGTGTCGTCGATCAGCGCCCGTGTGCCCCTTGGCGGGCAGCTGAGCTACGCCGCGTCGAAAGCGGCCCTCGAGGGCCTGACGCGAGCGCTGTCCCGTGACCTTGCCGCAAAAGGCGTCCTCGTGAACGCCGTCGCTCCCGGTTTGATCGCCACGGAAATGGTGGAGGCGATTCCGAAGCCGGCCCGCGAAGAGCTCCTGAAGGGCGTGGCCCTCGGCCGGATCGGCCAGCCGCGGGAAGTGGCCTCGGTCGTGGCCTTTCTTGCGTCAGAAGCTGCCAGCTATGTGACCGGACAGGTGATCCGGGTAGACGGCGGGCTGGCTTGAAGCGACGAATCAGATATGACACCTGTGGACGACCTCAAAGTTGAAATCAAGCAGGCGCTTGTCCGTAGTCTGAGGCTGCCGATGACGCCCGAAGAGATCGGAGATTCCACTCCGCTGTTCGGAGAGGGGCTCGGACTGGACTCGATCGACGTGCTCGAGCTCGTGCTGGAGCTCGAACGCAGTTTCGGCGTGTCAATCCTGGACGAAGAGACAGGCAAGCGGGCGCTGCGTTCCGTAGACACGATCGCCGGGTTCATCGTCGACGAACGCGCGAAGCTCCAGATGTGAGTGGCTGAAGCGCGCAACGCGTTCACCGTCGACCTCGAGGAATGGTTCCACATCTGCGGCGCGGGTGACGCGCTCGCCTTCGAAAACTGGGATCGTCTGCCATCACGCGTCGACCTGACGACGCGCATTCTGCTCGACCTGCTCGACGCCGCGAACGTCCGCGCCACGTTCTTCGTCGTCGGCTGGGTGGCCGAACGTCATCCCGAGCTCGTCGATCTGGTGAGGCGCGCCGGCCACGAGATCGGATCGCACGGCCACATGCACCAGCGCGCGTTCGACCTTGGCCGCGACCGTTTTCGCGCCGACGTCCGTGAGAGCGTCCGCGCGCTGTCGGCAGTGATTGGCGGGCGCGCGACGATGTTCCGCGCGCCGGAGTGGTCGATCAACGCGCGGTCGCCGTGGGCGCTCGACGTCCTCGCCCAAGAGGGATTCACCCTTGATGCGAGCATGGCGCCAGTCAAGCTCGTCGGCGACGTCTCGTATCCGCGATACCCTCATATCAGGAGCACGCCTGCCGGACCGATAACAGAGATGCCCCCCTTGGTGGCCGATCGTTTCGGACAGGTCATGCCGATGGGTTGGGGGTGGGGACTACGGATGAGCTCGCCAGGCCGGGTGCTTCGGACGATCGCTGCGGCCAATCGCGCGAACCATCCCGCTATCCTGATGGTGCATCCCTGGGAACTCGATCCGAACCCGCCGAGGGTGCGCCTGCGGCCGCGACTGCAGTTCGCCCACTACTTTCGCCTGCAGGGATTTCGCACGCGGCTCCGCGAGGTGCTGCACGGAACGGCTTTTGGCCCGCTTGGAGACGTCCTAAGAGCATCACCAGAACCATGAAGACCGGCAGACGTGTGCTCGCTGCCGCCGCCGTGCTCTGCGCCGTGGGCGTGACGCCGGCGACCGCAGCTGACGCGCCCGCAGCGCTACGACTGGCGGTTGTCGATGAGCCAGGGGGCTCCGCACTCCGTGTGCTGGATCAAGCGGGAGCTGTTCCCTTCCCCATCGCCGTTTGTCTCATCGGATCGCCTGGCGATGCCGAACTGGATGCGCGGCTGACCGCGGTCGGCAGGCGGGGCGCGCCCGCGTGGCTCATTGTCCGCGCGCCGGACGGCGAGCCGGACATGGCAGCGTGGCAGACCGCTCTCCACGGTCTGCTGGACCGGCACGGTTCATCGCTGGCGATTCTGGAAGTGTCGGTGGATCGCCAGCCGGCCCGCGTGGCGAGCTTTGCGCTGCAGGTCGCGGCGACCGAGGCACGCGCGAATCGCGACGCGATCCGGATCGCGATCGGCGGGCCCGCGATGGCGGACCGCGACCGTCGCGAAGCCCTGTATCGCCAGGAGCTCGCTCCCTATGTGGATCTGCTGGACCTCCCGGACGCCGGCACAGATGAGACTGCGGCATGGCTGCAGCAGGTCGATCCCGGTGCGTCGATCATCGTCGGCGGCGCGGGCGGATCGGCGGGACAGTCCTCGCTAGCCCTGGCAGGCATCATCCAGAGCGTGCTCGACACGCTCGGGACCACGGTCACGCTGCAGGCGTGGCCGGCGACCGAGGCGACGGCAGCCGGCATTCGTGCGCTTGCGCACGTACCGGAGCTCATCACGGGCGAGATCGCCAGCCTCGATGCCGACGCCGCCGGGCTCGTGCTGCGTGTCGGCGCGACAGACGCAACCCGCCTTCTGCCCCATCGTCTCCTGTTCGACAACCGGACGTTCGCGACTTATCTCCTGTTCCGCGGCGAGCCGGGCGCGGAGCCGCTGCAAATATCGCTGGTGCTGCCGGTCGAAGGCGTCCCGGGGACGATCGACGTCATGACGGGTGCGCGCAGCCGCGCGGCCGACTACTCGCGCGATCAGAACACGGGCCGGATGCGGGCCAGCGCACCGATGACGGGCCGGCTGACAGTAGTGAACTTCAACGAGGGCGCCGGCGACGCGCTGGTGGAACGCAGCGGAGTAACCGCCGCCCGCACGCTGACGATCGGGGAGATCATCGCGCGGCATCAGCAGCAGCAGCGGGCGCAGGATGCCATCGTCAAGCGGTACGTCGCCCATGCCCGGATGGCGCAGCATTTCCGCCCGACGCTCACCGATCCGGGCTATGACGTGGTCTCGGACAATCGCTACTTCGTCGCGGGCACCGAAGTCGAATGGGAGGAGCTGTCCTTCTCCGTCAACGGCACCAAATGGGGAGTCGATCGCCCGCCGTTTCCGCTGCTGCAGCCTGAAAAACTGCTCTCGCTGCCGCTGCAGCTCCGCTTCGACGACGGCTACCGCTACAGGCTGGCGGGCCGCGAGCGCGTCGACGGCTACGATTGCTACGTCGTCGGCTTCGACCCGGTGCGCGAGGACAGCGCGCTCTACCGGGGCACGGTGTGGATCGACGTGAAAACGTTTGCCCGGGTCCGCGTGCACGCGGTTCAGGGCCGCCTTTCAGCGCCGGTCGTCTCGAACGACGAAACGCAGCGCTACGCGCCGGTCGTCGTCGGGAATCGTCCCGTGTTCCTGTTCAGCAGCCTGACGGCGCGCCAGATTGTGCTGATCGCCGGGCGCAATCTTCTCGTGGAAAAGTCCGTCGACTTCAGCGATTTCCATGTCAACCCTGAAACGTTCGATCGCGATCGCGCGTCGGCCCGCGAAAGCGACCGGGTGATGTATCGCGAAACCGTCAACGGCCTGCGCTATTTCGTGAAAGAGGAGGGCAAGCGGGTCGTCAGCGATCGCCCGACGAATCACGCGAAGGCAATGGCCATCGGGACGACGATCGATCCGTCGTACGCGTTTCCGCTGCCGATGTTCGGAATCGACTACCTCAATTTCCGGTTCGGATCGCCGGATCAGCAGCTGGCGATCCTGTTTGCCGGCGTCCTTGCCGCCGGCAACATCCAGCGATCGAAGATCGGGCACACCAACCTGGACGCCAGCGTGGACTTCTTCGCGATCGCGGCGCCGTCGAGCGACCGGGTCTACGGCCCGAACGGGGAGCTGGAGAGCCTGCGCCTGCTGACCTGGCCGCTGACGACGGGCTTGAATCTCGGCTGGCAGGCGACACCTTTCCAGAAGACGACGTTTCAGTATCAGTTTCGATTCGACGGTTACGTCAAAGATCGCACGACCGCCGACGCGTTCGAGGTGCCGTCGAGCACCGTGACGCAGGGTCTCGGCGGCGCATATGAATACCGCCGGGCGGGCTACAGCCTGCTGCTGAACGGCACGTGGTTCGGCCGCGCGTCGTGGCAACCCTGGGGGCTGCGGGCCGCGGGCGGGAACAACCCCGCCGCCGTGACGCCTCGAACCTACGAGAAGTACGCCGCTTCCCTGTCGCGCGACTTCTATCTGTCGCCGTTTCAAAAGATACACGTGAACGGCGCGTGGTTCACCGGGCGCGACCTGGACCGCTTCGGCCAGTATCAGTTCGGGATGTTCGACGACACGCGCGTGCACGGCGTGCCGGCGTCTGGCGTCCGCTACAGCGAGCTGGCGATGGCGCGCGGCTCGTATTCGCTCGATATCTTCGGGCACTACCGTGTCGACCTGTTCCTCGACCGGGCATGGGGCCGCGATGAGCCTGGCCGTGGCTTGTGGGATCCGATGACAGGGGTCGGAGTGGCGTTCAACTTGAGGACGCCGTGGAGTACGATGCTCCGCGTTGATGTCGGAAAGAGCGTGCTACCGTCGCGTTACGATGCGCTCGGGTCGACCACGCTCCAGATCCTGTTGCTGAAGCCGCTCCGATGATGCCGCAGCTGCGCGCCGATCTTCACGTACACACGTGTCATTCGAAAGTCACCGGCACCATGCGCTTTCTGCGCAGCCGCGACTGCTATTCGCCGCCGGCGGACGTGTACCGGGTGGCCAAAGCCCGGGGCATGGATCTGGTGGCATTCACCGATCACGATTCAATTGACGGCGCTCTCGAGCTGCTGAACGATCGGCCCGATGGCCGCGACGTCGACGTCGACGTTATTATCGGCGAAGAGGTGTCGTGCCGGTTTCCCGATGACGATATCGAGGTGCACCTCGCCGTCTACGGCATGACCGAGGCGCTGCACCGCGATCTGCAGCCTCTGCGAAGGAACGTCTTCGACGTGGCTGCCCGGCTGCGCGACGCGGGGGTCGTCTTTGCCCTGAACCATCTGCTCCACTTCTATCGTGGACAGATTCCGCTCGACCGCTACCTGCGCATCCTCGACGAGGTGCCGGCGCTCGAAGCTCGTAATGGCGCGATGCTCGCGGGGCAAAACAGGCTCGTCGAGAGGCTCGCACAGCAGATGCCGGCGGTCGCGTCGCCCACCGGGCGTTTTGGGGTGATCGGGGGAAGCGACGCGCACACGTTGCGGCGTGTCGGCACGACCTGGACAAGCGCACCGGGCCGCACGCCGGAAGAGTTCCTCGACGGCGTCCGCCGGGGCGCTTCCTCGGTCGGCGGCGCACACGGAACCGCGTCGACCATCGGCGGCGATACGTACGGGGTCATCTCTGCATACATCGCGGCGCTGGCCGGTTTCGGTCCGCGCGACGTTTCGGGATGGCGCCGGGCCGCCTGCTGTGGCTTCGCCGCCGGGTCCCTGCCCTTCCAGTTCCTGCCCGCGCTGATTGCCGCGAGAACGAAAGTCGGCGAACGCCGGGCAGTGGCCGCGCTGGCCGCGCACCTGGAGGAGATCGACCGGGTGCCGGCAGCGGCCGATCTGCAGATCATCGGACCCGCATGACTGCGCGCGTCGCGATCACCGGGGTTGGTCTGGTCACCGCACTGGGTGCAACGCGCGAGGAGAACTGGCGGCGGATGCTCGCGGGCGAATGCGGTATTCGTTCGACCACGTTGTTCGACACGGCCGGCTACCGCAGCCAGGTCGCCGCCGAAGTCGACATCGACGCGGTCGATGAGGGAACGGCCCCGCTCGAACGCCGCCGCCGGTCGCGCAGCGATCGGATCGGTCTTCGGGCCGCTTCAGAGGCCCTTGCCGACGCCGGCGTGCTCGACATGCTCGACAGGTCCATCGATCGTTATTGGCGCTGGCGGTGGTGACCGGGCTCGGTGTCGCTGCGCTGGTCTCGACGCTGTGGCAGCGCAGGGCCGTCGGCCGGCCCAACGTGGTGCTGATCATGGTGGACGACATGGGTTGGTCGGACCTGGGCTGCTACGGCGGCGAGATCGATACGCCGAACATGGACCGACTGGCCGCCGCAGGGTCTGCGCTTCACGCAGTTCTACAACCGCCGCGAAGTGCGAACGACCGCGGGCGGCGCTTGCTCACCGGCCTGTCCATCCTGCGCTCGAGGTCGGCTATTGCGCCGACTGGACACTCGATGACTCTCGGCGAAGCGTGCAACAAGCCGGGTACTTCACCGTCATGACCGGCAAGTGGCATCTCGACGGCGAGCCGACCGCACGCGGGTTCGACCGCTACTTCGGCCACCTGTCAGGGGAAACCAACCACTTCCTCGGCGACGACACCTTCCGTCTCAACGAAGAGAAGTTCGAGGTCACCGAGCAGGGCTTCCACACGACGATCGCCAACACCGATTACGCCCTGCGCTTCCTCGACGAAGCGGCACAGGTCGGCAAGCCGTTCTTCCTCTATGTGGCCTACGCCGCTCCGCACTACCCCCTGCAAGCCCCACAGGAGGACGTCGACAGGTACCGCGGCAAGTACGCGATGGGCTGGGAGGCGCTGCGAGAACGGCGGTTTGCCCGGCAGGTAGCGCAGGGGCTGGTCCCCGCCGGCTCGCAACTTCCGCCTGGGCCCCCCATGGTACGGAGCTGGGACGCGCTCGACGGCGAGCAGAGAGCGCGAGAGGATCTGAAGATGGCAACCTATGCCGCGATGGTCGACGGGATCGATCGCAACGTGGGGCGGCTCATGGCGAGGCTCGAGGCCCTGGGTGTCGCGGATGACACGTTGTTGATGTTCCTTTCCGACAACGAACTGCCCGTTCGACCGCAGCGGCGACGTGGATCGGATGCCGTGGGATCCGCATTCGTACTGGTGCTACCACGCGTCGTGGGCCAATGCATGCAACACGCCGTTCCGCGGGTTCAAGCAGGAGCAGTACGAGGGTGGCATCGCGACGCCGTTCGTCGTGCACTGGCCGGCGGGCCTTGCGACGCGGCCCGGTTCGGTGACCGACCAGCCGGGGCACGTGATCGACGTGATGGCGACCTTGCTTGACGTCACGTCGAGCTATCCCGCCGAGCATGGCGGCGTGGTGCTGAAGCCGCTGCGCGGGAAGTCGCTGGTGCCGATCTTCCACGGTCGGCGTCGCGTAGGACACGAGAAGCTGTTCTTCGAGTACCTGGGCAACCGGGCGGTGCGGGCGGGGCAGTGGAAGCTGGTGGCAGCGCCGGGTCACCCGTGAGGAAGATGTACGACCTCGATGCCGACCGTACGGAAACGAACGACCTGGCGTTCGCCTACCCGGAGCAGGTGACCGAGCTGAGCGACGCGTGGCAAGCGTCGGCAGAGGAAGTTGGGGCCGGCAGCGACCGCAACCGGCGCTGGCAGCGCCAAGGCCCGTAGACTCGGGCCACCCTATCGGGCGGGCCGACGTCGAGGCCCGCCGCGGGTGCGATGGACTTCCCCGCCAACTCTAGCGCGCAGAGCCCGCCGCCACCCCCGCCGCGAACCCGCTCGACAGGCCCACTGGAAATTGAACCCGCCGAGTCTTCCGGTGCAGTGGACCACCTCACCGCAAAAGAACACCGCCGGCGCGAAGCGGCTCTCGAGTGACGTCCGGTGCAACTCCGCCAGCGGCACACCGCCGCGCGTGACCTCCGCCTTCTCGAAGCCCGCGACACCCGCAGACGCAGATCCCGACACGCGACCGCCGCATGCACCTCCCGCCACGCGGCGACGCCGAGCTGCCTCGCCTCCTGCATCGGATCGAGCCCCGCCGTCGCGAGCAGCGCCTCCGCGAGCGAGCGCGGGAGAACCCGCGCGAGCACGGTGACGACGGCCGCACGGCCGTCGGTTCCTGGCGGCTTGACGTCTTCGAGGAACTCCTCGAACCGTACCGGCCTCGGCGCAAGATCGGGCGCGAGGCACGCACCCGGTGCCTTGGGCGTCCGGAAGACCGGCGCACACTCCGCCGCGGGCCGGGCCAGGGCCCAGAAGTCGGCCACGAGCTGCACGGCGGTCCGTTCGTGCAACGCCAGCGCCGCCGCCCCGCTGACGTCGAGGGCAGCCGGCCCCGAAACCCCGCGATGCGTGACCAGCAAGCTGCCCGCGCTGCGCGCAAGCGGCCGAAAGCGCGCGCCGGCGATCTGCTCCGCCGGAAGCCCGTGGGGCGCGAGCGTCAACAACGTTGGATGGGTGATACCTGCCAGTCCTGCCAGCGGCGTCGCCGCATCGAGAATCACGGGCGTGAGCGCGGGCAGCTCGGGTGCAATCGTGTGCCCCAGACTTCGCGCGAACTCCGAACCGAATCCGCGCGAGCCGGTCTTGGGCAGGCTGCGACCGCCGGTTGCGACCACGAGCCGCGCGGCCGTGAACTTGCGACCATCCGCGCAAGTCGCTGCCCATCGATCCGCAGCGGGACGGATCTCGACCACCTCGGCACCCGCCTCGACGCGGACCCCCGCATCCGCGAGTGCCTGGACGAGCGCGTCAGGACGTCGTGCGCATCATCCGAGCAGGGGAAGAGCTTCCCCATCGGCTCTTCATAGAGCGCAACCCCCCGCTGCTGGAAGAACGCGCGAACGGCCGTCGGAGGAAACGCACGGAGCATCCCGCGCAGAAGATGCGGCGCATCGCATTCGAAGTCGTTCTCCGTGACCCTCGCGTTCGTCACGTTGCAGCGGCCGCCGCCGGAGACGAGGATCTTCAACCCGAGGCGCTTCGTCGCGTTGAGCACCACGACTTGCGGAGCCTCCGCTGCGGGCGTCACCTTCTCCCCGTGCCGATCGACCGCCCCGCGCGCAGCGAGTGCGGCCATCATCCCGGCCGCACCCGCGCCGACCACCAGCACATCCATCGCCCGGCTGGGCTCCAGCCGAGATCGAGCTTCAGCAGCGTCTCGCATCGTCAGCGCTCGGCCCGAACCGAGCGCACCTGCACGAGCGCGGTGACCGCCAGGTAGATCGCGAGCAGGATCAGCACGACCGCCGCGGCAAGCGAGTTCGACGAGCGCGATGTCGAGGCCGCTGCGCGGCCTGCAGGTTGCGCCCAGGCCAGCCGGCCGAGCGCCCACAGCGTGATCGACGAGCACGAACAGCATCGGCAACAGCGTGAAGGCGTAGCGCCGCCCTGCCTGGCGCAGCCAGACGCGTCATGGAGAGGAGCGTCAGCGCGGCGAGCAGCTGGTTCGACGCGCCGAAGAGCGTCCAGAACTTGACCCACGCGCCCTGGCCCGCGCGAGCCAGGAACGCGGCCGGCACGGCCGATCGTGAGCAGCGTGGCCGCCGACCGCGCCGGCGCGCCCCGTCCAGCCGAACAGCTCCTGCACGATGTAGCGCCCGAGGCGCGTGCAGACGTCGAGCGTGTCGAAGACGAAGGTCGAGAACGCCATCGCGCCGAAGGTGATCGGCGAAGGGCAGGTTGCTCCTCGCCGATGCAGGAGCGTCAGGAAGCGGCCGATGCCGTTGCCGTAGATCGTCCCCGGCGCTCAGCCCGCTCGATGCTCGGCCGGCGCGACGATCATGACCGTGACGAGCGCGATCAGCGCGACGAAGCCCTCGGCGAGCATCGCGCCGTAGCCGACCGGCTGGCATGTGCGACTCGCGGTCGATCTGCTTCGAGGTCGTGCCCGAGCAGACGAGTCCGTGGAAGCCGGAGCAGGCGCCGCAGGCGATCGTGACGAAGAGGAACGGGAACGAGCGAGCCGGTCGGCCCGCCGACGCTCCCAGCTCTTGAACGCCGGCTGCTGGATCTCGTAGCCGCCGAAGAAGACGCCGATGCACGCCGAGCGCCGAGCGCCGCGTAGAGCACGAAGCCGCCGAGGTAGCCCGCGCGGCTGCAGCAGCGCCCAGACCGGCACCACCGAGGCGACGGCGCAGTAGACGAGGATCAGCAGCGCCCACGTGCGGTGCGTCGAGCACGAGCAGCGTCGAGAGCTGCGTGCCCAACCAGGCGACGGCGAAGGTCGCGGGCACGAAGATCGACGGTGACGAGCCAGAGCGGCGGATCGAAGCAAGCGCTGCACGAGGCCCATGACGCAGCGCGAGCGCCAGGTAGAGCACGCTCGCCGCGGCGACCGCGCCGCCGGGATTGAAGGTCGACGTCCGCGCCGCGAGCTCCTCGCGTGCCCGCGACGAAGCGTGCCCGCCGTGATGTCGGTGAACGCGACGATGACGTAGACGAGCGCGATCCAGATGAAGGCCATCATCGCGCGTCCGGCGCGGCGCCCGAGGTGCTCGCGCGTGATCTCGGCGATCGAGCGCGCGCCGTGGCGCACCGAGGCGGTCGAGGCTCGAGAAGTCGTGGACCGCGCCGATGAAGCACCACGCCGAGGCCGATCCAGAGCAGGCAGGGCAGCCAGCCGAAGGCCTGGCAGGCGAGGATCGGCCCGGCGATCGGGCCGGCCGCGGCGATCGCCGAGAAGTGCTGGCCGAAGAGGTAGAACGGCCGCGTCGGGACGAAGTCGACGCCGTCGTTGACCGCGGGTTGCGGGCGTGTCCTGCGCAGTCGTCGAGGCCGAACTGGCGCGCGACCCAGCCGCCGTAGAGCCGGTAGCCGACGACGAGCACCACGAGGAAGGCGACGGCGAGCAGCGGGAGGCTCATCGGTGTCGGCACCTCGGTTGCCGCGGCGGGATCTCGCGGTCCCGCCCGAGTGACTGGCTCGCTTGGCGCATGCTGGCCTCCGGCCCCCGACGCGGCGGCCGTTTCGCGGGCGCATCATTCTACGGATCGAGCGAGGGACGCCAGCGCGAATCGCCACTCCGGCCCTGGTCACGCGTCGGGCGACTTGCGCGCGAGCCCGCCTGCTTGCAGACTCAAGGGCCGGTCAAGACCTGCTCCGCGGAGTCGGGGCAAGAGGAGTTCGCATGGCGAAGAAGAAGGTGGCGAAGAAGAAGGCAGGAAAGAAGACCGCAGGCAAGAAGGCCGCGAAGAAGCCGGCCGCGCGCAAGAAGAGCGCCGCCAAGCGCGGCACGAAGCGCCAAGAAGGCCTCGGCCGCCCCCAGGATACCGAGGCGATGATGGCGGCCTGGCAGGCGACGATGATGCCGTCGGCAGCGCACGAGCGGCTCGCGCTGATGGCCGGCACCTGGAACACGAAGACGTCGATGACGATGGCTCCAGGGGGCGCCGCCGGAGGTCAGCGAGGGGCGCGCCGAGCACCGCATCGTGCTCGGCGGGCAGTTCCTCGAGCAGCGCTACACGGGAAACTCGATGGGCATGCCCTTCGAGGGCATTGGCTACACCGGCTACGACAACGTCCAGCGCAAGTACGTCGGGACCTGGATGGACTCGTTCGGCACCGGGCAGATGAACAGCGTGGGCGTCGGCCGTCCCAAAGACGACAGCATGGACTTCGAGGCCAAGTCCATCTGCCCCACCGGCGAGACGGTGAACTTCAAGTGCAAGGTGCGCATCCAGGACCGCGATCGCCACAGCTACGAGATGTGGGCCCCAGGGACCGACCGGCAAGTACTACCGGATGATGCTCGTGGAGTACACGCGGGGCTAACGTCCTGACGCCGCACGCGTGGGAAGGGGGGGCCCGCAGCCGGGCTTCCCCAATCCGCGCTCGACGCACCACCGCACTTCTCACCGCAGGCACGCTCCGCCGTGGAGCGGTGCTACGACCCGTGGGCGTCTACGTCACCAGGATGCGCGACCGGGACTACTCGGTAGCAGGCCCCGGGTTGGCGCTGCCGCGCAGTTGCTTGTCGAAGAACTCGATCGTCCGCTGCCAGGCCAGCGTCGCGGCCGCTTCGTCGTAACGCGGCGTCGTGTCGTTGTGGAAGCCGTGATTGACCCCGGGGTACATGTGCATCGTGTACGAGACCCCCGTGCTGCTTGAGCGCCGCCTCGTAGGCCGGCCAGCCGGCGTTGATGCGCTCGTCGGTCTCGGCGTAGTGCAGCAGCAGCGCCGCCTTGATCTTGGCCACGTCTTCCGCGGCGGGTTGCTTGCCGTAGAACGGCACCGCGGCCTTGATCACGTCCGGCAGGCTGACGGCCAACGCATTCGCCACGCCCCCGCCGAAGCAGAAGCCCACGACACCCACGTTGCCGTCGCAGTCGGGGTGTGCGGCGAGCG
>CAVQJU010000019.1:0-65371 GCA_963712905.1 uncultured Acidobacteriota bacterium | reverse complement strand
GATCAATGACGGCAGGCGGGCCAGGACCGCCAGCCCTGTGAACATCGAGGCCAGCTTCCTTCGCAGCGCTGCGAGCGCAAGCGATCTGCCGCGCGACGGGCTGGCCGGGATCGCGCTGGTAGGCCGATCGAACGTCGGCAAGTCGAGCCTGATCAACGCGCTCGTCCGCCGCACGGTCGCCCGCACGAGCGGGGAGCCGGGCAAGACGAGGCTGGCCAACATTTATCGTGTCGCGCGCGGGCCGGCCGCGGCGATCTACGTGATTGACCTCCCGGGGTACGGCTTCGCCCGCAGGGCGAAGTCGGCAAGGTCAGTGAACGCGGCGGAGGCCGGGCCCGAGCCGGCGTTCGACACGATCGCCCGGGCGGTGTTCGCGCAGGAACCGGCGGCGCTGCTGCTGGTGGACGCGCGGCACCCGGGCCTCGAGAACGACCGGGAAGCCTGGGCATGGCTGCAGCGGGCGGCCGGGCGGGCCGCCGTGGTGGCGACGAAAATCGACAAACTCGCGCGCGGCGAACGGATCCGCGCGATGGGGCAACTCGAATCCGTGTTTGAACACTCCGTGCTGCCGGTCTCGGCCGCCACGGGCGAAGGATTGGACGAACTGTGGAAACTGATAGACAAGCTGGTGAACAGCCCGCGGCGCAACAGCCCCAGCAGGGCGGAGGCGCAACCGCGACGGCAACCGCCAACAAGGCCCCGGGAGGGAATGCCGGGAATGCCGGGAACGGCGGTAACGGCGCCCCGGAAAAGATAGAGCGCATCGATCTCGCGACGCTCAAGGACATGAGCGTCGGGGCGCTCACGAAGATCGCCAAGCAGCTCGACGTGCCGGGCGCGACCGGCATGCGCAAGCAGGAGCTGATCTTCGAGATCCTGAAGGCGAGGGCCGAGAAGAGCGGCCTCATCTTCTCGGAGGGCGTGCTCGAAGTGCTGCCTGACGGCTTCGGCTTCCTCCGCGCCCCCGATTACAACTACCTGCCAGGGCCCGACGACATCTACGTGTCCCCCTCCCAGATCCGGAAGTTCGACCTGCACACCGGCGACACGGTGTCGGGCCAGATCCGCCCGCCGAAGGACGGCGAGCGCTACTTCGCGTTGATCAAGGTCGAGGCGGTCAATTTCGAGCCGCCGGAACGCGCGCGCGAGAAGGTGTTCTTCGAGAACCTGACGCCGCTCTACCCGCAGAACCGCATCTCGCTCGAAACCGACGGCGAAAACCTGTCGGCGCGCGTGCTGGATCTCATGGTGCCGATCGGCAAGGGCCAGCGCGGCCTCATCGTCGCGCCGCCGCGCACCGGCAAGACGATGCTGCTGCAGAACATCGCGAACAGCATCACGCACAACCACCCCGAGGTGTACCTGATCGTGCTGCTCATCGACGAGCGGCCCGAGGAAGTCACCGACATGCAGCGCTCCGTGCGCGGCGAGGTCATCTCGTCGACCTTCGACGAGCCGGCGCAGCGCCACGTGCAGGTCGCCGAAATGGTGATCGAGAAGGCGAAGCGCCTCGTCGAGCACAAGAAGGACGTCGTCATCCTCCTCGACTCGATCACGAGGCTCGCGCGCGCCTACAACACCATCGTGCCGCCGTCGGGCAAGATCCTGTCGGGCGGCGTGGACAGCAACGCGCTCCAGCGGCCGAAGCGCTTCTTCGGCGCGGCGAGGAACATCGAGGAAGGCGGATCGCTGACGATCATTTCGACGGCGCTCGTGGACACGGGCTCGCGAATGGACGAAGTGATCTTCGAAGAGTTCAAGGGCACCGGCAACCTCGAAATCCACCTCGACCGCAAGCTCACCGACCGCCGCGTGTTCCCGTCGATCGACATCCAGAAGAGCGGCACCCGCAAGGAAGAGCTGCTCATCCCGAAAGACGATCTCAACCGCGTGTGGGTGCTCAGGAAAGTGCTGACTCCCCTGTCGCCGGTCGAGGCCATGGAACTGCTCCTGTCCAAGATGTCGAAGACGAAGACGAACCAGGACTTCCTGGCGTCGATGTCGAACGGGAAGGGGTAGGTCCGAGAGGTCACAGTGCGCGAGCGGCGGTTCGGACGGACGGGATGGCCGGTGTCCGAAGTCGGCTACGGCATGTGGGGCGTGGGCGGCTGGACGGGATCAGACGACGCCGAGTCGCTGGCGTCGCTGCATCGGTCGATCGAGCTCGGTTGCACGTTCTTCGACACCGCCTGGGTCTACGGCCAGGGCCGCAGCGAGAAACTCCTCGGGCAGACGATCCGCTCGCATCCGGGCGCCCGCATCATCGCCGCCACCAAGATTCCGCCGAAGAACATGCGGTGGCCGGCGAAGGCCGACTACACGATCCACGAGACCTATCCGCCCGCGCACATCCGCGAGTACACGGAGAAAAGCCTCGAGAACCTGGGCGTGGACGTCATCGATCTGCAGCAGTTCCACGTGTGGAACGACGCGTGGACCGACGATGACGGCTGGAAGCGGGCGATCGACGACCTGCGAACATCCGGCCTCGTGCGGGCGGTGGGCATCAGCGTCAACCGCTGGGAGCCGGTCAACGTCATTCGCGCCCTCGACACGGGCCTCATCGACAGCGTGCAGGTCGTCTACAACATCTTCGACCAGGCGCCCGAGGACGAGCTGTTCCCGTACTGCGAGGCGCATGGCATCGCCGTCATCGCGCGCGTGCCGTTCGACGAGGGCAGCCTGACGGGGACGCTCACGGCCGGCTCGCGCTGGCCCGAGGACGACTACCGGAGCCTGTATTTCACGCCGGACAACCTGGCGGCCACCCTCGAGCGCGTGGAGCGGCTCGACCCGCTCGTGCCCGACGGGATGGACCTGCCCGAACTCGCCCTCCGCTTCATCCTCGAGCATCCGGCTGTCAGCACCGTGATCCCGGGTATGCGCCGCCGCCGGCATGTGGAACGCAACCTGGCGGTCAGCGACGGCGAGGGCCTGTCCCCGCGGCTCCGGGACGCCCTTCGCCAGCACCGGTGGGACCGGGGCACGGTGATCTCGTTCACGCCGTAGCCCAATGCTATAATCGGGGTTTCGCCATAGAGCCCCTGGGGAAGAAGGAGCACGCCGTGAAGGAAAGCATCCACCCGAAGTACCACTCCGTTGACGTCCGCTGCGCGTGCGGCGCCACGTGGAAGACCCGGTCGACCAAGCCCGAACTGCACCTGGAAATCTGCTCGAGCTGCCACCCGTTCTTCACGGGCAAGCAGAAGCTGCTCGACACCGAGGGCCGCGTCGAACGGTTCACGAAGAAGTACGGCACGCAGACCTCCGCGAGCCGGAAGGCCGCCGAAAAGGCCGCAAAGGGCAAGAAAACCGTCGCGGCCGGCGCCCGCTAGCAGTCGTTCAGCAGTTCGCCCCGCGCGCCCGCCTCGCCGAGTTTCCGCTCGATGCGTGCGAGGCGGCGCCGCGCGGTGTCCCTCCACCGCTCCCGCGCCATCCCCACCGCCAGGTTCTTCAGCGCGAACAGCTTCGCCGATTCGAGATCGCGCCGGCGGTGCTCGTGGTGAATCGCCAGCGCCTCGACGGCCTCGCGCTCGACCCCGCTCGAACATCCGCTCTCGATGAGCGCGCTCCAGCAGCGCGCCGCTTCGTCGAACCGCCGCGCGCGCCTGTAGGCGACGGCCAGCGCGCGCAGCGCATCGGCCATGACGAGCGGCGCGCGACGGCTGCGCGAGGTGGTCGACAGCGTGACGGCCCGCTCGTATGCGCCAATCGCGCGCTCCTCCGCACGGGCCCTGGCGTAGACATGGCCGAGGGCCAGGGCCTCGCGCGCGTTCTCGGCGTAGTCGGGCCCGCCGCGCACGATCTCGAGCAGCCGCGACGTGAGTCCGGCGAGCGAGACGAGGTCGAGGCGGTTGTGTTCGAGGATGCCGGCGAGCGGCTTCGGGTCGCCGGAACGGACGAACTGGAAGTAGCGCTCGGGGATCTCGAACCCGGCCACGTCGTCCTTGCGCCAGGCGCCGAGGATCTGCTGTTCGAGCACGACGAGCGAGCAGTCGTCCTCTTTCCAGAACCGCCGAGCCGGGTGCAGCACGTCGATGTGCGGCTGCCCGGACAACGTCCACTCGAGGCGATGGAAGAGATATCGCGTCTCGAGCACCGGCGCGTCGAACGACTTGCCGTTGAAGCTGACGAGGGCGCCCGCGCGTCCGAGCTCGTCGGCGACGGCCGCCAGCATCGCGCGCTCGTCGGAGTAGCGCGCCAGCAGGTACTGCCGCGTCGTGAAGCCGCCATTGTCCTCGAACCAGCCGCAGCCGACGAGAAACGCCTGGGTGCCGGCGCCGCCGCTGAGCCCGGTCGTCTCGAGATCGAAGAAGAGGAACGGCGGCCGCGCCGCCGCGTTCGCGGACACGAGCGGCGCTTCGTGGGCCGATTCATGGAGACGAGCCGCGAGATCGCCGATTGTCGTCCGGCCGTATCGCGCGCCCGGCGCCATGCGGCGTTCGACGATGAAACAGTGGCCGTACCACCGGCCGTCGAGCAGCGTCTCGAGATCGCCCTCAGACCTGATGAAGGCGGGCGCCGCGCGGGGCACGACGTCGGCGCCCGACGGGGCCTTGATGATTCCCCGAAGACGATCGGAGAGCGCGCTCACGCGGACCGGGTCTCCACGGCCATGGCCTCGACCTCGGCCTCGGCCTCGCCTTCTTCCAGGGCGGCCGCCGGCGCCTGCTCGAGCAGCAGGTCCAGAATCCTGAGCGCGGCCGCCTTCGCCAGCGGACCGGCATTGCCGATCGGACCGACACAGCCGGGGCACCCGCTTTCGCACTCGCACTCGGCGATCAGGCGCCGCGTCGCCTCGAGCAGCTGCCCGTGCATGCGGAAGAGCGGCTGGCTGAACCCGATGCCGCCCGGGTAGTTGTCGTAGATGAAGATGCGGGGCAGCTCCGCGCCCGACCCACCCGACCCACCCGCCCCACCAGACCCACCAGACCTACCCGACCCACCTGGCCCCTCGATCCCATCGATCGAGATTCCGACGTCGTGGCGATCGCACATGAGCAGTAGCTGCGCGATCTGCTTCATGGCGAACGACAGACCGACGACACCGTCGCGCCGGTCGTCGGACGCGTACGGCAGCGCACCCATCACCGTTTCCGGGATCGTCAGCCAGTAGGCCGTCGTGTGCATCTGCTGCTCAGGCAGATCGAGCTCGCCCGACCCGACGTTCTCGTTCGTGTAGAACTTGATCTTCTTGAACCCGACCACTCTTGATACCACGTGGACTTCGCCGTGGGTGTGCAGGGCCTGTGGATGTAGGGCGGCCCTTTCAGGGCCGCCTGGTTCGCGGGGCTGAAAGCCCCGCGCTACATCCATGGTCTCGAACGTGTCGAGGGCTGTCACGCGCGTATACGTGATGGCGTCGGTGTAGTAGTCGCAGTCGATCTCGCGCACGAACGCCTTGCGGCCCTCAAAGTCCAGGCGCTCCACCTGATACAGCTTCGCTTCGACGATGTAGATCGCCTTGGGGTGCAGCGTCGAAGGACCGCTCGAGAAATCCGTCTCGCCGATGACCCGCGGCTCGCCCGTCGTATCGACGACGACGAAGTTGTCCGACGACACCGACCGGAGGCTCACCGCGTCGGCCGGATACGACTCGTTCGTCCAGTTCCAGACAGACGCCTCGTCGCCCGGCTCTCCTCCCAGGTGCACCAGCCCCTGCTCGGCGAGGAGCCCCAGAATCTCCTGCACGTCATGTTTCCCGAACACCTCGGCACCGGTGAATGGCAGCTCGAACGCGGCGCACTTGATGTGATCCACGAGGATGTGCAGGTTGTCCGGGTCGATGAGCGCCCGTTCAGGCGAGGCATCGAAGAAGTAGGCCGGGTTGCGGACGACGAACTGATCGAGGGGCGCGCTGCTCGCCACCATGACGGCGGCCGACCGGCCCGAACGGCGCCCGGCGCGGCCGGCGCGCTGCCAGGTGGCGGCGATCGTGCCGGGGTAGCCCGCCATCACGCTCACGTCGAGGGCGCCGATGTCGATGCCGAGCTCGAGGGCATTGGTGGAGACGACAGCGCGAACGCTGCCCTCCCGCAGTCCCTTCTCGATCTCGCGGCGACGGTTTGGCAGATAGCCGCCGCGGTATCCGCGGATCCGTTCGGGCGCCCCCGGCGCGCTCTCGAAATCGTCCTTCAGGTATGTCGTCAGGATTTCCGTGGACAGGCGGCTCTGCGCGAACACGATCAGCTGGAGGTTCCGTTTCAGGAACTCCGACGCCACCCGCCGCGTTTCGCTCAGGTACGACCGCCGGATGCCGAGCTGGTGGTTGACGACGGGCGGGTTCACGAACACGAAGAACTTCTCGCCGCGCGGCGCGCCGCTGCGCTCCACGAGCTCGAAGGACTGCTCGGTGAGCCGCTCGGCCAGCTCGCGCGGGTTGGCAATCGTCGCCGACGAGCAGAGAAATGTGGGATTCGCCCCGTAGTGACGGCAAATCCGCCGCAGGCGCCGCAGCACGTTGCACAGGTGGCTGCCGAACACGCCGCGGTACGCGTGCAGCTCGTCGATGATCACGTAGCGCAGGTTCTCGAAGAGCTTCGCCCATCGCGGATGGTGCGGCAGGATCCCCGAGTGCACCATGTCGGGGTTGCTCAGGACGATGTGAGCGCGCGCGCGGATTGTCCGCCGCGCGTCCTGCGGCGTGTCGCCGTCGTAGGTGAACACGCCGACTTCTTCCCCCGAACCGGCGGCGATCGTCTCGCACATCTTCTGCAACTCGGCGAGCTGGTCCTGGGCGAGCGCCTTCGTCGGAAAGAGGTACAGCGCGCGGCTCGAGTGGTCCTGCAGAATGGAGTTCAGAACGGGCGCGTTGTAGCACAGCGTCTTGCCGGACGCCGTCGGCGTGATGACAACGGCATGCCGGCCGGCGAGCGCGTGGCCGATCACCTCAGCCTGATGCGTGTAGAGCTGCGAGATACCCCGCGTCGCGAGCGCGGACGTGAGGCGCGAGTCGAGGCCCTCGGGAAAGGGCGCGTACTGCGCGGCCACCTCCGGCAGACGCCGGACGGCCGTGACGTGATGGTCCGGTGTGTCGGGGCGATCGGCGGGTAAGCCGGGCGCGAAGCGCGACAGGGCCTGGTCGAGCGCCCCCTCGCCACGCGAACGGACTGAAAGTCCTGCGGTATCAGTCGGTTCGCGGAGTGCCATGGCGTGCAATCGTAACAGCCGCAGGCAGGGCGATCAAGAGGCGAAGCCACCCCGGCTGTATGATGCTGGACGATGACGTTTCGCCCGGACGAGTGGGCGCGGATCAAGAGCGTTTTCGACGCCGCCGTCGCGATGCCGGAGGCCGCGCGCCTCGCCTATGTGGCGCAGGCCTGTCACGGCGACAGCACGCTGCGCCGCCATGTCGAAGGACTGCTCGACTCGCACGCCCGCTCGGACGGGTTCCTGGAAACGTCGCCGCTGCACGCCGCCGCAACGCGGGAACGGACCCTCGAAGGACGCCGCGTCGGGCCTTACGTCCTTGCGTCACGCGTCGGCGCGGGCGGCATGGGCGAGGTCTACAAGGCGCGGGATACCCGTCTCGATCGGACGGTGGCGATCAAGGTTCTGCCCGAGGCGCTCGGGCGCGACCCCCTATCGAAGGAGCGGTTCGAGCGCGAAGCCCGGGCCGTCGCCGCGCTCAACCACCCCAACATCTGCACGCTGTACGACATCGGCGCCGGCGAAGACGGGCTCGATTTCCTGGTGATGGAGTACGTGGACGGGGTCACGCTGGCAGCCCGGCTGGCCGACGGTCCCCTTCCAATCGACGCGGCGCTCCGCTACGCAATCGAAATCGCTTCGGCCATCGACAGGGCGCATGGCGCCGGGATCGTTCACCGCGATCTCAAACCCGGCAACATCATGTTGTCGAAGACCGGCGCCAAGCTGCTCGATTTCGGCCTCGCCAAGACCATGTTGCCGGACGTCCTTCGAGGGACGCCCGCCGGAGGCGCGCCCGGCGAGCTCACGACCCCGGGCAGCGTGCTCGGGACACTCCACTACATGGCGCCCGAACAGCTCGAGGGCAAGGAGGCCGATCACCGCACCGATCTTTTCGCGTTCGGCGGCGTGCTGTACGAGATGTTGACGGCGAAGAAGGCGTTCGACGCGGGCAGTTCAGCGGGGGTCGTGACGGCAATCATGTCGTCGCAGCCGACACCGTTGCGAGAGCTGACGCCCCTTGTCCCTGCGAGCCTCGAGTACGTTGTGGGCCGGTGCCTCGCGAAAGACCCGGACGACCGTTGGCAGACCGCGCGCGACATGCTCGCGGAGTTGAAGCGCCACAGCGAAACGGCGGGGCACGCGGTTGGAACGCCGCGCCTGGCGCGCCGGCGGCTGGCCCGGCTCGCGCCCTCCGTCGCGGCGGTTTCGACGGCGGCAGCGATCGCGCTGGGTTCGCTGTTCCTGCTCCGCCAGCCCGCGACGTCGCCGGCCCTGCACCTGTCGATTCTTCCGTCGGCCGATGGGTTCGACCTCTCGCCGGACCCCATCGTGTCGCCCGATGGCCGATACGTCGCGTTCAAGGCCCAGGATGCCTCGCACCGGACGTCGATCTGGCTGAAGGCGCTCGGTGATGCCGGCGCAAAGCCAGTCGCGAACACGGAGGGCACGGACTACACCATGGCGCCGTTCTGGTCGCCTGACAGCCGGTCGATCGGGTTTTTTGCGAGCGGCAAGCTGAAGCGGATCGACATCAGCGGCGGAGCCGCGCAGGTGCTCGCGTCAGCACCGGAGCCGCGCGGCGGCACGTGGAGCGTAAACGGCGTCATTCTGTTCAACGCCGATACCCGCAGCCTGTTCCGTGTCGAGGCAGCCGGCGGAACGCCCGTCGTGAAGGTGTCACACCCGAGCGGAATCCGGCTGTTTCCCCACTGGCTTCCAGACGGCCGCCACTACCTGTTCACGTCGCGCAACGCGAGCGGACTTGGACAGGGCGTGTTCGTCGCATCGCTCGATTCCGACGAGGTCCGACGCATCTCCGACGCGTGGTCTCCGGCGCGTTATGCACATGGCCATCTGCTCTTCGTCCGGCAGACGGCGCTCTTCGCGCAGGCCTTCGATCTCACGCGACTGGCGCTCGCGGGCGAACCGGACGCAGATCGCCGACCACATCGGCGTCGGGTACGGCAACCCCATCAGCTATCCGTTTTCGTCGTCGGAAACCGGGACGCTGGCGTACTGGACCGAGACGGCGCTCCAGCCGAGCCAGCTCACCTGGTACGACCGCTCCGGTTTCAGGGGCCCTGCCGTCGGGGAAGCCGGAACGTACTATGGCTTCACGCTGTCGCGGGACGGACGGCACGCCGGCGATCGAACGGCAGGACCGCCAGGACGGCTCGCTCGACATCTGGCTGCTGGACATCGCCAATCCGGCCGGACTCTCGAGACTCACCGTCGACAACCGGAGCTCGGTGCCGATTTGGGCGCCGGATGGCGAACGCCTGCTCGTCATCCAGCGGGGGGAAGGCCTGGTCGCGATGCCGGTGCGCGGCGGGAAGCGGATCCAATTCACGGATGCCGACGGCGCAGAAATGGCCCACCGACTGGTCGTCCGACGGGTCGTTCATCGCTTTCGAGGAGTCAATGCCTGCCGGCTGGCGCCTGTGGACCATGAACACTCAAACGGGCGCGCCGGCAGTGTATCGAGAGGGGCCGTTCGCGCTGCATCAGTTGCAGTTCTCTCCTGATGCGAAATGGGTGGCCTATCAGTCGGACGAGTCGGGCCGCCCCGAGGTGTACGTCGACTCGTATCCGGTGCCCGGCGACCGAATCCGCGTGTCCACGGCGGGCGGGGGTTGGCCGCGCTGGCGGCAGGATGGGAAAGAGCTCTACTACCTGGCGCCCGATCGAAAGCTGATGGCCGTCGGCGTCGAACGATCGCCGTCTCTCGTCCTGAGTGCGCCGAAAGCTCTGTTCGAGGGACCGCCGGTCAGTCCGGACACCTCGCGATCGCCATACACACCGGACAAGACAGGCTCGCGGTTCCTGTTCGCCGCACACCTGGAACGTCGCACGCCGGTTGGCATCAGCGTGATCGCAAACTGGCCGTCGTTGCTCGGCGCCCGGTAGCCGCTCGTCACGGCCTGGCGGACAGGCGCTGGAAAAGCCACGCCCTGGCCAGCGCCCACTCTCGATCCACGGTCGCCCGCGAAATCGAGACGGCCTGGGCGACTTCCTCGTTCGAGAGGCCGGCGAAGAACTTCAGCTCCACGATGTCGTGCTGGCGCGCGTCGAAAGTCGCCATCTCGGTCAGCGCCTCGTCGAGCGCCAGGATGTCGACGCCGACCGGCTGGGTCGTCAGCGCCAGATCGTCGATTCCGACCATCGTCGCCGCACCTCCCCGCTTGCCGGCCTTCTTCCGGCGCGCGTGATCGACCAGGACCTGCCGCATCAACTGTGCCGCCAGCGCCAGGAAGTGTGCGCGGTCGTTGACCGACATCCGGTCCACCCGCACGAGACGCAGATAGGCCTCGTGAACCAGCGCCGTCGGCTGGAGGGAATGGTCTGCGCGCTCGCCTCGAAGCTGGGCCCCCGCGATCCGGCGTAACTCCTGATAGACGAGCGGGATGAGCTGCTCGAGGGCGACCTGGTCGCCTCGCCGCCACTTCAGGAGTAGACCGGTTACATCCTGGTCCTGCCGCCCGTCCGTCATGGTGTCCGGTTGGAGAGTGTAACCGGTGACACGTTTGTTCCGGCGTTTTGCGCTTATACGGGCATGAACAGCCATCCTTGCGCGAAACGGGCGTCGAACATCTGGAAAGCCATGGGCAAATGGGGCCTGAGTGCGCCGCTTTAGTGTGCGTCGCCTCCACCGCGTCCGCACAACTACCGACCCCGGACGTGCTGTTCAACCTCAGCGCCGAGGGGGGAGCGCCGCAGGCGAAGCTGCTCGAGGGCAGCGATCACAACCTGTACGGGACGACCTGTTCGGGTGGGCAGTACGGAAGCGGATCCGTTTTCAGGATCGCGCCAAATGGCGGTAACACCTTTACCACGCTGCACTCGTTCAACGGCAACGACGGCCTGTGCCCGGCCGCGGAGCTGATCGAGAGCGGCGGGAGTCTCTACGGCACGACGTCGAGCGGCGGGCAAAACGGGGTTTTTGCCGGCGGCACGATCTTCAGGATCGGCATGATGCCGGGCGACGGTCTCGAGACGCTCTACTCATTTGGCTCCTCGAACGTCGACGGGGTGGCTCCGTTTGCCGGGCTGATCGAAGCCGGCGGCTTCTTTTACGGCACGACGATGGGCGGTGGCGTAAACCAGGACGGCACCATTTTCAAAATGGACATCAGCACCAGTCCGCCCACCGTCACCGTCCTTCACTCGCTCGCTCAGGACACGAGCGGCGAGGGCAGGCTTCCTGTCGCGTCGCTCGTCGAGGACGCCGGCGTGCTGTACGGCACCGCGCAGCAGGGCGGCGCTTCCGGTTTCGGCACGGTCTTCCGCGTCGATGTCACCGGCGCCAACTTCGCCATCGTTCATGACTTCGTGGGAGGGGCCGGCGCCTACCCCTGGGCAGGGTTGATCAAAGTCGGCGGCTACTTCTACGGCACCACGCAGCAACTGTGTACCAGTCAAGGCGGCGTGCTGCTCGGCTGCGGCGTGGTCTTCAGGACGGACGCGACCGGCGCCGACTTTCAGAGCATCTACTTCTTCATGGACGGATTCATGTCGCCTGTCGCGCCCCTGATGCTCGGCAGCGATGGCGCCCTCTACGGGACGGTTGAAGGCGGCGGGGCGCACGGCGCCGGCGCCGTGTTCCGGCTCGATATCAGCGTGGATCCGCCTGTCGGGACCGTGCGTCACGACTTCGATCCGGCGACGACCGGCAGCCGCCCCCACGCTGGCGTGATCGAAATCAACCACGTCCTGTACGGGACGGCGTGGCTCGAGGGACCTGGCGGCGCGGGGACGATATTCGCGGTTCCGATGGCTGGTCCGACGACGGCGCAGGTGCTGCACGCGTTTGGTCCAGTCCTGCCCAACCAGGTGACCGCGGGGCTGGCGGAGGTGAACGGCCTCTACTACGGTGCATCCCAGCGTGGGGGTCTGCACGATCAGGGCACGCTCTTCACTTTTGATGCGAGCGGATCCGCGCCGGGCGTCATCCACGATTTCGACGGCAATGGCCACGGCGCAGGTCCGTACAGCGGCGTAACGGTTGGCGCCGACGGGGCGCTGCATGGCGTCACATCGTACGGCGGCACGCTCGGCGCCGGCCTGATTTACAGAATCGAACTCGACGGCTCGAATTTTCAGGTGCAGCACGAATTCGACAACGCGCACTACACAACCGACGGTGTCACGCCGTACGCCAGGCTTCTCGCTACCGGCGGGATGCTGTACGGCATCACGACCGACGGCGGCGCGGGCGGAGCGGGAACCATCTTCAGGATCGGCGAGAACGGAACGGGCTTTCAGGTGCTGCACGCGTTCGACGACTCGATCGGTGAAGGCTTCGGCGGGACGGCCGGTCTGATTCTGGGTACGGACGGGATGCTGTACGGCATGACCGGACGCGGCGGACCGCTGGGCGGTGGAACGATCTTCCGCATGAACGTCGCGGGCGGACCCATCGAGGTTCTCCATCCCTTCAGCACGATTGATCCGAACAATGCCGCGTTTCCCCGAGGCGAGTTGACGGAAGGGCGACCGGGCGTCTTCTTCGGCGTCGCGCCGGCGAACGGCGTGGCCTCTGGCGGCGGCATCGTGTTCCGCCTCGACACGAACACGGCGCCCGCGACGTTCACGACGCTCAAAGCCTTCGAGCAGTGTTGCATTACCTCGCCGTCCGGCGCGTGGCCGGGAGGGCCGCTCGTCAAAGGCGCGGGCGGCTGGTTCTACGGAACCACCATCGTCGGCGGACCTGGCGGGTACGGAACGGCATTCGGGGTGAGCGAGAACGGAGCGTTCAGGTTGATTGCCCAGTTCGACCTCACGCACGGAGGGGGCCCGTGGGAGGGCCTGATGCTGGCGAGTGACGGATCATTCTACGGAATCGCGGGGACAGGCGGGGCCAACTTCAACGGCGGCGCGTTTTATCGCATCCGCGGAGATGCCGACTCGGATGGCATCCTCGACAGCCTCGACAACTGCCCGCTCGTGTCGAACGCCGATCAGGCGGACATCGACGGCAACGGCATCGGCGACGTCTGCCAGGCGGTCAACCACGCGCCGGTCGCGAATAACCAGTCCGTCACCACGGCACAGAACACCGCGGTCGGCATCACGCTGACTGCCACTGACGCCGACGGCAATCCGCTGACGTTTGCGATCGTGGCGGGCCCGAGCCACGGCTCGTTGAGCGGAACCGCGCCGAACGTCACCTACACGCCGGCGTCGAACTACTCCGGGCCCGACAGTTTCACGTTCACGGCGAACGACGGCACGGCCGACTCCAACGTCGCGACGGTGTCGATCACCGTCACGCACACCAATCATCCGCCGGTCGCCAACGCGGGCGGACCGTACACAGTTGATCTCGGAGCGTCCGTCACGTTCGACGGCACCGGGTCGATCGACCCGGACGCCGGCGATCTCATCTCGCTGTATAGCTGGCTGGTCAACGGCACCATCGCGCTGAGCGGCGCGATGCCAACGCTGTCGGCCGGACAGGTCGCCGGCCTCGGCGCCGGCACGTTCCCGGTCAGCCTCACCGTAACCGACGGCTTCGGCGCGACGAACACCGCCTCGACGACGGTGACCATCAGCGCGACGGCGACGCCGACGACGACAGCCCTCGCGGCCACGCCTTCGACGGTCGGCCTCCTGCAGCCGGTCGTGCTCACGGCCACCGTCAGCCCGTCGGCAGGCGGCGGCACACCGGGCGGCACCGTGCGCTTCAACGACGGCGCCACGACGCTCGGAACCGCCGTGCTCTCGAGCGGCACGGCGTCCATCACCGTGAGTCTCTTCACGGGTGGGGTCCACTCGATCGTCGCGACTTACCTGGGCGACGCGAGCTTCGGCGGCAGCGCATCAACGCCAGCCGCAGTCACGGTTCGACCGGCGGCCGGCTCGACGTTCTCGTTCATGATCCCGCTGACCAATCCGCAGGCTGCCGGCACGCCGTTCGTGATGGCGGCGCTCGTCGCAAGACTCGGGGGCGGCGTTTCCCCGACCGGCACAGTGGAGTTCTACGAAGGCAGCACGCTGATCGGTACCGGAACGCTGAGCGCCTCGCCATCAGGAGGCGTGGCGTTCCTGAGTACGACGACGCTCACCACCGGGATTCACCTGCTCAGCGCGAAGTACCTCGGCGACGCGACGTCCGCCCCGAGCACGACATCGCCCGTCCTGGTCACGATCTACACCGGGGCGCGGCCGGCAGCGACCACGACGACCGTCGCAACGGGTCCCAATCCCTCGGCGTCTGGCGCTAACGTCACGCTGACCGCCACTGTCACCGGCGGAGCCACGACGGGGGTCGTCGTGTTCTTCGACAACGAGTCCTTCCTGGGTGTCGCGCCCGTACTGAATGTCGGCGGCGTCTTCCAGGCAACGCTCACCACGTCGACGTTGACGCGCGGCGCGCACGTCGTCATGGCGTCGTACGCAGGCAGCGCGGGCTTCGCGGCGAGCAACTCGCTGCTGCCGGCGGTGCAGGTGGTGCAGTGACGAATCGGCCGGACGCGTTCAGGACGCGACGTTCGCGTTGTGGACGATCCGGCCGTCCACGACGGTCAGGACGGAGCGGATCTTCCTGATGTCGGCTTCCGGAACGGTGAAGTAGTCACGGTCGAGGACGACGAGGTCGGCGAGGCGGCCGGGCTCGATGGTCCCGATCTTGTCCTCCATGCGCAGGAACCAGCTGTTGCCCTTCGTGAACAGGCGCAAGGCCTCCTGGCGTGTGATCTGCTGATCGCCGTTGACCTTGTCGCCGAACGAGTTGACGCCGGTCACGGCGAAGTAGATGTGCGGCCACGGGTTGAGCGGCGCGATGTGCACGCCGTCGCCGTGAATGCCGGCCTGGATGCCGTGATCGACGATGGTCCGGAACTGCGGCCCGACGACCGCCTTGGGATCGTTCGACGTCACCCACCGGAACGCGCCCATCTCCACGCCGCAGCCGAGCGTCTTCAAGCGCGTGAGCAAATCGGCGGTGACGACAGGGACGTGATGGACCATCCACCGCAAGCCGGTGATGTCGAACTCCTTGTTGACCGCCTCGTACGCCTCGACGACCTGTCGCAGGCCGTTCAGGTCCTGCACGCTGTTCTCGTTGCGCCAGCCGGCCTGCGCGACAAGCCGTTGCGCGTCGCGCCAGACCGCGCCGCTGGACAGTGGCGCCGCCCATTCGCCGATCGAACCGGTCATCAGCATGTCGTCGCCGAAGAACTGGAACTGGTTTCTCAGCCGCTCTTTCAGCTCCGGCAGCGCCGGATCGTTCTGGTTCTGAAGGAAGTTCATCTGCAGGCGCACGGAGGTCCGGCCTTCGCGGTGCAGGGCCAGCCACGAGTCATACATGCGGTACTGGTCGAGGTTGGACAGAATCTGGCTGGGATGCAGCGGACCAGGCGTGGGAAACAGCACTTCATCGAGGTGTGCGGTCAGCCCGACGCTCGCGGAATACGCCATCGCGTCGAGGGTGCTCCGCTTCTTGTCCTCGAACGTCTGCAGGCGGCGGAGGTGGAACAGCGCGCTCGCCGACGGCCCGCCGCCGGCAAATCCGGCCGCGGCAATGGCCCCATTGTCCGCGACCTTCACCGGGACGATGTTGGGGTGAACGGGCGCGCCGGCGTCCGCCGCATCGAAAAACGCCTTGCCGAGACTGTTCGTCGCGCACGGTCCGGTAAACCGCTCGTACAGGAGGACCGGCCGGTCCGGGACGGCCGCGTCGAGCTCCTGGCGCGTCGGATGGCGGTGTTCCGCCCACTGGTTGGGGTGCCAGCCGCCCATGGACGTGATCCACTGGCCCGCCGGCACGTCCTTCCGCCGCGCGGCCAGCGTTTCCTGGATCTCCCGAATCGAAGCCGTGTTCTCGAGCGGGGTGTGGTACCCGGGACGGTTGGCGAGACTGACGATGTGCACGTGGCCTTCGATGAGGCCCGGCACAACGGTGCGTCCCTTGAGGTCCACGACGCGGGTGTTGGCGGCGCGGGCGGGCGGCGTGTCGCCGACCGCGACGAACCGGCCGTTCCGGATCGACACGGTCCTCGCGATGGTGTTCCGTGCATCCATCGTGTGGATCCGGCCGTTGGTGAGGACCAGCGTCGCGTCAGGCTGCGCACGGCCGCCGGCGGCGGGAGGCGTCGGCGCCTGGCCGGCGAGGACGATTGACGCCTGTCCCGTGCCGAGAGCCGCAGCGGTCCCGGCGGCAGTCGCCGCGCCGATGAACTGCCGGCGCGAGAGTCCCTTCTTGTGACGCACGATCCCTCCTTGCAGGGTGAAAGCGGAATATAGCAGTAGTATCTGCGCGAAGGGGGCACATCGTGTTCAACCTCGCGACCTACACCCAGATCCACGTCGTATTCAGCCTGATCGGGATCGCCTCGGGAATCGTTGTCGTGCTCGGCCTGATCGCGGGCAAGCGGCTCAACCTCTCGAACGCGCTGTTCCTGGGAACGACCGCCGCCACGAGCATTACGGGCTACGGCTTCCCGTTCGACCATCTCCTGCCGTCGCACATCGTGGGCGCGATTTCCCTGATCGTCCTGGCCGTGGCGATCTACGCGCGATACGTGCGCCACCTTGCCGGAGGCTGGCGCGTGGCCTACGTCGTCTCCGCCGTGGCGGCGCTCTACTTCAATTGCTTCGTGCTGGTCGTGCAGGCCTTCCTCAAGGTACCGCGCCCTGAACGCGCTCGCCCCGACCCAGTCCGAGCCGCCCTTCGCCGTCGCCCAGCTCGCGGTGCTCGTGCTGTTCATCGGGCTGGGCGTCGCGGCAGTCAGGCGCTCCAGGGGGCTGAAGTAGTGCGGGCGTTCTGTTGAAAAGCCTGCCCAGGACCCTCGGCTTCTGGAGCTCGGTCGGGCTCGTCGTCGGCATCACGATAGGGTCCGGCATCTTCAGGACGCCGGCGGGTATCGCCCGGTTGCTGCCGGATCCCATCGCGATGCTCGCCGTCTGGACCCTCGGCGGCGTCATCACGCTCTGCGGCGCGCTCTCGTTTGCCGGCCTCGCCAGGATGCTCCCCGAAACCGGGGGCTTCTACGCCTACCTGCGGGAAGGCTGGGGGCGGCCGGTGGCCTTTCTATTCGGCTGGGCCGAGCTGGTGCTCATCCGGGCCAACGCCCTCGGCGGCATGTCGATCGTGTTCGGCGAATACGGCCTCCGGACCTTCGGCATCGACCCGTCGGCCCATCCCCTCCGGGCCAGGGGCCTGGCGGCCGCGGCCATCGCCTGCGCCGCTCTCGCCAACATCCGAGGAGCCCGCATCGGCGCGGCCATCGTGGGCTGGTCGACAGCGGCCAAGTTCCTGGCGCTGACGCTGCTGGTGGGCTGCGCGTTCGTGCTCGGAGGCGCCCACGGCGCGGCGGTTTCTCACTTTCACGCCTCGGCGGCAGCGCGGTTCGTCGGTCGGGGCGGGCAGCCTCGGCCTGGCGCTCGTCAGCGTCCTCTGGGCCTACGACGGCTTCGCGGACGTGTCGTTCGCCGGCGGCGAGGTGAAGGATCCCGAGCGCAACCTCCCGCGCGCGATCATCGTCGGCACGCTGGCGATCATCGGGCTCTACCTGCTGGCGAACGCGGCTTACCTCTACGTTCTTCCTGTCGAGGCTATCGGCAGGTCGCCGCTCGTCGCGGCTGACGTGATGCAAACCCTGTTCGGGCGGGCGGGCGTCGTCCTCGTCTCGCTGTTCGTGATGATCTCCTCGTTCAGCTCGCTCAACGGCAGCATGCTGGCGGCGCCGCGCGTGTTCTTCGCGATGGCGGGCGACGGCCTCTTCTTCCGCGCGCTGGCCCGCATACACCCGCGCTTCCACACACCGCACATCGCCATTCTCCTGTCCGCGTTGCTCGGAATGGCACTGGTGATGAGCCGGACCTTCGAGGCGCTGACGAACACGTTCGTCCTCGCCATCTGGCCGTTTTACGCCCTGAGCGTCGCCGCCATCTTCCGTCTGCGGCGCCGGCCGGGCGCCGATCGGCACCGCGTCGCCGGCTATCCGATCGTTCCGGCGGTGTTCATCGGCGCGGTCACGTGGTTCATCGTCAACGCGCTCGTTACAGATCCGATTCCGACAGCGACAACTTTCGCGCTCATCCTCCTCGGCTTGCCGGTCTTTGCGATCTTTTTTCGAAAAGTTGCGCAGTAATTCGTTGACGCCTTGAGTACCGGCTGCTAATCTTTTTTTCAAGGGAGCCGATAAGGTCAAGCAAGGAGTTCTGAAGATGGTTGCAGGCGAGCCGCGGGTGCGGCGCAGAGGCTTCTTCCTTCACTCGACAGACGTCACCGAGCCCGACGCCGGTGAGCACGAAAACCCCGAAGGTTTACCGGTCCGCGTTCGTACGCACTCCACACCAGCCCCCAGACACTTTACGAGCGGCCGGCGAACCCGCACCGAGGGCCGAGGCGACGATGGTCGTCCGGAGATCAGATCTGGGAGCGTGACTGGCAGCCGTCAACGGGCACACTTGCCCCGCTGATCCAGCTCGAGCTCGAAGAAGCAAGGAACGCGACGACCGCCCCCACCTCCTCGGGGCGGCCAAACCTCCCGAACGGCAGTTCCCTGGCCACGAAGTCGGCGATCCCCTGAGGATCGTCCCGCTGCCGCCGGTCCCACGATCCGCCCGGAAACAGAATCGAGCCCGGCGCCACGCTGTTGACGCGGATATTGTCGCGCGCCAGCTGCTGCGCCATCGACTTGGCGAGGCTGATTTCGGCGGCTTTCACCGCGTTGTACGTCATTCGGCCGCCCGATTCGCGGCCCCAGATCGAGGCAATCATGATGATCGACCCGCCGCCGCGGCGCCGCATGTGGGGCACCGCCATTCGCGACGCCCGGATCGCCGGCACGAGCGTCTGGTCGAACGCTTCCTGCCACTCGGCGTCGGTCGTGTCGGTGATCCCGGCGCCCTTGGCCAGCCCAACGTTGTTGACGAGGATGTCCAGGCCCCCGAACGTCTCCACGGTCCGCATCACGACGTCGGCGACGCCCTTGTCGGTGGCCAGATCGGCCTGAATGGCCAGGACGCGCGCGTCCCCGCCTGGCAGGCCGCGAAGCTCGGCGGTCGCGCTGGCCAGCCCTTCTTCTCCTCTTGCACAGATCGTCACATTGCAGCCCTCAGCGAGCAGCGCCCTGGCCGTGGCGAATCCGAGCCCGCGCGTCGATCCCGTCACGATGGCGACTTTGCCTGTCAGTTGGAGATCCATGTCGTCACTAAGTCCTTGGTCCTGGGTTCCTGGGCCTTGGTCCGTCCTCGGTCCTAGGTCCGTCCAAAGTCTGGAACATCCAAGGTCCCTAGTCCCTGAACCAAGGCGCCAATCATACGGGGATTCGCGTGGACTACGGACGCGGGACTTAGGACGGACCAAGGCCCAAGAACGAAGGACCAGGGACCAGACTAGCGTCCGCCGCGGCCGGTCAGGTCGTTCAGCGACCAGTCGAAGGGCTCGAAGACGACCGTGAACGTGTTCTGGGCGAGGAGCTGGCGCTCCGAGGCCACGAGCCGCGGCTCGATGATAGAGAGGATGGCGCGTTCGATCGGGCTGCGGTTGGCGAACACCGGGGCGGCGGCCGCGCCATACGCCGCCGCAAATTCCTTCTCGCGCCACGAGAAAATGGCGCTCGCCATGACCTTGTTGCCGCCGCGATCCACCTGCGCGCACACCGGCCGCGTCGTGCACTCCGCGGCCATTTCGCTCAGCTGCGTGTCCAGGCGTGCCGGCACATAGGCCTCGCTGCGCAGCCGCCCGCTACCGATCGCGCCGCGGCCGAGGGCGAGATACACGCGCGGATCGTGGAACTCGGGCAGCACCTTCTTCTCGATGTCGTCGAGCGTGATCGTCCGGCCGGCCACGCGGTGCGGCACGCCCTCGAAGGCCCCCGGAATCTGCCGGATGCTCTTGGACGGATACGCTGCCGCGTGTCCCTGAATCGGATACCGGTCGATCACCGTGCGCAGCACGAGCGCGTTGTAGGCGTTCAGCCAGAACGCGACCTGCTCGTCCCGCGAGAAGCGAGCGATGTTCTCCGCGGCCAGCTGGCCGATGTAACCGTCCAGCTTCGCGCGGTCGGCTTTCAGTGCGCGGTAGTACACGAATCCATCGCGCACGTAGAGGTCGAGGAGCTGATCGAGCGCGGACTGCCGGGGTACGGGCGCGGATTCCTGCGCCGATGGGACGGCTAACGCCGCAAGCACGAGAACCAGTACGAACCGACCCACCCGGAACATAGCGGTACTTCCGACTATACCCGATGCTCGAGGAATCGCGCGAGCGCGTCGTTGAACAGTTGAGGCTGCTCCATGTTCGACATATGGCCGGCGCCTTTGATGACGGCGAGCTCGGAGCCGGGGATGTCCCGGTGCATCTGCTCGCTGAGCGCGGGCGGCGTGATCGCGTCCTCGTCCCCGACGAGAATCTGAACAGGACAATGGATCGTGCCGAGAGTCGGCGTCGAATCGGGCCTCGTCATCAGCGCGTCGAGCGCGCCGGCAATGGACTCGACCGAATTGCTCGTGATCTGTTGCCGCAGGTGTTCGATGACGTCGGGCCGCTCGCGCCGCGTCGTGTCGCCGACGAGCTTCGGCAGCAGCGCGTCCGCCACCGCGGCCTGGCCTTTCTCGCGGACCAGCTGCTGCATGCCTTTTCGTCCGGCCACCGCCTCCGCGGAATCGGCCTGCGACTTCGTGTCCGCCAGCACCATCGCGTGAAAATATCGAGGCGCGTGGCGGAACATCGCGAACGCCACATAGCCGCCCATCGACAGCCCGCAGATCACGGCCGTCTCGATGTGCAGCGCGTCGAGCAGATCGATGGTGTCCCCCGCGTAGTCGTCGATCGACGTCGTCGGCGGGTCGCCGGCGCCGGCACCGAAACCCCGCAGCTCGGGCACGATGATCCGCCACCCGTTCGCGGCGAGCGTGAGCTGCGGCTCCCACATGCTGGGATTGAGCGGAAACCCATGGAGGAGTACGAGCGTGCCCCGCCCCCGGGCTTCCCGGGAGGCGGGGACGTCGGTGTAACGGAATCTTCCGAGGCGCGGCACCGGAAGCTACTGACGCCCGCGCCCGTCGCCGCCCCGGCCGGCGCCGGGAGCGCCGCGGCCGCGCATGAAGAGCTCGGTGGACGGTGGAATCTGGCCCTTGAGACGCAGGTAGACGGTCCCGATTCCGTACATCTCGCTGCCGTGCCCGATCACGCCGAGGAGCGCCACGGCGCGCGACTGCTGGCCGCCGCGGCCGTTCGAGATCATCTCCGAGGCGGACGCATCCGTCAGCGACGAGAACGCTTCGTCGCAGAAGGCGTACGAATCGGCGAGGGCCTTCACGATGTCGGCCTTCGTCGTGAGCGTCTCGAAGCTAGGCTGACCCTGGCGGGGATTGGGCACGCCCTTGGCGCCGGAACACTGGCCGAACTGGGCGTCGGCGACGTGCGCCCACAACTGACCGTAGCTGCGAATATCGGGCGTCGGCTTGAAGAAATAATCGGCGTCCGGCATCTTCTCGGCGGAGGACGTGATGTTGTTTTTCATCTGCCCGTAGTTGCGCTGCAGGCCCAGCGCGGTCCCCACGGGCCCGGCAGGCGGAGGCTGGGCGGCCGCCGCCGATGCGGCCAGCACGAGTCCCGAGAAGACAGTCAATACACGGTTCATTGTGACTCCCATGAATCTGGTCATTTGGTCATCTGGTCATCTGGTCATCGTTGGGCAATCTGGCAATCTTCCAATTGATCAACGATGACCAAATGATTAAATGACCAGATGACCAGATGATGTGCGCGTATCCGTATACGCCAGCGCCCCCGATAGGATTTACAGGCTGAGCCGCGCGTAGACGTCGCCGGACCGCTGCCGCCCGTGCGGCGCGTCCAGGCTCGACAGCAGTTCGGCTCCGCTCAGCCAGGACGCCGACTCCAGCCGGAACGATTCGCCAGCCGACCAGTTGAAGGAAAATGGCCCGAGCTCGCCGAGCCGGTCCACGCAGGCCCGCACCTCGTCGAGAGCCGCAGGCACGTACTCGAACGACAGCGCCGGCACGGGTTGCGTCAGCCCGGCCAGCACGGCGGGCTCCGCGCCCTCGACGTCGATCTTGACGAAGGCCGGCACGCCCCATCGGGCGATCAGCGCGTCGAGCGTCGTCATCTCGACGTCGATCCGGCGGTTCCAGCGGACGCCGCCGAAGTCTGCCTCACGCGAACGCGCATCGCGCCAGCCCGTCGCCACGGTCGTAACGGTTGGCGTACGGTCGCTGATCGACAACGACGCCTTCCCCACCGTCGCCCCAACGGCAGCTTCGACGATCTCCACTCGCGGCGATCGGCCGAACACGGTCTTCAGGAGGCGGGCGAAGTCCGGCTGAGGCTCGACGGCAATGACGCGGCAGCCGAGCGCCGCGAAGCCGCGCGTCCGATTGCCTGCGTGCGCTCCCACGTCGAACACGAGGTCGCCGGCTTTGACGAAGCCCGCGTACAACCGGCGCATCCCCCGCTGGCGCCACGGAATCGCGTGATAGATCGCGACGGAGCGCGCGATCCCGATCAGGCGGTCGGCGCGGCTCATCCCTGAGGTCCCTCACTCGTCCGGCCGCTATAATTCGTCATACTAGCGTGCAGCCACCCACCAGCACCGCCGGCGAACGCAGCGCAGATCGCACGTGGAGTCTCACGCTCGCGGCTGCCGGCCACGCCGAGCGGCTGGCCGACGCCGCCGAACCGGCCGCCTTTGCCTGGGACGACGCCGCCGGGCAGCTGCGGGGCGTGACGATCGGGCATCCCGACGCAATGGTCTCATGGCAGCCCGGCAGCGGCTGGCGCGCTTGCCTCCTGCCGGGCGATCCGGCCGGCGGCCTGCTCGACCTGTACCTGCCGATCTGCAGCGCGACGGCGGCGCGGCCAGTGGCGGTCGGCCACCTCGGCCAGAGCCTCGACGGTTTCATCGCGATGCACACGGGCGAGTCGCAGTTTGTAACTGGCCCCGAGAACATCCTCCACCTCCACCGCATGCGCGCGCTCTGCGACGTCGTGGTCGTCGGCGCCGGCACGGTCGCGGCCGACAACCCGCAGCTGACCACGCGCCACGTGGCAGGACCCAACCCGCTCCGCGTCGTCTTCGACCCCAGCCGGCGGCTGGGCAGCGAATACCGAATCTTCCACGATGCCGACGCGCCCACCGTGTACGCGTGCACACGAACGCTCGTCGCCCCTGGCGAAACGCACTTCGGCCGGGCCGCGATCCTCGGCCTCGACGCGGGATCGGCCGGCGAACAGGTGGTCGAGCTGCTGGGCGCGCTGCGCCACCGCGGCGGAAGCCGAATCTTCGTGGAGGGCGGCGGCGTCACCGTGTCGGCCTTTCTCGAAGCGAACCTGCTCGACCGCCTGCACGTGGCCATCGCTCCGCTCATTATCGGCGACGGCCGGCCGGCCATCCGGCTGCCGGCGCGCGCGACGCTCAGCGACTGCCACCGGCCGCGATACCGCGTCTTTCGCATGGGCGGCGACGTCCTGTTCGACTGCGATCTGCGCACGAATACCGATCCTGACGACAGGGCCGCCACCTCGGCCGTGACCCGCGTCATCTGACCGCCGTAGGGCGGCCTTTCAGGGCCGCCGCCGCGGGGCTGAAAGTCCGCGCTACATCAGTCTTCATGCCAGCCACGCCGCCAGATCGTCGTGGCCGACGACGATGCGCGAACGTCCGGCGCCGACGTGCTCGAGCCGGCGGGTTTTCCAGCCGTTCACCCGCCGCGTTTCGTCCGGCGCGATTTCCGCGGCCGCATCGGCCCAGCCCTCGATGAGCTGCTGCTGTAAACCAGGCACGTCGTCGGCGAGGACCCAGTCGCTCCGCTCCTGACGCACGTGGTAACCGAGCGCGGCAAACGCCCGCGCCGCGGACGCCGCCGCATCCGGCCCGAGCGCCGGACCAAATCCCTTGTCGATCCGCTGATGCCGGTTCACCAGGTCGCGAACCATGGCGTCTTCCGGCTCTCCTGGCGAGCAGCTGATGCCGCCGTTGTAGGTCAGCGCGAACAGCACGGCCGACCCGGCATCGGCGCATCGGCCTGCGAGTGCGTTCAGCCAGCGCTCCGACACGAGATCGAGCAGCGCCGACGCCGTGACGAGGTCCTGGCCGGCGCACAGATTGGCGGCGGCGGGCTCGAGGGCGGCCGACAAGTCGACCGTCCGCGTCTCGACGCCTTCGCGCGATCCCAGCAGGACGGCCGCTTTCTCCAGCAGCGCCTGGTCGTTGTCGACGAGGAGCCAGTGCCGGCGGCCTCGATCGCCGCGAAGAAACCCGTCGAGATACCTGACGTTGGCGCCTGTGCCGGCGGCGAGGTCGAGCACGCGGCGCTCCGGCGAGGCGAACGATCGGCGATCGCGCTCGTCAGCGCGGCGGAACGCGCGCGCGCATCGGACGGCTCGCGAAGGGCGAGCCAGTCGCGCTGAACCCTCCCATCAGCCCGGCACCCGGCTCAGCACGGCGTCCATCCTGCTCGCGGCATCGTCCCATGTCGGCAGCGTGTCGCGCACCTGGCGGGCGCCGGCCGCCAGCCTTTGCCGAACGCCCGGGTCGTCGTCCAGCACACTGGACAACGCCTGTGCGAGGCGCCGGCACGTCGCCCGGCGAGACGACGATCCCGGCCGTGCCGCCCACGAGCTCGGCGATCGCGCCGGTCTTCGTGCTGACGACGGGGAGCCCCCGCGCCAGCGCTTCGGCGACGGCCATTCCATATCCTTCGTAGAGCGTCGGCAAGACGAACACGTCGGCCGTCGCGTAGAAGGCCGGCAGCGTCACCGCCGTGGCCTCGCCCGCGAACGCGATCTGCGCGTCGAGATTCAGCGTCCGCGCCAGCGTTCGCAGCGTCTCGGCCATCCCTGGATGCCGCTCGAGGCTCCCGACGCACGTCAGCTGCCAGCGCCGCTGCGGGATCGAGGCCAGCGCCTGAAACAGCAGCTCGTGCCCCTTGCGCGGCGCCAGCGCCGCCACGCACAGCAGGTGCAGGACCCCGCCGCCCGATCCCGGTGCGAGCGGCGCCGGATCCGTGCCCGGCTCCACGACATCGATTCGATCCTCACCCACGCCGTAGCGTCCCAGGGCCGCGGCCGTGCCGCGGCTGGTCACGACGACCCGCCTGGCCGTCGCCAGCGCCCGCCGCTCGCTGGCCTCGAGCGCGGCGGCTGCAGGCGCGCTGATGCCGGTTTCGGCTGCCAGCGGGTGATGCACCAGCGCGACGATCCGCAGGCGGGCGGCTTCCTTTTCCGCTTCCTCAGGCATCGCGCCGAACGCCAGTCCGTCGGCGAGCACGATCGCGTCGTCGTCGATCGTCGAGAGCACGCGGCCTGCGTGCGGCCAGGGCCTGCGGCGTGGGGAACGGGAAGCTGTCGTGCAGCTCGTGGACGGCGACCGCCCACCCTCGCGCCGACAGGCCGGCGACAATGCGTCGATCGTAGCCGTAGCCGCCCGTGAGGGTGTCGATGCGGCCCGGGACCAGCAGGACGAGTGATTTCCCGCTCAGGAGATCCGGCCCTCGAACGCCGCCCACGCGACGTGCGATTCGTGCAGCGTCACCCGGATGCTTTCAACGGCACCGGCGCCGGCGCCCAGATCGCCGCGACGAATGGCGGCCGCCATCGCGTCGAAGATCTTCTTCGCAAGAAACTCGGTCGTCGTGTTCAGTCCCTTGAACGCCGGGACGTCGTCGAGATTGCGGTAGTTCAGGTCCGCGACCACCGCGCGCAGCGCTTCCCCGGCGCGCCCGATGTCCACGACGATGTTGTCCGCGTCGAGATCAGGGCGGCGGAACTCGACGTCCACCACGAACGTCGCACCATGAAGCGCCTGCGCCGGGCCAAACACTTCGCCGCGAAAACTGTGGGCGACCATCAAGTGATCGCGCACGCACACGCTATACATCTTGGGAGCCTCTCAAAGGTTCAAGGTTCACGGTTCACGGTTCACGGTTCAAGGTTCACGGTTCTAGGGTTCATATCGCACGCGATGGCAGAGCGCGTCGAGTGTGCCGTCGGACAGCTCAGCCATCACTTTCGGCAGGGATTCGAACGCAGACTCGCCGGTAATGAGCACGTCGAGCGCCGGGTCCGCGAGCGACGCCAGCGCGAACGCCATCCGGCGCCGGAAGTCCCAGCGCGCGCGCTGTGACGAGGCGACGCTGCCGACCTGCGACGACTTGATCGTCAGCCGGCGCGCATGAAAGGCCTGTCCGAGCGGCAGCGAGACCGCCTGGTCGCCGTACCAGCTCAGCTCGACGATCGTCGCCTCGAAGGCGGCGATGCGCAGCGCGAGGCCGAGGCCGGCAGCCGATCCGCTCGCGTGCACCACGACATCCGCGCCGCCTGCGACCGCCTCTGGCTCCGAGAAGCGGACACCGAGCGCCCTGGCCACCAGTGCACGCCCGGGATTGACGTCGACGAGCTCGACATCGCAGCCGTGGATGCGTCCCGCGAGCCACGCCACGAGACTCCCGACCGTGCCCGCGCCGATGACGACGACACGGTCCCCGATCCGCGGATTCGCATCCCACAGGCCGTTGATCGCGGTCTCGAGGTTGGCGGCCAGCACGGCCCGGGGCGGCGGAACCGCCGCCGGGATCGGATGGACGGCCGATGCCGGCACGACGTAGCGCGTCTGATGCGGGTAGAGCGAGAACACATGCCTGCCGGGCAGGTCGCCGGGGCCGCGCTCGACGACGCCGACGCTCGCGTAGCCGTACTTGATGGGAGCGGGAAAAACTCCGGATTGAAACGGCGCCCTCATACGCTCGTGCTCGCTCGGCGGCACGCGCCCTCGGAACACGAGCGCCTCGGTCCCACGGCTGATGCCGCTGTACAGCGCGCGCACCACGACGTCGTCCGGCGAGGGCGGCGGCAGCACCTCGGGCCGAATCTCCCCGCTGCCCGGCGAGGCCACCCAGAAGGCGCGCGCGTCGTCATTCATCGGCGTCAATTCTGGAGCCTTTCGCGGGCACGTTACAATCCCGAACGTGAACCTGCGGATTCGGGTTGCGGCCGCCGGCGCCGTCGCATGCGTCGGCACCGCGATCCTCGCGATGCTCGCGCGCCGCGTGCTGCCGGTCGGCGGCTTCTACGCGGCGAAGGCCGCCGGGACGCTCGCAGCGGTGACGACCATCGCGTCCTGGACCGCTGGCGCGCATCATCCGTTCTCGCGCTTCGGCCCCGCCAACCAGATGACGCTCGTGCGGGCTGCGCTCGTGGCGCTCGTCGTCGGTCTCGTGAGCGAGCCGGCCGTAGCGTCCATCGCGGCTGCCGCCGTGTGGCTCGCCGTGATCGTGGAAGTGCTCGACGGCGTGGACGGCTGGCTGGCCCGGCGCAGCAGCCTGGCGAGCGCGTTCGGCGCGCGGTTCGACATGGAAGTGGACGCGCTGCTGATCATGGCGCTGGCGATCCTCGCGTGGCAGCATGGCAAAGCGGGCAGCTGGGTGCTGTTCTCGGGCCTGCTGCGCTACGCGTTCGTCGCGGCCGGGTGGCTTCTGCCGTGGGTGTCGCGCCCGCTGCCGCCAAGCCGGCGGCGCCAGACCGTGTGTGTCGTCCAGATCGCCGGCCTCTGCGCGGCCGTCGCGCCGATTCTCCCGCCGGGCGCCAGCGCACCGGTGGCGGCCATCTCGCTGGCTGCGCTGGCTGCCTCGTTCCTGGTCGACGTGGTGTGGCTCTGGCGCGCTAGACCGACGTCAGCTCGTGCCCCAGCTTTTCCTTCTTCGTCTTGAGGTAGCGCCGCGTGGAGTCAGACGGCGGAATCTCGATGGGCACGCGCTCGCTGACCGACAGCCCGTCGCCCGTCACGCCGGCGGACTTCCGGGGGTTGTTGGTGAGCAGGCGCACCGACCGGACGCCCAGGTCGCGAAAGATCTGCACGCCGATGCCGTAGTCGCGTGAATCCGCCGGGAAGCCGAGCCGCTCGTTGGCCTCGACCGTGTCGTAGCCTTCGTCTTGCAGCGTGTACGCGCGAATCTTGTTGGCCAGGCCGATGCCGCGGCCTTCCTGGTTCAGATAAACGATGACGCCGCGGCCTTCGTCGGCGATGCGGCGCATGGCGGTCTGCAGCTGTGGGCCGCAATCGCAGCGAATCGAGTGGAACACATCGCCGGTCAGGCAGGCCGAATGCATCCGCGCCAGCACGTCGTTGCCGCTGCTGATGTCCCCGCGGACGAGCGCCACGTGTGTCGAAAGGTCGGCCGGGTTTTCGTAGATGTGGACGTCGAACTCGCCGTAGTCGGTCGGCAGCTTCGCCGTCGCCACGCGGTGAACACGCGCGGTGCCGGACAGCGCGCTCAACGCTCTTCGCAGGCATGTCCGGATCTGATCCAACATAGAGATCATCTCTATCGTAGGAAGCGGGGGCTGAGCTGTCAAACACGACTGAAGGACGTGGCGCGCGGCTGGCGACGCTGGCGGTGGCGCTCGCGGTGCTCGACGCGTCGCTCGCGTTCAAGAATGTGTGGCCGACGCCGGCGATCCGCTGGCAAGGCGCGCTGTCGGTGGAGCTGGCCGTGTGCGTGCTCGCGATGGCAGTGGCCTACCCGCGGATCGGATCGCTCTCGCGCCGCGCGCTCGCGTGGCTCGGCGCCGTGTGGGTCGTGCTGGTCATTGTCCGGTACGCGGACGTGACCGCGCCCGCGCTCTACGGGCGTCCCGTCAACCTGTTCTGGGACATGCGCCACGTGTCGGCGGTCGGCGCCATGCTGGCGCGGGTCGCGTCGTGGTGGCTCGTCCTCCTCATCATCTCGGCCGCCGTCGTGATCCCGTTCGTGCTCTACACGCTGATCCGATGGGCGCTCGGCACGTTGAACGCCGCGATGAGCGGCCGGACAGAACGGCGCGTGCTCGGCGCGCTGGCCGTCGTTGTGATCGTGCTGTTCAGCGTGGGCCGGGTGTACAACCTGAGCGGGTTCTACGACGAGGAAAGCTTCCTCGCGTCCGCGTTTCCGGCGCCGGTCACCGGCACCATCGCGCGGCAGACACGGCTGCTCGTCACCGAGATGACCGGGCGCAGCGGCGCCGTCCTCGGGCAGAGCCCGCCGATGGACGCCAGCCTGGCGGGCATACGCGGCGCCGACGTGCTGCTGATCTTCATCGAGTCCTACGGCGCGGTCAGCTGGGACCACGCCAACCTCGCGGGACCGATTGCCGCCGAGCGATCGCGTTTCGAAGCGGACGTCCGCGACACCGGGCGCGACGTCGTGTCCGCCTTCGTCGAGTCGCCGACCTTCGGCGGCAATTCGTGGCTGGCCCACATCAGCCTGTTGTCGGGGCTCGAAATCCGGGATGAGGACGCCAACGTGCTCCTCATGCGCTCGAAGCGCGACACGCTGATCTCCGCGTTCGGGGGCCGGGGGTATCGAACGATCGCCGTGATGCCGGGGCTGCAGCAGAGCTGGCCCGAGGGCATCTTCTACGGCTTCAACGCCATCTACGACGGCGAGACGCTCGCCTACAAGGGGCCGCCGTTCGGCTGGTGGACGATCCCCGATCAGTTCGCCGTGGCGCGCCTCGATGCGGCCGAGATCGAGCCGCCGTCGCGCGCGCCGCTGTTCGTGTTCTTCCCCACGACGGGCACGCACACGCCGTTCACGCCGACCGCGCCCTTTCAGCCCGACTGGCCGCGGATGCTGACGCCGCATCCCTACCAGGAGTCCGACGTCGTCAACTCGTGGTCGCAGCAGCCGGACTGGATGAACCTCGGGCCGAGCTACGCGCATGCGCTCGGCGCGACATACACATGGATCGGCGGCCTGCTCCGCAAGCGCGCCGATCGCGACCTCGTAATGATTCTCATCGGCGACCACCAGCCGCCCGCGCTCGTGAGCGGCGAAGGCGCCGGGTGGGACGTGCCGGTGCACGTCATCGTGAACCGCGCGAACCATCCCGCCGTCCTCGACCACCTGCGAGCCCGCGGCTTCCAGGACGGGCTCGTCCCTCACCACCCGAAGATCTCGAAGATGCACGAGCTCACGCCGGTCCTGCTCGACGCCTTCAGCGGCGCCGCGAACTAAATCGGGCGGGCCGGGCGGGCACTTGACCCTCACGTAACGTGAGGGAGGATATTCTTCCTGCATGTATCGCGTGCGGGAATTCGCCGCGCTCGCGGGTGTCACCGTCAGGGCGCTTCACCACTACGACCAACTCGGGCTGCTGAGACCCCTGCGACGCCCGGGCTCCGGCTACCGGATCTATCGCGACGCCGATTTCGCCAGGCTCGAGCAGATCGTCGTGCTCAAGTTCCTGGGCATCCCGCTGCGGGATATCGGGCCGCTGCTGAAGAAGACATCCGGCCTGAAGAACGCCCTGCAGAAACAGCGTCGGGTTCTGTCCGAGCGGCGGCGGCAGCTGGATGCGGCGATTGGCGCGATCGAGCGAGCGGAACGATCGCTCAATGACTCACGCGACCCCGACTGGAGCCTGTTCACGCTTATCGTGAAGGAGATCGAAATGCAGAACGATGCCGACTGGACGAAGAAGTATTACTCGGAGGACGCGAGGGCCAAAGTGGACGAACGCAGGCCGCTGTGGTCGCCCGAGCTGCAGGCGAAGGTCAGCCGGCAGTGGAGCGATCTCATCGCCGACATCGAAGCGGCCGTCAACCGGCGGGAGGATCCGTCGAGCGCCGCCGCGCAGTCGCTCGCGGCGCGCTGGAAGGATCTGCTGGCGGGCTTCACCGGCGGCGACCCGGGCGTTCAGCGGGGCCTGAACAACATGTGGGCCGACCGCGAAAACTGGCCGGAGGGCGAAGCGAAGAGTTTCCGCATGCCGGCAGCGGTGACGGAGTTCATTGGGAAAGCGATGGGGAGCTAGACCGCCCCGCCTGCCCTCGTCAGTCCGTCCTGGCGTGTTCGGCGGCGCGGGCCGCTTCGAGCATGTGCTCCACGGCACGGTTCCCTTCGTGACACCCGACCTCGAAAATCCGTTCGCCGTTGTTCGCCGTCAGCGGCACCATGAACGTCCAGGCTCTTGTCCACGTTGAGGGATCGTCAACCGTCACGGCCCACTCGATTCTGTCGGGCGCCGTGCGCGTGAAGCGTTCGACAAGGCGCAGCGTCCCGGCTACGGCATTGCGATAGGTGCTTCTCTCCTTGAAATTGCGGGTTTCGACGACGAGCGTGTCGCGTTCCCAGTGGCCTCGCGCGTCGCCCATGTCGAGGCGAATCTTCGTGCCGACGTGCGGCGACGGTCCGAGCGGGATGATGCGGGTGTCGTGAATCAGCTCGTAGCGGATGGCGACGACGCCCGGCGCCTGGACGATCTGATAGGAGTTCCCTTGCACGTGCGGCACCATCGCGCCGGGCACCCCTCTGGTGATGCACCGATCGTACAGGCTGAAGTCCTCCACTTTGTCGAACGGCCCGCCCGCCTCGCTTCCGGTGACAGGCCAGCGTTCGTTCACGGCGAAGATGCTCGCGTCGGCGGGCGTCGCGCGATCCTGTGCGTCGGGTCTGAGCGCCGGAATCCTGCCGTCGGGCGGATCGACGACCAGCCACGGCCGGCTGCCTCTTCCGATCTCGAACACGTCGCGAAACGGCATGAACGCCTGGGGACCGTCCGGCCTGTAGACGGCCGCCGCCTGACGCTGCTTGACGATCTCGGACAACTCCGCGACCGCCACATCCTCGATGCGCCGGCCTTCGAATTCCTTCGGCCGTTCGAACGGGGTGTTCAGCTCGTACTTGTTCGTGTAGGTGCCCTGCAGATCGGGATCACCCCATGGTGTACGGGGCGGCGCGTAGCGGGCGGCGGTGGCCGTCTTGTTCGCCTGCGCGTCGACGATTGCCGCCCAGGCGCACAGGCCGAGAAGAACGACGACAAATGTACGCGACATGGATCAACCTCGCGTCGGTGGTCGTTGTCAGGAAGTGTAACGTCAACCAGCCAGGCGATCTCAGCGATTCGTGTTCGCAATCCACTCCCGGAGCGGACCGACCCAGACCGGCAGGGGCTGAAAGAACGCCCCGTGGCTCCTTCCAGTCGAGATGGCGATCTCCTTGAACGAGGCCAGATGACTCCGGGCCGCGAGCCCCGCACAGGACCCGACCATGTCCGAGGTCTCGTAGAGGGACAGCAGGCGGCCGCCCAGGATCAGCGGCGGATCGCGCACGAAGTCGCCGTTCGAGCAGATGGCGATCAGCGCCGTGTTGATCTGCTCGGACGCGAGCCGGCTGGATGCTGACGCGGTCATCTGGCCGCCGCGCGAGAACCCGACGAGCGTGATGCGGCCGGGCCTGACGCCGGCCCTGAGAAGCTGTCGCACCCACGATACGAGGGTATCGACGTACTGGCCGTAGTCGGCATCCTTCGGCCGGTGCGGCGCGATCAGGTTGAAGCCGCCGCCATCGAAGAGCGCGCGCCTGATAGCCGGGAAATCGTACCGGCCGAACTCGGGCGACACCGGCGTCTCATCGTCGCCCTCGACGATCCGGCCGTGGGAGTAGACGACGTATCGCGCATCCGCGTCGATGCGGTCCGGCAGGCGATCGTAGATCGCCGCCGAGGCCGAGCGCACGCGCGCGCCGTTCGCGGAGAACAGCGCAAGACCCGCGATGCACAGGCTGAGAGCGCACGATGAGAACCGTATCATTGAGACCAAAAACGAAGGGCCGGGCGTGAGCCCGGCCCTTCAGCGTGTCGTCGTATTTTACCCAGCCCCTAGCCCCTAGCCCCCAACCTCTAACCTCTACGCACACCCCGAAGTGTTCCCGCAGTTGGAGCACTTGTAGCAGGCGCCGCTCCTGATCATGATCGCGCCGCACGTCGAACACGGCGGAGCGTCTTCCTGGTTCTGGATCGTCGAGTACGAGCCTGCCTTCGCCGCGGCCTGAGCCGTCGGAGGCAGCGGCAGTTGCTGGGCCTCCGTGTGCGCGTGGTCGTCGAGCTCGCGGCCGTTGACGCCCGCGTGGAACTGCGCCTCGTTCGACAGGAACTTGCTCGCCATCCACCGGAAGATGTAATCGACGATCGATTTCGCGAACCGGATCTCCGGGTTCTTCGTCATGCCCGACGGCTCGAACCGGACGTGGCTGAACTTGTCCACCAGCGCCTGGAGCGGCACGCCGTACTGCAGCGCGTAGGAGATCGCCTGCGCGAAGGCGTCGGCGAACCCCGAGATCGTCGAGCCTTCCTTCGCCATCACGAGGAAGATTTCGCCCGGCTGGCCGTTCTCGAACAGCCCGACGGTGATGTATCCCTCGTGGCCCTGGATGTCGAACTTGTGGGTCAGCGCGTGGCGCTCGTCGGGCAGCTTGCGGCGAATCGGGCCGGTGACCATCGACGCGGCCGCCTGCTGCGCGATCTCAGCAGCGGTCTTGTCCCTGGACGTGTTGAGCGGCTGCGTCCGCTTGCTGCCGTCGCGGTAAATCGAGATCGCCTTGGCGCCCAGCTTCCAGCTCTGGATGTAGGCCTGCGTGATTTCCTCGACCGTCGCCTCTTTCGGCACGTTGACCGTCTTGCTGATGGCGCCCGAGATGAACGGCTGCGTGGCGCCCATCATCTTGATGTGGCCCATGTAGTGGATGGACCGCTGGCCCTTGGCCGCCTTGAACGCGCAGTCGAACACCGCCAGGTGCGATTCCTTGAGCCCGGGCGCGCCTTCGATCGTCTCCTGCACGTTGATGTGATCGACGATGGCGTCCACCTGCTGCGGCGTGTAGCCAAGCTTCCTGAGCGCCATCGGCACGGTCTGGTTGACGATCTTCATCATCCCGCCGCCGACCAGCTTCTTGTACTTCACGAGCGCGATGTCCGGCTCGACGCCCGTCGTGTCGCAGTCCATCATGAAGCCGATGGTGCCGGTCGGCGCCAGCACGGTCGCCTGCGCGTTCCGGTACCCGAACTCCTCGCCGAGCTCGACGGCATCGTCCCATGAGGATTTGGCCGTCTGATAGAGATCGGAGGGCACGTTGCGCGCGTTGACGTCGCGCATGGAATCCCGGTGCTTGCGCATCACCCGCAGGAACGGCTCGCGGTTGGGCTCGTAGCCGGCGAACGGCCCGCCGTGGTCCCGCGCAATCCGGGACGACTGCGCATACGCCTCACCCGTCATGAGCGCGGTCAGGGCGGCGGCGTAGTCGCGGCCGGCGTCGCTGTCGTACGGCAGGCCGCGCGACATCAGCAGCGCGCCGAGGTTCGCGTAGCCGAGGCCGAGCGGACGGTAGGCGTGGCTGTTCTTGCCGATCGACTCGCTCGGGTAGCTCGCGTTGTCGACGATGATTTCCTGCGCCGTGATGAGCGTCCGGATGGCGGCCTTGTACGACACGACGTCAAATTCGCCGTCGGCCTTGACGAACTTCATCAGGTTGATCGACGCCAGGTTGCACGCCGAGTCGTTGAGGAACATGTACTCGGAGCACGGGTTGCTGGCGTAGATGCGATCGGTCTCGGGGCAGGTGTGCCACTCGTTGATCGTCGTGTCGAACTGCATGCCCGGGTCGCCGCACACGTGCGTGCCCTCGGCGATGAGGCGCATCAGATCGCGCGCCTGGTACCGATCCATCACCGACCCGTCGCGCACGGCCTTGGTTTCCCACACGCCGTCGTCGAGCACGCCGCGCATGAACTCGTCGGTCACCCGCACGCTGTTGTTCGAGTTCTGGAAAAAGACCGACGAATACGCCGGGCCCGTGAACGAGCCGTCGTAGCCGGCATCGATCAGCGCCCAGGCCTTCTTCTCTTCCTCGACCTTGCAGTTGATGAACTCGACGATGTCCGGGTGATCGGCGTCGAGGATCACCATCTTCGCCGCGCGGCGCGTCTTCCCGCCGGACTTGATCACGCCGGCAAACGCGTCGTAGCCCTTCATGAACGACACCGGGCCCGACGCCGTGCCGCCGCCGGCCAGCAGTTCCTTCGACGAACGAATCGGCGAGAGGTTCGTGCCCGTGCCGGATCCGAACTTGAACAGCATCCCTTCGGTCCGGGCCAGCGTCAGGATGGAGTCCATCGTGTCCTGGACCGAGTTGATGAAGCAGGCCGAGCACTGCGGCGCCTTTTCGAAGCCGCAGTTGAACCACACCGGGCTGTTGAACGCGGCCTTCTGGTAGACCAGGATGTGCTTCAGGTCGTCGCTGAACGCCTGCAGGTCCTCGTCGGTCGCGAAGTACTTATGATTGCGGCCCCACTCGGTGATCGTGTCCACCACGCGGCCGATGAGCTGCCGCACGCTGTGCTCGCGCTCGGGCGTGCCGATCTGGCCGCGGAAATATTTCGAGACGACGATGTTGGTGGCCTGCTGCGACCACGCCTTCGGGATCTCGACGTCGCGCTGCTCGAACACGACATTACCGCTTTCGCTGCCAATCACCGCGGCGCGGAACTCCCATTCGACCTCGTCGAACGGATCGATTCCGGCTTCGGTGAAAAAGCGCGGGAACGCCAGCCCCGGCGGCGATGTCTTCTTCGCGCGCGCCTTCTCGGTGTCCGTGGAAACCGAAGGCAGGTGCGGCGTCCCACTGCTTTCGACCGTTTGCTGGCTGGCACCAGCGGCTTGGTAGGCAGCGCGATCTTTCATGAACCCTCCCGACGATCGCTCCCCGCCCCGGAAGCGACATCTCGAAACTAAGTGGATTACCGTGGCGGGAGATCGGAATCTCGAGGCTTGTTGGCCCCGGCGTCACCAGAAAAGCTGGGAGCTTTTCCGCTGATCGCCTTGTCCGCTACGGCGGATCAATATGCGCCCTGTCACGGGGTTTGTCAACTGCGATCTACAACATATTGTGGCTCTCTTTTAGGGCGATCGCAAGATGTGGACAATTGTGCATACCTGTGCAAGACGCGAAAACGAAGGCCCGCGGCTCGTTGGTGGCTCGAAAAGGCCGCGGCTGGTACCCTGAGAGCCCCATGGACCCGGAACAGTCGAGCGGCGACTCACCTGAGCCGCCGGCCACCAGCCAGCGGCCACCTCTGCCGGGACGTCTCGCGGCCCTCGTCGAGGTGATCGTCTGCTCCGAGTACCCCACGCAGTTCGCCCTCGCTCAAACCCTGAACGCGGCGGGCTATTCGCCGCTCGACGCGAACGGCCGGCTCTCGCTCGGCTATGTCGTCACGCTGTCGCTCGTGGACACGGTGCTTCTCGTCGGACTGATCGTCCTGTTTCTGCGCGCGCACGGCGAACGGCTGAGCGACGTACTGCTGGGCACTCGGCCGATCACCGGCGAAATCCGGTTCGGCGCCCAGCTGACCTTTGCCGCCGTCGTGCTCGGTGTGGCCGTGCTGATGGCGATCCAGGTGCTCGTGCCGGGCCTTCGCAACGTGACCCACAACCCGCTGCAGGATCTGATGGTCGGGCCCCGCAACGCCGCGATCTTCGCCGTCGTCATCGTCGTGGCCGGCGGTGTGCGCGAGGAAATCCAGCGCGCGTTCGTATTGCACCGGTTCGACGTCTGGCTGGGCGGCGGAACGGTGGGGCTCGTCGTCGGCAGCATCGCGTTCGGCGCGGGACATCTGGTCCAGGGCTACGACGCCGCGATCGCGACCGGGCTCCTCGGCCTCTTCTGGGGGTTCGTATACCTGCGCCGCCGATCCGTCATCGCGCCGATCGTCAGCCATTCCGGCTTCAACCTGTTTCAGATGCTGCAGTACCTCGCCTTCGTGAGTCGCTGAATCTGGTCATTTGGTCATCTCGTCATCTGGTCATCGTTTTGGAAATCGTCAGACTTCTCAATTGATCAACGATGACCAGTGACCAAATGACTAAATGACCAGATGATTAGCGGGCGGTGGCGTACAAATCTACGACGTCGGAGCGCTGGCGAAGGCTGGCCACCCACTCGTCGATCAGCTTCAGCCGGCGGGTTTCGTCTTCGGCGCCGGTGAATCGCTGCGCGACGTAAGCGCGGATACGGAGGTTCTCGCGCAGGATCAGGCGCAACTGCAGGTCGGTCAGGCCCGAGCGCGTAAAGACCGCCTCGAAGGCCGCGGCCGACGGGAACCGCGCGCGCACGCTGGCCATCTCCTTCTCGACGTCGGCGTCGGCCGGCTCGGGCGGTGCGTAGCGGTTGGCTTCGATGAGCACCAGGTTGCGGCTGATCAGCTTGGCCAGCCCGGCACCGACCCGGTCCGCGGCGCCATCGTCGGACACCAGCCCGAGATCGAGCGCGGCCGTGACGTCGCTCAACAGGATGACCTGCCCGCCCGCGACCGCGAGCACGCGGTCTATCGTCTCGGCGCGGGCCACGCTACCGGCGAGCGTCATTGCCAGGAGCACGAAGCCGACCAGCCCGCCCCGCCTGCCGTTGTAGTGCCCTTTGCCCTTTGCCCTCTGCCCTTTCATGATCCCACCCGTCAGAAGGCCTGGCCGAACGTCACGAACCACGCCGTCAGATGCTCGTCGGGCCGGCGCTTGATCTTGAACCCGAGATCGAAACGAATCGGACCGAACGGCGACTTGTACCGGACGCCGAAACCCGCCGCCGCGCGCAGTTCACTCAGGTCGATAGTCGTCACGCGCTGGTAGACGTTGCCGCAGTCGATGAAGGCCACGCCCTGTAGCCCCGTCCGCAGCGGCACGCGCAGCTCTCCGTTCAGGACGATCACGCCGTTGCCGCCGAGGGGAAAGCCGTTCCTGTCCAGGGTGTCCTCGTTCTGCGGCGGATCATGGCGGACACCGACCGCATCGAGCGCGAAGCCACGGATGGTCGTATCGCCGCCCGCGTAGAAGCGCGAGCTCGTGTCCAGTTCGTCGATGATGACCGGGTTGCCATTCGAGTCGGTGACCACGTTGCCGTTCTCGTCAACGAGCTCCCGGGGAAACCCCGTGGCGAGCCCCAGGCGGGCGCTGCCGGCGAACACCAGCCGGCGTGAGCCCGGCAGCGTCCGAAACATCTGGGCGGTGTACCGCGATTTCACGAACCCGATTTCCGAGCCGATGGCCCGCGCTGCGAGCTGGGCGTCCACGCTGAACAGGTTGCCCGAGGTGGCGTCTGCCGGATCGTTCCGCGTGTCGTGCGCGATCGACGCCTGGAACGACGACAAGCGCACTTGCGGAAAGGCACGGTCGATCAACAGCTGATCTGCGGGGGTGACCTGGTTGTTGAACACCTCCGTCCGTTGAATCTGATAGCTGCCGCTGATGGACACCGCGGGGGTGACACGCCGGGCGAGCACGGCACTGGCGGCGCGCCGCCGGAAGTCGAAGCTCGACCGGATCTGCTGTTCGAACGTGACATCGAGAAAGAGGTCCGCCTTCAGGTCGAACGCACGCGGCTCGCGATAGGTTCCCGCGACCCGGTACTCGGGCACGCTCGTCTGGTCGTCCGGGGAGATAGGGTCACCTGTATTCAGCGGAAGGCTGCCGCTGGCAAAGAACGTCGCCGATCGGTTTCCGCCGAACAGGTTGCGACGGGCGACCTCCACCGACGCCCGCGGCGCGATCTGGAAGCGCTCACCGGCCACGCCGTCGGGCTCCTCGACGACCTTGCGGCGGCCCTCAAGGCCGCCGCCGTACGCGATCGTGGTCATGGAGGACTCCTCCACCGACACGAGGAGATCGCGCCGCCGCTCGTCGCCGTGGGCCACCGCGGTGACGTTGACACGCCGGAAGAGGCCGAGCGCCGAAAGGCGGCGCTGGCTTTCGAACATCGCTTCCCGTCCGAGCGGATCGCCGGCTCGCAGCTGTAGCTCGCGTTCGATCGTCTCCGTCTTGGTTTTGGCGTTGCCCACGATGATGACGTGGTCCACCCGCACCTGCTCCCCTTCGCGCACGGTGAAGAGCAGGTCGGTGCGCGTGCCGTCGCGCGTGACCTCGGGCTTGACGTCCACGGTCGCGTTCTCGAAGCCGAGATTCGAATACCGGAGCAGGACCGCATCGCGATCGGCCGCCAGCTGCGCGGGCACGAACGGGGCGCCCGTCTTCAGGCTGACCAGCTCGCGCATCGCGGCCTCGTCTACCGCCTGATTGCCGGCGAAGGTCACGACGCCCACGAGCGTCTGCACGCCCTCGCGGACGGTGACGCGGACGACGACGGGAATGGGGGCGCCGGACGGCGCGGCCTGCGGCTCGATGGCCGAGTCGGCCTTGACGCCGACGAACCCGGATCGCCTGTAGGCGTTCTCGATCACGGCGATGTCGGCGTCGAGTCCCGCGGACGAGTACGGCATGCCTTCACGAAGCCTCAAGGCCGATTCGAACGTCGAGGCCGGCAGCGCCGTGTTGCCGGTGATATCCACCCGCGCGACGCGAAACATCGGTCCCCTGGTGACGTTGAACGTGATGATCAGCTCGCCGTCCATTTCACGTCGGGTGTGCGGCGCCGCGGCGTCGCGGTATCCCTGGGCGCGCAGGAACTCCTCGATGCGGTTGGTCGAGTCCTCGAGCAGATCCTCGCTCGCCGACGCCTCACGCTCGACCGGCACGAGGTCGGCATGCCTGTTCGCGGGCAACGGGTCGCCAGCGAACACGACGCGCACGTGCGCCCCCCGGTCGACCGCAACCGTCAGGTTTGCCACGCGTTCCCCATCCGCCAGGCTGACGGCCGGTGTGACCCTCGCCTCGTAGTAGCCGCGGCTCCTGACGCCCGACAAGTACTTCTCGATGCGCTCGTTCAGCGCATCGCGCTCGGTACGGGGCCCCTGTGGCAAGCCCCAGCTGCTTGAGCAGCTCTGGCGCCGGCACGCCGGGTGAGCCGGTCACGTTCAGCGTGCCGAGCACGGTGCGGGGGCCCGGGTCGATGGTGAAGATCAGCGTTGTCGTATGAGGCGTGTGCGCGATCTGGACACCGGGCGTCACCGCGGCGCTGAGGTAGCCGCGCTCCCTCATCGCGTCCTTCACGGCCAGGGCCAGCTCGGCGGCGCGGCCGACACGCAGCGACGTGCCGCCTCGCTCGGCAATCGCGCGGCGCAGGCGATCTTCGTCCACGCCCGGGGCTACGGACTTCCAATCGAACGCGACGCGGGTGACCGGGTGGACCGGGCTGAGATCGTACCGGACACTCACGCCGGCCCCGATCAGCGTCGCGTCCACGCGCACGTCGTCGAACCGCCCGAGGCTGTAGAGGTGCACGAGGCTCTCGCGCACGTCGGCCATCGAGAGCGGCATACCCACGCGCGTCTCTGTCACATCGGACAACGACGGATCGATCGTGTCGCGCCCTTCGATGACGAAGCGGACGGCGGCGACGGGTTTGCCCAGGTACTCGGTGATCGCTGCGCGCGCCGGCGAGGCGCCGGCGATCGCGAGTGCGCAGCACATGACGGCTGCGCGGAGGCCATCCTTCACCGCGAACATGCCACTAGAACGCGTGCCTCACGCGGAATTCAACGGCATACGTCTGCTGGTCTTCGTTGCGTGAAATCAACCAGTACAGCCGGTCGGTCTGATCGAACTCGAGCTGGATGATCTGATCGTTGAACGTGGTGTTCAGGCTCCTCGAGAACGTGAGGAACGCGCGGTCGGAAATCCGCTTGCCGATCGTCAGGCGCGCCGTCGGGTTGAGGCGCGAGGCGTTGGTCGGGTCGACGAAGGAGGGAGACAGCTGGAACGTGTCGAGGCCGACCGTTTGCTGCAGGACCTTCGTCATTTCGGTCGAGAGGGGACTGGTCAGCGCCTGCGTCGCGCGGGCCGTGATGATGTCGCTCTGCATCTGGGTCGAGCCGCGCAGTTTGCGCAGTTCGGGCACGTCGTTCCGCTGTACGTCGCTCAGCAGCAGCGCCAGGACGTCGGCGGTCGGCAGCGGCGGATCGGACTCGAACTTCAGGTTGCTCATCCGCTCCGTCGTCCCGGCCGCGCCGACGGTGACGCGGTAGGCCTGTCCACCCGACACGCGGACGTTGGTTTCGGCTTCGACGTCGAAGAACGGCTCGATGCGGTTGGGGTTGGTGAAATCGATCGCGCCCCGGGTGACGCGATACCGCCGGCCCTCGAAGGTCACCTCGCCGCGCCCGATGTCGGCCCGGCCGAACAGCACGGGCTTGTCGTATGTGCCCTTCAACGTCAAATCGGCGCTGGCCACCAGTCTCAGGAGGTTCGTGTTGACCTGCAGCGTCGACGGCACGGAAATCTGGACGTCGAACCGCAGCGGAACCACGGCGGGCGCCGCGGCTGCGGCCGCGCCACCGCCGCCCGCCGTCGATTGCGCGACCAGATCGAAGATGTTCCCGTACGTGTCGATTTGCCGCGTCCAGACCGCGCTCTTGACCGTCACCATCCCGCCGAGCGTGGGCGCCCGGAAGTTGCCGCGGACGGACAGGTCGGCATCCACGACGGATCGGATGCCCTCTGGATAGCGGAGGTGCATGTCGCGGCCGCTCATCGTGATGTTCAGTTCGCCCGGCAGGTACCCGTCCAGCCCGATCCGGCCGCCGAACTGCACCGGGCCCTCGCCCATGCGAGCCGTCATCTCGTCGAGGCGGATGGCGCGCGGGTCGAAACGGATGATGCCGTTGATGCCGTCGAGCGCGTTGGGCATCGACAGGTGGCGGACGCGCCCGTTGATGACCGACGCGCTGCCGGAAAACACGGGCTCGTCGAGCGGGCCGTCGACCGACGCCGTGAGCTCGGCGCGGCCCGATCCGAACACGTCGCGGGAGAATCCCTGCAGGATGCCGAGGTTCGCGTCGCCCGACGCCTGCAGCGCGATCCGGCGATCGCGCAGGCCCACGCGTCCGCCGAGCCGCAGACGCGTGTCGTCGCCGACCAGCTGCAGGTCCTGCACGTTCACGTCGAGCTTGTCGAGCGAAATCCGGATGGGCGCCGCGTTCTTCAGCGCGTAGTCGAACAACCGCAGGTCGACCGTGTCCACCGTGGCGTCCACCAGCAGATGGTCGAAGTCCGCCAGTTCCCCGACGACGCGAATCGACCCGCTGGCGACGGCGGTGGTGAACGGCGAGAGCCGCGGCTCGAACAGCCGCACGTACGGATCGAGCGAGCTGTCGTGGAACCTGAACGTGAGCTCGGCGTCGGCCTGCGGCGTCAGCGCGACGCGCCCGGTCCCGGTGATCGCCAGCCTCGGCGACGCCGCGTCGAGATCGCCGCTCAGTTCCCTGCCGCGCAGCGTCAGGGAACCGCTCACCTGCCCGACGCCTTCTTCGCCGACGAACAGATCGTTCACGCGGATCTTGAAGTCGTTCCGGGGCATGTCGAACGTCCCGTTGCCCTGGGCCGTGAACTCGGCCAGGCCCGACAGCGGGGCCTTGGGAAACCGCAACAGGGCGAGACGATCCACCGGAATCCGCCGCCCGCTGGCGTTGAACGAGTAGGTGGAGTCCCAGCCGACAAACGCGGCGCCGGTGATGTTCCCGCCGGCCTTGTCGATGTTGATGCCGTCCAGCCGAATGCCCGTTCCGTCGAACCTCAGCGACGCTTCCATCTTGTCGAGCGACTCGCCGTAGGCGACCCCGTTCTCGATGGTCATGCCGCCAAAGCCCATCGGCCGCTGGTACGCGCCCGTCAGGTGGAACTCGCCCGAGAGCAGGCCGCTCACCGGGTACTCATCGATCTGGAACGCGTGGCGCAGGCCGGCGAGGTCGCGGCGCGCCACGCGGAACCGCGCGTCGATCTCCTGGCCGCCGTCTTCGCGCGGGTACCCGAGCGAGAACTTGCCGTCGGCGCGGATCTCCGAGCCCGCGAGGCGCATCACGCTGTTCTTCACGTCCACATACTGGTTCTCGACGGTGATGTGGGCCGTGCCGTCCCCCCACAGCGTGTCCCAGGCCCAGAGATCGACACCCGTGAAGTCGCCTTCGACGCGCGGCCGCCGGAAGGGGCCCGTCATCACGCCGTCGAACTCGCCGTGGCCGCCGAACGCCACGGGGCCGGTCCGCGCCCCGAAAGCGGTCAGGATCCCCGCCATCACTTCGTCGCTTTCCTGCCAGTCGCGGCTGACGACGTGAAACGCGATGCGGCCGTCCGAGCCCCACGCCGTCTGGCCCTGAAACGTCACGTGCGTCTGAGCGGTGATGAAGCGGCCGCCGGTGAATTCCACCTTGTCGGGATCGAACTGGAACGTGAGATCGCCGCCGATCGGCAGGTGCGCGGGCAGTGGCCGCGGCGCGAACGGCCCCCATTCACGACGGCCGTCGCGGACGGTTCGGGGCTCGAGGGAAGGACCCATCAGCGTGACGCCGGCGGGAGGCGACACCGCAAAAGTCCCCTGCCCCTTGCGCTCGACGAAACGTCCGAGCGGCCACTCAATCAGGACGCGGGCGGTCGCGGCGCCGCCAAAGCGGACACCTGCGAGCTTCTCCGCGTCCGTGAACGACGCGAGGTCGGCGCCCGATACGGAGGCATCGAAGCGCGCGATCGGACGGGTGGGCTGGCCGAGCGGCTTGATCGAATAGGCGAACGTGGCCGGCCCGCCGTGGAAGCCGGCGCCGGCGTCCCACACTTCGAACGCCTGCGGCGTCCAGCGGAGCGACCCGTACAGCTTGGAAAATGGATAGCCGTTGACGCCGGTCTGCTGGCTGGCGAACGTGCCGCTCAGCTCGTGACCACCTTTGTACAAGCGGAACGTCCCCGCGAAATCGCCCTCGCCGGGGATTGTCCACTTCTCGTCCTTCCAGAAGATCTCGCGCATCCGCTGGAACTGCACCGTGGACTTCACGCGATAGATCTGCTCGGGCCAGTGCGCGAAGTCCACGTCGCCCGACGCGACCGTCCGCGCCCCGTCGGTGTCGAGGTCGATGCGATCGAGGTGGACCTTCGGGCCGTCGAGCGTGAACCGCGTCCTGAAGTGGACCCACATCGGCAGATCGTTCTGGACCTGCACGATGCCGCCATGGAACGTGGCGTTGCCGTGGTACTTCGGGAGGTTCGTGATATCGAGATCGATGTTCGGCGCCGTGACGCTCCACGGCACCTGGTGATCCTCGTACACGAACGTGCCGCGCGACGCCGTGAGGTACCGGAGCGTGGTGGTGAACCGCCGCGGACCCGGCGGCCGGTCGTTTTCCGGGAGGAACCTCGGGAAGCTGGTGCGGTCGGCCCATCGTTCGACGAGCATCTGCCAGTCGGTCATCTCGACGGACGTGATCGTGAACTCGGGCACGCGCCTGAGCGTGGTGAGCCAGTTGAGGCCGAGCGACAACCGCCTGGCGACGAAGAACGGACGGTCGCCCGGTGCCATCCCGCCGATGGAGAAATCCTCGAGCACGATCCGGCCCCGCAGGAGGTGGATCGACAGCCGTCCGAAGCGCACGTCCCGCTTGAGAAACTTCGACGCCTGGCGCTCACCGAGCCCGCGTACCGACGGCCCGAGATCGATGGTCACCGACGCGACGATGGCCGCGACGAGCAGGGCGATGGCGATCGTGATCGCCCGGACGCCGAAGCGGACAGCCCAGTGCGCGCGCAGGCGGGCCAGGAACTTCACCGGATGACCGCCAGGAGTTCGCCGGCCACGACGGGCGCGCCTTCGCGGGCATGGAGCTCGCCGACGATGCCGTCGCGGGCCGCGCGCAGCTCGTTTTCCATCTTCATCGCCTCGATGACCACGACCGTCTGGCGCGCGCGGACGGCCTCGCCCGGCGTCACGGCGACGCGCACGATCTTGCCCGGCATGGGCGCGACGAGACGCTGCGGCCCCGACGCGGCGTGATCCCGATCGTCCGGCCGGCCGCGCCGGCGGCGGCCGTTGAACGTCACCGTGCACTCGACAGCGCCAACCCGGACGGCGAGCATTCCAGTCGCGGCGTCCGGCACGATGCCGACATCGTACGACGCGCCGTGCCCGACGATCAGGGACAGCGCGCGGCCATCGAGGCGTCTCGCATCGACGTCCCTGGTCCGGCCGTCGACCGACACGGCGAACCGGCCTCCGGCCCGTTCAACCGAGACCTGGCGAACCCGGCCGTTGACTTCGATTTCGTCACTGCACTTAGGACGCCTGTAACTATTTTACAGTCTTTAGTTACGGCGTTACCGGCCGGAATTGCCCTAGAGCGGGAGGTTCCCGTGCTTCTTCGGCGGGTTCTTGTCGCGCTTGTTCTCGAGGTTGCGCAGGGCCGCGATCAGCTTCCGCCGGGTCTCTCGTGGACGGATCACCTCGTCGACGAAGCCGCGGGCGGCGGCGACGTACGGCGTCGCGAACTTCTCGCGGAACTCCGCGACCTTTTCGGCTCGAGCGCGGGCCGGATCGGCGGCGGCGTCGAGCTCGCGCTTGTACAGGATGTTGACGGCGCCCTCCGGGCCCATCACCGCGAGCTCGGCCGTCGGCCAGGCGTAGTTGAAATCCGTACGGAGGTGCTTGCTGGACATCACGCAATACGCGCCGCCGTACGCCTTCCGCGTGATCACGGTCACCTTCGGCACGGTGGCCTCCGCGAACGCGAACAGGAGCTTCGCGCCGTGCCGGATGATGCCGCCGTGCTCCTGGGTCGTCCCGGGCAGGAAGCCGGGAACGTCCTCGAAGGTCACGAGCGGGATGTTGAACGCGTCGCAGAAACGGACGAACCGCGCGCCCTTGACCGAGGCGTTGATGTCCAGGGTACCCGCCAGCACGGCCGGCTGGTTGGCCACGACGCCCACCGGGCGCCCGTCCAGCCGCGCGAAGCCGACGATGATGTTTTTCGCGTAGTGCTGGTGGACCTCGAGGAAGTACCCCTCGTCGGCAACCGCGTGGACGAGGTCGAGCATGTCGTACGGCTGGTTCGGCGCGGCCGGCACCAGCGCGTCGAGCGCGGCCTCCTCGCGATCCGGCGAATCGGCAGTGGCCGCCCTCGGCGGATCGTCGAGGTTGTTCGACGGCAGGAACGACAGGAGATCGCGGACGAGCGCCAGGCACTCCCGGTCGTCGCCGGCCGCGAAGTGCGCCACGCCGCTCGTGGCGTTGTGCGTCATCGCGCCGCCGAGGTCTTCCTTGGTCACGTCCTCGTGCGTCACCGTTTTCACGACGTCGGGCCCGGTGACGAACATGTAGCTGCCCTTCACCATGAGGACGAAGTCGGTGATGGCCGGCGAGTACACGGCGCCGCCGGCGCACGGGCCCATGATGGCGGAAATCTGCGGGATCACGCCCGAGGCGAGCGTGTTGCGCAGGAAGATGTCCGCGTAGCCGCCGAGCGAGGCCACGCCTTCCTGGATGCGCGCGCCCCCCGAGTCGTTGAGGCCGACGATCGGCGCGCCGAGCTTCATCGCGAGATCCATGATCTTCACGATCTTGGCGGCGTTGGTCTCCGACAGCGACCCGCCGAAGACGGTGAAGTCCTGCGCGAAGGCGAACACCTGGCGGCCGTTGACGAGGCCGTGGCCGCTGACGACGCCGTCGCCGGGCACGATCTGATCGGCCATGCCGAAATCGAGACAGCGGTGGGTGACGAGCTTGTCGAGCTCTTCGAACGTGCCCGGATCGAACAGGAGATCGATCCGCTCGCGCGCGGTCAGCTTGCCGGCCTCGTGCTGGCGGCGCAGCCGCTCCGCGCCGCCGCCCTGCTCGGCCCGGCGTTCGAGTTCCGCGAGCGTCTCGGTGGGGTTCATGTCAGTGATCGGTGATCAGTGATCGGTGATCAGTGGAGCCAGTCGTTCGTCGTACTGTCCACCGGCCACTGATCACTGTCCACTACGCTTTGACCGCCTGGGACTTCTCCCAGTCCTTCAGGAACTTCTCGAGGCCGCTCGTGGTGAGCGGGTGGTTGTAGAGGGCGTCGATGACCGACACCGGGCACGTGCAGATGTCTGCGCCGATGCGCGCCGCTTCGATGATGTGCATCGGATGCCGGCAGCTCGCCACCAGCACTTCGGTCGTGAACTCGTAGTTGTCGTAGATGCCGACGATGTCGCGGATGAGATCCATGCCGCCCGAGGCGATGTCGTCGAGGCGGCCGACGAACGGGCTCACGAACGTCGCGCCGGCCTTGGCGGCGAGAATCGCCTGCGCCGCCGAGAACACGAGCGTCACGTTCACGGGGATGCCTTCGCCCGACAGCTGCCTTGCAGGCTTTGACGCCGTCGCGCGTCAGCGGCACCTTCACGACCATGTGCGCGTCGATTTTCGCGATGTCGTGGCCCTCGCGCATCATGCCCGCGAAATCGGTGGCCGTGACTTCGCCGCTCACCGGTCCCTTGACGATGTCGCAGATCCGTTTCAGGTTCGCGCGGAAGTCGCCCGCCTCCTTCGCCAGCAGCGACGGGTTCGTCGTCACGCCGTCGAGGATGCCCAGCGCCGCGATCGCTTCGATTTCTTTGATGCTGCCGGTGTCGGCGAATAGCTTCATGGGACGCTCCTGAATGTGCAGATGATAGCTCAGCGCGCCGTCTCCTCGACGCGGTTCGAGGGAGGGCTGGCGTTGCCGGCCTTGTCGACGGCCTGCACGGCGTACACGTAGCGCGTGCCGGACTGAACGGTGTCGTTGAACGACGTCTCGAGGACCGGCGCGGTCACGAGCGGCTCGAGTCGATCGGCGGGCGCCCGCGCGCGCAGGATGATGTATCCGGCCAGGTCGCTCTCGGCGTTGGCGTCCCAGATGAGGCTGATGACGCCTTCGGTGGACACGGCCTTCAGGTCCTTCGGCGCGGCCGGCGGAAACATGTCCACGAGCTTGACGCACCGCGGCTCGCGCGCCTCGCTCTCCACGAACAGCCCGTTCGAGGGATCCACGGCGCGCACGCCGTAGCAGCGCTCGGCGCCCCACTCGATCCGGGTATCGGCGAACCGCGGTTCGGCCACGGGCATCTGCGTCAGCAGCGCACCGCTGGTGGTGTCGTACACGTTGTAGCCGAGCGCCGGACGCAACGGCCCGATCGTCCGGGATGCCAGCACCTCGGGCTCGTTCCCGGCGGAACGGCTGCGGCCGCCGTGGCGCCCCGCCGGCGGGCGCCCAGACGACCGTGATCGTCTTGTCGTCGTACGTGATCGTCGGCGACGACGGCGGGGACGGCGCCGGCGCGAGCGACACGGCGGCGCGCCGGGAGATCCGGCCCTGCTTGCCCTTCGTGTTGACGCCGACGCCGACGTACGTGCGAACGGGACCGAGGCCGGACACGCCAACCAGCGGGCCGTCCGGCCGGACGATGGCCGGCTCGCTTCGGCGCGCGCCCAGATCCGCGGGCACCAGGGCGGCCGAACTCAACTCGTCCCGCACCGTCGTCCCTGTCCCCTGGTCGAGGCCGTTGCCGATCGGCGCCTCGACCTCTTCGATGGGCTCGTCCGGCTCCGCGGTGTCGTCCGGGTTGCGCGGCGCCTTCACGGGAAGGCTGGCGACGCGCGTGCCGTGCTTCAGCAGGTCCGCGTCGCTGATCGTCACGGGCCCGGTGATCGCGTAGATGTCGACGCGCGAGATGTTGGCGGGCCGCGAACCGTCGGCGTTGGCGCCGGGCACGACGACCGCGAGCTCGACGGTCGATCCGCGCCGGTTGGCCTGGACGTCGGGCGGCGCGGGCAACCGCACCAGCGGGGGCAACGGAGGACCTTTCTTCCCGCAGCGACGGTCGCCAGTGCGATCACGATCACGATCACGCGAGACGCGGATCGCTGAGAATTCCAATCTCTGCGGCTCTGCGTGCTCTGCGTTGAACGTCGTCTGCCGCCGTGCCTCACAGAATGTACCGCGACAGGTCTTCGTTCTTCACGATCTCGGCCAGCATCTTCGTCACGTACGCCTCGTCGATCGTGACGCGCTTGTTGACCAGATCCGGCCCCTCGAACGAGATGTCGTCGAGCAGCTTCTCCATCACCGTATGCAGGCGGCGGGCCCCGATGTTCTCGGTGCGATCGTTGACGATCGTCGCCAGCTCGGCGATCCGGTGGATCGCATCGTCGGTGAACGTGAGGTCGATGCCCTCGGTCTTCATGAGCGCCGTGTACTGCTTGATGAGGGCGCTGCGCGGCTCGGTGAGGATCCGCACGAACTCGTCCTTGCCGAGCGCCTGGAGCTCCACCCGGATCGGAAAGCGGCCCTGCAGCTCGGGGATCAGGTCGGACGGCTTCGACACGTGGAACGCGCCCGCGGCGATGAACAGGATGTGATCGGTGCGCACCATGCCGTATTTCGTGTTCACGGTGGTGCCTTCGACAATCGGCAGGATGTCCCGCTGCACGCCCTCGCGGCTCACGTCCGGTCCGTGACCGCCCTCGCGGCCGGCGATCTTGTCGATCTCGTCGATGAAGATGATGCCGGCCTGCTGGACCCGCGCGACGGCGGTGCGCGCGACGCTGTCCATGTCGATCAGCTTCTGCTCTTCCTCCTGCGTCAGGAGCTCGATGGCTTCCGGCACCTTCAGCTTGCGCTTCTTCGTCCGGCCCTGGAAGAGTCCCGGCAGCATGTCCTTCAGGTTGACGTCCACCTCTTCGACCGACGACCCGGCGATGATCTCGAGCGAGGGGAACGCCTTCTCGCGTACGTCGATCTCGACGACGCGGCCGTCGAGCTGGCCCGCCCGCAGCTGTTCGCGGAACCGCTCGCGCGTCCGGGTCTGCTGATCACGCGCGGCGGTCGCGTCTTCACTCCGGGCGCGGCAGGACGCGTCGGCGGCAGCAGCAGGTCGAGCAGCCGGTCCTCGGCGTTCTGCACCGCCTTCGCACGCACTTCTTCGATGCGCTCGGCACGCACCATGTCGATGGCCAGCTCGACCAGATCGCGGACCATCGATTCGACGTCGCGGCCGACGTAGCCGACTTCGGTGAACTTGCTGGCCTCCACCTTGACGAACGGCGACTGCGCCAGGCGCGCGAGCCGCCGGGCGATTTCGGTCTTGCCGACGCCGGTCGGTCCGATCATCAGGATGTTCTTGGGCGCGATCTCCTCGGCCATCTCCGGCGCCAGCTTCTGCCGGCGCATGCGGTTGCGCAGGGCAATCGCGACGGCGCGTTTCGCCGCGGCCTGCCCGACGACGTACTTGTCGAGCTCGGCGACGATTTCGCGCGGCGTGAGGGACTCGGTCGACGTCTGCGTCGTTTCCGGAAGGTAGATGGCCACGGCGTGTCCCTAGAGCTCTTCCACGACGATCTGCTGGTTCGTGTAGATGCAGATCTCGCCGGCAATCGTCATCGCCTTTTCCGCGATGGCGCGCGCGTCGAGCTCCGTGTTGGCCGCGAGCGCCTTCGCGGCGGCCAGCGCGTAGGGACCGCCGGATCCAATCGCCACGATGCCATCGTCGGGCTCGATCAGATCGCCGTTGCCCGACAGCAGGAACATCCCGGTCTTGTCGAGCACGATGAGCATCGCCTCGAGGCGGCGGAGCATGCGATCGGAGCGCCAGTCCTTGGCCAGCTCGACCGCCGATCGCTCCAGGTTGCCCCGGTACTGCTCGAGCTTGGACTCGAAACGGGAGAAGAGCGCGAAGGAATCGGCCGCGGAGCCCGCAAAGCCGGCCAGGATGCGCTCGTTGTACAGCCGCCGGATCTTGCGGGCGCTCTGTTTGACGATCGTGGCCCCGAAGGTGACCTGCCCGTCGCCCGCCAGCACGGACCGGTCGCGGTGACGGACCGCGAGGATCGTGGTGCTGTGAATCATGGGGGGCGTTTTCGAGTCTATCGATCGGCCGGAAAGAGTGTCAAGAAATCGAGACGAGTGGACGCGCCCGGTGACAGCCGGGCGCTCCATTTCGACATTTTTTCGGAATACTTACCCGATCCTCATCTGGCACCGTGCTTGCCTGAATGGAAGGCATGAAGCCACGGCCGTCAGCATGGATCGTCGGTGCGGCGCTGGTACTGGCCATGTCCGCGCCGGCCAGCGCCCGGTCCCAGCGTCACGCGCCGGCCGGCGGAGGCTCGCAGCCGGCCGCGGTTCCACGTTCGGCGCCGGCACCGGCATCCCGCGCCGGCACCGTCACCCTCGCCCGCTCCATCATCCAGCGCCGGCCGCGATTCGGGGCGCGGCCAGGAACGCGCCACGTCGAAGGGCAGCGACTCCTCGGACGACAACCGATCGACGGCGCCCGGCCGGCGCCGCGGTAACCTGCCGAAAACGGGCGAGGCCACCGCGCGCACGTCGCCGCCGCGGCCTCCGGACGGCGATCACGATGGCCACGGCAACGGCGGAGTGATCGCCGGCGGCTACCCGTGGTGGTCCAGCGGCTTCTACGGCGGCTACTACGCGTACGACCCGTGGCTCGGCTGGTATCCGACCTACGACACGACCAGCGCCGGCACGCTGGCAGTGATATCGAGGGCGCGCTCCGGTTGAAGGTCAAGCCGGCGGAAGCGTCTGTCTACGTGGACGGCTACTACGTCGGGGTCGTGGACGATTTCGACGGCGTCTTCCAGCGGCTGCGTCTCGAACCCGGACCGCACCATCTCGAGATCCGTCTGCCGGAGCACGACGACCTGTCGTTCGACGTGATGATCCAGCCGGATCACACGACATACCACGGGGTGATCGACTGGAACTTAGAAGTAAGAAGTGAGAAGTGATGAAGTGAAGGCTTTCTGAGAGTTCTAACTTCTAACTTCTAAGTTCTAAGTTCCCATCTGCCCACTTCCCGTTCCTCCACCGCACGTACCAGTACATCGGCACGCCCGCGGCCATCACGAGCAGGCCCGCCGACGCGACGCCCGGAGCCTCGACGATGGTGTTGATCACGATGGCGAAGCTGACGATGCAGAAGAGCGCGGGCGCCCAGGGATAGCCCCAGGCCCGGAAGGTCGCGGCCTCGGTCGCCGTGCGGCGCACGAAGAACAGCGAGAGCACCGCCAGCGCCGAAAACAGGATGACGCCGAAGCCGGTGTAGGTGAGCAGCTGCTCGAACGTGCCTGACAGCACCAGGAGCGCGCTCCACGCGGCCTGCGCCGCGATCGCGATGGCCGGCGTGCGGAAGCGCGGGTGCACGCGCGCGGCCGCGGGCACGAACGCGCCGTCGCGCGCCATCGCGAAGTACACGCGCGGGCCCGCCGTCGTCATCGCGCTGAGGCTGCTCAGGATGATCACGATCGCGACCACGGCGAAGAGAAAGCCGGCGGCCGATCCGAACAGCCGCTCGGCGGCCACTTCGCCGACGGCGACGCTGCCGCTGAACTGTTCGAACGGCACCACTCGGAGGTAGAGCGCGTTGAGCGCGAGGTAGAGCGCCACGGTGGCGCCGGTCCCGATGGCCAGCGCGCGCGGGACGTTCCTGACCGGGTCCCGGATCTCCTCGGCGACGTAGACCGCGGCGTTCCAGCCCGAGTAGCTGAACATCACCGGCACCAGCGCCATCAGCCAGCCGGTCAGGCGCACCGGCGCGGTCGGCGGCATCGGATGGGCGCCGCTCAGGCCCGCCACGAGAAAGCCGACCGCCACGCCCCCCACGAGCGCGGCCACTTTGAGCGTGGTCAGCAGGTTCTGCACGACGCGGCCCGGACCGACACCGCGCATCTGCACGATCGCGAGGGCGAGGATGACCGCGATCGCGACGAGCGCGCGCACCGACACGCTGACGACGAGCGGGCCCAGGTGCCACGCCGCCAGCGGCGCACCGTTGCCCGCGCCGGGCACGAGCCGATCGAGGTACGCCGCGATGCCGACGCCGCCGGCCGCGATCGCGCCGCTGAAGCCGGCGACAAACGACGTCCACCCGGTGAGAAACGCCGCCAGGCCGCCGAACGCCTCGCGCAGATACACGTACTCGCCGCCGGCCTCGGGCTGCCGCGCCGCGAGTTCCGCGTACGCGAGCGCCCCGGCGAACGCCAGCGCGCCGCCGAGCGCCCACACGCCCAGAATCGCGATGCCGCTCGGCAGCAGCGTCGCGATGAAGCCCGGCGTCGTGAAGATGCCGACGCCGATGACGTTCGAGATGACGATGGCCGCCGCGTCGAACGGGCCGAGACGGCGGTCGAGGGAGGCGCGTGCCGGGGCGGCCACCGGCTAGTTGGCGATCAACGTGCGGGTCACGGGGAAATCGGCCAGACGCGTCCACTGCACGGCGCCGTACTTCGCGGAAAACTCAATCCGCGCGTCGACGAAATGCGAGTTCTTCAGCATGTCCTGCCGCGCGTCGTCGCCCGTGTAGCCGTGGTCCGACTTGACCATCAGGGTCTCGGTGGTGGCGCCAGGCGCGAGGCCCTTCGACCCGACGACGGAGAGGAGACCGCTGCCCCACTCAGCCGGATTGTCGACTTGCTTGAAGAGAACGTTGACCTGGATGACCGACAGCTTCTGGTCGGAGACGTTCTTCAGCTTGAATGTGATGGCCGGCACCAGCTTGTTCTGGCCGTTCTTCAGGCCGTCGTCGAACCAGCCGGTCGACACGTCCAGAATCTGCAGGCCTTTCTTGAGATCGACATCCGGCGCGCACGAGACTGACGTCGTGAGGAGGAGACCCGCCAGACAGGCCCTGAACCAGACGCGCATCCGCGTATTCCTCCAGTCCGCGCTAGAACACCCTCCGGTCCACGCGCTTGAGGACTTCTTCGCGCGAGACCTGCCCGGCGCGGAAGGCCGCCAGATCGGCGCCGCCGACCCGGATCACCACGCTCTGGGCCCCGCTGTCGGCGGGCGCCAGCCGCGGGCGCTCTTCGTTCCGCCGCGCGGCGACGGTGACCCATTCGTTCGGGCCGATGCCTAGGGGGCTGCTGTGGTCGAGCACGGCGTCGATGAGCGCCTGAATGACCTCGACGCGGTACGCCTCGTTCGGGTCGTCGAGGATCGGATCGGCGGGCGGGGCAGGCGGGCGGGCGGGGCGGGCAGGGCGGGCGGCCTGCGCCACGGCACCCCCGGCCAGCTGATCCGTCAGCCCGGCCGCCGAACCCGTCACGTTCCGGGCCTCCGGCTGAGACGGGACCGGCACGGTCAGCCCGGCGAGTGTGGCCGGTCCCACCTGCAGTTCGATGCGTTTGAGGGCCTGCTGCATGTCGATGTCGGCCGGGTTGATGCGCGTCTTGAGCACGGCGAGCGCGCTCTGGAGGCCCAGATCGTTCTGGTCGAGCGTCCGCAGGCTCCACGTCAGCGAGCCGTCGAGCGACGGCACGATGACGTCGAAGAACACCCCGTAGCCTTCGAGGCGGAACCCGCGCGCGTGGGCGTTCTCCTGAATGAGGAGCTGCGCCTGCGCGGGCGGCACCACCGCCTGCAGCCGATCGCGCATCATCGTCGCCCCGTGCTCGACGGCGCCTTCGAGGACGCGCTCCATCTGGGCGATCTGATAGCGCTGCTGTCGCTGCAGGGCGTCAGCCCGAGCCGACGCCGCGCTCTGGGCACCGGCCGGCGCCGCGGCGGCGCACAGCGCCAGGGCTCCGACTGCGATCGACGAACCGTGTCTCTTCATGATCCCGATCCTCTGTCCTATTGCTTCTGCGAAACCTTGAGCAGGTAGTTGACCAGCTCGCGCTGCTTCATCTGCTCGCCGTACGTGCTGCTCTGAATGAATCCGAGGCTGCGATCGATCTTCACCAGGTCGGCCTGCCGCTGCGCGTTGACGTCCTTCACCACTTCCGCGACGCGGAGGGCCAGCTCGCGTTCCTGGCGGCGCTCGCTCTCGTCGATGATGGCGCGGACGCGGCGCTGCAGTTCGGCGTCGTCGATCGGCGAGGCCGCCGGAACCGCGCGGGCCGACGCCGCGCGGAGCTCCGCGCGCAGCTGCTGTTCGAGGGCCGCGAGATCCGCGCGCCACGGCGCCGGCGACGCCGCAGCGGACGGCGGCGCGGCCGGAGCCGGCGCCCCCGCGGACGGGGCCACCGGCTGCGACCAGCCCGTGCGCAGCGTCCATCCGGCGGCATCGTGCCGCACGTCGACGTTGGCGATGGCCGCCGACACGCCGAGCACGAGCACGGCCGCGGCGACCTGCGCCCATCCGGGCACGTCGTGCCAGGAACGGCTCGGTGGCTCGGGGCTGGTGGCTGGCGTGGCTGGAGCTGCGTGGCTCACGAGCGCCCGCACCGGCTCGGGCGGCGCCCAGGACGACAGCGTCGAACGGACGCCGCGCAGCGCCGCCAGCTCGCGGGTGCACCGCCCGCACGCATGCAGGTGCGCGCTGAACGTGGCGCGGTCGGCCGGCTCGATGTCGTCGTAGAGGTACGCGATCAGCAGATCGTCGCGACCGTTGTAGGTACAGATCGTGTCAATCATGATTCACTCTTCGCCAGCTCGCGTCGCAGGACCGCCAGGCCCTGATACAACCGTGTCTTCACCGTGCTCAGCGGACAACCCACCAGGTCCGCGATTTCCTGAAACGTCAGCTCGTGGTACTCCTTCAGGATGATCGCCGTGCGCTGCTCTTCCGGCAGCCGCGCCATGGCGCGTTCGACGATGCCCGTGAGCTCGCGGCGGGCCACCAGGTCTTCCACCGACGGCGTCGGCTCGCGCAGAGCGGCCATCTCGAGCACCTCGAGTTCTTCCGGCACCTGGACCACGGGCGTGCGCCGTTCCTTGCGGACCCAGTCCCGGCACAGATTCAGCGCGATACGATACAACCACGAGGAGAACTTGGCCTGGCCGCGGAAGCCGTTCAGCGCGCGGAAGGCGCGAAAGAAGGTTTCCTGGCAGACGTCGCGTGCGTCTTCCTCGCGGCCGATGACCCGGTACGCCAGCGCGTAGATAGGACGCTCCCACCTCAACACGAGCTGGTTGAAGCTCTCCTGATCGCCGCCGATCGATCGGGCTACGAGCTCTTCGTCCGACCACGTCATGTGGTGTGCGGAAACCTTTTCTGCGCGGCTCAGACCGGGCATGACCTCATTAACTTAGACGGCCGCGGCTGTCGTATGGCCGGGCCCACGTCAGATTATACCGTCGCATTCCCTATACCTTTGAGTGACAGCCACTTAGCCGCGTCACGCCGCGCGCCCTTTCCGCCCGCGGCGATTTGGATTGTCATCTGTCGTTGACATACAATTTCGGGCGGCCGCGCCTTCAGCCCTATTCACGATGCCCCGAGAAACCCGTACCGGGCGATTGACCCATCCAGCATCCGCCGGGCGGCCGGCGCCGCTCGGGCGACGCCGTTGCCGTCGCCCCATCGCTCCTGGGTCTGCTGGCCGGCGGCTCGGGCCTCGTGGATCTGCTGCCGCAGCTGCACCAGCACGCGATCGACGTCACCGGGGGCACCTGCACGCTGCTGTTCGAGCACAACCCGCGGAACGGCTCGCTCCACGCCACGTCGGGCTACGGCCTCGACGAGTTGCGAACCGATCCGTGGATCCCGGGTCCGGAGGAGACGGCGCTGGTCTCGCAGGTCTTCTCGCAGGGCACGCCCGTTTTCGTCGCAGACGTCGGCCGCGAGATGCCGGATCTGGCGGCGCGGCTCGGCACGCCGACCGCGCGGCTGCTGCCGCTCGCGCGCGGGAACGAGCGCGTCGGCCTGCTCGTCGTCGGCTTTCGCCAGCGCCCCGACAGCGGCGCGATGTCGGCCGACGCCTCGACCGCGTCGGATGCGTTCCTGACGGCGCTCGAGCTGAACCGCCTGCGGCGCCGCGACGAGCTGCAGCGCGACCTGCGGGAGCTGATCGACGACTTCTCCGCCGGCATCTCGGCCACGATGAACCTGACGGCGGGCCTCGAGATCTTCTGTGTCGGCGCGAAGCGGCTGTTCGGCGCGGACCGCACGTCGGTCTGGATTCACGATCGGCGCGCGCATCACCTCGTGCTCCAGGGATCCTCGGATTCCGGGCACGTCGTGCGCGGCGTCACGGTCAGCGCGCAGGACGCATTCGCCCCGGCGGCCGCCGCCTTGCGGCACTCGCGGGCGGAGGTCACCTCGCCCGCCGACGAGGCGACCTCGACGGTGACGGTTCCGCTGCGGGGATGCCGCCGCGCCCTGGGCACGATCGTCTTCGAGGGCGTCCGTGTCGAGACCGGCGGCGAGCTCGACCTGCTCGACCGCGCGGACGAGCTCGGCCGTCAGCTGTCGAGCGCCATCGAGACGCTGCAGCTGCTGGACGAGGTCATGCGGTCGCGGCTCGAGCTCGAGAACACGTTCGATTCGATCTGGCACCTCGTGGTCGTGGCGGATCGCCACGGGCGCATCGTCCAGGTCAACGAAGCGTTCGCCAACCGCGTCGGGACGTCGAGGGCGGCGCTGCTCGAGCAGCCCATCGCCGGCTACGTCGGCGACGAGCTCGGCGCGTGGCTGGTCGAGCACGAGTCGGCGGACGTGCGCGCCGAGACGGAGGCCGCGTCGAGCCGCGAGATCGTCGACCCGATCCTGAAGGGCGCGTTCGTGGTGACGCTGACGGACCTGCTCGATCAGGACCGGCAGCGGCTCGGCACGGTGCTCGTGGCGCGCGACCTCACACCGCAGTCCAAGCTCGAAGCCGAGCGCGAGGAGCTGCGCAAGCGGCTGACGCAGTCGGAGAAGCTGGTGGCCCTCGGTCAGTTCGTCGCCGGCATCGCCCACGAGCTCAACAACCCGCTCCAGGGCGTGCTCGGCCACCTCGAGCTGCTGCGGGTGACGGGGGCACTCCCGAAGACCCTGCGCAAGGAGATCCAGACGATCTACCGCGAGGCGGATCGCGCCGCGAAAATCGTGCGCAACCTCCTCGTGTTCGCGGGCTCGCGGCGGCTCGCGCGCCGGGCCGTGTCGCTGCCGCCCATCCTGCAGAAGGTGATTGCACTGAGATCCGACGCGTGCCGTGCGGCGGGCATCGAAGTCGTGCGACACTATGGCCAGAAGCTGCCGCGCGTGGAGAGCGATCCCCTGCTGCTCCATCAGGTGTTCCTCAATATCCTGATGAACGCCGAGCAGGCGATCGCCGCGACGGGCCGGCCCGGGCGCATCGAGGTCACCGCCGCGCTGTCGGGCGATCGCGTCATCACCACGGTGCGCGACACGGGTCACGGAATTCCGGAGGAAGCGCTGTCTCGAATCTTCGAGCCGTTCTACACGACCAAGGAAGTGGGCAAGGGCACCGGCCTCGGCCTGGCCATCGCCTACGGCATCGTGCAGGAGCACGGCGGGCAGATCCTCGCGTCCAACCATCCTGACGGCGGTGCCATGTTCACCGTCGATTTGCCGGCTCGGTCGAACGGCGCGCGAGCGAACGCCTGATGGACGAAACGTTTCTCACCACCGAGGAGGTCCTCGAGTACCTCCAGGTGAACCTGCGCACGGTCTACCGGCTCATCAAGGCCGGCAAGATCCCCGCGGTGCGCGTCGGACGGCAGTGGCGGTTCCGCAAGCGGGACATCGACGCGTGGCTCGACAGCCAGCGGCCGCGCGGCGGGCCGCGCCAGGCCGCGCCCGCGCCGGCCGCGGCGGCGCGGCCGGCCGCCGGCCCCACGCGCAACCGCGTGCTCGTCGTCGACGACGAGGCCAGCATCCGCGATCTGCTGCTGAAGACGCTGTCGCTCAACGACGAGTACGACGTGGACGTCGCCCCCGACGGCCGCTCCGCGCTCGAGCGCATGCGGCTGTATCCCTACGATCTGCTCATCGCCGATCTCAAGATGCCGGGCATGGACGGCCTGACCGTCATCCGCGAGGCGCGGCGCTACAAGGCCGACCTGCGGGTCATCATCATCACCGGCTTCTCCACCGAGTCGAGCGCCATCGACGCCGTCAACCTCGGCGTCTCGGGCTACCTGACCAAGCCGTTCCGCGTCCCACAGGTCCTCGCCGCCGCCGCCAAGGCCCTCGGCGAGTAGCCGGCCGCCTTGATCCAGCTTTCCGAGCTGACGAAATCGTTCGGCGATCGGGTGCTGTTCGACCACGTCACGTGGCAGATCACCGATCGCGAACGCGTGGGGCTCTGCGGCCCCAACGGCGCCGGCAAAACCACGCTGCTCAGGATGATGGCCGGCCTCGACGAGCCCGATTCGGGCGCCGTCCTCAAGCCCTCGGCGCTGACCGTCGGCTATCTCCCGCAGGACGGCCTCAGCCACTCCGGGCGCACCGTCTTCGACGAGGCCGCGAGCGCGTTCGGCAGCCTCCTGGCCATGAAGGCCGAGATGCACGCGCTCGAGGCGCAGCTCGGCGACGAGGCGATTCCGGAAGCCGAACACGAGCAGATGCTCGTGCGCTACGCCGACCTGCAGGATCAGTTCCGGCACGGCGACGGCTACAGCATCGAGGTGAAGACCTCGGCCGTCCTGCAGGGGCTCGGCTTCAAGACGGCGGACTTCACGCGGCCCACCGACACGTTCAGCGGCGGCTGGCAGATGCGGATCGCCCTGGCCAGGCTGCTGCTCGGCCAGCCGGGCCTGCTGCTGCTCGACGAGCCGACGAACCACCTCGATCTCGAAGCCCGCAACTGGCTCGAGGAGTACCTGAACGGCTACCCGCACGCCGTCATCCTCGTCTCGCACGATCGCTTCTTCCTCGACGCGGTCGTCACGCGCATCGCCGACCTGACGCTCCGGACGCTGACCGACTACATCGGCAACTACAGCGACTACCTGGTCGAGCACCACGCGCGCATCGAAGCGCTCCGCAAGGCCAAGCGCGAGCAGGACGAGGAAGTCGCCCGCGTGAAGATGTTCATCGATCGCTTCCGCTACCAGGCGACGAAGGCCGCGCAGGTGCAGAGCCGGATCAAGGCGCTCGAGAAAGTCGTCCCGATCGAGGTGCCGCCCGAGCGCAAGCGGATCCACTTTCAGTTTCCGTCGTGCGCGAAGAGCGGACGGACCGTGACTCGAGCTCAAGAACGCGAGGAAGGCGTACGGCGATCTGGTCGTATTCGATCACGTCAACCTGCACATCGAGCGCGGCGACCGGATCGCGCTGGTGGGCCCCAACGGCGTCGGCAAATCCACGCTGATGCGGATGCTGTCCGGCGACGAGCTGCCCGACTCGGGCGAACGCATCGAGGGCCATCACATCGTGATGCAGTACTTCGCGCAGGACGAGGCCACGCGCATGGACCCGGCGCCGACCGTGTACGAGACGCTCGCCTCGGGATCGCCGAACGACATGGTCCCGGCGATCCGCAACATCCTCGGCGGGTTCCTCTTCTCGGGAGACGACGTCTACAAGCGCGTGCGCGTGCTGTCGGGCGGCGAGCGCACGCGGCTGGCCGTCGCCCGCATGCTGCTCCGGCCGTCCAACACGCTGCTGCTCGACGAGCCGACCAACCACCTCGATCTCGACTCGAAGGAAGTCCTGCTCGACGCGCTGGTGGACTACGGCGGCACGCTGATGTTCGTCTCGCACGACCGCTACTTCGTCGAGCGGCTCGCCACGAAGATCATCGAGGTCGGCAACGGCACGGCGCTCGTCTACCCCGGCACCTACAAGGAGTTCCTGTGGCACAAGGGGCAGATCGAGGGGAAAGTTCAAAGTTCAAAGTCGAAAGTTGAAAGTAGAGTTCAAAGCGACGAAGGGCCAGGAAAAGGGCCGGGGCAAGGGGGCAGGGCAGAGGGCGAACGCACCCGGACCGCCGCAACCGCCGCGGCCAAACCGTGAAGACCAGAAGCGGGCCGACGCCGACGCACGCCGCCACCACCGCGCCGAGCAGGCCCGGCGCGCCCGAATCGACGACCTCGAGACCCGGATCGCCGAGTGCGAGCACGCCATCCGCGAGATTGAACAGACCATGTCGGCCCCCGGTTTCTACGACGACCGGGCCGCCGCGCAGCCCGTCATCGACCAGCATCAGGCGCTCATGTGGAAAGTGGGCGATTTGATGCACCAGTGGGAAGAGCTCCAATCGACCCTGTCCCGATAACAATTCCGTCAGTGGCTGACAGTTTTGTTACACTTGGATCCTGGGTCGTTCCCTGTAACCGATTGATTTCAGGCCATCTCTGACGGTTTAGGGCCAGCGGACTCAGGGCACGTGGTTTGCCCCATGTGTTCCCGAGTTGACGACTGGTACCCAACGTCCGCACGCCGATGGATATGCCCGAGACGCCCCAGCGGCCTCCCACGCGCCCCGGACGCCGTGTGCCAGGTCCGGTTCCGGCCCCGTCGGCGTCCGTGCTGGCCGATGCCGAGGACCGCTTTTTCCGCCACATCGTCAGCAGCATGCGCAACGGCGTCATCGCGGTCCGCCGTGACGGCACCCTGATGCTGATGAACGACGAGGCGTACCGGATCTTCTCGGTCACGCCCAGCCCGGACGACATCGGCCGGCCGTTCGCCGACGTCCTCAAGACCCGCGGCGACATGGTCCGCGTCCTGACGGCCGCGTTCGAGCTGAGCCACCTGCCGAACCGCGCCGAGACCCGGCTGAAGGACCTCGATCGGGTGATCGGCTACACGCTCTCGCAGGTCAAGGACGACTCGGGCGACCGCATCGGCGCCGTGATGTTCTTCAAGGACCTGACCCAGGTCGAGCAGCTGGAGGAGCGCGAGCGCCTCCGCGATCGCCTGGCGTCGCTCGGCGAGATGGCGGCCGGCATCGCGCACGAGTTCAAGAACCCACTGGCGGGCATCGAGGTGATGGCGGGCCTGCTCCGCCGCCAGGTGCCCGACTCGGTCGACGCGCAATCGCTGCTGGCCGACATCATCAGCGAGGCCAAGCTGGCCAACGCGATCGTCGTCGAGATGCTCGAGTTCGTCCGGCCGGTCCGGCTGCAGGTCGAGCACACGAATATCGCCGACGTTCTGCACCAGGCGGTCACGCTGGCGGAATCGAAAGCGCCGCGCGGCGAGTCACGGTGACGCTGGACGTCGCGCCGGGCTGCCGGCGATCGAGTGCGATCACTACCAGCTTTGTCAGGTGTTCACGAACCTGATCGCCAACGCCTTCGAGGCGCTCGACGGCAAGGGCACGATTGGAATCGCCGCGTCGCTCGGCGCCATCGAGCCGGACCCCGCGTTCGCGAGCGAGCCGCAGGACCCGACGCCGATCGTCGTCGTGGACGTGGCGGACAACGGTCCTGGCGTGCCGGAGGAGCTGAACGACCGCATCTTCGATCCGTTCTTCACGACGAAGATCAAGGGCTCAGGGCTGGGGCTCGGCATCGTCAGGAAGATCGTGGATGCGCACGACGGGCGCATCGATCTCAGCAGCAGCCCCCACACCGGGACGCGGTTCCGGGTCACGCTGCCGGTCACGAGCGCAACGGGTGTGTTCAGGTAGACGGAAGGACGGATATGGGTCGAGGTACCGATTGCCGACGATCACGACGCGCTGCGGCGCGGGCTCGTGCGCGGGCTGACCGAAGCCGGGCACGAGGTCGAGGAAGCCAGCAACGGCAACGCCGCGATCGAACGGCTCCACGACAACTACTTCGACGTCGTGCTGAGCGACCTCAAGATGGGCGGCAGCGACGGCATGGACGTGCTCCGGACGACGCGCGCGCTGCACCCGACGACGGCCGTGATCCTGATGACGGCGTTCGGCACGGTCAACACCGCGGTCGAAGCGATGAAGATCGGCGCGTTCGACTACGTGCTCAAGCCGTTCGAAATCGAGGAGATGGAGGTCAAGATCGACAAGGCGCTCGAGATGAAGCGCCTCAAGAACGAGATCGAGTACCTCCGCGACGCGCAGCAGGATCGCTACGACTTCGACCGCATCGTCGGGTCGAGCCCGCCGATGCAGCGCGTGCTCGACATCGTGAAGAAGGTGGCCAAGAGCAACACGACCGTGCTCATCCGCGGCGAAACGGGCACGGGCAAGGAGCTGATCGCCGGCGCCATCCACCACAACTCGCTCCGCGACGACGCGCAACTTCGTCAAGGTGAACTGCGCGGCGCTCCCGAGAACCTGCTCGAAAGCGAGCTGTTCGGCCACGAGAGCGGCGCCTTCACCGGCGCGGACCGAGCGGCGCATCGGCCGCTTCGAGCAGGCCGACGGCGGCACGCTGTTCCTCGACGAAATCGGCGACATGCCGCTCGAGCACGCAGGCGAAGCTCCTGCGCGTCCTGCAGGAGCAGCGAGTTCGAGCGGGTCGGCGGCACGCGCACGATCAAGGTCGACGTCCGCCTCGTCGCCGCGACCAATCGCGACCTGCGAGCGCATGGTGCAGGACGGCACGTTCCGCGAGGACCTGTACTACCGCCTCAACGTCGTGTCGCATCGAGCTGCCCGCCGCTGCGCGAGCGGCAGGACGACATCCCGCTGCTCGCTCGCGAGCACTTTCATCCGCAAGTTCGCCGGCGAGCTCAAGAAGAAGGTCGACGGGCTCGAGCCCGACGCGCAGAAGCTGCTGATGCGCTACAACTGGCCGGGCAACATCCGGGAGCTCGAAAACACGATCGAGCGCGCGATGCTGCTCTGCGAGGGGCGCGCGATTGCCGGCGGCGACCTGCGGCTCGGCGAGGTGCCGACGGCCGGGCGCGGCACGCGCGAGCCCGGCTCGGTCGGTCAGGATCCCCGTGACCGGTATCCCGCTCGAGGACGTCGAGCGGCACGCGCTCATCGAGGCGCTCAAGATGTCCAACTGGGTGCAGAAGGACGCGGCGGAATTGCTGGCCATCAGTCCCGCGCGTGATGAACTACAAGATCAAGACGCTCGGCATCGAATTCCCGCGTGGCCGGCGGGCGGCCCGCTCGAACAACCTGTCGCTGCGGCCTCTAACCGGTGGACGGTGGTCAGTGGTCGGTGGTCAGTACCACTGACCACTCATCACTGATCACTGATCACTAGTCCCGCCTCTCACCGATCCGGAGCGCGTCCAGCAGGCGACGCAGCGCGCTTCCGTACAAGCTCGTCAGCGCCGACCTCGATGCGGCCCGCTGGATCCCCCGATCTTCTGGGTCAACCGGGCATCCTGGCCGCACTGGAAGCAATTCGGCGGTGAACTTCTCGACACGATCCGCAAACGCCAGGATGTTCGGCATCGGCCCGAACGGCCTGGCCCAGGCGTCCAGGTCGAGTCCCGCCGACATACACTTCGAGGCTGCGCGCGATCCGGACGTCGCCAACCTGCCCGCCGATATGGTGCGCACGACGTCGAGCACACGGCCGATGGCGTCGTCGAAGAACTGCGCTTCGTCCACGCCGACCACGTCCGGGTCGAACTCGCGGATGAGCGAGCCCAGATCGATCGCGCTCTTGATCGGATACGCGGCCATCAGACGCGTGCTTCTCGAATTTCTGCGCCGTGCGCTGCTTGCTGACGATCTCGCTGAGCGCATGGAAGCGGTCGTCGAGCTCCGGCTTCACGACCAGCACCTTGCGGTGCGCGCGCTCCTTCGACTGAAGCCGCGCCATCAGCGCCTGCGTCTTGCCCGAGAACATGGGTCCCGTGTAAACCGTGATCGAACCGTCCATCACTTCCCCTGCCCTTCCGGCGCGCGGATGGCTCTTCCTGTAGACCTCGAGCAGCTGCGCGGCGTTGACGTGCGTGTACCGCTGCGTGGTGCTGAGACGCGCGTGGCCGAGCAGTTCCTGGATGGCCCGCAGGTCGGCGCCGCGCTGCAGCAGGTGCGTGGCGAAGGAGTGCCGCAGCGCGTGCGGGCTCACGCCCGGCCGCACGCCGAGACCGCCGCGTACCGGCGCACGAGGCGATCGATGCTCCGCACGGTCAGACGCGTACCGCGATAGTTCACGAACAGCGGATCGTCCGCCGAAGTGCCCGCTCCGGCCGCTGCTGCACCGGCCGGCTTCAGCCCGTAACGTTCGTCAGACGACGTGCGCAACACCGCAGATCGCCCATGTACGCGCGGATCGCCGTGACGGTGCTCGTGTTGAACGGCACCAGCCGCTGCTTCCCGCCCTTGCCGAGCGTCCGCACCATCTGCGCGCTGAGGTTCACGTCGTCGGCGTCGAGGCCGGCGAGCTCGCTGAGGCGAAGGCCCGCCGCGTAGAACAGCTCGAGGATGGCGCGATTGCGGCGCCCGAGCGGCTCGTCGGTGGCGGGCGCGGTCACCAGACGCGCCATCTCCTGCTCCGACAAGTGCACCGGTGTGCGCACTTCGCCCGCTTCGGCGTCGGCACCATCGCGCCCGCGTCGTCGTCCACCAGGCCCTCGCGGCGGAGGTAGCGCAGGAACGTGCGCGCGCCGCGAGAGCTTCCGCGCGGCCGAGGCGCGCGACAAGCCCGCGCTTGTGGAGCTCGGCCAGAAACCCCGAATTGCCGGCGATCGAGATGAGACGGTTGGAGCGCGGCCCCGTCTGATGCCCGCGAGCACGGCCGCGTGATCGAGAAACTGCGTCACGTCGCTCTCGTAGGCGCGCACCGTGTGCGCCGACGCGTTGCGATTAAGCCTGAGAAACTGCAGGAAGGCTTTGAGATGTGCGTCCATGCATCCAGGTTCCGAGAATCGGCCAGCGCGCGCTCGGCAATCGCCACCTTGCGCGCGAGCTTGTGCTTCGGCGCCCGCTCGAGCGGCGGCATGATGCCGAACGTGATGTTCGACGGTTGGTAGTGCGCGGGGTTGGCGTGCGACACGTAAAACGCCAGCGCGCCGATGGCCGTCGTGCGCGGCGGCGTGGCCGTGGGCCGGCCCGAGGCGAGCGCGGCGGCGTTCAGGCCGGCCAGCAGCCCGGACGCGGCCGACTCGACGTAGCCCTCGACGCCCGACATCTGGCCCGCGCAGAACAGCGACGGCCGCCGTCGCACCTGCCAGGTGTCGGCGAGCACCGACGGCCCGTT
>CAVQJU010000018.1:0-151539 GCA_963712905.1 uncultured Acidobacteriota bacterium | reverse complement strand
TGAGGTCTGAACCTTCCCCTGGGCGGAAACGACGGTTCTTCAGGAGTTTGCGGTCTGCCGATACGAGGCCGTGGTCAGACGGTCATGGCGCCAGCATGTAGACGGCGTCCTCGAAGTCCGTGCCCTGCATGATGGAGTTGTATTGAACCGTCAGCGAATTGCCGTCAAGCGCGCCGGTGGCCCCCCATGGCCCATAAGGGTTCCAGCCTTCCCATTCAAATGTAATGGCGCCGTTCACCTGCGTGTATCCTCCACGGTATCCATCCCCGGCGACGGTCGGGAATTTCAGAATGAACGCGCCGTTGTCATACAGGACGAACCGCGAGTGGACGGTGTAATCGGAGACGCGGTTCGCCAGGGCGCGTTCGAAGACCAAGGTGCGCGACGGTCCAGATAAGGGGGGAAAGGTCGGCCGAGGCGGCACCGTTGGGACCGATGGCTGCGTGGTTCCGCTTGGAGAGGTCGCTCCGGAACCGCCGCAGGCCGCGGCCACCATCAGAAGAACAGCGACGACACTAGAGCGCAGACCGATGTGCATGTCAGGCCCTTCGCGCGTGAGAGGTTCGCACCGGAATTTCCGGATTTCAGTTTCACACTCAGCGGCATGTTACACCTGTAGACCCCACTCGGAACGCACGTAGACCAACCAGCGTCGCCGCGTAGTTCGCCGCTACCGTCACGCGCACGTAGCCACGGGACGATGGAAAATTGGCGCGCCCGCCGCGACTCGAACCCGCCAGCACCGAGCGAAGCGAGGTGCGGCGTGAACTGGAGGAGTCGACGGGGTGGCCTGACGGACGGGTCAGCGCGAACGAGCGCAGCGAGTGAGCCACGCGAGCGGAGCGGGGTATTGGGGCCCCGCGAGCGAGTGTGTGGGGGAGTTCGAGGGGCGCGAGCCCCTCGATTGAAAATGGTGCGCCCGCCGCGACTCGAACGCGGGACCCCCGGCTTAGAAGGCCGGTGCTCTATCCAACTGAGCTACGGGCGCACACGGTAGGGAAGTGTCAGTGTAGCAAGTCTTTCGGGGCTGCGTGCTGCGCCGCGGTGCAGACCTTCAGGTCTGTCGTCCAGCCGTCCGGATACATCTACGATAAGGAGGACCCTCCGGGACGCGATCTGCCCGGGGGATCTGACTTCAAGAGGCGGCTGGACTGCATCGGTCAGACTGTGAAGTAGGCTTGCGATCCCACGAGCAGGATCTGGAGGCTTAGCCATGGTGTCTCGATCAAATCCCCGTTGCCCGTTCATCAGACTGGCCATTGTCGCGGTGACCACGGTTCTTGCTTTCGGCGCGGTCGCACGGGCGCAGGTCCCTTTTGAGCCGCTCTACTCTTTTACCGGTGGTCCGGACGGCCGGTTTCCGACCGCGCCGCTGGTACTGGCATCGGACGGGAACTTCTACGGAACGACCTTTGGCGGGGTCTTCAAGATGACCCCCGACGGCACGGTGATGGGGTTGCACGTGTTCGGCGACACAGAGGGATTCCTTCCACTTGCCGGCCTCATTCAGGCGACGGATGGGAACCTCTACGGAACGACTTCAAGAGGCGGCCTCTTCCTCCCGGGGGGGTGCGGGTTTGAATGCGGAACGGTGTTCAAGATCAGCCCCACCGGTACCTTCACTCTGTTGCACTCGTTCACCGGCTACGACATGGACGGCGCCAATCCCACGTCCGCACTCATACAAGCGACTGACGGGTACTTCTACGGAACAACAACGGTGGGCGGCGCCCACGATGACGGGACAGTGTTCAAGATTTCTCCCGAGGGGGCTGTCACCGTGCTGCACTCATTCGACGCCGTCAATGGATCCCGTCCGATGGCCGCTCTCATACAGGGGACCGATGGCAACTTCTATGGGACGACATCGCAAGGCGGTCCCGCCGGCGCCGGCACTGTTTTCAGGATCACTGCCGCGGGTACCCTCACGACGTTGCATTCGTTTGACCGCACGGATGGGATCTTTCCAAACACACTCATACAGGCGACTGACGGGAACTTCTATGGAACGAACGTCATTCCGGGTACCGCACGCGACGGCGCCGTTTTCCGGATGACCGCAGGCGGAACTGTCACCCTGCTGCACGTATTCGACGGCGTCCTTCCGTACGCCCTGTTCCAGGCGACCGACGGGTACTTCTATGGAATGACCGTTAACCGTGACACGAACGATGGGACGGTGTTTAAGATGACTTTCGCCGGCACCGTCACCGTGTTGCACGCGTTCGCAGGCAGCGTGACGGAGCCACCTCGTCCCAGCGGGGTGATTCAAGGGACCGATGGGAACTTGTACGGGACGACCGAGCGAGGCGGCGACAACTTCGTGGGCATGATATATCGCCTGCGCACACATCTTTGCCGGGATACCCTCACACTTGATTACACGGCCGGGACGCTCAACCTGGGCTTCACGATCCAGAGTTCGGCGCCGACTACGTGGAGCGCCTGGGCCGTCGGATCCTTTGGCGTCGGAAACCTGTGGTCTATTCCGATTCCCGCAATGTCGCCGGCGGTTTCGCTGAACGTGCCAATTCTGGGAGTGCCGGCGATGGGACCGGTCGCGGTCTTCACCGTACTGAGCACGCCAACGCAAGGCGTCATGTGCTTCGATTGGAAGATCATCGACACCGGCGGTACCAGAACAACACCCTAGGCGCGCAGGAAACAAACCGATCACTGCTCGGTTAGAAGCGGTGCCTCCAGCTGAGCTACCGGCGCGGGTCGGTCATATCGTACGTCTGGTACGCCGAACCGCCCGACTGTAGCGCTTCATCCCACTACGCTCGAGCACATTCGGGCGTTCGTCTTGCACGTTCACCCTGTCGGGAACCTCAACCTTCTACCTGGAGGTGGACGACATGAGTGGACGCGCTTTGACCGTTGTCGCGGTGTTCGGGTTGAATCTGTTGATCGGCCTTCCTCAGGCAGAGGCTCAGCGCCGGCGGCAGGCACCCGCTCCGCCGCGAGCGCCGGCGGAGGGCATGTGGGCGGTCGGAGGATCGGCCGGCGTCGCCGTGCCCACGGACGAAACCCTCAGCAGCGGCTTCGATCTCGCGGGCAATGTCGAAGGCTACCTGACCTCTCGCGTGTCGGTTCGCGCACAGGTGAGCGGCGCATGGTGGGATATCGTCAACCGCGGCTTCACCGGCACGGTCAGCCCCTTCGTGTTCGACGGCAACCTGGTCTACAACTGGGAAGGCGGGAAGGTGCATCCGTTCGTGACGGGCGGCGTGGGCGCTTACCACTACGGCTCCCACATCGATCGCGGAACCGATGGCGGTGACACGAAGTTCGGCGGGGATTTCGGCGGCGGGGTCGAGTACTTCCTCTCACGGCCGCTCGACGATCACCGGCGAGGGCCTCTATCACGCCGTCGGCGCGTTCAACTCACCGGCAGCGACGTTCGACGGATCGTTCTGGACGTTCCGGGCAGGGGTGAAGCACTACTTCTGAGCTCGGCGGAGGCGAGCCGGCACGCGCCGGCTCGCACTCTTTGCCAGGGGCGCTATTTCGCCGCTTCGGGCGCTGCGGGCGCGGCTTCGGGCGGGGCGTCGGGCGAGCCCGGCGATCCGACGAACAACCGCTTGCCGTTCGCCAGGATGAAGTTCCGGCCGACCGCCTTGTTCGTGGCGTCCTTCGCCGCGTAGGCCTCGATCGTCACCTCGGTCCCGATCGGGATGGAGTTCTTCGTGATGCCCTGGCGGATCAGCGAGTTCGGGCTGCCGCCTTCGATCATCCATTCGACGACCTGGCCGTCCGGGGCCTTCACCTCGAGGTGGAACCAGGAATGCGGGTTGATCATCTCCCACTTGACGATGATGCCCTTCAGCGTCAGCGGCTTCTTCACGTCGAATTCCGACGAGAACGCGTGATGAGCCCGCACCTGGCCGGCCATCAGCAACAGGCCGACGCCGACGCCGACAATCACATGCTTCGTTCGCACGCGCTCCTCCTTGTGTCTTTATGCCCCTGGGGTCAGTTCGAGGTCTTCTTCGCGGCGCCTTCGGCCGCCTTCCTGTCTTCCAGCCTGGCGCCCGCGAGCGTGTTCGTCACGCCGTAGTTGCCCTCGTGGCACGCGTGCTCGAAGATCGGTCCGACTGATTTCGTCATCGGCGCTTCCGCCGTCCACGGCGTGGCCCAGGTCGCGGGATCGGTGATGGTGAACTTGTAGCTCAGCGTGTCGGCGTCCACGCGCGCGATGCGTTCCGTGACGCGCATGTTCTCGCTGGACCCGCGGAACGGGTTCTTGCCGTTCAGGTTCGTCGTCTCGATGACGAGCGTATCGCCCTCCCAGTGGCCGCGCGAATCGCCCATCCACTGCCGCATGTTCTCGGGGAGCGCCGCGGCGCGATTGTCGTCCCTCGACGTCGCTCGGGACGACCCCGAGCCTGTCGAGGGGTCGATCGGGATGATGCGGACGTCGTGGATCATCTCGACGAGAATCATCACGTAACCGGGGCCCTGGACGATCTCGTAATTGTTGTTGTACCCGGCGTTCATCATGGGCGGTCCGGACCCGGCCATGATCATGCAGCGCGTGCCGATCGGCATGTTCTGCACGGCGTCGGTCGTCGCGCCCATGCGCCTCCGCTCGGCGGCGCGATCGGCGGCGCGCTTCTGGCCCTCCGCCGTCACCGGGGGCATCTTTCCGTTGGGCGGGTCGACGATAAGCGAAGTGCGCAGATCGTTCTTGACGAAGGCCGACTGGCTCTTGTCGAGCCCGAACTGCGTGAAGTCGTAGTGCACGTCGGCGACGGTGCCGGGCTCGGTCTGCTCGGCTTCGCGAGCCGCCGCCTCCTTGACCACGGCGACGAACTCCTCCTCCGTGTACGTCGCCTTTGTCACCTTGTCGGGCCGCTCGAGCGGCACGTACGTCGAGTTGGTCCAGTAGCCCTGCAGATCGGGCTGGCCGTCCGGCGTGCGGGGGAGGGTCCACTTTTTTGCAGCCGGGGCCGCCTTGGGCGGGGCCGGCAAGGGCTTCGTGGCTGCGGGGGCCTGACCGGCCACGCGGGTCGCGAGCGCGCTGACCGCGATCGCGACGACCAGCACACCGAACGACGGTAACAACGCTGTGAGAGGTCGATGTCTCATCTGGACGTTCTCCTTCAGCAGGCCTGAAGGCCTGCACTACTTCTGAAGGCCTGCACTACTTCTGACCCTTGCGAAGATGCCCGTAGATCAAGTCCTCGACGAACTCGACGCACCGGAACTCCAGGAGCCTCGCCCCTTTTTCCTTCCGGCGATAGAGCGTCATGCTCATCTTCCACGGCCGCGAGTACACACTCTTGTCTTCAATCGTGGCTTCCCAGTTCAGGTGATCCGCGTCCGTCGGCGTAATCCGCTCGACCACGTGCATCGCGTCGCTGTGGAAGTTCCCGGCCCGGTCGAACCAGCTCAGGTCGTTGAACCCGGTCGTGTCGATCACGAGCGTCTCGCCTTCCCAGTGTCCGTTGGACCAGCCCATCCAGCTGTCGGCGGGCGCCTCTTTGTGTTCGTCCATGTAGATGGTCCGAACCGCCCCGGCATACTGAAACGCCATCATGATGGTCTTGGTGCTCTGGACGATCTGAAAAGGCTGCGGGATGTACATCGCGCGGGGCACGCCGGGCAGGTAGCACTTGATCTCGGGATCCATCGTCAGGCGCTTCTCGAAATTCGCCTTCTTCTTTGCTGCGGCCGCAGGCAGGTAGGGCAGCGGCCCGCCCTCGACGATGCCGAGCCCGGGAACGACGGCGTCCGCGGCGCCGAGCGCGACAACCCGGCCCGGTCCCGCCGAGTGGCCTTCGATGTCCCAGTTGGCTTCGTTCAGCGCCTGCCAGATGCCGTTCACATTCGGCTTGCCGTCTGCCGTTCGCGGCGCGCGATACGCGGCTGTCTGGCCCGCGACCGGCATGACGCCCCAGGCGACGCCGAGCGCGGCTGCGGCGAGGAGCGTGGCTGTGCAGAACCGGGTGCGCATCGATCGACTCCGTTCGAGGAGGCCAACCAGGGCCGGTCGGCCGCCGAGCAATGGGGAGAGTATAGCTCCAGCGCCGGTGGCGGGGAGCCTTTATCCGATCTGACGTTGCCAGCCCGATCGGAACCGCTGGAGGATCTCCCGGGCGGCGCGTTCGTTGGCCATCGCGTTGGGGTGGGCGTCGAACGGGCTGACCCACATGGTCCGCGGATCGGCTATGGTCGAGAACGCCGGCAGCAGATCCAGGCAGCGGATTTGCTGGTTGGCGCACGTGAGCGCTACGCGCTCGTGCAGATACCCGAACGGGTAATGCGACCCGTGCGGGCCCATGGCGTCGGGCGCCGGAAACAGCACAGTTCCGCACGCCACACCCGCCTTGTGTGCGCTCTCGATGAACTGGTTCAGCATCCCGAAGGCAAGCTGGGCGTTCGGCACGCTCGGGTCGTGCAGGTTCTTCGCCATGTAATCCTCGTAGCTGTCCACGAGGCCCAGGTGCGGCTGCAGCGCGCCCCAGTCCTGGTTCAGCAGGTCGTACAGCACCGACGACCGCTCCAGGCCGCGATCGAGAGGGGCGGGCAGCAAGGGATGGGGCCTGGGCCGCTGCATCCGCTTGGTTTCGAAGTCGTTGATGTACAGCTGCAACAGCACGAAGTCCGGTGACGCCTTGCGCGCTTGTTCGAGCACGCCGAGGTGCTCCGGCATGTCGTCGCCCGGCCGGCCGAAGTTGAGCACTTCGTAACCCGGGCCGAGCGAATCTTCAATCAGGTTCGAGAATCGCTCGCGCGCCTCGATGCCCTGCCCCCACGTGAACGAATCCCCGACGACGGCAATCCGATAGGTTCGCGGACTCTTCGGCAGGACCTCGCGTTCACGGAAGCCGAGGCTGTTGAGGGTGATCGGCGGACCTCCGCCGTGCGTCGCGACGAAGTCTCCGGCGCGGCCGCTCGAATGCGCGTGGTGGAACACGACGCGCGCCGCGTACTCCGCCGACACCATCGACGCGGCGAGCACGAGCACGGTGATCGCGAGGCGCCGCGCAGCGGCGTGCGCGTGGGCGAGCCAGCCGCCCGAGTGCGGCATCGTGCCGGATGCGCCAGGAATCGGCGCGCGGGACATACCTCATATTGTCGGGCACGAACCGTCGGCGTCTGTCTAAGAAGATCCTAAGAAAGCTCGTCGTTGAAACGCCCCATCCCGTCGGGTCACTACCTCTGCGTCCAGTCAGCAAAGGAGTATCCGATGGCGAAGAAAGATGAACCCGGCGGCGAGCTTCCCTTTGAATTCGAGCGCAAGCGGTTCCTGCCGCTCCTGCTTTCGAACCCCAACTACTTCGGCAACCTCGAAAACAGCCCGCTCAAGCCCGTCAAGAAGATCGTCTCGAACAGCTCGTACGAGGAGTTGAAGTGCGTCGGCTTCAACCCCCAGCTCAACAGGCTGGAAGGCGTCGTCTGGATCAAGCAGGCCGGCGGCTACAACGGCGGCATCTGCACGAACGGATCGCTCGAGTACGTCAGCTTCTTCCTCTCGTACGACAACGGCGCGACGTGGCTGCCGCAGGGCACGACGAGCTTCCCCGTGTACGACGTGCCGGGCCCGCACCCGCTCGAGTACGCGGTGAGCCTCGTCATCCAGCCGCCGAAGAAATGGTGCATCTTCAACAACCTCCCGCTGGTGCGCGCCATCCTGTCGTGGAACGCGCCGCCGGCCGGACCGAATGCGAACCCGGTCTGGGGCAATCGTCTCGAGACCCGCATCCAGATCGACGGCTTCAAGTTCATCGTCGATTTCCCGGAGGTTCTCGAGGTCGCCAAAGTGAAGCTGCCGCCGGAGCTTGCCGGGCTGATCGCCTCTGACGCGACGGTGAAGCTCCAGGCGCCGAAGGTGCTGACGGCCGCGGAGCTGCACAAGGAATACGAACGGACGAAGGTCGAGCCGCACCGCTTCCTGCAGAAGACGATTCAGCAGGCGACGCTGAACCCCGCCAAGCTCGGCGTGATGAGCGAGTACCTCGGCGGCCTCAAGATCGATCTCGCTGCGGTGATCGCCGCGCTCGCCAACACCAACGGCAACACCGACTACGAGCAGCTCGGGTGCATCGGCCTCGACGAAAGCACGGGCTCGCCCGACGCGCTCGTCGGCACGCTCGAAATCAAGCGGCCGTCGGGATACCTGGGAGGTCCCTGCACCGCGGGCAGCAAGGAATACGTCGCGTTCTGGATCGACTGGGGCAATGGCTGGGAATGGGCCGGCACGCCGTCGGTCACCGTGCACGACATCGGAGCGATTCCGAAAGAAGGTTTGAGCTTCGCGGTCTATCAGCCCGTCAACCTCAACTCGCACCGCAGGCCGTGCGGCGAGGGGCCGGTGACGGCGAAGGTCCGCGCGATCCTCTCGTGGGACACGGCGCCGCCGCCCTTCGATCCGGACTACGTGCCGACGTGGGGCAATCGCCTCGAGACGCGGATCCTGCTCAATCCGGGCGTGACGACACCCATCGGCGACTTCACGCCGTACCTGACCTCGATCTGCCTCATCGACCTTTGCAGCATCGATCAGGAGTCGGGCTGGGCGTATCCGGGCGCCGGCGACCACCCGTTCGGCGACACCGTGTCGATCTTCGGATCGATCCCCGGCGCGCCGCTGTTCACGAACCCGCTGACCGGCATGCCGAAGTACCAGATCACGGTTCAGGAAATCAACACCGCGACGAACACGTTGATCGGCAGCCCGCAGATCCTGACCGATCCCTTCGGACTCACGGTCATGCAGCAGATCGGCGGCGGCGTGGTGACGAGCTTCCCGATTACGCAGAATGCGCCGGGCGGCTTCTACACCTACCAGGCGCCGAACCCGAGCCCGGCCGGCTGGCGCCTCGTAACGCCCCAGGGGCTGCTCGCCGTCTGGAACAGCACCGGCAAGACCGGCACGTGGCAGATTTCCGTGACCGCGTGGAATGAGACGCTGACGACGTCGTATCCGGCCGGATCATTCCTGTGCACGCTCGACGGAACGTCTCGGCAGAGCGTCGTCATCGATCTCGATCAGCTGGCGCCGGTCGCCGCGCTCTCCATCACGGGCTACATGCCCGGCGGTGTGGGCCCGTGCATCCCGGCGGCTGACTGCCAGACGTTCGCGATCGGCGACGTCATCTGCGGGACCTACAGCGTCACCGACGAGCACCTCGGCGGCTTCAGCCTGCAGGCGCAGCCGACGCCGTCGCCCACGTCGGGCTTCACGATCGACGGCGTCGCCGGCAACGGGCTGTCGTACCCGAACCCGTCGCTGCCGATGGCCGGCACAAAGGCCGGCGTGTGGACCTACAACACCGCCGGGCTGCCGGCGTGCGGCTACACGATCGAGCTGTTCACCAACGACCGGACGATCGTCGACTGCGTGACGAACTGGCAGAACAACGGCAAGTTCGTCGGCTTCTGCCTCGTCGCGCCGGGAACGGGGAAGAAGTAGGTGATGTCTGACCTCTATCGCCTGCTGCTCGGCGTCCTGTGTGTGTGGCGGCTCACGCACCTGATTCAGGCCGAAGACGGCCCCTGGGACGTGGTCGTGACGCTCCGGCGGGCGGCAGGCGAGGGGTTTTTCGGACGGCTGATGGATTGTTTCTATTGTCTGAGTCTGTGGATGGCGGCGCCGGTGGCATGGGCCATCGGCGCCACGCCCGCCGAACGCGTGCTGCTGTGGCTCGCGGCGTCGGGCGGGGCGATTCTCGTGGAACGCTTTTCAGAGGAGCACACACATGGCGTGCTGCGGACAACGGCGGGCGATGGTGTCGTCGAACGGAAGACTGGCTGACGCGGGCCAGTCGCGCCGGGCGGCTTCGCGCGAGGCCCTGTACGAATACACGGGAGCGACGAGCATGACCGTGACCGGTTCGGTGAGCCGGACCACGTATCGATTCGACGGCCCGGGAGCGACGCGGCAGATCGACCCGCGCGACCTGGCATCGATGGCCAGCCTGCCGGATCTCCGGAGGCTGTAGCGCGTCAGCGTTCGCGCGTCTTACATTCAGACCGATTGTATGAGGCGGCGGCTGCACGGGATAATCAAAGGTCCGTGAGCATCAACGTCGCCCTTCGCCACGTCACCGAATACAAGTACGACCGGCCGGTCACGCTGTCGCCGCAGCTGGTCCGCCTGCGTCCGGCGCCGCACTGCCGCACGCCGATTCTCGCGTACACGCAGCGCGTGTCGCCGGAGCCGCACTTCGTCAACTGGCAGCAGGATCCGCAGAGCAACTGGGTCGCGCGGCTGCAGTTTCCGGAGAAGGTCAGCCAGTTCCGCGTCGAGATCGATCTCGTCGCCGAGATGTCGGTCCGCAACCCGTTCGACTTCTTCCTCGAACCCGAGGCCGAGACGTTTCCGTTCTGCTACGAGGACTCGCAGCGCCGCGAGCTGCAGCCGTTTCTCATCGCCGAACCGCTGTCGCCGCGCTTCGCGGGCTACCTGGCCGGCGTCCCGCGCGGCCGCCGCCGGACGATCGACATGCTGGTCGATCTGAACCGCGAGCTCGCGCGCGACATCAAGTACGTCATCCGCCTCGACCCCGGTGTCCAGACCAAGGAAGAGACGCTGACGCTCGGCACTGGCTCGTGCCGCGACACGACGTGGCTCCTCGTGCAGCTGGCGCGGCAGCTCGGCCTTGCGGCGCGCTTCGTGTCCGGTTACCTGATTCAGCTGACGCCCGACGTGAAGGCGCTCGACGGCCCCACGGGCACTGACCACGACTTCACCGACCTGCACGCGTGGTGCGAGGTCTACCTGCCCGGCGCCGGCTGGATCGGGCTCGACCCGACCTCGGGCCTCTTCGCCGGCGAGGGCCATCTGCCGCTCGCGTGCACGCCGGAACCGTCGAGCGCTGCGCCCATCACCGGCGAGGTCGAGCCGTGCGAGGTCGAGATGGACCATCGCATGGCCATCGAGCGCATCTACGAATCGCCGCGCGTGACGAAGCCCTACACCGACGAACAGTGGGCGTCGATCGTGTCGCTCGGCCACGCGGTTGATGCCGATCTGGCCGCGCACGACGTGCGGCTGACCATGGGCGGCGAGCCGACGTTCGTGGCCGCGGACGATCCGGACGCGCCCGAGTGGAACATCGAGGCGCAGGGCCCGACCAAGCGGCTGCGCGCCGCGGATCTGCTGTGGCGGCTCAAGGAGCACTTCGGCGCCAACGGCTTCGTCCACTTCGGGCAGGGCAAGCAGTATCCCGGCGAGCAGCTTCCACGCTGGTCGCTCGGCTGCTACTGGCGCGCCGACGGGGCGCCTGTGTGGCGGGATCGCGAACTGTTCGCCGACGAAAAAGCGCCCGATGGCCACACGGCCGCGGACGCCGAGCGTTTCATCCGGGCGCTCGCGGCACGCCTGAACGTGAGCGCCGAGCACGTCCAGCCCGGGTACGAAGACGTCTGGTACTACTTGTGGCGCGAACGACGTCTGCCGGTCAACGTGGACCCGTTCGACTCGCGCCTGGCCGACGAGCTCGAGCGCGCGCGGCTGCGGCGCGTGTTCGAGCGTGGGCTCGATACGGCCATCGGCTACGCGATGCCGCTGAAGGCCGATGACGGCGGCTGGCGCACGGGCCCCTGGTTCCTGCGCGACGAGCGCCTCTATCTCATGCCCGGCGATTCGCCGATGGGCTACCGTCTGCCGCTCGATTCGCTGCCGTGGGTGGCCGAGGGCGACTACCCGTACGCGCACGAGGCCGATCCGACGGTGCCGCGTCCGCCGCTGCGGGCGCCGGCGGCCCCGCGCCTGCAATCGGCATTCGCCGATCCCGATGACGACCGCGCGCCGGAGCGATTCGAGTCGGCGGCCAAAACCGTGCGCACCGCGCTCTGCGCCGAGGCGCGCGACGGCGTGCTCTACATCTTCATGCCGCCGCTCAGCGCGGTCGAGCAGTACCTGGATCTGGTGGCTGCGCTCGAGGACACGGCCGCCGGCCTCGGAATGCGGATTCTCATCGAAGGGTACCCGCCGCCGCACGATCCGCGGCTGAAGCACTTTTCAGTGACACCCGATCCCGGGGTCATCGAGGTCAACGTCCAGGCGGGCTCCTGCTGGGACGAGCTGGTCTCGAGCACCACCACGCTGTACGAAGAGGCGCACCAGGCGCGGCTGACGACCGAGAAGTTCATGCTCGACGGGCGTCACACCGGCACGGGCGGCGGCAATCATTTCGTCCTGGGCGGCGGCACGCCGCTCGACAGCCCGTTTCTGCGGCGCCCGGATCTGCTGCGCAGCCTGATCTCCTACTGGCACAACCACCCGTCGCTGTCGTACCTGTTCTCGGGCCTCTTCATCGGCCCGACGAGCCAGGCGCCGCGCGTGGACGAGGCGCGGCACGACAGCGTTTACGAGCTGGCGCTCGCGTTCAGCAAGCTCCCGCAGGATATCTCGGAGGACCCGGCCCCGTGGCTCGTCGACCGCGCGCTGCGGCACCTGCTCGTGGACGTCAGCGGGAACACGCACCGCGCCGAGTTCTGCATCGACAAACTCTACACGCCGGACTCGGCGGCGGGGCGGCGCGGCCTGCTCGAGTTGCGCGCGTTCGAGATGCCGCCGCACGGGCGTATGAGCCTCGCGCAGCAGCTGCTGCTGCGCGCGCTCGTCGCGCGGTTCTGGCGCGAGCCGTATACGACGCCGCTCGCGCGCTGGGGCACCGAGCTGCACGATCGTTTCATGCTGCCGTATTTCGTCTGGCTCGACTTCGAAGACATCGTCGAGGATCTGCGCCGCAGCGGCTGCGAGATCCGGAGCGACTGGTTCCTGCCGCACTTCGAGTTCCGCTTCCCGCTTGCCGGGGAGACGACGCTCCGCGCGGCGCACCTGACGCTGCGCCAGGCGCTCGAGCCGTGGCCGGTGCTCGGCGAAGAGGGCAGTTCCGCGGGAACGTCCCGGTTCGTGGACTCGTCGCTCGAGCGGCTGCAGGTGCACGTGGCGGGACTGACCGACGACCGGTTCATCGTGTCGTGCAACGGGCGGCCCGTGCCGCTGCAGCCGACCGGCCGGAACGGGGAATACGTCGCCGGCGTCCGCTACCGCGCGTGGCAGCCGCCGTCGTGTCTGCACCCGATGATTCCCGTTCATGCGCCGCTGACCTTCGATCTGGTGGACACCTGGATGCAGCGTTCGCTCGGCGGGTGCCAGTACCACGTGATGCACGCCGGCGGGAGAAGCTACGATCGCTTCCCGGTGAACAGCTACGAGGCCGAGAGCCGCCGGCTGGCGCGGTTCTCGCGGCTGGGCCACACGCCCGGGCCGGTCACGGCCACGCGGCCCATCCGCAGCCGCGAGTTTCCGTATACGCTCGACTTGCGCACGGAGCAGTCGTAGTGCAGGCCTTTAGGCCTGCGTCACGGCGGCCGCCATCACGGCAGGCCTGAAGGCCTGCACTACTTCTACCGGTTAGACGACACTAGATGCCCGAGCCGGTTACGGACGAACAACTCGCCGCGCTGACCGCCGCTTACACGGTTCCGCCCGGGCATTTCGACGAGCTCCTGGACGCCGACGGCTCGCCGCGCCCGTGGTGGCGCGCGCTTGCCGCTCACGCGGACCTCAGCGCCGCGCATCTCGCCGGCGCGCACGCGCGCATCGGGCGCCAGATCCACGACAACGGCGTCACCTACAACGTCTACGCGGCCGAAGACGGGCCGAGCCGCCCGTGGGCGCTCGACGTCCTGCCGTTTCTGGTGCCGGCGGGCGAGTGGGCCGGGCTCGCACCGGGCCTGCGCCAGCGCGCGCGCCTGCTCAACGCCATCGCCGCGGATCTGTACGGCCCGCAGCAGCTGCTGCACGAAGGGCTGATGCCGCCGGCCCTCGCGTTCAACCACTCCGGGTTCCTGCGCCCGTGCTGCGGCGTTCAACCGCCGGGCGGCGTGTTCCTGCACCTGGTCGCGTTCGACCTGGCGCGCGACTCCTCGGGCTGCTGGCGTGTCGTCAACACCCGCGCCCAGGCGCCGTCGGGCGCGGGGTACGCGCTCGAGAACCGGACGACCATCCCGCGCATGTTTCCCGGGGCATTCCGCGATCTGCACGTCCAGCCGCTCGCGCCGTTCTTCGAGACGCTCAAGGACACCATCATCGGCGCCGCGCCCTGCGACGAGCCCTTGCCCTACGTGGTGCTGCTGACGCCGGGCCCCTACAACGAGACGTACTTCGAGCACTCGTACCTCGCCAGGCATCTCGGGTTTCCGCTCGTCGAAGGCGCCGATCTCACCGTCCGCCACGATCGCGTGTTCGTGAAGACCATCTCCGGTCTCCGTCAGGTGCACGCGATTCTCCGCCGGCTGGACGACGACTACTGCGATCCGCTCGAGCTGAGGTCGGACTCGACGCTCGGCGTGCCGGGGCTCGTGCAGGCCTGGCGGTCGGGCCGTGTCCTCGTGGCGAACGCGTTCGGCACGAGCGTGCTCGAATCGCCCGCGCTGTTCGGCATGCTGCCGGCCGCCTGCGAACGGCTGCTCGGCGAGCGCCTCGAAAGCGCCGGCGTCTCGACGCGGTGGCCGTGCGACCTGCTGGCCCTCGACGCCGCGGCCGCCGAAGGCGGCGGGGTCATCAAGCCCGCGTTCCCGAACGTGTCGATGGAGCCGGTGTTTCTCGACGATCTCGACGCCGCCGGCCGCGATCAGTGGGCGGGCCGATTAAGCGCCGCGCCGAACGCCTACGTGGTCGAGGAGCGCCTCCCGCTATCGCATACGCCGGCGTGGAACGATGGACGCCTCCAGGGCCGCGCGCTGATGCTGCGCGTGTTTCTCGCGGCCGACGGCCACGGCGACTACACGCTGATGCCGGGCGGATTGTCCCGCATCGCCGCCGACGACCGGCCGATCGTGTCGACCCAGCGCGGCGGGAGCAGCAAGGACACCTGGGTCCTGTCCGATCCGGATGGCCACGCGGCGGCCACGGCCCCGCGCGCGCCGCGCGACCACGCGGTCCAGATCGACGCGGGCGTCTCGAGCCGTGCCGCCGAGCACCTCTTCTGGCTTGGCCGCTACGCCGAGCGCGCCGAGAGCACAGCGCGGCTCCTGCGCGCCGTGCTCTCGCGGTTGACCGATCCGGCGGCCCCGGAGGTGTTCCAGCCGCTGTTTCTTCGCGCGTGCCTCAGTCATGGTCTGCTCGACGCCGCCGACACCGAGGCCGGCGAGAGCTTCGACGATCTGGCTGCGACCCATGCGCTCGCTGTCCGGCTCGTGGACAACCTGTTCGATCGGCGGTCGCGCCGCAGCCTCGCCTACAACGTCGATCAGACCGTTCGCGCGGCCGGCAGCGTCCGCGACCGCCTGTCGCCGGACAACTGGCGGCTGCTCCGGCAGCTCCATGAGATCGTGTCCGCGCCGGCCCGGCCGTTCATGGACTTCGACGACACACTGGAGCTGATCGATCAGGTGATCGTCTCGCTCGTCGCCGTCGGCGGCCTCGAGATGGCTCACATGACGCGGGACGACGGCTGGAAGTTTCTCGGCGTGGGGCGGCATCTCGAGCGGCTCACCTTCGTGGCGTCCACGCTCGAACTGCTCGAGCCCGAAGAGGCCGCCAGCCATACGCTGCTCGAGTGGCTGCTCGAACTGTCGGACAGCCTGCTGACGTTCCGCGCGCGCTACGCCCGCCAGCCCGACTGGCCGGCCGTCGTCGAACTGCTCGTGTTCGACGCGCGCAACCCGCGATCGGTGCTGTTCCAGCTCGCGAAGATCGCGAAGCACGTGCCGGCGCTGCCCGGCGCGACCGCGCTCGATGCGATGGCCGACATCGACGCGCTCGAGCGGACGTGCCGCGCCGACAACCGGCTGCAGGGCGACCTGTTCGGACACGTGTCGGTTGACGAGATGCTCCGCAGCTGTCTGCGGGCGGGGCTCGGCCTGTCCGACGGTCTCACGCTCAGGTATTTCAGCCACGCCTACGAGTTGCCGCACGCGACGGCCGGCCGATGAGGATTGGATGACCGAAGGGATACCGGCCGCCGCCGGCGCCGTCGTCTACGAGATCGAGCACGAGACCAGGTACGTCCATGCAGGCCGTGTGTCCACGTCTCAGCACGTCGCGTGTCTCACGCCGCGCGCGCTCCCGCGTCAGCACCTCCGCGCGCATCACGTCGTTGTCGATCCCCTCCCGGCGAACGACAGCAGCCGCATCGACTGCTACGGAAACGTCGAAGAGCAGTTCACGATCCTGACGCCGTACTCGGAGCTGCGCGTCGTGAGCCGCAGCGTGGTGGAGGTATCGCCGCGCGAGGAACCCGTCGACCCCGAGGCGAGCCCGGCATGGGAAGACGTCCGCAGCGACGATGGGTTCAACGTCGCATCGGAGTTCCGCTACCCGTCGCCGTACGTGGAGCCGGCGCCCGCGCTGGCGGCGTTCGCCCGCGAGCAGTTCACCGAGCGGCGGCCGCTGCTCGCGGCGGCCGTGGCGCTGATGCATCGGATCCACGACGAGTTTCAGTTCGACCCGGGCGCGACGACGATCACGACGCCGGCCACGCGCGTCCTCGAGGAGCGCCACGGCGTGTGCCAGGACTTCGCGCACCTTCAGATCGCGTGCCTGCGGTCGCTCGGCCTGCCGGCGCGCTATGTCAGCGGGTACCTGTTGACCGACCCGCCGCCCGGACAGCCCCGGCTCGTCGGTGCGGATGCGTCGCACGCGTGGCTGTCGGTCTGGTGTCCGCGCAACGGGTGGGTCGATCTGGATCCGACCAACGCCGTGCTCCCCGACACCCGGCACGTCACCATCGCCTGGGGCCGCGACTACGGCGACGTCAGCCCGCTCCACGGCGTCGTCCTCGGCGGCGGCAAGCACGAGCTGTACGTCGGCGTCAGCGTCGTGCCCGTCTGAATGTCGTGCAGGCGTTCAGGCCTGCGGCGGCACGACGTTGAACGCAGAGATCGCAGAGATCGCGGAGTTTCAAATTTCCCAGAGAAGGGTGAGCATCGCTTGACGACCGCCGGAGTCCCGCCGCTTCGCGGCGCCGCGTCGAGCGCCTCCGCGATCTCTGCGATCTCTGCGTTCAACGGTCCGTCCTTCAACCTGTCAGACCAGTGCAAAGTAGGACAGGGGCGATCCCCGCATTCGGCTATAGTCGAAGCGATGCAACTACGACTCGGCTACGAGCTGATCTACGAGTGTCCACAGCCGACGCCGATGATGTTGATGCTGAACATCCATCACACGCGGGCCAGCGACATCGTCATTCCTGATTACCTCACCACGAACCCGTCGGTGCCGATCACCTTTTACCGCGATGCGTTCGGCAACTGGTGCTCGCGGATTGTGGCGCCGGCCGGGCGCACGCGGTTGTCGGCCACGGCCGTCGTGAACGACTCGGGCGTCCCGGAGCCGACCTCGTGGTCCGACCGGCACCAGGCCGTGCAGGACCTCCCCGACGAGTGCCTGCAGTTTCTGCTCGGCAGCCGCTACTGCGAGACCGATCGGCTCTCGGAAGTGGCCTGGTCGCTGTTCGACAGGGCACGGGGCGGCGCGCAGCAGGTGCAGGCGATTTGCGACTACGTGCACCGGCACATCACGTTCGGATACGAAAACGCCCGCTCGACCCGGACGGCGTGGGAGGTGTTCACCGAGCGGAAGGGTGTCTGCCGCGACTTCGCGCACCTCGCGGTTGCGTTCTGCCGCTGCATGAACATCCCGGCGCGCTACTGCACCGGCTATCTCGGCGATGTCGGCATGCCCCCGCCGTACAGTCCGATGGACTTCGCGGCATGGTTCGAAGCGTACGTCGATGGCCACTGGCATACCTTCGATCCCAGGAACAACGTGCCGCGCATCGGGCGCGTCCTGATCGCGCGCGGCCGGGACGCGACCGATGTGGCGATCAGCAACGCATTCGGCCCCAACACGCTGGTCGGCTTCAAGGTCTGGGCGGACGAAATCAACGAGTTGAACGAGCGGCGCACGTCTTGACCGCCGGCGTGCGCCTGCTGACCGTACGCCACATCACGGCCTATCGATACCTGGAGCCTGTGGGGCTTGGCGAGCACCGGATGATGTTCCGGCCGCGCGAGAGCCACGATCTTCGTCTGGTGCGCACGAAGCTCGACATCTTCCCGCAGCCGGCCAGCCTCCGCTGGCTCCACGATGTGTTCGACAACTCGGTGGCCATCGCGACGTTCGAGGGCGCGACGGACCAACTGCGTTTCGACAGCACCGTCACGCTGGAGCACCTCGAGACGGCGCTGCCCGACTACGCCCTCGAGATCGACGCGCAAGATTACCCATTCACGTACACGGAAGATGAGGGTCCCGACCTGACGAGGGCGCGGAGCCGCCACTACCCGGGAGACGAGGTGAGCCGGTGGGCCGCCCGGTTCGTGTCGTCTGCCGGAACGACCGGCACGATAGCGCTTCTGGCGGCGATCACGCAGGGCATCAGGCACGAATTCACTTACGTTCGCCGGCCGGAGAAGGGCGTGCAGCGTCCCGAAGACACGCTCCGCCAGCGTTCCGGCAGCTGCCGTGATTTCGCGCTGTTCATGATGGAAGCTGTCCGATCGCTCGGCTTCGCCGCGCGGTTCGTCAGCGGTTACATCTTCGCGCCGGATGCCGCGGACGTGGGCGGCGGAGCGACTCACGCCTGGGTGCAGGTGTATTTGCCCGGCGCCGGCTGGGTCGATTTCGACCCCACCAACAGCGTGGTCGGCAACCGCAACCTCATTCGCGTTGCCGTCGCCTGGGACCACGGCCAGGCGCTGCCGCTCTGGGGGAGCTACGTTGGCGCGGCGTCCGCCTGCCTTGGCATGGACGTCGCCGTGAGCGTCACCGAGTACGAGCCGCTCATGGCAGCCCTCAATCCCTAGCCCCAGCCCCCAGCCCCCAGTCCCACAGTATGATTGCGGCTCCTCGAGGAGGACCCGTGCGCATTTCGCTCGACTGGTGGGCCGTCCTGGCGGCGGCTGCGGCTGTTCTGCTGATCAAGGCCGGCGTTGTGTCCGGCATCCCGTGGTGACCGCATGGAGACGCTGACGTATCCCGCCGCCGCCACGCGGCGTCTGCCGCACTGGGCGCAGCTCATTCCCGGCACGCTGCTCCTGGCCGTCGTCGGCTTCGCCGGCAAAGTGACGGAGCAGTCGATCGCCAGCTACGGGCGGACGCATCACCTGACGCTGCCCAACATCGAGTACGTCCTCTGGGCGATCATCTTCGGCCTCGTCGTCGCCAACACGGTCGGCATCCCGGCGATTTTCCGGGCAGGCGTGGACACGTACGAGTTCTGGCTCAAGGCCGGCATCGTGCTGCTCGGCGTCCGGTTCCTGCTGGGCGACGTCGTCAAGCTGGGCGGGGTGAGCCTCGCGTGCGTGGCGATCGAGCTCGTGGCCGCGATCATCCTGATGACCGCGCTCGGGCGCGCGTTCGGACTGTCGCCAAAACTCATCAGCCTGTTGTCCATCGGGTCGTCGATCTGCGGCGTGTCGGCGATCATCGCCGCGAAGGGCGCGATCGAGGCCGACGATGAGGATGCGTCGTACGCGATGGCGGCGATTCTGGCGCTGGGCGCGGTGAGCCTGTTCGTGTTTCCGCTGATCGGACGATCGCTCGGGATGAGCGACAACGCGTACGGCCTCTGGGTCGGCCTGGCCGTGGACAACACGGCGGAGGCCACGGCAGCCGGCGCGCTGTACTCGGACGCCGCGGGCAAGTTCGCCGTGCTGGCGAAGACCGCGCGCAACGCCACGATCGGATTCGTCGTCTTGGGCTACGCGTTGTACTGGGTGAAGCGGAACCAGGGCAAGGCCATCGGGAACAAGGCGGCGTTCCTCTGGCAGAAGTTCCCCAAGTTCGTGCTGGGTTTCCTCGTCATCTCGGCAATGGCCACAGCGGGGGCGTTCTCGAAGGAGCAGATGACCGACCTGGCGAACCTGTCGCGCTGGGCATTCCTGCTGACGTTTGCGGGAGTGGGGCTGCGGACCAACGTGCGCGAGCTGATGAAACAGGGCTGGCGCCCGCTGGTCGTCGGCGTGGTCGGGGAGTGCGCGATCGCGGGGCTCACGCTGGCGATGGTCCTTCTCGCCGCGCAGAAGTTTTCGTTGTAGCGCGGGGGCTTCAGCCCCCGCGGACGCGGCCCTGAAAGGGCCGCGCTACTAGTGTGTGTGAAACTCCGGATAGACCTGCCGCGCACACTGGGGGCAGAGGGCGTGGCTCATTCGGAGGTCCGGCGCTTCATCGAGGGGCCGTCGCCGCCGCCACCAGCCCGATGGGCAGGGCGGCCTGACGTAAGGAAACTGCCATCTATCGACGTATCGGCCTCTCGCGACCGGGCCGACACCTCACTCACTTGGGGGACTCTGGTCCGGTTGCGCCGAGGGTCCAATCCATCCTATCGTGGTCGCAATGAGTTCGTCGGCTCTTTGCGCGGCCGCACGCCGCGCCGCGTTGGCAGTGGCGCTGGTGACAGGCTTGTGCGGGCCGGCGTCGGGTCAGTGGCTGAAGACGCCCTCGCCGAACGTGCCGAGAGGCGCGGACGGCAAGCCCAACCTGGCTGCGCCCGCGCCGAAAACCGCCGACGGACACCCCGATCTTTCCGGCGTCTGGATGCCCAACACGCGCGGCCTGCAGGATCTGGCCGCCGGCATGACGCCGCCGGACATCCCGTATCAGCCGTGGGCCGATCAGATCGTGAAGGACCGCGCCAACGGCGCGCGCGGCAAGGACGATCCCGCCGCGCACTGCGTGCCGGGGATGCCGAAGCTCATCGTGCTTCCGTATCCTTACAAGATCTTTCAGACGCCCGGCACGACGATCATCCTGTACGAGGGCTTCACGACATTCCGTCAGATCTTCACCGACGGACGGGAGCTGCCCAGGGATCCGCAGCCATCGTGGCTGGGTTACTCGGTCGGGAAATGGGACGGCGACACGTTCGTGGTCGATACCGTCGGGATCAACGACCGTACGTGGATGGACAACGCCGGCCGGCCGCACAGCGACGCGCTGCACACGATCGAGCGCTATCGCCGGCGCGATTTCGGGACGCTCGAGGTCACGCTCACCATCGACGATCCCAAGGCGTACACGCGCCCGTGGACGGTGAATCACAGCCCGTCCCGCCTCATCGTCGATCAGGACCTGCTCGAGTACGTGTGCACCGAGAACAACAAGGACGTCGAGCACCTGTTCGGCGACGGCAACAACAAGTAGAGACGGCCGCGGACGATTTCGCAGCGGCGTGAAATCGTTCCCCCTGGCCGGGGTCACGGCCCGTGCTCGTGCGGGGCTTTCCGGCAGGTACGTCGCTTGCAGCCTTCTCGAGGGGAGGTTGCATCATGAGATATCACGCGTTCGCGCTCATACCCCTCGGATTGAGCCTTGGCCTCTGGGCGTGCACGACGGCTCCCGGAACGCAAGTGGCCGCCGCGCCGGCAGCGGCCGCGTCGAGCACGACAGAGGATGTGCCCGCGACGATCGTCCGGCTCGAGAACGACTGGGTTGCGGCGATTGAGAAGAAGGACGCCCCCGCGCTGGAGCGCCTGCTCGCGGAAGACTTCGCTGGAACGAGCCCGACGGCCCACACCTACACCCGGACGAACGCGATCGACGATCTCAAGAACGCGAAGTACGTCGTCGAGGCGATGACGCTGGACGATGTGTCGGTGAACGCCTACGGGAACGTGGCGGTGGCATTTACGAGTCAGGAAGAGAAGAGCCGCTACGGCGGGGCGGATACCAGCGGTCACTACCACTTCACCGACGTCTGGGTGAAGAAGGACGGCCGGTGGCAGGCTGTGGCGTCGCACGGCACGCGCTACGACAAGGCGGAGCCGGGCGAAAAGACCAGGTAGGCAAGGCCGTATAATCGTCCGTACGGATCCTGGGAGGACTCATGGACGGGCGATTGGTGCGGCTGGCGGGTGCGTTGTTGGTGTCGTTTGCGTGGTCGGGCGCGGGCGTCAGTGCTCAGACGCCCACGCCCAGGACGGCGGCGCCGGTTTCGCCCGATGAGTTGGTGACGAAGAAGCGGCTGGCGGCTCCGAAGAACGCGAAGAACTGGATTCCGCTGCGCACGGCCTGGGGCGATCCCGACATCGCGGGCGTGTTCACAAATAGCGACGAGAGCGGGATCCCGTTCGAGCGGCCCGCGGAGTTCGAAGGCCGGAAGCTCGAGGACGTCTCCCCGGCGGAGCTCGCCGACATGGTCAAGCAGCGGCAGAAGCAGGCCATCGAGCGCGCGCCGACGCTCAGCGAGTTTCCAGGCGCGACGAGCCCGATGCACTGGTTCGAGAATTACGGCGCCGTCAACAGCCGGGCGTGGCTGGTCTCCGATCCGCCCGACGGAAAAGTTCCACCTGTGACGTCGGAGGGGCAGGCCCGTGCTGCGGCCCGGGCGGCCGCGCGAAGCGCGCACGGCCCCGCGGACTCCTGGGAAGATCGGAGCTACTACGATCGCTGCATCACGCGCGGCCTGCCGGGATCGATGATGCCGGCGATCTACGGCAACTCGTACCAGATTCACCAGGGGCCCGGCTACGTCGCGATTCACTACGAGATGGTGAACGAGACACGCATCATTCCGCTCGACGCCCGGCCGCACGTGAGCGCGCGGATTCGCAGCTACCTGGGCGATGCCCGCGGGCACTTCGAGGGCAACACCCTCGTGGTCGAGACGACGAACTTCACGGACAAGACACCGTATCGCGGCTCGAGCGAATTCCTGACGATGACGGAGCGGTTCAAGATCACCGCGCCCGACACGGTCGAGTGGTCCGTGACGTTCGACGATCCGCACACTTGGGCGAAGCCGTGGACCTTCGGCATGAACCTGACGAAGGTGGACGACAGCCAGCGGCCGTTCGAGTATGCCTGCCACGAGGGCAACTACGGGATGAAGAACATCCTGACCGCCGCGCGCGCCGAAGAATCGGCCGCGAGAACCGCCGCGAAATAGCAACGTACGTAGCCACAGAGGCACAGAGAACACAGAGATCTTCTCTTTGAAAAGAGATCTCCGTGCCCTCAGTGCCTCGGTGGCTCGTACGTGATTTGTCCCGCGTTCATTCCACAATCACCTGCCCGTACACCCACGGGTGTTCCTTGCAGATGTAGGTGTAGCTGCCGGGCTTGCCGAACGTCGTGCCGCCGACGTCTCCCGTCTGCAGCGAACCCGTCGTCCAGGAGCCGTCCTGCGCCACGATCGTGTGGACCATGCGGCCGTTGTTGCGCCACGTGACCGGCGTGCCGGCCTTGACCCTGGCGCGGTAGGGCGCGAAGGCGTATTCGTCGGTGAAATACCGGAAGCCGAGGAATCCGCTGTCGCGCGCGAGCGACGCGGTTTCGATCTGGCTCGTCTCCGTCACCGGTCCGGCGAACGGTTCCTGCGCGGCCTGCACCACCGGCGCCGCCGGCGGCAGCGTGCCTCCGAGCTTGAGCGCCCACACGTTGGCCCCCGCGATCGCCGCCACGTACTGCTCCCCGTCGACGGCGTAGGTCGTCGCCGGCCCGGCTGCCGCGCCGGTCTGGAATTGCCAGAGCCGATTGCCTGTTTTCGCGTCGAGCGCTTCGAGGTTCCCGTCCGGCGCCGTCTGGAACACGAGGCCGCCGGCTGTGACCATCGCCCCGCTGGGCCGTCCCGGCCTGTATTCCTTCTTCCACACGATCTTGTTCGTCCGGCTGTCAATCGCCGCGACGACGCCGTGGCCGAGCGCGTTCAGGCCTGGCACGCGGCCGCTGAACGAGTTGCTGAAGAAATACGGATCGTCGGCGCGCCGCAGCCACGCCAGGCTGGACGCGCCGGTCGCGTAGAAGTAGCCGGTCTGCGGGCTGTAGGCCATCGGCGCGACGCGCATCCCGTAGGCGGGCGCGAGGACGTTCGGCTTCTGCACGAGCGCGGGCGTGAAGAAGCAGCCGATTTCGAAGCCCTTCGGCGTCGTCTGTTTTCTCCAGTCGTCGCAATCCTCGAGCACCCGGTCGGCGCCGACGGGGAAGGGCTGGGTCGCCGCCGTTTTCTGGCCCGCGTCCTGCGCCACGCGGCGCTCCTCCACCTTCGTGAGCGGCTGGCCCGTTTCACGATCGAGCATGAAGAGATATCCGTCCGCGCGCATCGCGGCGATGCCCTTGCGGGAGCGGCCGTCGACCTGGGCGTCGTACAACACCGGCGAGATTGAGATGTCGCCCTCCCAGATGTCGTGATGGATGACCTGATAGTGCCACTTCAGGGCGCCGGTCTTCGCGTCGAGCGCGACCACCGAACAGAGGTAGAGGTTGTTGCCGGGTCGTCCTTCGCCGCCGAGTTGCGGCACACCGTTGCCGGTGACGTAGTAGATCGAGCCCGTCTCCGGATCGTCGGTGCCGACGAGCCACACGGCGCCGCCGCCCCGCCGCCATACCTCGTTTGACGGCCACGAGTCGTGGCCTTTCTCCCCCGCGCCCGGTATCGCGAAGAAGCGCCAGGCTTCCTTGCCCGTCTTCGGGTCCAGCGCGACGACCTGGCCGCGCCAGCCGTTGTCGGCGCTCAGGCCCACCGTGACGAGTCCCGCCGAGTAGAGCGGCGCACCCGAGATCACCTGGCCCTTGTCGCGCGGGTTGTCGCCGAAGTACTGATTCCAGACAAGCTCTCCGGTTTTCTCCCGCAGCGCGATGACGCGCGCGTCCGACATGCCGACGAACACGAGACCTTCCGCGACGGCCACGCCCTCTCGCGCTGGAGACGATGCCGGCGCGCCGCCGCGGCCGGCCCCCGGCGCGGGCCGTGCGCCGTAGCGCCAGACGGTCTTGCCGGTCTTCGCGTCGAGCGCGTAGACGAACGGCGGCGCCGTGAAGAACATCAGCCCGCCTTTGACCACCGGCATGGCGCGCGACGATGCCGCGGCCTCGAGCTTGTCGGACGTCCAGGCCCCGCCCAGGCGTGCGACGTTTTGCGCGCTGATCTGGTCAAGCGGCGAGTACCGCATGTTGCCGGACGCGCCCGTGACAGTCGGCCACTCCTGGGTGGCCGGCGCCTGAGCGCTGCCGGATTGCACGGCGACAGCCACGGGCATGGCGAGCACGGCGGTGAGCGCGGCGGCGGTGCAGTGGTGGGGCTTTGTCATGGAGCAGACGTTAGACCGAAGCGCGTGGGAAGACAACGTCGGCTGGTTCTGAGTGCGTATAATGAGCCGGCCGTTCAGGAAGGAGGCTGCGATGCGTCGTGCCTGTCGTGTTCGCGCGGCCGGGGTGCTCGCGTTCGCCGCCTGCCTGTTCGCCGGCCGCCCGGGCCTCGCGCAGAGCGACCTCTCCGGCGAGTGGGCCAACCTGCTGCACGAAGACGTCAACCATCGAAACGACGCGATCGGCGGCGGCCCGCGGATCGGCGACTACACGGGCCTCCCGATCAACGACGCCGCGCGCCTGAGGGCCGACTCGTGGGACGCGGCGATCAACACGCTGCACGAACACCAGACGATCTTCGCCCCCGCCGCCTACTGGGCCCGCGGAGGCGGCGGCATGCGGATCTCCAAGGTTGTCGACGACGATACGCAGCAGCTGATCGCCTACAAGATCTATCGGGCCGGCGCGGGCGGCAGCGACATCCGGATGATCTGGATGGACGGCCGGCCTCACCCGCCGGAGTACGCCGCGCACACCTGGCCGGGTTTCTCGACGGGCCAGTGGGAAGGCGCGATGCTCACCGTTCACACCACGCACATCAAGGCGGGCTGGATTCAGCGCAACGGCGTGCCGGCCAGCGACCGCGCGACGATCACCGAGCACATCGTCCGCCACGGCGACGTGCTGACGGTGGTCAGCGTCGTGGACGATCCGATTTACCTGGAAGAGCCGCTGGTCCGCAGCACGAACTGGCGCCAGAACCTCGCGCAGCAGCTCGCCGGCGTGACGTCCGAAGCGGTGGATGAGATCCCGGGCCGGCCGGACGGCTTCGTGCCACACCACCTGCCCGGGACCAACAAGTGGCTCAAGGACGCGGCGAAGGAGTTCGGCATCCCCGAGGAAGCCCTTCGCGGCGGCCGCAGGACGATCTATCCGGAATACAAGCCGTAGGGCGGGGCTTTCAGCCCCGCCGACGCGGCCCTGAAAGGGCCGCGCTACTTCTGCGCGCTAGTCTGCCGCACGGCGCACTCGAAGCTGGCCGCTTCGTCGGTGGAACCGGTACCTTTGTAGCGGGCGACGTGGCCGAACGGGCAAAGCGGCCGTGTGCGAACGGCGATGCCATCGGTGAGATGCGCGGCCGTGATCTGCGACGGCGCGGCGCCGCGAGACACCCATTGTTCGATCGCGCCCATCTTGTCGAACACGTCGGTGCCGGGGCCGCCGGCGCAGTGCGCCATGCCGGGCACCATGTACAGCTCGACTGACTTGCCGACGGCGGCCTTTCCGCTGCGCTTCACGACCGCGTCGAAATACTCGACGGTGTTCATCGCCGGCACCTGAGGGTCGGCCCAGCCGTGGTACATCAGCAGCTTGCCGCCGCGGTCGAAGAACGGCTTCAAGTTGGTCGAGCCTGAATTGAGCACGCCGGCGTCCATCTTCATCGCGGCCGGCAGATCCACGTCCACGTCGAATCGGCGGACGTCGTACGCCGGGTCCTTGAAGACGACGTACTGGAACGCTTCAAACGCCGTGCTGACCGGATCGGGGCCGGCCAGCGTCGCCCAGTTCGGCTCGGAGCCCGGCAGCAGCAGCGACGGAAAGATGGTCGCGCCCGTTTTCGCGCTCTTGAGCGGCGCGTAAAGCGCCCGGGCCGTCTCCACCTGGCCCGGCGTCAGGCAGCCGGGCCCATCCGGGCCCTTGCACTCGAGCACCTTGGGATCGAACCGGCAGCGTGTCGGATCTTCGACCACGCCGTCTTTGACGCCGTCCGACGCGTCGCAGGTGTTCAGCATCGCCTGGTGAATCGCCGGGTACTTGTCCGGCGTGATGTAGCTGTCTTCGCTGGCGTGCGCGCGCCGGTTGATGGCCATCCGCGCGCCGTGCAGGCGCATCCAGTTCACCGCGGGCGCGCCGGCGACGATGGCGTCGAAGTCTTCGGGGTAGCGCTGGGCCTCGGTGATGCCCTGGCGGCCGCCGAAGGAGCAGCCGTTCCAGATCGCGAGTTTCACCGGCGCATCGTAGTACGCGTTGACGACGGCTTTCGCCTTGACCGTCATCTCGTGGACCGCGCGGTAGCCCAGGTCCACGACTTTTTCGGGGTGCCCCATCGCGAAGGCCGCCGTATTGCCGACGTGGCCCGTGTCGGTGCTCGCGCCCGCGTACCCGGCCGCGACGGCCTGCGCCAGCGAGGCGTAAGAGACAACGCCCGCCCAGCCGCCGTTGCCGACCGCCTGCAGCTTCCCGTTCCAGCGCTCGGGCGCCGGCAGCCAGATTTCGACCTTGATGTCCGAATCTTTCGACGGTGTCAGCGTCGCCGCAATGCGGCAGAACGTCGGCAGCGACGTGTAAACGGAGTTGGATCTGCCCGCCGGCGGCTGAAATTTTCCGGCGGCCACGGTTTCTGCCGTCGTGATGTGCGCGTCGGGCAGCGCGAGCGCCGCGAGGTTTTCGCAGGACGTGCTCGCTTCCACCCGAGACGTGGTCAGCGAGGCAATGAAAACGACCGTGGTCGTGAACACAGCGGCGCGCAGACAGCTCATCGATCCCCCAACCTCTAGCCCCTAGCCTCTAGCCCCTAGCCTCTAATTGAGCTCCGCCTTGACGTTCGGCGGCAGCGGAAGCCGGTCGACGTTCATCAGCATCGCGACGAACTGATAGAAACCAAGCGTGCCGACCAGATCGACGACGCCCTTGTCGCCGCCGAGGACGCTCTTCGCCGCACGAAGCGTCGCGTCACTGACCTGTTTGGTGGTCAGGAGCTCGGTGGAGAAGTTGTACACGGCCTCGACGTCCGCTGACATCGCGCCCGGCCGCTTGCCCGTCTGGATGGCATCGATGACATCGGCGGGCAGGCCCGCGCTGAGCGCGGCGCGGTGATGCACATACCAGGCGTATTGCGCGCTCCAGGCGCGCGCGCCGATGAGGATCGCCAGCTCGTTGAGCTTCGGCGGCACCGACGGGTTGAACCGTGCGTACGCGATGGCCTTCTGCGAGAGATCGCCCAGGACCGGGCTGACCATCATGATGCCCAGCGCGCCGTCGATCCCCCGGCGCGGCCCGCTGAGGATGCTGTTCACGAAGGTCTTCTGCTCCGCCGTCAGCTCGTCGTAGGACGTGGGGCGCCAGATGCGATCGCCGCGAAGGGCGGCCACGGCCTGCCGAAGCTGCTCCTCTGTCGGAGGCGCGGGCGCCTGCGCGCGCGCCAGGGTGTAGCCGGCGACGATGCCGCAAAGGGCGATGACGGCCGCGCCGAGTGTGGAACGCACGGCTACTTCTTCTCCTCGTCGCCGCACTTCCCGCCCGGGCAGCGGTTGTTGTCCTCGCAGACGTATTCGTACAGGCCCGCCGCATCCCACTCCGGCTTCGCGACGATCTGGAACTCCTGCGACCACGGGGCCGTGAAGATCTTCGGATCGTCGATCGTCAGCTCGTAGGAGAGCGTGTCCTTGCTCTTCCACTTGATGCGCTCGATCGTGTGGAGCGCGTCGCTGTGCATCCGGTATTCCTTCGAATTCGTGTAGTAGAAGTCGTCGAGCGCCCACCGGTTGAAGTTGACGGAGTCGATGACCAGCGTGTCGCCTTCCCATTTGCCGACCGAATCGCCGTAGTACATCGGCTCGAGGCCCTTGCGGTGCGGGCGTCCGTCGAGCGGGATGATCCGGGTCATCCGCTGGAACTCGTGGACCATCACCAGGTAGTTCTTCGTCTGGAAGAACTGCATCGCGTTGCCGGAGAGCATCCCGCCGGGGAACCCGGCCGGCAGGCAGAAGTCGCGCGGCTCGTCGTGACGCGGCACGCCGGTCCGCGGCTCGAGGAACGCCTCGCCGCCGGGCTTGAGCGGCGCGAACCGCTTCCGATCGAAGACGGTCGCGGACGACCGGCCGCGTTCGTCGCCCTGCAGATACGTCGGCCACTGATACGTGCCCGTGAAATCAGGCTTGCCCTCGGCCGTCCGCGGCACGGCCGGAGCGGCCGCATTCTGCGCCGACGTGACGACGCCGTACGCGCAGACAGTGGACAGCGCCAGCGCCGCCACATGGATCGTTCGCTTGAGGCTCATCGGGCTTCTCCGGGCGTTCTGTCCTGCGCGCCGGCCGTCAGGACGTTTCGGCCGTCAGGGAACGTCACACGTCCGCCTGAGGCGTTGTTCGAGCCGTCCTTCGCGCGAAAACCTTCGACGACAACCGTTTCGCCGAGCTTCAGCTGATCCTTGACGATGCCGCGCCGCATCAGCTGGCCGGGCGCACCGCCCGCGAAGCCCCAGGTGGTGACGGTGCCATCGGTGTTCTTCACGTCGAGGTAGAACCAGATGTGCGGGTTGGTCCACTCGACCTTCTTGATGACGCCGGTCATCTTCACGGGCTTGGTGTCGTCGAATTCCGCGGCGAAAGAATGGTGCGCCGCGAGCGGGGCGAGCGAGGTGATGGCGAAGCACGCAGCGAGCACGAGACGGGTTCTCATGGGAGGCCAGCCCTTTCGACCCCATATATTAAGGGATCTGCCGATCACGTAGCCACGGAGGCACAGAGGCCACGGAGGCAAGCCTTTCCGAAGAAACACCTCTGTGATCTCTGTGCCCCTGTGGCCCGTACGTGGCTCTATTCGAAGTGGTGCTCGGTGATTTCGGCCGGGAACGTCCGGCCGCTGATGTCGAGATACAGCTGGCGTTCGTTGACCGACAGCGTGATCTGCTCCCGCCGCTGGAGCGTCGAGGCGACGCTCTCGATGAAACCGTGGCCGAACGCGTAGACGGGGATCTGCGCCGCCTGGTGAACATTCCGGCCCTCGAGCTCCTCCAGGACTTTCCCGATGGTGCGGTGGGTGTACACCGCCGCGCGGCGGGCCAGCTTGCTCCCACGGTGGAGCTTCTTCGCGTCGGGCATGCCGACTTCAATCCAGCCGGTGACCTGCCCCGTCAGGTCGCGCACGAGGACGGCCGGGTCGTCGCCGGCCGACACGCCGTCGGTGAGGCTGATGCCTTCGGTGTACTCGAGGCAGTAGGCGAGGAAGCGCGTCAGCATGAACTCGAGCGTCTCGGACGGATGCCGGGCCAGCCGCAGGCTGAACGTCTCGTACACGCCGCGGTCCACGTCGGAGAGCTCGGTTTCGAAGTTGTAAATCGTCGCCGTCAGCGCCACTTGTCTACTTTACACGCTGCACTTTCGACTTTCCCCGCGGTGACGACCGCGGTGCTGCCTTTTTGATCGAAATACACGTCGTCGAACATCGACGTGGGCAGGAGCCCGCCGGCTTCGTATCCGTCCGCGGCGTGCACGACGACGGCTGCCCTCGGGTGCGGCACGCGGAGCGACCCGAGATGCAGGGCATCGGCGGACAGGATCGGCGCGTCCCTGTTGCCGGCGAGCGTCTGCACGCGCGCGGATTCGCCCGTCGCGGCGCCGATGGGCAGCCTGAAGAGCACGAGACCTGTCGCCGCGGAATCGAGCACCAGGCGGACCGGCGTGGAGCGGCCGAACGAGGCGCCAACCGTCGGCAGGTCGCCGACCCAGTCCACCGCCAGCCGCTCACCGCTGACGCGCTCGCCGATCACCCCGTGGGGATCCTGCAGCACCACGCCTTCCCGGTAGTCGAGCAGCCAGTTCGTCCGCCGCAGGACGTCCTGCCCCAGGACACCGCGGATCTCGGGCGCGACGGCGCGGATTGACCTCAGCCCGTCGTGCACGACTTCGAGATCGTCGATGCGGACGCCGCCATAAGTCAGCGACACGTGCGATGCGAGGGCCGGGGCTGGTCCGCCCGGCGTTTCGACGGTGGTCCGGCTCGTGGCCGTCAGGCCAAGCGCACCGGCCAGCTCATCGTCTACGAACGTGGCTTCCGATCCTGTGTCGAGCAGAAAGGGGTGCGTTGCAAGACGACCGCTCCCCGACGTGAGTTGCACCGGTACAGCGACGAGCTCGGCGCCCGCCCGGCGCAGCTCGATGCACGCGATGTCTGCCGTCGACTCGACGGAGGCCGCCGGCGTTCGTCCCAGGCTCGTCCCAACAATCAGTGCAAGCGCCGCCGCGGTCCGTGTCTTTGGCATCCCGGTGCTCCTTCACCGGGACGATGGCGGTTCACGTGCCCGCGCGTCGTGACGCTTCCCGTCGTCTGTGATGATGTTTTCACCCGTCCCTCCAAAATGGCCGCCGGCCTTAACTAAATTCCCGCGGGCCGCGTCTAATCCGGCAGGTCGAAATGACACAACCGGGCAGCCAGTACACCTTCGGGGAGCTCCGCGTCGATCTCGCCGCGTTTCGTGTCGAGCGCGCGGGGAGGCCAATCGAGCTCGAGCCCAAGGCGTTCGACCTCCTCGTCCTGCTCATCGAGTCTCGCCCGCACGTCGTGACCAAGCAGGAGATTTTCGACCGCATCTGGCCGGCGACGGCCGTGACCGACAACGCCCTGACGCGGGTCGTCGCGCAGCTCCGCAAGGCGCTCGGCGACGATGCCCGCGGCGCGCAGTTCATCGAGACCGTGCCGACCCGCGGCTACCGGTGGCTTCCCGAACCCGACGCGGTCGCCGAGGCGGATTCCCCGCGCGATGCAAGGCGGCTTCGTGGCCGGGGCGCCCGCACGATGGCGTTTGCCGGCGTCGTGATCGCCGCGGTGGCCGCCCTCATCGTGTTCGCGGCGTCGCGCCGCCCGGCTGCGGCCCGCTCGGAGCCGGACGCGCCGATCCCGATGTGGTCGCAGCAGCTCACCGTGTCCCCCGGGCTCGACGCCTTTCCGACGCTGTCTCCGGACGGGCGGCTCATCGCGTACGCCTCGAACGAGAGCGGCGCGTTCGAGATCCGCGTGCGCGCCATGAGCGGCGGCGCGGCCGAGCGCCCGGTGACAGCCGACCGGCAGCAGAACGTGCAGCCTGCGTGGTCGCCCGACGGCGAGCTCATCGCCTATCATTCGCGCCGGCTCGGAGGCATCTGGGTCGTTCCGGCGCTGGGCGGCGTGCCGCGGAAGGTCAGCGAGTTCGGCTCGCGCCCCGCGTGGTCCCCCGACGGCCGGCATCTGGCGTTCCAGTCCGATCCATGCACCGACGTCGCACCCTACGCGTACAGCGCGAACATCCCGTCCGTAATCTGGGTCGTCGATCGCGATGGCGGCCACGGCCGCGCGTTGACGACAACGGGCCGGCCGATCGGCGCACATGGTTCGCCGTCGTGGTCTCCGAACGGCCGCGTCATTGCGTTCGTCGCGTCCGCCGCCGGCGAGCCCGGGCTCTGGACCGTGCCGGCCGGAGGCGGCGAGCCCACTCGCGTGGCCCGGACGGGCGATGTCTTCGACCCGGTGTTCTCGCCTGATGGCCGCACCATCTACGCGGCCACCGGCGGCGAATCGATTCTCGCGATTCCCGTGTCGCCAGAGACGGGCCTGGCGACGGCGCGGCCGGAGAAGATCCTGGCCGCAGGCGCCGGCAGCGTCAGACATCTCTCGATCAGCCGGGACGGGCTCCATCTGGCGATGGCCGGGTTGAGCCTGGGCAGCCACATCTGGACGATTCCAATGGCCGGCGACCGCGCGGCCGGCGCGCCGGCGGCCGTGACCGTCGAACGCGTGCGGCGGCAGACGCGCCCGGCGTTTTCGCCAAGCGGCGGCGAACTGGCGTTCTGGACCAGTCGTCCGGGCGCCGGCTCCGAGGTCTGGACGGTGGACCCGGCGGGCGGTCCGGCGTCGCCGATCACGAGCAGCGACTTCTACAATCCGATTTTTTATGCGGGAGCATCGTGGGTCGCCACCGGCCGTCAGCTGGTCTTCCGCGTGCACCGCGCTTCGTCCGTTCGCGTCGCGAAAATGGATCTGGATTCACGCCGGGAGACGACGCTGCTCGAGGTCCCGCGGCAGGGCGGGACCGATGAAGACGACGCGCTGCTCAACGCCGGCGATCTTGCCGTCTCGCCGGACGGGTTGTCGGCCGCCTACTCGCGGATCGAGCCGGAAGGGGGACGCCCGCGCCTCTACGTGCGCCGGTTCGGCGAGCGGACGGCGCACGCGGTCACCAGCGGCGAGTGGCCCGAGCGATTTCCCGTGTGGTCGCCTGATGGCCGCACGCTGGCATTCGAGTTGAAAAAAGACGACGCGACCAACGTCGCCGTCGTGCCCGCCTCGGGCGGTTCGCCGCGGCTCGTGACCGCCGAGCGCAACGAGAGCTGGCCGTTCGGCTGGTCGCCTGCAGGCGATCGGATCGTGTACGCCGCCTTGCGCGAAGGGCTCTGGAATCTCTGGTGGGTCTCTCCGGAGACCGGCGTCTCGCGTCAGCTCACGACCTACACGTCCGCGAACACGTTCGTGCGCTATCCCGCATGGTCGCCGCGCGGGGATCGCATCGCGTACGAACTGGGCACGGTCACCGGGAACATCTGGATCGGCCGTTTGCCGGACGCCGCCAAGTACGTAGCCACTGAGGCCCCAGGAGAAAGTTCGAAGTTCAAAGTAGAAAGTTCAAGCGTCTCAGCGGTCACTTTCTACTTTCCACTTGAACTTCGACTTTCTTCCAGGGCCTCTGTCCGATCAGTCCCCACGTATTGCCGCCAGAAACGTCGCGCCGAGGTCGTCGGCCTTCCGTGCGCCGATGCCTTTGACCGCGAGCAGCGCGTCCATGGAGGTCGGCCGCAGCCGCGCCATCTCGCGCAGCGTGGCGTCGTGGAAGATGACGTACGGCGGCACGCCGCGCGAGCGCGCGATCTGGAGGCGCACCGCCCGCAGCCGCTCGAACAGGTCGCGGTCGACGTCCTGCCACGACTCCGCTTCGATCCGCGATTTCGTCCGCGGGGCGTCCTTCCGCGGCGGCCGCTGGCGCGCCAGCGTCAGGCCCGGGAAGCTGTGCTCGTCGCGCAGCAGCCCGGCGCCCTGCGGCGTCAGCACCAGCACCGGAAACGCATCGTCGGTCTGGCGGAGGAGGCCGAGGCCGGACAGCTGTTCGATGTAGCCGCGAATCTCGGCGGACGACGCGTCGGGGAGCAGGCCGAAGGTGCTCAGCTTGTCGTGCTGTCGCTGGAGGATGGGCTCCGTTGACGCCCCGCGCAGCACGTTGGCGACGTGCGCGGCGCCGAAGCGCTGGCCAACGCGCGCCACGCCGGAGAGGATCTTGCGCGCCAGCAGGACCGGGTCGGCGGCCGACTCGAGCTCGTCGAGGCAGTAGTCGCAGGCCCCGCATCCGTCCCGGTCGTACTGGTCGCCGAAATACTCGGACAGGTGTTTGTGGCGGCAGCCGACGCTCGTGGCGTACCCCTCCATCTGCCGAAGCAGTCGCCTCGCGCCGTCGGTCAGCTCGCCGTTCTGCTCGAGCATGACGCGCCACTTCTGGAAATCCGCCGTGGAGTAAATCAGCAGGCATTCGGCTTCGAGCCCGTCGCGGCCCGCACGCCCGGATTCCTGCTGGTAGTGCTCGAGCGACCGCGGCGATCCCGCGTGCACGACGAAGCGCACGTCCGATCGGTCGATGCCCATGCCGAACGCGACCGTCGCGACGATCACGTCGGCGCGCTCGCTGAGGAACGCGTCCTGGTTGCGGCTGCGCTCCGCGTCCGACAACCCCGCGTGATACGGCAGCGCCGTAATCCCGATGGTCGTCAACCAATCCGCCAGCGCCTCGGTTTCGCGCCGCGACGTGCAGTAGATGATGCCGGCTTCACGCCGGTGCCGCGCGAGCACCTCGGTGAGCTGCTTCTTGAGCGTCGCGCGTGGCAGGGCACGGTAGACGAGGTTGGCACGATCGAACGATCCCACCAGCTCGACCGGATCGTTCAGCCCCAGCTGCGCGGCGATGTCCTTGCGGATGCGCGCCGTGGCCGTGGCGGTGTACGCGTGAAGACCGACACCGGGCAACAGCTGCCGCAGCCGCCCGAGCTGGCGGTATTCGGGCCTGAAGTCGTGCCCCCACTGGCTGATGCAGTGCGCTTCGTCCACCGCGATGAAGCTGACGCCGCACGACGACAGCAGGTTGAGGAAGCCGTCGCCCCCGTCGCCCACCAGCCGCTCCGGCGAGACATACAGCAGGCGATAGCGGCCCTGGCGCAGCCCGGCGAGGACCTCCGCCTTCTGGCCGGGCGCGAGCGAACTGTTGTAGAGCGCCGCCGGCACGCCGTTGCCGACGAGGGTGTCGACCTGGTCCTTCATCAGCGAGATGAGCGGCGATATGACGAGCGCGAGGCCCGACTGCATGACCGCAGGCGCCTGGAAGCACAGCGACTTTCCGCCGCCGGTCGGCAGGACGACGACCGAGTCGCGGCCCGCGAGCACGGCGTCCATCGCTTCGCGCTGAAGCGGCCGGAAGGTGCTGTAGCCCCAGTAACGGTGGAGGACGTCCTGCAGATCCGGCGCCGGGGGCATAGTCGTTCGCTCGGCGCTATTTGCGGGGAGCGCGGGAGCGCGCTGCCGGCAACACCGTGAAGCCCATCTGGCGGAAATGGCGGTCTGTGGAGATCACGTGCGTGAGCCGGAGCTCGCGCATGATCACGAAGCTGGTGCAGTCGGTGAAGGAGAAGGCCTTGTCGCGATAGTGGAAGAACAGGTCTTGCGCCTTGTCGAATCGTTCGCCGTCTACGCGCTCCCAGCGGAGCCGCGAGCTCTCGTCGATCTGGCGCCACCACAGGCCGGCGGCGTCGAGACCGAGCCGGAGGCGGATCAGCGTGAGCGTCTCGTCGACGACGAAATCAGTGGTAATCAGCGGCTGGCCGGCCTCGAGCGCCGCGTCGCGGGCCGCGCGGGACCGGGCGTGGGCCGGATCGGCGCTGTCGGCACAGGCCATCCAGCCGGCCGTATCAACGAAGACGCCCTTCAAGGCTTGTACAGCTGCTGGTCGTGATCGGCCGCCGTCCGGCCGTCCCGCGATCGGCCGACGGCCCCGGCGCCGTACAGCGGATCGTCGGAGAGATCGACCGGCGGCTGCTCGCCATGGTTGATGGGTACGATCTGGAAGGCCGGCCGGCTCCGGTAGATGACCGTGAACCGTGCGCCCTTCCGGACGCGCTCGACGACATCCGGCAGCGAGGCCCGCAGGCGTTTCGCGTTGATGGAGACGTTCATGTCAATGGTCAACTCTAGTTAACCATACGAATCGGGCCCGAATCAATCTAAGATTGGTGGATGGCGGACTTCAGCGTCAAGCCGCTCGAGGCGGAGTCTCGACTTCGACCATCTTCCCTATTGGGACGTCGTGATCGTCGGCGCCGGGCCCGCCGGTCTGGCCGCAAGCCTCACCACCGCCCATCGCGCGCTCACCTCGCTGCTGCGAGACAACAAGATCGCGCTCATCGGCGAGAAGATCGCCCAGGCCGCGCGACTCCGAAAGAAGCCCTGACCTCATGATCTCGTTGACTCGCGTCGGTAAGCAGTACGGCCGGCAGCTGCTGTTCGTGGACGCCTCGTTCCAGCTGAACGCCGGAGAGAAAGTCGGGCTCGTCGGACCCAACGGATCCGGCAAGACGACCCTCTTCCGCATGATCACCGGCGAGGAGGTGGCGGACGAGGGCGACGTCACGATCCCGAAGAAGCTGACCGTCGGCTACTTCCGCCAGGACGTCGAGGAGATGTCGGGCCGGTCGGTCCTGGACGAGGCGATTCTCGGCAGCGGCCGCGTCGGCGACCTGCACCACGAGCTCGAGCAGCTCAACCACGCGATGAGCGACCCCGATCGCGCGGACGACATGGAGAAGCATCCTGTCCCGCTACGGGGAAGTGCGAGGAGGAGTACAGCCACCTCGGCGGCTACGCCCTGGAAGCCCAGGCCCGCGAAGTTCTCCACGGCCTCGGGTTCGACGACGAGCGGATTGACGGCGACGTGGGCGCGCTGTCGGGCGGCTGGAAGATGCGCGTCGCCATGGCCCGCGTGCTGCTCGGCCGGCCCGAGGTCCTGCTCATGGACGAGCCGACGAACCACCTCGACATCGAGTCGATCATCTGGCTCGAGCAGTTCCTGAAGGCGCGCTCCGGCGCCCTGCTCATGACGTCGCACGACCGCGACTTCATGAACCGCATCGTCACGAAGATCGCCGAGATCGACGACGGCGAGATCACGATGTACTCGGGGAACTACGATTTCTACGAGCGCGAGCGCGCGATTCGGGAAGCGAACCGCGAAGCCGCGTACGCGCGCCAGCAGGCGATGCTGGCCAAGGAGCAGCGGTTCATCGAGCGGTTCGCGGCGCACGCGGCCAAGGCCGCGCAGGTGCAGAGCCGCGTGAAGGCGCTCGAGAAGATCGAGAAAATCGAGCTGCCGAAGAGGCGGAAGGTGGTCGCGTTCGATTTCCGCACGCCGCAGCGGTCCGGCGACCAGGTGGCCGTCCTCGAGGACGTCCGCAAGGCGTACGGGCGCCGCGTCGTGCACGACGGCCTGAGCGTGACGATCCGGCGCGGCGAGCGCTGGTGCGTGATGGGGAAGAACGGCGCGGGCAAATCGACGCTGCTGAAGATGATCGCGGGGCAGGTGGCGCCCGACGCCGGCCAGGTCCGCCTGGGGGCCAGCCTGAAGATGGGATATTTCGCGCAGCAGTCGCTCGACGTGCTCAAGCCCGACCTGACAATCGAGGAGCAGCTGCGCGAGGACTTTCCGCACGAGTCGATCGGCGCGCTCAGGAACCTGGCCGGCGCGTTTCAGTTCTCAGGCGAGGACACCGACAAGAAGATCCGCGCGCTGTCGGGCGGCGAGAAGACCCGCCTCGTCCTCGCGCGGATGCTGCTCAACCCGCCGAATTTCCTGGTGCTCGACGAGCCGACCAACCACCTCGACCTCGCGACCAAGGAGATGCTGCTCGAGGCGCTGAAGGACTTCGACGGCACGATGGTATTCGTGTCGCACGATCGGGCCTTCCTGCGCGCCCTGAGCAACCGGGTGCTGGAACTGGGCGGCGAGAGCGGCACCGACGCGCAGCCGCATCTCTATCCGGGCTCCTATATCGAATACGTCGAACGAACGGGCCACGAGGCGCCGGGCGTCCACGCGTAACACGGACGTAGCCACTCTGAGGCTGCGTTCGTTATTTGGGGCGTTTCATCACGACGGGCGCGCCAGCGCGGTTCAGCAGCTGGATGCCGGTCGTTTCCCAACCCTCGGCGCCGGCTCTGGACAGCGCGGCGGCGGGGTCCTGCTCCCGCTCGAGATCGACCGTTCGATACTCCCACTGCTGGCGCGCAAGGCGAGCCTGTACGACGCTCGCCGGCGCGATTGTCACCGTCGGTGTGCCAATCACCTGGACGCCGATTGGCGTGGGGGTCATGACGTCCTGCAGCACGACCGGTACGGCATCGCTCCGGCCGCGATTCTCGACGAACACCCTCGCCTGGCCGATCTGGCCCGGCCGATCCTGACCTTGCCCGCCGGGAGCCGCGAGCATCACGCCCGCCGCCACCACCGCCACGCCGCCGCCCAGCACCGCAGCCGCAAGACCCTTTCGCATCTCGGCCCCTCCTGCCGCCAACCTACGCGTTCGCGCGCCAGTTGACAACCCCCGCGGCGACGTGTTATTTCTTTCGCACATGTGTTAGGAAAATAACATCTTGGGGTTAGAGGTTAGGGGCTGGGGGCTGGGGGCTGGGGGCTGGGGGGAAAAGACGAGATGACCAGATGACAAAACTCACCGCGAGCTCGCTGAGCAGACGCGAGCGCCAGATCATGGACATCCTCTACCGCCAGGGCCGGGCGACGGCCGGAGAGGTGATGGAGGCGCTCTCGGGCAACCCGACCTATTCGACCGTGCGCACGCAGCTGCGCGTGCTCGAGGAAAAGGGCCATGTCCGCCACGAAGAGCAGGGCCTCAAGTACGTCTACATCCCGGCCGTGCCGCGCACGGCCGCCCGGCGGTCGGCGCTGCGCCATCTTGTCGAGACGTTCTTCGACGGTTCGGCCGAAGGCGCGGTCGCCGCGCTGCTCGGCGGCGAGGGCGCCCGCCTCTCGGACGAAGAGCTGGAGCGTATCGGGGAGCTCGTGAAAAAGGCGGGCACGACCGGACAGGCCAGGAGGGGAGAGAAGAAATGACGCTGCTGCTGAACACGTCCATCAAGGTCACCCTCATCGTCCTCGTCGCGCTGGTCACGACCGCGGCGCTGCGGCGGCGCTCGGCGGCCGTCCGCCACTTCGTCCTCGCCGCGGCGCTCGCGTGCGCAGCCGCGACCCCGGCGTTGCGCCTCGTCGCGCCCGCGTGGCAGGCGGGCATCGGCGCCTGGCTGACCGAATCGCGCGTCCAGCTCATCGATCGCCCGCTGCTCGTCCTCGATTCGACGAGCCAATCGCCGGCGCCCGTGGCCGGGGCTCAATCGCCGTCTCTGTCGCGCGCCGCGACAGTCGGGAGATGGCTCGGGATCGTCTGGGCTGGCGGCGCGGCCGCGAGCCTGTTGTTGCTCCTCGCGGGCCTGGGCCGTCTCGCCTGGCTGGCGTCGCGCGCTGAACGCGTCGCCGGAGGACCGTGGCCCCGCATCGCCGACGAGATGTCGCGTGCCGGCGGACTCCGCCGGACACCGGTATTGCTGCAGAGCCCTGACGCCGTGCTGCTCGCCACGTGGGGATTTGTCAGACCGAAGGTGATGCTGCCCTCGGACGTCTCGGACTGGCCGGAGGACCGCATCCGCATCGTCCTTGGCCACGAGCTCGCACACGTGCGGCGCGGCGACTGGCTGGTGCAGATGGCCGCCGAGGTCGTACGGTCCCTCTACTGGTTCAACCCGCTCGTGTGGATCGCGTGCCGCCGGTTGCGACTCGAAAGCGAGCAGTCGTGCGACGACGCGGTGTTGAAGATGGGCGTGGAGGGATCGGCATATGCCACCGAGCTCGTCGATCTGGCCAAAGCGTTCAAGTCCCAGCAGGAGATGTTTCTTCCCGCAGCTGCCATCGCCCGTTCGTCAAGCCTCGAAAGGAGAGTTCGCGCCATGTTGAACGTTCGCCTCAACCGGGAACCCATCACGCGTCCGGCGTCGATCGCCGCCGCCGCGCTGTTCGTCGCCGTCGCGGTGCTCGTTGCCGGCTTCGGTGTGTCGGCGCAAAGCTTCTCCACGGTGTCGGGATCGATCGTCGATCAGTTCACTCGGGCGCTGCCGGGCGTCACCCTGGCGCTCTTGAACCCGCAGAAACAGTCGAAGTACCAGATCAAGAGCGATCGGACTGGGCACTACGAGTTCGTCGGCGTGCCGCCAGGCAACTACGTGCTCACCGCGGAACTACCGGGGTTTGCCACTCTGAAACGCGAGGGCGTCGTGCTCGACGGACAGGCGTTCGAGCAGAACATCACGATGCAGGTCGGAATGCTCGAGGAAACGATCACGGTGGTTGACGACGGCGTCCAGCGGCCGCCGCAAGCCAACAGCGCTCGTGAGCGGCCCCGGGTGGCACCCGGCAAACTCAGTTCCTGCGGCGACACGCCGCTTGGTGGCAACATTCGTCCGCCCACCAAGACTCGGGACGTCCGGCCGGTCTATCCGACGGGCACGCCTCCCGCCACGGTCGAGCTCGAGGCGCGCATCGGCGTCGACGGATTCGTCACCAGCGTGCAGCCTCTCGGCAATGTCGATCCTGCTCTGGCCAATGCGGCGATCAACGCCATCAGCGGATGGGAGTTCACGCCGACGTACCTGGATTGCCAGCCGATCGAGGTACGCATGAAGGTGCACATGAAGTTCGCCGTGGCGAAATGAATAAGCCGGACGTAGCCACAGAGGCACGGAGAACACGGAGGAACTCTTCTTCGGAAGAGACCCTCTGTGCCCTCTGTGCCTCTGTGGCTGCGTACGGGGTTCGTTCGCAGCGTTGGGATGGACAGACCGGCTAGCGTTTCGGCGCGTCGTCGGGCAACGCAAACGCGACGAGCTCCGCGCTGTAGGTGCCGCCGCCGATCGCCAGCACGATGTACTGCTTGCCGTTCAGCATGTACGTCATCGGCGAGCCGGTCTGCGGCGCCGGCATGTACACCTCGCCGGCGTCCTTGCCCGTTCCCTTGTCGTACGCGCGCAGCATGGCGCCGCGCCGGCCGTCGGGCAGCGTGAAGAACCCGCCTTCGCCGGCGATGACGAGCGACTTGGTGACGAGTGTCCCGATGCGGCCGTCGCGCCCGGTCCGCGGGATCGTGACGCCCTTGAGCGCCGGGTGGTTGCGGATGCTGTCGGGCGTCTCACCGTGCGGAACCTGCCACACGAGCTCGCCCTTGTTCATGTCGAGCGCGGTAATGCGGCCGTAGGGCGGCTTGATAATCGGCAGGCCCTGGACGAACAGTCCGTTGCCGCTCTCGCCGCCAGCCCCGAGCGCCGGCCCGGCGGCGGGCGCCGGCTTGCTCGGATCGGGCGCCGTGCCGGTGATGTAGTTCATGTCCGACTTGCGCCGCTCGTCGGGCGGCACGAGGCCGAGCGCGCTCGCGGCCGTCACCGAGAAGATGTACATGATGCGCGTTTCGGGGTCGAACGATCCGCCTTCCCAGTTGGCGCCGCCGGTAGCCGCCGGCAGGATGAGCGTGGCGCGCGGGCCTTCCCACTTGCTGACGACGGGCGGCGTGAAGATCGGACCAATCTTGTACTTCGACGCGAACTCTACCGCCTCCGCCTTGATCTCGGGCGTGAAGTCGATGAGGTCGTCGAGCGAGACGCCCTGGCGATCGAACGCCGGCGGTTTGGTCGGGAACGGCTGCGTCGGCGCATACCACTCGCCGGGCACGTCGCCCTTGGCGACAGGCCGCTCTTCGATTGGCCAGACCGGCTGACCGGTCGCGCGATCGAACGTGTAGACCCAGCCCTGCTTCGTCGGCTGGGCCAGCGCCTTGACGGCGCGCCCGTTGACGGTGATGTCGATCAGAATCGGCGCGCACGGGATGTCCATGTCCCAGATGCCGTGGTGGACCAGCTGGTAGTGCCACTTGCGCTTGCCGGTCTGCAGGTCGATCGCGACGACGCTTTCGCCGAACAGGCCCGCGCCGGGACGATGGCCGCCGTAGTAGTCGCCCGTCGGCAGCTCGACGGGCATGTAGACGAGGCCGAGCTCTTCGTCCACCGACATCTGGCCCCACACGCCGGCGTTGCCGGTGTAGGTCCACGACTCTTTTTCCCACGTGTCGTTGCCGAACTCGCCGAGCTGCGGGATCGTGTGGAAGATCCACAACCGCTTGCCGCTCCGCACGTCGAACCCGCGGACGTAGCCCTTCTCGTTCTGCCGGCTCTTGGGCGAGCTGCCGGGCAGGTGCGCCGCGCCCACGACGACGACGTTCTTCGCGACGATGGGCGCCGCGTGCAGCCCGATCTCGCCGTTCACCAGGTCCATCACCTGGTCGTCCTCGAGCTTCAGATCGACGATGCCGTTCTTGCCGAACGAGGACACGAGCACGCCGGTCTTCGCGTCGAGCGCGACGAGCTGGTAGCCGGGCGTGACATAGAGGATGCGGCTGTCGTTGCGGCCGTCGGTCCAGTAGGCGAGGCCGCGGCCCGAAAGCTTGCGCGGCGCCGTGTCGGCGCGCTTGCCCTCGCGTTCGCTGTGCATCCAGATCAGCTCGCCCGTCGCGGCGTCGAGCGCGACAACCGCACGCCGCGAGCCGGCCGTCGTGTACAGCACGCCCCCGACCATCAGCGGCGTGGACTGGAAGTTGAACTCGGGGCGCGGGCCGAGGAATTCGGTCTTGAAGCGCCACGCGACCTGGAGCTTGCCGAAGTTGTCCTTGTTGACTTGATCGAGCGGCGCGTAGCGCGTGTTCCCCAGATCGCCGCCGTAGGATTTCCACTCGCCGCCGGCGGCGCCGGCCTGAGCGGCCAGGCGCGCTCCACCAGCCGCGAGAATGAGAACGATCAGGGAAAGCCAAACGCGTCGCATATGTAAACGCCTCTCTGATGTAGGGCGGGGCTTTCAGCCCTGCCTCTGTCGGCCGGGCCTGAAGGCCCGGCCCTACGTTAGTGATCTATGACGGTAATCTGAACGCCACCAGCTCCGCCGTGTACGATCCGCCGCTGATGGCGAGCACGATGTACTGCTTGCCGTTCAGCATGTATGTCATCGGCGTGCCGCTCTGCGGCGCCGGCATGTAGAGCGCGCCGAGCTCGTTGCCCGTCGCCTTGTCGTACGCGCGCAGCATCGCGCCGCGCTGGCCGTTCGGCGTCGTGAAGAAGCCGCCTTCGCCCGCGACCACCAGCGACTTCGTGACCAGCATGCCGATGCGTCCGGTCCGGCCCGTCCTGGGAATCGTCACGCCTCGGAGCGCGGGATGATTCTTGATGTTGTCCGGCGTCTCGCCGTGCGCGATCTGCCAGACGAGATCGCCCTTGTTCATGTCGAACGCGGTAATGCGGCCGTAGGGCGGCTTGATGAGCGGAAGCCCCTGCACGTTGAGCGCAGCGGCGCCGCCGCCTTCGGCCGCCGCGGGAGCCTGGTTGACCGGTACCGGCGACGCGACACCCGGCGTTCCCGCATTGCCTCCGGCCGGCGCGGCGCCGGCTTGTCCGCGGCCGGCCGGTGCCGGCGCGTTCGGATCGCGCGCGGTCCCCGTGAGGTACGCGAAGTCGCCACGGCTGCCGTCGTTCTTCACGAGCCCCAGCGGCGTCGGCGTCGTCGTCGAGTAGACGTAGAACATCTTGGTTTCGGGATCGAACGACGCGCCGTGCCAGTTCACGCCGCCGCCGGCCGACGGCAGCATCAGGGTGGCGAGCGGCGAGGGCCACGTGGAGACGACCGGCGGCGTGAAGATCGGACCGATCTTGTAACGCGACGCGAGCTTGACCGCTTCGGCCTTCAGCTCGGGCGTGAAGTCGATGAGATCGTCGAGCGAGACGCCCTGCCGATCGAACGGCGGCGGCTTGGTGACGAAGGGCTGGGTCGGTGAATACCACTCGCCCGGGACGTTGCCTTTCTCGACGGGCCGTTCTTCAATCGGCCAGACAGGCTGGCCCGTGATGCGATCGAACGTGTAGATCCAGCCCTGCTTGGTCGGCTGCGCGAGCGCCTTGATGGCGCGGCCGTTGACCGTGATGTCGATCAGGATCGGCGCACAGGGAATGTCCATGTCCCAGATGCCGTGGTGCACGAGCTGGTAGTGCCACTTGCGCTTGCCGGTCGTCAGATCCACCGCGACAACGCTCTCGCCGAACAGACCGGCGCCTGGCCGGTGCCCGCCGTAGTAGTCGCCCGTCGGCAGCTCGACCGGCAGATAGGCCATGTTGAGCTCTTCGTCGACGGCAATCTGTCCCCACACGCCGGCATTGCCGGTGTAGACCCACGACTCCTTTTCCCACGTGTCGTTGCCGAACTCGCCCAGCTGGGGAATCGTGTGGAAGATCCACAGGCGTTTGCCGGTCTTCACGTCGAAGCCGCGGATGTAGCCCTTCTCGTTCTGCTTGCTCTTCGGGTTGCCGCCCGGCATGTGCGCGGCGCCGACGATGACGGTGTTCTTCGCGACGATGGGCGTCGCGTGAAGGCCGATTTCGCCGGTCACCGGATCCATGACCTGATCGTCGTTCTGCTTGAGATCGACGATGCCGTTGGTGCCGAAATTCCTCACGAGCTCGCCCGTCATGGCGTTGAGCGCGACGAGCTGGTAGCCGGGCGTGACGTACAGCACCCGGCGGTCGTTCTGCCCGTCCGTCCAATACGCGAGCCCTCGGCCGGACAGCTTGCGCGGCGCTGATTCGCCGCGCGGCCCTTCGTGCTCCTGGTGCATCCAGAGCATCTCGCCGGTCGCGGCGTCGAGCCCGACAACGGCGCGGCGCGAGCCGGCGGTGACGTAGATCATGCCGTTGGCCATCAGCGGCGTGGATTCCCAGTTGTATTCGGGCCGCGGGCCGAGGGCGTCAGCCTTGAAGCGCCAGGCCACCTCGAGCTTGCCGAAGTTGTCCTTGTTGATTTGATCGAGGGGCGAATAGTGGGTGTTCGCGAGGTCGGCGGCGTAGGTGCGCCATTCCCGGTTGGGCGGGGTGGCCTGTCCGACGAGCTTGATCGTCGCGCCGGTCAGCACGATGGCGGCGACGGCTGTGGCGGCGAACGCGGAGCGTTTCATGTGCGTCATGGGCTGTCACCCTCGCTTGTAAGAGCAGTATGATATGGCCACTTCATGGGAAAGTGGACCGTCGTTTCCGCAGGAATCTTGTCCGCGGTCATCGCGGCCCGCCTGGCCCCCGCAGGAGCCCAGGCGGTCACACCCGGCCAGCCGGCCGACGCCGGCGCCCGCACGAGCCAGATTCGCCAGGCGGCCGCCAGGAATCTGGCCCTGTTCCAGCAGAGTCAGACGCACTGGTTCGAGGTCCAGCGCTGCGACTCGTGCCACCACCAATATCAACCCGCGCTGGCCTACCAATCGGCGCGGGAGCACGGCATCCCGTTCGACGAAACCATCGCGCGGGCGGACGCGGCCAAGGCGTTCACCTATGCCGATCTCGACCGGGCCGTGCAGTACCTCATGGATCATCGAGCCGGCCATCGACGATGGCTACCGGCTGGTCGCGGCCGCCGCGGCCGGCGTCCGGCCGAATCTCGGGACCGCTGTCATGGCGCGCGTCCTGGCGGACCGGCAGAACGTGGCCGGCGACTGGCCGAGCCACCGGCAGCGTCCGCCGTCCTCCTACAGCAACGTCTCGTTCACGGCGCTCGCGGTTCGCGGCGTCCAGCTTTACAGCCATCCGACGCAGAAGGCCCGCGTCGCGAAGAACGTCGCGCTGGCGCGCCGCTGGCTCGAAGCGCACAAGCCCGCCGACACCGAAGAGCGCATCTATCGGCTGCTCGGGTTGAAATGGACCGGCGCCGATCGCGCGACGCTCACGAAACTCGCGCGCGAGCTCTCCGCGACCCAGGAAGCCGACGGTGGCTGGAGCTCGCTCGACGGCCGCGTCAGCGACGCGTACTCGACCGGCGAGGCGCTCGTCGCCCTGCACGACGCGGGCGGCGTGCCGGCGTCCGACGCCAACTGGCAGCGCGGGATCGACTACCTCCTCAAGACCCAGGCGGCCGACGGCTCGTGGCATGTCGCCACGCGGCTCTACCCGCCCGCGCCGCTCAGCCCGCCGTACTTCGAAAGCGGTCTCCCGTACGGACACGACCAGTTCCTGTCGGCACAGGGTGGTGCGTGGGCCGTGATGGCGCTGGCGCGTGCGCTCGGGCCGTCCCGCGCTGTTACGCCGGAGCCGCTGCCCGGCGTTGCGCCCGTGGATGTCGAGCCCTGGGCGGAAACCGTCCTGTTCGGCAGCGCGGCCGACGTCCGCAAGCTGCTCGCGGGCGGCTTCGACCCGAACTCGGCGACGAAGTCGGGCGGCACGACGGCGCTGATGATGGCCGCCCCCGACGCCGAGAAGATGAAGCTGCTGATCGACCGCGGCGCGAACGTCAACGCGCGGTCCGAAACCAAGTACACCGCGCTGATGGTGGCGACGCAGCACCGCGAGTCCACCGCCGCCGTGCGGCTGCTGCTGTCGCACGGCGCCGACGCGAGCCAGTCGCAGGGCCAGCCGCTCTTCAACGCCGACCCGCTCTTCCTCGCGGCGTACGCGGGCAACGCCGAAGTGCTGCCGGACCTGCTGAAGGCCGGCGCGAGCCTGACGGGGGAGATGCGCCTCATCGGCACGTCGAGCACCGATCCCATTTCAGGCGCCGTGCGCCACGGTTACCTCGACGTCGCGCGCGTGCTCGTCGAGCTCGGCGCGGCCGTCGATCGGACCGACGCGCGCATCACGCCCCTCGTCAAGGCCGTTCTCGGCGATCAGGTCGAGATGGCGCGGTTTCTCATCTCGAAGGGCGCCGACGTGAACCACGTGGACGGCAACGGCATGACGCCGCTGCTGTACGCGGCGTCGATCGATTTCGGCAGCCCCGCGATGATCGACATGCTGCTCGCGGCCGGCGCGCGCACCGACATGAAGACGAAGGAAGGCAGGACGGCGCTCGAGCTCGCCGAGCGGTACCACCACACGCACCTGCTCGCCAGCCTCAATGGGAAAGTGCAAAGTGCAAAGTTGGAAGTCGAAAAGTGAGACGGGAACAGTGGAGGCGGTCATGAAACGAGTTGCCATCAGCGTGATGCTGGCGCTGAGCCTGATTCCGGCCGCGGCACGCGCCCAGGCGGTGCCCGAGATTCCGTTCGATTCGGTCCCGAACTTCTTCAAGCTGCCGCCCGATCTGAATTTCGGCGAGGACGCCGGCGTCGCGATCAACTCGAAGGGCCACGTGTTCGTCTACACGCGGTCGAACAGCGCCACCGGCGCGGCGTACGGCGGCGCCGCGTCGCAGTTGCTCGAATTCGATCAGGCCGGCAAGTTCGTCCGCGAGATCGGCAAGGGCCTCTACGCCTGGGCGTTCGCGCACGCGGTGCGCGTGGACAAGGACGACAACATCTGGGCCGTGGACAAGGGCTCGGACATGGTCATCAAGTTCAACCCGGAAGGCCACGTCGTGATGGTGTTCGGCAGGAAGAAGGAAGCGTCGGACGAAGAGGCGGAGCCGTGGAAGCGCAACCTCTCGCCGCCGCTCGCGCCGATCAACGGAAACTTCCGCCAGCCGACCGACGTCGCGTGGAACGCGGCCGGCGACATCTTCATCAGCGACGGCTACGTGAATTCGCGCGTGGCGAAGTACGACAGGAACGGCGACTGGGTGAAGAGCTTCGGCGAGCCCGGCAGCGGACCGGGGCAGCTGAACACGCCGCACAGCATCGCGACCGACGCGCAGGGCAACGTGTACGTGGCCAACCGCGGCAACGTCCGCATCGAGGTGTTCGACAGCGACGGCAAGTACCTGCGGCAGATCAAGCTCGACGTGCCGCGTGCCCGCCGGCGCGCGGCCGGCGATCGGCAACACGCCGGCGCCGAACGCGCCTCCGGGCACGATGAGCCCCGGCGCGCCGTGGGCCGTCTGCATCACGCCCGGCCCCAACCAGGTGCTCTACGCCGCCGACGCGTACCCGGGGCGGATCTACAAGGTGTCGCTCGACGGGAAGATCCTGGGCGTGCTGGGCAAGTCCGGAAAGCAGCCGAAGCAGTTCGGCTGGATCCACGAGATCGCGTGCCCGTCCGAAAACGAGCTCTACGTCGCCGAGATCATCAACTGGCGCGTGCAGAAGCTCCAATTGCATCCGGATCGTTCGACGAAGTAGCGAACACGACGACGTACGGGCCACAGAGGCACAGAGGACACAGAGATCTCTTTCTGAAGAGAGATCCTCCGTGCTCTCCGTGCCTCTGTGGCTTCGTACGTGATCGCGTTACAGGGTTTTGCCGAGGCGCGCCTGGAGGCCGTCGCGGTAGCCGCGGCTGAGCGTGAGCCGCGTCTTGTCGGTGAGCGTGATCTGGTATTCGCCGTTGAACGAGGAGCGCAGCTCCTGGATCCGCTCGACGTTGACGATCGCCGACCGGTGGATCCGGACGAACTGCCCGGGATCGAGCTGCGACTCGAGGTGGCTCATCGTGCCGCGCACCAGATGCGTCTGCTGGCCGATGTGGAGCCGCACGTAGTTGCCCGAGGCCTCGCACCAGTCGATGTCGTGAATCCGGACGAAGTAGATCCGGCCGCTCGACTTGATCACCAGGCGATCGCGCCGGGCGCCGCCTCCCATGCCCCCCGGCTGCGCCTGTTCCTGCGCCGGCGCCGCGTCGGGCAGACGCGTCGGCAGCGCGCGGCCGGCCGTCGCCTGCTTCTTGGCGATGTGCTGACGGGCGTGCGTGAGGGCGGACTTGAACCGCTCGGCGCTGAACGGCTTCAGCAGGTAGTCGAGCGCGTGGATTTCGAACGCCGCCAGCGCGTACTCGTCGTACGCCGTGACGAAGACCACCGCCGGCATGTCGGCGCCCAGCGTGCGCGCGAGCGCGAAGCCGTCCATCTGCGGCATCTGGACGTCCAGGAACACCAGGTCGGGCGCCGTCGCCTCGATGACGGACACCGCCTGCGGGCCGGTCGAGCACTCGCCGACGACTTCGATGTCGGCCTCGTCGCGCAGCAGCGACAGCACGCGCGCCCTCGCCACCGGCTCGTCGTCCACCACGAGCGTGCGGATCTTGCCCGTCATGCGGCCCCCGCGCGAATCGGTTCGTCGGCGAGCTGCTCGATGTGCTCGACTTGGAACGGGATGCGTACGGTGACGCAGAAGCCCCGGTCGAGGTTCGAGAACGTGAACTGAAACGCGGCCCGGGTACAGGTGCTCGAGCCGCGCGCGCGTGTTCTCCAGGCCGACGCCGCGGTTGAGCGCCATCAGCCGGTCGGGCGGCAAGCCATCCCCGCTGTCACGGATCTGCAGCGCGAGGTGATCGTGGTCCCGATCCGCGTGGATCTCGATCCAGCCGGGACGCGCGTTGGGCGCAATGCCGTGGCGGATCGCGTTTTCGACCAGCGGCTGCAACAGCAGGTTGGGCACCTGAGCGTCCAGCGTTTCGGGCTGGATGTGCATGCTGACGCGGAGGCGGTTGCCGAAGCGCGTCTGCTCGATTTCGAGGTACTTCTGCAGGACGTCGAGCTCGTCCTTGAGCGGCACCTCCTGCGTGATCGACGTGTGCAGCGTCATGCGGAGGAGGTCGCCCAGCCGGTCGATCATCGTGTCGGCTGCCCCGGCGTCGGTGTGAATCAGCCCGGAAATCGTGTTCAGCGTGTTGAACAGGAAGTGCGGATGCAGCTGACGCTGCAGCGCCTGGAGCTGCGCTTCCACCAGGCGCGTTTCGAGCTGCGCGGAGCTGAGCGCGCGCGCTTCCGATTCGCGACGGTAGACCAGCGCATGGGCGAGGCCGACCAGGAACAGGTACGTCATGAGCAGCCAGTCGAGCTGCGTGAGGTACTGCATGAGCGTGTAGTTCCACCAGCCCGGAAAGTTCTGCGGCAGGCCTGTCTGCGCGAGCAGCGCCGCGCGCAGCACCATCATGGCCGCTGTGTGAACGATCGAGTAGGCGAGCGCGCCGCCAATGTGCACCAGCACCTGCACGCGCCATCGCTGGCGACGCAGCTGCTCCCGGGTGGCCGTCGCCATGATCACCGGCGCGAGGAGCGCCGGGATGTACCAATACAGGAAGTTGAGGGCGAGCAGGTGCGGCAGCTCGTCCGGCATGCCGCCGTCGTGTTTGAGATGATCGAGCCAGTACGCCTGCATCGTCGACGACAGGGCGAAGGCCGTCGCGATGACGAACAGGAGCCATCCCGGGATGCGCGCACGCTGACTCATTCAGTCCTGCTCAGGCCACTATCGGGTCATCCGTCCCGGCGGTCAAGCCGGAGAACCCTGCGGCGGCCCCGGATCGGCCGTTCATCACCGCAGCACCGCGACTCATCACACCAAACCCGCGGCGCCGCGACCCGGCGGCACTCCCGGGGTTAGACGCTCGGCCAGGCGGTTCAGTTCGGGGAAACCCCCCGGGTTCCTCCCTCCGAGCCGCGACTGGCGGCTTCCGGCCCGCGACTGGTCACATTTCGGTTTTCGCGCGCGCGTGGGCACCGTGAATATGCCCCCATGCTCGCACGTACCGTGCTCGCGCTTTCGCTTGCCGTCCGCGTGTACGACAACACCGGCGTGCCGCCTGACGCCAGGGCCTCCGCGCTGGCGGTCGTGCACGCCATCCTGAAGGACGCCGGCATCGCCGTCACGTGGCGTGAAGACGACAACGCGCCCACGCGCGGGGAGGTCATCGTCCGCATCGTCACGGCCCCGGCGGAGGCGCTTCCCGGTCCGCTCGGCTTCTCGCTGATCGACGTCGAGCGGCGGGCAGGCACCCTCGCGACCGTGTACGCCGATCGCGTCACGAAGCTGGCGGAGCTCTCCCGCACCGACCCGGGCCAACTGCTTGGCCGTGCCATGGCGCACGAGATCGGCCACCTGCTCCTCGGCACGACCCGCCACGCCGATCGAGGCCTCATGCGCGGCGTCTGGACGAGCGTCGAACTTCACCGCGGGCAGGCGTGGGACTGGTCGCTGTCACGCGAGGACGTCGCCCGCATGCGCCGCGGCCTGGTCGCCCGGCTCCGCCGCCCCGAGCAGCCCGACGCGGTTGTCGCTCAGAACCCACGGCCGGTCGAAGAGGTCCAGTAGGTCCAAGAGGTCCAAGAGGTCCGAAAGGTCCAAGAGGTCCCAAAGGTCCAAAAGGTCCAAAAGGTCCAAGAGGTCCAGGTGGACCCCTCGGACCCCTGGGACGCTGGACCTCTCGGACCCTTCGGACCTTTCGGACCCCTTGGACCCTGTTTTTGCGCGTATACGGACAGACGCGAGAGGTGTGCCTTTATCATGAGGTCCCATGTCCGTTACCCGCCGTCCGGTGGCGCCCCTGTTGGTTTTCTCCTTCCTCGTCGTTATTTCCTGTGTGGCTGTTGTTCAGACCCAATCCAGACGGGCGCCGGCGGCGAGGCCGAAGTTCTCCGTTGCCGAAGCGAGCATTACTGACATGCAGGCGGCGATGAAGGATGGCCGTGTCACGTCCCGTGAGCTCGTCCGGCAGTATCTCGCGCGCATAGGGACATATGAGCCCATGCTCCATGCGGCGCTCGCTGTGAACGCCCTGGCGCTCGACGAGGCCGACCGGCTCGATCGCGAGCGGGCGGCGGGCAAGGTGAGAGGTCCTCTGCACGGCGTTCCCGTCGCGTTGAAGGACAACATCCACACCATGAACATGCCGACCACCGGCGGCGCCCTCGCGTTCGATCGCCTCGTGCCGCCCTACGAGGCGACGCTCGCGCGGAACCTGCGCGAAGCCGGCGCCGTCATCATCGCCAAGACCGGCATGACCGAACTGGCGAACTGGGTGGCCGGCGACCCCACGCCCATGCCGCCCAACTACAACTCGATTGGCGGGTTCGGCTTCAACCCGTACGACCCGCGGCGCGATCCGCGCGACGCCACGTTCGACGGCCGGCCGGCGCTCGCGACCGGCGGCTCGAGCTCGGGCATCGGAACGGCGGCCAGCCTGTGGGCGGCCAACGTCGGCACCGAAACGTCGGGATCGATCCTGAGCCCGTCCAACCAGAACATGCTCGCCGGCATCAAGCCGACCGTCGGACGCATCAGCCGCTACGGCGTGATTCCGATCACGGCCGACCAGGACACTCCGGGGCCGATGGCGAAAACCGTGGCTGACGCTGCGCTGATGCTGGGCGCGCTCGAGGGGCCGGTGCCGGATCCCCGCGATTCAGCGACGAACGGGTGCACGCCGCCGGCCGGTCAGGTGCGGGGCAATTACTCGCGCTCGCTTCGCGCAGACGGTCTGAAAGGCGCCCGCATTGGCATTCCGCGCGCCTTCTTCTACGACCGCATCACGCCGCCGGGAGAATTCGAGCCGCGCGGTGGCCTCAACGCCGAGCAGGCGGCTTCGATGGCCGAGGCCATCGCCGCGCTCAAGCAGCAGGGCGCCGTCGTCGTGGATCCGGCCAACATCCCCAGCGTGATCGACGCGGACCCGTCACGCAACTTCCTGCGATGGGCCATCTGCTCCGGTGCGGACGATGCCAGGGGGAGGGACGCGGGCTGCGCCATCGGCCTGAAATACGGGATGAAACGCGACTTCAACGCCTGGCTCGCGTCGCTGGGGTCAGCCGCACCGGTCAGGAGCCTGACCGAGTTGCGCGCGTGGAACGTGGCGCACGCGCGGGCCGGCACGCTCAAGTACGGCCAGTCGAACCTCGATATCTCCGACGAGATGGACATCGAGCGCGACCGCACGCGCTACGACGCGGACCGGGCGAAGGACCTCCTGCTGGCCGCCAGGCACGGGATCGACGAAGTGATGGTCACGGAGCGGCTGGACGCGGTCCTGTTTCCCGGGTCCTCCGGCGCTGCGATTGCCGCGCGCGTGGGGTATCCGACGGTGATCGTGCCGTTCGGCATGGTGCCGAACGCCCCAACGCCGCCATTTCCGGCGGGGTTCAACGCGAGGCCCGCGCCGTTCGGCGTCAGCTTCACCGGGCGCGCCTGCAGCGAGCCGAGGCTCATCGAGCTCGCCTACGCCTTCGAGCGTTTCACACGAAAACGCGTGCCGCCGTCGAGCACACCCTGACATGAGGTAAGAGTATGAGCACTTGCGAAACGCCGAGCTACACTAGCGGCACCCCCAAGCCCGTGTCCGACGAACCCCACGGCGACGATGTGACCCAGCTGCTGGCGCAGTGGCGGAAGGGATCTCCCGAGGCCGAAGCGCAGCTCATGGAGCGCGTCCAGGGCGAGCTTCGGCGGCTGGCGGCCAGCTACCTGCGCCGCGAGCGCGGCGGGCAGACGCTGCAGCCCACGGCGGTGGTCAACGAGGCGTACATCCGCCTGCTGCCGCAGCGCGGCGTCTCCTGGGAAAACCGCGCGCATTTCTTCGGCATCGCCGCGAAGATGATGCGCCGCGTGCTCGTCGATCACGCCCGGCGGCGCCATGCCGCCAAGCGGGACGCCGGGCCGGCCGAACCAGTCTCGATTTCCGGCGTGGCTTCTCCGGCGCGCGAGGCCGACCACGTCGACGTGCTGGCGCTGCACGATGCGTTGTCGAAGCTGGCGGAGCTCGATTCGCGCCAGTCCGAGATCGTGGAGATGCGGTTCTTCGCCGGCCTGACCGTCGACGAAATCGCCGAGGTCCTGGGCATCTCGCAGGCCACCGTCAAGCGCGAGTGGGCGACCTCGAAGATGTGGCTCAAGCGGCAGATGCGGGGGCTCTAGCAGCTCCGCCTACTTGAAGGCCGATCACGATGGGCGCCGACGTCTGGCGGCAAGCGAAAGGGGTGCTGGCGGAGGCGTTGATGTGCCCGCCAGGCGAGCGCGAGGCGTGGGTCGCCGAGCGGTGCGCCGATCCCGTGCTCCGCCGTGAAGTCCAGGCATACCTGCACGACTACGACGAAGAGTTTCTCGAAACCGTCCTGACCGTCTCCGACACGTTCGACCATGTCACGCCGTCGGACGAAGAGCCCGCGCCCGACATCGAGCCGGGCGTGCGCATCGGGCGCTACGTCGTGCTCGAACGGCTCGGCGCCGGCGGCATGGGCCGCGTCTACCTCGGCAACGACACGGGGCTGCACCGCAAGGTCGCCCTGAAATGCCTGATCGCGTCCGGCTCCGCCGGCGATCTGCGCGCGAAGATCCTGCACGAGGCGCAGTCGGCCGCCCGCATCAACCATCCCAACATCGCCGTGGTCCATGACGTCGTCGAGCACGAGGACCGGCCGTTCCTCGTGATGGAGTACGTCGAGGGCGAGAGCCTGGCCGCGCTGCTGCGGCGCGAGCGGCCGCCGGTCGAGAAGATCCTGTCGATGGGCCGTCAACTGGCGTCCGCGCTGACGGCGGCGCATGCAAAGGGCATCATCCACAGGGACCTCAAGCCCGCCAACATCCAGGTGATGCCGGACGGCTCGGTGAAGATCCTCGACTTCGGCGTGGCGCAGGCGATGTCGGCGGCGACCGAATCGGGCGATCACATGACGACCGCGCCGGTTCCGTCGGGGACGCTGGCGACGCTGCGCAGCACCCGCGGCCTGCTCGTGCATCCCGGCACGCCGGCGTATATGTCGCCCGAGCAGATGTTCGGCAAGCCGATCGATCAGCGGTCGGACATCTACAGCCTGGGCGTGGTGCTCTACGAGATGGCCACGGGCCATCGTCCGTATTCCACCGACAACCCGCTGGACGTCGTGCTCGCGCTGAGCCGCAGCCTGCTGCGGCCGACGGGCGTCGAGACGCACCTGTCGCCGGAGGTGAGCGACGTCATCGGGAAGATGCTCGCGGTGAAGGTGGAGGAGCGGTATCAGTCGGCGGCGGAGGTCGAGGCGGCGCTGGCGGTACTGATGGCTCCGGATCCGTCGATCACGGCGTTGGATCGTCCCGAGTCCCGGTTCGTACTGAAGACCACGATGCGCGTCCTCGCCATCGTCGTGCTGGTTCCGGTTGGAATCGGCGCACTTGGATTTGCGCAGACTGCCGCGTTCAACGTGACGTTGGGCCGAGTGGCGCCGTTCAGCTACGAGCCGCCGATCGCGTGGATGACCGCCGGTCTGCGTTCGCTTGTGCTACCGGGCTTCTTTCAAATCAGCATCCTTCTGGCGTTGGCCGCGGCGAAGTTTGGTGTGCGCGCGCTGAAGCTGTCCAGCGGGATCGACCATCTCCTGACAACGAGCCTGACACACTCACGACGTCTGAGCTCGAAATTGGGCCTCGACGATCCCGTCGTGCTCGCCCAGGCCATCGCGACGGCGGGCTTCATCGCGCTGGCCGCGACAGTCTTTGTGTTCTTCGAAGTCATCAATGGCTACTCGGGTTGGATCGATACGTTTCCCCCGGAACAGTTTGCGCCGTTTCGCCCGGAGAACAGAACTGGTCTGACTGGTCTAGAGGCCTATTCCTTTGTGCTCAGCGCTCTGGTGCTGACGTTCGGAACAGCGATCCTTCGCATCTGGAAGCTTCGCTCGCGGCGAGGAGTCAAGGGAAGCCATGCTGGCTTCGCGACCGTCGTTGCGATGTTCGTCGTCACAGTGATGATGCTGGAACTCCCGTACCGGATTCAGTGGCAGAACAGATTCGATCGCGTCGATGTGGCTGGCGAACGCTGCTACATCCTCGGCGAACACGACGACGAGTGGCTGACTTATTGCCCGGACAAGGCTGCTCCGCACAACAGAGTGGTGAAGCGGACGGACCCAACGGTGCGGAAGCTCGGTGTGGTCGAAAGCATCTTCGCACCTCCGGATACTTCTCGTTGACGAAAGGAATGTTTATGAAGCGAGCACGTTCTTGCGTCCTGGTAATCGCGATGGGCCTGATGCTCGGATGGCCGTCGGCGGCGAGGGCCGAATCCGACATCCTCGGGTGGCTGGGCGAACTGAGTGGCCCGGGACCGTTCAAGATCTACGGACTCGGCGCCGAAGTGCACGTGTGGTGCCCGTCGCTGCCGTCAGCGCAAAACGACGCGTTCTTGCAGAAATGGGGAAACTGCATCCTCGAGAACGCCGACAAAGTGCGGCCCGTCACGGTGTCGTTCCAGGCCAGCCGGGCGAAGACCGGCGCCTCGCAGCTCTTCAAAGACGACCCGACCGACCTGCGCAACGTCTACGAGGACACGTATTCCGGGCTCTTGATGTTCCGCGCGAACAAAATGATCGATATAGGGTTCGGCGCCTCCGCCATCCACTTTTCGGGCGATGCGGACGATGCGAAGGGCACGACGAGCTTCGGTTTCTGGCGTTTCGGCCTGACGCCGGCACGCGTGGTCTACACGCCGCTCGGAAAGATGTCGGGCACGTACAGCCGGGTGTTTCATCTGCAGGTGGAGAGCCTGCTGATCACCGGTGGCTTCCAGGGTACGGATTTCGGCAACTCGAAGACGGCGTACAAGAGCAGCGCGGAGTTTCAGACCCGGCTGCACTTCCTGATCGACATCGGACAGCTCGTTCACGCATTCAAGTCGTGACCCGATGCCGCCCGCGCGACCACGCGCGGGCGGGCGAAGCTGCTTTCGGCCGCGGCCGTCGAGTCGTACACCTCGAACACGGTCAGCAGCTTCGTGACGCGCAGCAGCTCGCGGTTCTTGCCGGCGACGTTCACGAACACGGCGCGGCTGCCCCGGCGCTGGCTCGACAAATGGAGCTGGGCGAGGGCGCCGATGCCCGCGCTGTCCAGGTAGGTGACGTACCGCAGGTCGAGGATCAGGTCGTGCCAGCCGCGGCGGACCCACTTCGACACGGCCTGGTTGAACTCGTCCACCGTTTCGGCCGTCAGCCGGCCGTTCGGTTCGAGGATGACGAGTTGGGTGCCGACGGGTTCAGCGATGACCATTGGAGTTCTCCCTTTGTCCCTGTACGCGTAAGGGAGAACACCGATGGGTCAACTTTTTGGCCGGTCGCCCGTCCGGCTGGAGCCGGACGCCCTACTTGCCGTCCACCGAGAAGGCGAGCAGGACGTTGCCAGGCTCGCCGCCGGCCGTGTGGTAGCCGGCGTTGAAGTAGATCATGCCGCCGCCGACGGCGGGACCAGGGCCGTCGAGCGATCCGCCCCTGGCTTCGATGCCGTTCACGGTCTCGAACGGGTGCACGGCGTCGTAGTCCCACAACACCTTGCCGTCGGTCGTCGAGTACGCCCGCATGTGGCCGTCTACCGACCCCGAGAACGCGACGCCAGGGAAGGCGCTGACGGCGGCTGACTGCGCCGGGCTGCAGCGTGCCCGCGTGCCGCAGCCGACCGGGGGCGTGTACCAGACGCGTTCGCCGGTGTCGAGTTTCAACGCGAACATGCCGCCGCCGCGTTTCGGGTCCGCGGCGGTGAACTGGCTGTAGGTCAGCGCGATGCGGCCGATGTCGGACAGCGCGACGTAGACGTTGGTGCCGTCGGTTGCCGAACCCCACTGCACACCGCCCATCGTGCCGCCCTCGCCGACGCGCGTCTGCCAGATGATTTCGCCCTGGCGGTCGGGATCGACCGCGTGCACGATGGCGGACTTCTGGCCGGCGACGAGCGCCCGGCGTCCGTTCGACAGCGTCACCAGGATCGGTGACGCACTGAAATCGAAATCAGGTCCGTTGGATTCCGGGCAGTTGGTCTTGTCCTGAAGGCGGCACGCCGACACGTACGCGTCGGCCGGCGACATCTGTTTGTACCAGAGCATCTTGCCGGTCTTCAGGTCGAGCGCCATGAACGAGTCGCTCGTCTTCGACGGGGGATCGCTGTAGTTGTTGCCGGTTGTGACGTAGAGCGCGTTCCGCCGCGGGTCGATCGCCGGGCTGCTCCAGACGGGCGCGCCGGAGGGCCCCCACAACTGCGTCCCAATCTTGTTCTTCATCGTCGGGAACGGGACTTCGGGAATGGTGTAGGTCTGCCAGACGACCTTGCCGGTCGAGGCGTCGAGGGCGGTGACCGATCCCCGGAAATGGCAGCACTCGTAGGTCGGCGTGGTGCCGGCGCCTTCTTCGCTCGACGCCATCGGCACGTAGAGGCGGCCGTCGTAGAAGGTCGGCGAACCGGTGATGCGGGCGACCGGGCTGGTTTCGACCTTCGTTTTCCAGAGCAGCTTGCCGGTTTCGGCGTCGAGCGCGTACACGTTCGCGCCCCCATCTCCGAAGAGCGCCGCGTACCGCATGCCGGCCGGCGTCTTGACGCGCGCCACGCTGATGGCGGCCCGCATCGCCGCGCCCGTCTCGAAGAACCAGTGGACGCAGCCGGTCGCCGCGCTCAGCGAGTACACGATGCCGCCGGCGCTGCCGACGAACACGCGGCCGCCGGCGATCGTGGACTGCGCGTTCGACTGCAGGTCGCTCGGGAAACCGAACGCCCATTTGAGCTTCAGGCGCGGCACATCGGCGGCCGTGAGGCCCGCCATCGCGGCTTCCTGGAAGCGCGTGTTGCTGGTCGTGACACCCCACCCGTTCCATCTGGGACCGGACGAAGGATCGAACGCGCCTTTCTCCGTGCACATCGCACGCTGCGGCGGCGTCATGTTCGGCGCGCTGGCGAATGTCTTGCCGGTGACGAATTCCGAGACGGCGCGGCGCTCGGCGAGCGAACGGCCGGCCGCCATCGCCACCATCGGCCCGAATTCGAGCGCGCGCAGCACGCGGTCGGGAGTCATGCTGCGAAGCACGTCGCGGCTCGGCGCGCGGTCGAGGCCGCCGTCGTGGCACTGGGCGCAGCTGGCCTGGTAGAACGCGGCGGGATCGGGAGCGGGCTGGGCGGCGAGCGGAGCGGACACGGAAAGCACGAGCGCCGCGGCGCTCGCGCAGAAGGATATCGATCGTCTCATGCCGCGAAATGTAGCATATCGGCATGGCGCCAGACACCTACATCCACGGCACCGAGCCGAGCGAACAGGATCGGCTCGCCGCGCTCAATCGCATGACGAACGCCGCGTTCATCCGGTTTCTCGACGTGCCGCCAGGGGCGCGCGTGCTGGAAGTCGGCAGCGGCCTCGGCCTGCTCGCCGTCGCCGTCGCGTCGGAGGCCGATGACGTCCGCGTTGTCGGCGTCGAGTTGTCGCGCGAGCAGATCGCCGCGGCCTCGACGAGTCCGCGCGTCACATATCAGCAGGGAGACGCGCACGCGCTCGATTTCCCGGACGGCAGCTTCGACCTCGTCTACGCGCGCTACCTGCTCGAGCACGTCGCCCGGCCGGAGGCCGTGCTGCGGGAGATGCGGCGCGTGGTGCGGCCGGGCGGCCGCGTCGCCGTCTGCGAAAACGACGTCACGCTGATTCGCTTCGATCCGCCGTGCCCTGCGTTCGATCGCGCGTGGGATCTCTTTCAGCGCTATCAGGCGACGCTTGGCGGTGACGGCGCGATCGGACGCCGGCTGTACCGCCTGTTCCACGGCGCCGGGTTCACGGGCATCGAGCTGTCGGTGCAGCCGGAGGTCCACTGGCACGGGTCTCCGGGGTTTGCCGCGTGGGTGCGGAACATCATCGGCAACCTCGAGAGCGCCCGCCGCGGTCTCGATGCCGCCGCGCTCGACGCCGCCGTCGCCGAGCTGACCAGCCTGGCCGAGCGTCCTGATGCCAGCTCGGTGTTCGTCTGGAACCGGGCGATGGGAATCAAATGACCACGCCGCTCACGGTAACCACGTTGCCACGGAGGCACAGAGGACACAGAGATTCTTTCTTCAGAACGAGGCTCTGTGCTCTCTGTGCCTCCGTGGCCAAGGTCCGTGGCGCCATGCGATAATCGGCTGATGAACTCGAAACGGGCGGTCGGTGTGGTGGCCGTGGTCATGCTGGCGGCCGCGGTATGGGCGGTGGCTCGTGTCGCGCAGCGTCCCGCCGTATCACCGCAGGAAACGGCCGCGGCTCCGCCGCCATCGTCGTCGGACGCGAAGATCGCCCTGCAGTTCTACCGCGACCCTGCGCCGGTGGGCGCGGTCGCGATGAAGGACGTCGACGGCCGCGTGATTTCGTCGGCCGACTGGACGGGCAAAGTCGTCATCGTCAACTTCTGGGCCACCTGGTGCCCTCCGTGCCGTGCGGAAATCCCCGATCTCATCGCGCTGCAGAACAAGTACAAAGATCAACTCCTCATCATCGGTATCTCCGACGATGACGATCCGCCCGAAGCGGTGAAGAAGTGGGCCGCCGAGCACAAGATGAACTACCCGATCGTGATGAACACGCCGGAGCTGCGCAAGACGTTCACGGGTGTCACCGCGCTCCCGACCTCGTTCATCGTCGATCGCCAGTCGCGGATCGCCATGCGGCACGTCGGCATGCTGACGGCCGCCGTCACCGAGGCCGAGACGCGGCACCTGGCCGGCCTGCCCGTCAACGCGTCGGTGGAGGAGATCGAGAAAGATCGGCCCACCAAGCTCGCCAACGCCGCGCAGACCACCGAAATTCCCGGCGTGGACCTGAAAGCGCTGCCCAAGGAAAAGCGGGTCGCCGCGATTCAGAAGCTGAACGAAGAGGGCTGCACCTGCGGCTGCAATCTCACGGTCGCACGCTGCCGGGTGGACGACCCGAGCTGTCCCGTCAGCCTCCCGCGCGCGAAAGAGATCGTCGCGTCAATCGCGTCCGGCAACTGACAAACCAACCGAACGTACGGAGCCACAGAGGCACAGAGATCACAGAGGTTTACTCTTCAAAAGAGAGATCTCGGTGTCCTCCGTGTCTCTGTGGCTTCGTACGTTGATCTACGACTTCGTCGTGGGCTGAATGTGGATGCCGCATTCGAGCTTCTGGCCCTGCCAGCGGCCCGACCGCGGATCGTTCGGATCGAGCGGCAGGCTCGTGCACGGCTCGCAGCCGATGCTCGTGTAGCCGAGCTCGTACAGCGGGAGGAGCGGGATGTCGTGGTCCTTCGCGTACCGCCACACGTCGCGCGCGGTCCACGCGGCCAGCGGCGCGACCTTTCTGATGGCGTTGCCGCTCGGCAGCCGGAACGGTTCGACTTCCTGGAGGTTCGCCCGGCTCGCCGACTGATCGCGGCGCAGCGCCGTGAACCAGACGTCATAGGCTTCGAGCGACGAGAAGAGCGGCCCCACCTTGTGCCGCGCGCAGCAGGCGTCGGTGCTCTCGGCCTGCCACAGCCCGACTTTCGGCTCGACGGCCCTGAGATTGATCAGGTTCAGCCCGTAGCGCGCGGTCATCTCGTCGCGGTACGCGAGCGTCTGCGGAAAGTGATGGAAGGTGTCCAGGAACAGCACCGGGATGTCCGGCCGCACCTGCCGCAGTAAGTCCGTAAGGACCACGCATTCCGACTGAAAGCTCGACGTGATGGCGGGCCGTTGTGCGTCCGCGAGCTGTGCGGCGATGAGATCGACCGCCTGGGCGGTGAGATCGGCGACCTGGCTCATTTCAGGATGTCCTCGAGCGCGCGCCGGACGGCTTCCACCGCTTCGGCGTCGGTGGCCGCCCCGCGCGCGATCTGCGCCAGCCGCTCCGCGACGTTCGGGCGCGCCAGTGTCGTTTCGGCGTCCTCGCTCGCGCTCGTGCTGGTGATCATGCCCGCGCCGGCCGTGAAGTTGGTCGCCGGATCGATCAGGATGAAGCTGCCCGTGAAGCGGTTGTCGGTGTACCGATCGAACACGATCGGCTTGCTGGCCGTGACCGTCACCGATCCAATCTGGTTCAGAACCAGGCCCCGGTTCACTTCGGCGTTCAGGACCCGCGTCGCCTGCTTGAGCAGGTACACGCGCGCCGGATCGAGCGGCCGCTCGTCCATCCACACCATCTCGGCGTCAAAGCGGCTTTCGACGAAGGGCGGGTGGTTGTGGGCCGACGTCCCATCGGCGTTCGGCCCGGCGATCATCATGTCGCCCCGGCTGATGTCGATTTCGTCTTCGATGGTCAGCGTCACCGACATCGGCGCGTACGCCACCTCGATGTCGCCGTCCCAGGTGGCGATGCGCTTGACGCGGCTGGTACGCCCCGAGGGCAACACGGTCACGGGGTCGCCGACGTGGATGGCGCCCGACGCAATCTGGCCGGCATATCCGCGGAACTCCTGATCGGGGCGGATGACGAGCTGGACGGGGAAGCGGAATGGCTTGCCGGAGGCATTGCGGTCCACCTCGACCGTCTCCAGGAACTCGAGCAGGCTCTTCTCCTGGAACCACGGCGTGCGATCGCTCTGGGTGATGACGTTGTCGCCGTGCAGCGCGCTGATCGGAATCGGATGGGCGTTCGCGCCGCGCAGCAGTTCCTCGAAATCGTCCACGATGCCGTCGTAGACGTTGCGGTCGAAGTCCACCAGGTCCATCTTGTTGATGGCCAGCACGAAGTCGTTGATCCCCAGCAGCCGCGCGATGCGGGCGTGCCGGCGCGACTGCGTGCGGACGCCGTTGCGCGCGTCCACCAGCAGGACCGCCACGTCGGCTGTCGAGGCGCCCGTCGCCATGTTCCGCGTGTACTGCTCGTGCCCGGGCGTGTCGGCGATGATGAACTTGCGCCGCGCCGTCGCGAAGTAGCGGTACGCGACGTCGATCGTGATGCCCTGCTCGCGCTCGGCCCGCAGGCCGTCGGTGAACAGCGAGAAGTCGATCGGGCCGGCGACGCGGTTCTTCGAGGCTTTCTTCGACCGAGGCCACCTGATCCTCGTACACGGCGCTGGAGTCGTACAGAAGCCGGCCGATCAGCGTGGTCTTGCCATCGTCGACGCTGCCGGCGGTGCAGATGCGGAGCAGTCCCGACATCAGAAGTAGCCTTCCCGCTTCTTGATCTCCATCGAGCCGTCCTGGTCGTGGTCGATGATGCGCTTCTGCCGCTCGGAGTCTTCACGGACGACCAGCTCCTCGATGATCTTCGGGACGGTGTCGGCGTCGGAGCGGATGGCGCCCGTGCACGGCGAGCAGCCAAGCGATCGCATGCGGCACCTTGACGACCTGCGCCTTCTCGCCCGGCAACAGCGGCACGAATGTCCTGCTCGCGCATGAATCAGCGAGGCGCCGCGCACGATCACCTCACGCTCCCTGGCGAAGTAGAGCGGCACGATCGGGATGTTCTCGAGGTGGATGTACTGCCAGACGTCGAGCTCGGTCCAGTTCGACAGCGGGAACACGCGGATGCTCTCGCCCGTGCGGATCCGGCTGTTCAGCAGGTTCCAGAGCTCCGGCCGCTGGTTCTTCGGGTCCCACTGGCCCTTCGCGTCGCGGAACGAGAAGATCCGCTCCTTGGCGCGCGAACGCTCCTCGTCGCGGCGAGCGCCGCCGAAGGCCGCGTCGAAATTGCCTTCCTCGAGCGCGTCGAGCAGCGACTTGGTCTTGAGCAGCCCGCAGCACCGCTGCGTGCCGACGACGAACGGCTGCGTCCCGTCGGCGATCGCTTCCTTGTTGGTGTGGACGATCAGGCGGGCGCCGATTTCCTTCACGTAGTCGTCGCGAAACTCGATCATCTCGCGAAACTTGTACGTCGTGTCCACGTGCAGGAGCGGAAAGGGAATGGGACCCGGGTAGAACGCCTTCTGGGCCAGCCGGAGCAGGACGGACGAGTCCTTGCCGATGGAGTAGAGCATCACCGGCCGCTCGAACTCGGCAACCACCTCGCGCATGATGTGGATGCTCTCGGCTTCGAGCGCGCGCAGATGATCCAGCGGGCGGGGCTGCGCGGGGGCGGCCGATCGTTGAAACGCGACGAGTGCTGACATAAGGGATACCAAAAAACAAAAGCCCGGGAGGGCATCCCGGGCTTTTCACATCTGCGATTCGCGTGTGGTCTGGTTCTGGTTACACAGCTGAATCAAAGCGCGCGGGCTTGCCTGGGACCATAAAGGTCCTGGTACAGGCGCAACAACACGCGCAGGCCGCACTCCTGACTGACATACCCGACCATTATGGTCAGGTTGGCGGAGCCAAGTCAACCTGCGCGTGCGCGGAAAAGAAGCGGTAGAGCAGGACGATATCGACCGCAATTACCGCGCCGAGAAAGAGATACGCCGACGGGCCGTTCACGATTCCGAGCTCGCGAAAGATGGTGGAGACGCCGAATCCGACCACCCACGCATCGAAGCTCATGCAGATCCGGCGGAAGGTTTCGACCCGCATGCGGCGGATCAGCGCGGCCCCGATCGGGACGCCGATCAGGACGCTCGGGAGGATCTGCGGGATGAGAGGTTCGACTGGACCGTGATGAGGCCCGCCGAGAAATACGCGATGGCCGTGAAGCTCGACTCGGCCAGGCGGATGAACCCGAGCGCCGCCCGGAACTCGCGCTTGTCGAGGCCCTGGTTGTTCAGCATCACGGCCAGCGGCGGCCCTGAAATCGTCGTGACGGAGTACAGGATGCCCAGGCCGAGGCCGAACGGCAGGCCGATGGCCTTCTCGGATCGGATGGGCCGCCGGAATCCCGCCGCCTGCACGAGAATCAGCGGCAGCAGCGCGAAGTACGTCCACAGCTTCAGCCACGCCGGGCTGACGCGCGACACCACCATCGTGCCGATGACAACCCCGGGCAGCAGGCCGATGACAATCGGCAGCACCCGCCGCCAGACGACGCCGAGGGCGTCGCGGTTCACCCACAGCACCCACGCGTTGAGCACGACCTCGATGAGGACGAGCGCCGGGTTGAGAACGCGGTTCGACAGGAACAGGAGCGCCAGCGGCACCGTGATCGACGAGAAGCCGTAGCCGAGGCCGCCGTTGACGATCGCCGCGAAGAACGTGATCCCGATGAGGGCGAGGACGTTGATGGACGTAGCGGCCTCTCTCTCCGGCTACAGGCTGGGCTGCAGGTTGAGCTGCGCGCGAAACACGATCGCGTGCTCGGGCGGGCGGCTGCCCGCCCGGTTGTCGTCGAACACCGTCCGCTCGAAAGTCACCACGAACTTGACGGCCGAGGTCGCGTACAGCGCCAGCCCGACGCCGGCGGCGCTCGCGGTCTGGCTCGCCCCGGCGGCGGCCAGGCTGTTTGCGAACACGGACGGATCGACGGCGAGGTGGCTGTAGCGCGCCATCATCTGCACGGCGCCAAAGTGACGCTGCGCCGGATTCGAACGGCTGCGACGGAACGACGCCGCGCTCGCTGGCGGCCTCGCCGGTGAGCACGAACGACCCCGTGATGTCCCACGCCGTGTTCGTCGGGCTGTCCGACCCGCTCAGGCCTCGGACAGCCTGCGTGGTCCGCGCGTATTCGGTGAACGTGCCAACCGGTCCGTAGTAGTAGAAGGCCGACGGCGACACGCGCGTGCGATCCCCGTCAGCGACGGCGCCGGCGGCGTAGGAGAAGAACACCTGCTGGGCCGTGCTGCGATAGACGGGCAGCGCGCCAGACTGCGTGCCGCTGGTGGCGCCGACGGCCACGCCGGCTTCCCGCAGAGCCGCGGTGTTGTTTCGCGCGAACGGACGCACAGTGACCCGGCCCGCGAGGTCTTTGCCCGCGCCGCTGTCCACGTCCCCGTTGGCGGCGTCGGGCACGCCGTTGAAGACGCCGCCGATGTAGGTGAGCACGCCCGCCAGCCTGCCCTGCACCTGAACGCCGACGTCACGGTTCGGGACGAGGTTGGAGGCCAGGGATCGCTCGGGGAAGAGCAGCGCGTAGTCGGAGTACAGCTGCTCGAGGCCCACCGGCGTCTTGTCCTTGCCGAAGCGCACCCGGAAAGCCTGGGAGAAGCGGACGTCGAGGTAGGCGTCGTACAACACCGTCGTCCCGTTGCCGAAGTCGGGCATCAGCCGGAATTCGAGGTACCTCGCGATGCGCCCCTGCATGATCGTGCGCACGCGGCGCATGACGAACTCGTCTTCCACCTGCTTGAGCGGATTGTCAGGAGCGAAACGGCCGTCAACCTGCACGAGGCCGCCCAGCTGGAAGATGTTGGCGCCGTTGTCCGAGGCCACCGACAGCCCGTTGTCCCACGTCACCGTCACAGGAGAGGCTCGCCCGGACTGCGCCAGCGCGCGCCCCGAGCCTGGCAGCAGCAACAACACGACGGCGGACGCCATCGTGGCTGCCGACTGTCGTGTCCCCGGGCTGCGGTACATCCCGCAAGTATAACTGCCTTCATCGAGACTGCAGGTTCACGCGCAGCGTGACGCCGGCCGTCCGCGGATCGCCCGGCTGCGCCTCGAAGAGCCCGCTGTTGCCCGGCTGCGTCGACATCAGCTCGAGGTAGTCCTTGTTCAGGAGGTTGCGCGACCAGACCGACAGCGTCCAGCCATCCGCCACGCGGAAGCCGACGCGTGCGTTGACGAGCGAGTAGCTGGGGATGACCAGGTAGTTCGAATACGTAGCGCTCGACGAAAACGACGATCGATAGCTGGTATCGAGCGCGGCGAAGTATTCGCCGGCGCGGCTGAAGAACGAACCGCGGGCGGCCCACTCGCCCCCGATCGACACGGCCCATTTGGAGATGCCGGGCAGCACCGTCCCCGAGGCGTCCACGAACTGCGGCCCGCCGGTGTCCTCGATGGCGGGCGGCGCGTCGGGGAAGCTCACGTACTTCGCATCGGTGTACGCCAGCGCGCCGTAGACGTAGAAATTGCGGTTCACCCTCGCGTTCGTGTCGAACTCGGCGCCGCGGACGCGAACCTTCTCGGCGTTGGCCAGATAGCCGCGAACGACGCCGATGTCGCCGTTGGTCACCTGCGCCTGATAGTCCTTGATCTCGGTATCGAAGACGGCCACGTTCGCGGTGACATTCGGGTGAGGCGTCGTCTTCAGACCCACTTCGAAGTTGTGGACGTCCTCGGGCTTGACCGTCGCCGTGGACAGGATGGGCCGTCCCAGCGCGTCGGTGGGGAGCCCGTTCAGGTTGAGGCCGACGGACTTGAACCCGGTCGCGAACGTGCCGTACAGATTGGCCTTCTCGCTGACCTTGAACGCCGCGGTGATCTGCCCCGACGTGTTCGTGTCGTCCACATCCGCCGTGTACGCCTGCGGGGCCAGCACCGACAACTTCAGTGCGATGAGGGCCGGGTTCGTCGTCTGCAGTCCGCCGTACACCTGCTGGTCGAAATCGACGTCCTTTCTGTCGTAGTTCAGCCGCAGGCCGGGCAGCAGCCGCAGGCGGTCGGTGACCGACCACTGCAGCTGGCCAAACAGCGCGGCGCTCAGGTTGTTGTAGTCCAGATACTGGTTGAAGCCGTAGCCATCGAGCAGTCCGGGCGTGGATGCGGCGGCGCTCGGCGCGAGCAGGAACCGGTAGGCGGCCGATCCCTGTTCCTGTTTGATCACGGGATCGGACTCGATGCCCTGGCTGAACACGAACGCGCCCGCCACGAAGTTCAATGTGCGGGAGATGTCCTCCGCGTAGCGCACTTCCTGCGCCCACTGCCGCTGCTTCGAGGTGCCGGCCGAAATCGTGGTGACCGGCAGGCCGATGAAGTCGCGGTCGTTCGACGGATCCCAGTCCCAGTACCGCCACGACGTCGTGGACGTCAGGCGGCCGCGGCCCAGCTTCCAGTCGACGTTGAGCGAGGCGCCGCCGAGATCCTGGTTGGAGTGCAGCGGCGAGTCGATGTCCGTCAGCCGGTCGAACGCGTTGTAGCTCGGCGCCGTGTAATGCAGATCCGACGCGATCGCGGCCCACTGCCGGTTGGCCGGCCGCTTGGTCGGCGCGACGCCGGCGATCACCTGCGTGTACCCGTTGGCGCGCTGCCGCGTGTCGTCGAAGGCGAACGTCACCGCGAGGTCAGCCGACGGCGCGTAGAGCAGCTGGCCGCGCACGCCGACGTTGTTCAGCGCGTTCGTGTACTGCTGCGAGTCCACGTTGTAGATAGTGCCGTCGCGCTGCGTGCCCGAAAACGACACGCGTCCGGCCCATTTCCCGCCGAGCGGGCCCGTCACCGAGGCCTTGGCCTGCACGAACTGCAGGTTGCCGTAGTTGACTTCGAGCTCGGTGCCCGGCGTGAACGACGGCTTGCGCGTCGTGACGTTGATCGCGCCGGCGGTCGTGTTCTTCCCGAAGAGCGTGCCCTGCGGTCCGCGCAGGACCTCGACCTGCTCGACGTCGAGGAAATCGAGCGTCGCCGAGGCGGGGCGCGCGAAGAACACGCCGTCGATGTAGAGGCCGACACCGGGCTCGAGGCCGTCGTTGGTCAGGCCGAACGGCGCGCCGAGGCCCCGGATGTTGATCGCCGAGTTGCGCGGGTTGCTGCTGTAGAACTGCACCGTCGGGATCATTTCCTTCAGGCGGTTCACGTTGAACGCGCCGGCATCCGACACGAGATCGCCCCTGACCACCGACACCGGGATGGGCACGTCCTGCGCTTGTTCTTCGACGCGACGCGCCGTGACGACCACCGACTGCGAGAAGCGCGCCGGGCTCAGCGTGACGTCGTTGGTCGCGGGCTGGCCGGCGGCCACGACGATGCGCTTTTCGACGGTCTCGAAGCCGTCGAGCGACACGGACACGCGGTAGGGGCCGGGTGTCAGGGTCTCGGACGCGTAGGTGCCGTCCGGGTTGGTGATGATGTCGGCGCTCGTGTTGGTCGTCTCGTTGGTGATCTTGACCGAGACGCCGGGCAGCACGCCGCCCGATGAATCCTTTACGGTGCCGGAGATGACGCTGGCGTTCTGAGCCTGCGCGAACGACGGAGCGAACAGCAGGGACGAGATGATGACGGAACGAATGAACGCCGCGGCGCGAAACGAAAACATGACTCCTCCAGAAAGATGACGGTCAGACAAGCCGATCTCGCCGTCGTCGACCGTCGAGGAGGGGTGAGTGAAGACTCCCGTCAGGACGCCGCCGGCACGCTACACGCGCACCGACGACAACAGGAGGAGGTGAAGGAGAACGCGTTCACTGCGCACCGCCAAGTTCGATGGGGTGCGGGCCGGGAAGGTCGGCCGGCTGCGGCGCCTGAGCCGCCGCGACGAGCGTCGTGCCGTCCAGGATGCGCGCGGTTTCGTCGCGGACCTGCTGGAACACACGGCGGACCGCGCAATCGTGTTCGGTGACGCACTCCTCGCAGGCGGCGTAGGCGGTCTGGCTGACGCACGAGACCAGCGCGAGCGGGCCGTCGAGGGCGCGGATGACGTCGCCGACGCTGATCTTGTCCGGCGGGCGGCCGAGCTGATAGCCGCCGTGCGGGCCTTTCGTGCTCTGGACGAGGCCGCGATGTTTCAGCGTGAGCAGGATGTTCTCGAGGAACTTCTTGGGGATGGCGTCGTGCTCGGCGAGATCGCCGATGAGCACGGGGCCGGAGCCGTGCTCGCGGGTGAGCGTCAGCATGGCCTTGAGACCGTATTTCCCCTTGCGAGTCAGCATCAGAAGACTACAAAGTCTACTCACTCTATAGGGAATAAGTCAATCGCTGGACAGTAAGACCCGAAGAAACCATGTAACTCATTGTTATAAAGCCTGTTGGACGGATGAATCGCCGGTGGAGACGGCCGCGAACGTGTTCTTGAACCGCTGGTATTTCGAGGCAGGCGTGTCGAGAAACGTCGTGCGCTCCACCGGCAGTGCCGTGGCGGGCACGAGCAGGTACGCGTCGGATGACAACCTGTAATAGATGTAGTCGACCTGGCGGTGGCAGTTGGTCAGGATGTACGCCGTCAGGTCGTCCTCGCGTGCCGGGACAGCGTACCGGCGGGCTTTCTTCAGCGCCACCGTCGCGCCGTCCAGGCGGACGGCGCGCCTCCTGAATCCCTCCCGCAGTGCTACGCTTCGCGATTATGACTTTCCACCGCGCGTTCGGACCGATGGCCGCGGGCATGATCGTGTGCTCGACGATCTCTTCGGCCGCACAGACACCGGCAGATCTCGATGCCAGGGCGCGAGCGATCCATCAACACATCCTGGCTATCGACACCCACTCGGACGTGCTCTTGCCGAGCTCGCCCGAAAACCTGTTCGCGCCCGGCCACACCTCTCATACCGATCTCGACAAGCTGAAACAGGGCGGCATCGGCGCTGTCGCGATGGCCATCGCCGTCGGAAACGGGCCCCGGACCGCTGAGGGAGTCGCGGCCGCCCGCGCCGAGGCCGACGCCAAGCTGACGGCGATCCGCATGTTCCTCAAAGATCACGCCAATCAGGCGGCGCTCGCGGTGAGCGCCAACGACATCGTTCGCATCCACAAGGCGGGCAAGGTCGCCGTGATCGAGAGTTTCCTCAACACGCGATCGATTGGTTCGGATCTCTCGGCCATCGACGGCTTCTATCGTGACGGCGTGCGGCTGTTCGGATTCACCCACGCCGGCAACAACGATTTCGCCGACTCGTCCCGTCCGGCGGGCGAGCCCGCCGAAGAGCACCACGGGCTGTCGCCGATTGGTAAGCAGGCCGTCGCGAAACTGAACCGCCTGGGCGTCGTCATCGACATCTCACAGCTGACACCGGCCGGGGTGATGCAGGTGCTCGAGCTTTCGAAGGCGCCCGTTATCGCGAGCCACTCCAACGTGCGGGCGCTCGTGGACAACACCCGTACGCTGAGCGATCGCGAGCTGGATGCCATCAAAGTCAACGGCGGCATCGTTGACGTGACGCCGTTCAATAACTATCTGCGCCGCGTTCCGCCTGGCCTCGACGCGCAGGCCCGCGCGCAGCTGCCTCCCGCGACGGTGAGCGATCTGGTCGATCACATCGACTACATCGTCAAGCGCATCGGCATCGATCACGTCGGCATCGGGACGGATTTCAACCACGGCGCGGGCATCCAGGGCTTCGACGATGAGAGCGAAGCTCCGAACGTCACGCGCGAGCTGGTGCGGCGGGGCTATTCGGAGGCGCAGATCGCGAAGATCTGGGGCGGGAACTTCCTGCGTGTCTTCAAGCGGGTCGAGGCCGTCTCGGCGAAAATGCGGTAGCCGGGGCTCTTCAGCTGCGCGAGCGAATCTGTGTCCGGTGCATGACGCGGCGTGCACCGGAATCGAAGGCGTCGCGCCGGTGCATCGTGCAGCGGTTGTCCCACAACACCAGGTCGCCTGGCCGCCAGCGGTGCCGCCACGTCAGCCGGTCAGCGGTCGTATACCGCCAGATCTCGTCCAGCAGCGTGTCGGACTCCTCCAGCGGCAGGCCGTCGATATACGCATTCCGGCGGCGCCCGAGGTACAAGCCGCGGCGGCCGGTTTCCGGGTGGACGCGAACCAGGGGATGCACGGTACCCGGCGCGGTCCGCGGATCATCGGTCGGCGTCACGCCGGCTCGGACGTATCCGCCGCTGTTGTAGGTGCCGTCGTGCTTGACCTGCAAGCCCTCGATTCGCTGCTGCAGCGGCGCAGGCAGTGCCTCCCACGCGCCGTACATCGTGCAGAACATCGTGTCGCCGCCCGTTTCCGGCACCTCGAGCGCGAAGAGCGCGCTGGCCTTCGGCGGATCGGCAAGGTACGACATGTCGGTATGCCAGACCGCCTCGCCCGAACCGAGGCTGCCGATCGCGACGCCGTTTTCGACGACGTTCGAGACGATGTAGATCTCCGGGTGGCCTTCGACCGAACGCCGCCCGTTCTCCTGCACCGGCGCCAGATCGAGAGTCCCGAAGCGCCGGCTGAAGGTGATGAGATCGCCATCGCTGAGGTGCTGATGCCGCACCAGCAGCACTTGATGGTCGAGCCACGCGCGGTAGATCGCCGTGAAGTCGTCGTCGTCGACCGCGCGCAGGTCGATGCCGGAGAGCTCAGCGCCGAGCGGCGCACCCGTCGGTGAAAGTGTGAGTCGGTGATCCATCTGGGTTGGCGTTCCCACCAAGTCTAGACCACGCGGAATCCGCGCGTGCATCGCGCGCCGACCGGACGATCACGTGCCTGAAAAAGAAAAGGCCCGGAAGCGTAAGCCTCCCGGGCCTCTGGTCGAGCGTGTGTTTCAGTAGGGCGGCCCTTTCAGGGCCGCCGCGAAAGGCGGGGCTGAAAGCCCCGCCCTACACGGCTACGGCAGCGCGTCGAGGTACTTCAGCGCGCCGCCGGTGCTGAGCAGCACGACGGAGTCGTGCGGCTTGATGGCGCCGCTCTCCACGAGCATCGTCAGCGCCGCAAACGTGGCCCCGCTTTCAGGCGCAGCGCTGATGCCTTCGGCGGCGCCGATGGCGAGCATGCCGTCGACCATGGCCTTGTCGGAGACGGCGAGCGCCGTGCCGCCGCTTTCCCTGACGGCGCGGAGAATCAGGAAATCGCCGATCGCGCGCGGCACGCGCAGGCCGTCGGCCACCGTGCGGGCGCCTTCCCACATCGCGGCCTTCTCGGTGCCCTCGGTGAACGCGCGGACAATCGGCGCGCAGCCCTCGGCCTGCACCGACACCATGCGCGGCCGGCGCTGCGGCTGCACCCAGCCAATCCGTTCCATCTCGTCGAACGCTTTCCACATGCCGATGAGTCCCGTGCCGCCGCCGGTCGGGTAGATGATCCAGTCCGGGTACGTCCAGTCCATCTGCTCGGCGATCTCGTACGCCATCGTCTTCTTGCCTTCGATCCGGTACGGCTCCTTCAGAGTCGAGACGTCGTACCAGCCGAGCGGCCCACCCTGCTCGGCGGCGACGCGCGCGGCGTCCGTGATCAGGCCGTCGACCAGCGTCACGTCGGCGCCGTACAGCTGGCATTCGCGCGCGAAGGGCACCTTCACATCGCGGGGGAGAAACACCTTGGCGCGCATTCCCGCCCGCGCGGCGTACGCCGCCATCGCGTTGCCGGCGTTGCCCGCCGACGGCACCGAGACCGTCGTCACGCCGAGGCCCAGCGCCCGCGTGATGGCCGCGGACTGGCCGCGCGCCTTGAACGAGTTGGTCGGGTTGAGCGACTCGTCCTTTATATAGAGGCGATCGAGCCCCGCGCGGGCCCCAAGGGCGCGCGCGTGCATGAGCGGCGTGAAGCCTTCACCGAGCGTGACGGGGGATTCGCCGGGAAACAGCGGCAGCATCTCGCGGTACCGCCACATCGTCGGCTCGCGATCGCGGAGGCTCTCGCGCGGCCACGAGCGGGCGCCGGACAGGTCGTATCGTGCCAGCAGCGGCGCACCGCAGACGCAGAGGTGATGCCGGCCGCGCGGATCGAGCGCGGGTGCTCCGCACGGCACGGAGCACTCGAGGTGGCTGAAGTACGACGCAGCGGGCACGCGCTACTTTTTCGCCGGGGCGGTCGGGGTCGGCGGCGGCGGGAGCGGCGCCGGGTTGAGATAGCCGCGCGTGCCGTCCGGACGAATCGGACCCGGTCCGAAGCCCAGGTGATCGCGGTCCACGTTGTTTTCGCTGCAGGAGTACTCCTGCAGCTGCTCGTCCGGCTTGCCGAGCACCCAGGTTCGTCCGTACGTGAACGGCCGCGTATAGAACTTCGGATCCTCGATCAGCGTGTCGACGCGGATGTGGTCCATGTCGGGCCGCGTCCAGCGTTCGACGACGTGGAGGGCGTCGCTGTGCGGGTTGGCGTTCTCGTCGATCCAGACTTTCTCGTCCTTGAAGCCGATCGAATCGATGACGAGCGTGTCCCCCTCCCACTTGCCGACTTCTTCGCCGAAGAACGACGGGTCGGGGTCGTCGCTGTGCTTGCGGCCGTCGAGCGGAATGAGGCGGAAGTAGCTGTAGAAATACAGGAACGCGATCTTGTTGGCGCCCTGCAGCACTTCGAAGGGCAGTCCGCTGGCGTTGTGGCGCGGGATTCCGCCGATGATGCACAGCGCCTCCGGATCGACCGTGGCGGTGAGGTTGTGCTGCAGCGCCGCTTCGCCGGCCGGCGTGAGCGGCAGCTTCAGGCCCGGCAGATCCTTCGCGATGTTGCCGCCGGGCACCGTATCGCGCGTGCCCTTCCAGTAGCCGCTGAAATCAGGGCGTCCGTTCGCCATGCGCGGCGTGGGCGCGGACTTCGCGGACTTGTTGTCGACCGCAGTCAGCTCCTGGCCGAAGGCCGCCGGGGCTGTCATCACGGCCAGGACAGCCGCGACCACCGACGCACTGATCCGCTGATGCTTCTTCACTCGAGCCTCCTGAATCGGCCTACCGCGCCGGAACCTGTGTCTCCGACCCCGGTCCGCCGTCACCCGCCGACGCGCCGGAGACGATGCGGCCGTCGGGCAGCGTCACGCGGCGCGCATCCATCAGGTGCGAGCCGTCCCTTGCGAGGTAGCCGTCCACGATAATCGTGTCGCCGAGTTTAAGGTCGCCGCGCTTCCAGCCGCGCCGCGACAGCGCGCCGGGCGAACCGGCCGACAGCGTCCACCTGACGGTGGCGCCGGCGTCGTCCTTGACGTCCACGTAGAAATACGTGTGCGGGTTCGTCCATTCGATTTTGACCAGCGCGCCGGTCACGCGGAAGGGTTTCTGGCCGTCGAATTCCGCCGCGAACGAGTGGTGCGCGAGCGCCGGGGCGGCGGCCGTCAGCGTCAACAGGGTCGCGAAGATCGCGTGGGTGGCTTTCATTGGTGAACTCCCCCGAAAAGAGGCTATTATGCCACCTGGTCGGCTCTGTTTCTCGACTTGAGGGATGTGACCATGCTGACACGGCGCCCGGTTTGGCTTGCGGCGATTTCCGTCCTTTGCGTCAGCCTGCTGGCGCTTTCAGGCCTGCGCGCCGCCACCGACACGCTGCCGTCGCAGCTGACCGACCAGGAGTTCTGGAAACTCAGCACCGAATTCTCCGAGCCGGACGGCTTTTTCCGTTCGGACAACCTGTTATCGAACGAAGTCTGGCTGCAGCGGGTCATTCCCGATCTGCTGAACACCGTCAAGGCGCCGAGCGTGTACATGGGCGTCGGGCCGGAACAGAACTTCACGTATATCGCCGCGCTCAAACCCAAGATGGTGTTCCTCGTGGACGTCCGCCGCGGGAACTTCGACCTGCAGCTGATGTACAAGGCGGTATTCGAGCTGTCGGCCGATCGCGCGGAGTTCGTGTCGAAGCTGTTCTCCAAGAAGCGCCCCGAGGGCCTCGATCGTAATTCGACGGCGTCGGAAATCTTCGCGGCCTTCAAGAACGTCGAGAGCAGCGAGGTACTGTACAAGGACAACCTGAAGGCCATCGACGATCTGCTGCTCACCAAACATCGCTTCGCGCTGTCGGACGGCGACGTGCAGGGCGTCGAGTACGTGTACCACGCCTTCTTCAACTTCGGGCCGGCGCTGAACTACTCGTCCACGGGCGGGTTCGGCGGCCGCTACCAGCCGAGCTACGCGGACCTGATGGCCGGGACAGACGAGGCGGGCCTGTCGCGGAGCTTCCTGGCCAACGAGGACAACTTCAACGTCCTGAAGTCGCTCGAGACGAAGAACCTGATGGTCCCGGTGGTGGGCAACTTCGCGGGGCCGAAGGCGATTCGCGCGGTCGGCGACTACGTGAAATCGAAGGGCGGGACCGTGTCGGCGTTCTACCTGTCGAACGTCGAGCAGTACCTCTACCAGGACCGCATCTGGACCAACTTCTGCCGCAACGTCGCCACGCTGCCGCTCGACGCGACGAGCACGTTCATCCGGTCCGTACGCGGCGGCGGCTTCGGTCCGGGCATGGGGCTCAACTCGGAGTTGGGCGGCATGCAGGCCGAGGTGAAGGACTGCGGCGCGAATGGGCAGTAGCTCGACAGGCCTCAGGCCTGGCCGGCTTTTCCTTCTCTACGGTGGCATCGTCTTCCTGTTGTTCGTGGCCGTGCCGACGGCTGTCTACTTCGCGTTCGATCCCGAACGGCTGGAGTTGAACGACTCGGCGCGGCGAACGGCACCGGGCCAGTTCGCCCGGCTGGCCGACGGCTATACGCACTACGAAATCGGCGGGCCGCCCGACGGGCAGGTGGTCGTGCTGGCGGCCGGCGCCACGGTCCCGTACTACATCTGGGATCCGACATTCGCGGCCCTCACCGCCGCCGGCTTCCGGGTGCTCCGCTACGACTACTACGGCCGGGGCTATTCGGATCGCCCGGACATCCCCTTCACCCAGGATCTGTACGTCCGGCAGTTCACGCAGTTGCTGGAGTTCCTGCACATCACGCAGCCCGTCGATCTCGCGGGGCTCTCGTTCGGCGGGTCGGTGATCACGACGATCGCCGACCGCCACCCGTCGCGCGTGCGGTCGCTCGTCTACATGGACCCCGCGTTCCGCACGCCGCTGCCGCTATCGCCCCTCGAATCGATGCCGCGCGTCTGGAGTTTCGTCACCGCGATCATGGACGAGCGTCTGTGGGCGCAGGGGCAGCTGGACGACTTCCTCTACCCGGAGAAGTTTCCGGACTGGCCCGATCGCTACCGCGTGCAGATGCAGTACCGCGGCTTCCGCCGCTCGCGCCTGTCCGACCTCGCGACCAACGCCGACGTCGATCAGCGCGAGGAAGTGCAGCGCGTCGGCCGCGCGCGGCGGCCGGTACTTGTCGTCTGGGGCCGGCAGGATCCCAACGTGCCGTTCGAGTTCAGCGAGCCGCTGATGCAGCAGATGCCGTACGCGCGCCTGCTGGCCGTCGACGACGCCGGCCACCTGCCGCAGTGGGAGAAACCGGACATCGTGCAGCCGGCGATCGTCGCGTTTCTGCGCGAGGTCGAGCCATGACGCGCCGCCGGTTGGCGCTCGCCGCGGCCGTTGCGCTGGCGTACGTGTCGCTGACGTATGTAGCGTCCGGCTTCAGCCGGACGTCGATGCCAGGGATTCCGGCGGTTGCGGCCGCTGCCGAACTGCCGGCGCGCTTCAGCGACCAGGAGTACTGGAAGCTGATGTCGGATTTCTCGGAGCCGAACGGGAACTTCCGATCCGACAACCTGGTTTCGAACGAAATCCGCTATCAGGACGTCGTCCCGGCGCTCGTCCAGAACACCAGGCCCGGCGGCGTCTATCTCGGCGTCGGGCCCGAGCAGAACTTCACGTATATCGCCGCCATGCGCCCGCGGGTCGCGTTCATCCTGGATCTTCGGCGCGGCAACGCCGATCTGCACCTGATGTACAAGGCGCTGTTCGATTTGTCGGCGGATCGCGCGGACTTCGTGTCGCGGCTCCTCTCGCGGCGCCGCCCTGACGGGCTGTCCACCGCTTCGACCGCCGCCGAGATCTTCAACGCGTTCGCACCGGTCGAACCAAACGAGCGGTACTCGAACGAGATGCTCGCTGCGATCCGGAATCAACTCGTCACCGAGCACCATCTTCCGCTCAGCGGCGACGACCTGGCGCAGATCGAGTCGATTTACAAAGTCTTCTTCCTCGCCGGGACGAAGATTCAGTACTCGCCCTACGGCAGCTTCGGCGGCACGGTTCAGCCGACCTACGCCGAGCTGATGACGGCCACCGACATGGCAGGACAGGCGCGCGGCTACCTCGCGACCGAGCAGGCGTTCCGTTTCCTGAAGGATCTGCAGCGCCGCAACGCGCTCGTGCCGGTGGTCGGCGACTTCGCCGGACCGAAGGCGCTTCGCGCGATCGGGCGTTTCGCGGCCCAGCGCGGCTCGAACGTCTCGGCGTTCTACGTGTCGAACGTCGAAGAGTACCTGCGCCAGGACGGCCTCTGGTTGAAGTTCTGCGCGAACGTGGCCACTCTGCCGCTGGCCTCCGGCAGCCCGTTCATCCGCGCCGTGCGGGCGACCGAGCCCGGGTCGCCCATGGAAGGCTTCGTGATGCGCCTCGACCCGATCGCCCCCGAGATCCGGGGATGCACCGGGCGCGGGCAGTAGCCGCTGTCACCGCACGTACAGCTCGAGCCGCGGGAAGGCGAAACGGCCGGCCACCTCGTCGATGATGTTGATCTGACAGGTGTAGAAACCGGCCGTGAGGCTCCCGGCGGGCACCTCGAACTGGAAGATGGCGGCGTGGCGATCGGCCGCGTCCACCTGCGTCCGCTCGACGACCGGCGTCTCGAACACCTTCACACGGCCCCGGTAAAAGGCGAGGCTGGTGCGCAACTGCGGTGCGCCGGCGTCCTGCGCGGGATCGTACACCTCGTAGTAGAAGTAGAGTTTCTGGGTTCGGCTCACGATATGCGTGAGGTTGGGCAGGAGCTCCAGGCCGTCGCGTACGAGCGGGCTTGCCGTCTTCCGCCCGCCCGCGGGTTCGAGCTGCGTGCCGAGCACGACTGAACTGACCTTCACCGGCGCCTGCTTCAGCTCGGGTACCACGATCCTCGACTCGAACGATCCCATCTGCCCGGTTGAGTTCTCGCGCACCACGATCTTCACCGAGAAGCGGCCCGGCGGCAGTGCGACCCCGGTCTGATACAGCACCTGCCGCGCGGCCAGCCCACCGGCTGCCGGCGGCACCGTCATCGTGTCGCGGATGCGGCCGACGGGGACGTTGCGCTCGTCGCGAATGAACCCTGCGACGTCGAGCGTGAGCTTGTCTTTGTCCTGGGCGCCGGCCGGCGGAACGGCCGAACCCGGCACCGCCACCGAGATGGGCACGTAGTAGCGATCGGACGCGAGCCGGAACCAGCCCGCCGTGACGAACATCGGGATGTCGGTCGCCGGAATCTGCATCGACAGCTGTTCCTGCAGCTGCGTTTCGCGATCGCCTTTCGCCGTGTGCGCGAAATCCCGATCCGCGTAGTAGCCCTCGCGCGCTTCGATCTTCAGATCCGCCTTGCCGCGCAGGCGGACCGTGATGCGCCGGTAGCGCCCGTCCCTGTCGCCGTTCGTGCTTGCGTAGCCGAGGATGTAGTACGACGAGATGTCCTTCGTCACCTGTCCGAACGCCTCGCCGAAATCGTTCGAATCGAGAAACGCCTTTCCCCCGGTGTCGGACGCCAGCGTGGTCAGCGTCTCCTGCTGCGCGGCGAGCGTGGAGAACTGATTGGCGACCGCCGAACCGGTGAATGCGCCGAGGCCGCCGCGGCTTCCCTGACGCGCGCTGCCGCCTGGCACGACCGCCTGCAGCCCGCGGGAGTCCACCGGGTAGATCGCCACGTTCGCGCGCACGGCGGCGTTGACCGCCGCGCGCAGTTCGACCTGGTTGTCGGTGCCGTTGCGCTGCATGCCGGCGCTGAAATAGAGGATGGCCTTCTTCTGCTGGATGGGCGAGAGCGCCTCGGCGAGCGTCTTCAACGCGCGCAGCCGCACGTCGTTGTTGAACGTGTCGAGCTCCTGCGCGCTGACGTCCGCGGCGGTCGAATCGCTCGTCTGGCCGCCGGCCGCCTCGTCGGTCGCCGTCGTGCTCGCGTCCACGGCCGCGAACGCCGTGCCGTCGGCCGCCGAAAATGCCTGCAGCGCCGCATGGACCCGTTCCTTGTCGCCGCTGAAGTCGCTCAGAATCTGAAGGCTCGAGCCGATCGAGGCGACGGCAACCAGGTCGGCCGGGCTCATTTCCCGATCCACCCACTTGACGGCGGCGTCCGCCGCCTTCTGCACGTCTTCCGGCTGCATCGAGCTCGTGTCGAAGAGCAGCGTGAGCAGGCGGTGTCCCGCTGCATCCTCCGACGTCAGCGGAACCGGCGCCGCGGGTGCCGCGGCGTTGCCGGCCGGGACCGCGGAGGCGAGCGCGGTTGCCCGGCGCGATCGGCTGTGCGGTCCCTGAGATTTCCTCGAATGCGAACGTCCGGACCTGCTGAGGCCTGCCGTCCTCGAATACCTGAAAGTCGTCGGACTTCAGGCCGGACACCGGCGCGCCCTTCCGGTCCCTGACAACGACGTCCACGAGAACGAGGTTGACGGTGCTGCGGAACACGGGAGCCGCGGGCGCCTGCTGGCCGTGAATCCTGCCCACGGCGATGGACAGCATCACGAGACAGGTAATCGAAGTGAGGGTCCAGCGCGGCGTCATTCTGGTCAGAACCTGAACCGCAGGCCCACCGTCACCGCCCGCATCGGCTTGACCCCGATGACGTGGCCGTAGGTCGGCGAATTGATGTCGGTGTCGAGAACCGTCCACTGGACGGTGTTGAACAGGTTCGTCGCGTTGACTTGCAGTGTCACCGCCCTGTTGCCGTTCAGCCGGACGTCGCGAGTGAGCGTGGCGTTCAGCTGACGACCGCCCGGCCCGATGATGGTGTTGCGCGCAGCGTCGCCGAAGACGCCGGGCGCCGCGGCTGTGAACGCGGACGTGTTGAAGAAAGCCGTGACCGTCGGGTCCGGCAGCTGAATTGGCAGGCCGGTCGTGTCGCCGCGCAGCGAGCAGTTGGTGCCCTGCGCGACGTCGGTCGCCGCGCCGCAGACGCGCGCCGTAAACGGTGTCCCCGACTGGGCCGCGAACGTTCCCGTGGCCGTCCAGCCTCCGAGCACGTCCGACAACAAGCCGCCGTTCGCCAGCCACCGCCGGTTGGCGCCGAAGGGGAGCTCGAGCGCGAAGTTGGCCGCGAACTGCTGGCGGCGGTCGAAGTTGGACAATGCCCATTCGGCGCCGGGGTTGTTCGGATCCTGCTCCACGATGGTGCTTGCGGATCCGAGCGACGGCGTGTTGTCCATCGACTTGCTGAACGTGTAAGAAGCCGAACCAGCGATGCCGTGCGCGAGCCGGCGGGTGAGCTGGACGTTGCGCGAGGTTGAGGATCGAATGCCCTCCCGAGGCCTCCCACGTGAACGGCTGCACGTCCGGGATCGACAGCGTCCCACCCGGACCTCTGTTGGGCGCGCTCAGCAGATCGAGGTCGGCGCCCTTGACGCCCGTGTAGCCGGCGAGGACGTTCCAGCTTTGCGTGAGATCCCTGCTGAAGCTCGCATTCCACGTCTGGATCAGGCCGAGTCCGTACTCCCTGTCCACGCCCCAGTTGTTCGTCGTCGACGAAGTGGGCGTGAGCAGCGCGTTTTCGATGTCGAGCGTGGGCTCGAGGCCCGCGACGATCGTCTCGGTGACGGCCGCCGGCGGCTGTGCGCCCAGCCGGCGGGCGATGTTCGCGTACGAGGCCGGGTTGTAGGTGATGCTGTACCCGCCGCGCACGATCGTGCCCCTGACGGGCCTGTAGGCGAACCCGATGCGGGGACCGATGTTGTTCGTATCCGTGTTGATCAAGCCAGGGGGGAATTGCCCCGTGAATGGTCCGGTGCCGCCGGCCTGAACCGGCACGACGGATGTGAATCCAGGCGCGGCGTCGAGGTTGGCGAGCAGGCCGCTCGCCTCGGTGTACGGCGCCACCAGCTCGTAGCGAAGGCCCATGTTGAACGTGAGCTTCGAGCTCTTCTGCCAGTTGTCTTCGATGTACGCGTCGAACGATCGGCCTCGAAGCTCTGTCGCGCCCCCGACCTGCAGCGCCGCCTGCTGCGGAATCCCGAGCAGGAAGTCAGCGAAGGACGCGCTGTTGCCGGTGGCGTCGGAGATCGGGATACCGCCCGAGGAATACAGCCCGGTGAAGGTGAACGCGCCGGGCGCGTTGGTGTTGAGCACGCCGGCGCTGCGGTCGAGGCGATAGTCCCCGCCGATCCGGAGCTGGTGCGTCGCGTACGGGTGCAGCCAGAAGTAGCTCGTGGTGATTCTCGTGTCCGTGCGTGACGTCGCCGGCGCGCCGAACACGCCGGTGAATCCCGTGAACGACAGGCGCGGCACGCCCCAGTTCGCGGGATCCGTCGAGGCGGCTGTCGGGTAATTGATGCCGGCGAGGCCGCCGACGTTCTGCACGTTGGCAAACGCATTCGTCGACTCGTTTCGCGAATGCGCGATGTTGACGCTGAAGTTGTTGACGGTCCGGTTGTGCACGATGTTCAGCGACAGCGGCACCGTGACGCTCGTGTTCGTGTTCGTGCTTTCCAGGCCGGGGAACACATTCAACGCTTCGTTTTCCGTCCGCCGGTACTGCAGCTGGCCCTGCAGGACGATGTTCGTGCCGCGGCCGCCTGGGCCGCCGCGTCCCCCGAAACCGCCCCGTCCGCCGAATCCGCCACCACGGCCGCCGCCGGCTCCGCGTCCGTTCTGGGGCAGCGTGGGCGACAGGTTCTGCGTGAACCGCAGGCTGAAGCTGTCGGACGAATTGTGTGCGACGGTTGATGCGTGGTAGTTGAGCTCGTCTCCCGGCAGGTTCGGCAGAGGGATGAAGCCGAGCAGGTATTGGGACGCCGGGTTCAACATGCCGGCCGGAATCCGATTGCCCGCGAACGGCTGGCCGGTTGCGGGGTTGAACAGCTGAACGCCGCCGGCGGAGAAATCGCCGGCTCGCATGGCGGCCGTCGGGACGGTCGCGTACTGATCGAACGCGTTGTCGGATCGGTTTCCGGTGTAGTTCAGCTGAAAATTCGTTCGACGGTTGGTGTCCTTGTAGAGTCCCGGAATCTTCAGCGGTCCGCCGAACGTTGTCCCGAATGTATTTTGAGCAAACTCCGGCTGCGTGGCGGGCACCGCGGGGTTGAGCTGATAGGGCGGCGTGTTGAGCGCCGAACCACCGAACGTATAGGTCGCCGTCCCCTGATACGGGCTCTGGCCGCGCGCGGCGCGGCCGCCGAGGAGAAAGCCGCCAGGCCCGCCACGCCCGCCGCCGGGTCCGCCCCGGCCGCCGAATTGACCCGGGGGCGCGCCGCCGTCCGTTCCTGGCGCCGCGCCTGCCTGCGGGCCGAAGCCCTGCGCAAACTGTCCGGACGCCGGATCGAATTGTCCGAGCGCGATGGCTTGTGCACGATCGTTGATCAGCCGGCGGTCCAGGTTGGCCGCATCGGTGCTGCCGGGAATCGCGATGGCGTCGGCCTGCGCCGTCTGCAGCGAGAATCCCGGCGGGAGCAGCCGCGCCGCATCGGCGGCTTCGTCGAGCGGCGCGCCGAGTGGTGCGCCCGGCGCTGCCTCGGCGGCGGCCTCCGGCTGGACGGTGAGTGTCTGAAACCCTCGGCCCGGACGCGCTGCCCCCGCCGGCGACTGGCGCTCGCGGCGCGCGGCGAGCACGAGTTGGACATCCACCGTCGTGTCGCAGGGCGGCGCGCCGACGGCGATGGCGCGTTCGGCGCCAGCGAAGGCCGTCAATTCGACGTCAAGACGATAGCTCGCGCCCGGAGCCAGAGAGAGCGCAAAGCTGCCGTCAACATCAGTCGACGTCGCGGTCTTCAGTGTGTCCCCGGCGTGGACGACGACGGAGGCGCCGGGCAGCGGATCGCGGCCGCTCGCGACATGTCCCACGACGCGGCACGTCAGTGCAGTCGATTGAGAGGGAAGATCGGATTGACCAGGACTCGAACCCGCCGACGCCGCGACGACGCAGGCCGCGACAAGGAGCAGGACGAACCAGACCCGGGAGTACAGCGACAGGCTGACCACGCTTCAGACCTGTCATGGATACGCCCGCGGCTCGCGCGGCATTTAAACGCGGAATCCTTACGCCGCGGTCGGATGTTTAGGTTATTCCCACCCAAGCGCGCGGTCGAGGCTGTAGCGCCCGGGTCCCCGCGCCACGAGGTACAACCACAGGAAGCAATACAGCACGGTGATCTCGCCGCCGTTCAGGTGCGGAAAGAAACTGTGAGGCCCGGGCCCCGGCCCCGCCTGGACGGGACCGAGCACCGTGCCGGCGTGGCTCATGAAATAGGCCACGGCCATCTCGCCGCTCAGCACGAACGCCACGTACCTCGTGCACAGCCCGACGATGATCAGGATCCCGCCGATCGTTTCGATCCACCCCGCCGCGGTGAGCGCGAAAAACGGCGGCTCGAACCCCCCGAGCATGGCGACGTTGAACTTCTGCAGCCCGTGCGACAGGAACATCAGCGCGGCGACGATGCGCAGGACGGCGAACAGAAGGTCCGAGTACGGTCCGAATATTTTTTTCATGGTTGCCTGTGGGCGTCAGGATAACCCAACTCCCGAGCGGGCCTGTGGCCGGGCAACACGGATCCAACGCGCCGGATGCGGTCGATCGCTTTCCTGTCTCAAACATGTAAACGGTTGTTGACTGCGGGTAAACGGCTCCCTAGAATTGCGCGGCTAGTATTAAGTCCTTATACCACAACGGTATATAAGCGATAGCGAATCGGTATGCCTGCGCGTCCGTCAGTCGATCTGTTCAGTGGCAGCTCACAAGGAGCGTGTATGACGTTGTTGAAGAGGGTGGCCTTCGTGGCGTCCTGGCTGGCGATCCTGCCGGCCTCCGCGTATGCGCAGGCCACGCTGGCCGGCGTCGTGAAGGATGCGTCGGGAGCCGTGCTCCCCGGCGTGACAGTAGAGGCCTCGAGTCCTGCGCTCATCGAGAAAACACGCACAGCCCTGACCGACGGCACCGGGCAATACCAGATCGTTGACTTGCGGCCGGGCACCTACGCGGTCACGTTCACGCTCACGGGATTCTCCAGCGTGAAACGCGACGGCCTGGAAATCTCGGGCGCAGGCGTGATCAACGTCAACGGCGAATTGAAAGTCGGCAACGTGGCCGAGACGGTCAACGTCAGCGGCGAAGCGCCGGTCGTCGATACGCAGACCACCAAGCGCCAGGCGGTGCTCGAGAACAAGACGATCAACGAACTGCCCGTGGCGCGCGGCTACGGCGCGATCCTCGCCGCCGTGCCGACGCTGCAGGGCGCGGGCGCGAGCTCGTCATCCTCGGTGAACCCGAGCTTCTTCACGGCGCACGGCGGGCCCGGCAACGAGGGCACCGTCCAGCTCGACGGCCTCAACGTCGGCGCTGCATTCAACGGCGGCGGCGTGTCCGGCAACGCCTACGACGTCGCCAACGCGCAGGAAATGCAGATCGCGATCTCCGGCAACCTGGGCGACGCCGAGACCGGCGGTCCCATCCTGAACATCGTGCCGATGACCGGCGGCAACCAGTTCAAGGGCACCTTCTTCGTCACCGGCGCCGGCAGCTGGGCGCAGGGCAACAACGTCGACGACGCGCTCCGGGCGCAGGGCGTGACCGAAGCCGCCGGCCTCATCAAGCTGTGGGATGTCAGCGGGGCCGTTGGCGGACCGATCAAGCGCGACAAGCTGTGGTTCTTCCTCAACGTGCGCGACTTCGGCAACCACACGCAGGTCCCGGGACTCTACGCCAACAAGTTTGCGGGCGACGCGTCGCACTGGGACTACGCGCCCGACACGGCCGTTCTCGGCCGCACCGCGACGTCGAAGACGGTCACCTCCGTGCGCCTCACCTCGCAGCTGACGCCGCGGAACAAGGTCAGCTTTTACTACGACTACCAGTGGGACTGCGACCAGGGCGGCATGAACAAGAGCGACGGCTGCCGGCCGCGGGGCGACGACTGGGTGCCGGGAACCGTGTTCGGCAACGCGTTCTCCGCAGAGGGGAACACCAACTACTGGGACGCGCGCGAAATCATCTCGCAGGTCACCTGGTCCTCGCCGGTCACCAACAAGCTCCTGCTCGAAGCCGGCTACGCGACCTTCGTCAGCCACTGGGGCTGGATGAAGCAGCCGGGCGCCATCACCAACCTCGTGCAGATGACGTCGCTCGCGCCGTTCCGGGTATACCGGGGCGTCGACAACATCATCGACAACACCCAGAACCCGAACACGTGGCGCGCGTCGGCGACCTACGTCACGGGTGCGCACAACCTGAAGGTCGGCTATCGCGGGGCGTATCACGTCGAGCAGACGGAAGACGACGCCAACGACAACCGTTACTCGCTGACGGACCTCACCTTCCTCGTGCCCGGGATGTACTCGGCGACGATGCGCATCGCGCCGTGGCAGCAGAGCAACCGGACGCAGTACCACGCCTTCTTCGCGCAGGATCAGTGGACTCACGGCCGCCTCACGCTGCAGGGCGCCGTGCGCTACGACCGGGCGTGGAGCTGGTTCCCGTCCGAGCACAACGGCGCGCCTGAGACGTCGGTGTGGAATGCGCGGCCGATCACGTTCCCCGAGACCAAGGGCGTGACCGGCTACAACGACATCACGCCGAGGGTCGGCGCGGCGTACGACGTCTTTGGCAACGGCAAGACCTCGCTGAAGGTGAACGTGGGCAAGTATCTCCAGAGCGCGAACAACCAGGAGAACTACACGGCCGGCAACCCGGCGCTCGACGGGCGCAACGGCCGCCGCGGCCCGAACTTCCAGGTGCAGGCGTCCCGCACGTTCATCGACTTCAACGGCAACCACGTGCCGGACTGCAACATGCTCCTGAACGCGCCCAACGGCGAGTGCATAGCCGCCGACCTGGGCAACTTCGCGAACCCGAACGCGCAGACGATCATCAACCCGGCCGTGCTCAGCGGCTGGGGCGTCCGGCCGTTCGACTGGCAGTTCGGCGTGTCGGTGCAGCAGCAAATCGCGCCGCGGACGTCGCTCGAAGTGGGCTTCGCCCGCCGCGACTTCGCCAACTTCTTCGTCTACGACAACGTCAACCTGGCGGCGTCGGACTTCTCGCCGATCAGCGCGACAGCGCCGAAGGACCCGAAGCTGCCGGACGGTGGCGGCTATCCCGTGTCGTACAACATCGTCAAGGCCGGCGCGAACACGGCCATTCAGAACACGTACACCTTCGCGAGCGACTACGGCGACTGGACGAACCACTGGAACGGCGTGGACATCACGCTGAACTCGCGCGTGCGGTCGGGCCTGACGCTGCAGATCGGGTCGAGCACGGGCCGCGCCATCGTGGACAACTGTGCCGTCGCGGCCAAGGTTCCGGAGATGCTGAACGCCGCGTTGACCAACCCGGCGCCCTTCACGGCCAATGTCTATCAGCTCGCCTCGTCGTGCCGGAAGGAAGAGTCGTGGCAGACGCAGGTGAGGGGATTTGCGACCTACATCCTGCCGAAGGCCGACGTCCTCATCAGCGGCATCTTCCGTTTCCAGCCGAACTCGATGTTCGGGGTCGGCGCCTCACCCGAGGGCAACAGCACGGGCCTCTCGGCGAACGCCCCAGCAGTCGTCAACGGAGCGGCCACCACGGTGAACCTGGTCGCGCCCGGCACCTACTTCGCCGACCGCATCAACCAGATCGACATGCGGTTCGGCAAGATCCTCAACTTCGGCAGCAAGCGCGCGAACATCGCGATCGATGTGCTCAACCTGTTCAACGCCAACACGGGAACGATGTTCCAGCAGAACTACGACGGGTCCACTTACCTGAACCCGACTCAGATCCTCAACCCGCGTTTCGTCCGGTTCAACGTGACGGTGGATTTCTAGGGCGATCACACAAGGGCAGAGGGCAGAGGGCAGAGGGCAGAGGGCAGAGGGCAAAGCGAGGGACGACAACCCCAGCCTGCTTTCTGTCCAAATATTTGGATGAACCTGTACATTAGCGCTTAACGCCTTCGTTTTGTGTGATTTCCGGTGCTTGACATCGGGCTGTTACGCGTAGAATCCCAACGCAACCTAATACAAATGGGTTACTGACAACGTGTCAGCGATCCTCCTACCAAGGAGTAGGTAATGAGATTGTTAGGCAAGATCGTTCTTGTCCTGTCATGGCTGGCGCTGTTGCCTGCCTCTGCCTTTGCCCAGTCGATCGCCGGTGTCGTCAAGGACGCGTCCGGCGGCGTGCTTCCCGGCGTAACGGTCGAGGCGTCCAGCCCCGTCTTGATTGAGAAGACACGAAGCGCGGTCACCGACAACACCGGCCAGTACCGCATCGCGGACCTGCTCCCGGGCACCTACTCGGTGAGCTTCACATTGTCCGGCTTCGCCACGCTCAAGCGCGACGGCGTTGAAGTGATCGGCACCGGCACCACGACGATCAGCGAGAACCTTCGCGTCGGCAACGTGTCCGAGACGATCACCGTGACCGGCGAGACGCCGGTCGTGGACATCCAGACGAGCACCAAGAAACAGGTGACGCTGGGCGCCGCGGTGCTCCAGGAAATCCCGGTGTCGCGTGGATACGGGAACCTGCTGGCGACCGTGCCCGGCGTTCAGGGCACCGGCCTGGACGTCAGCTCGAACGTTTCGACCAACTTCTTCACCTCGCGCGGCGGGCGCGGCAACGAGGGCACGGTCCAGATCGACGGCATGAACGTCGGCTCGGCCTTCAACGGCGGCGGCGTCGCCGGCTTTGGTTATCCGATTGGCGACGCGCAAGAGGTGCAGATCACCGTGGCCGGCGGCCTTGGGGAAGTCGATCGTGGCGGTCCCCAGCTCAACATCGTGCCGAAGACCGGTGGCAACAAGCTATCCGGGACGGGCTTCGCGAGCACCGCGGGCAGTTGGTCGCAGGGCAACAACCTGGACGACACGCTCCGGAGTTACGGCATCACCGAAGTGCCCGGCTTGATCAAGAACTGGGACCTGAGCGGCTCGGTCGGTGGTCCCGTCGTGAAAGACAGGCTGTGGTTCTACGGCACGGTGCGCAACTACGGTCAGCACAACGATGTCCCGCTGCTCTACGCCAACAAGAACGCCGGCGTGGCCTCGGCGTGGAACTACGTGCCCGACACCAGCGTCAAGGCGCGCAACGCGTCCAACAAGCAGATCGAAGAGCTGCGTTTCACCGGCCAGGTGTCGCAGAAACACAAGGTGGGCGTCTACTACGACTACCAGAAGAACTGCGGGGGCTCCGCGCTTGTCCAGGGTGGCGAGCAGTGCCGGGACCGGGGCAGCGACTGGGTCGCGCTTGGCTCGATCGGCGGGTTCGGATCGCTCTCGCCCGAGTCTGGCAACGTGTGGGACGACCGCGAGAAGATCTTCCAGTCCACCTGGTCGTCGCCGATGACGAGCAAGCTGCTCCTCGAAGCGGGCTTCTCCTCGTTCAACAGCCGCTGGGGCGGACAGATTCCGGCGGGTGCCCAGACCGGTTTCATCGCCGTTTCCGAACTGCTCGCCACGCCGGCCACGCAAGTGCCGATCGGCGGCTTCGCGTACCGTGGCTGGGCGTCATCCGCCACCAACGATCAGCAGCACAACGTCTGGCGGGCATCGGGCACGTACGTCACCGGCGCCCACAGCCTGAAGGTTGGCTACCAGGCGGCGTTCCAGGTGCAGAGCCAGACGCAGATCATGGACAACGCGCTCCAGTACACGTTCCTGGGCGGCGTGCCGATTTCGTTCACGATGCGCGTGGCGCCCTGGAAACAGGCCAACCGCACGCGGTTCGACGCGTTCTACGCCCAGGATCAGTGGACGCGCGGCAAGCTCACGCTTCAGGGCGCCCTGCGCTACGAGCACGCATGGAGCTGGTACCCCGAAGGCCAGAACGGTGTCATCGCGCCGTCGCAGTTCCTGGCCACACCCTTCCTGTTCCCGCGGTCGGACGGTGTGACGGGCTTCAATGACATCACGCCGCGTATGGGCGCCGCGTACGACTTGTTCGGCAACGGCCGGACGTCGCTGCGGGTGAACGTGAGCAAATACCTGGAGCCGGCGAACAACGACAACGTGTTCACAATCAAGAACCCGGGCGCGACCTATCAGTCCACGACCGTCCGCAACTGGGGCGACACCAACAACAACAAGGTGCCGGATTGCGTCCTGATGAACCCGGCCCAGAACGGCGAATGCGGAGCGTGGGTCAACTCGAACTTCCAGAACCCGGTGCAGACGACTCGCGTCGATCCCGCCGTGCTCAGCGGATGGGGCGTGCGTCCCTACAACTGGCAGTACAGCGTGGGCGTCCAGCAGCAGATCGCGCCGCGCATGTCGATCGACGTGTCCTGGAGCCGCCGTCAGTGGGGCAATTTCTTCGTGACGGACAACGCCGCGAATTCCGCCGCGGACTTCGACATCGCCAAGATCGCGTCGCCGTCGAACCCCACACTGGCTGAGAACGGCTACACGACCATGAGCTTCCCGGTCATCAAGGCGAACAAGTTCGGCTTGACCGACAACTACTACACGAAGGACAGCAACTACGGCAACTCCAGCTACTATTGGAGCGGCTTCGATGTCACCTTCAACGCCCGGACCCGCAACGGCATCACGTTCCAGGGCGGCACGAGCTCCGGCGCCGGCCATCGTGACTACTGCGAGATCACGGCCCAGCTGCCCGAACTGCTCAACGTGTTCGGCACGTATCAGCAGACCGGGTCCTGCAAGGTGGACGAGCGGTGGCTGACGAGCGCGCGCGGCCTCGTGTCCTACACGCTGCCCAAGATCGACGTCCTCGTCAGCGCGGCAGCTCGCTCGACCGCCAACGCGCAGCCGGCCACCACGTTCGCGGCCGTTGCGTCGAACGGCGCGTCGCTCGCGGCCAACTACAACGTGCCGACCGCGGCTGTTCAGGCGGCGATCGGACGGCCTCTGCCGGGTAATGCGGCGGTTCAGGCGGTCGATCTCACGCTGCCCGGCCAGATCTACGGCGATCGCATCAACGCGCTCGACATGCGGTTCGCGAAGGTCCTGAGATTCGGACGGACGCGGACCAATATCGGGATCGACCTCTACAACCTGTTCAACGCGAACACAGGCACCGCCTTCAACCAGGCGTTCGGAACGGATGGTTCCGCGTGGCTGCGGCCGACGACCGTGCTCAACCCGCGGTTCCTCCGGTTCAACGTTACGGTCGATTTCTAGGGATTGCGGAGAGGTTAGAGGTTAGAGGTTAAAGGCTGGGGCTGGGGGCTGGGGAAGACCCAAGCCTCTGGCTTCCGGCCTTTCGCTTTTTGAGACGCCTGTGCGCTTCCCCTGCCTCGCCGCGGGCTTCGCGGCCGCCGCGTTTGGTCTTCTGAGCGCGGCTCCACGCGCTGCGACGGCCGTCATCCGCATGTCGGACGTCGCCGCCCAGGCCGGTCTCACACTCCTCAACGTCCACGGCGACGGTTCCGGCGACTACATCCTCGACACCAACGGCAACGGAGCGGCGTTCTTCGACTTCGACAACGACGGCAGCCTCGACGCCCTCATCGTGAACGGTTCCACGCGCGATCGCCTCGCGCGCGGAGGCGACCGGATGGCGGCGCTCTATCGAGGCGACGGCCGCGGACGCTTTACCGACGTGACCGCCTCGAGCGGAATGTCGGCTCGCGGGTGGGGCATGGGCACCTGCATCGCGGACATCGACAACGACGGCTTCGACGACGTCTACGTTACGGCGTACGGCCCGAACGTTCTGTACCGGAACACCGGATCGTCGGCAGGCCCGCGTTTCACGGATGTCACGCAACGGGCCGGCGTCGGCGACGCGCGCTGGAGCACCGGATGCGCGTTTGGCGACTACAACCGCGACGGGTTCGTGGATCTCTACGTCGCCAACTACGTGTCGTTCGATGCGCGGAAGATCGCGAAGCGCGGCGCCTCGACCAACTGCCGCTACGTGGGGTTCGACGTGTTCTGCGGGCCGCGGGGGCTGACGCCCGAGATGAACGTCCTCTACCGCAACAACGGCGACGGCACCTTTACGGACGTCACCGAGGCGGCGCGCGTCAGGCAGCCGGGGGCGTTTTCGTTCGGCGTGCTGTTTTCCGACCTGGACGATGACGGCTGGCCCGACCTGTTCGTGGCCAACGATTCGGTGCCGAGCTTCCTCTTCCACAACAACCACGACGGCACGTTCGCGGAACGCGCCCTGCCGAGCGGCGTCGCGTTGAGCGGCACGGGCCGCGCGCAGGCGGGCATGGGCGTGGACGCCGCCGACTACAACGGCGACGGCCGCCTCGACCTGATCGCGACGCATTTCGCCGACGACTACCACACGCTGTACGAAGCCGCCGACCGGGGACTGTACAGCGACGTCAGCTACAAGGCGGGGCTGGCCGATCCGCCGCTGACCTTCATGGGCTGGGGCACGGGGTTTTTCGACGCCGACAACGACGGCCTGCCGGACCTCTTCGTCGCCAACGGCCACGTGTATCCCGATGTCGGCCGGTTCGGCATTTCCACGAAGTACCGGCAGCGCAAGCAGCTGTTCCGGAACCTCGACGGCCGCCGCTTCCGCGACGTTGCGGGGGAGGCGGGCGGAGGCCTCGCCGCCGAACACTCGAGCCGCGGCGCCGCTTTCGGCGACTACGACAACGACGGCGACATCGACGTCCTGGTAGTTAACATGAATGAGCCGCCGTCGCTGCTGCGCAACGACACGACAGGCGGCGGCCACTGGATCACGATCAAGCTGGCCGGCTCCGTCACGGCCGGTCCTGAAGGCACGACCAACCGTGATGCGATCGGCGCGAGGGTCCGGCTGTCGGCGGGCGGGCGCACGCAGGTCGGCGAGGTGCGGAGCGGTGGCAGTTACCTGTCGCACAACGACATGCGCGTGCACTTCGGCCTCGGCGAGGCCGACCGCGTGACACGTGTCGAGATTCGGTGGCCGAGCGGACGGACCGAAACGCTGACGGCCCTCGCGGCCGACCGCTTCTACGTCGTGCGCGAAGGGCGGGGGATCAACTGAAGGCCTGCACTACTTCAGGAACCGAGTCTGTGTCGTCACGCCCTTGCCTTCGGTGATCGTGACAATGGCATTGGCCGATACGTTCTGAATCGTTTCGGTCGCGCCCGATGGCCAGCGGATATCGATGCGCGCGATGGTGGCTGCCCGGCCCAGGCCGAAATGCACCCGCAGGTCGCTCTCGCCGAGATAGCTCGATCCGGCCTTGATCTCCCTGACTTGCGTCGAGCCGCCAGCCGTCGTGAGGCGCACGCGGGCGCCGATGGCGCCGCGGTTGCTCTTCGTGCCGACCAGTGCCAACAGGACCGCGTTGCTGCCGGCCGCGCCGCCGTTTCGCAGCAGCTCGGCGGACCCGCCGTTGTTCGTCACGAGCAGGTCGAGGGCGCCGTCGTTGTCGACGTCGCCGGCGACGAGCGTGCGGCCGACCGCTTCGGGCACGAAGCCGGGTCCTGACGTCCGGCCTACTTCTTTGAAGAAGCCGCGGCCGCCGCCGTCGTTGCGGAAGAGCAATTTCCGCTGCGCTTCCTTCGAGCCGGGCCTGAAGTGCCCCGAGTCGTTCATGACGTGCCCGTTCACGACGCCGAGGTCGAGATCGCCGTCGTTGTCGTAGTCGAAGAATTGAGCGCCGAAGCCGACGTACGGAAGCGTCTCGACGCCGACGCCGCTCTCGGTCGTCGTCTCGGCGAACAGGCCCCGGCCGAGGTTCCGGAAGAGCGTGTGCGTCTCGAGCTCGTGGTTGGTTACGAAGAGATCGAGGCGGCCGTCGTTGTCGTAGTCGCCGAAATCGGTACCCATCCCGGCGCGGGGACGGCCGTCGGCCGCCACGCTGACGCCGGCCGTCAGCGCCGTTTCCTTGAACACGCCGCTGCCTTCGTTGTGGTACAGAAAATTCGGCGTCGTGTCGTTGGCCACGAAGATATCCGGCCACCCGTCATCGTCGTAGTCCCCGGCGACGACACCGAGGCCGTTGCCGCGGTGGCTGCCGATCCCGGACTTCTGGCTGACGTCGGTGAAGGTGCCGTTGCCGTTGTTGTGATAGAGGACCGACGCCAGCGGCGAGAAATTGAGCGGGTGGCAATACACGCGCAGCTTCGCGCCCGCGTCGCCGCAGAACACGTTGTTGTCGAGCCGGGCGTCCACGTAGTTCGTGACGAAGAGGTCAACGTAGCCGTCGCGATCGACGTCCGCGAAGGCGCAGCTGGCGCCGAACGAGCTCGAGCCGACACCGGCCGCCCGTGTGACGTCCGCGAACGCCTTACCGGAGTTGTTGTGATACAGGGTGTTGGGCCCGACGTTGGTCACATACAGATCGGGGAAGCCGTCGTTGTCGTAATCGGCCGCGCAGGCGCCCATGCCGTACTGGGTGTGCGCGATGCCGGACCGCGGCGTGGCGTCTTCGAAGGTGCCGTTGCCGCGATTCCGGAAGAGCCGGTGACGCGCACGCCCCGCCGTCGCCGGATCGACCAGCGACCCGCCGTCCACCAGAAAGACGTCCTGCCAGCCGTCGCCGTCGTAATCGAAGAACAGGCCGCCGCCGCTCATGATTTCCGGAAGGTGGCGGGCGGCGCTGGCGCCGTTGACGTGACGGAAGTCGATGCCGGCGCGCGGCGCGATGTTGACGAAGCCGGCGGCCGGCTGCGGCTGCGCGGATGGCACGAGCGTGAACAGCGCGAGGACTGCGCCCAGGGCAAACGCGGTCGCGACCGCGGGGCGGACGTTCCCTGTCACCTCGGAGCGCCCGTCCGCTGCAGGCGCTCCTGCGTCAGCTGCTCGTACATCTCCATCTCGCGGCGGCTGTCGTCGGCGCGCCCCAGGGCCTCATAGGCTTCGGCCATGCGCAGGTGGACGTCGGAGGGCGCCTTGAGCGTCACCGCGGCGGTGTAGCGCTCGATGGCTTCGGCTGGTTTGCCGGCGAGCATCAGGGCCATGCCGAGGTTGAGGTGCGCGATCGGATCGTCCGGTGCCAGCTCCAGGGCGCGGCGCAGCAGCGAGGCCGCCTTCTCGTGGTCGCCGTTGCTCGAGCTGAGTTGAGCCTCGCGCCTGATGCGGCCGAGTTCGAGATCGCGCGCGCGATCGGCGGCGGCCTTCTGCTGCAGCCGCTCGAACTCCTTGAGCTCCTTTTCGCCTTCCTCCGCTTTCCCGAGACGCATCAGGGCCGTGCCCAGCGCGTAGTGCGTTTCGGGCTGCGATGCATCCAGGGCCATCGCGCGGTTCGCGGCACTCACGGCGTCGTCGTACTGCCCCTGCCGCAGGTAAAGCTGGGCGAGGCTGGCGTAGGCAGGCGCGCGGTTGGCGTCGATCGTCAGCGCCACCGCGAACTCGGCGAGCGCCTCGTCCGACCGGCTGAGCCGCGCGTAGGTGTCGCCGAGATCCTGGTGCGCGGCGGCGTCGTTCGGGTGGGCGTCCACGCGTTTGCTGTAGGCGTCGATCGCCACGTCGAAGTTCTGGCGCGCGGCGGCGATGGCGCCCATCGACTGGTAGATGCCGTTCAACCCGACGAGCGGGTTGAACGGCAGGCACGCCTGGAACGACTTGAGCGCCTCGATCTGGTCGCCCTTCCGCTGCTGCAGCCGCGCCAGCGTGTAGTGCGCGCGTCCCGACGCGGGAAGCCGTGCGATCGTTTCGCGCAGCGCTTCCTCGGCGGCGTCGGCGCGTCCCGCGCGAACGAGGACGTCGGCCAGTGCGAGGCGCGCGCGCTCGTCGCCCGGGCTCAGCTTCACGGCGGTCTTCAGCTCGTCGGCGCTGCGGTCGTATTGTTCCGCCGCGGCCCAGACCAGCCCGAGGATCCGATGCGGTTCCGCTCGCTCGGGAGCGAGCTCGATGGCCGCCTGGAGCTGTCCGATCGCCGTGTCGATTGCGCCGTCGCGAAACGCGTCGGCGGCTCTCCGCATCCCGTAGCGATTGGCTTCGTCCGCCACCAGCGGATCGCGTGACGACGACGACCGGAGGGAGGTGAGCGCCGCGGCGTACTCGCCCCGCGCCAGCAGCGCGAACCCCTCGGCGTAGATCGCGGGCGGAAAGAACGGCTCGACGCCTGAACGTTCGGCGACGATGCCGAAGCTCATGAACGGCGCGCCCGTCGCAACCGTGCGCTCGTCCAGCCGGCGCCGGAAGTTGTCGGCCACCCGCCGCCACGACCGGGCAGCCTCTTCCGCCTTGCCTGCGCGGGACAATTGGCGGGCGAGCAGGTACTCGGTCACCACGTCCGCCGGGTCGAGCGCCGATGCCTTCTGAAACGCGGCAACTGCCGCGGCGGCGTTGGCTGGAAACGGCGGGCTGCTCGCGATGCCGAGCAGCGTGAAGGCGTCGGCGCGCTTCGGGTCGAGCCGGGTCGCCGCGCCGAACTCGCGCAGGGCGTCGGAGACGCGGTGGCGATCGAGGTACAGGCCCCCAAGTGCCAGGTGGGCGACCGCTGCGGCCCCGGGCTCGGCGTTCTTCGTCTCCGCTTCCATCGCCCGCTCGTAGCCGCGGATCGTGTCGTCCCAGCGGGCGAGCCCGCGGCCGAGGGCGTCGAGGCTCGCCAGCACGCGCGGACCTTCATCGCCGTACGTGCCCTCGAGCGCGAAGCCGAACTGGGCCACCGCCTCGGCAAAACCTGTCTTCGGATCGGCAACCTGGCCGGAGGCTGATGCCGGAAGGGTCACCAGGATGGACAGCAGGCCGGCGACGAGACGCCACGGCCACGGCATGTTCATGAGTCGAGTCGATTATAAGTCGGGCAGTCGGGCAGTCGGCAGTCGGCGGTCGGCAGTCGGCAGTCGGCAGTCAGCAGTCAGCCCCGCTACAATTGGCACTCATGCCGATTCGGTGGTTCGGGGTTCTGATGCTTCTGCTTGGGCTCGCCGGTTGCGCGGCATCTCCGAAGAACACGGCATCGGCCCCGGCCACGGAGTGGTTTGCGGACGTCGCCCAGGCGGCCGGCCTCGACTTCACGCACGTCAACGGCATGTCGGGCCGCTTCTATTACCCGGAGATCATGGCGCCGGGCGTCGGCCTCTTCGACTACGACAACGACGGCGACCTCGACGTCTACGTCACGCAGGGGCACTTGCTGGGAACCAACGGTCCTTCCGAGGGCAGCCCGGCCGCCGCCGCAGGCGGAGGCCGTGGAGACAACGACAGACTCTTCCGGAACGATACCGTCGCGAACCCCGACGGCACGCACACGATCCGGTTCACGGACGTCACCACTCAGAGCGGGATCGGCCTGCGGTCCTACGGCATGGGCATCGCGGCCGGCGACTTCAACAACGACGGGTTCGTGGACCTGTATCGCACGGGGCTCTCGGGCGCCGTGCTCCTCCGCAACAACGGTGACGGCACGTTTACCGACGTGACGAAGGCCGCCGGCGCCGGCGACCCGGGCGGCTGGGGCGTCTCGGCCACGTTCTTCGACTACGACCGCGACGGCTCGCTCGACCTGTTCGTCGGCAATTACCTGATCTACAGCCTCGCCGGCGACATCCAGTGCCTCAGCGTCACGGGCCGGCGCGACTACTGCCCGCCGAACAGCTATCGCGCGCAGCCGAGCCACCTGTACCACAACCGGGGTAACGGCACGTTCGAGGACGTGACGTCGAAGGCGTTCGTGAACGGCGCGTACGGCCCGGCGCTTGGTTCCGCCACCGCGGACTTCAACAACGACGGGTGGATCGATCTCTACGTCGCCAACGACGGTCAGCCCAACCAGCTCTGGATCAACCAGCACAACGGCACGTTCAAGGACACAGCGTTCCTCGCCGGCGCCGCCGTGAGCGGTACCGGACAGGCCGAAGCGAGCATGGGCGTGGACGCGGGCGACTTCGACAACGACGGCGACGAAGACCTGTTCATCACGAACTGGCTCGACCAGATGAACGTGCTGTACCTCAACGACGGCGCGGGCAACTTCGAGGACCGGCGCGCCGCCGCCGGCCTCGGCCCGCCCAGCCTCGCGAAAACCGGGTTCGGCGCCGGCTGGCTGGATTTCGATCGCGACGGCTGGCTGGATCTGTTCGTCGCCAACGGCAGCGTCGCCACCATCGAGGCCCTCGCGAGAGCGAACGATCCGTTCCCGCTCAAGATGACGCCGCAGCTTTACAGGAATCTCGGCACTGGCCGCTTCGAGGACGTCTCGAGCCGCGCCGGCTCGGTGTTCAAGATCGCGGACGTGGGCCGCGGCGCGGCCTTCGGCGACATCGACAACGACGGCGACACCGACATCGTTGTCGGCAACACCAACGGGAAACTGCGTGTGCTCGTGAACGGCGAACCGAATCGCAACCACTGGCTCGGGCTGCGGCTCGTAGGGCGGGCCTTTCAGGCCCGCCGCACCGGCGACCCTGGCCTTCGACAAGCTCAGGCCATCCCGAGCCCGTCGAAGGATGAAAGGGTCGCCCTACGAGATCAGCTCGGCGCGCGGGTTCAGATCGTGCGTACCCACACACCGGCCCTCTGGCGGAGGGCGCGGGCTGACGGCAGCTACGCCTCGGCCAACGATCCGCGCATCCTCGTCGGGCTCGGCGGATCGGCCGAGACGCCTCGCGTGAAGGTCACCTGGCCCGACGGGCGGCTCGAAGAATTTTCCAGTGTGGACATCGATCGCTACGTGACGCTCGAAGAAGGCACCGGCAAATGATGCCCCGGCGCCCCGTTCGTCCTGTTCGGCTTATCGCGCTGTCCTGTCTTGTCGTTGTCGTTGCCACTGCGGCGGCCGGATGCCGCGGGTGGGCCGGCCGCAACCTGCTGGCCGCGCCGCTGCCGGACCTGTCGCGCGTCGATGCCGGCGTTCAGGCGCAGGTGCGGGGCCGCTACGAAGCGCTGACGCGCGCCTTGTCGGACCGGGCGGACGCGCCGGAACTGGCGTCCGCGTTTGGCCAGTACGGGATGGTGCTGCAGGCCGCCGAGTTCTACGACGTGGCAGAGCCCTGTTACCTCAACGCGCAGAAACTCGCGCCCGATGAGGTCCGCTGGCCGTACTACCTCGCCGGCCTCTACAAGAGCCGCGGCGAGACCGACAAGGCCGAGGCGGCGTACAAGCAGGCGCTCGCCCTGCGCCCCGACGATCTGGCCACGCTCATCTGGCTCGGCCGCCTGCACCTCGATCAGGGCCGCCCGGAAGCGGCCGAGCCGTTGTTCGTCAAAGCGAACAGCCTCGCGCCTCGCACCGTCGCGGCCCTGGCCGGCCTCGGCCGCGTGGCGGTGGCCAAGCGCGATTACGCACAGGCGGTGAAATACCTCGAGGACGCGCTGGCCATCGATCCCGAAGCCGAGAGCCTGCACGCGCCGCTCGCGGCGGCGTATCGCGGTCTCGGTCAGCTCGACAAGGCGCAGCCGCACCTTCGACAGTGGCGCAATCGCGACCTGCCGGTGCCCGATCCGCTCCAGCAGGAACTCGATCTGCTCCTCGAGAGCGCGCTCTCGTACGAGCTGCGCGGCGTTCGCGCATTCGAAGCGCGCGCCTGGCCCACGGCGGCCCAGTACTTCCGCAAGGGCATCGAGCTGTCGCACGAGAACACGCAGCTCAGCCGGTCGCTGCATCACAAGCTCGGGACGGCGCTCTATCTGACCGGCGACATCCAGGGGGCGCGGGAGCAATTCGAGGAGGTCGTGCGCCATGCGCCTGCCGGTGTCCTGGACGAATCGACGTCCAAGGCGCACTACAGCCTGGGTGTGCTGCTGGCCTCGACCGGCGAGACGCAGCCCGCGGTGCAGCACCTGCTGGCCGCCGTCCAATACCAGCCGAACTACGTCGAGGCTCACATGGCGGTCGCCGATGTGCTGCGCCGCACGGGGCGGGGCGAGGCGTCGTTGTCTCATTACCGTGACGCCATCGCGATCAACCCGCGCCAGAATGTCGCCCGCCTCGGGTACGCGATGGCGCTGGTGCAGTTGCGGCGCTATCGCGAGGCCCGCGACTGGCTGGACGAGTCGGTGCGGCTCTACGGCGATCGCGCCGATCTGAAGATCGCGCTGGCGCGGCTCCTGGCCACGAGCCCGGACGCGGGCGCCCGCGACGGCGCGCGCGCCCTGTCCATCGCCCAGCAGATGTTCGATGCGGGCGAGAAGAGCACGTCGCTCGGTGAGACGATCGCGATGGCGCTGGCCGAACAGGGAAACTTCGCGCAGGCGATCGGCATCCAGCGCGACGTCATGGCCGCGGCCCAGAGAGCCGGCCTGACCCCGACCGTGCAGCGCATGACCGCCAATCTGGCCCTGTACGAGCGCGGGCAGCCCTGCCGGACCCCCTGGATCGAAGACGACCTGGTCTCCGTCCCGACGACGCCAGTCAAATAGGTCGGGTGGGTCGGGTGGGTCGGGCGAGCAAAGCCGACTCGTGTGGCGCTTGCCAGCCCCGCCAGCCCGCCCTGCCAGGCCCGCCAGCCCTGCCAGCCCTGCTAGCCCCGTCCGCCGTTATAGAATTCCCTCCGTCTGGAGGACTGATGCGAGCACTGCGCCTGTTCGGTGTCCTGGTTGCCCTGCTGGCCGCGACGGCTCTGTCGGTGCGGACCGCGGGTTCGGTCCCCAATGTCTCGAAGGCCGAAGACGTGGGGTTCTCCACCGAGCGCCTGCAGCGCGTGCACGAGGCGGTGGCGCGGCACATCGAGGCGAAGGATGTGTCGGGCGCGGTCACCCTCGTGGCACGCCGCGGAAGAATAGTGGAGTTTGCCGCGCAGGGGCTGGCGGATATCGAGTCGAAGAAGCCGATGATGAAGGACTCGATCTTCCGGCTCGCGTCGATGTCGAAGCCCATCACCGCTGTCGCCGTGATGATGATGCTCGAGGAAGGCAAGGTTCGCCTGACCGACCGCGTCTCGGCCTTCATCCCCGAGATCAAGAACATGAAGGTCGCCGTCGCGAAGGGCACGACCAACCCCGTCCAGATGCCGGCGTTCGGCCGCGGCGGGCCGCCGGCGCCGCCGCCGGAATTCGATGTCGTCCCGGCCGCGCGCGAGATCACGGTCAAGGATCTGCTGACGCACACGTCGGGGTTGATGAGCGGCGGCGTCAGCGGCGCCGAACAGGCGAAGCTCGCGCCCCGAGGCGCGAACGACACGCTCGCCAATTACATTCCGAAGCTCGCCCAGACGCCGCTCGATTTCCAGCCGGGCACGCTGTGGCGGTACAGCGGCCTGTACGGCTTCGACGTTCTCGCGCGCATCGTCGAAATCGCGTCGGGGCAGCCCTACGACCAGTTCCTCAAGCAGCGGCTGTTCGATCCGCTCGGGATGAAAGACACCGGGTTTGCGCCGACGCCGGAGCGGACGGCGCGTCTCGCGACCGTCTACCAGCGGACGCCCAACGGCCTCGTGCCGGCGCAGAACGCCAACCAGTTGATCAGCGGAACGTATTTTTCCGCCTCGGGCGGGCTGATGAGCACGGCGGAAGACTACCTGCAGTTCGCCCAGATGCTCGTCAACGGCGGCCAGATGAACGGCAAGCGGTATCTCAGCCCGCGGACCGTCGAGTTGATGACGGCGAACCATACCGGCGACATGGTGAACGGACAGTTCGGCCGCCCCGCGCGAGGGATGGGCTTTGCCCTCGGCGTGCAGGTTGTCCTCGACCCGGTGGCTGCGGATCTGCGCGTGTCGCCCGGCACGTACGGGTGGGCGGGCGCGTACGGCACCAACCAGAACATGGATCCGAAAGAGAAGATGGTGTCCATTATCATGATGCAGGGCGCCAGCGGGCCGTTGCAGCGCGACTTCGAGAACGCCGTCTGGCAGGCGATGATCGAGTGAATCCGTAGCGTCCGGCTTCAGCCGGACGGAGGAACACATGAACCAGAAATCCTCCGCTTTCGTCGTGATGCTCTCGACGGCGTTGGTCAGCGGATCACTGGCGGCCCTGCACGCGCAGGCGCCGGCGAAGCCATCTGCGCCAGCGAAGGCCTCCGCCGCCGCGAAGACGCCGTGGGGCGATCCCGATATCTCGGGCGTCTGGACGAGCGACGCCGCCATCGGGATCCCGATGCAGCGGCCCGATCAGTTCGGCGGACGCGCCGAGCTGAACGAAGAAGAGTACGCCGCCAAGCTGAAACGGGATGCGCAGACGCGCGAGCGGGCGGAAAACGCGATCGGATCGTTCCGGAACGACAACGCGTGGCTCGTCAAGTCGTTCCGCCAGACCTCGCTGATCGTCGATCCGCCGGACGGCAAGCTGCCGGTCGTCACGCCCTACGCGGAGTCGCGCCGCGCGACGCGCGACCAGGGCACGTTCGGCGCCGGTCCCTTCGACAAGACAGAAGACTTCACGAACTACGACCGGTGCATCACGCGCGGCATCATCGGGTCGGTTCTGCCTGTCGTGTACGGCAACGGCAACCGGATCATGCAGGCGCCCGGTCAAGTGATCATCAGCTACGAGATGGTGCACGACACGCGCGTCGTCTACACCGACGGCCGGCCGCACGTCGGCAAGGGCATCCGCCAGCTGCTCGGCGACTCGCGCGGGCACTGGGAGGGCAGCACCCTCGTGATCGAGACGACGAACCTGACGGACCGGACGAGCATCGGCCTCAACGGCAACGGGCTGCGCCACAGCGAGGAAATGGTGATGACCGAGCGCATCACGCGCGTCGGCGCCGACGAACTCCGCTACGAGATCACGATGAACGATCCGAAGACCTACACGAAGCCGTTCACGATCTCGCTGCCGCTGATGTCGCCGCCGGGCTACCAGCTGCTGCCCTACGAGTGCCACGAGGGCGATTACGCCGTGCCCAACGCGCTCAGCGCGGAACGCGCCGAGGACCGGGCGCTCGCGGAGGATCTGAAGAAGGGCATCGTCCGCGCCCGGCGCGCCGTCACGCAGGAAAACGTCAACGCGCCGGTGACCGCCCGGCCCAACGGTGGAGAATGAGATGCTGAATCGACTGACGGTCACCCTCGCGGCCGGCGCGGCGGCGCTGCTCTGCGCGTCCTCCTTGTTTGCGCAGCTTCCGAACCCGTACGGCGCCTCCATCACGCTCGAGGCCGCCCGAAAGGCGGCGGCTCCGGCTCTCGCCGAGGCCCAGAAGAACAGCTGGCGCATGGCCGTCGCCGTCGTCGACATCTCGGGCGACCTCGTGTTCTTCGAGAAGATGGACGGCACCCAGGCCGCCAGCGTCACCATCGCGGTCGACAAGGCCCGTTCGTCCGCCCGGTTCAAGCGGCCGACCAAGGCCCTCCAGGACGCGTTGGCGGCCGGCGGGGCGGGGATGCGCCTTCTGGCGCTCGACGGCGCCGTGCCGGTCGAGGGCGGCGTGCCGCTGATCGCGGATGGCAAGATCGTGGGCGCGATTGGCGTCTCCGGCGGCACCAGCGAGCAGGACGGCCAGTGCGCCAAGGCGGGCGCCGACTCCGTCAAATAGGCCGTCCGGTCCGATTTTCTGCGCACTCCTGCCACCTGTCTGCGTCTTCACCGGTCCGCTTGCCGCGGCATGGAGGGAGCCCCTGATTCTGCCGATACAGGGAGCAGATGGGGTGGCTTCTCGGCGGCATTCTCTATTCCGCTGCGTATGTGGCGGCCGGCTGGCTCCTGCGCGGCGACCCGGTCTCGCTCAGCTGGTTTCGGGCAGCTGCCCTGCTCGTCCCGCCAGTCGTCGGCATCCTGACGATCGTCGTGCGGCGCCAGTCGTGGCGGGGCTGCCAATGGCTGTTCTGGGCGACGATTTCGGTCGGCCTGGCCATGTCGGCCATCGGCCTGACCGGGTGGGCCGCCGACGAGCTGATGTCGCGGCGCAACACCTGGCTCGCGTGGCCCGCGATCTTCGCCCTCTTCGGCGCCATCGCCCCGCTCTTCGCGCTGCTCGCTCAGCCGCATCGCGGCGCGCGCGAACCACTGGCCGCCACGACCGCGGTCGATCTGGCGGGCCTGACCGTCGTCACCGGATTCCTGTATTCGTTTTTCGTGACGGCGCCCGACGCGGGCGCAGGCGGCGGTGGGGCGCCGATCTCGCTGCAGCTGGTGTCCGAACTGCAGCAGGCGCTCGTCGTGGCCGGCATGCTGGGGGCCGCGTGGGTCGCACGGGGCACGGGCTGGAGCGCGACGTTCCGGCGGCTGTCATTCGGCGCGATGGTGGGTTTCGCCACGCTGACGCTCAGCAACTTCGAAATCGGCCGCGGGCTGTACCGCAGCGGCTTCGTCTACGACTTCGCGTGGATTCTGCCCTTCGCGTTCTTTCCCTGGGCGGCGACGACCGCGCCGTCATCGGAGTCGGCGGATTCGCCGGTGGCGGATGCGGGCGAACTGGAGCGCCCGCGTCCGTGGGTGATCTTCGCGGCCGTCGCGATGATTCCCATCCTTGATTTCGGCCTCCGGCGGCTCGTGCCGGACGAGACGCTGTCGAGCGTCCGCGACCTGTCCACGGCCGTCACGCTGATCTCAGTGTTGTCGCTGCTCGTCGCGCGCATCGCGGCCGAGCGCGCGGAGATGCAGCAGGCCGGCAACACGACGAGGCTGCTGGCGGACGTGCTCGAGCAGGCGCAGGACCTCATCCTCGTGCTCACGCCCGACGGCCGCTGCCGGTACGCCAACGGCGCGTTCTGCCGCGCAATGGGGCTCAAGCCGCAGGACCTGACGAAGCTGCGCGGCGGCGACCTGATGACGCTCGAGGCGATCACGTCGCAGGATCTGCTGTCGCACGTCCGGGACAAGGGCGGCTGGCGCGGGACGGTCACACGCAAGCGCGCCGACGGGACGACGTTCCCGGTGTCGGCGATGCTGGCGGCGCTGAAGGACGATCGAGGTTCGCTCACGCACGTCGTCTCAGTCGAGCGGGATATCTCCGAGGAGCGGCGCCTCCGCGAGCAACTGATCCACAGCGAGCGCCTCTCGGCCGTGGGCCAGCTGGTGGCCGGGGTGGCGCACGAGATCAACAACCCGCTGCAGGCGGTCATGGGCCTGTCGGAGCTGCTCATCGAAGGGCACGACAGCGGCGACCAGAAGCACGACCTCGATCAGATTCGCGTGCACGCCGACCGCGCGGCCAAGATCGTGCGCCATCTGCTCCTGTTCGCGCGCCACTCCGCGCTCGAGCGCGCGGTTGCGGACCTGAACGAGATCACGCGGTCGACCGTCGCGCTGCGGTCCTTCGAGCTGAAGAGCCTCGGCGTCGAGCTGGTGGAGCACTACTCGCTCGATCTGCCGCTGACGGTCGTCAACCGCGAGGAAATTCAGCAGGTGATTCTCAACCTGCTCATGAACGCCGAGCACGCCGTCATCGCGACAGGACAGCCCGGCGTCGTGCGGGTCCGCACGGGCGAGAGCGGCGCCTGCGCGTGGGTTGAAGTGTCCGACAACGGCCCGGGCGTCCCCGCCGCCATGACCAGCCAGGTGTTCGAGCCGTTCTTCACCACCAAGGGCGTCGGCCAGGGGACCGGCCTCGGGCTGTCCGTCAGCCTCGGCATCGCCGAGGCGCACGGCGGCACGCTCGAACTCAGGCCCAGCGACGGCGGCGCGTGCTTCCGCCTCACCATCCCCCAGTCGGCGGATGCGCGCCTCGAACTGAAAGACCTGCCGACGTCTGCCTAGCAGAAAGTTCGAAGTTCAAAGTTCAAAGTAGAGAAGTCAAGTTCGAAGCCGGTCCCGAACTTACTTTGCACTTTGTACTTTGCACTTTACACTTTCCGCCGTGCCCTTCTACCGTTCCCTCTACGGCCAGGTCCTGATCGCGACGCTCATCGGCGTGGCCCTCGGGCATTTCTTCCCGGCGGCTGGCGCGTCGATGAAGCCGCTCGGCGACGCTTTCATCAAGCTCGTTCGGATGATCGTCGCCCCTGTCGTCTTCTGCACGGTCGTCGTCGGGATCGCGGGCGTGGGCGACGTGAAGGCCGTGGGGAAGGCGGGCGTCCTCACGCTCATCTACTTCGAGATCGTCAGCACCATCGCGCTCGTCATCGGCCTCATCGTCGTCAACATCGTGAAGCCCGGTGCGGGCATGAACGTCGATCCGGCGGCGCTCGACGCCGGGGCCGTGGCGCAATACGTCACCGCCGGCAGGGGGCAGAACATCACGGACTTCCTGCTCGGCATCATCCCGACGAGCGCCGCGGATGCGTTCGCCCGGTCCGACATCCTGCAGGTGCTGCTGTTCTCCGTCATCTTCGGCCTGGCGCTCAACGCCACCGGCAAGGCCGGCGCGCCGGTCTTCGAGTTCATCGAACGCCTGTCCCAAGTGCTCTTCGGCATCGTCGGCATCATCATGCGGACCGCGCCGATCGGGGCGTTCGGCGCGATGGCGGCCACCATCGGCAGCTTCGGCGTCGGCACGCTGGCGCAGCTGATCAAGCTGATCGTGACGTTCTACCTGACGTCAGCAGCCTTCGTGATCTTCATCCTGGGTCCAATCGCGTTGTGGAACGGCGTCCGGATCGGCCGGCTCATCGCGTACTTCAAAGAGGAACTCTTCGTGTCGTTCGGCACGTCGTCGTCAGAGGCGGCCATGCCCCAGGTGATGGTCAAGCTCGAGCGCCTGGGCGTCGAGCGCTCGATCGTGGGCCTCGTGATTCCGGCAGGGTATTCCTTCAACATGGACGGGAGCGCCATCTACCAGGCGATGGCCGTCGTGTTCATCGCGCAGGCGACGAACACGCCGCTGACGATCACCGACCAGCTGGTGCTGCTCGGCGTGCTGAGCCTGACCTCGAAGGGCGTCGCCGGCGTCGCCGGCGCGGCGCTCGTCGTCCTCGCCGGCACGCTCGCTGCAGCCGGACGGGTTCCGGTGGCCGGCGTCGTGCTGGTGCTGGGGATTCACCGTTTCATGGGGCAGGCGATGGCGGTCACGAACACCATCGGCAACAGCGTCGCGACGATCGTGATCGGCAGGTACTGCGGCCAGGTCGACGAGAAGAAGCTGCGCGACGAGGAACTCCGCCCGGCTAAGACGTAGCGCTTTCGCATGACTCGGCAGGCCGAAGGCCTGCACTTCACCAGACGGTATTCACGCGAACGTGCGGAGCGTGTCGAAGCGGCCCTTCAACACCGCATCGGCGTCGTCGTACCCCAGCCACTCCTTGATCGCCGTCGCGTAGACGCGCCTGAAGTCCGTCGTCATCTTCAGGTTGCCGTCGTCGAGATCCGTGAGGCTCGGAGGCTGCCCGTAGAAGCCGCCCTTGATTCTGTCGTGCTTGCCGAACAGGAACATCGGCGTCGCCGTGCCGTGATCGGTGCCGAGGCTGCCGTTCTCCTCGACCCGGCGCCCGAACTCGGTGAACATCAGCACGGCCACGTCGTCCGCCCGGCCGATGCGGGCGATGTCCTCCATGAACGCGCGGACCGCGTCGGCCGTGTACATCAGCAGCCGGCTGTGCACGTCGCCCTGCTGGACGTGCGTGTCGAACGAGTTGCCCTGGTAGGCCACGTAGTAGAGCCGCGTCTTCATGCCGGCGTTGATCAGCGCGGCCACGCGCTGCAGACCGCCGCCGAACGCGTTGCCGATGCCGTAGTCCACCGGCGTCCGATACGCGGCCGATGCCTGGCGGACGAAATCCGAGCTGTCGGTCGCGTTGCGGGCGGTCGCCGAGAGGAAGTCGAGCGTCGTGTTCGACGCCGCCGCGCCGGTTCCGGCCAGATCAGCGAGCACCTTCTTCTGATCGTCGGTGCCGTCGCGCCTGAAGCGCGACGGGTCGTCGAAGACGAGCGGCGAGTGTTTGCCGCTCCGGACCGCGAGCGACTGCGACGTCCCGATGTTGACGATGAGATTGCGCGTCGCCGGGTTGAGGTGATCGTCAGCCACGCGGCCCAGCCAGCCGAGGGGCTCGCCGGCGTTCGGCACGCCCGTGTGCCAGTAGCTCATCGACGAAAAGTGCGACAGGCTGGGGTGGTCGTAGCCGCAGCCGTGGACGACGGCCATGCGGCCGTCCTTGTAGAGCCGTTCGAACCCGACCATCGACGGGTGGAAGCCGAAGGCGTCGCTGACCTTGAGCACCTCCTTCGCGGGAATGCCGATGCGCGGCCGCGCGCGATAGTAGGCCGGGTCGGCGTGCGGCACGACGGTGTTCAAGCCGTCGTTCCCTCCCGACAGCTCGAGCACGACGAGAATGCGCTCCGGGTATTTCTCCAGGCTCGTGCCCTGGAGCGCCTGCGCCGTCAGCGCCGCCGACGTGCGGCCGAGGAAGAGCGGCATCCCCGCGCCGATCCCGATGCCGTACAAACCGCGAGCGAGGAAGTCGCGGCGCGAGCAATAGCACGTCATGTCAGTTCACCTGGTATTCGGGGGTGCTGAGAACGAGATAGAGCAGTTCGCGAAGCGCGGGTTCCGACGTCAACGCCTTACCTCGCATGAACTCGACGAACGCGGCGCGATCCTTCGCCGGCAGCGGAACGCTCAGAAACCGCCTGGCCAGCTGATCGACGATGGCGTCGGCCGTGTCCGCGTGAGCCGCAGTCATCATGGCCGTCAGGCTCAGATCGGCGACGTTGCGCGGGATGGGCTTTGTTCGCTCGTAAGCCGCCACGTAGCCGCGGTAGCTCGCGTAGCGCGTGTTGTAGTCTTCGTCCCGCTCGAGTTGCGCGTTGCTCTCGGCGTCGCCCGTACCTTCCTTGGTCGCCTCGGTGATGTTCATCCCTTTCGCGATGTTCTCGCCGACCCGCGCGTAGGTGGCCGGCATGAGCCGGTCGGGCGCGCGGAACGTTTTCGGATCCGCGAAGAGGACGTCGCGGAACAGGTTGCCGCGCTGCAGGAGCGTCGCCGGCGTGATCCACGTCCTCCCGCCCGCCCATCCTGCGACGTTCGGCGGATCGAACAGCGCCTGGCCCAGTCCCGCCGTCAGGCGGCCGAAATCCGGAATCGTCGGCAGCTCGCGCAGTCCCATCTTCTTGTAGGTGGACACGACCAGGACGACGGGGCTCTTGATCTGCGTGGCCGTGGAGGCCTGGCTGTAGAAGTCCTTCGACAGGAAGATGCGTTTGAGGAGCGGCTTGATCTGATATCCGCTCGCCCGGAACGTGCGTCCCAGTTCGGCCCGGACAGCAGGCGGCACCTCGTCGCGGACGAAGTTCCGGTAGATCTTCCCGGAGACGAACTCCGCCGTCACCGGCTGCGCGAGAATCGTGTCGATCACGTCCTCGCCGTTCAGCGGGCCGGTTTTCCCGAGAAACGTCTTCTCGCCGAAGTCGTGCTGCCCGCTGTCGAACTTGAATGCGAGGACGTCGTTGGTCCACCCCGTGAACGAGCGCGCCGCCTCGCGCACGTCGCGCTCGCCGTAGTTGCCGACGCCCATCGTGAACAGCTCCAGCAACTCGCGGCCGAAGTTCTCGTTCGGATGGCTCTTCACGTTCTCGCCGTTGTCGAGGTACACGAGCATCGCCGGATCCTTCAGGATCCCGACGAGCAGGTCGCGGAGCCGGCCTGACGCGTTCGCGCGCAGCATCTTGTTCTGCGCGAGCATCATCCGGTAGTCGCGCACCTTGGCGTCGCCCGTCGCGAAGTGCCCGTGCCAGAACAGCGTCAGCTTCTCTTCGAGCGGACGGCGCGTCGTGAGCATGCGGTTGGCCCACCAGACGCCCAGGCGCTGCGTTTCAATCGAGTTGGCGCGCAGGCCGTAGAAGAACTTGTCGACGACGGGCTGGAGGCGGCGAGGGGAGCCCTCGGGCAGCACGCGAACGCCGAGCGCTTCGCCGCGTTCGCGGGCCTGGCGGACGGCATCTGCACGGCTCGGCGGGAACGGGTCCATGCCGCGGTCCCACACGCCTGATTCATCGAATGGCCGCGCCGCGCTGTTGTCGATGGCTTCGTAGTCCACCAGCCGGTCAACCGCCTGTTGCGGCGTCAATCGGGCGAGCTGCTCGATCTCCTCGGGGGTGGCGCCGAAGCCGGCCCGGCCGATCAAATGGGCGGCCCGCTCATACGTCCAGTCCGCTGGGGCGATGGGGGCGAGATCTCCAGTCCAATTGGCGGGGCTTTCGGCCACGCCAACGGCCACGAGCGAGGCGCACAGCCACGCGGACAGGAGCCACCGGGTGGGTTGACAGGCCATGTGACGCCTCCAGGGGACGTTCGGGATAGTACACCGGCTGCAAGCAGGTCGCGAGCCTTTCGACGTCCTACTTCGTCTATACTCAAGGCTCCGCTTTTCAAGCACTGGGCCGCGCACGACGCGCGGGTGCCTCCCATGGCTGGAAGCTGTGCGCTGGCTCTCAGCGCCCTCCAGCGGACAATGATTGAGGTGCCTTTGGGTCCGCGCGTACATCTGATCAATCCGAGCAACGTGTCGTTTGGCGTGGCTGTCATCACGCCCCGCTGGCTGTATGTGCTGGCCTCCGCCACCGGGACTGCCTGGGGCGACCCCCTCATCGTGGACGAAACCCTGGAAACCCTCGACCCCGAGTCGATCGTTGCCGGCGACGTCGTCGGCATTGGGATTCACACAGGCAACGCTCGACGAGGCTACGCGATCGGACGGATTGCCAAGGCGCGCGGCGCCTGGGTGGTGTACGGCGGCATCCATGCCACGCTGTACCCGGACGAAGCACGTGAGCACGGCGCAGCGCACGCGGTGGTGCGCGGCGACGGCGATCTCGTCTGGCAGAAGGTCGTGGCCGACTGCATGGCGGGCCACCCGTTGCCGCTGTACGAAGGCGGACGGGTGAGCGGAGAAGAGTTCGTCTCCGCGCGCTGGGATCTGCTGCCGCCCGGCCGCTACATGTGGGCGTCGGTGCAAACCGTGCGCGGATGCCCGAAGCATTGTTCGTTCTGTTCGGTGTGGCGCACCGACGGCCAGGAGCCGCGTCAGCGCGGCGTCGATCGCGTCGTCCAGGAAGTCGTCACGCTGCGCCGGCTCGGGTTCCGGTTCATCGCGCTCGCCGACGACAACTTCTACCCCGTGACGCTCGACGACCTTGCCGCGGCCAAGCGGCGGTCCGACCAGTCGCGCTATCACGAGCTGCTCGAGATGCGGCAGGAACGCTTCGAGCTGATGGCCCAGCTCGCGAAGCTGCCGAAGGATCTGGTGTTCTACACGCAGATCACGATGGAGGCGGCCGAGGATCCTTCGTTCCTCGACGCGATGAAGGCCGCGCACATCCGGGGCGCGCTCGTCGGCGTCGAGTCGGTGACGGATGCCGGCTTGAAGGACGTGTACAAGGGCTTCAACCTGGCTGGCGACGAGCTGGTGGCGCGCCTTCGCGCGTTCCGCCGGCACGGCGTGCACGTGCTGGGATCGTTCATCTTCGGCCTGCCGAGCGACGACAAGGCCACCTTCGACGCCACCGTCGACCTCGCCGACCGCGCCGACCTCACCTTCGCGCAGTTCGTCCTGCTGACCCCGTTCCCCGGCACGATCGATTTCGAGAAGTGGGCGCGCGAGGACGTCAACGCGCAGAACAAGGTCGACGGCGTGTCGATCACGCAGCACTGGCTGATTCCCGAGGACAAGCGGCCGAAGCTCTTCACCCCGCATCCGACGATGTCGCTCGAAGAGATCCGCGTGGGCACGCAGGGCGCGTGGGACCAGTTCTACAGCTGGCGCCGCATCTGGGCGCGCTCGCGCGTCGTCGAATCGATTCGTGCCCGCGTCATGTTCGTGCTCATCTCGAAGCTGTACCGGCAGATGTACGCGAACACGGGGATCGCCACCGACAGCGCGCGTGTCGCGCGATCGGCGCGCTGGGCGCGGTGGATGGGTGTGGTCTGCCGCCGGCTGTTCTTCGGCACCCCGATGCCGGACCTGGCGATGCCCGCTCCGATTCAGACAAGCTGAACGCCCGGGTCGGCGGAGTTAGAATGGCGCGACCCGGAGGTTCGGTATGCGCCAGCGTCTTGTGCCTCTCGCCGCGATTGTCGCGGCTCTGACCTTCATCGACGCGCCGGTCTCGGGACAGTGGCTGCGCCACCCGACCGCCGGCGTGCCGCGTACGCGGGACGGCAAGGTCAATCTCGCCGCGCCGGCGCCCCGCAAGGACGGCAAGCCTGATTTCTCAGGCATCTGGCTGACGGGCAACCCGCTGCCATGCGAGAAGTCGACCGGGAGCGACTTCCTGGAATGCGGGGCTGAACTGCCGGCGTCGCGCGAGGTGTTCGATATCGGTTCGAGCCTGCCCGAGGGCTTGCCGTTTCAGCCGTGGGCCCTCGAGCTGGTGCAGAAGCGCACGCGCGATCAGTCGAAAGACGATCCGCACGCGCGCTGCCTGCCCGACACCTTCGCCCGGTCCTACGGCCTGCCGCACATGCAGAAGTTCATACAGGTCCCGGGCCTGCTCGTCATGCTCGACGAGATGAACGCAAACTACCGGCAGGTCTTCACCGACGGCCGGCCGCTGCCCGTCGATCCGACTCCTGCGTGGAACGGCTACTCGTCGGCCACATGGCAGGGCGACACGCTCGTGATTCAGTCGGCGGGCTTCCGCAACGACCTCTGGCTCGACATCGGCGGCAGCTTCATTACCGACGCGGCAAAGATGACCGAGAAGATCCGCCGGCCCGACTTCGGGCACCTCGAGATCGAACTCACCGTCGACGACCCGAAGGCCTACACGAAGCCGTGGACCGTGAAGCTGAAGCAGGCCATCCAGGTCGACACGGATCTGGTGGACGAGATCTGCCTCGAGAACGAGAAGTCGTCCCAGCACCTGGTCGGAAAGTAGTAGTGCGGGCCTTCAGGCCTGCCGGGAGGTGTGGTGATGAATCGCCTGGCGTTGATACTGCCCGTCGTCGCGTGCGTGGCGGGCGTTCCCCTGACCGCCCAGTGGTTGAATCATCCGACGCCGGCCCTGCCGCGAACCGCCGACGGCAAGCCGAACCTCTCGGCGCCGGCGCCGCGCGCGCCTGACGGCAAGCCGGATCTCTCCGGCCTGTGGAATCGCATGTCGCCGAAGTACAGCCGCAACATCGCCGCGGACCTGAAGCCGGGCGAGATCCTGCCGTGGGCCGAGGCGCTGGTCAACGAGCGGCGCGAGAACCTCGGCAAGGGCTACATGAACACGATGTGCGTGCCGTTTGGTCCGAGCTATGTCACGTCCGCGGACACGACCGGCGCCGAGATGATGAAGATCATCCAGACGCCCGCGGTCATCGTGATCCTGAACCCCGATCTCACGTACCGCCAGGTGTTCATGGACGGCCGCGCGCTCGAACGAGATCCAAATCCGGCGTGGATGGGCTATTCGGTCGGGCACTGGGAGGGCGACGCGCTGGTCGTCGAGAGCAACGGCTACAACGATCGGACCTGGCTCGATCACGACGGCCACCCGCACACGGAGGCGCTGCGGATGACGGAGCGCTACCGCCGCCGCGACTTCGGCCACATGGACGTGGAAATCACGTACTCCGATCCCAAGGCCTACACGCGGCCGTGGACCGTCGCCGTCCGTGCGGAACTGGCCGCGGACACCGAGATGATCGAGTTCGTCTGCGGCGAGCGTGAGGCCAACCCCGGCATCGCGCACTGGGTCGGCAAGGCGTCCGACGAGCACAAGTCGGAGGTCAAAGTGGCGCCGGCCGTGCTCGCGAAGTACGCCGGGACCTACGTCGAGCAGCCCAAGTATTGGCGGCTCGAGGCGCGGACGGTCGTCATCACGGTCGAGGGCGACGCGCTGTACGGCAACATGGACGGACGAGGGCCGGTGGCCCTCGTCGCGCAGTCACCGACGCTCTTCTCAGGCCTGTATGGCCTGGGCGTCGGGTTCGTCACCGACGCCGCCGGCGTGCCGACGGCGCTCTTCGTGAAGCACGTATCGGGCGACTATCGGTTCGCCCCGAAAAGGCAGTAGCGGCCGGCTTCAGCCGGCCGGCGAACGTCCGCCTGAAGGCGGACGCTACGTGCTGGCTTTGAGTGCGGCGAGGACGCGCGCGTCCTTGAACGGCACCCGCCGGAGGCGAACCCCCGTGGCGTCGAAAATCGCGTTGGCCACCGCGGCGAGCGTGGGCTTACAGACTGTCTCCCCGGCGCCGTAGTGCGGCAGGTCCTGCCGGTTCTTGTCGGGATCGCCGTTGACCAGCACGATGTCGATCTTCTCCGGCGTGTCGGTGTGCCGGAGGGTCGGCGACGTGCGCCAGTCGACGCTCGTTACCTTCTCGGTGTCGAACGTCACCTCTTCGTGCAGCGCCCGGCTCAGCGAGTGGAGCAGCCCGCACTCGAGCGTGCGGCGCAGTCCTTCCGGGTTCACCATCAGCCCGCAGTCGTGGGCGACGACCATCCGCACGACCCGGACATGCCCCGTCCGGCGGTCCACTTCGACCTCGGCGATCTCGGCCACGACCGTCTGGTTGCGGACGCCGTACGCGATGCCGCGTCCGGTCACGACGTTTCCGCCGGTGGCTGCTTTCGGCGACGGGCGCGCGTCCCAGCCGTAGGCTTTCGCGGCCGCCTCGATAACGGCGAGCGACCGGGCTTTCTTGAACCCGCTGTCTTCCTTTCCGGCGTTGACCAGCTTCAGCCGGAATGCCACCGGATCCATCTTCGCCGCAGCCGCCAGTTCGTCGACGAACGACTCGGTCGCGAACGCCGTCTGAGGTCCGTTGGGGTCGCGCAGGTTGCCTGTCCGGAGCGGTGTCTCCCACACCAGCGGCAGGGACACGACGTGCTGGGCGAGGCGCTGGTTCGGAATGCCGTAGATCTCCGTCGGCGCGCCGCTGCCGCCGCGAGCGGGCGTCGCCTTCCGCTGACCGGTCAGCTGCGCGATCAGGACCGTGTCGGGCTCGTTGTAACCGACGTGATTGTGATCGGCTGCGCGTGCCTCGTAATCGAGGGCGACGACATTGCCCTGCGCGTCGAGGCCGCCGCGGATCTTGAACGCGAAGGCCGGCCCCTTCGTGTCCCACGCCGTTTCCTCCTGGCGCATCCACTGGACGCGCACCGGGCGGCCCAGTTCCTTCGCCAGAAACGCCGCCTCGAACCCGGCATCGTCGGCCGCGGTGCGGCCGAAGGCCTGCGGCCCGTCCATCCAGACGACGCGGACACGATCGCGCGGGATGTCGAGGAATTGCGCGACGCCGTTGCGCAGGCCGTACGACTTCATGTCGTTCGAGTAGATCGTCAGCTGATCGTTGGACGGATCGGCCATCGCGTGCGCCGGGCCGATCGACGTGTGGCCCTGATACGGGACGTCGTATTCGGCCTCGACCACCTTCGCGGCGCCGGACAGCGCGGCCGCCGCGTCGCCGGCAACGACCGGCGGCGCGCTGAATGTCGGGGTCGCGCTGCGCATGTACTTGAACAGATCTTCCGACGCGGGAAACGGCGCCGTCGCCGGCTTCTGCCACGTGGCTTTCAGCTGCCGAGCGGCCTTGATGGCCTGCTCTTCGCGCTCGCAGACCACGGCGACGTAGTTGCCCTTCGTGACCACTTTGACGAAGCCGGGGACGCTGCGCACGGAGGACTCGTCGACGCTGACGAGCTTCGCGCCTGCGAACGGCGGCCGGACGTTGCGCGCGTGCACCATGCCCGGCAGCTTGACGCCGACGGCCCATTTCACCGAGCCGTCCACTTTGCCCGGGATGTCGTAGCGCTGCGGCGACGTGCCCACGATCTTGAGATCCTTAACGGGCTTGATCTTCGCCACGCCGGTCGTCGCATCGGTGTTGGCGCCGGTGAGCGTGACGTTGAAGCGCTTGCCGCCGATCAACTGCCCGTAGGTGACCTTTTTCGACGCGTCGTTGCTGGCGGACACGACGCCGTCGCTGACCGCGAGCTGTGCGACCGGCACGCCGAGCTGGGTCGAGGCCATGTCGAGCAGCACGCGGCGCGCCTCCGCGGCGACGCGGCGCATCGGGTAGCCGTCGGTCTGCAGCGCGTCGGAGCCGCCCGAACCGCCCTGATCGACGGTCAAGTTCGTGGTGCCCATCACGCAGCTCGTGCTGGCGTACGGGAGATCCAGCTCGTCGGCCATGATCTGGCGGAACGCCGTGCCCGTGCCCTGGCCCAGGTCGGTCTTGCCGACGAAGAACGTGGCCGTGTTGTCCGGACGGATGGCGATCCACGCGTCGAGCTGATGGAAGTCGGGATCCGGGTACGGTCCGGCCCCGCGCGCGGGCGCCTGGCCGGCGGCTGCGAGCGCCGGTTCGAGTCCCGGTTTAAGCAACGACGCCGTGCTGAAGCTGACGACGAAGAGGCCGGTGTTCCTGATGAAGTCGCGGCGCGACGTGCCTGGCTGGCGCGCGTCGCGTTCGAGGGCGTCTTCGATGTGTCCCGGGATCTCTGTGTGGCGGATCATGCCGTCACCTCGCGATCGGCCGCCGCATCGGCAGCTTTCGTGCCGGTCACCACCCGTTTGATGGCCGACTGGATGCGGTAATACGTCATGCAGCGGCACAGCGTGTTGGCCATGCCCTGGCGGATTTCAGCGTCGGTCGGGTTCGGGTTCTTGTCGAGCATCGCCTTGGCGGTCATCAGCTGACCGTTCTGGCAGAAGCCGCAGGCCGGCACCTGCTCGTCGATCCAGGCCTGCTGCAGCGGGTGCAGCTTGCCGTCCTTGGCCAGACCCTCGAGCGTGGTGATGTCGGCGCCCTGTGCCGACGAAGCCGGCCTGCTGCAGGACCGCACGGCTTCGCCCTTGATGATGACGGTGCACGCGCCGCACTGGCCCAGCCCGCAGCCGAACCGCGGGCCTTCGAGGCCGATGTCGTTGCGCAGCACGTAGAGCAGGGGCGTGGACGGGTCGTCGAGGTCCACGCGGTGCGTCGCGCCGTTGACGGTCAGAGTGATCATGCTCATCGGTTCAGTCTCCGAGGCGTTACGGCGCGATTATAGCGTGGGACTAAGCCGGAACGGCTTCCACCACGCTGACGGCCGAGGCCGTGGGCACCACGCGGTTCAGACGGAAACCGGCCTTGCCGAGCAGGGCCCCGTACTCGGCTTCGGTGCGTTCCTGTCCGCCCGGAAACACCAGCATCACCATGTCCAGCACCTTGCCCGGGTGCGGCGTGTCGCCCGCGGGCAGGACCATCTCGATGATCAGCAGGCGCCCGCCCGGCTTGATCGCCTTCCGGCAGTGGCCCAGGATCGTCAGGCACTTCTCTTCGTTCCAGTCGTGGATGATGTGCGACAACAGGTAGCAGTCGCCGCCGGCGGGGACCGTGTCGAAGAAACTGCCCGCCTCGATCGTGACCCGATCTTCGACGCCGTGGGCTTTCAGCAACGGCGGCGCTTCGGCGACCACGTGCGCCATGTCGAACAGCACACCGCGCGGTCCAGGATGCCTCGACAGAATCGTCGCCAGCAGGTTGCCCGTGGCGCCGCCAACGTCCACGACGTTCTTGAATCCGGAGAAGTCGTACGCCTGCGCGACAGCCGGTGGTTCCTGGCCGTGGAAGCCGACCATGGCTTCGCTGAAGTCAGACGCTTCGGCGGGATGCTGCTTCAGGTGCTCGAAGAGGGGCATGCCGTGTGCCTTGTCGAAACCGGTGTTGCCCGTTTCGAGCGAGTACACGATCTGCTCCCAGCCGCGCCAGAACGTGCCGCCGAACGCGATCAACGTGGCCCGCGCCGAGCCGGGAGCGCCGGTCTTGAGCGCCTCGCCCATCGGTGTCAGCGCGAAGCGCTGCGCGTCGCGCTCGGTGAGGATGCCGAGGCCGGCCAGGGTGCGCATCAGCCGATGCAGCGACGGCGCGTGCAGCCGCATCGGTCCCGCCAGGTCGGCAGCGCTTCTGGGTCCGGCGGCCAGCTGATCGGCCAGGCCAATCTTCGCCGCGGCAAATACGACCGCGTTGACCCACGCGGCCGTGCCCATCTGGATCAGCTGGACGTGCGGCGGCACAGCCTGGGCTGCCGTCTCTCCGTGAACACTCATTCGCTCTCCTTCTACTTCGCCCGTCCGGTGAATCCCTGTGCCACCATCTGAATCCGCAAAAGAGTGCCTCCGCCGGCGACGTACAGCGTTCGCTTGTCCGTTCCCCCGAACGCCAGCGCCTGGCATCGTCCGCCGTCAGGGGAACACTTCGCCGGGATGATGCCGAGAGGCCGACCCGCATCGCTCGAGTACCTCGATGCCTGCCGCCGTGATGGAGTAGACGCGGCCCTCGTTGTCGACCACGAGATCGTCGGCGCCCGACGCGACGCCCTCGGTCGCGCCGAGCGGGGGCGTGCGTCCAACGTAGGTGGCGAACACCCTGCGGTTGGCCAGCCTGCCATTGGGCAACACGTCGAACGCGAACGCCTGGATGCCGTTGGTGTCGTTCACGTAGAGCGTCTTCTCGTCCCGGCTCAAGTGGACGCCGTTGGGGCGGGCAATACCTTCGGCAACGCGGACTGGTCCTTCGCCCGGTGGAACGTAGTACACCGCGGGAGGCAGTCGAGCCTGCGTCTTGCGAAGCTGCTCCTCCTGTGCGGGATTCAAACCGGGGTCCGAGAAATACACGCCGCCCTTCCGATCGACGGTGACGCCGTTCGGCCTGCTGAATGGCAGCCCGTCGAAGCGCTCGGCGAGGACGGCTTCCTTGCCGGGCGGCCACACCACGCGCACACCAGTGAAGCCCGCCTCCGACTGGAGCGAAATTAGGCGCCCCTGCCCGTCGAAGGTCATGCCCAGCGGACGATGAAGGCCAGCGACGAACGGCAGCAGCGTGCCGGCGTCCGACAGGCGCACGATGCGGTCGGCGTTTGGCTCAGAGAAGAGAAGGCCGATGTCCGGGATCCAGATCGGATCGTCGGCGCCGTTGAGTCCTGTCGCGATCACCTGCACCCGGGTGCCGCCTGTGATGACTCCCGCAATTTCCGGCGCCGGCTGCAAGGGAATCGTGCCTGCCGCCGTCTGGGCCGATATCAGAGATGCGCACGCCGCGAGCACGCCGAACGTCGCCAGGCACGCGACGGCCCTCATTCGTTTCGTGTCCGGGGACCGAGCGCACGCTTCAACATCGCGATCTGGCCTGCATGATACAGGTCGTGCTGAGTGATGCCAATGAACTGCGTGTACGCGGTGTAGGGTGGTTCTGCAACCAGCGGAGCGTCCAGGCGGTCTGGCGCAAACGCCCGCACGGCGCGCCTCAAGTCCTGATTCAACGGGCGCAGCGCGTCGACGGCGTCGCGCCAGTTCTCGGGAGTCACCGCCGGCAATGGAGGCCAATCGTCCTCGGGCGAGAGCTGCGCTCCATCTCCGCCGAGGCGGCGCAAGACGAGCCGATAAGTGCCGGCCAGGTGAAGCACCAGCTCCCAGATGGAGTGGCCGCCCGCGACGGGACGCGCAGCCGCCTCGTCCGCGGTGACTCCCGCGAGCACCTCGAGGACGGCCGGGCCGTGCCAGGCATCGCCCTCGAAGGAGCGACGCAACTGCTCCTCGAGCCGTTCAATTTCTCTGGTCATTGCCGGAGAGCAACACGAGGAACGATCGACCGTTCTACTTCTTCTTCCCCGCCTTGCGCCGGGCTGCAGACACCGTGCGCTTTCCCCGCCTGACGAGAATCACCGCTTCCTTCGGAGCACCGCCGCCGCTGCCGAACTCGAGGGTCGATATCGCCGAGCGGATCTTCTTCAGCTCGGAAACCAGCTTCTTTTCTTCCTGCTTGAGCGTCGCAAGAATGGATCTGACGCCTGCCACGGTAGCCTCCTGGGGTGCCGCCGACAATGGGCTTGGAAAGTAACATGAAGGAAGAGACCGATCAAACGAAGAAGCGCTCGAACGCGGCAATGACCGCCTGAGGATCCTCTTCGGCCAGGTAGTGGCCGGTCTCGAGCGGGCCTCCAGTGACATCGGTCGCGGCCTCGCGCCAGACCGGCAGGATGTCAACGTCATAAAATCTGCCGACCCCGCTCCGGCGCCCCCAGAGCGCGAGTGTTGGCACGCTGATCTTGCGGCCCGCCGCGTGATCCGCGTTGTCGTGCTCCAGGTCGATGGTGGCGGCGGCGCGGTAGTCCTCACAGGAGCCATGAATCGTTTTCTTCGTGAAGCATCGGACGTACTCGTTGAGTGCCCGTTCATCGAAAAATGCCGGCGGCCCAGTCCGGCCGAGATGGCGGACCACAAACTCACGGGCCGGAATCGAGGCGATCATGCGCTCGAACATGTCTTCCGGCTGTGCCATGAACGACCAGTGCCAGGAAGCCAGCGTCCACTCGCGCGACGTTTGTGTCCACACGTGCCGCGTGGGCACGATGTCCAGGAGGGCGACTTTTCGGACGCGGGTGGGATGATCGAGCGCCATCCGATGTGCCGCCCGCGCTCCCCGATCGTGACCCGCGACGAAGAAACGGTCGAAGCCGAGCGCGGCCATCACGTCGACCTGGTCCTGCGCCATCGTGCGGAAGGAGTAGTTGATGTGATTGGGGCCGCCATCTGCCGGGCCGACGCTGTCGCCGTAGCCACGAAGGTCGGCCGCGACGATGTGGAATCGCCTGCTCAGCGGACCCGCGATCTTGTGCCACGAGGCATGCGTCATCGGGTTGCCGTGCAGCAGCAGGAGCGGCGGGCCTTCACCGCCGTGCCGCAGGAAGATGTCAGCCCCTCGAGTGCGGACCCATCGAGCGTCGAAGCCCGTGAAGAGCCCGTTGTCGGGCGGGAGCGGCGGCGAGGATAGAGCGGAAGTCTGAGCGGCGTTCTGACCTGCTGCCGAGACCAGCGGAGCGCCCAACGCCGCCGTGGCGGCAGCCACGAACTCTCTCCGATCCATCATGGCGTGATCGCCTTTCCGGCGAGTTCCCGGTAGAAATTCATCAGGTCGGTGTGCGGGGGAGCTATCCCCGCCTGTCGCAGCATGCCCATCACCTGACCGCGATGCAGCGTCGCGTGATTGACGACGTGCATGACGATCTGCCACGCCGGAGTGCGGGCCGTCTTGCCGTCCAATATCGACGTGTACTCCACGACCCGGTTGCTCTCGGCATAGGTCAGGAGCTCGGCCCACGTCACCCATTTGTCCTGGAGTTGTGGCCAGGCCGTCTCCAGCGCCTCACGCGTGCCGCCGGGTGTCTCCACCGGTTCCACGACCCGCGTGAACCATAGCCAGTCGGCCCAGAAAATGTGCGCGAGCGTGCCCAAGAGGCTCCCGTGCGAGATGCCGACAGGTCTCTCGAACTCCGCATCCGGGACGGCGCGCACCGCCTCGACCAGCTTGCGCGAGGCCCAGGCGGAGTAGCGCAGGTGCAACTGGATTTCGATTGCGGTCATTCGCAGAGCTTACGTCGCCGTCGCGATGCGATCAATGAGATCGCTCAATGCTCACACGCGAGAGAATTCATCGGGATACTCGACGACGCCCGCCCGCCCTCTGAGTACCCCGGGCGTGAGCTCGAGAGCCATGAACGCATCGCCCGCGTCGGAATACACGGACGCCAGGCCGACGCCAGCCGCAGGCATGAATCCAAACCGCCGGTAGAAGTGAGGATGTCCCACAACGATCACGACCTGGTAGGCCTGATTTGCGCATTCCATCAGGCCCGCGTCGACCAGCTGCGATCCGATGCCGCGGCGTTGGAAGCGAGGGAAAACGGCCATCGGCGCAAGCGCGGCCGCCGAAATCGGCGGGCCCGCAGATTGAATGCGGACGGGGCTGAAGAAGATGTGACCGGCAGGTACGCCGTCCGCCAGCGCCACCAGCGAAATGACCGGTCGCCCCGATCGTTCGAGCGCCCCGATCAACGCCGATTCGCCAGGGCCCTCGAATGCGGAGTCGTTGATGTCGACGATGGCCGGCCAGTCTGCTGGTGTCGCACGCCGGATCGCGATGTTCAGCTGTTCGGTCAAAGACTCAGATCTCCATGAGATCTTTGCCGACGATGACCGTGCCTCGGAAATGCGTGCGGGCGGCATCGATCCACATCTGGTCGGTGACGGCTGGATCGTCGGGCGGCACGAAATGGGAGAGGACCAACGTCTTGACGCCGGCGGCTTGCGCCACACGGCCCGCGTCTTCCGCGGTGGTGTGGTGAGACAGGATGCTCTCCTTGAGCGTCGTGGCATTGGGCACGCCGGCAACCAGGCGATCGACTCCAGGCGGATACAACGCGTCGTGGACGAGGATATCGGCGCCTTTAGCCAGTGCGATCAAGTCGTCGGAGGGCGCCGTGTCGCCCGAGATGACGATCGATCGGTCCCGAGCGTCGAAACGATACCCGAACGCAGGCACCACAGGTGGATGCCGGACCAGGGTGGAGGTTATCTTGACGTGCTCGTCCTGCATGACCACTCCACCGCGGGTCAGTTCGTGCACGTGGACCAGAGGAACGAGCGGGGGCCGGCCCTCGTCTGCGATTCTGGTCCTGATGTCATAGTCGTTCATCTCGAAGAAGAGCCTGGTCATCCTTTCGAGCGGCGGCGGTCCCCACGCGTCGACCCGTGTCCGCAGGCCGGCGGCCCACGCGAGCCAGATCAGATTGCCGTAGTCGGCGTTGTGATCCGAATGCTGGTGGGTGAGGAAGACATGCCGAAGCGCCGGCAAAGGCACATTGGCCAGCACGAGTTGACGCGCCACGCCGTCGCCGCAATCGATCACATACGCGGCATCGTCAATCAGGAGCACCTGCGCCGGCGCGGAACTGGCCTTGCGCGGCCGCGGTCCACCGCCGGTGCCGAGCAGAATAAGTCGCGTCTTCGTTCCCTGCGCGCGAACCGGCCAGGGCCAGAGCTCTGCTGTTGCTGCACCGGCCACGCTGACGAGGAACTCGCGTCGATCAAATGGTGTCGGCATGTCCCTCCGTTGCCGAAGCTACTCCGGGGCTTTCGGTGCTGCCCACGTCGGCGGCGCCTCGGGCCAGTCGTCGTCAGGGCTGACCGGATCCGCCTGGTCCGGCCCCAATCGCGTGCCCTGGATGTCCGCAACCGAAAAGTCCTCGGGTGGCACGGGGGAGCCCGCCAGGCGCCGGAGCATTGCCAGCTGGCCGGCATGTGTCATGGCGTCAGCCAGCGGCCCTTGAAGCAATCGCTCCGGCGTCATGCCGTCGCGAAGTTCAGTTCCCGCGTCGATGTGTTGGGCAAGATCCTGGAGCATGCCGTGAAACCGGCTGACCTCGTCCTCGAGCGCCGGCAGAACATCCGGGCGATACGCTCCGCCGACGTAACAGGCCCGCGCATACCCGAGCACACTCGTCATGTGTCGGACGAGCTCCGACGGCGTGCGCACGGCTCCGGCCGCGCGGAATCGCCCAAAGTCGGCCGGTGCATCGCGTAACGCCTTCTGCGTCCGGTAGGCGAGCGCTCCGAGAAAGTGCCTGAGCAGGGATCCCTTGTCGTCCATCGTTTCAATCAATTCGCGGAATACGGAGTCGTGACTGTTTCCCCAGCCTGCCAATCGCCGCAGCAAAAGCGTCGCGGTGCTCCGCCGTCCATGGCGCCTTCAGTGTTTCCTTGAGACCATTCACGAATCGTTCGACATCATGTGTACTCGCCTGCAGTGCCGCGGCGGCGATCGCCATTTCATCCCCGCGAGGATGAAGCATCACTTTCCAGTCGCACTCACGAGCCGCCTGGCAAATCGCCGAGTGATAGAGCCTGCCATCTGCCCGGCACGTTGCGTAGTAGGAACGGTGAACCTCTCCAATCGTCGCCGGCAGATCCGCGAGCGGCGGTTGTCGAATGGTAATGGCCGCCACTCGATACCGCGGCGACAGATCGGCCGCGAGGTGGTCAAGCGCGAGCGCTGTGCACGAGGCAATCGACCGCCTGACCTTGCGCAGCAACTGTTCGGACTCGGCGTCACTGAGAGCCAGCGTCTCGTGGTGATACGGTTGGCTGGGCACGCCCTTTTCGATCAGGCTCACACGCCGTCGATCGATGACCGTCGGCACACCATTCACTGCCGCAGCAGAGACGAGGACGGCCCACCCGTTGTGATCGGCCACGCCGACCACTACAGTCTGTCCCTTCGATTGCTTCTTGTTGCCGGTCATACGCGAGTCCATTTGCGCCCTGTTGAGCCCTGTTGCGGCCTGTCACTCCCTTGCCTGGAGACGACGCGACACAGCCTCGCGAAATGCTCCCACGGTGACCGGCTTGACAAGGACCTCTTCGTTTTCCCGCAACATCGGACGCGTCGCGAAGAACTGATCGGCATAGCCGGTAAAGTAGAGCACCCTGGTCTCAGGGTCACGGTCATGAAGACGCCGTGCCAGTTCGTCGCCGCGCATGACCGGCATCATCACGTCAATGACAAAGAGGTCAAACCGAGGTTGGGCTGCGACAAGCCGAAGCGCGTCTGGTCCATCGCACGCGGTTACGACCTCGTAGCCACCGCTCACCAGCACCCGTTCGGCGAATTGGCGGATCCCTTCGTCATCATCAACGACCAGAACGCGGCGGGATATCGGTTGTGTCATTGAAGGGCCGCGGCCGGATGCTGCGCGTTGGCCTGCATTTTATGCGTGATCGCGGGTCGTTGCGTCCGCGCCCAGGTTGGGCCACGGGAGGAGTTCGTTCAGTGGAACATTCCTTGCCGCCTGCAACGCCCGCGCGGCCCGCTCGGATCGCGACGGTGTCAGCCGTGCCAGCAGGCCTTGGGCAAGCTTGGAATCGATGCAAGCGATCCCTGGAAGGCACGTTTCGAGGTTCGATTCGCCCTTCGTGTTTCGCTTGCCGTTGACAAGCGGCTCGAGGCACGCGGTTGCGAATTCACGCGCGACGCGGCTGGCGACAGGCCCCGGCGCGGTGCTGACGGCCCCGAGCAGGAAGCGCAGGGCATCGGCGCGGCGAACGGGGCTTGGTTCAGTCGAAATCAGTCCCAGCAGCCGTTCTACCTCAGACGCGACGCTGGACATCTGGCCGGCCAGGACAAGAGCTTTGACGGGCCAGGCGGACACCGTGACGGCACGGTTCGGCTGGCGCAGGTCGTTCGCGGCGGACAATGCCTCGTCGATGGCGCGCTTCCGCGCGCGCTCATCAAGCGCGTGGACCGCAGCGATGCTGAGCGCCTGGCATCGAAACCACGGATCGTCGATCTGCTTCGCAAGCTCCAGTGCCTCGAGAGGCTTCGTCCTCGCGATCGTGGCCACACGATTTCGCACCTGTGTCCCCGCGTTCATGTCGTGGACTCGTGCTATCGCTTCCAGGGGCGGAGCACGGCGTATTGCGGCACGGCGGTGGACGACTCCCGTGTCGCGCGAATCAACCGGCGCCGGGTGAGCGTCCGCATCGCGGCCTGGACGGCGCTCTTCGACAGGCCGGTGGCGTCAGCGACTTCCTGGTGACTCATGCGCACGCGGCCCCTTCCCAACGCGGATCGATACCAGAGTTGCAGGTACACGAGAAATGCAGACGGTTGGTGGTCGTGCAGGACGAGATCCGGCATCAGGGTATCCACCACGTACGAGTCGATCCTGAACTGTCCCACGCCGCCTATAGTAATAAATACTATTACGATAAAGAAGAGCCTTGCGCGGTCTGTGCCCGTATGGTTAGCTCTCGGGCATGATCTCCCACGTCAAGTTCATCAGCATTCCGACGTCCGATCAGGACCGGGCACTCAAGTTCTGGACCGAAGTTGTCGGGTTCCGGGTGCTCACCGATCAGCCGTTCGACGACAACCAGCGGTGGATCGAGCTCAGGATCGGGTCGTCGGACACCAAGGTCGTGCTGTTCATGTTTGGTGAGCAGGGACTGAAGCCGGGAACGCTATTCAACGGCGCCCTGGCGTGCAGCAACGTCGAGCAGACGTATCAGGAGCTCGTCGCGCGAGGGGTCGACTTCGTCATGCCTCCCCAAAAGGAGCCGTGGGGCACGTTCGCGTTGTTCAAGGATCCCGACGGCAACCAGTTCATGCTTTCGAGCGCCTAGCCTCGTGACTCCTGAGATGACGCGGCCCACAGCCGGACGAGCGGCCACCATTCTGCTCGCGTTCGGCTTCCTTGTCGGCGTCATCGTCAGATACCGCATGCTTTTCTACATCGGGACAGACGACATGAACGCCTATCACGACTGGGGTCAGCAGGCGCTCGCATCGGGTCTCCCGCGCACGTACCACGGCATCTACTTTCCTCTTCAGTATCAGGTGTTCGAACTCTGCACCTGGATTGAGGTGAGATCGGGTTGGGCCTTTGTCCCGATTTTCAAGCTGTCCAATCTCGTGTTCGACGCGGGTACGTTCTGCCTGCTGTCTCTGTGGTTCAGGCAGCAGGGATCACATCCAGCGTACGCGCTGCTGTACTGGCTCCATCCATGGTTCTTGTCGGTATTCTCATTGGGGTATATCGACTTCCAGTTCACGTTCTTCGCATTGCTCAGCGTCTATCTATTGGGCCGGGACACCGCGGGACGTTACCTCATCGCCGGCATCCCGCTGGCCCTTGCCTTCCTGATGAAGCCCCAGGCGCAGATCCTGCTGATTGCCTCGTTCATGTATGGAGTCGTCCACTACGCCCGAACCAGGAATGCGCGCCCGCTGGGCATGATGGTGTTCCCGATACTCGTATTCCTCGGCTATGAAGCGTATTTCACGATCTCGCTGTGGTCGGCGCTCGGCTACAGGGCCGCGGACGTCCTCCCATTGAGTTACTTGAACGTCACGAACGTGATGCCGGTGCTGACGGCGCAAATGACCAATATGTGGTATCCCATCGCCTACGTGATGAAGAAACCGGGCGATGCGATTAATTCAATCAGCGACCAGATCCAGGTGTTGCCGTACGTGTCCGCGAAATACCTGGCGGCCGGAAGTGTTCTGGGACTGATTGGCCTTCACGTCTCCCGGATGGAGCGGGCGGGTGAACCGCTTATCAGCGACAGGTTCGCGAGAATCTTTGGTTTTGCGAGCGTCGTGGTGCCATTCATCATGACGTCAGCCCACGAGAACCACATGTTCCTGGGCAGCGTCTTTCTGGTTCTTTTCGCGGCGCGGCTGCCGCTGTCATTCATGGCGGCGAGCCAGATTCTCCTGATCGTCCAGTCTCTCAATATCTACGGTCTCTATGGGCAGCACCCGCCGCGACTCGCAAGGGCCGTGCGCGAGTTGTACGCGGTGGAGCAGACGCCCCTTGTCTATTCGTTGATCAGTATCGGGTGCTTTGTCGTGATCCTCAAGTCGCTCTGGTCCTACAGATCGACGTCGGGTTCCCCGCCACCCATGTGACCGGAATAGACCATGAGGAAAGTGGTCGGGGCGACTGGATTCGAACCAGCGACCCCCTGCGCCCAAGGCAGGTGCGCTACCAGGCTGCGCTACGCCCCGACCTGAAGATCCCTGATCTTACTGCGATTTCGCGCAGCGCGCCCGTTCGCGTGCTTCGCCTTCCCGGGCCATGAGCACATAAGGCTCTACGTGCGAGGGAGCGATTTGGATTGCTCCGTATCGCGACATCCGTCCGGCATCCGGGTCCGTAGAAGGACCTGTGATGCCGGAGGTGCTGATGAAAGTCGTCTGGTCCGTAACGATCCCGCTGGTCCTGCTCGTTTCTCCCGCCTGCAATCGCAACCCCCCGGCGCCAGCCACGCGAGCTCAGAGCCGCGCGTGCCTCGTGACGACCACCGCCGGCGCCGGCGGCGATACCGACATCGCGAAGCTGCAGGCTGATCTGCGCGACGGCCGCAATCCCACGCGGGCCGCGGAACAGCTCGGCTACCGCTTCGTGTCGAAAGCCCGTCTTTCGAACGATGCGGGCTTCTACACCGTGGCGGAGCAGGCCGCTGCCTGCGTCGCGTCGATCGCCCCGGACGACCCGGCCGCGCTGCTGCTTCGCGGCCACGTCCTGCACCAGCTGCACCGGTTCGGCGAGGCCGAGACCATCGCGCGACGCCTCGTGTCGATGCGCGAGTTCGTCCTCGATTTCGGATTGCTGGGCGATGCGCTGATGGAGCAGGGCCGGCTCACGGAAGCGGCCGAGGCCTATCAAAAGATGATCGACCTCAAGCCGTTCTATCAGTCCTACACGCGGGCGGCCCATCTGCGGTGGCTCAAGGGCGATGTCGACGGCGCGATCCGGATGATGAACGCCGCGGTCAAGGCGGCGAGCCCGCGAGACCGCGAGTCTGTCGCCTGGGCCTACGCGCGGCTCGCGACGTATGAGCTTCAGCGCGGCAGGCTTGCAGAGGCGGAGCGGATGACTGCCGCGTCGCTTCAATTCGTGCCCGACTACGCCGCCGCGCTTCTCGTGCGAGGCCGCATCCAGCTTGCTCAGGGCAAGCACGTGGAAGCGGTTGCCACGCTCGAACGAGCCGCGCATCTCAATCCGCTGCCCGAATACAACTGGACGCTCGCCGACGCCCTGCGATCGCTGAACCGGATCGACGAGGCGGTGGCCGTCGAGCGGATGGTGGCCGTCGAGGGCACAACAGACCCGCGCACGCTGGCGCTCTATTTGTCCACGCGGCGCGAGGACGCGGCAAAGGCCGTCGACCTGGCCAGAACGGAGCTCAAGAACCGGGGCGACGTCTTCACGCTCGACGCGCTCGCGTGGGCGCTGGCCCGCGCCGGAAAGGTCGACGAAGCGGCGACCTACATGAATCGAGCGCTTGCCGAAGGAACCCAGGACGGCCGCCTTTTCCTCCACGCCGCGGCGATTGCCGCAGCCGGCGGCCGTCAGGCAGATGCCGCGCGCTGGGCGCGCAAGGCCCGGACGTTTCGTTTCACGCTGCTTCCGTCGGAGCTTGGGGTGCTCCGCACGGGAATCGTGACATCACCCCGTGCATGAGGATCGCGATGAAAAGACTGCTCAGCGTGCTGCAGCTGATGGCTGCAGCGGGACTCCTGCTCTGGCCGGAACCGGCCCTGGCATCGAGCCACATGGACGCGCCGCTCATCACCCTCGACGATGCGGCAAATACCACCGACGTCTACGCCTTCGTCTCCCAGCGGTTCGGTCGCAAGTACCTCACGACGGCCCTCGCGGTGTATCCGCACGAGGAGCCGGGCGTGGGTCCGAACAAGTACAACTTCGACGACGATGTGCTCTACGAAATTCGCGTCGCCACGGGAAGAGATGTCGCCAAAGGCCGGACCACGTTCGCGTATCGCTTCCGGTTCGACACGACCTACAGGAACCGCAACACGATTCTGCAGTCGTATCTGGGCGTCATCGGGAACGTCGGCGACGCGAACCAGAATCTCGTTCAGCGCTATACGGTCGAGAAGGTCGACTGGCGAACGGGAAGGGTGACGCGTCTTGGCGGCGGCATCGTGCCGCCGAACAACCAGGGTAACGCGACACCGAAGTACAACCGCAACGACGACGGCGAGCAGCCGGCCAAAGATGGCGTGGCCGACGAAAACAACCTGGATCAGTACACCGCCCAGTCCATCGCCGATCTCGACGATGGATACGTGGCCTTCGCCGGGCAGCGCGACGACGGGTTCTACGCGGATGTCCAGGCGATCTTCGATCTGCTGAAGCTCCGTCCGTCCGACAAGGCCGTGGACTCTCAGGGAGGGTTCAACGTCCACACGATGACCCTGAACATTCCGATCGACGAGCTCGGCGGCGACCAGCAGGTCGCCGGCGTCTACGCCACGACCAGCCGTCGTCGCGTTCGGATTCTTGGACCTGCCACGGATGCCAACCTTGGCGACTTCGTGCAGGTGGCCCGGCAGGGCAACCCGCTGTTCAATGAAGGCCTCGTCGCGATCAAGGACAAGGATCTCTACAGCCGGACTTCGCCGGAGGTTGATCCGCTGATCTTCAAGAAGTACGCGCTCACACCGGAGCTGGCCTCGCTCATCAACGCGCTCGTGCTGGGCTCGAATACGGCGCCGACGACGAACCGCACGGACATCGCGGGGATCTTCATTCCGGATCTAATTAAAGTCGACCTGTCGACCGCGCCCGCGCGGCTCGCGGGAGGAGGCGCCAGCCACCCGACCAATCCGGACGATCCCGGGTTCTCGCGACTCGGCATCTTCGGCGGCGACACGCTCACGAGCAAGGTGCAGCCCGGCTTCGGCAACGGCACGGTTCCGGGCGGTTGGCCGAACGGCCGCCGGTTCGGAGACGACGTCGTGGACATTGCGGTGACGGCGCTCATCAGCGATCTGCGCGTGAGCCCACCGATCATCCGCGGCCCGGCCGGCGACAACGTCGACCGCAACGACATCGCCTACAACAAGGTGTTCCCGTACGCGGCCACGCCGCTCAACGGCCGCACGCACCTTCACTGATCGCCGCCATGCAGCGCATTCGACGGACTATGCGGACCCGGCTTCGGCCGGGTCCGCTCGCTGCAGTCACGCTCGCGTGGCTCGCGTTCGCAACGACTGTCGTTCGCGCACACGACCCGGGGCTGAGCTCGCTCGACGTGGACGTCAGCAGCGGCGCGATCTCGGTGTCGCTGTCGATGGCGGCAGCCGACGTAGCTCTTGTCTCGCCGGAACGGTCCGACGATCCGCGAAAAGCGTTGACCGCGCTGGCGCACGAGGCGATTCGCGTGTCGTTGGACGGTGACGAACTGTCGTCGGCAGGTGAGGAGGTGTCGATCGATGGTGCCGGCGCGCGAGTGCGGCGAGTGTTCGCCGTCCCGCCTTCCAGCGGCCGCGCCCGGCGCCTGACGATCACATCGGAGGTGCCGAAGAGACTGGCGCGTGGCCATCGCGAGCTCATGGTGGTCAACACGGGCGGGAACCCTGTTGCGCAGGCCCTGCTGGATGCGGAGTCGGACTCACTCGCGGTCGACGCCGTCGATATCGGGGCCTCGCCGGCTCCGGCGGGTCGCCTGGCGTGGTCGTTCCTGAAGCTCGGCAATCATCACATCCTCTCCGGGTACGACCACCTGCTGTTTCTTGCGGGCCTCTTCCTCGCGGCGTGCACCGTTCGGGAGCTCGTCGGCCTGCTCACGGCCTTCACGATTGCCCACTCCATTTCGCTCGCGCTCGTCGTGGTTGGAGGCGTCCATCTGCCGTCGTCGATCGTCGAGCCGCTCATCGCCGCGTCGATTGCGTGGGTGGGCCTGGAGAACCTGGTTCGCGAAGGCCGCCGGGGCAGATGGCTGGTCGTGTTCGGGTTCGGGCTGATTCACGGGTTCGGCTTTGCCGGCGCGCTGATGGATCTCGGCTTCGGATCGACGATGGGCGATATCGCGCTCGCGCTCCTTTCGTTCAACGTCGGCGTCGAGAGCGGTCAGCTTGCCGTGGCCGCCGCGCTGCTGCCGGTCCTGTGGACGATCCGATCGCGGCCGGTGTGGAACGCGAGAGTCGTGCCCGCGTGTTCGGTGCTGATCGCTGTGGCGGGAAGCTGCTGGTTGATCGCGCGGCTGGTGTAGGGCTTGCTACACTGTCCCATTACCGAATGGACAGGACAGCCGTGACATCTGCCGGCACGACGGCGATGCGTGCCTCCGTCATAGGTGTCGCTGCCCACATCTTGTTTGTCGTTGGAGTACTCAGTACTCATCACAACGACCCGTCCTGGTTCGTCCGCTTCGGCGTCGAAGCAGAGCAGACCGTGCTTGGCCGGAAGGTCCTGGGGGATGTCAGCACCCATCCGGGCGTCGGCGCTGACGGCCAGTATTTCTGGATCCTTGCCCGCGATCCGCTTCTCCTCAATCCAGAACAAGTATCAGCGTGGCTCGATCGCCCGGTGTACCGTGCGCAACGGATAGGGTATCCAGCGTTCGCCGCTCCGTGGCGCCTGTTCGGGGAAAGAAGTCTGCTGTGGGGACTCCTGCTCGGGAACATCGCGATCGTCGCCGCCGGCTCCTATCTCACGGCCAGACTGGGGATGTGCCTTGGGCTTCCGGCCCGAACGGCGCTCGCGTTCGCCTTCAATCCGGGCGTGATCTTCTCGACGATGTTCGACCTGTGCGACGCGCTCGCGCTTGCGGCAACGGTCGGGGCACTCTACGCGGCCGTCACCAGGAAACGTCTGGCTCTGGCCTGCTTTTCCGTGGTGGCGGGCCTGACCAAGGAGCCTGCCGTGCTGGCGCTGGGCGCCGCCGCGCTTGCCGGCGGGGCCGGCGGCTCTCGAGACGGTCGTCCCGCGCTTGACGGTAAAACGCGCGCGCTGCTGATAGCCCCGGCCGCCCTGGCAATCGGCGCATGGGGAGGCTACGTCCGCGCCCGCTTCGGCTCCGCCTCGGCAAGCGTCGTCGAATTCGCGCCGCCGTTTGTGGGTCTCGTGACGGCGTGGCACACGCGGTGGTCGGACGGACGCATTGTCGAAATCGCGAGTGCCGCAGCCCTTCTCATCGCAGCCTGCGCCGTCGCCGTCCTCTTCGCGCGGCGGCGCACCCTCCTGCTCTCTGCGGCGCTGCCCTACGCGCTGCTCGTTCCGTTTTTGAGCGAACACGTCATGCTCTTTACGACCAACGCGTTGCGCGCGTTCGCTCCGGCGTTTACGTTCCTCTGGCTCGAGTTGTACCGGCGACGGGACCGAGACGTTACCCGAACGGCCGAATAGGGTCCTGGCCGGTCCATCCAGCGGCCTCCCGCCAGAAGCGGGTGAACATCTCGTCCATCCCCGGGGTCGCCGGAATCAACTCGATCAATCCCGGATCGGCGTGCAGGTGTTCGAGGTAAACAACCGAGCCGCCGCTGGGAACCGGCGCCTCGAACACCGTCGTGTAGCCCCGTCCCTCGTAGACCGCCCGCTCCGCATCGACATCGCTCACCGCGATCCCGGCGTGGTGAAAGCCGTAGCCGCGGCGGGCGATGACGTCCTTGTACACCGACGGGCGATCGTCCTTCGGCTGGATGAGCTCGATGTTCATGCGCCCGGCGAACGACATCGCCAACTGGATGTCGGCCGTGGCTGGCTGGCCGCGATAGCGCTGCCCCGGCCCGGTGAAGCTCTCGAGCAGAAACCACGGGCCCACGCGGCAGTCCCGCACCCACCAGCCGATCGCCGCGCGCATGTCCTCGACGACGTACGCCATCTGAACGATCTGACCGACCCGTTGTCCGAAGCCAAGCGTTGTCATGAGTTATCCTGTTCCTGGATGAGCCACGGGACCAACTCGACAGGTCGTCAGCCCCGCCTGATGGTCTTCGTCATCGCCTACTACGCCGAAGAAACGCTCAAGCGGGTCCTCGAACGAATCCCGCGCTCGATTTTCAGCGACTACGACTGCGAGGTGCTCGTCGTGGACGACGCCTCGGGCGACCGTACGGCCGAGATCGGGCTGGCGTACCGCCGGGCGCACCCGGAAATCGCGATGACGGTCCTGCGCAACCAGTACAACCAGGGGTACGGCGGCAACCAGAAGGTCGGCTATGCCTTCGCGATCCGCGAGGGCTTCGATTTCGTGGCGATGATTCACGGCGACGGCCAGTACGCGCCGGAGGAGCTGCCGGCGCTCGTCGCGCCGCTGCGCGACGGCCAGGCCGACGCTGTTTTCGGCAGCAGGATGATGAGCGGGTTCGCGGCGCTCAAGGGCGGGATGCCGCTCTACAAGTTCGTCGGCAACCGCATCCTGACCTGGACGCAGAACCTGCTGCTCGGTACGCGCTTCACCGAGTTTCACAGCGGCTATCGGGTGTACTCGGTCGCGGCGCTGCAGAAGGTCGCCTACAGGCTGAACTCGAACCTCTTTCATTTCGACACCGAGATCATCATTCAGCTGATCAACGCCGGCCAGCGGATCGTGGAGCTTCCGATTCCGACGTACTACGGGGACGAAATCTGCCGCGTCAACGGGATGAAGTACGCGAAAGACGTGATGCTGGCGACGCTGCGGAACGTCGCGCACCGGGCTGGCCTTCTCTATCAGCGGCGCTTCGAGCCGGTGAGCGAACAGGACAACGCGCACTACGATCTGAAGCTCGGCTACCCCAGCAGCCACCAGTTCGCCCTCGATGCGATCGCGCCGGGATCCTCGGTGATCGACATCGGCGCGGGACCGGGCGGCATCGCGAGCGAACTGGTGAAAAAGGGCTGCCGGGTGGCGGTCGTCGATCAGTTCACGGTCAAAGGCGGCCGCCACTCCGACATCGTCGTCTACACGCAGGACCTGGACGACGAGCTGGTTTTCGACGTGCGCGAGTACCAATACCTGCTGTTGCTCGACGTCATCGAGCACCTGAAAAACCCGGAGAAGTTTCTGGCCCGCCTGTGCACCCAGTTCGACTACTCGCCGAGAACGCTCATCCTGACGACCCCCAACATCGCCTTCGGGATCCAGCGGCTGATGCTCCTGTTCGGGCAGTTCAACTACGGCAAGGTGGGCATTCTCGACCGGACGCACACGCGCCTGTTCACCTTCCGGACGCTTCGGCACCTGCTGACCGACGCCGGGTTCCGACTCAAGGAGATCCGCGGTGTGCCGGCGCCGTTTCCCAAGGTCCTGGGCGACGGCGTCCTCGGCCGGGCCGCCACGGCGGTCAACCAGCTGCTCATTCGAATCAGCAGGTCGATGTTCTCGTATCAGATTTTCGTGATCGCCGAGGCGACGCCGAACGTCGATTTCATCCTCGATGACGCCAGGAGGCGCAGCGAGCTGCGCGAGCAGCCTCAGTCGGCCGCCTCCGGAGCGTGCCACGCGGCCACCGACGCGTAAAGCGCGCCGACCACGAAGAAGTAGTAGTTGGCGAACGCCTGCTTGTTGAACACGAAGAAGGCGAAGAGGGTCATGCCGACCGCCGCGCCGAACCCGGCTGGCGTGCGCGGCAGGCGCCACAGCGCCACGGCCGACGCGGCGGCTGCCGCGACGAACGAGATCAGCACAGGCGGCTGCGGGTGGCCCTGGTTCGCCCACCACGCCAGGAGGCTGAGCGCGTCCGGGCGAAACGGCTGATGGAACTGCAGCGTCACGACGCTCGTCCAGAACGCGGCCGGACCCCACACGACGAACGGAAGCGTCACGGCGGCGCCAAGCAGCGCCGCCTTCGTCAGGAACGTCAGCAGCCGTTCGGCGATCGCGGGGCCACTCGACCAGCAGCACAGGCCGCGGGCAGCGCGAAGACCAGGTATTGCTTCAGCGCGATGAACGCGCCAAAGAGCCACGGGACCAGGCGGCTGTGGCGGCAGGCGGCGAAAAGCACCGCCGCGAGGCCGAGCACGAGAAACGGCTCCGTCCACGACTGCTCGAGGACGAAAAAGAGGCGAGGGGTCGTCAGATAGAGCGCGGCCGCGACGCACGCCGAAGCCGCGCGGCCGTGCGAACGCCATGAGCACCGCCGCCAGCTCGATGGCGACCAGCTGCGCGTAGCGTGAGTCTCCGCCGAAAAGCTGCCCTGGCATCGCGAGCAAGCAGGCTCAGCGGGAAGTAGGGAAAGCCGAACTGGAGGCGTCCGCCCACGGACATGCCAGGCCCGTAGTAATCGCCGTTCTGGAATTGGTAGATGTTCGGGAACGTAATGGCGTAGGGATTGGCGCCTGAGCGAAGAGCGGAGATCGCGTACCGCTGAAACACATGCACGTCGATCGCCGGCTCGGGCGATCGATGGATCATCCACACCCCGATGGCGCAATGCACGGCCACCAGCGCGCCGATCTGCAGCGGCTTCGCCCACTTCGGTGTGCCCATGACGACGACGGAGCCGAGGACGACGGCGAGCATGCCGACTCCCCGATGGAAGGTCGCGAAGCCTGGCCCGTCCACGGGCATCAGGCCGGGGAGCGAGGTGTAGAGGTAGACCAGGTGAAAGACGATTCCCGCCAGCGCGAGCACGGGCACGAGTGTCGCGTCCAGCCGCACGAAGCGCTCGGGCCGTGGAATGACGGCCACCGCGACGAGCAAGGCAAACGCGCTGACGACCAGGGCGAGCGCCGTCGGCTCTAGAAACCCGTTTGCGATCTGGAGGGCGAGGCCCAGGGAGATAGCTGCCACGGCGCACCCCGGCGCGAGCCAGCGGGCGTGCTCGATGTGTTCGGCGGCGCCCTCCGGCGGCGGTTGCGCAAGATTCACTGCGGCATTCTCACATACGATTGAACAGGTCTGCAGCACATGTGGTCACGATATCGAAATGCCGGGCGCCCGGCCCACCTCGCCCTCGCCATCGCCGCGCTGGGCATGGCGCTGCGCTGCATCCTCTCCGCCTTTTCGACAGGAACCAACGACATCATCACCTGGGACGAGTTTGCCCATTACGCGAGCTGGGAGGGCGTGTTGTGGATGTACACGAACGTCCCGGCCTGGAATCACCCACCCCTGACCGGGTACCTGGCCATCGGGCTCCTGCGGCTGTCGGTGCTCACCGGACTCCGTTTTCCCGTCGTGTTCAAACTCGTGCCCATCGCAGCCGACGCGTTGTGTCTCGTTCTGCTGTGGAAGATCTGGCGCCGACGCTCCGCGCACCCTGCGGCGCCGCTGGCGGCCGTGGCCATCTTTTCGTTCAGCCCGGATGCGATTCTGGTGAGCGCCTATCACGGGAACCACGATCCGCTGGTCGGCCTGTTCGTCCTCGCCGCCTGCTACTTCATCGAAGAAAAAGCCAGTTTCGGCCTGGCTGGCGCGGCGCTGGCCGCTGCGATCAACGTCAAGCTGATTCCGCTGCTGCTGGTTCCCGTCTTCCTTGCCAATATCCGGCGCTGGCGCGACGCCGCCCGCTTCGCCGGTGGATTGTCGCTGGGCGCGATCCCTTTTATTCCCGTCGTACTCCGGGTAGGGCCGTCCTTCTACCGCAACGCCATTGCCTACAACTCGAACTTCGACAACTGGGGCATCCCGTTCTTCATTCGCCTCCTCGAGGAGAGCCCCGCGTGGACCATGCGTCGGAGCGCAACTTCACGCGCTCTACGTCCCCGCCGGCCGGTACCTGGTCGTTGCCACCATCCTGGCCCTCTGCGCGTGGAGCCGCTGGCGTCGTCCGCTGTCGACGTATCAACTCGCTGCCGGGGGATTGGCCGCGTTCCTCTTTCTTGCTCCCGGTTTCGGCGTCCAGTACACCGCCATCCTGGGCCCCGTCCTTGTCGCCGCCAGCCTGGGCTGGGGCCTTTGGTACGCCGTGTCGGCCGGCGCATTCCTCGCGTCCGTGTACTACCTCTTCTGGACCCGCCAGGCGCTGCTCGGCTCGCTGTTCACCAGCGCGTATCCCGGTCCATCGCCATGGATTGGGCTTGTTACGTGGTTTGGACTGGGAGAGTTTGTGCTGTCACTGGCCAGGGTTCAGGGTTCAGGGTTCAGGGTTCCGGGTTCCGGAGAGTCCTCGATTCAGCGCTCGGGCTTTTCGAACCCTGAACCTTGAACCCTGAACCTTGAACCTCGCGTACCCGTTATCGCGCGCTCTCCGTCAGCGTCGTGTACTTGTCGACGGCGACGCTGCTGAACTCTTCGCTCGTGCCGTCAGGCCAGACGACCTTCACCTTCACCACCGGCTGCGCCGAATCGCCCAGGCCGACCAGCACGCGCGGATCGTTCGCCGACGCGTAGCTCCCGTCCGCGCGCGAGCGGCGCCAGATCGCCCGGCCGTCGGCCAGCGTAACGACGACACGCGCTCCCACCATGTCGCGCCCCTCGACAGGCTCGGGGCGCCCTGAGCTTGTCGAAGGGCGTTTTAACGGCCCGCTCACGAGCCGCAGGCCCACCCAGTGCTTCCGGCTGCCCACGTTGTTGATCAGCAGCCGGGCGGGCCCGGCGTCGTTCCCGATGACGACGTCGGTGTCGCCGTCGTTGTCGATGTCGCCGAACGCGGCGCCGCGGCTCACCTCCGGCTGCGCGAGAAACGCGCCGGCCTGCTTCGTGGCGTCCTCGAACCGGAGGTTGCCCCCGGGGCCGAGATTGCGCAGGAACTGCTTGGGCTGCTTCAGCGGAAACGGCTCGTTGCGCGCCACGCCTTCGAGGATCTGCGTCACCGCGCCGTTCACCGAGAGCAGATCGAGCCAGCCGTCGTTGTCCACATCCAGCCAGCCGGTGCCGAAGCCCGTGTACGGCAGGCTGGCGAGACGGATGCCGGCCGGCGCGCTTCGATCCTCGAACCCGCCGGATCCGTCGTTGACGTAGAAATCGCTGCCTTGTCCGGTCAGCTCGGTGACGACGAGGTCGTCCTTTCCGTCGTTGTTGAAATCGCCGGCATCGACGCCCATGCTCGCCTTCACGGTGCCCTCGGGGCTCAGCGCGACGCCGGCGAGGAGCGCCGTGTTCTTGAACGTGCCGTTGCGCTGGTTGATCCACAGCTGGTTCGGCTGGCTGTCGTTGGCGACAAACAGATCGATCCAGCCATCGTTGTTGAAGTCGGCCGTGGCCACGCCGAGCGCCGGCCCGTACTCGCGCGTCATGCCGGCCACGGCGGTGACGTCGGTGAACGTGCCGTCGCGGTTGTTATGGTACAGATGGCTCGGCTCGGGACGGTACACGTGGGGCGGGCAGTAATCGAGGTTGCCGGCCACCGAGTAGCAGTGCAGGTTCGTTTCGACGCTGTACTGGAGATAGTGGCCGACGAACAGATCGAGGAAGCCGTCGCGATCGAAATCGAAGAACACGGCCGGCACGCTCCACCCGGAGTCGTTCACACGGCTTGCCTTCGACACGTCGGTGAAGGTGCCGTCGCAGTTGTTGCGGAACAGCTGGGCGGGGCCGAGGTTGGTGACGAACAGATCCACGCAGCCGTCGTTGTTGTAGTCGCCCGCGGCGACGCCCATCCCGTATCCCTGCGCGTTGATGCCGCTGGCCGCGGTGACATCCGTGAACGTCAATTTGCGCGACCCGTCGGGCTGGATCGCCAGATCGTTTCTGAACAAGCGCCCCTGGAGGGGCAGCGGTCCCGCCCACAGCGGCTGTGCCTCCGCTGCTGGCGTCTTCCCCAGCATCCGGCCTTGCACGATGAACACGTCGAGGTCGCCGTCGTTGTCGTAATCGAACAGCGCGACGCCGGGCGCCATCAACTCGGGGTAGAGGAACTTGCCCGACATGCCGTTGAAGTGGACGAACGTCAGGCCTGATGCCTCGGCGCGTTCGGTGAACCACTCGCCCCCGGGAGGGCTGTTTACCGTCGATGGACGGGGCCGATCGGGCTCGGCGCGGCAGCCCGCGAACGACAAGGCACACCACAAACCGACGCCCATAGTGCCATACCAGATTCGCATGCGTTTTCTTGGATTGTCGCATCAAAGTTCGTGCGAGCGGCGTGAAGAATCGCTTGACTCGGGGTTGACTGGCCGTAAGATGGCCGCATCTCGGGGGCACGCGGTCACTTGACGGGACGTCAGCCAACGTCAAAAACTCAGGAGGCGGTCGATGGGTGTCCGTTCCGTACTGCGACTCGCGAGAACGTGGGTTCTTCCGGCTATCGTTCTGCTGCTGCCCGCCGCGGCGCACGCCCAGTCGTCGATTGCGGGCAACGTGAAGGATGCCTCCGGCGCGGTGCTTCCCGGCGTCACCATCGAAGCGTCCAGCCCTGCGTTGATCGAGAAGACCAGGTCGTCGGTCACCGACGGCACCGGCCAGTACCGCATCGTCGACCTCAGGCCTGGCACCTACACCGTCACGTTCACGCTTCCCGGATTCGGGACCGTCAAGCGCGAAGGGTTCGTCCTGCCGGCCGATTTCGTCGCGACGCTGAACGCCGAACTCAAAGTCGGGGGGCTCGAGGAAACCATTACAGTCACCGGCGAGAGCCCGGTCGTGGACGTGCAGACGGCGAAGCAGCAGCGGACGCTCGATCTCGACCTGTTGCAGTCGGTGCCGACCGCGCGCGGCTACGCCGCGGTCATGCTGCTCATCCCGTCGATGGTCGTCTCGGGCGGCGGCAACGCCAACGTCCAGCTGAGCCCCGGCATGATCGTGTTCGGCGGGCGCGGCGGGCGCGGCAACGAAGGCCAGAGCCAGATTGACGGACTGGGCACCGGCGCGGCCATCAACGGCGGCGGCGTGTCGGGGTACGGCCAGCTCGAGACGGCCCAGGAAGTCGTGATGACGACCGCCGGAGGCCTGGGCGAATCGGAGCAGGGCGGGCCGATCGTCAACTTCATTCCAAAAACGGGCGGCAACACGTTCCAGAATCACGCCTACTACTCCGGCATGTCCGGCGGGATGCAGAGCAGTAACTACACGCAGGAGCTGAAGAATGCCGGGATGCTCACGCCGCAGAAGACGCTGTATCTGAACGAGTTCAGCCTGTCCAACAGCGGGCCGCTCGTGAAGGATCGGCTCTGGTTCTTCTACAACACGCGCTTCGCGTCGAGCGGCAGCAGCCTCCCCGGCATTTTCTACAACTTGAACGCCGGCGACCCCACGAAGTGGCTGTACTCGCCTGATACGAGCCGCGAGGTCTCCAACACGCAGCTGGGCACCATCCAGCCCACACTCCGCATGACGGCGCAGGTGTCGCCGAAGAACAAGTTGAGCCTGTACTGGGATCCGGGCAGCGCCAGGCTGAGCGATCGCGTGGCAATTGGAGGCATCACCGGGCCGGCCGCCGGCGCGCCCGAAACGGGAACCGTCTCGGGCGGAACCGGTTTCAACGGCACGTACGCGCGCATGGAGACCGCGCGGTGGACGTCGACGATGACGTCCAAGCTGCTGCTCGAAGCGGGCGTGTCCGCATACCAGCAGAACTGGAACGGCCGCGAGCGGCCCGGCAACGATCGCTCGCTGATTCCGGTCACCGAACAGTGCACGGCGGGCTGCCCGACCAACGGCAACCTCCAGAACCTCCAGTATCGTGCACAGGCCTGGAACGCGGATTTCATGGAGCCGATCCGCTGGAACGCGGCGGCCACGTACGTGACCGGCGCGCACAGCATGAAGGCCGGCTACATCGGCGCGTTCTACTGGGACACGCGCCAGCCGAACTCCAACGTCTACGATCTCCAGTTCCGGTTCAACAACGGCGTCCCGAATCAGCTCACGCAGCTGCTGACGCCGTACCGCACCGACACGCGCGTCCGGATGAACGCGTTCTACCTGCAGGATCAGTGGACTCGCGGCAGGCTGACGCTGCAGGGCGCCCTGCGCTACGACCACGCCTGGAGCTATTACCCCGCGCAGCAGCTCGGACCGGCCGTGTTTCTGCCGACGCCCATCATGTTCCCGGAGACGAAAGGCGTGGTCGGCTACAACGACATCGACCCGCGCTTCGGCGTCGCGTATGACCTCTTCGGCAACGGGAAGACGGCGATCAAGGCCAACGTGGGCCGCTACCTCGAGATGGCCGTGGCCGGCAACGGCAACTACTCGGCCCTCCTGCCGTCGGCGCGGATTCCGACCAACGTCACGCGAACGTGGACGGACGCCAACAGGAACTTCAACCCCGACTGCAATCTCCAGAACGGCCTGGCCAACGGGGAATGCGGCCAGATCAGCAACCTGAACTTCGGCAGGGCGAATGCGCCGCCCAGCCTCTCGTACGATCCGGCCATCCTGGAGGGCTGGTACAACCGGCCGTCGGACTGGATCGTCGGCGTGACGTTCCAGCAGGAATTGTTCACCCGGGTGTCAGTGTCGGTCGGCTACACGCGCCGCTGGCTGCAGAACTTCACGGTCACCGACAACCTGTCGGCGGCCGCGACCGACTTCACGCAGTACAGCATCAAGGCGCCCCTCGATCCGCGGCTGCCCGGCGGGGGCGGCTACGCGGTCGACGGCCTGTACGACGTCAACCCGAACAAGTTCGGTCAGATCAACAACTACGCGACGTATGCGCCGGCGTACGGAAGCGTGTCGCAGATGTACAACGGCGTCGACGTCAACATCAACGCTCGCATCCGGCAGGGATTCCAGGTGCAGGGCGGCTTCAGCACCGGCGGGCGAGTGACGGACTACTGCGAAGTGCGCGCGCTCCTGCCGGAAATGGCCGGCGTGTTCTCCACGGGAAGCGAAGTGCCACAGTTCGCCCCGGCCAACCCGTACTGTCACTACGCTCCGGGCAGCACGACGCGGTACACCGCCACCGGCACGTACACGATACCGAAGGCGGACGTCCAGTTCAGCGCCGTGCTGACGAGCAGCCCTGGCGTGCCGCTCAGGGCGGACTGGACCGTGTCCAGCGCCATCATCGCCCAGACGCTGGGCCGGCCGTTGTCCGGCAACGCCCCCAACGTGACGATCAACCTGCTGAAGCCCGGCGAGATGTTCAGCGACCGCGTCAACGAGCTCGACCTGCGCTTCGGGAAGCTCCTGAGACTTGGCACCACCCGGCTCAACCTCGCGCTGGACCTGCTGAACGCCCTGAACCTGAGCACGATTCTGGTGCCCAACCAGGCGTTCATCCCCGGCGGCGCGTGGCTGACCCCCACCGGCAGCCAGACACCGGTGATGACGGCGCGCACGGCGAAGATCACCGTGCAGTACGATTTCTGAGATGGTGGGATAGAGTCAAGACGTTGAACGCAGAGATCGCAGAGATCGCCGAGCTAGTTTTCTCTGCGTGCTCCGCGTTCTCTGCGTTCAACGTCGTCTAATCGCGGCCTCATCGCGCCTGCCCGTCCGCCTTCCTCTCGTCCGACCGGGCGCCGCTCAGGATGTCCTTCATGGCGTAGTTGCCCTCGTGGCACGCATATTCGAAGATGCGATACGACGGGTCCCGCCGGTACGGAAAGGCCACGGTCCAGGGCTTCGTCCACGTCTTCGGATCGTCGATGGTGACCTCGTACTGCAAGGTGTCCGCGTCCAGCCGCGTGAACCGTTCGACCAGGCGCAGCGCATCGGTCATCGGGAAGTTGTTGCCGTTGCCGCGCGCCCCGACCCGGCCGTTGAAGTTCGTCGTCTCGACGACGAGCGTGTTGCCTTCCCAGTGGCCGCGCGAATCGCCCATGTAGGACCGCATCGATCCCGGCAGGTGCGGCCGGCCATCGACCGGAATGAGCCGCGTCTCGTGGACCATCTCGTTGCGGATAGCGACGAACCCTGGCGACTGGATGATCTCGTTCCCGTTGTTGTAGGCGGAGGGAAACATCGATCCGAGGACGCCCCGTGAGATGCAGCGGTCGTAGGGGCCGAGATCGTCGGGCTTGTTCCACGGGCCGTTGCCGAAACTGTCGCGCCACTGGTTCGCCGAGCGCCACCGGCCGTCGGCCGTCATCGGCGGAAACTGACCGTCCGGCGGATCGACGAGCAGGGAAGTGAGGCGCGTGGCGGTGCGCTGCCAGCGCTCGCCCCAGTGCGCCGGGCCTCCGCCGGTGTCGCCGTCTGGCGGCGCCGCGACCGACGAGCCGTCGGCGATGGACTTGGCCACCCGCGCCTGGTCGGCCTCGAATTCCCGGGCGCGCGCCGCGAACTCCTCGTCCGTGAGGACGCGGCGTTCGCCGAACTCCTTCGGGCGCTCGAACGGCGCGCCGGCGACGTTGGTGCTTGGCCAGATCCCCTGCAGGTCCGGATCGCCCCAGGCCGTCCTCGGCATCTGCCATATCTGTGTTTTCGCGGGCTTTGGAGAACTTGTCTGGGCGTACAGGAAAGCCGGCGCCAGGGCGGCCAGCCCGAGAGCGAGACCAACGGATCGCGTCCAGCGCATGGAAGACCCTCCCTCGTGTGGCCCGATTCTAGCGCCTCCGGGCGCGGGCGGCGCTACAATAGGCCGTTCGTCGCGCGTCACCCGTGAAACGGAGCAGGTCAATGTCACACTCAGACCTCCAGTGGGTCGTGCGGTTCGGTAGAGTCATTCTCGGGTCCGGCCTCGTGTTCCTGCTCGGCGCGCCCGTCTACGCCGCCGGCCCTTCGCCCGCCCCGGTGACGTTTGCGAAAGACGTCGCCCCGATCTTCCAGGCGAAGTGCGAAACGTGCCACCGGCCGGATTCCATCGCGCCGATGCCGCTCATCACCTACGACGACGTCCGGCCGTGGGCGCGATCGATCAAGACGCGCATCGCCGCGCGGCAGATGCCGCCGTGGCACATGGACAAGACGGTCGGCATCCAGCACTTCGCCAACGACGCGTCGCTCTCGGACCGGCAGATCGAGACGATCGTCCGCTGGGTCGACGCGGGCGCGCCGCTCGGCAACGCGAAGGACATGCCCGCGCCGATCAAGTGGCCGACGGAGACGCACTGGGAGTTCGCCTCGAAGCTCGGTCAGCCGGATCTCGTCATCAAGTCGCCCGCCTGGAAGATGCCGGCGCAGTCGCAGGACGCCTGGTACAAGCCCATCGTCGACACCGGGCTTACTGAGCAGCGCTGGGTCCGCGCGATCGAGATCCGCCCGGCGACGCAGAAAGGCCGGCGCATCACCCACCATGCCCTGGCCCGCCTGAAGCAGGACGATGGCGGCGATCCGTTCAAGACGAGCGGCGATTCGGCCGACTCCGCGGGTGGGTTGTTCATGGAGTGGGCGGTCGGCAAGCAGGGCGAGTTGCTCCGGCCGAACACAGGCAAGCTGATGCTGCCCGGCTCGAAGATCATCTTCGACATCCACTACCACGCGGTCGGCGAGGAAATCACCGATTCGGTGGAGCTGGGCATCTACTTCTACCCGAAGGGGCAGGATCCCAAGTACCGCACGCTTCTCGGCAGCTTCGATTCGATTCTCGGCGGCAGGGAAGCGCTGGACATCGCGCCGAACTCCATCGCCGTGTCGTCGGCGACCCACGTGATGAAGCGCGCCGGGCGGATCGAGAACTTCCAGCCGCACATGCACCTGCGCGGCAAGGCGATGCTGATGGAAGCCATCCTGCCCGACGGCACGACCCGCACGCTCAGCTACGTCAACAACTTCCAGTTCAACTGGCACCTGAACTACGTGTACGCGGACGATGCGGCGCCGATCCTGCCGAAGGGGACGGTCCTCAAGTTCACCTCGTGGCACGACAACACGTCGGCGAACAAGGAAAACCCCGACCCGAACCAGTGGGTCGGCTGGGGCGAGCGAACCGTGGACGAGATGGCCCACGCCTGGGTCAACGTCACGTACATGAGCGACGAGGACTACAACGCTGAGATGGCTCGCCGAAAGAGCATTCAGGTGGTGGCTTCGACGGCTCAGCGTTGAACGTAGAACGTTGAATGTAGAACGTTGAACGTGAACCTGGAACGCGGAACCAGGAACCTGGAACCTGCGACGCGCGCTTCGCTGGCCGCGGCGATCGCGGTGCTGGCGGCCCTGAGCGCGCATGCCCAACTGCCCCTCGAGCCGGCGCGCGAATCTGGGCAGAGCGTGACGCCGGCCTACGAAGGCTGGTTCAAGAACGCCGACGGCTCAATTGGTCTCCTGCTCGGTTACTACAACCGCAACCGTTCGCAGACGCTCGACATCCCCATCGGGCCCGACAACCGTATCGAGCCGGGCGGACCCGACCAGGGACAGCCCACGCACTTCCTCACGCTCCGGCAGTGGGGTGTGTTCGCGATCACCGTGCCCGCCGAAGCCAGGGGCAGGACCCTGACGTGGACGCTCACGGCGAACGGCAAGACGATGTCGGTGCCGATGACGCTGAACAAGGACTACGAGGTGGAGCCGCTCAAGGACGCCGCGATCGGCAACACGCCGCCCGTGCTGCGGTTCGATCCGCCTGGCACACGGTTTCAAGGGCCGCCGCGCGGAATCGGGGTCACGCTGGCCGCGAAGACCGGCCAGCCGCTGACGATAGGCGCCGTCATTTCCGACGACAACGCGGCCGATCCGCGCCGCGCGCCTGGAGATACGCCGCTGTCGGTGAGCTGGAGCCAGTTCCGGGGACCGGGGCCGATCAAGTTCGGGACGGCGAAGTCAGCGGTGGGCAAGGCCGGCGGCGCTGTCAGCACCACCGCCACCTTCGACGCCCCCGGCGACTACGTCGTCCGCGCCCAGGCGAACGACGTGACCGGAGACGGCGGCGCCGGGTTCCAGTGCTGCTGGACCACAGCGTTGATTAAGGTCACGGTCGAAAGAGAAAGTTCAAAGTAGAAAGTTCAAAGTGGAAAAGTAAAGTCGGGAAGTTCGGCTACTTTGACCTTTGAACTTTTCTACTTGCTCCGTGGCAAGTGAAGTGACATGAGCACGATCGTTCCGTCGATCGCGCTGAACCAGTGCGGCGTGCCCTCGGGCACCATGATGAAGTCGCCTTTCGCGACGCGGCGGGTGACGCCGCCGTCGATGCCCGTGCCGCTGGAGTTGTCGGCGTTGGTCCGCTTTTCTTCCTTCAGCTTCCCGCCCGTGATGAGCGTGCCCGAGCCGTCCACGACGTAGAAGAGCTCGGCTTCCTTGTCGTGCACCGCGGCGTTCGCGACGGCGGCTCGGTATTCGAGGCTGACGTTGTAGGGCGCGAGCTGGATCATCGACTGCGCGAGCAGCGCCTGGCCGTCCTTCCGGTCCACCTTCGCCTTCGCGATCAGCGCCGTCACGTCGGCGGCCGAGACCATCGTTCGTCCGGCGGCCTGGGACGAGGCCCCCGGCGCCTGCTGGGCAAAGGCGGGCACCGACAGGAAACAGAGAGCAAGACCGGTTATGACTGCACGCATTACGATTCCTCCAGTGGGCGGCATTGTAGCCGAAGTGTGCTCAGCAGAACCGGCAGTTCGGTGACGGATTTGGTAGGCGGCGGCGGGAAAATGACGGTTCTGGCGGAGGAAGGCGTCCGTGGCTGCCCACGATGGCACGTGGCGCCCCGGGCTGTCCCAGGGCGCGCGTCTTGCTCCGCGGCAGATGTGCCTGTGTAGTCGACAGTCGAGAAAGGGGAGACAGCCGGCGGGTTATAGAACCGGCCGGCTGGTCTCTTTGCCGCGGCACCCCGTCCTTCTTAAATCCCTTCGACCGGATTCTCTGCGTGCTCCGCGTGCTCTGCGTTCTACGTCGTCGTAGCTATGCCCAGCTGAACCCGGACTTCGCGAGCGGCAGCGAGCGCACGCGCTTCCCGGATGCGGCCGAGATCGCGTTGGTGAGCGCGCCGATCGCCGGCGGCAATGCCGGTTCGCCGAGCCCGGTCACGTAGTTGTCCGACGTCAGGAAGTGGACCTCGATCTCGGGCGCCTGCGAGATGCGCGTCGGCTGATACTGGCCGAAGTTGCCCTGCACGGCGCGGCCCTTGTCGATCGTGATCTCCCAGTTCATCACGTGGCTCATGCCCTCGATGACCGACCCCTGCACCTGGTTCACCGCGCCGGTCGGGTTGATGATCTGGCGGCCGATGTCGCAGGCCACCCAGACCTTCTCGACCTTTACTTTGTTATTGGCGTCCACGCGGACCTGCGCGACCTCCGCGAAGTAGCCGCGGTGCGCGAACTGGGTCGCGACGCCCATCGCCGTGCCGGCGGGGAGCTTCTTGCCCCAGCCTGACTTCTGGCGGACCAGCTCCAGCACGCCCTTCATGCGGGCCGCGTCCACCTCGCCTTCGGTCAGGCCGACCGGGCGATCTTTCATGAGGGCGACGCGCGGCAGGTCGAGCATGTCGAGCCGGAACTGCAGCGGATCCTTCCCGGCCGCGATTGCGAGCTCGTCGATGAACGAGTTGAACACCCACGAGAACCCGTTGCTGCGCGGCGCGCGCAGCGCCCACGTCGGCACACCGGTCGGCATCACGGACGCCTCGAACGCGAAATTCGCGGCGTAGGTCGCGGGGAATTCGTCCTTGTTGATCTGGGCCTGCGGCGCGAAATTGGTCCCCTCGCCGTAGGTGACGTAGTGGTTCTTCCAGGCGACCAGCTTGCCGCTGGCGTCGACGCCGGCCTTGAGGTTGTGCCAGCCGCCGGGCCGGTAGTGGTCGTGGCGCATGTCGTCTTCGCGCGTCCACAGCAGCTTGATCGGGACGCCGGCAGTCCTGGCAATCTGTGCGGCTTCGAGCGAGTAGTCGTTCGTCAGCCGCCGGCCGAAGCCGCCGCCGGCGCGCACCATGTGCACGGTGACGTCGTTCGGCTCGATCTTGAACAGGGTGGCGGCCTGCGTCCTGGCGTTCTGCGGCGTCTGGCTCGGCGTCCACAGCTCGAGCTTGTTGCCGTCCCATTTCGCGATGCAGTTCTCCGGTTCGAGCGGCGCGTGCGAGATGAACGGGTACGAGTACGACGCCTCGACGACCTTCGCCGCGCCGGCGAGCGCCGTGTCGGCGTTCCCGTCGGTGCGGAGGACGATTGCCGGCTTCTGCTTCGCGAGCTCCGCGGCCTTCGCGGCGTAGCCGACGCTCGATTCCTCGGCCATCTTGCCTTCGTCCCAGGTGACCTGCAGCTTCTTGCGGGCGCTCTGCGCCTGCCACCAGCTGTCGGCGACGATCGCCACGCCGCTGTGGAGGCCGAGCAGCTCTTTCGTCCCCTCCACCAGGAAGGCCTGGCTGACGCCGGGCTGCTGCTTGATGACGTCGAGGTTCGCGGAGACGGCCTTGCCCATGAACACCGGGCATTTTTCGTACACGGCCACCAGCATGCCCGGCACCGCGAGGTCGATGCTGAAGATCGGTTTGCCCGTGACGATGGACGGGAGATCGACGCCGTTGTGCGACTTGCCGATGATCTTGTAGTCCTTGGGATCCTTGAGCTTCAGGGTCTTGAGATCGGGAGGCGGAATCGTCGCTGCCTTCGCCGCCAGCTCGCCGTAGCCCGCCGATCGATTCGACTTCGCGTGCGTCACGCGCCCGCTCGCCGTCGTCAGCTCCGACTCCGGCACGTTCCACGTCTGCGCCGCCGCCGCCAGGATGACCTGCCGGCCCGCAGCGCCGACCTGGCGCAGCGGTTCCCAGTTGGTCGGCGTGGCGTTGCTGCCGCCGGCGTTCTGCGGACCGTATTTCACCTGATCGAGGTCGGCCTGCTGGATGCGGATGTCCTTCCAGTCCACGTCCAGTTCTTCCGCGATGAGCATCGGCAGGTGCGTCTTCACGCCCTGGCCGATGTCCGGGTTCTTCGCGACGAGCGTCACGACGCCGTTGCTGGCGATCGTGATGAACGCGGACGCCGTCAGCGCGGGACTGGTGACCGGGATCTGCGCGAAGATCCCGGCGACGGGCTCGAAGTAGCTCGCGATCATGACGCCGCCGCCCGCGGCGGCGCTGATGCGGAGGAAGTTGCGGCGCGTGACGGTGGCGGCCTGGGCGATCACCGGGCACCTCCTTCATTGCGCGCCGAGGAGCCTGTCGGCCTGGCTCCGAGCGACGCGGCCTTGTGGATGGCTTCGCGGATGCGGACATACGTGCCGCACCGGCAGATGTTGCCGTTCATCGCCTTGTCGATGTCGGCGTCGGTCGGCTTCGCGATCGTCGCGAGCAGCGCCGCGGCCGACATCATCTGCCCGGCCTGGCAGTAGCCGCACTGCGGGACGTCCACGTCCTGCCAGGCGACCTGCACCGGGTGCGTGCCGTCAGCCGACAGGCCCTCGAGCGTCGTAATCGGCGTGTCGGTGGCGCCCTGCACCTGCGTCTGGCACGACCGGACGGCCCGGCCGCGCACGTGCACGGTGCACGCGCCGCACTGGCCGACGCCGCAGCCGAACTTGGTGCCCTTGAGCCCGACGACGTCGCGGATGACCCAGAGGAGCGGCATGTCGCCCGGGACGTCGACGGTGCTGGTCTTGCCGTTGATGATCAGTTTGTATGGCATATGGACTGTCCAGACATGAACGTTAGAACGCGGAGATCGCAGAGATCGCAGAGATATTTGAATCAGACGATCCGAAATCTCAGCTGCTCCGACGTGCCCTGCGTTCAACGTCGGCTTTCGTCGTCACTTCTTGCTCTTGGAGAGCTGCCGGTAGTACTCCTCGATCGCCGTGCGGAAGCCGGCCGGCACCTCGTCGGACCCTGACAGCGCGAGCGCATCCTGGCTCGGCTCGGCCTTCTTGCGCAGGCTGAACTCGAACTGCTGCAGCCGTTCGAGCGCCGCGGCCTGCAGCTTCTCCAGGCCCTGCAGATTCTCGTAGCCGCGCTCGTCGCCGAACTGCTTCAGGTCGCGGATCACGTCGTCGAGCTCGCGCGGGTTGACGCCGGCGGCCGAGAGCTCGCGGCGCAGCTGCTCGGCGTCGCCCGCCACTCGCGGAACTCGCGGGCGAACTGGCGCCGATCGTTCGGATTGAACGGCACGAAGCCGGACGTAAACCGGTCGTCGCCGTAGCGCGGGCCGCCGCCATAGGCGCCGTTCGGATTGCCCACGCGCCCGCCATCGCCGCCCTGTTGTCCCTGCTGACCTTGGCCGCCCTGGCCCTGCTGTCCCTGCTGGCCCTGGCCCTGCTGACCCTGTTGGCCCTGACCCTGCTGGCCTTGCTGGCCCTGTTGCCCCTGGCCGTTCTGGGCCTGCTGACCCTGTTGGCCCTGCTGACCCTGGCCGTTCTGCTGGCCCTGTTGCTGGCCGCCCTGCTGGCCCTGCTGCTGCTGGCCCTGTTGTCCCTGCTGGTTCTGGCCTTGCGCTGGCCCTGCTGGCCGTTCCGGGCCTGCGCCTGCTGCTGCCGCATGCGCTCGTTGATCGACTGGAGGTTCCGCACCAGATCGCCGGCCTTGTCGGCGGCGCGGCCGAGCGCGTCCTTCTTCGACTGGTTGCCGAGCGCCGCTCCGGCCTCGCCGATCTTGCGCTGCAGCGCGTCGAGGTTGGCCCCGATGTCGTCTTCCATCGCCTTCGCGTAGTCGCTCGGCGTGCCGCCCAGCTGCGCGCGGCTGTAGCGGATCTTCTCGCGCACCCGCTTGTCGCGGATCGTGCCGGCCGCCTCTTCGAGCTTGCGCGACGCGTCCTTCTGGTCGCGGCGCGTGTCGTTGGCGATCTGCTCGAGATCCTTCTGCAGCTGGCCGACCTTCGCGTCCATCGCCTCTTTGCGCTGCGCGAGGTTCTGCGCCTTCTGCTGCCGCTCGGCGCCGGCCTGCGCGCCTTCGAGGCCGTTGACGTCCGAGGCGACCTGCTTCTGCTCGTTCGCCAGCGCCTCGGCCTGCTGCCGCGCGGTCTCGATGTCGCGCTGCGCGCGGTCGCCCTGGTTGCGCTCGAGCTTCTGCTGCGCCTGGCGCAGCTTGTCGAGCGCCGCCGTGGCCTGCGCGCCGCCGTCGCGCGATCCGTTCGCCGCCGCCTGGCGCATCGCCTGCGCCGCGTCGCGCATCTGCTTGGCCGCGTCCGCGAGATCCTGACGCTGCTGTTCGCGCGTCAGCTGCTCGAGCCGCCGCGCGGCCTCCTCGAGCTCCTCGGCGAGCTGCCGCTGGCTGCCGCCGCCACCGCCGCCGCTGTTCTGCTGGCCCGAGGCCGCCGCCCGGCGCTGCCGCTCGGCTTCCTGCTGCTGGCGCCGCGCGAGGTCCTTCAGCTTCTCGGCGAGCTCGTCCACCTTCTGGTCGCCCGACTGCTGCTCGGCGCGCTTCTGCATCTCGTACTGGTTCGCGAGCTTGTCGAGCTCGAGCTCGAACAGGTCCGCGAGATCCTCGGAGAGCTGGCTCTGCTGGCCGCCGCCGCCACCGCCGCCGCCACCCTGGCGGACCTGCATCTCGTAGTTCTGCTCGGCGTCCTGCAGCAGCTTCAGCGCGCGCTGCTCGGGCGAGAGCGCTTCCTTCGCCTGCTGCGCCTTGAGGTTGCCTTCGGCCGTCTTCATCTCGGCCGACGCCTTCGGCAGCGCCTCGGCGATGGCCTTGAAGCCCGGATCCACGACGCCCACGCGCGCCTGGAGCTTGCCGACCAGCTCGTCCACCTGCGCGCGCAGCTTCGCCTGCGCGAGGTTGAGGAACACGACGTTCTCGCGGTACTTCTCGGCGGACAGCTTCGGCTTGTCGCGAACCGTGTTGAACGTCGCCGCGACGATCTGCCGCTGCTGTTCCGACAGCTGCCCGACGTCGCCACCGCCGCCGCCACCGCCGCCGCCGGCCTGCGACTGCGCCGGCTTGAAGTCCTTGCGGAACGGCCGGACGTTCACGAAGTAGATGTCGCTCGTCGTCGTCTTCGCGCCTTCGGCCGCGTTGTTGTCGGTGGCCTTCGCGTAGTAGGACACGAAGTCGCCGGGCTTCACGCCCAGCTCCTCGAGGTAAATCGTGTGGCCCGCGGAGACCTCCTGCAGGACCTTGCCCTCGCCGAACAGCTTGATCGTCTTCTCCGCGCCGCCGTTGACCGAGTAGATCATCTGCAGCTGCTTCACGCCGAAGTCGTCGCTGGCCTTCGCCTCGACGAACACCTCCTCGACGGGGCTCGCCGAGTTGTCGCGGCCCGGCTTCGTGAACGAGACGACCGGCGGCTGGTCTTTCAGGACGTCGATCGTGTACTTCGGCGACGCGTCCACCTGCTCGCCGTGAGGGCCCGTGAGCTGGATCTTGTAGAAGCCTTCGTCCTTCACGGTGAACTTGCCGGTGAGCGACGCCGTCGGCCTGCTTCGTCAACACGTCGTTGCCCGACTCGTTGACGATAATCTTCCCGTCCGGCGACGGCATGGTCGGCGTGACCTTCATCCACACTTCCGTGCCGCGCAGGGCGGCCACGTCGCCGCCGAGCTCCACCTTCTGGACGGGCAGGCCGGTGTAGGCGGGGAAGTGATACTCGAGCTCCAGCTTGCCGACCGTCGGCAGATCGAGCACGGACATCGTGAAGGTCGGCGAGTGGACGCCGTTCGACTCGACGAAGTACTCTCGTTCCCTTGTCCAGCTTGAACAGCATGCCCTCGAACAGCGACGGGTTGCTGCCCGCGACGAGCGGGATCCGCTCGAACGCGGCGCCGGCCGACGTCCGCGTCATCAAGGTGGCGTCTTTCGACGTGAACCCGTTCAACTGCGCGCTCACGGCCTGATCGGATCCGCGCGGCACCTTCGTGTTGCCGGGCCGGACTTCGATGCTGTACGGGCTCGACTTCTCGGCGGCGCGCGTGACGACGAGCAGCGCCGACAGGCCCTGCCGCAGATACGCCGGGCCGAGGACGACGAGCAGCAGCGCCGCGGCGGCGACGACGCCGAGCGTTACCACGTACCGTTTGACCCCCTGGCGATCGACTGCATGGCCATGCTCGAGCGACCGGCACTGCGCGATCGCCTGATCCACCAGCTTCTCGACGAGGTGCGGCGAGTGGTCTTTCGAGATGGTCGAATCGGAGGTGGCCTCGATCGCGCTCAGGATGGCCGCTTCGAGCGAGGGATCGTGTTCCTCGAGGTAAAGGGCGACCTGGCCGTCGGTGACCTGCCGGCGCATCGCGCGGGCCAGGAACTGCCAGACGAGCGCGGCGAACACCGCGATGGCCGCGAACCGGAAGGTGATGATCGCCGCCGGGCTGAAACGGAGCGCCTGGAGGCTCGAGGCCGACAGGAACAACGCCAGCAGCGTGCCCGCCACGACGACCACCGCGCCCCGGATAGCCAGGCGCAGGCGCCAGCGGTTCCGCACTGACCGAATGACCTCGAGCAGCTCGCCGCGACGGTCCATAGGGAGCCTCCAAGAAGGGGTTGGAGGTTGGAGGTTGGAGGTCAGGG
>CAVQJU010000017.1:0-175394 GCA_963712905.1 uncultured Acidobacteriota bacterium | reverse complement strand
GGTCGCAGCGTGCTCGTCCTCGCCGACGAGCGCCAGCTCCACCAACAATTCCACGACGAGCACGACGACGACAGGTACGTCGTCCACCACGGGAAGCTGTGTCGTCGCGGCCGAGGAAACCGCCGGTCCATATCCCGATCGCCTGGGGATGATCAGCAACCAGGCCTTCCTCCGCCAGGACATCACCGAAGGCAGGAGCGGCCTGCCGCTCACGCTCGCCCTCACGGTCGTCAACGTCCGTCAGAGCTGCGCGGCCGTCGCCAACGCGAGCGTCGAGATCTGGCAGTGCGACGCGTCGGGCAACTACTCCGAATACGCGCAGCCGGGCTACGACGGCACGGGCCAGACGTTTCTTCGCGGCGTCCAGGTCACGAACAGCGCCGGCGTCGCGACGTTCCGCACGATCTATCCGGGGTGGTACATGGGGCGCGCCACGCATATCCACGTCCAGGTCTTCGTCAACGGGGCCGTCGTCAAGACGACGCAGGTGGCGTTCCCCGAGAGCGTGACCGCAAGCGTGTACCGCACCGGCGTCTACGCCGCCAAGGGCCAGAGCACCACGAGCAACGCGAGCGACAACGTATTCTCCGACGGCACCCAGACCGAAATGGCGACGCTCACCGGCGACACGACGAGCGGCTACACGGCCACGCTGACGGTCGGCGTCTCGGTGTAGCGAGGTCGGGTAGGTCGGGTGGGTCGGGTGGGCCGGGGAGGTCTGGCAGGGCGGGTCGGGCTGGTGGTACTGTTACCGAATCGCACCCCTCACGAGCATCGGACCGCTCCCCACTTTCGCTGATATCGAGCGCGCGGCGCGGCAGCTCGCGGGCGCGGCTCACAAAACGCCGGTCGTCACGTCCCGATCGGTCAACGAGCGCACGGGCGCGGACGTGTTCTTCAAGTGCGAGAACCTGCAGCGCGCGGGCGCCTTCAAGTTTCGCGGCGCCTACAACGCGCTGTCGCGGCTCTCGCCTGATGAGCGCCGCCGCGGCGTCGTCGCCTTTTCTTCCGGCAACCACGCGCAGGCGGTCGCGCTCGCCGGCCAGCTCCTCGACATCCCGCGCGTCATCGTCATGCCGGCCGACGCGCCGGCAGTCAAGCGAGCCGCGGCCGAGGCGTACGGCGCCGAGATCGTCCCCTACGACCGCGAACGCGACGACCGCGAGGCTATCGGGCGCCGGCTGTCGCAGGAGCGGGGGCTCGCGCTCATCCCTCCGTACGACCATCCGGATGTGATTGCCGGCCAGGGCACGGCCGCTCGCGAGCTGTTCGAGGAGACGGGCCAGCTCGATGTCCTGCTGGTCCCGTGCGGCGGCGGCGGGCTCCTCGCGGGATCGGCGCTCGCCGCCACGGCCATGTCGCCCGGCTGCACCGTTGTCGGCGTCGAACCCGAAGCCGGCGACGATGCGACGCGATCCTTTCGAACGAAGCAGCTGCAGACGGTGAAGAACCCTCAGACCGTGGCGGACGGTGCGCGAACGGCGTCCCTCGGGTCCCTGACCTTTCCGCTCGTGCTGCAGCATGTCGGTGACATGACGACAGTGAACGACCGCGCGCTGCTGGGCGCGATGTTTTACTTGTGGGAACGGCTCAAGCTCGTTGTCGAACCAACGGGCGCGCTCGGTGCGGCGGCCGCGTTCGAGGGCAACGTGCCAGTTGCGGGTCGCCGCGTCGGCGTCATCCTCACGGGTGGAAACGTCGATCTGTCGCAGGTCGCGAACTGGTCGGCTCTGACGCGGGCCTGAAAGGCCCGCGCTACGACAGGCCCATGCTACGACAGGCCGAAGAGGCGCATCGCGTTCTCTTTCAGGATCAGCGGACGGACTTCGTCTTTGATCCCGATCTTCTCGAAATCCGCCATCCAGCGATCCGGCGTCAGCAGCGGGTAATCCGATCCGAACAACACCTTCGTCTTGAGCAGCGTGTTGGCGTACTGAATCAGCGTCGGCGAGAAGTACTTCGGGGACCAGCCGGACAGGTCGATATACACCTGCGCCTTGTGCAGGCACACGGAGATCGCTTCGTCCTGCCACGGGAACGACGGATGCGCCATGATGATCGGCAGATCCGGAAAATCGACCGCCACATCGTCAATCGGCATCGGGTGGCCGTATTTGAGACGAATACCGCCGCCGCCCGGCATGCCGGTGCCGATCCCGCTGTGACCGGTGTGAAACAGCACGGGCAGGCGCGCCTCGGCGAACACCTCGTACAGCGGGTACGCAATGCGGTCGTTCGGGAAGAACTGCTGCAGCGGCGGGTGCAGCTTCAGCCCGCGCACAAGCCCCTCGGACACGAGCCGCTTCGCCTCGCGGACGGCGTCAGCGCCGCGGTTGGGATCCAGGCTCGCGAACGGAATCGCTATGTCGGCGTTGCCTGCCGCGAACTCCACGACGGCGTCGTTCGACACCTGCGGCCGGCCGGTGAGGCGCTCGTCCACCGTGAAGACGACACAGGCCATCTTGCGGGAGCGGTAGTAGTCGGCGAGGGCGGTCCAGTCTGCCTGCGCGCCGGCGCCGAAGTACTGCTTCGCCGCCGCGTCGGCGGCGGTCGCCTCACCGGTGTGTTCCAGGTGGACGTGAACGTCGATGGCCGTGAGGGTGGACGCGTCGATCATATGTGTTCCGTCAGGCTGAAGCCGACGCCACGAGTACCGAAGGCGCCAGCGGAGACGCATAGAGCGAATCCACGAGCGCCGAACGGTTCTGAAGCATCATCTTCTGGTTCAGGGATCCCTTGTCGGTGATTTCGCGTGTGTCGATGGACGGCGGCTCCTCGAGCAGAACGGCCCGCGCGACGAACGTGGTGCTGCCGGTGCTCTCGCGGGCGAGGTCGTCCAGCAGCGCTTGAAACCGCGCGCGGACGCGGACATCCTCCACCAGCGTCCGCGCCGGCGCGCCCTTCGGCAGCTCGGGGCACAACGCGGCGCACGCCAGCAGGTTCGGGACGATGAGCGCGCCGACGACGTCACGATCGGGTGCGGCGATCACGACGTCCTGCACGAAGCCGGCCCCGCGCGCGAGGATCCTGGAGCGCAGAGGCCCGACGCTCACCCACGTGCCGCTCGACAGCTTGAAGTCCTCGGCCAGCCGTCCGTCGAAGGCGAGGCCTTTCGCCGGGTCCTCCGGATCCACGAACCGCATCGCGTCGCCGAGCCGGTAAAAGCCCTCGTCGTCGAACGCCGCGCGCGTCAACTCGTCGTCGCGAAAGTAGCCGGGCGTGATGTTCGGCCCGCGCACGCGCGCCTCGATCTTTTCGCCGACCGGCGCCAGCTTCAGCTCCATCCCGGGGGCGGGCACCCCGAGCACGCCCGACGATGCGCCCTCGGGGCCGGTGCTGAGCGCGAATGGGGCCGTCTCGGTGGCCCCAAACCCGGTCATCCACAGGATGTCCTCGCTGCACGACCGCACCGCCATCTCGCTGAGCTCGTCGAAGAACCGCTGGCTGAGGCCGGCAGCCGCGTAGAACAGCAGCTTCAACCGGCTGAAGAAACGCTCGCGCAGCTCCGCGTCGGCCCGGAGATACGGCATGAGCGCCTCGTAGAACCGGGGCACGGCGAAGTGCGCGGTCGCCGCGATCTCCCGAAGATTACGAACGGTCGCCTCGATGCCGGACGGGATGGGCCGTCCCTCGTCGATGTAGAGCGTCCCGCCGTTGAACAGCACCAGGCCGAAGTTGTGGTTGCCTCCGGCCGTGTGATTCCACGGCAGCCAGTCGCAGAGCACGACGGGTTCCTCGGTCAGAAACGCCAGCACGCTGCGGATCATTTCCTGGTTCGCGCACAGCATGCGCTGCGTGTTGACGACGCCCTTGGGCCGGCCCGTAGAGCCCGACGTGAACAGGATTTTCGCCGTGGTGTCCGGGCCCACCCGCGCGTTGGCGTCGTCCACCGCGGACGTCGCGCGCGCGGCCTCGAGCTCGGCGAACGGCGTGGCGCGGATGGACGCCGGCGCGCCGGCGTCGAGCGACGACACGACGAGCTCGACGCCCTTCGGCATCACGCGGCTCAACGCGCGCTCGAACGGGGCGCCTTCAGCCGCGAACACCAGTCCGGGCCGCATGCGGTCGAAAATCTGGCCGAGCGTGCCGTAATCCTTCGCCTGCAGCGAGTACGCGGGCGCGATCGGCGCGTAGAGCACGCCGCTGAACATCGCCGCGAGCGCCAGGAGGCCGTGCTCGATGCTGTTGCCGGACAGGATCAGGACGGGCCGATCGCTCGACAGCCGGCGGTCGAGCAGCGCCTGCGACAGCGCGCGCACCCGCGCCAGCGTCTGGCTATAGGTCACGCGGCACCATGCGCCGGTGGCGTCGCGCTGCGCGAGAAATACCCGGTCGGGGGCCCGGTCCGCCCAGTACTCCAGGCGCTCGGTGATCCGCGACGGATACGCCCCGAGCGGCCGGCGCGACTGCATGTAGACGATGTCGCCGCTGCGGCGGCAGGCGATGTCGGGCGCTGCGACGTTGACGGCCCGAACGCGGTCAGCCACGTGCGGCGTCGAACTCGCGGAACGTCGATCCGGCCTTCGCCAGCCGCGCGAGCAGCGGCGCCGGCGCCCACCGCTGGCCGAGCTCGCGGTGAAACGCCTCGACCCTGGACAGAATCTTCGCGAGGCCGATCTGATCCGCACAGAACATCGGGCCGCCGCGATAGCCGGGGAACCCGTAGCCGGTCAGGTAGATGACATCGATGTCGGCGGCGCGTGAGGCGATCCCGTCCTCGAGCACCCGGGCGCCTTCGTTGATGAGCGCGTAGATCGCACGTTCGCGGATTTCCTCGTCGCTGACCGCCCGGCGGACGATCCCGGCCTTCGAAGCCTCGCGCTCGATGAGCGCGACGATGTCTGGATCGGGGATCGGCTTGCGGTCCTCGGCGTAGCGATACCAGCCCATGCCGGTCTTCTGCCCGAGCCGTCCCATCGCCACCAGTACGTCGGCCACGATGGGCTTGCGCGCGCCCGGCTCTTCGAACTGGTGCAGTTCCTGCCGGACCCGCCACGCGACGTCGAGGCCGCCCATGTCGTCCACGGCGAAGATGCCCATCGCCATGCCCCAGTCGGTGAGCACGCGATCGACCTGCTCGGGCGTGGCCCCGTCCTCGACGAGGAACTGCGCCTCGTACATGTAGGGGAACATCATCCGGTTGCCGACAAATCCGGGGCCGTTCCGCACGGCGACGCCGACCTTGTTCAGCTTCTTCGCGAACGCGAGCGCCGTCGCCAGCACGCTCGTGCCCGTCCCGGCTCCGCGCACGATCTCGACCAGCCGCATGATGTGCGCGGGGCTGAAGAAGTGCATGCCGATGACGGACTCGGGCCGCGACGTTTCACCAGCGATTTCGTCGATGCTGAGCGTCGAGGTGTTCGACGCCAGGATGCAGCCGGGCTTCGCCGCGGCATCGATGGCCGCGAACACCTGCTTCTTCAGCGCGAGGTTTTCGAACACCGCCTCGATCACCAGGTCGGCAGCCCCAACGCCGTCGTACCCGGTCGCCTCACGAATCAGGCCGATTCGCCTCTCGGCATCCTCCGGCGTGTAGCGTCCGCGCTTGACGGACGACTCGTAGTTGCGGCGGATGCCGGCCATGCCGCGATCCACGGCGGCACGATCCACGTCGGCGAGGACGACCTGCAGCCCCGCGTTGGCGCACGCTGTCGCGATGCCGCTGCCCATGGTGCCCGCGCCGATGATCGCGACACTCGCGATGGGGGTCGTCGGCGTCTCCTTCGGCACGTCCGGCACGCGGGCGACCGCCCGCTCGGCGAAGAACGCGTGCACGAGCGCCTTGCACTGGTCCGAACGGAGGCACTCGAAGAAGATTTCGCGCTCGCGGCGGACTCCGTCGAGAAACGGCAGCGTGGTCGCGGCCTCGATCGCGTCAACCACCTTCAGCGGCGCGAACATGTTGCGGCGCGTCTTCCGCGCGAGCTCGCGGCCCGCCGCCAGGAGCGGCGCGTTCGACGCGGCTGTCCCCAGCCTCTCGAGACGATCGCGTGTCTTCGGCGCGGGTGTTCCGGCCGCCGCCGTCTCGCGAGCAAACGCGACGGCGCCGGCACGCAGGTCGCCGCTGATCAGACGATCGACGAGGCCGGCAGCCTGCGCGTCGGCGGCGCCAATCGGCTTGCCCGACACGCACATCTCGATCGCCTTCTCGACGCCGACCAGGCGGGTCAGGCGCTGCGTCCCCTCGGCGCCTGGAATGATGCCCAGGTTGACCTCGGGCTGGCCCATCCGCGTGTCCGGGAGCGCGACGCGGTAGTGCCCCGCCATCGCCAGTTCCAGGCCGCCGCCAAGCGGCGTTCCGTGAAGCGCCATCACCACGGGCCGGTCGCAGTTTTCGATGCGCGTCAGCAGATCGTGGATGTTCGGCGGCCCCGACCCGCCGCCCCACGCGGCCTGTTCCAGTTCCTTGATGTCCGCGCCGGCGACGAACGTGCGGCCCGCGCCCATCACGACGACGGCCCGTATCGACGCGTTGCCGTCCACCCGATCGAACGCCGCGTTCAACCCCTCGAGGACCTCGGGGCCGAATGCGTTGACTGGAGGGTTGTCGATGACGATGACGGCGACAGGCACGGCGGCTGCCGCCTCGCCGTCGACTGTGAGGCTGACGTGCTGGCTCATCGTGTACGTACGGGAGTCTGACAGACGAAGCTGTCCGCGGTTTCGAGGTTGCCGACGCCTTTGAAACGAGCCTCCGCGGGGTACACGCACAGGGGCCGCGTGCGGCCCGGCCACGGCGTGCCTGCGCCGGCCGTGGCGATAATCTCGTCGGGGGCGATGCCCTTTTCGACCCAGCCGACCAGCGCGCCGAACGCGTCGAACTGGTCGGTGGATGGACCGCCGGCGCAGTGGTTCATCCCGGGGACGGCGAACAGCCTCGCGAACTCGGCCGCGCGGCCGGCGTTGGCCTTGTTCAGCGCGTCCCACCACGCGGTCGTGTCGAGAATCGAGAACACCGGGTCGCTGACGCCCTGCGCGATGACGAGCTTGCCTCCCCGGCCCCTGAACGCCGACAGGTCGGTCGAGTCGGCCTTCATGAACTCGAGCGAGGACTGCTTGAACTCCTCAGCACGGTTGTCGAGCGCGGCCCGGTACTGGTTGACGTCGAACGCGAGCGCGTAGGCGGCGGCTCCGCCGCCGAGCGTCGGCACGGCGACCGGCGGCGTGACGAAGATCGACGGGAGGGCGCTGGCGCCGAGCGTCAGGTTGATGGCGGCGTTGGCGGGCGCGCCGTACGGACCGAGTTTCCAGATCCGCCAGCCCATGTTGTAGACGCTGCCGGTTTTGCCGCCGACGCCCGCGTCCCAGGCCCACGCCGCGTAAGCAGCCTCGCCCTTCGACGTTCGCGCGCCGCCGAACACTTTCTTGAGCGCGGTGACCTGCGGCGGCGTCAGGCACGTCTCGGACTTGGCGCCCTTGCACGTGATCGCCGACAGCTTCGGCGCCACAACCTGAGTCGTGCAGGACGCGAAGCGCTGCACCAGGCCGTCCGCGGCGCCGTCCATCGCATCGCAGGCTTCGAGCACGGCGCGCGACACGAGTGCCAGGTCCTCGTCGGTGAAGGCCTTGTTCACGTGCGGCTGGCCGTTGACGTCGACGAACTGGCCGGCGCGGGCCACTTCGGCGAACGCCTGGCTGTCCCACGCCTCGGCCACGGCGGCGCGCGGAAGGTTGAAGCCGGGCGAGCAGGCCAGGATGCCGTCGAACTGCGCCGGGAAACGCTGCGACAGCATCATGCCTTCGCGCCCGCCCTCCGAGCAGCCGGCGAAGTACGACTTCTCCACTGCCCGCCCGTAGTACAGCGCGATGATCGACTTCGCGGTGGTCGCGACCTGATCGTACGAGTTGTAGCCGAAATCGACCCGGGCCTGCGGGTCGAACCCGAACGTCTGCGTGCCGCCGCGCGCCGGATCGTTGTTGGTCTCGTTGTCGTGCCCCGAATCCTGCGACACGACAGCGTATCCAAGCGCCAGCGCGACCGCCGGCTGCCGGCCCTGGAGCGTGCCGAACGCGTTGCCGACGTTCCCGTTGCTGCCGCCGCCGCCTTCGAAAAAGAACCGCCCGTTCCACATCGTCGGCAGGCGGAGCCTGAAATTGATGCCGTAGCGCTGGCCACCCGCGCCCGCGCGGTCCGCGATCCGGCCCGTCACGTGACAATGCTCGGGCAGCGCCGGCGTCGGCGGCGCAAAGGGACCCGCTGCCGGCTTCGCGTCGGACGCCGACGCGAGCGCCGCCGTACGGATCACCGTCGTTGGATTGGGGAAGCCGGTTGCCACGATGAGCGCGCCGCACGCCGTCGCCGACGGACCGCCGCCGCTCTGCGCGAGGACACGCACGGCCGGCGCCGGTGTGGCGGCAGCCAGGATAGCGGCCAGGAGCGCAGTTCGGAGACGGCGCATGCTCAGCGTCCCGCCCGTTCTTCCGCCCGCGCCGCGCTGAGGATGTTGTGCATCGCGTAGTTGCCTTCGTGGCACGCGTATTCGAACACGCCCTGGGTGTCGTCGCGCGTCAAATTCAGCGCAAAAGTCCACGGCCGCGTCCACGTCGCCGGGTCCTCCACGGTGACTTTCCACTCGACCACGCCCGCCGAGAGCGGCGTGAACCGCTCGACCAGCCGGAGGGCCTCGCTGTTGAACGTCCCGTTGCCGTTGATGCCGATCGCCGTCTTGTTCGTGAAGTTGGTCGTCTCGACGACCAGCGTGCTGCCCTCCCAGCGGCCGCGCGGGTCGCCCATGTACGTGCGGACCTTCGCCGGGGCGTGCGGCCGGCCGTCCATCGGGATGATCCGCGCTTCGTGGATCATCTCGTAGCGGATGGCCACGTAGCCGGGGGCCTGGACGATCTGGAACGAGTTGCCGTAGATGACCGGCAGCATGGATCCCACCACGCCGCGGGTAATGCACTGGTCGTACAGGCTCCGGTCGTCGTACGAATCGGCGGGCCCGCGGACGCTGCGGGCCGCGGCGCGCGCGGCCGCCCGCTGCTGCGCGGCCTCGGTCAGCGGCGGGATCTTCCCGTCAGGCGGGTCGGTCACCATCCAGGGACGGCTGTTCTTCGCACCGTAGTGCTCGTACCAGTGCACGGGGCCCGCACCGGTATCGGCGCCGGCGGCTCCTCCGATCGTGGCGGCGCCCGCCACGGCGCGCGCCTGCCGTTCGCGGACGACGTCAGCGAGCTCGGAGTCGTCCAGCTCCTGTTTGCCGTCGAACTGGCTGGGCCGCTCGAACGGGATGCCGTTCTCGTCCTTGTCGGTGTAGATGCCCTGCAGGTTCGGATCGCCCCACGATGTCTTGCCCGGCGTGTAGGCCTTCGGCGGCGCGGTTGCCGCCTTCTGCGCCGCGATTCCGGCGCCGGCAAGCACGGCGAAGCCCATCGCCACCACAAACGTCTTCATCGGAACGCTCCTGTCTCTGGCATTTTACTCGCGGTCAGGCGGAGGCGGTCCTGAAAGGACCGCCCTACTTTGCGGGCGACGCGGCCGCTCTGACGGCAAGGCGACGGCGCGATTCCTGGAAGACCCGGAAGACCCGGAATCCCAGCAGGACGGCCATGATCGCCGCGTACGTCTGCGGCCGGCGGATGTCCGCCTTCACGAGCCACCAGTAGTGGATCACGCCGCAAATCGCGGTCACGTAGACGAGCCGGTGCAGCTGGTTCCATCGGCGGCCGCCGAGCCGGCGGATCATGCCGGCCGTCGACGTGAGCGCAAGCGGCACCATGAGGACGAGCGCCGTGAAGCCGATGGTGATGAACGGGCGCTGGTAGATGTCGCCGCCGATCGACTTCAGCAGGCTCCTCAGCGTCATCCACGACACGATGCCGCCGGGAAACTCCACGAGCCCGGCAAACCGATCGAGGACGACGTACGTGGTGAAGTGGAGCATGCCGTAGAAGAAGGCGTAGAGCCCCATCATGCGACGGAACCGGATGACGTCGTTCCAGCCCGTCACGCGCCTGAGCGGCGTCACCGTCAGCGTGATCGCAACGAAGCGCAGCGTCCAGACGCCGGTCTCGTTGGTGACATCGCTGAGTGGGTTTGCGCTGAGGTGGCCCGTGAGCGCGGCCCACGTGAGGTAGACCACCGGGCCCAGGCAGGCCAGGAAGACGATTGGCTTGACGACGAAACGGATGATACGGGTGCGGTCAGCCAATGCTTCATCGTAGCGCGGGGCTTTCAGCCCCGCGCACGGCGGCCCTGAAAGGGCCGCCGCTACGTGTGTCAGAAGTTCTTCTTCAGATCGATGTTGTTGTAGAGGCTGGCGACCTGTTCGCCGTAGCCGTTGAACATCAGCGTCTTGCGCATGAAGAACTCGCCGATGCGCCGTTCGCTCCCCTGGCTCCACCGCGGGTGGTTCACTTCCGGGTTCACGTTCGCGTAGAAGCCGTACTCCCGGGGTGCCGAGCGCTGCCAGCTGTTGACCGGCTGCTTTTCCGTGAACTCGATCTTGACGATCGACTTGACGCCCTTGAACCCGTACTTCCACGGCACGACCAGCCGGACGGGCGCGCCGTCCTGGTTCGGCAGCGCCTCGCCGTAGAGCCCGACGGCGAGAATGGCCAGCGGGTGCATGGCTTCGTCCATGCGCAGCGCTTCGACGTACGGCCACTCGAGGACGTCCAGGCGCTGGCCGGGCATCCGCTTGGGATCGAGGAGCGTGGACATCCTGATGTAGTTCGCCTTCGCCGTCGGCCCGCACCGCTTGAGGAAGTTGCCGAGCGGGATGCCGGCCCACGGAATGACCATCGACCACGCTTCGACGCAGCGCATCCGATAGATGCGCTCCTCGATCGTTTCGCCTTTGAGAATATCGTCGATCGAGTACTTGCCGGGCTTGGCGCACTCGCCTTCGACGGATACGCTCCACCCGTCGGTCTTGAAGTTCCTCGAGAGCTCGGCCGGCTGGTCCTTGTCCGTACCGAACTCGTAGAAGTTGTTGTACGTGGTGATTTGCTCCCACGTGTTCATCACTTCGCCGTTGGTGTTGCTGAAGGGGCTGCCCTTCTTGACGTTGTCGAGCTTCCGGCCGTGCGCGGCGGGCTGCACGGCGTGGAGGACAGCCGCGCCTTTCGTCAGGACGCCTACACCGGTCGCCGCGCCAGCGATGGCACCCGCGGCCTGGATGAACTGGCGGCGGTTCAGATACAGCTTCTGGTCGGTGATTTCCGAGCTGCGAATATCGGCCGGGCGCTTGATCAGCATAGAAATTGGCCTCTTGCTCTGCCTTCCATTATAGATGCAGACGCCGTGCCCGAGGTTTCAGCTCTACTTCACGTCCCGCCAGGACTTCCCGGTGTCCATCTGACGGGAAAAACAGGCGAGCGAGCTGGCCAGCGCGTTGCTGAGCGAGCCGGGAGACACGGGCCGGAGCAGATCGGCGTCGCCCGGGCAGGCCAGACGCGACCGCAGGCTGAGAGCCGTCGGCCTGGCATCGCCGGGAACCGGCCCCCAGCCGGCAAAATAGATGGCGGCGCCCTCGCGAACCCACGCCGCGCGGTCGCGGAGGATCGGGTCGGCCATCAGGTGCACCAGCTCGTGCCGAATCGTGCGGTCGAGCACTCCGCGCTCGCGGAGGGACGCAAGCGGCACCAGATGAAGCTCGCCGCCAACAACGGTGCCCGACGTAAACCAGGGTTTGCCGGTCGCACGCTCGTAGCTGGCCGTCGTCGGGTGGAAGCGGACGGTGACGCGCGCCGGCGCCGCGAGGCGAAGCGCGAGGGCGATGTCGCTGCGCGCCTGCCCGGCCAGCTGGGCGATTGCGTCGCGCTCGCCTTCGTCCTCGTCTGGCAGCGCGAGGGCAACGCCACCGACGCCGGATGCGACCGCGGTCGCCGTTGCCCCCGTTGGCGATGTCGCAGATGTCGTCACGGTCGGCGAGGGCGCGGCGCGCACGGCGGCCGGCGGCGGGTTCCCCGAGCGGCCGCGCGCGACGACTGCCGGGGCCGGCGCCGACGGCAGGGTTCCGGGGACGGCAATCTCCAGACCGGGAAAATACCTGTTGAGGATCTCGGTGGCCGTGCGGCCGGCGACAGCGAGATTCATCGAGCCGATGACGCACAGGCCGACGCCGTGGCCCGATCCTCGCCCCTCGAAGCGGTAGGTATCACCGATGCGTTCGAGCTCGAAAGCCGCGCTCTTGATGTACTGCCAGCCGAGCGTTCGGCCGACAACGGCCCGCAGGTCCTGTCCGGAGATTTCCTCCGGCGCAAACCCCGCGACGCGCAATCGAGCCACGCGTCCCGAGACATCCCGCGACAGAACGCGGAAGTCGCGCATCCGGTCGCCGCGGAACCCGCCGGCGCGCAGCGCACGCGTGAGGTCCTCGCCTTCGATTTCGGCCGTCCACGCCGGAAATCCCATGCACGCGTCGTCGGGCTGCGACGGCATGTAGGGCGGGTCCTCGTGTCCCGGCCAGACCGCCGAAGGGATCTCGGTCTGCCCGCCGCACGACGCCGAGTAGAACACGGGCGCGGGCACGCCGTTCCGCAAGAGCGCACGCCCGGCCGTGGCCTGGGCCGCGCGCTCGTGGGCGGGCGTCGGCGTCCGCATCACCTGGCAGTGGGTCTGATCGCAGAGGTCGAAGCCGTCGGCGTTGTGGCGCCCGGGGTTCGCCAGCGCGAACGTCCTGATCGTGATCGCCAGCGCCTCGAGCGCGGCGGGCCGGCTGTCGCGCCCGGCCTCGCCAGCCAGCACGCGCGCGATGTAGGTTTCGAGCGGGAAGGTCTGCACCGTGTAGCCGCCGCCCGGACGCAGGACGCCGATGCGAATCTCGCGCTGACAGGCTCCGGCCCCGATGCGACGACGACACGGAACGAACGAAGCCACAGAGGCACAGAGCGCACAGAGGAACAGCCATCTTGAGATCTCTGTGGTCTCTGTGCCTCGGTGGCTGCGTGATTTGCCTTCATTCGAGTTCCAGGAACTGTACCATGCCGTCCCAAATACGCGGCAGGCTGGCGGTCAGCTGGTGGTCGTCGTCCAGGAGCGAGAGCGTCACGTTGGGCCGCGCGCGGGCAAACTGCTCGACCGTCCGGTAGTCGACCGATGCGTCACGCATCCCCTGGAAGACCATCGCCGGCTGGGAGAACTGCGCCTCGAACGAGTCGTGGCGGAGCGAGTCCTCGTAGAACGCGACGTCGAGCGGCCGTTCTTCGCCGTATGCGTAGTGGAAGAACCGGAGCGAGCCGGTCCGCCGCCATTCGTCGATGCGTTCGGGGGGCAGCAGGTGATGGCCGGGCTTGGCGAACATGACAGCCGGAGCCAGCAGCACGAGGCGATCGACGCGATCGGCGAAACGGGCCGCGGCCAGGATCGCGAGCGTTCCGCCGAGGCTCGATCCAATCAGCGTGGCCGGGGCGGCCGCGCCGCCGCCGTCCGCCAGTTCGCCATCGAGCTGGCGCAGCATCCGGGTCATCGTGAGGGTCGTGAAGTCCGGCTCGTTGAAGTCCGGGCAGCGAAACGGCACGCGGAGCGCCGCGAACCGCTCGCCGAAGTACGCCGCCTTGGTGGACCCCGCCGACGACGCGAAGCCGTGCAGGTAGAACACGCGGGCAGGCGGCACTCAGATCAGCCTCTGGCACTCCGGCTGGCACCGGCACTTGATGAGGCCATCCCCGTCAGTGTTGTAGTCGTAGGTGAGCTCTTCGCCCTTCCGGATGTTTCGGGCCGCGCGGATCCAGATGATGCCCTTTTTGATGTCGATGTAGCAGTTCGGGCTGCACGAATGGTTGATGAAGCGCGCGACGTTACCGCCGACGCCCGCGTCGATTACCGACCGGTTGGTCAGCTTGAAACACCAGATATGGCCCCGCCTGATGTAGCGCCGCTCGCGCTTCAGGCTTTCCTGGTTTGAGATCAGCTCGCCGGCGTAGTGGATGACCCGTGTGTTCTTGGTAATGCGCGAGGTCGCGAAGACGCCCCACCGATGGATGCTCGAACGCCGTTTCTCAATCATTCGTGATTCAAGGATAACCCAGCCCGGGATTCCACTATAGTGTTGGTCGGAGGACGCCTTGAAAGGGATCTTGACGGCCTGGGGACGGATACTCAGAGGCTACACGCCCTCGCTCTCGATCGAGATCACGCGCGAGTGCCCGCTGCATTGCCCCGGGTGCTACGCGTACGGCGACGATCACCTGGGCGGCGATCTCCGGCTGCGCGAGCTGCGCGACTTCAAGGGCCAGGCCCTGATCGACGGCGTGCTCGGGCTCGTGGATCGGCATCGCCCGCTGCACCTGTCGATCGTCGGCGGCGAACCGCTGGTGCGGTATCGCGAGCTCGACACGCTGCTGCCCATCCTCGCCGCCCGCGGTGTGTACACGCAGCTCGTGACGAGCGCCGTCCGTGAGATTCCGATCGGCTGGCGCGACTTGCGGCGGCTGCAGATTGTCGTGTCGATTGACGGCCTGCAGCCCGAGCACGACGTCCGGCGGACGCCGGCCACCTACGACCGCATCCTCAAGCACATCGCCGGCCACAACATCACCGTGCATTGCACCGTGACGCGGCAGCAGGTCGAGCGGCCCGGGTACCTCGAAGAGTTCCTGGCGTTCTGGCAGGCGCAGCCCGACGCCAGGCATATCTGGATGAGCTTGTACACGCCGCAGAAGGGCGAGGTGTCGGCCGAACGGCTTCGGCCCATCGACCGCGAGCGTGTCGTCGCCGACCTCATGGCCCTGCGGTTCCGCTTCTCCAAGCTGCGGATGAACGAACACATCCTGCAGGCCTACAGCGAGCCGCCGGCCTCCCCCAGGACTGCCTCTTCGCGCGCACAACGACAACGATCTCGGCGGATCTCACGACCAAGATCACACCGTGCCAGTTCGGGGGCGCGCCCGATTGCAGCAATTGCGGATGCCTTGCGTCAGCCGGCCTGGCGGCCGTCGGGCGGCACCGGCTCCTCGGCGTGATTCCGGTCGAGTCGATCTTCGGTACGTCGGTCGCGATCGGCGAGCACGTCCGCCGGCTGCGCCCGGAGACCGCATAACGGAATGTAGAATGTAGAATGTAGAATGTAGAGACGCTGAATGCTCTGCCTTGAGCGTTCTCATCGTTCTGCATTCTTCATTGCTTATGGGCCTCGCCACCACCGCCAGTCGCAAGATGCGATCGGCGCGCGAATTTGCGCGCGGGCTCGTGGATACCGCTCACCCGCTGCTCGTCCAGATCATCCCGATCCGTCGCTGCAACATCGACTGCGGCTACTGCAACGAATACGACAAGGTGTCGCCGCCGGTCCCCACCGACGTGATGATCCGGCGCATCGAGAAGCTCGCCGCGCTGGGCACCTCCGTCGTCGCGTTCAGCGGCGGCGAGCCGATGCTGCACCCGGACCTCGACGATCTGATCCGGCTGATCCGCCGGCGCGGCATGATGGCGGGACTCATCACGAACGGCTACTTCCTCGTGCCGAAGCGCATCGAGGAGCTGAACCGGGCCGGCCTCGACTTCCTCCAGATCAGCATCGACAACGTCGAGCCGGATGAGGTGTCGAAGAAGAGCCTGCGCGTCCTCGACAAGAAACTGCAGCACCTGCGCGACCATGCGGACTTCGACATCAACATCAACTCGGTGCTCGGCGGCGGCATCAAGAACGCCGAGGATGCGCGGACGATCAACCGGCGCGCGCGGGCGCTCGGCTTCTCCACCTCGATCGGCATCATCCACGACGGCCTGGGCCTGCTGAAGCCGCTCGGCCCTGCCGAGCGCGCCGTGTACGACGATGTGTCGGCGGCGATCAGCGGGCCGTGGCAGGTGTTCAAGAACCTGTACTCGGGCATCACGAACTTCCAGGAAAAGCTCGTGGACGGCCAGCCGAACGAGTGGCGATGCCGCGCGGGCGCGCGGTACCTCTATGTCTGCGAAGAGGGCCTCGTCCACTACTGCTCGCAGCAGCGCGGCACGCCGGGCGTGCCGCTCGAGTCCTACACGATCGACGACATCCGCCGCGAGTTCGTCACGCCGAAGTGGTGCGCGCCGTACTGCACCGTCGGCTGCGTCCACCGTGTTTCCACGATGGACTTCTGGCGGAGCCCTCAGGAGCTCGCCAGTCAGCAGTCGGCAGTCGGCAGTCAGTCAGTCACGCTGAATCCGGCATCAGCCGGACGTCACGCCAGAGAGGCGGACGCTACGTGCGCCATCTGCTCCTTATCGTCCTGAGAGCCTGACCCGCACGCCGACGTTCATCAGGCGCGGCGTTCCTGTCGTCGACGGGTTCGTCTGCACGAACGACACCTTGTCGAACATGTTCTGAACGCCGTAGAACACCTGCAGATGGCGCCCCACGTCCCGCATGATCGTGAAATCGTACGACGCATACCCCGGCAGCCCGGGGCCGGTGAACGAGGTGTAGCCGGCTTCGGCGAGCGTGGCCGCCGGGATGAACTGGACGTTCTGATCGTCGTTGTACTGCAGCGACAGCGCCTGCATCGAAAAGGCGACCGTGGCGTAGCGCGGGTTCGAGTACGCGACCTGAAAACTGCCCCGGTGCAACGGCACCTGGGGCACGTACTTCCCGACCAGCGCCGCGTTCGCAACCCCGCCGTCGGTGACCTTGGCCTGGTCGTAGACGTAGGCGCCCGTCACGCGCCAGAACGAGCCGATGCGATACTCCACGTCGGTCTGCACGCCTCGAATGCGGGTCTGTCCCAGGTTCTGTTTCTGCGCCGTTGTCGCGTTGAGCGTCACGTTCAGGACCGGATCGTCCACGTAGTTGTTGAACCAGGTCAGTCTTGCCGTGAGGTTGCTGGCAGGCGCGACCGTGATCCCCGCTTCCCCGCCGACCAGACTCTCGGGCCCGAGCTGGTCGTTGGGACGGGTCGTGATCGCGCCGACTGAAAACTGGCGGTACAGCTCGGTGAGCGTCGGCGCCCGGAACCCGGAATTGGCCGCGCCCCAGACGCTCACGCGATCCGTCACGTGATACATCACCGCCCCGCGCGGGCTGACGACCGTGTCGCTGCGCTCGGGAATATTCGGCCGGTTGTTGACGGTGGGCAGGCCGGTGATCGCGCTCGACTCCAGGTTGTGGCCGTCGTAGTTGCGCCAGTGGTCGAGACGCGCGCTCAGCGTGACGATGAGCTTGTCGGTTGGCGTGAAGATGTCCTGGACGAACGCGCCCGACAACTGCTGCGTGCCACCGGAGATGCGGTTGATGGAGAGCGTCGACGCGATCGTCACCGGCGGGATGATGACCTGGGGCACGGCCGCGACATACGCGCCTTCCTGGCTGTCGCCGTCGATCCACCGCCAGTCGCCGCCGGCGCTGAGGACGTTCTTGCCGTTCAGCACCTTGTTCCAGGCCACGGTCGTGCCGAAGGCGTTGGTCGGCACGTGCTGGTCCGTCGCCAGGCGGACGAGGTTGCGGGTCGTGGCCGGATTGGTCACGGCCAGGAAGTTGAAATGCGCGCGCGACACGTCGGAGAAGACGCGAGCCTGCAGGTCGCTGCCGTCCTTCAGCCGGCTCCGGATGCCGCCGTTCACCGTCGTCCAGCGTGTGTCGTTGAGCTCGCCGACCTTGGCGTTGTTCCGGTTCTCGCTGAAGTACCCGGCGCGCACGAACGCGTTGAACTTGTCCGACGGTGCGTACTCGACCTTGGCGCTGACGTTGCGATAGTCGACGTCGGCGTTGTTGTCGATCGGCCCGCGTTCGATCGGCGCGACGATGGGGAACCCGTCCGTCTTGAAGAAGCTGCCTTCGAAGAGCGCGCCCAGGTTGTTCCACCGGTCGGCCGCCAGGAAGTCGAACTTCGGACTGCCCTCGGTGCCGTACTGCGTCTTGAGATCGAGCATCCCGCGTGTGGGCCGCGCCGTGATGATGTTGATGACGCCGCCCATCGCGTAGTTGCCATACAGGCTCGAGGTGGTGCCGTCGGTCATTTCGATGCGGTCCACGCTGTCCAGTGGCACCCGCGTCCAGTAGACCCAGCCGCCGAACGGGTCGTTGAACGGGATGCCGTCCAGCATGACGAGCGTCCGGCTCTGCCCGCTCGGTCCGATGCCGCGCAGGGACACGCCCTGCGTGGTGGGCTGCGCCACGAGGCTGCTGGTGCGCCGGAAGAGGCTGAACGTCGGCACCTGCCGGAGCACGTCGTCGGCGACCAGCGCCGGCGAGGCCGCGATCTCCTCGCTGGTGACGACGCTGACGCTCGCGGGGATATCGCCCAGGCGCTGCTCGGTGCGGGTGGGCGTCACGGTGACGGTTTCAAGGAGGGTCGCCGGGTCGAGCAGGATGTCCAGGTCGCCGGTCTGCGCGGGGGGCACCTGCGTGGTCTTTTCGGCGAACCCGCCGGCGCGGACAACGACCGTCAGCTGACCGGTTTCGGGCGCGTCGACCGTGAACCGTCCGTCGGGCCCGGTCGTGACGCGATGTTCGGCGCCTCCGGCGCGCACGATAACGGCGGCCCCGGAAACGACGCCGCCGGTGGAATCGTGGACGACCCCTGAAATGGTCCCGTCGGCGGCCAACGCGGCCATCAGGGCAAGCGCAGCAATCATCATGGCGCAGGATTATACTGCGCACGCAGCGGCGGGCTTACGCGATCCTTAGGCGCGCTTGACCTTCCCGCGCCGCACTCCCAGTTCCGTCACCCCCACTTCGAGCGCGTGGACGAGGGCGATCTCCTGCTTGTCGGGCGGGATGCTCTGGAAATACGCCACGATGGCCGGGCGATCGATGACGAGCTTCTGCAGCCGCATCGTCGATGTGAGCACCTGGATCGGGCGTTCCGTGATCGACGCGACCGGTGCAATCTCCTCGCGCGGTCCCAAACGTAGCATGGCTGTTCTCCGAAATCAGGCGCTGGCTTCGTCCGCCTCCTGACGAGTGCGCAAGCGCGATGCCAGACCGAATTGCTGGCAGAAATCGATATTTGCCCTGAACGCTGTGCTGAAACTGAGCATCCCCGGGTCGTGAAATGGAACAGACACGTACATAGCCACAGAGGCACTGAGGACACGGAGATTCTCTTTTGAAAGGAGTTCTCTGTGCTCTCTGTGCCTCTGTGGCTGCGTACGTGGCTCAGTAGAAATCATGGGCGTCGAAGTCGACGCCCGTTCCGGGCAGGCCGGAGACTTCCTCGGCACGGACGGAGGTGACGCCATCCTGGCTTTGCAGCACCCCGTCCACGATGAGAAACGGCTCCTCGACGATGACGAGGCGATCGCGGGCGAAGAGATCCGGCCGCACGATGATGTTGGCGATCCCGGTTTCGTCTTCGAGGGTGAGGAACACGAAGCCTTTGGCCGTCCCCGGCCGCTGGCGGGTAATCACCATGCCGGCGACCCGCACGCGCCGCCCCTGCCGCGCCACGTGCAGATCGCTGGCGCGCAGGATGCCGCGCATCGCCAGCTCGTCGCGCCGCAGCGCCATCGGATGGCGGCCGATCGAGAGGCCGGTGCCTGCGTAGTCGGCGACCAGCCGCTCGGCTTCGGTCATCGGGCGGAGCGGCACGTTGTCGGCGGCGTCCACGACGTTGAACGCAGAGCCCGCAGAGTCCGCAGAATTATCTTCTTCTTCTTCAAAAGGCATATTCTCTGCGTTCTCTGCGTTCTCTGCGTTCAACGTCGTAAACAGTTCGCCGGATGGACGCACCGCCTGCTCCACCTGCCACAACGCCGAGCGCCGGTCGTATCCGAACGCATTCAGCGCCCCGATGTCGGCCAGCGTGACGAGCTCGTCGCGGCGCAGGCCCACGCGCGCGACCAGATCGTCGAGGGAAGCAAATCGGCTTGCGTGCTGTAGCGCGGGCCTTTCAGGCCCGCGATGTGGCGGCCCTGAAAGGGCCGCCCTACGAGTGTCCCAGCTATATGAGCAGTTGTTGCAGAACCGCTGATCGCCGTCAATCTCGAGCATGGACGGATCGTCGCAGCCGCACTTGGGACATATCAGGGCGGCCGGGCAGGCAGGGCGGGCGCGGCAGGCCGGGCAGGCGGCGAAACGCCCGCGATTCGCCTGCCGACATCCTGCCGCAATCCGTTGACGTAGCGCAGGCCCAGGCGGATGCCGCCGTCGGCTTCGACGGTGCAGTCCCAACCCGACACCTGGATGTCGATCGAATGAAAACGGACGCCCCGGCGCTGCGCGTCCTTGACGAGCGTGGACGGATGGTAGAACCCCATCGGCTGGTTGTTCAGCAGCGCCGTATAGAACGCCGACGGGAAATGCGCCTTGAGAAACGCGCTGGCATACGCGAGCAGCGCGAAGCTGGCCGCATGCGACTCGGGGAACCCGTAGAGCGCAAACGACGCAATCGAGGTGATGATCTGCTGCGCCGCCTCCCCGGTGATGCCGCGCTGCGCCATGCCGTCGCGCAGCTGCGCCTCGATTTTCTTCATGCGCTTTTCTGATCGCTTGAAGCCCATGGCCCGCCGCAGGTCTTCGGCCTGGCCGCCGGTGAACCCGGCCGCCACCATCGCAATCCGCAGCAACTGCTCCTGGAAGAGCGGGACGCCGAGCGTCCGCTTGAGGATCGGCTCGAGCGACGGATGCGGGTACTGCACCGGCTCGCGCCCTGCGCGGCGGTTCAGAAATGGATGCACCATCTGCCCGACAATCGGGCCGGGCCGGATGATCGCCACCTGCACGACGATGTCGTAGAAACAGGCGGGCCGCAGCCGCGGGAGCGTGGCCATCTGCGCGCGCGACTCGACCTGGAAGAGACCGATCGTGTCGGCCTCCTGCAGCATTTTGTAAACGGCGGGATCGTTCTGCGGCAGGTGCGCGAGATCGACGCGACCGCGTGGATTGAACGCAGAGACCGCGGAGATCGCAGAGTTTTCCTTTTGACAAGAATTCTCCGCGTGCTCCGCGGGCTCTGCGTTCAACGTCGTCGTTCCCTCGTTGATGAGCGTCAGCGCGTCCTGGATCGCGGCCATCATGCCGAGACCGAGCAGATCGACCTTGACGATGCCCATGTCGGCGCAATCGTCCTTGTCCCACTGCACGACGACGCGGCCGGGCATGCTGGCGTTTTCGAGCGGCACGCACGAATCGAGGTGCCCCTGGCAGATGACCATGCCGCCGGAATGCTGGCCGAGATGCCGCGGCAGATCCTGCATCTCGCTCCACAAACGGGCGAACAGCCGCACGCGATCCGAATCGAGATCGAGGCCGACCGACGTCAGGTGCCGCGGCAGCGTCTCCGCGGGATCCTGGAATTCGAACTGGTTCATCACCTTCGCCAGGCGATCGACCTGCGCGGTCTCGAGCCCGAGGGCTTTTCCCACTTCACGGGCGGCGCTGCGGCCGCGGTAGGTGATCACGTTGGCGGTCATCGCCGCGCCGAGCCGGCCGTACTTCTCGTACACGTGCTGGATCACGCGCTCGCGGCGATCGCCGCTCGGCAGATCCAGATCGATGTCGGGCCACTCGCCGCGCTCCTCCGACAGGAACCGCTCGAACAGCAGATCCATGCCGACCGGATCGACCGCCGTGATGCCGAGGCTGTAGCACACGGCGCTGTTGGCCGCGCTTCCCCGCCCCTGCACGAGGATGTCGTGCTGCCGGCAGAAATTGACGATGTCCCAGACGATGAGGAAGTAGCCGGCAAGCGCGAGCTTCTCGATGAGATCGAGCTCGCGCGCGATCTGCGCGCGGGCGCGCTCGTGATACGGCCGGTAGCGGTCGCGCGCGCCGACATCGGTCATCTTCCGCAGGAAACTCGCCTGGGTCTCGCCGTGCGGCACCGGGTATTCCGGAAACCGGTAGCCGATGTCCGCCATCGTGTATTGCAGCCGCGCGGCGAGCTCGGATGTCCGCTCGACCGCGCCGGGCACGTCGGCGAACAACGCCGCCATGTCGGCCGGCGCCTTGAGATACCGTTCGGCATTCGGCGCCAGCCGCCGCCCCGCGTGGACGAGATCCGTATGGTGGTGAATGCACGTGAGGACGTCGAACAGCGGACGCCGATCCGGCGCCGCGAAGCGGACGCCGCCGGTCGCCAGGACGGGCACGCGAAACGCCGACGCCAGCTCGACGAGCGCCTGGTTGTCCGAGTCTTCGCCGCGCCGGCGGTGGCGCTGCAGCTCGATGAACAGCTGCTGGCGGCCGAACAGGCCGACCAGGCGGTCGACAAGGCCGCCGACGCCGTGCCGATACGCGCCGAGCGAGGCGCGGCCGGCCAGCGCGACCAGCCCGCCGACGTGGCCGTCCAGATCCTCGAGCGTCAGCGCCCCTTCGCCTTTCGGCGCGCGCATTTTCATGCGCGTGATCAGGCGGCAGAGATTGCGGTACCCGTCCTGCGTTTCGCAGAGAACGGGGAGGACGAAGAAGTCAGAACTGAGAACTGAGAACTGAGAACTGACTTTCTGAAGTTCTAAGTTCTGACTTCTGAGTTCTAAGTTCTTCGTAGCGACCGTCAACTCGGCCCCGATGATCGGCCGCAGCCCCGCCGCGAGCGCGGCCTTGTGAAACCGCGGGGCGCCGTAGACCCCATCGCGATCGAGCAGGGCGAGCGCAGGGTAGCCCAGCTCGGCCGCGCGCTCGACGAGCGCTTCAGGCAGCGACGCAGCCTGGAGAAAACTGAATGCGGACGAGGCGTGGAGCTCGACGTACACGGCGGGCCAGTCGCAACCGTTCAATCACAGATGGCGTCGATGAACCAGCCGCCCGTGGCGCGGTCCATGAACACGCGATACGAGCCGCCGTCGTTGAGCGTGACGTCCCACTCGTCGCGATCCCAGCCGCCCGCCGCGCCCGCCCCCGTGTTCCACCATTCCCCCGACGTCCGCCACGGTCCCGACGCGCTCACCACCGTTCCCCCCGCAAACCCGCGCCGATCCGTCGTCACGCGCACGGGCCGTCCGCTCGCGTCCGCCGCAACGCGTCCCGGCACAGGCTGGCGGCAGCGGCGAAGAACAACAGTCGGCAGTCGGCAGTCAGCAGTCAGCAGTCCAGAATCCGCAGCCCACGACTGGCGACTGTCGACTGGCGACTGCTGACTGGCGAAGGGTTTCATCGCAAACGCCCCCGGCCGATACGAGTCCACGGTCGCTGGCGATCCGATGCGGTCCTGCCCCATCACGGCGCCGAGCCGCGCGAGCAGCGTCGAGAGCTGCTCGGGCGTCAGCTGCGGGCTGGCGAACAGCGTGTGCTGAACCACGCGGCCCGGCGTCGGATCGACGACGATGGTGACGCGATCGACGGCGGCAGCGGGCGGATGCGACTCGAGATCCAGCAGCGCCAGCGTGCGCAGCGCCCGGACGTCGCGCATCGGCGACGGCAGGTCGAGGCGGCGCGCGTGCAGATCCCCGCCCACCAGCCCGAGCTGCACGTGCAGCACGGCCACACCGCGGTCGCGGCGCTCGAGGCGAATCGACAGCGGTTCGAGGAGCCGCGTGAGCACGAACGACAGGGGCTCGAGGCCCTCGATCGGCCACTCGAGATCCATGGACGATTCGAAGCGCTCCTCCGCGGCATCCGGCACGAGCGGCCGGACGTCGTCGCCCCGGGCCAGGGCCTGCCACACCAGGCCCGCCCGCCCGAGCCGCGACGAGAGCTCGGCCGGCGGCAGCGCCGCCACCTCGCCGAGCGTCCTGAGTCCCCAGCGGTGGAACGCAGAGATCGCCGAGATCGCAGAGTTTTCTTTTCGGTACTGAAGTTTCTCTGCGATCTTGGCGATCTCTGCGTTCCACGTCGTGATCGCCGTGGACCTTTTCGAGGATGCCCATCGCCAGCGGGGCGAGCGCGTCACGCTCCGCGCCCGGCGTGACCACGGTGAGACCGGGACGAGCGACGGCGAGCACCAGCGCCGCCGTCCGCGTGCCGGCCACGGCCACGTGCACGCGCACGCCGCGCCGGGCGGCTTCGCGCCGCAGCTCTTCCCCGATGGTCTGCGCGCTGCCGAGCAGCCGGTCGAGGCCGCGCACGTCGATTGTGACCACATCGCGGCCGCTCTCGAAGCGCGGGGAAAACTCCTGCGCGATCGCGACAAGATCGGTCACGACGTTGAACGCAGAGGTCGCAGAGATCGCAGAGGGGGGTTCCTGTACAGATTCTTCTCTGCGGGCTCCGCGTGCTCCGCGTTCAACGTCGTGATCGGGAGGACGGTACAGGCAGGCGTACATGGCAATTAGAGGACGTTCCCCAGAATGTTCTTGAGAATGTTCTTCAGCTCTGGGGCGTGCAGCGTGAGCCCCGCCGGGCTTCTGGCCATCCGATCGGATCCGACCAGCAGGCACGCGGTCTGGGTGCCTTCGACCATCCGCTGCAGCCGCAGCCAGGTCGTGAACGGCAGCCGGCGGATGGCGTCGGCGGGCGCTTCGCCCGCGTCGAACACCACCAGGCCGAACTGGCCGGCCTGCAGCACGAGCGTGAGCGCACGGATCGCCTGCACCAGCGCACGCTGGTTGAGGTCGCGGCAGAGCCCGGGGTTCGGCACGGCGAAGCCGCGGATCCAGAGCAGCCGATCGAGATCGATGCCGGCGTCGGCGGCCGATTCCACGTCGAGCATGTCGAGCGCATCGACGAGCGCGATGAGCTCACCGCGCGCGCTGGCCGCCGCCAGCAGCTGGAACAGCAGACGCGTCCGCCCCGAGGACCGCGGGCCGACGAGCTCGGACACGTGCCCGCGGGGGACCCCGCCATGCAGCCGGGCGTCTAAGGCTGCGTGTCCGGTGGAGGCGTATTCGAGCCCGGGACGCGGGCCGCGGGTAAGCGTCCGGTCGAGCTTTTTCGTATGGAGGAGTGATTCGAGCTCAGCGCGTGCGAGAGAAGCCATATCGATTTTCGCTTTTTATTCGCCCTTGTCGCGAACTATAGCGCGGCTCCCCGGCTCGATCAAGCGGGAACTTAATGTAAGATGACCAGCCAGACTCTAAAGGTCTGTATCACAATCGCTTAGGACCCATTGGCAGAAACCGCCGCCGCGAAAACCACCGAGCCGGTCGTCTCTACGGAGACCCCTCTTCCCGACGTCACAGACGGCAAGCCGTCCACGTCGTTCCAGCGTGGCCTGCGGCGCATGCTGGCGGCCTTCACGTACCGGGATTTCCGCGTCCAGTGGATCGGCGCCTGCAGTTCGGCCATCGGCACGTGGATGCAGATCGTGGCGCAGAACTGGCTGGTCCTCTCGCTGACCAATTCGCCGTTCTATCTCGGCCTCGACGCGTTCCTGCAGCAGCTGCCGATCATCCTCTTCACGCTCATCGGCGGCGTGTTCGCTGACCGCTACGACCGCCGCAAGACGCTGATGGCGTCGCAATACATCCAGATGGCCACGTCGGGCACGCTCGCCGTGCTGATGTATTTTCACGTCGTCCAGGTCTGGCACATCATGGCGCTGTCGTTCGTGACAGGCGTCGCGCAATCATTCGGAGGCCCGGCGTATCAGTCGCTGCTCCCCTCCCTCGTCGACAAGAAAGATCTGCCCAACGCCATCGCGCTGAACTCCATCCAGTTCAACCTGGCGCGGGTGCTCGGACCGCTCCTGTTCGCCCTCACCCTCGCCGTCTTCATCAAAGGGGGATACAGCGAGCCGCAGGCGATGAACGCGGCCTTTGCCCTCAACGCGCTGTCGTTCCTCATCGTGATCGGCACGTTGATGTCGCTGCACGTGAAGCACGTCCCGCCGACGCACACCAAGCGCATGCGCGATGAGCTGCAGGGCGGCCTCTCCTACGTCCGCCACCACAGCAGTCTTGTCGCCCTCATCGTGCTCGCCTCGGCGACCACGTTCCTGGGGTTCGCGATCCTGACGTTTCTGCCGGTGTTTGCGCAGCGGGTGTTTCACGCGGACGCCAGCGCCTACGCCCGTCTCATGGCGTTTTCCGGCATCGGCTCGGTCTGCGGCGCCCTCATCGTGGCGTGGCTCGGCAAATTCAAGCGGATGGGGCTGACGGCGCTGCTGATGCAGGCCGTCTACGGCGTGCTGATCGTCGCGTTTGCCTCGTCGCGCATGCTGTGGCTGAGCGCGATCCTGCTGTTCTTCACCGGCGCGGCGCTGATGATGGTGTTCTCGACGGTGACCTCGCTCATCCAGCTCATCGCCCCCAACGAGATGCGCGGGCGCGTCATGAGCATCTACATGGTGGCGTTCCGCGGGGGCATGCCGCTCGGCAGCCTCGTCAGCGGCTACTTCGCGACGCTGATCGGCGCGCCGATGGTGATTGGCATCAACGGCGTCCTGCTGGTCCTCGTCGCGATCTACTTCCTCATCATTCGAAGCCACGGGGTCAGGGAAGCCTAGAAGAAAGTTGGAAGTTCAAAGTACGAAGTTGAAAAGTGCGCTGGCGATAGTCGCGGCGGCCGGGTCCGTCGTCCTGCTGGCGCAGGCGCCCGCCGACGACGTCGTGCGGATCGAACAACAGCGCGCCGACGCCATCCGCGACGGCCGGAACGCCGTGCGGTTCTACTCCCCCGCCTATCGCGGCATCAGCGCGCTCGGCCAGTACGAGACGCGCGAGCAGGCGATCGAAGCCGACGCACGCCAGCCGCGCACGCGCGACTTCTCGGTCGAACGGCACGGCGACACGGCGATCGTCACCGGGATCGAAACACCGGGCGGCGCTGGCGACCGCGTGCTGCGCATCTGGACACGTCAAAACGACAGCTGGACCATCGTCGCGGCGCAGACGACGTGGATGGGCGCCCGGACGGGCGCAGCGGCCCCGTCGGGTCCGCTGCCGAACGCCGTGGAGCCGTTCGTTCCCGACACGGCCGTCAAGGAAGCCGACGCGCTCTGGAAGTCGCAGGACGCGCTGATGCGATCGTTCTCGGAGGCCGACCCGGCGTCCTACCGCCTGTTCTCGACGGACAACTCACTCCGCCTGACGACCAACGGCGACGTCATCGCGCGCGATCAGTGGCTGGACACGATCGCCAGGCGCCCGAAAGGCCCGCTCGCCGTCGTGGACGAAGTCCGCATCGCCGGGTACGGCGACGTCGGCATCGTCACGCTGCGCGGCCACGAAGCCAATCCGACGCGCCAGAGCTGGGTCTACCTGAAGCAGGACGGCGTCTGGAAGCTGCACCTCAGGTACACCACGCTCATACGACAGTGAATCTGGTCATCTGATCATTGCTGATCAGACTCACCGACTCGGCCGGTACAGCCGCACCTCGGCCCGCTCCAGCGTGATGAGCCCGTCGCCCACCATCTGCTCGAGATCGGGCATGAACGCTTCAATCTTGTCCGGCGCGTCCACAATCTCGATGACGATCGGCAGGTCCTGGGAGAGCTCGAGCAGCTTGGCGGTGTGAATGCGGCTGTGGGCGCCGAAGCCCATGAACCCCTTCATCACGGTCGCGCCAGCCAGCCCGCGCTTTCGCGCTTCGAGCACGATGGCCTCGTACAGCGGCGCACCGTGCCAGCGGTCGGCTTCGCCGATGAAGATCCGCAGGAGCTTTCCTTCGGTTGGTATGGTCATAAATCATCTGGTCATCGGGCGAGCGCGACACCGATCGCCACGCCCGCGAGGCCGGCCATGACCTGCCCGACAACGTTGACGGAGGCCGCGACGAACTGCCCGTCTCGCAGCAACGCGTAGCTTTCGAAGGCGTACGACGAAAACGTCGTGAACCCGCCCAGCACGCCGACAAGCAGGAACGCGCGCGACGCGGGCGAAAGCGGCATGCGCTGCTCGGCCGCTCCCGCGATCACGCCAAAGACGATGCACCCGATCAGGTTGACGGCGAACGTGCCGGACGGAAACAGCGAACCGGACAGCCGCAGGACAAGAGTCGACAACAGATAGCGCGCCGTGGAGCCGAGGGCGCCGCCGGCTGCGACAAGGAAGATATTGAGAAGATTCACGCTAGAATAGCGAGGCTCCCCATTATGCCAGTACTCGAAATCCTCACGAGCTCCGGGCTCGGCTCGCTGCTCGGCATGCGCCACGCGCTCGAACCCGATCATCTGACCGCCGTGTCGACGCTCGTGACCGGCGAGCGCAGCAGCTATCGCGCGGCGATGCTCGGCGCCTTCTGGGGACTCGGCCACACGCTGTCGCTCGTCGTCGTCGGCGCCGTCCTCGTCGTGCTCCGCGCGGAGATGCCCGCGCGTGTCTCGGACCTGTTCGAGCTGTTCGTCGCCGTGATGCTCGTCGGCCTCGGCGTCCGCGCCGTGCTGCTGGCGGTGCGTCAGGGCCGCATCGGTCCCGCGCACGAACATCATCACGGCCGCCTCGTGCACAACCACGCGGGAGCCGCGCCGCACGTCCACGTCGGCCAGTGGACGCTCGCCCGCCGGCCGCTCCTGGTCGGAGCCGTGCACGGCCTGGCCGGCAGCGGCGCGCTGACGGCGCTCGTGCTCGCGACGCTGTCGTCCACGACCGCGCGGATCACGTATATGGCGCTTTTCGGGCTCGGGTCGACGCTCGGCATGGCCGCGCTGTCGGGGCTGCTCGGCTGGCCGCTCGCGAAGCTGGGCACGAACCGTGCGCTCGTCCGCGGCATGTCGCTCGCGGTCGGCTTCGCGTCGATCGTGCTCGGCGTGTTCTGGGGCTACCCGCTCACTTCACGGCTACTGACCAACTGACCGGCGCCGACACGGGGTTGAAGCACACCGTGTCGTCGCACGCCTGGTAGCTCAACACGCCGGCCACCGTCACGCGATCGCCGGCCTTGAGCGGCGCCCCCAGCGTGATCGGCTGCTCGAGGCGAAACGGGACGTCGAACACGGGCACGTGTTCCTTGAGCGGCTCGAAGTACCAGTCCTGGGATTTCGGGTACACCAGCTTGCCGACCTTGATGCCGGCCCGCGGCGTGATCGTCAGCGCGATCGGAATATAGTCCTTCGCTCCAGGTGCGTAGACATGCACCTTCGGATCCGGCATCACGTCCACGAACACCTTGATCGTCGCGCCCGCCCGCGCCTCCCCCGCGCTCGCACTCACCGTCATCTTGATGTGCGGCGTCGGCGGCGCGCTCAGGAGTTGGGCAAGCAACAGAACCAGAAAGGCCATGGGGGGATTATAAGAGGTTGGAGGTTGGAGGTTGGAGGTTGGAGGTTGGAGGTTGGAGGTTAGGGGTTGGGGATGACTGCCGACTGCCGACTGCCGACTGCTGACTGCCGACTGCTGACCGCAGACTAGAATGTTCCCGTGACTCGAGTGCTCGTCGTCGAGGACGATCCGGACATCGCGCAGCTGGTCGTCCACTATCTCGGCAAGGCTGGCTTTTCCGCCGAGACGGTGGCGAACGGGCGTGAGGCGATCGCGGCCATTGCCGCCCGGCCGCCGGACCTGCTCGTGCTCGACCTGATGCTGCCCCAGGTGGATGGCCTCGAAATCTGCCGCATCGCGCGATCGAACGACGCGACGGCCGGCATCCCCATCATCATGCTGACGGCGCGCGGCGAGGAATCCGATCGGATTGTCGGCCTGGAACTGGGCGCCGACGACTACCTCGCGAAGCCGTTCAGCCCGAACGAGCTGGTGGCGCGCGTCCGCGCCCTGCTGCGCCGCGCGAAGCGTTCCGCGCCGGCGCAGGGCCGGACGACCACCTACGGCCCGATCGTCGTGGACTCGGGACAACACACGGTGTCGGCGGCCGGCAAGACGGTCACGCTCACGGCGAAGGAGTTCCTCCTCCTCGAGTACCTCCTGCAGCATCGCGGCCGCGTGCTGTCGCGCGATCTCCTCCTGACCGACGTCTGGGGCTACCGTTACACGGGAGGCACGCGCACGGTGGACGTCCACGTCCGCCGCCTGCGCGAAAAACTCCCCCTCCTTGCCAGCGCCCTGGTGACCGTCAAGCAATTCGGGTACAAGTTGCTGGACGATCCAGGCGCGAACGGCAGCGAATAGCCGCGAACGCCTGTGCATCACGAAGGCACAAAGGCCACGAGCCTGTGACGTTTCAGACCAAGCTGTTCTCGGCGGGGACGATAGCAGCGGCGATCGGGCTGGTGGTCGCCGGCCTGTTGTTCGCCGGCGCGACCGCCCGGCGCACCGACGCACAGATCGAGCAGACGCTGACCGCGGAGGCGCGCCTGGCCGGCGAGCTGCTGGCGCGCGCGGCGCCGGCGTCGGCCGTGGCGGAGCTCGACGCCGAAGCCGACCGCATCGGCGAACTGGTCGGCGGCCGCGTGACCTTCATCGCCGCGGATGGCGTCGTGGTCGGCGATTCCTCGGAGTCCCTCGAGGGCGTCGCCCGGATGGAGAACCACGCGTCGCGCCCCGAGGTGGTCGAGGCCAGGCAGTCCGGCCTGGGCAAGGGCCGCCGCCACAGCGACACGCTCAACATCGACATGCTGTACGTCGCCGTGCCGGTCACCCATCCGGCCATCGCGTTTGTCCGCGTGGCGCTGCCGCTCACCGACATCCGCCAGCAGTTCCGCTCGGTGCTGGCCGCCATCGTCGCGGCGCTCGCCCTCGCGCTCGCGGGTGCGGCGGCGATCAGCTGGATCATCTCCGCGCGGGTGGGCCGCCGCGTGCGCGCAATCGCGGGCGTCGCGGAACGCTACGGCACCGGTGACCTCTCCCCCTCCGGCCTCGATTACGGAGACGACGAGCTCGGCAGCGTCGCGAGGGCGCTGGACGACTCCGTGCAGGTGGTGGGACGGCAGCTCGCGGAGCAGGCGCGCGATCACGCCCGGATGGAGGCCATCCTCGCCGGCATGATCGAAGGCGTCATCGTCGTCGATCCGCACGGCAGGCTGCAGCTGGCCAACGAGGCTGCGAGGCGGATGCTGAGACTGGACGACCTGTCCCTCGGACGTCACTACCTGGAGTCCATCCGCCATCCCGCCATCGCGGAGCTGGTTGGCGCGGCGCTTTCGGGGCGGTCGCCCGACGCGCTGCAGCTGTCGCCTCCGCGCGACCCGTCGCGGACGATTATGGCGCGGGCCACACCCGCGGCCGGCGGCGGCGCCCACGGCGCCGTCCTCGTGCTGCACGACATCACGGACCTGCGGCGGGCGGACCAGATCCGGCGCGATTTTGTCGCGAACGTCTCCCACGAGCTGCGGACGCCGCTGACGGCCATCCGCGGCTACGTCGAAGCGCTGCTGGACACCGACGCGTCAGGCGAGCAGGGCCGGACGTTTCTCGGCATCATCGCCCGCCACTCGGAACGGATGGAGCGCCTGGTCAAGGACCTGCTGCGGCTCGCCCGGCTCGATGCGGGACAGGAAACGCTCGACATCATCTCGTGCGATACGCGCAATCTCGTTCAAGGCGTGATCGGCGACCTGGGGCCGTCGGTCGAGTCGCGCCGCCAGCGCATTGAGATCGAGGTCGAGCCCGGCGCGGAAGTCCTGCACGGCGATCCCGCAAAAGTACACGACGCGCTCCGCAACCTCGTCGCGAACGCGATCACCTACTCGCCTGAGCACACGACCATCCGGATCGATGCCGCCCGCGCTGACAGGGCCGTCGAGCTCTCCGTGTCCGACGAAGGTCCGGGTATTCCCGAGGAGGATCTCTCGCGCGTGTTCGAGCGGTTCTACCGCGTGGACAAGTCACGCGCGCGCGACCCGGGCGGCACGGGCCTCGGCCTCGCCATCGTGAAGCACCTGATCGAGCTGCACCACGGCAGCGTGCGCGCCGAGAACCGCCCCGAGGGCGGCACCCGCGTGACAATCACCTTGCCGCTCGACAGGCTACCGCTGGCCTGACGCCGCCCGCTCCTGGGCCCGCGAGCCGCTCAGGATGTTGAACATCGCGTAGTTGCCCTCGTGGCACGCATACTCGGGCACCTGCACCTGCCTCGGGTCTTTCTTCAAGTCGAGCGACGCCGTCCACGGCCTCGAAAACGTCGTCGGATCCTCGACCGTCAGCTCGTAGTGCACCGTGCGGGCATCGAGGCGCCTGAACCGTTCGACGACATGCAGGTTCGTCGTCGCGCCGCGGTAGCCCGCATCCTTCGAGAAGTTCGTGACGTCGACGACCAGCGTGTCGCCTTCCCAGCGGCCGCGCGAATCGCCGAAATACGAGCGGATCACGGGCGAGAGGTGCGGCCGGTTGTCGAGCGGGATCACGCGCGCGTCGTGGATCATCTCGTAGCGAATCGAGACGTAGCCCGGGCCCTGCACGATCTGCGAGGTGTTGTCGTAGATCGTCGGGAAGATCACGTGGGGGAACCCACGCGTGATGCAGCGGTCGTAGCGATCGAGATCCTCCGGCCCGTTGAACGTCGGCCGTTCGGGCGTCCGCGCCGAGGCGGCGGCCCCGCGGCGGCGCGCCTCGTCGTTCACGAACGGAATGCGCCCGTCGGGAGGGTCGATGATGAGAGACGTCCGTCGCGACGGCTTCCCGCGCTCGATCCAGTGCGCGGGCGGCCCGGTGCCGCCGGCCACGGGACCGCCCTCCGCGGTCGTGCGCGGAGCCACGAAGGCTTCGCGGTCGGCTTCCTCCTGCCGCTCGGCCTGTCCCTGCCGCTGCGCGAATTCCTCCGCGGTCACGAACTGGCGCTCACCGAACTGAACCGGCCGCTCGAACGGCACGCCCAGCTCGTCGTCGGTCGTGAAGAGCCCCGAGATGTCGGGATCGCCCCAGGCCGTTTTCGGAGCGGTCCACGATTTGGCGGGCGCCTGCCCCGCGAGGGAGGTGACGGCAGCCATCAGCAGGACGGCCGAGACAAGAAGCCGCGTATTCATGCGAACCTCCGAACCGATCGTAGGGCGGCCCTTTCAGGGCCGACAAGGCGGGGCTGAAAGCCCCGCCCTACCGCCGCTATTGTGCGCCGATGGCGCGCAGGAGCAAATAGGTTCCGGCGCCGATGGCCCCGGCCGCGGGGATCGTGAGCAGCCACGCCCAGACGATCCGGGTGGCCACCCCCCAGCGGACTGCGGACAGACGCCTGGTCGACCCCACGCCGACGATCGCTCCGGTGATCGCGTGCGTGGTGCTCACCGGAATGCTGAAGTGCGTCGCCGTAAACAGCGCGACGGCGGCGCCCGTCTCGGCCGCGAACCCGCCCACGGGCTGGAGCTTCGTGATCTTCGATCCCATCGTGTGAATAATGCGCCAGCCGCCGGCCAGCGTGCCGAGCCCAATCGCGGCGTACGCCGCCATCTGCACCCACAGCGGGACGTGAAACGTCGTGATGTAGCCGGAGCTGAAGAGCACCGCCGAGATGATTCCCGCGGTCTTCTGCGCGTCGTTGCCGCCGTGGTTGAGGCTGAAGAACGCCGCCGACACGAGCTGCAGCCGGCGAAACCAGCTGTCCACGCGTCCGGGCGGCATGTATCGCAGCAGCCAGTAGATCGCGATCATGAGCCCGTAGCCGACGGCCAGGCCGATGAACGGCGACACGACGATGAAGGCGATCGTCTTGGTCCAGGCGGTGCACTCGACGCACAGCACGGCCGCCATGCCGCCCTTGGCGATCGCGGCGCCCGCATAGCCGCCGATCAGCGCGTGCGACGAGCTGGTCGGCAGCGCCAGCCACCACGTCAGCAGGCTCCACGCGATCGCGCCAACCAGGCCCGCGCAGATCACGGCCAGCGTGACGATCGTGATGTCCACCGTGCCCTTGCCGATCGTCTGCGCGACACCCGTGCCGAAGACGAACGCCGCGATGAAGTTGAAGAACGCGGCCCAGACGACGGCCTTGCCCGGCGACAGCACGCGCGTCGAGACGACCGTCGCGATCGAGTTGGCCGCGTCGTGAAATCCGTTGATGTAGTCGAAAACGAGCGCGATGACGACGAGACTGGTGACAGACCAGAAGAGCATCCGCGCTAGCCGTGCTTGACCGCGACGCCCTCGATGACGTTGGCCACGTCCTCGCAGCGGTCGGTCGCTTCTTCGAGGAAGTCCAGCGTTTCCTTCCACTTCATCACGGCGATTGGGTTTGTTTCCTCGTCGAACAGGCGTCCGACGCTCTGCTGGTGGATGCGGTCGGCTTCGTTCTCGAGCCGGTTGATCTCGACCGAGTGCACCGCGAGGCTCTTGCCGCCGTCGCTGAGGGCGGAAAGCGCCTGACGGATGGCCACGGTGGACGCCGAGATGACCTTCGCGAGCTCGCGCGCGCCGAAGCGCACGCTGTCGAGGCGGTACAGGCGCACCACGGCCGCCGACGCGTCGATGGCGTCCATCACATCGTCGAGCGAGCGGGCCAGCTCGTGGATGTCTTCGCGGTCAATGGGCGTGACGAACGTGCGGTTGAGGCGCTGGATGATCTCGTGGGTCACGAAGTCGCACTTGTGCTCCACTTCCTTGATCTCGTCGGCCTTGTCCCAGATTGGCTTCTCGGCCGCGAGCATTTCTTCCAGCAGGCGTGCGCCCTTCTGCAGTTCGTCGGCCATGGCGAGGAAGTCGGCGAAGAACTTCTCTTCTCGCGGAATCAGGCGGAAAGCCAATCCATGTCCCCCAGACGACCGGATACACGGGCCGTTGCGGCCGGCGTGCTCAAAACCTCAGGATTGTAGCAGATTAGTTTACACGCCCGTTACATTCCGGCCGCGTGCCGATGTAGCATTCGTGAAAGCCGATGGCCCTTCACAACGAAGTTCTCGCGCTCGTGCTCGGCGGCGGACAAGGCTCGCGCCTCTTTCCGCTGACGCAGCTTCGATCGAAGCCGGCCGTGCCGATTGCGGGCAAATACCGTCTGATCGACATCCCGATCAGCAACTGCCTGCACGCCGACATCCGGCGGATCTTCGTCCTGACGCAGTTCAACTCGGCGTCGCTTAACCGGCACATCGGCCAGACCTACCGGATGGACCTCTTCAGCCAGGGATTCGTCGAGATCCTGGCGGCCGAGCAGACGCCCGACAACTCCAACTGGTTCCAGGGCACCGCCGACGCCGTCCGCCAGGCCGCGCGGCACATCACGCGCCACGAGGCCGACTACTACGTCATCCTGGCCGGCGATCATCTCTACCGGATGGACTACTCGGAGATCGTCGACGCGCACATCGACCGCCAGGCCGACATCACGATCGCCGCGCAGGCGGTGGCGCCGGACGAGGCGTCGGGCATGGGCATCCTGCGATTCGACCGCGACGGCCAGATCGTCGCGTTCGAGGAAAAGCCGGACGCCGCGCGGCGCGCGGAGATCGGCCGGAGCATCCCTGCGGGCGCAACGTTTGCCGGGCACATCCAGGACAAGCCGTTCGTCGCCTCGCTCGGCATCTACGTGTTCTCGCGCGAGGTCCTCTTCGAGGTGCTCGAGCAGGACGACGCGACGGACTTCGGGCGGGGGATCATCCCGAAGGCGCTGAACCACTACGAGGTGCAGGCGCACCTGTTTCGAGGCTACTGGGCGGACGTCGGGACCATCCAGTCGTTCTACGACGCCAACGTCATGCTCACGCAGCCCGGTGCGCCGTTCAGCTTCTACGATCCGCGCCGGCCGATTTACACGCGGCCGCGCTTTCTGCCCGGCGCCCGCCTGGCCGACTGCACCGTGCGCGATGCGATCATCGCGGAGGGATGCGACATCGATCGGTGCGCGATCGAGCAGTCCGTCATTGGGATCCGCTCCAACATCCGCTCCGGCACGCGCATCTCCCGCTCCGTGCTGCTCGGCGCGGACTTCTACGAATCCGACGACGAAGCGCCCGCGCGCCGCGGCCGCCCGCGCCTCGGCATCGGCCGCGACGTGGTCCTCGACCGGGTGATCGTGGACAAGAACGCGCGGATTGGCGACGGCGTGAGCCTGACCAATGCCGCCGGTGTCCAGGAAGCCAACGGCGCCGGCTACTACATCCGCAGCGGCATCGTCATCGTGCCGAAGGACGGCGTCATCGAGGACGGAACGGTGGTCTAAGGTACAGGGCGCAGGGCAAAGGGCAAAGGGCCGACGGATTACATCGGCCTCTCGCGGCGATGAAGTCAGGTTTCGTCTGAGCCTCTTGTGCTTCCTCCGCGTTTGCACCAATCGATGTACCAGAGCGCATCAGCTGCTGGGCCACGTGCCGGCCAGCCGGGCCTCTCTCCCAGACCTGGCGCGCAAATCTGAAGGAGCCGGCAACCGAATGCAAACGACCGCGCACAGATCACCGAGTCAGCCATGCCGGGAGACCAGCAAGGCACGCGCCGGGGCTCCGGGCTCAGGTTCCTCCGAAAATCAGGCCCACCGGCCCCACGCAGTGAGAATCGCAACCACCAGCCCTTTGAACCGCAAACATTTCTGCCACCCCTTTGCCCTCTGCCCTCTGCCCTCTGCCCTCTGCCCTCTGCCCTTTGTTAACCTTCCCGTAACATCCTTGTCACTCCCTTATCACACCCCCCTTTTACCCTCATTCCTTACGTAAGGTCCGGCTTGCGCCGGGCCATGGGGAGGATCGATGAGTTACCGCACGTGGTGGACGGCATTCGCACTCGCGCTCTTGATCGCGGCGCCAGCCTTCGCGCAAGTCGACCAGGGCCGCTTTACGGGAACCGTTCGCGACCAGTCCAACGCCTTTGTTGGGGGCGCGAAGGTCAAAGTGACCAACGAGAAGACAGGCGAAGAGCGGGTGGTGTTGAGCAACCCGCAGGGCTTCTTCCTCGTCGGGTCGCTCAAACCATCCACGTACACGATTCGGGCTGAACGGGACGGCTTCGCGCCCATCGAGTACACGGGCATGACCCTGGCGGTCGGCCAGGAACTGAGCCTGGACTTCGAGTTCAAGCCCGCGGGGGTGCAGGAGGCCGTCACGGTCGTCGGCACCGCTCCCGTTGTGGACATGAGCTCGGCGCGCATCGGCGTCAACGTGGGCGAGCGCGACGTCAACAACCTGCCCGTCAACGGCCGCCAGATGTCCCAGCTGATGCTCCAGGCGCCGGGGTCGCAGAACGCCGGCACCGGCACGTGGCAGGACATCCGGTTCAGCGGCCGCGCGGTCGAGCAGAACGCGATCCGGTACGACGGCATCGAAGGGTCGGCCATCATCGATTCGGCGCCGGGCAACCTGAACGGCGAGATTCCGACGCCGTTCAAGCTGCAGGCGAGCCTCGAGAACGTGCAGGAATTCCGCATCGAGTCCAACAACTACCCGGCCGAACACGGCACCGGCACGGGCGGCCAGGTGAACGTCGTCACCAAGTCGGGCGGCAACGTCTTCCATGGCTCGGTGTTCGAATACCTCCGGAACGACGCGCTCGACGCGCCCAACTACTTCGACACGTACGCCGGGCTGCCGAAGTCGACCCTCTCGCAACACCAGTTCGGCGGATCCGTCGGTGGGCCGATTGCGAAAAATCGCGCGTTCTTCTTCGGCAGCTTCGAGGGCTACAACCTGGACGCCGGCTTCAACGCCGTCGAGGCCGTGCCGAGCGCGGCCGCCTGGGCCCGGGCCGTGCCGGCGGTGGCAGCGCTGCGGCCGGGGTTCATGAGCCCGAGCGCCATCATCCTGCCGGGCAAGTCCACGAACCCCGACTTCGACATCGCACAGTTGCAGGGACTCCAGCAAGTGCGGGAGAACTCCTTCAGTGCGCGATTCGATCTCAAGATGAGCAACAACTGGTCCACGTACGTGCGGGTGTTCCACGACCAGGGCAAGAGCGATCAGCCCGAGGGCGTGAGCGGCCGCGTGGTGCACATCACGGACGACCCGACCAACGCGATCTTCAACCTGCAGGGCGTGCTGTCCGACAAGGCCATCAACGAGTTCAAGTTCGGGTACAACTCGGCGCCGTCGAACATCGTCGGACAGGCGCCGGTCATCAACGGCATCGACTTCAACAGCCTCGCCATCAACCTGAGCGGATCGGTCGCCAACACGGGCATCGCCGGCCAGGGCTCATCGTCCGGCATCGTCGTGCCCGGCGGCCTGGTGCGCGCCAACAGCGCGACGAACGGCCACGCGCAGCCGTACGACCCGTATTCGCTGACGGTCGCCGACAGCTTCAGCTACGTGACCGGCAGCCACTACGGGAAGTTCGGCGCTGAATACCGCGGAATCAGAATGTCGACCGACCGCATCGGCGGCACGACGTACACGTTCGCGGGCCTGCCCGCAGTTCCTGGCCAACCAGGCGTCGACCATCCAGTACCTGGGCGACCTGAGCGCGCCGAGCCCGTTCAACAACGGCGCCACCGGCCCGCGCAACATCGTGCAGAACTACTTCATCGGTTTCGCCCAGGACGAGTGGCATCCGCGGCCGAGCGTGACGATCAACTACGGCGTCCGCTACGACTACTACATGCCACTGACTGAGCGGGACAACCTGATCGTGAAGTGGAACATCGACACCGGCGTGATCGATCCGAACACGACACCGCTCTACTCGTCGAAGAAGAGCAACTTCCAGCCGCGCGTGTCGCTCGCGTACGCGCCTGGCAGGACCGTGTTCAAGACCGGTTTCGGCATCTTCGTCGGACCCGGCCAGACGGAAGACCAGATCCAGCCGGTCGAGAGCGACCGTGTCAGCTCGAGCATCAGCAACTCCGCCTACCCGATCGATCCCGCGGTGTTGAACGCCGCGTTCATCAACAGCCCGAACACCAGATCGTACCAGCCGCGGGCCTACGCCAACGAATACACGATTCCAGAGCGTGTGTATCAGTACACGGCGTCGGTCCAACAGGAACTGCCCGGACGCATGTCGGCGAGCGTCGCCTACGTCGGCAGCCAGGGCCACAACCTGTTCCTGCGCAGCGTCGCGAACCAGATCGTCGGCGTCTATACGAACTCGAATCCGGCGAACGCGGCCGTCGTCGTCCGCGAGTGGTCAATCGTGACGGCGCGTGACGCCGCGGGCCGGCCCACCGCCGTTCAGAACCCGTACGCCGAAGTGGACTACAAGACGAGCGGCGGTCACGACAGCTACAACGCGATGATGCTGTCGCTGAGCAAGCGATCGTCGACCGGGCTTTCAATGAACGTCCAGTACACCCTCGGCAAGAGCTACGGCAACACTGCCGGATCGAACGAAGCGCTCACGTCCGGCAACATCGCCCGGCAGCTTTCGGATTTCGAGTACGACAACGGCTACAACAACTTCGACGTCCGGCACACGTTCAACCTGAGCGCCCTTTACCAGATCCCGTACGGCCGCAACCGTCAGCATGCCGCGACCGGCATCGCGGATGCGGTGATTGGAGGCTGGGATATTGGCGGCATCATCAACATGCGCAGCGGCCTGCCGGTCAACGTGCTCGTCACCCGCCCCGACGTCGTCTACCTCGATGCGGCCGGCAATGTGTTCACGAACCCGGCGGCCGGCCGCACGGCGGTGATCAACACACCGGGCGGCGGCGCGTCGCGTAACGTCCGGCGGCCGGATCTGATTCCGGGCGTGGATCCGTTCATCCAGGACGGCGGCCTGCTGTTCCTGAACCCGGCGGCGTTTGCGGCGCCCAAGGTGGGGGCCTACGGCAACCTGGAACGGAACTCGCTGCACGGACCGAGCTTCCGCCAGGTGGACTTCGTGGCTTCGAAACACTGGCCGTTCTCGCCGGAGCGGAACATCGAGTTCCGGATCGAGGTGTTCAACCTGTTCAACGTCGCGAACTTCACGAACCCCGTCGGCACGCTGCCCCTGGCCTTGCCGGGCAACGCTTTGACCGAGGCAAACCGGCTCCAGCCCGGCCAGCCGTACACCGCGGCCGCCGCCGGGACGTTCGGATCCATGACGAGTACCGTGGGCAGGACCGTCGGGCTGGGAACCGCTCGGCAGATTCAGTTCGCGCTGAGATTCAATTTCTGAAGTAGCGCGGGCCTTTCAGGCCCGCGGCCAGGTGGCGGCCCTGAAAGGGCCGCCCTACGCAAACACAAGAGGCCGGACGCGATGTCCGGCCTCTTGTGTTTTTGATCCGCTAGACTGATGCCCATGCCGCCACGTGGAGGCGCCTCAGTCGCGACATCGAGCCGTGACCTCACGGCCCTCTCGCTGCTCGTCGAGCGCAATACGGCCGAATCGTTTGTCGCCGAGGCCGTCGTCCCGGGCGTCGAGGTTCACACCGACCGCGACGTGACGTGGGTGGTTCACCCCGGCCACGCCTGGCGCAATGCCGGCGTGATGGTGCGATTCACCGATGCGACGGCCGCCGACCGTCTCGAAACCATGCTCGACCGCTACCGCCGTCACGGCCGTGGGATGGGGCTGTGGATTTCTCCGGTCGCGACGCCTGGGGATCTCGCGCGATTCCTTCGCGCCAAGCGCTTTCGCTGCCGGAAGCACTTTCCTGCCATGGTCCGAATCCTCTCGGAGCCGATGCCGACACGTGCGGCGCCGCCCCAGCTGACCATCCGTCGCGTTCGTGACGTCAAGGAGTTTTCCAGAACGCCTCACCCATCGATCGGGGCGGTCACCACGCCCCTCCGCGCGCAGGCACTGGCGCGCTTACGCGCGCTCGTCGCCGAGCCGGCCGGGCGGATTGTGGCGTTTGTCGCATTCGTGGACGGGCAGCCGGTCGGGGCAAGCGAGTTGTTCCTGGGTTCCGAGAGTGCCGGGCTGATTGGCTTGTCGGTGCTGGAAGCACGCCGAGGCCAGGGGATTGGAGCGGCCCTGCTCGAACACACCTGTCAGCAGGCCAGGGAAGGCGGAGCGTCCACCATGGGCCTCATCGCGACCAGCGATGGCGAGCGCCTGTATACGCGGTGTGGATTCTTGGAGGTCGCGCGCTTCGGCTATTGGTACCAGAGCTTTCGGAGAGGCAGATGCTGACCCTTGACGGGATCGTGGGGCTTACGACTCGAGCAGGATTCCCCGGCTGGCCTCGATGCGCCAGCCTCTCGCCGTCAGGTCTTCGACCTCCAGCCTGACCACGGCCACCGCGCGTTCGACGCGGTGCCAATCCTCGAAGTGCACGCTCTTGATTCGCTCTCGATCTTCCTGAAGCGTCAGCTCCCAGCCTGACGGCTGCGAGGCGGACACCGCATATTGACGGGTGTGTTGTTCGTGGCGGAGGGCGATGGAAAACATGTGCAGGTGGCCTTTGTGAAAGTCCGCACTATCTTGTATCCGTCGCGCCGCAGACGTAGGTAAAATCCGTGTAAACGTACGGTCCTCGACGGGAGTGGCGCCGACAGATATGATCGGGCGCACGCCCCGACGATGGACCACGAAAACAATTCAGTTAACACATCAGGCGGTATTGCGACGGCGGCGCCAGCTCGTGCGTCGCATGCCGAATCCGGCGACGTTGATTGCAGCGATCCGCGGCTGTACATCAACAGGGAGCTGAGCTGGCTGGCGTTCAACGAGCGCGTGCTGGCTCACGCGCAGAACGACACCCATCCGCTGCTCGAGCGCGTGAAGTTTCTGGCCATCGCGGCGAACAACCTGGACGAGTTCTTCATGATCCGGGTCGCCACGCTCACGCGCCAGCACCGGGCGGGGCTCGCCGGGCGGTCCCCCGACGGATTGACCGTCGAGCAGCAGCTGGAGGCCGCGCGCGCACGCGCGGGCCGCATGCTCACCGCCATCGCGAGCTGCTGGAATGACCGGCTCCTTCCGCTGCTGGCGGCGGCCGGCATCCATTTTCTCGAACGCGCCCAGTACACGCCGGAGGTGGCGACGTATCTGGCGGACTATTTCCGCGCCAACGTCAGCCCCGCGCTGACACCGCTGGCGTTCGATCGAGGCCACCCATTTCCCTACATTTCGAGCCGAAGCAAGAGCTTCGCCGTCGTCGTCGAGGACCAGGGAGCGACGAAGTTCGCGCGCGTGAAGGTCCCGGACGTCCTGCCGCGCTTCATTCCGATTCCGCCGTCGATGGCGGGACGCGCGGGCGAAACGTTCGCGTTGCTCGAGGACGTCGTCCGGCTGAATCTCGGCGAGCTCTTCCCTGGCGTGGGCGTTCGAAGCGCCCATCTGTTCCGCATCATTCGCGACACGGACATCGTGCTCCGTGAAGAGGAGGCCGACGATCTGCTGGAGTCGGTGGACCAGAGCCTGAGAGAGCTCCGGCACGGGCCCATCACCCTGCTCGAGGCCGAAGCCGACATGCCGCTGCGGGTGCGGAACATCCTGGTCGAGAACTTCGAGCTGGACGAGTCGGCGGTGGTATCCACGAGAGCGCGCCTGGCCATGGCAGACTGGCTCGCGCTCATGCGGATTCAGCGGCCGGACTTGAAGGACGCGCCGTTTGTGCCGCGGATTGTCTGGCGAGACAACCAGCGCGACATGGTGTTCGATCGCATCAGGGACCAGGACCAGCTGGTGCACCATCCCTTCGACTCGTTTTCGGCCGTCGAAACTTTCCTCGACGCCGCGATCGACGATCCGCAGGTCGTGGCGATCAAGATCACGCTCTACCGGATCGGGAGCAATTCACCGATCGTCGATCGCCTGATCGACGCCGCCGAGCGCGGCAAGCAGGTCGCCGTCCTGGTCGAGTTGAAGGCCCGCTTCGACGAACGCAGCAACATCGACTGGGCGACACGGCTGGAAGAGGCCGGCGTGCACGTCGTGTACGGCCTCCCCAACCTGAAGACCCACTGCAAGCTGTGCCTGGTCGTGAGGAAAGAAGGCGACCGCTTCAAGCGGTACGCCCACATCGGCACGGGCAACTACAATCGAGCCACCGCCCAGATTTACACCGATTTCGGCCTGTTCACGGCGAACGACGAGATTGGCGCGGATGTCTCCGACCTGTTCAACTACCTGACGGGGTACTCCCGCCAGACGGAGTATCGGTCGCTGCTCGTCGCGCCGGTTTCTTTGCGCGTCCGGTTCAGGAGCCTGGTCGAGCGTGAAATGGCGCACGCACGCGCCGGCCGGCCCGCCGGCATCGTCATCAAGAACAACTCGATTGCCGATCCTGCCATCATTCAGCTGCTGTATCGGGCGTCGCTCGACGGCGTGCGGATCGACGGCATCGTCCGGGGCATCTGCTGCCTCAGGCCGGGATTCCCGGGCATCAGCGACCTCATTCAGATCCGATCGGTGGTCGGCCGATTCCTGGAGCACTCCCGGGTGTATGCCTTCGAGAACGGCGGCAGCCGGGAGATCTACATCGGCAGCGCCGACCTGATGGAGCGGAACCTCGACCGAAGGGTGGAGGTCCTCTGCCCGCTGCTCGATCCGGCGATCCGGGATGAGATCGGCCAGTTGCTTCGGATGTACTTGCGAGACGACACCAAGGCCACGACGCTCGCGCCCGATGGACGATACGACACGGTACACGAGCACCGTGCCGGCTCCATCGACGCGCAGGAGATGCTGATGGCTGCCCGCCGCCCGTGACGTGTTGATTTTTTCCGGGCTGGCCAGCTACAGTATCCCCGGGACACGCGACATGCTCAGACGATTCTCGTCGCTGATGCTCGTCCTTGCGCTGATGCTGGTGCCGGCGGTCGGGCGCGCCCGGCAACACGTCGACCCGCCCAACGCCAAACGCCTGTCCGCGCCGTACCGCTCGGTTGACGTCCGGCCGGCGCCGATTCTGATCGCCCCGGATACCTCCACGGCCGGCAGCACTGACGTCGACGCCGAGGACGCCGGTCAGCACGTCGAACTCGTTGACGGCCCGGCGCTGCCCGCAGCCCCTGACCTCTCCGACCGCGGATCGTTACGCGGTCCGCCCCGCCGCTAGCTCCCCGTTCTCCCTTTCGTCAACGGTTTCTCATCGGTCCATGGCGCCCCGCCGGCGCTGAATGGGCAACCCGGGGGCTTCATGCTGCGGCTTGGCGCCGAGCTCGTGGACGCATTCCGGCGGCTCGACACCTGCAAGGTGTCGAACGCCATCGAAACGTTCGACGTCCGCCTGCGCAACGAGGGATTCGCGGATTCGACAATCCGCGGCCTCTTCGACGATCTGCCGCCCGTGCTGGGACATGCGGCAACAGCACGGATCCGTACCGCCGTCCCGCCGCCGACCGGACACGACTACCACGACCGCACGGACTGGTGGAACTACATCCTGACAGTCCCGGCTCCGCGCGTGGTCGTGGTGGAGGACGCTGACGAGCGTCCGGGCGTGGGCGCCTTCATCGGTGAAGTGCACGCCAGCATCCTGCGGGCGCTCGGGTGCGCCGCCTATGTGACCAACGGCGCCGTGCGTGACCTGCAGCGCGTCCACGCCATGGGGTTCCAGTTCTTCGCGCCGCACGTGGCCACGTCCCACGCGTACGCCCACATCGTCGAGTTCGGGCAACCGGTAGCGGTCGGCGGGCTGGCCGTCGCGTCCATGGACATCGTCTACGGCGACCGCCACGGTGTCGTGGCGGTACCCCTGGACATCGCTGGACGCATTCCCGAGGCGGTGGACCGGATGTCGAAGGCAGAGCGCCGTGTCATCCAGCTGTGCGAGGCGCCCGACTTTTCCCTGGAGCGTCTGCGTGCGCTCGTGAAGGAGATCAGATGACCCGACGCCAGAGGGACTTGTTGACGGGAGCGTTCGCCGTGCTCGCAGCGGCGGCGGCAGCGGGCTGCACCTCGTCGGATGCCCGCGCCGTCGACCGTGCGGCGGCAGGCGGGCCGACCGTTGCCGCCGTCGCGATCGGCCGGGGCGACGTGAAGCAGGTGCTGACGGTTGCGGCCGAGTTCCGGCCGTTCCAGGAAATCGAGGTACACGCCAAGGTCGCGGGCTTTCTGAAGTCGATTACGGTCGATGTCGGCGACCGCGTGAAGGCCGGTCAGCTGCTGGCCGTGCTCGAGGTTCCCGAGCTCCAGGACGAGGTCCGCCAGGACGATGCCTCCGTCAGGCGCGCGGCCGAGGAGATCAACCGGGCAGAGGCCGATCTCGAGCGCGCCGAGTCGGCGCACGACGTGGCGCACCTGGCCGCGACCCGACTGGAGAGCGTCACGAAGCTCCGGCCGAACCTCGTCGCGCAGCAGGACATCGACGAGGCCGCCGGCCGCGACCGCGTGGCCGAGGCGCAGGTCGCGACCGCACGGGCGGCGCTCGCCGCGAGCAAAGAACAGCTCGAGATCGCGAGGGCCACATCGAGCAAGACGCAGACGCTGCTCGACTACACGCGTATCACCGCGCCGTTTGCCGGCGTCATCACCCATCGCTACGCCGACACGGGCGCCATGATCCAGGCCGGCACGGCGTCGCAGACCCAGGCGATGCCGGTCGTCCGGCTGTCGGAAAGCGATCGGCTGCGCCTGGTGATTCCGGTGCCGGAGTCGGCCGTCTCCCGCGTCCGGCTCGGCGCACCGGTCGACGTGACCGTCCAGTCGCTCAACAAGACCGTCAGCGGCACGGTGGCGCGTTTCGCCGGGCGGCTCGACACCGAAACCCGGACGATGAGGGTCGAGGTCGACGTGCCGAACCCGCACGGCGAGCTCGTGCCCGGAATGTACGCCGATGCCACGCTCGTGCTGCAGGAGGCCAGCGGCGCGATCGTGGCGCCTGTCCAGGCGATCGATCGCACGGAAACGGGCGCGCGCGTGCTCGTCGTCGGCCGCGACGAAAAGCTGGAGGCCCGGAACGTGTCGCTCGGTCTCGAGGCCGCGGATCGCGTCGAGGTCACGGCTGGGCTGCGCGAGGGCGACCTGGTCGTCATCGGCAGCCGCGCGCAGCTCAAGCCGGGGACCGTCGTCGTCCCCAAGCTCGCGGCGGCCGCGCCGCCCGCCGACGGAGAACGCTGATGTCCCGCTTCTCCCTTCGCAACCCCTACTTCGTCATCGTCGTCTGCCTGATCGTCGCCGTCATCGGCCTGACGAGCCTGGTGCGGATGCCGGTCGATCTGTTTCCCGACATCAACATCCCGCAGGTGGTGGTCGCGACGTTCTACAACGGCATGCCGCCGGAGCAGATCGAAACCGACATCACCGGCCGGTTCGAGCGGTTCTTCACGCTGGGCGCCGGCATCGACCACATGGAGTCGCGTTCGCTGCCGGGCGTCAGCATCATCAAGGTGTTCTTCCAGCCGGGCACGAACGCCGACTCGGACGTCACCGAGATCTCGAACCTGGCGATGGCCGATCTCCGGCGGCTGCCGCCGGGCACGCTGCCGCCGATCGTGCAGAAGTTCGACGCGTCGAGCCTGCCGGTGTGCCTGATCACGCTGAACGGCGAGGGGCTGACCGAGACGGAGCTGCGCGACCTCGGGCAGTTCACGATCCGCAACCAGCTCGCGGGCGTGCCGGGCGCGTCGGTGCCGCAGCCGTTCGGCGGCAAGTACCGGCAGATCATGGTCTACGTCGATCCGGCCAAGCTGCAGGCGTACCAGATGAGCCCGATGGACGTCGTGCGCGCGGTCAACAACGCCAACCTGATCCTGCCGTCCGGCGACGTCAAGATCGGGCCGTACGACTACACGCTCTTCACGAACAGCCAGTTCCGGAACATCCCCGACATCAACCGCATCCCGATCAAGACGGCTGGCAACTCGATGGTGCTGGTCAGCGACGTCGGCCACGCCGAGGACGCCAACCAGATTCAGAACAACATCGTCCAGGTCGACGGCCAGCGGTCGGCGTTTCTGCCCGTGATGAAGCAGGGCGGCGACACGAACACGATCGCCGTCGTCGACGGCGTGAAGGAGGTCGTCAGCCGGCTGCTCGACGTCCCGGCGCAGCTCAAGGCCGACGTCGTGTTCGATCAGTCGCTGTTCGTCAAGCGCGCCATCGAGACGCTGCTCGACGAAGGCGGCATCGGCCTGGTCCTGACGGGCATCATGGTGCTGGTCTTCCTCGGCAGCGCGCGGGCGACCGCGGGCGTGTTCCTGTCGATTCCGCTGTCGGCGCTCGCCGCCATCATCGCCTTGTATGTCGGCGGCAGCTCGATCAACACGATGATTCTCGCGGGCTTCGCGCTCGTCTTCTCGCGCCTCATCGACAACGCCGTCATCGTGCTCGAGAACATCTTCCGCCACCTCGAGATGGGTGAGTCGCCGGCGGTCGCGGCCGAAAAGGGGGGCGACGAGGTCTCGATGGCCGTGCTGGCCGCGACGCTGACCAGCTCGATCGTCTTCTTCCCGGTCACGTTCCTGTACGGCGTGAGCCGGTTCCTGTTCTCGGCGCTGGCGCTGGCCGTGGTGCTGGCGCTGTTCGCGTCGTATTTCGTCGCGATGACCGTCGTGCCGCTGTTCTGCGCGCGGTTCCTGAAGGCGCCGCATCACGCACGAGCGGCGAGCCCGCCGGTCTGGCGGAGCGCTTCAATCGAGGCTTCGGCAGGCGCTTCGAACGGGTGCTGGCGTGGTACGAGCAGCGCGTCCGGCGGTCGCTCGACGCGTCCTGGCTGGGTGGTCGGCAGCATCACGGCGGTGTTCGCGGCCAGCCTGATCGCTCTATCCGCTGCTCGGCGTGGCGTTCTTCCCGCGCACCGACGCCGGCCAGTTCGTGATGAACGTCAAGGCGCCGTCCGGCAGCCGCCTCGAAGTGACCACCGCCGGAGGTCAACCGCGTGGAGGCGCTCGTGCGGCGCACGGTCGAACCGCATGACCTCGACCTGATCGTGTCGAACATCGGCGTGCAGCCGGGCTTCTCGTCGCTCTACACGAGCAACGCCGGGCCGCACACGGCGACCGTCCAGGTGGCGCTCAACGAGGACCACCGGGTCGGCAGCTACGAATACATGAACCGGATGCGCCGCGCCATGCGGGACGAACTGCCGCACCTGAGCGCGTTCTTCCAGTCGGGCGGCATGGTCGACGCCGTCCTCAACCAGGGGCTGCCGGCGCCGATCGACGTGCAGCTGAACGGGTCGAACCTCGAGGTCGTCTACGCAGCCGCGTCGTCGGTCGCCGACGCGATCCGGCAGCTGCCCGGCGTCAGCGACGTCTACATCCCGCAGGACATCGACTACCCGTCGCTGCGGCTCGACATCGACCGCGAGCGGGCCGCGTCGCTCGGCCTCAACCAGCGCGAGGTCGTCAACAACGTGATCACGGCGCTGACGTCGAACCAGATGATCGCGCCGAGCTACTGGGTGGACCCGAAGAGCGGCAACGACTACATGCTCACCGTGCAGTATCCCGAGAACCGGGTGCGCAACCTGCTCGACCTGCGCGGCATTCCGCTCCATGGCGAGCGCGTGAAGGATCCGACGCTGCTCGACGCCGTCACGAAGGTCACGCCGATCACGTCGCCGACCGAGATCGACCACTACCAGATTCGGCGCGTCATCGACATCTACGTCAACCCGGCGGGCGAAGATCTCGGCGCGCTGGCCGCCGGCATTCGCCGCATCCTGCGCACGGCCACGCTGCCGGCCGGCGTCAGGGCCGACGTGCGCGGCATGGTGCAGGGCATGCAGCCGTCGTTCACGCAGCTTCGGCCTCGGCCTGATCCTCGCGCTCGTCCTGCTCTACCTGATTCTCGTCGCGCAGTTCCGCTCGTTTCATCGATCCGGTGCTGATCCTGCTGGCCGTGCCGACGGGCCTGACCGGCGTGCTCGTCGCGCTGTTCGTCACCGGCACCACGCTCAACGTGCAGTCGCTGATGGGCGTGCTGATGATGGTCGGCATGGTGGTCTCGAACAGCATCCTCATCGTCGAGTTCACGCATCGGCTCGAGCAGGACGGCATGCCGCTGCTCGACGCCGTGGTCAACTCGTGCCGCATCCGGCTGCGGCCGATTCTGATGACGTCGCTCGCCACCGTCTTCGGCCTGATCCCGATGGCGCTGAAGCTCGGCACCGGCAGCGAGGCCTACGCGCCGCTGGCGCGCGCGATCATCGGCGGCCTGACTGTCTCGGTCGCCCTGACCGTGTTCATCGTGCCGGCCGCCTACCTGATCGTGTATCGGCGGCGGCGTCCCGCGCCCGAGGAGGTTCGATCGTGACACGTCGCGCAATCTACCTGAGTGCCTGGCTCGCCGCCCTCGCGGGTTCGTGGAGCGGAACCGTGGTCCAGGCCCAGTCGCCTGAACGTCTGTCGCTCCGCGATGCCGAGCAGCGTGCCGTCGACGGCCATCCACAGGTGCAGGCCGGCCGGTCGGCGGCGCTGGCCGCAACCGAAGTGGTTCGCCAGACCCGATCGGCGTACTGGCCAACGGTCTACGGCAGTCTCACCGGCGCCGCCGCGCTGGACGGCACGCGCATCACGGCGGGAGTCCTCAACAACCCGAGCGTCTTCGATCGGGTGGGCGCCGGCGTGACCGTCTCGCAGCTCGTCACGGATTTCGGGCGGACCGGCGATCTCGTAGAGACTCAGGCGCTCCGCGCCGGCGCGCAGGAAAACAACGCCACGCGGCTGCGCGCCGAGGTTCTCCTGCGTGTCGATCAGGCGTACTTCGACGCGCTGCGCGCGCAGGCCGTGCTGCGCGTGGCCCGGCAGACGGTGGAGGCCCGCCAGCTGGTCGCCGACCAGGTATCAGCGCTCGCCGCGAGCAACCTGAAATCGGGCCTCGACGTCAGCTTTGCGCGCGTCAATCTGAGCCAGGCTCAACTGCTCCTCGTCCAGGCGCAGAGCGACGTGGATGGCTCGTTTGCCGCCCTCGGCGCCGCCATCGGGTCGCCTGCCGTGACGACGTTCGAGCTCGTGGAGGAACCGATGCCGGGGCCACCCGCCGGCAGATGTCGCCGCGTTGATTGCGCAGGCGTTCAGGGAACGCCCCGACGTGGCCGCCCAACAGCTCGCGAAACAGGCGGCGGCCAAGTTCGTTGCGGCCGAGCATGCCCTCTGGTATCCGACGATTGCCGCTGTCGGCGTTGCCGGCGTCACACCGTATCACCAGGACACGCTGAACGACCGCTACGCCGCCGCCGGATTCAACGTCACCGTGCCGATTGCCAACGGCAGCCTCTACTCGGCCCGCCACGCCGAGGCCGCGTACCGCTCCGAGATCGAGGACGACGCGCTCAGGGACCTCGAGAATCGTGTGACGCGTGACGTCACGGTCGCCTGGCTTCAGGCAAAGACCGGCTACCAGCGCGTCGATCTAACGAATCAGCTGGTAATGCAGGCCTCCGACGCGCTGGAGCTCGCGCAGGCGCGCTACAACCTCGGCCTCAGCTCCATCGTCGAGCTGACGCAGGCGCAGCTGAACAAGACGCAGGCGGAAATCGATCAGGCGACCGTCCGCTACGACTTCCAGGCAAAAACGGCGGCGCTGCGATTTCAGACGGGAGTGTTGAAGTGACGGAAAGAGAGACGGCCCAATCGGGCGGCTGACCCACGCGAGTGCTCGACGTTACAGCGACGTCACGGACGTGCGCTACGATGCGCGCTCGTCACGCCACGCCGCTCGGCCTCGAAGCCGCTTTCTTCAGGAGCCGGCCAATGATTGATCGTCGTTACAACGTGCTTTTTCTGTGTACCGGCAACTCGGCCCGGAGCATCATCGCCGAGGCGTTGCTGAACTATCGGGGCAAGGGACGCTTTCAGGCTTTCAGCGCCGGAAGTCATCCGAAAGGTCAGGTACATCCCCAGGCCATCGAGATCCTCCGCCGCAATCATCTTCCCACGGACAATTTGCGGAGCAAGAGCTGGGACGAGTTCGCGGAGCCGGACACCCGGCCGCTCGATTTTGTCTTCACCGTCTGCGATCACGCGGCCCGGGAGGTGTGTCCGATCTGGCCCGGTCAGCCCATGACGGCCCACTGGGGCATCCATGATCCCGCGGCCGTGGAAGGCTCTGACGAGGACAAACAACGGGCCTTCAACAGGGCATTCCGCGAACTCGACGCGCGCCTGAAGATCTTCACGAGCCTTCGACTCGAATCGCTCGACCAACTGTCGCTGCAGCGGCAGCTCGATGCAATCGGCGAGACGCGGCGAGAGGAGCAGCTCAAGTGAACGAGTGAGGCGCGCGGACGCGCGCTTCACAACGACTGGATGCTCTCGAGCCGGCGCGTCGCGAACCGCGCGAGCAGCGAGCAGAGCAGCACGATCGTCACCAGCACAAGCGCGCCGGCCCAGGCCTGGCGGTGCCAGTCCTTGTAGGGCGAAATCGCGTACGTGAACACCATCACAGTCAGCGTCGCGATCGGCTGGTTGAGGTTCGTCGTGAAGAAGCGGTTGTTGAACGAGGTGAACAGCAACGGCGCCGTCTCGCCGGCGATGCGGGCCAGCGCCAGCACGACGCCGGTGATGATCCCGGGCAACGCGGCCGGCAGCACGACCGAGAACACCGCGCGGCTGCGCGTCGCCCCGAGCGCGAGCGCGCCCTCGCGCATCGTGCCGGGCACGAGCAGCAGCAGTTCTTCCGTCGTGCGCGCGATGATCGGGATCATCATCACGCCCAGCGCCAGGCCGCCGGCGAGCGCGCTGAACTGCTTGAACGGCAGCACCGCGATGCCGTAGACGAACACACCAATGACAATCGACGGCACGCCGTTCAGCGTGTCGGCCGCGAACCTGACCAGCGACGCGAACCGCGTGCCGGCGTACTCCGACATGTAGACGCCGCTCAGGATGCCAATCGGCACGGCGAACAACGATCCCAGTCCCGTGACGATGAGCGTGCCGACGATCGCGTTGGCCATGCCGCCGCCGGTTTCACCGACCGGCTTCGGCATCTTCGTGAAGAAATCGAGGTTGACGGCCTGGATGCCCTCGCTCACGACGAAGAACAGGACGAACCCGAGGGGGACGAGCGCCACGAGGACCGAGAGCCCGCAGAAGCCGACAAACAGCGACGACAAGGCCTTGCGCCAGACGGTGGAACGCCGGCTCATGCTGCCGCCTCGGCGGTCGGGGGCGTGGCCGGCTCGGCGGCGGGCGCCGACTGGGTCCGCGCCATGCTCCAGATCAACAGGCGTGACAGCGAGTTCACCATCAGCGTGATGACGAACAGGACGAGGCCGATCTCAATCAACGCGTTCAGGTACAGCTCCGTGTCGGCCTCCGTGAACTCGTTCGCCAGCACGGCGGCCATCGTGTACTGCGGCGCGAACAGCGACGTCGAAATCCGCGGGTTGTTGCCAATCACCATCGTCACGGCCATCGTCTCGCCGAGCGCGCGGCCGAAGCCGAGCATCATCGCGCCGACGATGCCGGTGCGGGCGTAGAAGAGCGCGGCGCGAATCGCTTCGAACCGCGTCGCGCCCAGGGCGTAGGCGGCTTCACGCTGGGCCCCCGGCACGGCCTTGAGGACCTCGCGTGCCACCGACGAGGTGAACGGGATGACCATCACGGCCAGAATCAGGCCCGCGGCGAGCATCCCGACGCCGAGCGGCGGCCCGCTGAAGATCGGCAGGCTCCGCAACGCCGACGGCGTGGCGGTCTCGAGGGCCCGGACGGCCGGCACGAGGACGAAAATGCCCCAGAGGCCGTAGACAATCGACGGAATGGCCGCGAGCAGCTCGGTGAGAAAGACCAGGGGCTGCCGAAGCCAGTTGGGGCACAGCTCGGAGATGAAGACGGCGATGCCGAGCGCGATCGGCGTCGCCAGCGCCAGCGCGAGAATCGACGAGTAGAGCGTGCCCCAGATGAACGGCAGCGCGCCGAACTCCCCGGCGACCGGATCCCAGATCTCCGTTCGCCAGAAGCTGAGACCGAACTTGTCGATCGACAGCATCGACTGCCGGGTCAACTCGAACCCGATGGCGCACACGATCAGCACGAGGGCGAGCGCAAATGCGCCCGTCCCCATCCTGAACCCCAGGTCGCCTGTCTTGCCTGCTCTGCCCGCCATGCCTGCCCCGGTCGCCTATGAGACCTTGATCTTCGCCAGGGCGGCGATCTCGAGCTTCACGACCGCCTCCGGCAGCGGCGCGTAGCCGAGCTCGGCGCAGAACTTCTGGCCGTCGGTCAACGCCCATTTCGTGAAGTCGACCATCGTCTTCGCCTGGTTCTTGTCTTTGGGGCTCTCGTAGAGCAGCAGCCACGTGAACGACGAGATCGGATAGACGCCCTTGCCCTCGGCGTTCGTAATCGACACGCGGAAGTCGGCCGGCATCTTGGCCGCCGCGGCGGCGGCCGCCGCCGTCACCGACGGGACCGACGCACGCAGGAACTCACCGGCCATGTTCTGCACCGACCCGTAGCTGATCTTGTTCTGCAGCGCGTAGATCAGCTCGACGTAACCGATCGAACCGGGTGTCTGCGTCACCAGCCCGGCGACGCCCTCGTTGCCCTTGCCCCCGACGCCCGTCGGCCAATTGACCGCCGTGGCCACGCCGACCTTGGTCTTCCACTCGGGCGACACCTTGGCCAGGTAGTCCACCCAGATGTAGCTGGTGCCGGACCCATCGGACCGGTGAACAACCGTGATGTCGGTGGCCGGCAGATTGACGCCGGCGTTGAGCTTCGCGATCGCGGAGTCATTCCATTTCGTGACCTTGCCGAGGAAGATGTCGGCGAGGATCTGGCCGTTGAACTTGAGCTCGGCGCTCACGTTCGGGATGTTGTAGACGGGCACCACGGCGCCCAGCACCGTCGGGATGTGCAGGATCTTGCCCGGCGCGGCCAGTAGCTGCTCGTTGGTCATCGGGCCGTCGGTGGCGCCGAAGAACACCGTCTGGTTGGTAATCTGCCGGATGCCGCCGCCCGATCCGATCGGCTGGTAGTTGATCTGGATGTTGGTGTGCAGCTTGTTGTACTCGGAGAACCACTTCGAGTAGATGGGATTCGGGAAGGTGGCTCCCGCGCCGTTGATCTGAACAGTCTGAGCCGCTGCCGCGGCGCCCAGCGCAACGGCACAGCCGGCGATGGCGAGAAGCTTACGTGCGTTCATGTTCGCTGCCTCCTGGAGCTAGAAATTGACCAGCCCATGCACGGCGATCTTTTTCTGCGCCGGCTGGGCGACCGCATAGTTGTCGAACGTCTGACCGTCGTAATCGAGCATCAGCGCCGTCGAGACGTTGCCTTGATGGCGGAACCAGTACGACACACCGAAGATGGTTCGCGGCCGGACCTGGGCGCCGTTCACCGGGCTGTCGACATCGGGGGACAGATGGTCGTAGCGAATCAGCGCCTCGATAGACGCGCCGCCACTGAGCGGTTTCATCGGCGTCAGCCAGAACGACCACCCCTGCGCGTGCACGTCGCGAGCGGCGATCGCCGGCTGGTCGTGCGCGTTGATGTAGTCGTACCCGGCGTTGATGTAAGGATGCTCGTAGGTGACCTGGAAGACCCCGCGGGTGCGCTCTGATTCCTTGATGTAGTTGTCACCGAAATAGAAACCCGTCACCCGCAGCCCTCGGAAAACGGGCTTGGCTCTCGCGAACGGCCGAAGCGTGCCGCGGATTTCGATCGCCTTCTGGTCGTTGGGATCGGTTCTCGCGTAGCCTTCGCCGTTGTAGACCCCGACGTGGACGTCGCCGTAGTTGGACGGCGCGTTCCAGTGAAACGACGCGCCGGCGTCGGCCGAGTTGTAGAACCCTTCACGCTCGGTGAACGTCGTGCCCTGAAAACGGTAGCGGTAGATGCCTTCTTCGTAATCGAGCAGCGGGGTCTGCTGAATGCCGAATCGCGCCCAGGATCCCCTGGTCATCCAGTCGTCGAGGTTGAACTGTGCGAACGCGTATTTGATCCGGAAGATGAGACTGTCGTTAGAGATGCTATTGCCCGGGCCGAGCGTGATCAAGCCGCTCTCCCGGACGACGTCCGGCGTGATGCGAAACGCCACCATGTGGTTGATGTTCCCGGTGACGTTGATGTAGCTGCGCGAAACGTTGAAGGCGCTGGGGTTGATCACATTGCCGTCGGCATCCTTCGTCTGCGGACTGTCTGTGTAGGTGTAGTCGGCGTAGATGGTGACCCCGACCCGAATGGACGGGGTGTCGTCCGGTGGCGTATAACCCGCCGCCGGCGTCACCTGCGCCGAGGCCGCGCGAACCCCGAGAAGAACCACAACCGAGAAACACGCCAATCGTCGCACTGAAGGCCCCCTCCTCGGGGCTCCATGCCCGCGAGAATCGTGCCTCTAACGGTAGCGGCAGCGTATGTCCCGCGTGATTCGCATGTGTTACATCTCGGTAAAATGTGTAACATCCGCGTCACATGCCGTCTGACGGCTCGAAATTACGGCGCGGTCACGGTGGCGTGGCCGGGCTGTCATGGCGCTGGAGTATTTCATTGGGCCATGTCCTACAACCTCACGCTCCAGTGCGGCTGCATCGTCTACGTGGCGTGCGACCCCAGGACCGGCCTGGCGCATACGCGGATCCTCGAAGCCAAGGGGCCCGGCTGCCAGTCGAGGAAACACGAAATCGGCTTGCGCCTGTATCTGTGGGAGATTCTTCCCGACCCGGCCTACAGGACTCGCCCGGTCTTCGTTTCCGACGCCGCGCACATCATCTGAAACGCGCCGGTCGGCCTGGCGGGCGCCCGGTGTCCGGCGAAAAGCGTGCCGACCCCAGGTGGGCGGCATCCGCCGCCAAGCTGCGATCGCTCCTCACCGGCCACCGGCCGCCCGTCAAGCGGCCCACGAACCGTTGCGATACAACGTGAGCGCCACGTCCACGTTCGACCGCAGCGTCCGCGCAATCGCGTCCCATTCCTTCTCGCACCGCACGAGCGTCTTCCACGAATAGAGGTGCTTCGGCTTGTGAAAGTCGCTGTTCGCGACGTACGGGTAGTGCTTGAGGCTCGTCACCGAAAACAGGTCGTCGCGGTTGGCCGCTTCCCACACGTCGACGAGCTCAGCCACCCGCTTCCGGTGATCCCAGAGGTAGCAGGTCCCGATCTCGACCCGCCGGGTGGTGCGGTGATGCGGATGGCACGCGATGCTCAACGCCCCCTGGCGGCGAATCTCCTTGAGGATCTCGTCGGCCGGCTGGTCGGCGCTGATGTAGTCCTTCAGGTTGAGCGCGACGATGTGCGAGTTCTTCTTGCTGCGGATGTGGTTCTGCGTGATCTCGGCGCCCGGAATCACGAGCAGGTTGTAGAGGCGCTTCGCCCTCACGGCTTCGCTCGAAATCTCGTCGAGGTAGGCGGCGAATCGGTCCTCCGTTACGGAGAACTGCAGGTACCCGAGCGATGCGAGGCGGCCGGCCCGCGCGAGCAGATCCCGTTTCATCAGGATGTGATCCGTGATGGCGATGACATCGAAATGCCCGGTCTTGCCGTACAGGTCGATGACCTCGCGCACCGACAGACGTCCGTCGCTCCAGCGGGTGTGGACGTGGAAGTCGCACAGCAGAAACGGCTCGTATCCAGGCATGATGCTCCTAGGCCCTGACGTCAAGATGCTCGCGGTCGGCGGGCCGGTGCCGAAGAATCTCGGACCAGAAGTTGCGCACGTACAGACCGAACACCTTTCGCTTCCCCATCGCGACGTAGCGGCGCGCCGATGTCCACACCCAGCAATCGCGGCACATCGCGACGCCCCCGAGAGGCGTCAGCCGGCGGCCGAGGTTCGTGTCTTCGCCATGAAACTCGATGCGCCTGTCGAAGCCGCCGATCTGCGCCAGGGCGGCCGCCCTGACGGCGAAGTTGCCGCCGTACAGAATCGCGCCCGCGTGCATCACGTGGTGGACCAGCACGTGCGTGGGCGGCGCGACGATCCAGTCGTAGAGCCAGATCAGCGTGCGTCCCGCCAGATCCCAGTCGTAAAAGCGGTAGGGCCCCGTCACGGCCACCGCGTCAGGCAGGGCCTGAAGCCGGCGCTCGACTCGATCGAGCCATGTGATCGGTGTGCGGCAGTCGGCATCCACGTACGCGAGCACCTCGCTGCGCGCGGCGCGCCTGGCAGTCTCCCGGGCAATCACGAGCCCCTTCGACGGTTCGTCGAGCACCCGCACACCGGGAATCGCGCGGGCCACGGCGCCGGTCGCGTCGGTGCTCGCGTTGTTGACGACCAGGATCTCGTCGGGGGGGCGCGTCTGCGCCAGCAGGGAATGCAGGCAGGCCGGAAGGTGTTGCGCTTCGTTATACGCGCACACAATCGCGGTGATGGTCAACCGATAACTCTCATCCGCCGTAGGATAGTACCGGCAGGTAACGCGCTTGTACCAGCGCGATTACGGTGCTGTGAAATCTACTGGCCGGGCGGATCGGGAGCGGCGGGCGCGGTGAACCAGTCCCGTTTCGGCACCACTTTCGGCGCCGACGGATCGAAGACGTAGTTCGGCGACATGATCTGCACGCCGTATTCGTTGAACACGTCCTGGATGTTCGCGTGGAGCGCGGCCAGGACGAACGGCCGCTTATCCTGCCGCTCGAGGCACACGAACAGCCCGTACCTCACGTAGAAGTCCTCGAGCCCTGCCTGGAGCACGAGCGATTTCGGCTCGCGGCGGATGCCGGCCGTGCGCTCCGCGGCCTCGAGCAACATCGCGTGCACCTGCCGCCAGGGCGCGTCGTAGCCGATCGTCACAAACGTCGGCGTGAACACGCCGGCTGTGTCGCCGTATCGCGAGAAGTCCGTCGTCGTCTGCGACACGACAACCGCATTGGGGATCGTGACGTCTTCGTTGCGGAGCGTCCTGACCTTCACGGACAGGACGCCCAGATGCGTCACAGTGCCCTCAACATCCCCGACGCGTACGAAGTCGCCCACCCGCAAGGCCCGTGAATACGTGATTGTAAAGCCGCTCATGATCTGGTTCACGAGGCCGCTCGAACCCAGCGTCACCATGAGGCCCAGGAACACGCTGATCCCCTTGAAGGCCTCCGTCTGGCTTCCGGGCAGGTAGGGGTAGGCCACCACGGCCGCAAACAACCATAGAAGCGTCGATACCAGCCGGCGTGTCGGCTGGGCCGTCTCCGGGTAGATCCAGCGGGCCGTCACGCGGCCGGTCTCGACTGCGTGAAACCAGAGCCCGAGCACCCGGGTCACGAATCGAGTGATCATGACGATGAGCGCCACCGTGAACAGACCGGGGACGGCCTCTACCATGCCCAGGCCCAGGGTCGTGACGGTCGTCCACAGGAACGAGCGCAATGACTCGCCCCAGGGCCTGGTGTAGGGGAACTGCCGCAGGATGAAACCCAGCATCCAGTACACGACGACGAGATCCAGGCCGAGCTTCGCCGCGGTCACCATGCGGTGCTCGAGATCGGCGATGCGCATGCCGTGCAGGACCTCGAGGTCGGCGATCCTCGACCTGGTCACGGTCTTCTCGGCGGCGGTCACCAGCTTTCCCGCCACCGCCCGATGGATCCGATCGATGGCCCACAAGAGAAACACGCCGACGACGAATCCCAGCAACGCGATCGCGCCGGAGCGCAGCAGTGTCTTCAGCCGGCGCCCCTCGGCCGCTTCTTCGAGCGCGATCTGCAGGCGGGCGACGGTCTGCGCCGACACGCTCTCGATGGACTCACCTGCCAGGTTGTCCACGTCCAGCGCCGTGAGCCCCAGCACGACCCGCGACCCGACGCTGATCAGGGCCGCGCCTTCCAGCGGCTCGACAGCAATAGGGCTGGTGATTCCCTCATCGACCAGGACGTCCAGGGCCCGTTGGGCGCCTGCCGCGCGTTCGACCGGAGACCTGCCCAGGACGTTCGCCCTGAGGAGGACGATGGGGCGATTGGCGTAGGAGAAGGTCGCGGTCTCGGTGGCTGGCGTCGCGCCCCGCAGGGCTGACTCCAGCGGGAGCGGCGGCTGCGCCGGCGGCGCCTGCGCAGAGGCTGGCGCACTGAGGAGGACGCACAGCACGAGCCAACGTCCCAGACGCGCCGCATCGCGATTCCGGGATCTGAAGCCGTTCGGCATGCCGCTGATTCTATCCGTCAGTAGACGTCGCGCACGAACCGGCGGCGGGCAAGCGTCGCCTCATCGTCGTACGCGTGCTTGCGCGACCGATCGGGCAGCTTCACCTTCGGCCGCTTGATTTTCTTGTGCGGAATCGACTGCAGGATGTGTGCGATCACGTTGAGCCGCGCGCGCCGCTTGTCGTCGGAACGGACGATGAACCAGGGGGCCCAGCTTGTGTCGGTGACCTTGAACATCGCATCCCGCGCGCGCGAGTATTCGTACCACTTGGCGCGGGACGGCAGGTCCATGTTGCTCAGCTTCCACTGACGCAGCGGATCGTCCATGCGGGCCTTGAATCGCCGCTCCTGTTCCTTGTTCCCGACCTCGAGCCAGAGCTTGATGAGGATGATCCCGCCGTCGATCACCTGCTTCTCGAAGCCCGGAGCCACCTTCATGAAGCGCTCGTACTGTTCGTCGGTGCAGAAGCCCATCACGCGCTCGACGCCGGCGCGGTTGTACCAGCTCCGGTCGAAGATGACAATCTCGCCGGCGGCGGGAAAGTGCTGCATATACCGCTGCACGTACATCTGCGACTTCTCGCGGTCGGACGGAGCCGGCAGCGCGACGAGGCGGAAGACACGCGGACTGGTGCGCTCCGTGATGGCCTTGATCGTCCCGCCCTTTCCCGCGGCGTCGCGGCCTTCGAAGACGACGATGACGCGCAAGCCTTTCTCTTTCACCCAGTCCTGCAGCACACACAGCTTGCCCTGTAGACGCGTCAGCTCTTTTTCGTACTTCTTCCGCTTCATCTTTCCGTTCTTGTCGTCGTGCTTGTCGTCGCTCGCCATCGTTCGCTCCTCGGCGCTCAGGGAACCGGTTGCCAGCCGCCGCCGAGCGCCCGATAGAGGTCGGCGCGGGCCCGCAACTCGGCCCCGCGGGTCTGTGCGAGCAGCAACTGCTGTTCGAACAGCTGCTGATCGGCAGTCAGGATCTCGATGTAGCTCGCAAGGCCGGATTCGTACCGCTCACGCGATAGATTGGACGCGTCCTGCAGGGCGGTGACGCCAATCTCGCGTTGGCCGCGCTGCTCCGCCAGCTTCTGAATCGTGACCAGCGAGTCGGCGACCTCGCGGTAGCTGTTGAGCGCGGCTTTCTGGTATTCAGCCAGCGCGGCATCGAATCGGGCCTGAGCCGCCTCGAGGTTCCGGCGAATCCGTCCGGCCTGGAAGATCGGCTGGAACAGGCCGGCCCCCACGGACCAGACGCCGCCGGTCCCGCCGAGGAACGTGGTGAGATCGCCGCTGACACCGCCCAGAAATCCGGTCAGGCTGATCGTCGGATAGAACATCGACTTGGCGACGCCGATGTCGGCATTGGCCGCGACGAGCACCTGTTCGGCCTGGACGACGTCGGGCCGGCGCTCGAGAAGCGACGTTGGCAGGCCCGCCGGAATCGGCGGCGGCAGCAGTTCGGTATTTGTGAGACCCTGACGTGTGACCGGGCTCGGCGGGCGTCCGAGGAGCAGCGAGATGAGATTCTCCACCAGGGCCATCTGGCGCTCGATGGCCGGGATCGCACTCGCGGTCTGCTGGCGAAGCGCCACAATCCGGTCGAGCTCGAGGCGATTCGACACGCCGCCGTCGAGACGGTTCCGGAAATAGGTGACCGTTTCGTCGTTGAGGCGAAGGGTTTCCCGGGCGATCTGCAGCTGCAGGTCGAGCTCACGCAGCTGGAAATAGTTGGACGCGACGTCGCCGACGAGCGTCACCAGGACGCCGCGGCGGCCCTGCTCGGTCGCGAGCGCGAGCGCGATCGCCGACTCCTGCCCGCGCCGCAGGCGGCCGAACAGGTCGATTTCCCACGACAGCTGAAACCCGTACACCCCGCTCTGGTGGGTCGTGTCGCCGTTTTCTTCCGTCGTTGACGCCCCCCGGACGCCGTACGCGGCCGTGCCGTCGACCTGGGGATACAGGTACGACTTCGCGATCCCCGCACGGGCGCGCGCCTCCTCGACATGGGCCAGGGCGACGCGCAGGTCGAGGTTGTTGGCGAGGGCCTCGCGGATGAGCGCCTGCAGCGCCGGGTCGTCGAACACCTGAAACCAGGCCATGTCGGCCAGCGACTGCGCCTGCGCGGGTGCTTCGACGAACCGGTACGCGGGTGGCGTGGGAAGCTTGGGCCTCTCGTAGTTCGGGCCCACGGCGGCGCATCCGGCCAGCGCGACGGACACGGCAACGGCGGAGAGGACGGACAGAGCGGGGCGAATCTGCACGTCAGTGCCCCTCCTGCCCGTGTTGCGTGGCCAGTTTGGGCGGCGGCGGCGCCGCCCCTGCGGGCGCCGGCACGTGCTGCTTCACGCCGATCATCTTCTCGATCATCACGTACAGCATCGGGACCAGGAGCACACCGAGAATCGTGGCGATCAGCATGCCCGAGAAGACCGTCATGCCCATCACCTTGCGCGATTCGGCGCCGGCGCCCGACGCCGTGAGCAGCGGCACGACGCCGAGGATGAATGCGAACGCGGTCATCAGGATGGGCCGGAACCGGAGCTTGGCCGCGTTGAGCGCCGCATCCATGAGCGGCTTGCCGGCGTCGTACTCCATCTTCGCGAACTCGACGATCAGAATCGCGTTCTTCGCGGCGAGCCCGATGAGCATGATGAGCCCTATCTGCGCGAACACGTTGTTCACGTAGCTCGTCCCGAGATACCGCCGCGCGAGGAACAGTCCGAGATAGGCGCCGAAGGCCGCAAACGGCGTTCCGAGCAGCACACTGAACGGCAATCCCCAGCTCTCGTACTGCGCCGCGAGGATGAGGAACACCAGGAAGATCGCGAGCATGAAGACCACGGCGACGCCAGGGGCCTTGCGCTCCTGATACGACATGTCGGCCCAGTCGAAGCTCATGTCGGGGGGCAGGACCTCGCGCGCCGTGGCTTCGAGCGCGTCGAGCGCCTGCGCCGACGAGAAGCCTTCCGCCGGGACCCCGGTCAGCTCCGCCGAGCGGAACAGGTTGAAGCGGTTCGTGAACTCGGGCCCGGAGGCCGGCCGCGTGGACACGAGCGTGTCGAGCGGCATCATGCCGCCGGCCTGGTTGCGGACGAAGAAGAGGCCGATCTGCTTCGGATCCTGACGGAATTCAGGTTCAGCCTGGAGGTACACCTTGTAGACACGCCCGAACCGGTTGAAGTCGTTGATGTACGAGCTGCCGAGCAACGCGCCGAGCGTCGTGTTGACGTCGTTGATCGGGACGCCTGACTTGAGCACCTTGCTGCGGTCGATATCGGCGTAGACCTGCGGCACCGCCGCGCGGTAGAGCGTGTTGACGCGCGCGATCTCGGGCCGTTTCCGCGCCGCCGCCATGAATCGCTGCGTCTGCTCGGCCAGATAGTCGGGCGAGCCGCCGCTGCGGTCCTGCAACTGCATCGTGAAGCCGGCGCCCGTGCCGAGACCCGGAATGGCCGGCGGCCCGAAGGCGACGACACCCGCTTCCGGAATCCCCTGAGCGAACGCCTTGTTCAAGGCGGCCACGACGCCGTTCGCGTGCTCCTCCTCGGTCTTCCGCTCCTCCCACGGCTTGAGCTGCACGAAAAAGAAGCCCATGTTCGACGAGTAGGCGGACGTGACGAGCGAATACCCCGAGATCGTGTTGAAGCCGTCGATGGCCTCGTTCTTCGCCAGGACCGCTTCCACCCTCTTCATGACGGCGTCGGTCCGCTCGAGTGACGCGGCATCCGGGAGCTGGGCGTTGACGAGGATGAAGCCCTGATCCTCCTCGGGCACGAAGCCGCCGGGGATGTTCCGGACGAGCACGAGGATCACGTACACCAGCACGCCCATGAACGCGAGGCTGCGGAACATCTTCCTCGCGAGGATCGAGGCGAAGCTCACGTAGCGGTCGGTCGTCCAGCCGAACACCTTGTTGAACCCGTTGTAGAACGGCGTCAGCAGCGACTTCTTGCCGGTCGCGGGCTTCAGGAGCAGCGCCGCCAGCGCCGGGCTGAGCGTCAGCGCGTTGATGACGGACAGCAGCACGGAGATCGCAATCGTGATCGCGAACTGCTGATACAGCCGGCCGGTGATGCCGCCCATGAAGCCGACCGGCACGAACACGGCGCTGAGCACCAGGCCGATGGCGATGACCGGCCCCGAGACCTCCTCCATGGCCTTGATCGTCGCCTCCTTCGGCTGCATGCCGTGCTCGATGTGGTGCATGACGGCTTCAACCACGACGATGGCGTCGTCCACCACGATACCGATGGCGAGCACGAGGCCGAGCAGCGAGAGGACGTTGATCGAGAAGCCGAGCAGCGGGAAGAAGATGAACGCGCCGATCAACGAGACGGGCACGGTCATCAACGGAATCAGCGTGGCGCGCCAGTTCTGGAGAAAGATGAAGACGACGATGATCACGAGCGCGACGGCTTCGAGCAGCGTGTGGAAGATCTCGTTGATGCCCTCCGACACCGGCAGCGTCGTATCGAGCGAGACCAGGTACTCCATGTCGCGAGGGAAGCGCTTCTTCAGGTTCTCCATTTCGGCCTTGACGTTCTTGGCGACGTCGAGGGCGTTAGTACCCGGAATCTGGAACACGGCGATGACCGCGGCGGGCTTGCCGTCGTGCCGGCCGACGGCGTTGTAGAGCATCGTCCCGAGCTCGAGCCGGGCGACATCCTTCAGCAACACCTGCGACCCGTTGGGGTTGGTACGGACGACGATGCTGCCGAACTCCTCCTCGTTCAGCAATCGGCCCTGCGTGCGAACCGTGTAGGTGTACTCGGTGCCCTTCGACGCAGGCGGTCCGCCGATCTGGCCGGCCGGCGTCAGCTGGTTCTGCTGGCTGATGGCATTGGCGATGTCTGGGACGGTCAGGCCGAGCCGCCCGATGACGTCGGGCCGGAGCCAGACGCGCATCGCGTAGTCGCTGCCGCCGAACAGGTTGATCTGGCCGACGCCCGGGATGCGGGCGATCGCGTCGTTGACGTTGATCGTCGTGTAGTTGGACAGGAAGCTGCTGTCGTAGGTGCCGTTGGGCGACTTAATCGAGATGACGAGCAGCGGAAACGCCAGCGCCTTCTTCACCGTGACGCCGTAGTTCTTGACCGACTGCGGCATCTGCGGCTGGGCCTGTGACACGCGGTTCTGCGTGAGCACGTTGTCCATGTCCAGGTTCGACCCGACCTCGAACGAGACCTTGAGCGTCAAGGTCCCGTCGTTGGCGTTGGTCGACTTCATGTAGATGCCTTTTTCGACGCCGTTGATCTGCTGTTCGAGCGGCGTCGCGACCGACGCCTCCACGTCGGTGGCGCTGGCGCCGATGAAGGTCGTCGTGACCTGGACCATCGGCGGCACGATCTCGGGGTACTGGGCGATCGGCAGGCCGCTCATCGCGACGAGGCCCAGCATGACGGTGATGATCGAGATCACCATCGCCACGATGGGCCGGTTGACGAAGAAACGGGCCATGGCTACTTCACCCCGCTGGCCGCCGGCACGGCGCCGGCCTCGGCGGCGGCCGCGGCAGGTTCCGGCGGTGCCGGTTTGGCCACCACCGTCATCCCGTCCTGAATCCGCTGCAGCCCTTCGGTCACAACTTTCTCACCCGGCTTCAGACCTTCCTCGATTACCCACAGGGAGCCGACGCGCAAACCTGTCTTCACGGTCCTGAACGCGATCTTGCTGCTGGCGTCCACCACGGCGACGCTCGTCAGGTTCTGCAGTTCCTGGACCGACCGCTGCGGCACCAGCAGCGCCGCGGTCCGGGTGTCGAGCAGCAGGCGCGCGCGGCCGTACTGACCGGGCCTCAGCAGGAGCTGCGGGTTGGGATACTCCAACTGAATACCCAGGGTGCCCGTCGTGGGATCGACCGCGCGATCGACCAGGTTGACGCGGCCAGAGTGCGCGTACGTGCTGCCGTCAGCCAGGGTCAGCTGAATGCCGCTCGAGACCGGAGAATCGCCGGTACGTCCCGTCTGACGCCTGGAATAGCGCAGGTAGTCGGCCTCGGTGACCGCGACGCGAAAGAGGACCGGATCGATCTGCGAGATGGTGGTCAGCAGCGTCGTCTCGCCACGGCCGACGAGATTGCCCGGCTTCACTTGAGTCGTGCCGACCAGGCCGGCGATGGGCGACGTGATGCGGGTGTAGCTCAAGTCCAGCGTCGCCTTCTCTACCGCGGCCTTGCCGGCCTCGACCTGGGCGGTTTCCGCGTCGCGCGCGGCTTTCGCGTTGTCGAGCTCCTGCTGGCTCACCGCCTGCTTCGCCGCCAGCGGTGTATAGCGCGCGACGTCGTTCTTCGCTTTTTCGAGCCTCGCCTCGGCCGTGGCCAGTTCGGCCTTCGCCGCCGCCAGGATGGCTTCGAGCGGCTTGCGATCGATTTGGTAGAGCAGGTCCCCTTTTCGAACGAGCGAGCCCTCGCGGAAATTCACCGTCTCGAGAAAGCCTTCGACGCGGGCCCTGATGTCCACGTCCTGAAAACCCTGGGTCTGCCCCACCAGTTCCAGATAGACCGGCACGTCCCGCTGGACCACGTCGGTGACGAAGACCTCGGTCGGCGGCGTGGCCACGGGGGCCGGCTTCTCGCATGCCGCGGTCATTCCGGCGGCGATCACCAGGACGGCGAGCATCGTCCTGCCTGCATCGGTTCGCATGTTCACGTCGGGTTCTCCGTTCACTACCACCGGGCCTATCGTCGTCCCACGATCTGCCCTCCTGATGGCAAGGCTGCAGATCCGCAGGCGGGCGCATCCGTAAGAAGGCGCGAGGTGTGGCACAGCATACACGGCGGGAGACACCATGCCGCCGGTTTTCGCTGCTTTAGAGCAACCACTGTACCAGTAGGGCGCCACGTCTTGTCCCGGCTTCTTTATAAGGCTGTGGGAGTTATATGTGGAAATCTGCGGCGTTGCGGGCGCCGTGGACGCCCGAGCATGGGGGGACCTCCACTCCGTCGGGCGCCCTCCGGCATTCCGGACGGGCGGGGGCGTGCGCCGGACTCGCTGGCCCGTAAATGGACCCTGATGGCTGGCACGAGGACTGCTCTAACAACGTGCCCCGCCGCGTCCTCGACCCGCTCGAGCGAACATCCGAGATCCTGTTCGGGATCATCATGGTCCTCACCTTCACGGGCTCAATCCGTGTGGCGGAGGCCGGACGCGAGGATGTCAGAACGATTCTGGCGGGGGCGATTGGCTGCAACCTGGCCTGGGGGCTTGTCGATGCCGCGATGTACCTCATGGGGAGGTTCACAGCGCGCGCGCGCCTCCTCGTCGCGCTCGACGATATCCGCCGGGCGCGCGAGCCCGAGCTGGCCCACCATGCGATCGTCGAAATCATGCCCTCGCCACTCTCTGAGGCGCTGACGATCGCCGAGGTCGAGGCGCTGCGTCAGCGGCTGAACCTGGAGCCTCTGTCCTCGGTGTCCGTGCGCTTGACGCGCGCGGACTTCGTGGGAGCGGCGGGCGTGTTCCTGCTGGTATTCTTCTCGACGTTTCCGGTCGTCGTCCCCCTCATCGTGGTGCGCGACACGCAGACAGCGCTGAGACTGTCCAACGCCGTCGCCGTGTCGATCATGTTTGTCCTGGGGTGGTCGCTCGGGCGGTACGCGGGCAGGCCAGGCTGGCGAAGCGGCGCCGTTGTGGTGCTGGTCGGGCTCGTGCTCGTCGCCATCACGATGGCGCTCGGCGGCTGACGCCTGGAGCTCAGCGCCTGATGATCTCGGCTCGCTCGTGGATGGCGTCGTACGAGCGGGCCTGGCTCCGGGCAGATGTCGCCGCCGGGATCACCCTGGCGGCGTACTTGCTGCCGGCACGGCCCTGCTCGTCGCCGCGATCGCGTTCGTGGCCTACGCGGTCCGCGCCGGCGCCGTCGTCAATTTCTTCTCTGAAACCATGCGCATGCAAGCTCGCTCGCCGAAGCGAATCAGACGGTGGACAGCATCCTGAATCAGCCGCCCAACCGGCAGGCGTGAGAGCTCTCAGTTTGTCGTGCGGACCGATACCTGATCGGCGCGAGGCTCCGTGACCGGGTCGTCTGGAAGACGGCCATCGGCGATATGCAGCGTCTGCGAGGGGATGGCGATCATGGTGCCGGCAGCGCCGACCGCTTCCATGATGCGGAGCAACAGTTCCTGCTGGACGTCGAGAAAACCGTCCCCGTCGCGGGTGAAGACGTAGGCGGAGATCTCGAGGTCGAGGGAAAACGCGCCAAGCCGGATGAACCTCACGCGCACCGAGCTCGCATCGACCTGCTTGTGTGCGGCCAGCAGCTTCTGCACGCCGTCGATGACCTTGCGCAGCTGCGCGGCGGTTGTCTCGTAGCGCAGGCCGACAAAGTGATGGAACCAGAACTTGTCGCGGTCGGACAGGGTTTCGATGCCGACGCCGGCGATCTGCCCGTTGGGAACGGTCAGAATCGTTCGATCGAGCGTGCGGATTCGAGTGGACCGGAGGCCGATGTAGTCGACGGTCCCGACCGTGTTGCCGAACTTCAACGTGTCGCCCACACGGACCGCTTTGTCGAAAATGAGGGACAGGCCGGCGATGATGTTCTCCAGGGTCTTCTGGGCGGCCAGCGCGACGGCGATCCCTCCGATTCCGAGTCCTGCCAGCGCCGCGCTCGGATCGAATCCGAAATAGCGAAGGACCACCAGGATGCTGGCCGTGACCACCAGGATGTCCGCAAATCGACGCACGACGCGCAGAAGCGACGCCAGCTCGCTGCCGACACCGAAGTGGCGCCGGATGTAGCCCTCGCCGTAGGCGTTGACGAGCAGGAGCAGCCAGCCCGCCGACACGATGACCATGAGGGCGGCGGCGGTCGTCCAGAACTGCCGCTCGACCAGCGGCAGATTGATGGTCGCCAGGACCCACCGGATCGCGATGGCCAGCACCACCAGCCGGAGCAGCCCCGGAATGTGATCGGCCGGCTTCTCTCGAGGATCGCCAAATCGGCGATGCCAGCGCGCGGCCACGGGCCTGAACAGCCAGTTGAGCGACCCGAACAGCCCGTAGCAGAACGGCAGCACGACTAGCAGCCCGAGCCACTCGAACAGCCGGATGCCGGCGATGCGGAACTTCGTCAGGAACCTGGGCAGGTACCGATCGATCACGACCAGATCGACTTCTGAATAGGCCTCGGGAATCAACGCCAGCGTCTGCCTGGAAAACAGCCACACCGGCCGCGAGCCGGGGCGGGTGACGCGCTCGAGCACCAGTTCGAACGGGCCTCTCTTGGTGCTGATGGTGCCGACGATGTCCAGATCGGGCTGCAACGGGTTGTCCGGAGTGCCCTCCGGGCGATCGCTCAACTGGCTGAGACGAACCGGCAGGCGGCTGTCGAGCACCACGTAGAGCTGGTTTGCGAGATCCGTGGCGGCCTGGCCGGTGAGGCTTGTGTCGAGGTAAAGCGGAGTGACGTCTGTCTTACCCGCCCGGGCCGCATCCATGAAACCGAGCACGGTTCCGCGAGGTGTGTCGCGCCCGAGCGCATCCGTTTCCGGAGCCGGCTGAGAGGCCGTCTGGGCGGAAGTTTGAGCGGCCGTCTGGGCAGCCGGCGCGGCGCCGGCCGCGGCCTGGGCCCCTGCGGTCCGGGAGTACAGCGTCAGCGCGATCAGGACGGCGGCGAGCGTGTGGATACGACGCGTGATGCACCTCTTTCAGGAGGGCTTGTGCTTCGCGGCCGGTTCGAGCAGCACGTACCAGCTCTCGCAATCGCCGCGCGATCCGCCGGACAGCGTCGCGGAGAACACCAGGTCCAGCGAGGGAATCTTCCATTCGTGTTTCGCGAGGTTGCCCCCCACGTCGAGCCGGTAGGGCCGAAGGAGGTTTGCCGGCGAATCGTGGGCCCGATGCTCGTCCTGAACGCCTTCGAAGATCGCGAACTCGCGGCGCGGGCCCATGTGCACCTCGAACCTGGGCACGCCGTTGACGACGTGGTCGTACACCCGCTCGCTGTAGCGGCCGTCGTCCTCGCGGCACGACTGCCAGTTGCCCTCGAGGATGGCGTGCGAGTTGCGCGGATAGGACGTGAACTGGGCAGAGACCGACACAGCGGCCAGTGCCCCGATCAGGAGCGCGAGAGGCACAGCGGAGGCCCGACGCGATTTCATGGCGCTCAGAATATCACCCCGTGACTCAGGAGCCTGCCGAGCTCGACCCAGCGGCGATCTTGCGTAACTCGGCCTTTCGTAACCCACAATTAACAGCTCCGATACGGTCTGGAAACGTCCGGGCCGTAACGTAACGGTGTCGAATGCCCAGACACCGAGTACCTCATCGTCGAAGACGAACAGGACATCGCCGGACTCATCAAGCACACCCTCGAGCGCGCCGGCGACACCGAAGCGCACATCGTCGGCAGCGGCGACGCGGCGCTCAAATCCGTGTCGGACCTGCCGCCGGACCTGATCATCCTGGATCTCAATCTGCCGGTCGTGAGCGGCGTGGAAGTGTGCCGCATCCTGCGATCGCGAGCCGACGGCCGGCACGTGCCGATCATCATGCTGACGGCCCGCACGAGCGAAGACGATCGCGTGACGGGGCTCGAGCTCGGCGCCGACGACTACGTGACCAAGCCGTTCAGTCTGCGCGAGCTGACGGCCCGGGTCCGGGCCGTGCTGCGCCGCAGCGCCGTCAAGGACGACCAGCCGCTCGTGAACTATCGCGGCGCGCATCTGGTGGCCGACTTCGAAGCGGTGTCGGTCGAGGTGGATCGCGAAACCATTCGCCTGACTCGGCGCGAGTTCGAACTGCTCCGGTATCTGGTGCAGAACAAGAACCGCGTCGTGTCACGCGATCGCCTGCTCGAACGCGTCTGGGGCTACGACCGGTCGGTCGAAACCCGATCGGTCGACGTCCACGTCGGTCGCCTGCGCAGCAAGCTCGGCACCGCGTCGAGGCAAATCGAGACGGTGATCGGGCTGGGATATCGGTTCGTCGATTGAGAACCCATCAAAGTGCTCGGAGTGAGCAGCACGTCAACGTGCTTGGCGTGAAAAGCACTTCAAAGTGCTGGGTCCGAGAAGCACTTCACTTTGCTGGCGCCTGAGCACGTTGCGACCGTGGCCGCAAACGCACTCTGCAGCCGCGGCCGCTAGAGCACTCTGTAAACCGTGGCCGTCGAGCACTTCATTTCTTCAGCGCCCTGATTATCTTCGGGGTCAGCATCCAGCGCATCACGCCCGCGCCGCGCAGCGTCCCGCCGTCGACGTCGATGCGGCAGATGCCGCCCTTCTTGAACTCCACGGGATTACGCGAGCCGAGGAGCCACGCCGCGAGCTCCCCCATTCCCGGTTCGTGGCCGACGAGGAAGATGTGCGGGCGGCGGCCGTGCTTGGCGATCTCGGCGGCCAGGGCGGGCAGCGCTCCTCCGGGAGCGAGCGCGTCGATGTTGACGACCGGCGGATGCGGGCTGAACGCGCCGGCGACGATTTCCGCGGTCTGACGTGCGCGCACGAGCGGGCTGGTCAACACCACGTCCAGCGTCAGGCCGAGGCGCAGCAGCGCCCGTCCCGTCCGCCTCAGCCGCGAAATCCCCTGGTCGGTCAGCGGCCGCTTGGCGTCGTCCGGCCACGCCGGACCGCGCTCCTCGGCGAGACCGTGGCGAATCAGATAGAGCTCGTACACATTGCGCATGAATGCCGATCAGCTCGCCGCGCGGCTGTCGCCGGCGCCGGCTTTCGATCCGGCGCCACGATCGCAGACGGCGACGACGGCCGCCTTCTGGTGCATGAAACGCGCGTGCAGGCGGCGGCATTCGTTCTCGAGGCCGTTGGTCAGCGAATCCATCCGGCGGGACATGACCGAGTCGGCCGGCGTGAGCGACGCCTGCAGCTGGCGAATGCGATCGAGCAGCACCTGCAGATCGTGGAGGCGGCCGAGGATGTCCTGGCCGCGCTTGAGCGTCCGGAGCTCGGCCTTCATGTCGATGCCGGAGGCCTCGGCAACCACTTCGCGCGCGTAGCGCAGCTTCTTGAGCGCGATGCGCACCGCGTGCAGGCGCTCGGGCAGGTAGAGCGCACCGGCTTCTGCCAGCGCGGTCTTGAGTGCGAGCGCCCGGTGTGTCACGCGCGCGTCGATCGCCCAGTGCCAGTCGCGCGCTGCCTTCTTGCTGGTTTTCAGATCCCTGGCGATGCGGCCAAGCTTGCCGGCGATGCGATGCAGCTCATCGACTGGAAGCTTCTCGAGCAGGCGCCCGCGCGCACGCTTCCGCTCCTCGCCGACAAACGCCGCGACCTTTCGCATGGCCTGCTGGTCGTATCGGCCGGATGCCGCCAGTTCCTCGATGAGCAGGCACAGGACATCGAGCTCGCGAACGGCCCCAAGCCGCTGCGTGACCTTGCGAAGGCGCCGTCCCAACCGCGAGGCGATATCGGGTGCAACCTGCAGCACGGGAAGGATTTCGCGCAACCGTCTTGACGCCACTCTCGTCTGGTGCAGGGCCCGTACGTCGCCCTCGTCAAGGCCCTGTAACATTTGTGTAAATCTCTCCAGGCGCTTGTGCAGGAGATCGTAACGTCGTGTTGATGCCGGCATGGTAGGTAGAGGGGTTGGTAAACGCCCATTATAGTAGGAAGGCCCAATGCGCATCGCCGCCATCGACATCGGCACCAACTCGCTGCACATGATCGTCGTGCGCGTCCGGCCCGACCTGTCGTTCGAGGTCATCGACCGCGAGAAGGAAATGGTCCGGCTCGGCGCCGGCGGCCTCGACGGCCGCGCGCTCACGCCCGAGGCGATGCACGCGGCGCTGCAGGTGCTGTCGAAGTTCCGCCGCCTCGCCGAGTCGCACGGCGTCGACGAGATCGTCGCCGTCGCCACGAGCGCCGACCGCGAGGCCGAGAACGGCGGCGAGTTCCTCCAGGCCATCGCCGAACAGACCGGCATCCGCGCGCGCGTCATCTCCGGCACGGAAGAAGCGCGGCTCATCCATCTGGCGGCCGCCTACGGCGTCGGCGTTCGGCCGGCGAGACGGCCGTCGTCATCGACATCGGCGGCGGCAGCGTCGAGATCACGCGCGGCACCGGCCCGAACATCGAGCGTCGGCCGCAGCTTCAAGCTCGGCGTCATCCGCCTGACCGAGCGGTTCGTCAAGAGCGATCCGCTCGTGCCGCGCGACGAGCGCAAGCTCGTCCGGCACATCGACGCCGAGCTCGGCGAGTATCTCGACCAGATCGCCGCGCGGGCTTCGATCGCGTCATCGGCACGTCGGGCACGATCCTGAGCCTCGGCGCCGTCGCGCCGCGCCGAACGGGACCAGCGCCGCCGGGGCGTCGCTCCGCAACCGGCGCGATCTCGGCCAAGCAGCTGCGCCGCGTGCGCAAGGACGCTGATCGACGCTGACCTCGAGAAGCGGCTGCGCGTGCCGGGCCTCGAACCGCGCCGCGCCGACCTCGCCGTCGCCGGCGCGATCCTGCTCGACACGATCCTGCAGCGGCTCGGCGCCGAGCGAGATCACGCTCTGCGACCTGTCGCTGCGCGAAGGCCTGGTCCTCGACTACATCGCGCGGCACCGCAAGGAAATCGCGCAGGCCGATCGCTATCCCGACGTCCGCCGCCGCAGCGTCATCGAGCTCGCCGAGCGCTGCAACTACTGGCCGGAGCACGCGCAGCAGATCGCGCGGCTCGCGCTCGGCGCTGTTCGACCAGACGCGCGGCGATCCACGGCCTGACCGATCGCGAGCGCGAATGGCTCGAGTACGCCGCGCTCCTGCACGACATCGGCGTCCACATCAGCTACGAGCGCCACCACAAGCACTCGTACTACCTGATCAAGAACGGCGATCTGCGCGGCTTCGAGCCGGACGAGATCGAGACCATCGCGCTCGTCGCGCGCTACCACCGGCGGGCGACGCCGAAGCGCCGGCACGACGGGCTTCGGCGATCTGCAGCGCAAGCGGCGGCGCACGGTCCGCACGCTGGCGGCCATCCTGCGGCTGGCCGAAAGCCTCGACCGCAGCCACGCGCAGACCATCGCCGGCCTCGAGCTGCACGATCGCGGCGACGACGCGCTGCTGCAGCTGCGGACGGCGGGCGACGCCGAGCTCGAGCTCTGGGCGGCCGCCACGGCACGCGGCGCCGTTCGAGCGGCTGATCGGCAAGCCGCTTCGCGTCGAAGTCAGCGGACACGCGCCTATGCTGAACAACCTCACGAAACCGCACGAGTACCCGGGGAAGCTGTTCGTCGTCGAGGGGATCGACGGCTCGGGAAAGACGACGCAGCTGGGGCTGCTGGCGAAGTGGCTGAGCGCGGAAGGCCATCGCGTGTTCGTCACCGAATGGAACTCGTCCGCCCTGGTCAAGGCGGCGACAAAGACCGGCAAGAAGAAGAACGCGCTGACGCCGATGACGTTCAGCCTGCTGCACGCCACCGACTTCGCTGATCGGCTGCTCTACAAGATCATTCCCGCCGCTCAAGGCCGGCATGATCGTGCTGGCCGATCGCTACGCCTACACCGCGTTCGCGCGCGACGTGACGCGCGGCGTCGATCGCCAGTGGGTGCGCGAGCTGTACAGCTTCGCGGTGCGGCCGGACCTGGCGCTGTACTTCCGCGTGCCGATCGACGTCTCGCTCGATCGGCTGATGGCGCGCCGCGTGAAGCTCAAGTTCTACGAGGCCGGGCATGGACCTCGGCTGGAGCGCGAACCCGGTCGAGAGCTTCCGGCTGTTCCAGGGCAAGGTGCTCGACGAGTACGATCGGCTCGTGGACGAGTTCGGCCTCGAGGTCGTCGACGCCGTCGGCAGCATCACCGAGCAGCAGCGGCTCGTGCGCGACCTCGATCGCGCCGCACGTCGAGACGACGCACGCACGGAGCGTGGAGATCCCCGATGAGCAACCCGTCTGAACCGCCGGTCACGGCGATCGACGAGCGCGACAGCGGCAGGATCCAGCCGGGCCGCTACTACGGCCGCGGCATCCCCTACCTGCCGATCGACGGCTACCCGGGCAAGCTGATCGCCATCGAAGGCACCGACGGCGTCGGCCGCAGCACGCAGATTCAGCTGCTGCGCGAGTGGCTCGAGGTCAAGGGCTACGGCGTCGTCGAAACCGGCTGGACGCGGTCGCCGCTGATGCAGCCGACGATCGAGCTGGCCAAGTCGAGCAACACGCTCAACAAGCTGACGTTCGTGCTGCTCTACGCCACCGACTTCGCCGATCGGCTCGAGAAGGAGATCATCCCGGCGCTCAAGGCCGGGTTCGTCGTCCTGTCGGATCGCTACATCTTCACGGCGCTCGCGCGCGCCGGCGTGCGCGGCGTCGATCGCGCAGTGGCTGCGCAACCTGTACGGCTTCGCGATCGCGCCGCACCTGGTGTTCTACCTCAAGGTCGACGTCGAAGACGCTGATCGGCCGCGTGCTCGAGTCGCGCGGCATGGACTTCTGGGAATCGGGGATGGACCTGAAGCACGGCGACGACATCTACGACAGCTTCCGCGCCTATCAGAACAAGCTGCTGCGCGAGTACACCTCGATGGCCGACGAGTTCCACTTCCGCGTCGCTCGACGCGCGCCGGTCGATCGATCGACATCCAGGACGAGCTGCGCAAGCAGGTCGCGGCGTTCCTCGAGCCGCCGACAAGCCGGCCGAAGAGGCCAGCGGTCACGACGGAGGTCCGAGGACGTTCGACAGGTCCGAGATCCGGCCGTTACGCGGAATTTACACTCGCGGAAACGCTGCGGAAACCGCGCCTGCGGTTACCGTTGAGCTCGATGCTCCGTTCAGGACCCGCCGGTCGTGCCGCAGCCGGCGGCCAGCGCGCCGGCCACGCCGTCCGCGGCGCCCGGCGCCGCCGAAGATCGACGTCGCGGGCATGAACTTCTACTACGGCGCCGCACCGGGTCCTCGAGCAGATCAACGCTCAAGATCCAGCCGAACCAGGTGACGGCGCTCATCGGGCCGTCGGGCTGCGGCAAGTCGACGTTCCTGCGGTCGCTCAACCGGATGAACGACATCGTTCCCGGGCGCGCGCGTCGAGGGCTCGGTCCGCATCGACGGCCAGCGACATCTACGCGCCGTCGGTCGACGTCGTCGATCTGCGGCGGCGCGTCGGCATGGTGTTCCAGAAGTCGAATCCGTTTCCGAAGTCGATCTTCGACAACGTCGCCTACGGCCTGCGCATCAACCGCCTGACGCGCTCGCGCGAGGAGCTGCGCGGCCGCGTCGAGGCGAGCCTGAAGGCGGCGGCGCTCTGGGACGAGGTGCAGCGATCGGCTGCACACGTCGGCGCTGGCGCTCTCGGGCGGCCAGCAGCAGCGCCTGTGCATCGCGCGCGCGCTGGCCGTCGAGCCCGAGATCCTGCTGATGGACGAGCCGGCGTCGGCGCTCGATCCGATCGCGACGCAGCGCATCGAGGAGCTGATCTACCAGCTGAAGACGCCGCTACACGATCGTCATCGTCACGCACAACATGCAGCAGGCGGCGCGCGTGTCGGACGTCACGGCGTTCTTCTGGCTCGGCAAGCTCGTCGAGTGCGACCGGACGAACAAGATCTTCACGGCGCCGTCGCGAAAAGCTGACCGAAGACTACGTGACGGGAAGGTTCGGCTAATCGATGGAACCAGTCGAACGCGTCGTCCGGCATTTTCAGGAAGAGCTCGAACAGCTCAAGACGCGGCTGCTCGAAATGGGCGGGCTCGCCGAGGAAGCAGGTGCGCCTGGCCGTCAAGGGGCTCGTCGACCGCGACCGCGACGCTCATCGACGCGCGTGCTGGCCGGCGACGAGCCGCTCAACGCGCTGCACATCGAGATCGACAACCGCTGCTTCACGCTGCTGGCGCTCTACCAGCCGATGGCCGCCGACCTGCGGACGATCGTCGCGGCCGTCAAGATCAACACCGACCTCGAGCGCGTCGGCGACCTCGCCGTCAACATCGCCGAGGCGGCGCGCCGCTACGCGCCGCACGCCGCCGGTCAAGAAGCTGATCGACATCCCGCGGATGGCGACGATCGCGCAGACGCATGCTGCGCGACGCGCTCGACGCGTTCGTCCGCCGCGACACCGAGCTGGCGCAGCACGTGCTCAACGAAGACGACAGGCTCGACGCGCTGAAGACGCAGATCTTCCGCGAGCTGCTCACCTACATGCTGCAGGACCCGGCGACCATCGAGCCGGCGCTCGACCTGATCCTGGTCTCGCGGCACCTCGAGCGCATCGGCGACCACGCCACCAACATCGCCGAAGACGTCATCTTCATCGTCTCGGCCCGCGACGTCCGGCACCACGCCGGCGAAGGCCAGCCCTCACACTAGCTCAGCTAGATCCGGGTCGGGAGTGGCCGTGACGGCCATGCCCGCCGAGAACCAGCAGAAGGTAGACATTGTGCGTCTTCTGCCGGCGCCACCCGGTGGAGCCGGCCTGGCGGCCGTTCTGCAGCGAGCGCTGCAAGCTGCAGGATCTGGCGCGCTGGGCCGACGGAGCCTACCGGGTGGCCGCCGAACCCGTCTGGACGATGACGGAACGAAGGTAACCTGACCCCGCATGGCTGACACGCTGACGATCACCGACAACCGCACGGGAAGAAGTACGAGCTGCCGATCCAGGACGGCACCATTCGCGCCATGGACCTGCGGCAGATCAAGGCCGGCCCGGACGACTTCGGCCTGATGACGTACGACCCGGCGTTCATGAACACGGCGAACTGCCGCAGCGCCATCACCTACATCGACGGCGACAAGGGCATCCTGCTCTACCGCGGCTACCCGATCGAGCAGCTCGCCGAGGACAGCGACTACCTCGAAACGGCCTACCTGATCCTGTTCGGCGAGCTGCCGACCGCGCCGCAGCTGCAGGCCTGGACGCAGCGAGATCACCATCCACACGATGCTCCACGAGAACATCAAGAAGTTCATGGAGGGCTTCCAGTACGACGCCCACCCGATGGGCATCTTCCTGAGCACCGTCGGCGCGCTGTCGACGTTCTACCCGGACGCGAAGAAGATCTTCGACAAGGAGTCGCGGCTGCGGCAGACGCACCGGCTGATCGCCAAGGTGCCGAGCATCGCCGCCTACGCCTACCGCCACAGCATCGGCCGCCCGTACATCTACCCCGACAACGATCTGAGCTTCACCGGCAACTTCCTGAACATGCTGTTCAAGATGACCGAGCTGAAGTACCAGCCGAACCCGGTGCTGGCGCGCGCGCTCGACGTGCTGTTCATCCTGCACGCCGACCACGAGCAGAACTGCAGCACGACGACGATGCGGAACATCGGCAGCTCGCATGTCGATCCGTACTCGGCGCTGGCCGGCGCCGCGGCCGCGCTCTACGGCCCGCTGCACGGCGGCGCGAACGAAGCCGTGCTGCGGATGCTGAACGAGATCGGCTCGGTCGAGCGCGTGCCCGAGTTCATCAAGAAGGTGAAGTCGGGCGAGGGCGCAACCGGCTGATGGGCTTCGGCCACCGCGTCTACAAGTCCTACGACCCGCGCGCCAAGGTCATCAAGCGGATCGCGGACCTCGTCTTCGCCGTCACCGGCAAGAACCCGCTGCTCGACATCGCGCTCGAGCTCGAGCGCATCGCGCTGCAGGACGACTACTTCGTCACCCGCAAGCTCTACCCGAACGTCGACTTCTACTCCGGCCTCATCTACCAGGCGATGGGCTTCCCGATCGAGATGTTCCCGGTGCTCTTCGCCATTCCGCGCACGGCCGGCTGGATCGCGCAGTGGGAGGAGATGCTCCTCGACCCGGAGCAGAAGATCGCCCGGCCGCGGCAGATCTATACGGTCCGCAGCAAAGGGACTACGTCCCGAGGGATAAGCGGACCTAAGCCAGTCGGCAGTCGGCAGTCAGGAGTAGTGCAGGCCTTCAGGCCTGCCATGGGGCCAACCCAACGTTTTGCCCCGTGAGCCGTCTAATCTCCCAGGATGGACGCCGAAATCGCCACGGTCCTTGCCAGGGCCCGCCAGGGAGACAGCGAAGCCTTTCGCGCCCTGGTCGAGCGCCACAGCCGGACCGCCTTCCGGCTGGCCTACCGGATGACCGGCAACGAGCACGACGCCGAGGACGTGGTCCAGGACAGCTTCCTGAAGGCCTACCGGCAGCTGGGGCGCTTCGAGTCGCGCGCCCACTTCGGCACCTGGCTCCACCGCATCGTCGCCAACTGCTCGGTGGACCTGCTCCGGGCCCGCCGATCCCGCCAGGATTACAACCGCGTCGACGACCTCGACGCGATCGTCGAACAGCCGCCGGTCGACGCGCCCGGGCCTGAACGCCTGGCGCGGAGCGCCGAAATCGACCGCTTCGTGGCGTCGGCGCTGACCGGGCTCAGCCCGCTCGAACGCGCCGCGTTCACGATGCGCCACTACGAGGGCCGGTCGATCGCCGAAATCAGCGAGACCCTGGGACTCAATACCAGCGCCGCCAAGCACAGCGTGTTCCGCGCCGTCAAGAAACTGCGCGCGGCGCTCGCGCCGATTCGGGGTGAATCGTGAAGCACTACTCGGAAGAAGACCTGATCCTCCATTTCTACGGCGAAGACGCCGGAAGGCGCCGCCGCGAGATCTCGCAGCACGTGGACGAGTGCGCGTCGTGCGCGGCCGTCTACCGGGATCTGGCCGGCACACTGCAGCTGCTCGAGGCGCCGGAAGTGCCCGAGCGCGGCGATCAGTATGGGCTCGAAGTCTGGCAGCGCATCCGGGCGCGGCTGCCCGAGCCGGAGGCGCCGTGGTGGGTGCGGTGGCTGAAGTGGGATCGGCTGGCCATCGCCGGCGCCGTCGCGATGCTGGTCGTCGCGGCGTTCATCACCGGCCTGTCGTGGCCGAACCCGGGCAGCCCGCTGCCCGCTGCCCCATCCACCGTGGCTTCAACCGCTGCCGGCGCCAGCGACGGACGTCAGCGCATCCTGCTGACATCGGTCACCGAGCATCTGGATCGGTCGGAGCGGATTCTCACCGACATCATGAACGCGCCCGACGGCGGCGACATCTCCACCGAGCAGCGCCGGGCGGAGGATCTGGTCTCCACCAGCCGGCTGTATCGCCAGGAGGCGGTCGAAGCCGGGGAACAGTCGGTCGTCAGCGTGCTGGAGGATCTCGAGCGCAACCTGCTCGAAGTCATCCACAGCCCGTCAAAAGTCACCGCCGCCGATCTCGACGACGTCCGCCAGCGCATCGACGCGGCGTCGCTGCTCTTCAAGGTGCGCGTGCTCGGCGACGAGCTGCGGCAGCGTGAGCTGTCCGCGCCGCCGGCCGCTCCGCACGCGCGAACCGTCACTTCACAAGTCAGCTGAGGGACCCATGGCCATCCATCGCATCGCCGCCGTCTCGACACTCGTCGCCGCGCTCGCGGCTCCGCTCGCGGCGCAGACCCCGGATCCTGCGCCGTCGCCCGAATCGCGTGCGACGCGCGAGGGCCGGGGCCCGCGCGTGCGGGTCAACGTTCCTCCGATGCCGCCGATGCCGCCGTTCGTGATCGAGCCGGAGGCGCTCTACGAGCAGGCGCGCGAAGCCATCGAGAACAGCCAGTTCGATCGCGCGCTCGCGGAGCTCGACCGCGTCATCGCTCAGACTAACAGCCGGGCCGACGCCGCGATGTACTGGAAGGCCTACAGCCAGTCCAAGATGGCGCTCGACAAGGAAGCCCTGCAGACCATCAAGGAGATGTCGAAGCAGTTCGCCGCGAGCCCGTGGGTCAAGGACGCGAAGGCCCTGGAGGTCGAGATCCGTCAGGCCGCCGGCCAGGCGATTTCCGCGGATCTGCAGGGCGACGAGGAGCTGAAGCTGCTGGCGCTGCGAGGCGTCATGCAGACCGATCCGGACAAGGGTCTGCCGATCATCGAGAAGATGCTGGCGGGCGGCGCAGCGCCGCGCGTCCGCGATCGCGCGCTGTTCGTGCTGAGCCAGAGCCGGTCGCCGAAGGCGCGCGACATCATGCTCGCCACGGCAAAGAACAACGCCAACCCCGAGCTGCAGCTGCGCGCGGTCCGCTATCTCGGCATGATGGGCGGCGCCGAGGATCGCGACCTGCTCCCCGGCATCTATCGCGCGAGCTCGGATCCCTCGGTGAAGCGCAGCGTCATCAACTCGTTGTTCATGCAGCGCAACGCGAAGGGGCTCGTCGACCTGGCGCGCGCCGAGAAAGACCCGCAGATGAAGAAGGAGATCGTCTCGAAGCTGTCGGTGATGAAGGCGCCGGAGGCTACCGACTATCTGCTGGAGCTGCTCAAGTGACCTCCCTGCTGCTGACCGCGGCCCTGGCGCTGGCGCAGGGCCCTCCAAAGAACGTCACGAACGCCCAGGTCGAAACGCGCGCGGCCACGCAGAGCATCGAGGGTGAGATCGCGGGCCTCGCGGCGCGGAAGGACAACCGCTGGGTCGGCTACCGCATCGCGGTGGCGGGCAACCGGCGCTCGATGGACTGCTACGAGCGCTCGAGGATCGCGCTCGAGCCGGCGCACGAAGTGCTGGTACTCGCCCGCCTCGAAGCCGGGCTCGTCGTCAGGCTGCGGACAGCGACGCCCGACTGCGAAATCGATGCGGGCGGCCTGCCCGTCGTCTGGCTGGACGGCGTGAAGCCCGACGACAGCGTCGCGTGGCTGACCTCCCTGGTCAACACGATCCCCGCGGCCGGGGAACGGTTCGACCGCGTCGTCCGGCCCGCGCTGGTGGCGCTCGCGATGCACGAGGGACCGGCGGCGACGCGGTCGCTTGCCGCAATCGCACGGGACCATTCGGTGGCACGGATGCGGTCCGACGCACTCTTCTGGCTCGGACAGCGCGCGGGCACCGAGGCCGTGGCCACGATTGCCGAAGCCATCGACCGCGACCCCGAGACCGAGGTCAAGCGGCGGGCGGTCTTCGCGCTCAGCCAGCTGCCCAAGGACGAGGGCGTGCCCAGGCTGATCGACGTCGCGCGGAACAGCCGGAACGCGGTCGTCCGCAAACAGGCGATGTTCTGGCTCGGACAGTCCAACGATCCGCGGGCGCTCAGGTTTTTCGAAGAGGTTCTTTTGAAGTAGCGCGCGCCGACCACCGGAAGGCCGCGAGGCCGACAGCCAGAATCACGCCGGCCGCGGAAGTGGCCAGCACGAGCGCACGGGGGACGGCAGGGCGCATGTAATCGTCGATGCGCGCGTACGGGCCAGCCCCGTGCGCCGCATCAGCAGCCGTCCGCACATACTCGCGTCCCGCGTCGATGAGTACCCGGTCGAACACCGAGTTCCACACGACGACCGCTGCCGCCAGCCACAACGCCACCGCCACTCTCCGGAGCGTCATTGGTCCCTGGTCCTTGGTGCCTGGGCCTTGGTCCGTCCTCGGTCCCTGGTCCGTCCATGGTCCCTGGTCCGGCCACGATCCGCTCTCCGTCCACGGTCGCCGGCCAGCCGCGCGTCATCTTGCGCGGACCGAGGACCTGGGACCAAGAACGGACCAAGAACCAGGCACCAAGGACTAAGGACCATTCAGCGTCGCCTGGCGTAGGCGCGGAGGATGATGATCACCACCGCCACGCCGGCGACCACCCAGGTCACCGATCGCGGCGTGCCGTCCGGAGATGCGCGGGTCATGAAGACGGCCACGAGCACCATGAGAGCCAGCGCCACGAGCGAGGTGATGAGCGTGGACGTCGAGCGCGCGCGGCCCTCGCCGGGAGGCGCGAACACCGGCTCGGTCGTGGCGGTGCCGCACTTGTAGCACACGAGCGCCTTGTCCGCGATCTCGGTTCCGCATTTGCGACAGGTCATAGTGCAGTCGGCAGTCAGCAGTCGGCAGTCAGCAGTCGGCAGTCGGGCCAGTCGGCGATGATCAGTGACGGAACAGGGGCCTGACGACCGCCATCAGAATCAACACCAGCCCGAACGTGCAGACGATGGTCGCGCCGGTCGGCAGATCGAGCTTCAATGACAGGTAGACGCCCAGTGCCGACACAATCGTCCCCATGGACCAGCCGATGGCCAGCCGGCGGCCGACGGTCTTCGCATACAGCATGGCGGCAACCGACGGCACGATCAAGTAGCAAAACACCAGCAGCACGCCGGCAATCGCCACCGACGAAGTGACGACGAAGCCGAACGAAGCGTAGAAGAGAAAGTCCCAGAACCGAATCGAGACGCCCTCGGCTTCGGCGCGGTGCGGGTCCATCGAAATCTCGAGGAACCGCCGCCGGAACACCCAGTGAAAGATCCCGACCGCCCCGTAGAGCATCGCGGTCTCGGCCACTTCCCTCCAGGAGACCGCGAGGATGTTGCCGACGAGCATGTCCTTCAGGTGCTCGCTCTCGGAGGTGGCCTTGCTCATGGCCAGAATCGCCGCCGCCGACGCGACCGCGTAGCAGATCCCGATGATGGCTTCCTTCGGGATGCGCGCGCGCTGGCTGCGGACCGTCGAGAACACGAACGCGCCGATGAACGTGAAGGCGAGGCTGATCCAGTACACGATCGGCGCGTGGGGATCGCCGTTCGCCGCGGGCAGGAAGATCGCGATCGTCGCGCCGAGGGCCGCGATTTGCGCCAGCGACAAATCCACGAAGATCACGCCGCGTTCGACGACGTGCACGCCGAGGTAGGCGTGGATGCCCGTCAGGATCAGGCTCGCGAAGAACGCCGGCGCGAGAAACGAAATCATCGAGGTATCGAGCATGGCGGCCTACTGTTTCAGCGCGTTCACGAGGAGGTTGATGTTGTAGTCGAAGAGCGCGAAGTAGTCGGACGTTTCCTTCACGCCGCCCACCGACGGCGGCATGACCAGCACGCGGGCGCCGGTCTCGCGGCCGATGGCCGTCGGCGTCTTCAGGTCGAAGTAGGGCTCCACCAGGACGACCTTCACCTTCTGCCGCTTCATCTCGTTGATCAGGTCCAGCGTGTGCTGCGGCGTCGGCGGAATGCCCGGCCGCGGTTCGACGTACCCGATGATCTCCAGGCCGAAGCGCTCGGCGAAGTTGGGAAACGACCGGTGGTATGTCACCACCTTCGTGCCCTTGTAGGGCGCCATCGTCGCCATCCAGCGCTTCTCCGCCGCGTCCAGGCGCGAGTTGAAGTCGGTCAGGCGCTGGTCGAAGTACGCGCGGTCGCCGGGCCGCAGGCGATCGAACGTGTCGACCATTTCTTTCGCGATGCGCTTGCCGTTCTCCGGGTCCATCCAGTAGTGCGGGTTCCCGAGCGGGTGCACATCGCCCATCGCCCGCGTGATCTGGCCGGTCGGGATCTCGAGTTTCTGCACGCCCTGCGACGCGTCCAGATACCCTTCGGCGCCCTGCTGAATCTTCCCGTTGCGGCTCTGCTGAACCAGCGGCGGCAGCCACCCGATTTCGAGCTCGAGGCCTATGACGATCAGCAGGTCGGCCTTCTGCAGCTTCAGGATGAAGCTCGGCTTGGCCTCGACGAAGTGGGGATCCTGGTAGCCTCGCGCGATGGCCTCGACGGTGATCCGCTCGCCGCCCACCTCCCTGGCGATGGACGCCAGATCCTCCGTCGTCGTCATGACGTTCAACTTGCCCTGAGCATGGGCGGAGACACTGAAGAGCAACGCCATCGACGCGAAGGCTGCCGTCAACGTGAATTTCATAAGACCTCTTGATCAACGCTGGCCACGAAGACACGAAGGCACGAAGAAATCCTTGTACAGATTCTTCTTCGTGGTTCTTCTTCGTGTCTTCGTGACTTCGTGGTTACTGTCCTCATCTGACTAGAACGGGTGCGCGCCGTGCGCCCCGATGGAAAACTGGAACTGGAACAGGAGTTCGTTAGCCGCCGGCCCGATGGCGTAGTTGGTGCGCCGGTACTGGCCGCGGATCTGGCTGAACTCGCTCGGCCAGAATGTCAGGAGGGCCGAGCCGCCCGTGTCGTGGAGCGTCGAGTCGTAGGCCCGATCCGATCCGTCGAATCGCACGCCAGCGAACCAGCGGCGCGCGAGCTGGTAATCGCCCGAGACGTAGTAGCCCATGCCGTTCTGCAGCCCGTTCGGCTGCTCGCGGCGGCTCCAGATGACCTCCGAGCGGCCGACGAACGAGTGGTAAATCGATTGCCGCAGCGGCTTCCACCGCACGGTCGCATCGAAGCCGAGCAGGCTCGTCGTCAGGTCGTCGATATCCTGCGGGAGGCCCGACCCGTTGTATCCCCGTGAGGCCGAGAACCCCAGGTCGAGGTTCGTGGACTCGGACAGGTCGTGGTAGCCACGCAGGTGCGCGACGTAGCTCAGCTGGCCGCGCTGGTTCGTCTGATAGAGCGGGCTTTCGACGGTTCCGGAGTCGCCGCGGAAAACCTGCCCCGTTGCCTCGAGGAAGATCCAGGGGTTCGGGATGAGCCGCGCCACCGAGACGCCCGCGTCGCTGATGCCGTCTTCCCCGCCCACGAGGTTGTTGATGACGAGCGGCCGATTGGCCCACGGCAGGATGTGATTGTGGAGGCTGTTGACCTTGCCGAACGCCGCCCGCATCTTGCCGACCTTCGTCAGCAGGCCGCCCGGGAGCGACGTCAGCGTGACGAACCCTTCTTCGAGCTCGACGCCCTGTTCGCCGAACGATAGGAAGAAATCCGCGCGCGCGTACGGATCCACGACTGCCTGGAAGGACGCCTCGGATTCGTGCATCTCGAACGCCGGATTCGGCGTGACGTGGTTGGCCGGGTCTGTGCGGACCCGCCCGGCGGTTCCCAGGAAATCGCCGATGACCGCCATGTCCGGGTTGAACACTTTCGATCCGCTCGCCGCCGCCTGTCCCGGTGCAGGTGGCGGTGCAGGCGCCTGGTCAGGTATCGGTGCAGGTGCCTGCTCAGGCGCCGGCGCCCGTACGGGAGCCTGCGGGCCGCCCTCAATCGCGGCCAGCCGCATTTCGAGGGCCGACAGCCGGGTCTCGAAGTCTTTTTTCAAATCGTCGATCGCGGCGCGAAGCGCCTGGGCGTCCGGCGGCGGCTGCGGCGCGGCCTGCGCCGATGCCCTGACTGCCGACAACGCGACCAGCACGAACGCCGCACTCGTAAATCGATGCGACACTGCGTACCCTCCCGCGATCCGCGCGCAGCGGATCGCTTGTGATCGAATGGCTCTCGCCGCGTGCGGCCGCACCAGCGGTGACGCGCCGCGACGGAGTGATCAAATGAAGGGGACGGGAGGCGAACGGCCGGTCGACTGCCGGGGCAGCAGCACGCTGTCGGCAAGCGGCTGGAACGGCGCCGCCTGCCCGGCATCGGCCAGGTGCCAGGCGCCGACGACGGCAGGGGAATCGGGATCGGTGCCAAGCTGGCTCGCCGTGCAGGCCGTGCAGTGCTGCGGGTTCTTCAGGTGGCAGAGCAGGTCGTGGTGCTCGAACGACGCGACCACGAGGAACGCCGCGTACAGCGCGATGCCTGCCAGGCGCAGGAGCGACCGATCGTGGCTTCGCTTGGCGATCACTCTTCCTCGATCATAAACCCAGGCAGCGGTCAACGTCCGACGATCACCTTGAACCGGGCGGCGACGCCGCCCAGGTCGGTCTCGCCGGCGTCCTTCGACACGCCGCCCTGCCCCAGGATGTCGGGGACGTGGGTGTACTGCGCGTCCACGGAGAGCCCGATCCACTTGTGGACGCGGAATTCCACGCCGCCGTTGACCAGGTAGCCCACGCTGTGCGCGTCTACGGTGTCACCGTCGGCCGAGAAGTCCGACTCTTCCTTGTAGTTGTATCGGCCGATGCCGCCGGCGGCGTACGGAATCACCTTCCAGCTTTTGGCCCCGAAACGCCAGCCCGCGCTGAACTCGATCGGCGTAATCGTGACCGTCAGGGGAATGCCGAGCGGAAACGTCTGGCCGTTGCTGACGACCGCGCGCTGACCGGTCTTCTTGAACCGGGTGACGCCGAACTCGATGTAGAAGCCGCTCAGAGACGTGATCTGGACGCCGCCGCCAAAGAACGGCTGCGTCGATTTCCCGAAGGCGGCGTCGAAGGTCGTCTTGGCGGCGAAGCTCTGCTCCGTCGCGACGAAGAACCCGCGGAACGACACGTCGTACGGTTCGCTGAACGCGGCGGGGTCGGCCTGCGACTGGGCCGCGACGGGAACCGCGGTCAGCACGGCGAGGAGGCCAACAATGAGCGTCTTCACTTCGCCAGCCCCAGTCCCCGCATCGTGTCGCGCGCTTCGATCAAGCCGTAGCCGAAGGTGTTGTCGCGGCCGGCGTCGCCCAGGTCGGTGGCAAACTTCTCGAGCGCCGCCTCGATGGCGGCGGGGTCCTTGATCCCCTGCTGCATCAGCATCGCCGCCACGCCCGCCACGTGGGGCGTCGCCATGGACGTGCCGACGTAGCCGATGTAGTTGAGCACGTCGAACCGCGGCGCCGCGTAGGCCGCCGGCGGCCGTAGAAAGGTATCGGTCTGGGTGAAGTCGTACGTCTGCTGCCAGACGTAGCCGTTCCGGCCGAACCCGCGATCGGTCCCGCCCGGCGCCGAAAGCTCGATGTAGCTGCCCGTCGTTGAGTAATGCGAATGCGCCTTGTTGGGGTCGACGGCGGCCACCGACACGGCGCCCTGCACGCGCGAGGCGATGTCGGCGACGATTTCCTTCGGGTTGCCTTCTTCGAATGAGTTGCCCGCGGCGACGGCGATGAACACGCCCTTGCCGACCGCGTACTTCATCGCGTCCTCGATCACCGGCGCGGGTTCGCCTGGCCGGCCGATGCTCATGTTGATGATGTTGGCGCCGTTGTCGGCCGCATACCGGATCCCCCGGGCCACGATGTCGTCGGTCCCCTGGTTCGGCGATCCGAAGATGTCGTCCCACGTGCTGTCGATCACCTTGACCGGCATGATCTTCACGTTGAAGGCCACGCCGGCCATGCCGGCGCTGTTGTTGGTCAGTTGTCCGATGGTCCCGCTCACGTGCGTGCCGTGGCCGTCGAGATCGAGCGGCGCGGTGTCGTTCCAGATGAAATCGCGGGGGGTCACGAACCGGCTGGCGGGCCCCAGTTCAGGCGCGAGGACGAAGTTGAGCGTGACGTCGCCCAACGGCGGATAGAGGACTCCGTTTTCATTCCGAAAGGCGTTGGCGTGAAACCGCACCGTGGCGTTCGTATACGACACGCCCGTGTCGAGGACAGCGACGGTGATGGTGGACCCGGCGGCCGGCTGGATGTCCCACGCGCGCTCCAGGTCGATGAGCGGCATGTTCCACTGCAGTTCCTTGTAGTACTGGTCGTTGGGCACGAAGTTCGTGCGCATGCGGTACGCGGGCTGCGCGTACTCGACGTCGGGGCGCTGCCGCAGGGCCGCGGCCACCGCCTCCGGGTCCTCCCCCGGATCGATGCCGACGACGTCGAAATTCGCATATGATGGTCGTTCGGACACCGTCGCGGTCTGCGACACGGTGGACATCGCGCGGGCGCGCGCGGCCCTGGATGTAGCTGAAGCCGAAGCCGAAGACGTCGCCATGCCGTCGCGGAACTTCACGATGACACGGCCGGCGATGTAGCGCGTGCCGGACGAGCCTGTGCGGTCGAGCGTGACGATCGAATGCCGCATCGACTCGCGGACGAGCGCTTCAGGTGTTCCCGGCGCGTGCGACCAGTCGGCGGCGAGGCCGCGATCGATGGCGGGGAGAATGCTGGCCGGCAGGAACGATCGGAACGCTCCGGCGTCCTGGCCATGCACGACGGCGCGCGCGGTGAACGCCGCCGCGACGGCCGCCGCGGCCAGCGTAAAGAAAAAGTAGCGGGGATGCACACGCGGCATCTTGGTATTGTACTGGAGTCCCATGGCTGAAACGCTCTTTCACAAAGTCTGGAACGCGCATCGCGTGCGCACGCTGGCAAGCGGTCAGACACAGTTGTTCATCGGATTGCACCTCGTGCACGAGGTCACGAGCCCGCAGGCGTTCGACATGCTGCGTCAGCAGGGTCTGCCCGTCGCATTTCCAGAGCGCACCGTGGCCACGATCGATCACATCGTGCCCACGAGTTCACAGAAGCGCCCGTTTCTTGACGTCATGGCCGAGGAAATGACGGTCGCGCTCGAGCGTAACTGCCGCGACTTCGGGATCCGCCTCTACACGCCAGACACCGACGAACAGGGGATCGTCCACATCATCGGCCCACAGCTCGGGCTGACACAGCCGGGGCTGACCATCGCGTGCGGCGACAGCCACACGTCCACGCACGGCGCGTTCGGCGCCATCGCGATGGGCATCGGCACTTCGCAGGTCCGCGATGTCCTGGCATCGCAGTGCCTCGCCGTCGAACCGCTGAAGGTCCGCCGGATCGACGTCAACGGCGGGCTTCGGCCCGGCGTGTTCGCGAAGGACGTGATTCTCACCATCATCCGCCGGCTGGGCGTCCAGGGCGGCGTGGGCTACGCCTACGAGTACGGCGGCACCGCGCTCGATCGGATGACGATGGACGAGCGGATGACCATCTGCAACATGTCCATCGAGGGCGGCGCCCGCGCGGGCTACGTCAACCCGGACGACACGACGTTTGCGTACCTGAAGGGCCGTCAATACGTCCCGAAGGGCGACGCGTTCGACAAGGCCGTCGCCTGGTGGCGCGGGATGGCGTCGGATCGGAACGCCTCCTACGACGATCGCGTCACGATCGACGCGGCGGCCATCGAGCCGACGGTCACCTGGGGCATCAACCCCGGCCAGGCCGTGGGCGTCAGCGAGTCGATTCCGGCCGACGCCGACCCGGAAGCGCTCGCCTATATGGGGTTCACGGCGAAGGCCCCCATCCGCGGGACGAAGATCGACGTCGCGTTCATCGGCTCCTGCACCAACGGCCGCCTCTCCGACATCGAGGAGGCCGCGCGCATCGTGCGCGGCCACAAGGTGTCGCCGCATGTGAAGGCGCTGATGGTGCCTGGCTCGCGGGCGATCGCGCGCGAGGCGGAAAAGCGCGGCCTGCACCAGGTGTTCATCGACGCCGGCTTCGAATGGCGCGGCGCGGGTTGTTCAATGTGCCTCGCGATGAACCCGGACAAGCTCGAGGGACGCCAGGTCTGCGCGTCGTCGTCGAATCGGAACTTCAAGGGCCGCCAGGGCAGCCCGACGGGCCGGACGCTGCTCATGAGCCCGGCGATGGTCGCGGCCGCGGCGATTGCCGGCGAAGTGGTGGACGTTCGCACGATGCTCGAGGCGGTGCCGGCATGAGCCCACAGGCAGGTCCAGGCGAGAAGATCACATCGGTGGCGGGACGCGGGATCCCGCTGCACGGGAACGACATCGACACGGACCGCATCATGCCGGCCCGGTTTCTGAAGGTCGTCTCCTTCGAAGGGCTCGAGCACCACCTGTTCGAGGACGACCGCAAGACCAACCGCGAACAGCACCCGTTCAGCGACATCCGCTACAACGAGGCGACGGTGCTCATCGTGAACGCCAACTTCGGCTGCGGTTCCTCGCGCGAGCACGCGCCCCAGGGCCTCGTGCGCTACGGCATCCGCGCGATCATCGGCGAGTCGTTCTCGGAAATCTTCCTCGGGAACTCCGCGGTGCTGGGGCTGCCCTGCTTCACGGCCGATCACGATTCGATCGAGAAGCTGCAGGCGCTCGTCGAGAAGACGCCGGAAGTGACGATCGCGGCCAACGTGGAAACGGGCGCCGTCACCGCGGGCCCGCTGGCGTTCACCGCGTCGGTTCCGCCTGCTCTGCGCGACGCGTTCGTCAGCGGCCAGTGGGATCCCACGTCCATGCTGCTCGCCGATTTCGGCGCGGTCCGCGAGGTCGCGCAGCGCCTGCCCTACGTCGCGGGCTTCTGATGTCCTGTCGTACGTAGTGCAGGCCTTCAGGCCTGCAGACAGGCAGGGCTAAAGCCCTGCACTACTCCACTCGCGTCACGTCGATTTGCTTTGACTTGCCGCTGACTCAACCGTATCGTCGTGCGCTGCAGCGCGCTTGTAGAGCAGGCCGTCAGGCCTGCCAAGCAGCGGAATGGAGCGCACGATGCGTACGAACGGACGGCTGATCGCCATCACGGCCCTTATCGGATCGCTCACACTCGGAAGCACTCTCGCCCGCGCCGGAGACGACGAACGGAGCTCCTGCCGGGGCCTGCCCTCCCATTCGGCGCTGCGCAGCGCACTCGAGGCGGCGCAGGCGCAGGCGAACGGCGGATTCGGATTACAAATGTGGGCGACGGTCGTCAACCGCGACGGCGTCGTGTGCGCGGTGGCGTTCACGGGCGACGATCGCGGCGACCAGTGGCCGGGGAGCCGGGTCATCTCGGCGCAGAAGGCCAACACGGCCAACGCGTTCAGCCTGCCCGGGCTTGCCCTGTCCACGGCGAACATCTACTCGGCCGTACAGCCGGGCGGCAGCCTCTTCGGCCTGCAGGCGAGCAATCCGGTCGATACGAACGTCGCCTATGGCGGCAACCCGGCCAACAACGGCCAGAGCAACGATCCGATGGTCGGCGGGCGCATCGGCGGCATCAACGTGTTCGGCGGCGGCCTCGCGCTGTATAACGCCAGCGGACACCTCGTCGGCGGCATCGGCGTCAGCGGCGACTCGTCGTGCGCGGATCACAACATCGCGTGGCGGGCGCGCAACACCCTGAACCTCGACCATGTCCCCGCGGGCGTGAGCCCCGACGCCTCCCGCAAAGACAACATCGTCTACGACATCACGCCGCAGGCCGGCCAGATGCCGGGCGTAAGCGCCAGCGGCTGGGGCCATCCCGTGTGCTCGGCCTCCGCGACGATGATTGCGGGCAACCTCCCCGTCACGCACTAGGCGGGGCTACATCAGGGCATAGGGCAGAAGGCAAAGGGCAGAGGGGAGGGCAGAGGGCTCTTTGCCTTTTGCCCTTTGCCTTTTGCCCTTTGCCCTTTGCCCTTCGCTATACTCAGCCCGGAGGCCGCTGTGCGCGAGACATTGTGCCTGGTCACTGTCCTTCTGGCGCTGGTCAACCCGGCGTTCGCGCAAACCCTGCCTCGAGGCGTCCAGCAGCGAGCCAGCCTGGGCGGCATCACCGAATACGCGTTCCCGAACGGGCTGCGTGTCCTCCTCTTCCCGGATCCGTCGAACCCGAAGGTCACCGTCAACATGACGTACCTCGTCGGATCGCGCTTCGAGGGGTACGGCGAGACGGGCATGGCCCACCTGCTCGAGCACCTCAACTACATCCGTTCGACGCACGATCGGGACATCAAGAAGGAACTGACCGACCACGGCGCGCAGTGGAACGGCAGCACGGACTTCGACCGCACCAACTACTTCGAAACCGTCACAGCGAGCGACGAGAACCTGCGCTGGGCGCTCGGTCTCGAGGCCGAGCGCATGGTCAACATGCGCATGGAGAAGGCGCTGCTCGATACCGAGATGACGGTCGTCCGCAACGAGTTCGAGCGCGGCGAGAACAACGTCCAGCGCGTCCTCGAGGAACGCGTCCTCGCGACGGCATTTCTCTGGCACAACTACGGCAAGTCGGTGATCGGCTCCCGCGTCGACCTCGAACGCGTGCCCATCGATCGCCTCGCTGCGTTCTATCGCAAGTACTACCAGCCCGACAACGCGGTGCTCGTCATCGCCGGGCAATTCGACGCGTCGAAGGTCCTCGCCATGGTCTCCGACACGATCGGCGCGATCCCGCGTCCGGCGCGGGCGCTGGACACGCCGTACACGGCGGAGCCCGCGCAGGACGGCGAGCGCTTCGTCGAGCTCCGGCGCGTGGGCTCCACGCCGGTGGTGATGGCGGCGTGGCACGGTCCCGCGCTCGCGCATCAGGATGCGGCGGCGCTCGAGGTGCTGGCCGGCGTCATGGTCAGCGGCGGCGGCGGAGGGCGCGGCGGCGGTGGCGGCGGCACCGGACGGCTCTACAAGGCGCTCGTGGACGGGAAGAAGGCCCTGACGGTCCGCATGGGCGTCGAAGAGCTGCACGATCCCGGGTTCGTGACCGCGACCGCGACACTCGGCGCCGACCAGTCGCTCGACGAGGCGCGCAGGGCGATGATGGACACGATCGCGGCCGTGGCCGCCGATCCGCCGACGCTCGACGAAGTCGCGCGCGCCAGGACGCGCATCCTGCAGGCCATGGAAACGCGGATGGCCAACTCGCAGCAGGCGGCGCTCGGCCTGTCGGAAACCATCGCGTCCGGCGACTGGCGCCTGTACTTCGTCAACTACGACCAGGTGAAGGCGGTCACGCCGGCGGATCTCGTCCGCGTCGCCAGGCTCTACTTCAAGCCGTCCAACCGCACCGTCGGCTATTTCATCCCGACGCCGGATCCCGATCGAACCGATGTTCCGGCGCCCGTCGATCTCGACGCGCTTCTGGCGAACTACAAGACGGGGCTGTCGGTGTCATCCGGCGAAGCGTTCGATTCGTCGCCCGCCAACGTCGAGAAACGCCTCGTGCGCGCGACGCTGCAGAACGGCATGAAGGTCGCGATGCTCTCGAAGTCCACGCGCGGCGACGCGGTCACGGCCACGATCCAGCTGCGTTTCGGAGACGAGAAGTCGCTGGCCGGCACGCGCTCGATCGCCGAGATGACCGGCGCTCTCCTGGGGCGCGGCACGCTCACGCGCACGCGCCAGGAACTGCAGGACGAGATGCTCAAGCTGAACGCCCGCATCACCGTCACGGGCGGCGCCGGACGAGCCTCGGCCACCATCGGTACCACCGAAGCGAACCTCGTGCCGGCGATCCGGCTCGCCGTCGAAATGCTCCGCGAGCCCTCGTTCCCGGAGGCGGAGTTCGACCAGGCGAAGAAGCAGCGTCTGGCCGGCATCGAGAACAACCGGAGCGAGCCGGCCGCGCTCGCGCCGCTCGCGCTCACCCGCGCGCTGAACCCGTTCCCGCGCGGCGACGTCCGGTACGTGGGCACCATCGACGAGCAGATCACCGACCTCACCCGCGTGACGCTGGACGATGTGCGGAAATTTCACGCGCGGTTCTACGGCGCCTCCCACGGCGAGCTCGTCGTCGTCGGGCAGTTCCGGGACCCCGCCGTGCGGGCCGCTGCCGCGGAGCTGCTCGGCGCCTGGTCGGTCGCGGCGCCGCACGCGCCGATCGCCAACGCCTACCAGAACGTGTCGCCCGTCAACCTGAAGGTGGAGACGCCGGACAAGCAGAACGCCACGTTCGACGCGGCGCTCGCGTTCGCGATGTCGGACGCCGATCCCGACTACCCTGCCATGGTCCTCGCCAACTACATGTTCGGCGGGTCGATCACCGGCCGCGCGCCAAACCGGATCCGCAACCAGGAAGGCCTCAGCTACGGCGTGAGCTCGCGGCTGTCGGCGCCCGCACTTGGAAACGCGGCGAGCTTCGGCGGCACGGCGATCGCCAACCCCCAGAACACGCCGAAAGTGGAGGCCAGCTTCCGCGACGAGCTGGCGAAAACACTGGCCGAGGGGTTCCGCGGAGACGAAGTCGACGCGGCGAAGAAAGCCCTGCGCGATCAGCGGACCGTCGGGCGCTCGCAGGACGGCCAGCTGCTCAACCTCATTGCCGCCCGCGAGGAATTCGGACGCACGCTGGCATGGGACGCGCAGATGGACGCGAAGCTCGAGGCGCTGACCGCGGACCAGGTCAACGCCGCGTTCCGCCGGCACGTGAGCCTCGATCAGCTCTCGATCGTGAAGGCCGGCGACTTCAAGGCCGCCGGCGCGTACGCGCCGTAGTCAGGCAGTTCCACGGACGTCGCCGCCTCGCGCTCGCGCCGCCGGTGCGCGCGGAACCGGTCGAAGACGGCGTGGTCGTCCTCGAGTCCTAACGCCGACCGCCACGTCGATCCCGCGAACGTATGCGCGATCATGGCGCGGCCGTGCTGCAGCACGAAGCCGGGACTGTGGCGGCAGGCCACGGGCATGTGCCGCAGCTTCATCCATCGTTCGGCGCGCCAGCGCAGGTACTCCACCTCGCGCGGCGGCACGTGCGCCGTGCCGACGACCGCCGTGGTTCCGTCGTAGTGCGCGAGGTCCTCGTCCACGATCAGCCGGCGCCGCCTGAAGTCGTCGGTCATGGGCGTGCGCGGGTACGGCGTCGGATGCTGAATGTAGGGCCAGTCCACGTAGCCGCGCGCAAACTCGAGGTTCGCGTCGATCGACTCCCGCGTGTCGTCCGGGTTTCCCACGATCAGCCCGCCGACGACGTAGATGCCGTGGCGATGCAGGTGGTCGATGGCGGTAATCGCCGCGTTGCCGACGGCGCGCCCGCCGTGGCGATGGGTGTTCTTGGCGCCGGCCTTCAGGAACGCGAGATCCGATTCGAGGATGTTCTCGATGCCGAGGAAGACATAGCGGAAACCGGCCCGGCGCATCAGCGGGGCGAGCCGGGCGCCGTGCTCGGCGAGCGGCGACGTCATCGCCTGCATGATGTAGTCGACGTCGCTCAATCCCGCGTCGATGATCGCCTCGCAGAGCGCTTCGAAGCGTTTCACGTCGAGCGTGATGTTGTCATCGACGAGGAAGATCGCGCGCGCGCCGTGGCTGCGCGAGTCGACGATGTCCGCAAGCACGCGCTCGATCGGATACGGGTGAAAGTTCCGGCCGCGCATCTCGATGATCGAGCAGAAGCTGCAGTCGTAGGTGCAGCCCCGCGAGGTTTCCACGACGTCGGCCTTGCGGCCGAGCACGGTGTAGCCCTCGAGCACGCGCGCGCTGCGGTCGGGCAGCCGGAGATCCTCCGACTTGAGCGGCACGACGGGACGATTGGGGTTGTGCACGAACCCGCCGCCGCAGCGGTACGAGAGGCCGGCGATCGAGTCTGGAGCGGCGCCTGATTCGATCGCCCGCAGCAGTTCGCGGAACGTGTGCTCGCCCTCGCCGCGCACGAGGAACTCGATCGGCGCGCACGAGTCGTAGGCCTCGGGCGCGAGGCTCGGGTCGTAGCCGCCGGCCACGATTCTGGTGCCCGGCCGCAGCCGGTGCACGAGCGCCGCGACCTTCATCGCCGTCGCCCGCTGAAACGTCATGATCGACAGGCCGACGACATCCGGCTGGCGCTCCTGCATCAGGCGCGCGATGGTCGGTCCGACCTGGCCCTGCACGAGGATCAGGTCGGCGATGGACACGCGATGGTGGCGGTCCACGTTGCCCGCGAGGGAGGCCAGGGCGCCGTTGGGAATCCGGATGGCCACCGGCGGCATGTGCTCGAACGAGTCCGGCATCGACAGCAGGAGGATGTTCATACAGTCGCCAGTCAGCAGTCGGCAGTCGGCAGTCGGCAGTCGGCAGTCGGCAGTCAGCAGTCGGCAGTCGGCAGTCAGCGGTCGACAGTCAGCGTAGCGTCCGGCTTCAGCCGGACGTTCCGGCCAGTGTAGAACAAGTGACGGGACGCCAGACGTATTACCATGTGAAGAAATGCTGCGGCTGAGCTTCGCCCTCTCGGCCTTCCTCGCCATTACGGCCGTGGACACGGACGGCAAATCGTGGACGCTGCTCGCGCCCGCCGCGCGCGAATTGGACCTGCTCTTCTTCGTCGCCACCGACTGCCCGATTTCGAATCGCTACGCTCCGGAGATCGCCCGGATCTGCGCCGACTATCGGTCGACTGGCGTGCGGTGCTTCCTGGTCTATCCCGACGCCGGGCTCGACCAGGCGGCCGTCTCGACACATCGGCGCGAGTACGGCCTGACCGCCGTCCCGGCGATCGTCGATCGCGATCACCGGCTGGTTCGCGCCGCGGGACCACGCGTGACGCCAGAGGCGGCGCTGTACTCGCCCGGCGGACGCGTCTACCGAGGACGCATCGACGACTGGTACGTCGACGTCGGCCGCTCCCGGCGTCAGGCCACCCAGCACGATTTGAGGCTGAGGATCGACGCCGCCCTCGCCGGCCGGCCGATGGCTCCAGCCGAAACGGAGGCCGTCGGATGCTTCATCGCCAACCCGTAGCGCGCGCGCTGCTCGCGGCAGCGCTTTGGGTGATCGCCGCGGCATCGGGCGGCCCACACGACGCAAACGCCCAGGCCGTCCCGTCTCCCACTTTCGCCCGAGACGTCGCGCCGATCGTCTACGCGAACTGCGCAGTCTGCCATCGTCCCGGACAAGCCGCCCCGTTCTCGCTGCTGAGCTACGACGATGTGAAGAAGCGAGGGGCGCTCATCGTGTCGGTGACGGCCCGGCGCTACATGCCGCCGTGGCACGCGTCGCCGGCGCCGGGGTTCCCGGAATTCCGCGACGCCCGCCGGTTGCCTGACGCCGACGTCGCGACGCTCAAGCGCTGGGTAGACACGGGGATGGCCGCGGGCGATCTGTCAGAGGCGCCGCAGCCTCCGATGTTCGCGTCGGGCTGGACGCTCGGCCAGCCAGACGTTGTCCTGCCGTTCCCGCGCGCGATCGATGTTCCTGCGGACGGCCCGGATCTCTATCGCAACATCGTGCTGCCGCTGGACCTCCCGGCGGACCAGTGGATCACGGCCATTGACTACGAGCCGAGCGCGCGCAAGGCCGTTCACCACGCGCTGTTCTTCCTGGCCCCGGCGAGCGAGGTCGCGGCGATCGGCGAAAGCGATGTGCTGCCGGGCATCAGCGCGAGGTCGCTGATCGGCGGGGGAAGAAATCGCGGGCAGGGCGGGCCCGGGCAGACCGCCGGCGCGGCCGGCATCGGCGGATGGGTGCCTGGGATGACGCCGCGGTTCTTTCCCGAGGGCGTCGCGCAGTCGCTGCCGGCGCACACGAGCGTCGTCGCCCAGTTGCACCTGCATCCGTCGGGCAAGGCCGAGCACGAAGAGGGAAGAATCGGCATCTACTTCGCGAAGCAGCCGCCGGCCAAATCGTTGACCAGCATTCAGGTGCCGCCGACGTTCGGGTTTGCGATGGGGATCGACATTCCGGCCGGTGAACGCCGCTACACCATCAAAGACTCCCTCGTGCTGCCTGTGGACGTCGAAGCGCTCGGCGCGCGCGGCCACGCCCACTACCTGGCGAAAGAGATGAAGATGACGGCGACGCTGCCCGACGGGTCGACGAAGGGACTGCTCGCCATCGGCGACTGGGACTTCGGATGGCAGGACTCGTATTTCTACAAGTCGCCGATCGTCCTGCCCAGGGGCACGCGCCTCGACGTCGAGATCGTGTACGACAACTCGGCGGACAACGCGCGAAACCCCAGCACGCCGCCCAAACGCGTCACGTGGGGCCTGGGATCGTTCGACGAGATGGGCAGCATGACGCTGCTCGCGGCCGCGCCCGCCGGGCCCGATCGCGCGGCGCTCCGGGAGGCACAGGTCGCGCACTTCCGCGAACAGCTGATCGCGCGGTATCTCAAGCGCCAGTAGGGCGGTCCTTTAAGGGCCGCCTGAACGCGGGCCTGAAAGGCCCGCGCTACGTTTAGATGCTCGCCGAGTGTTCCTGCGCAACCTTCAGGAACGCGTCCGAGGCGTGCGATCGGTGCGCCTTGCGGCACACGAGCGTGACCTGGCGTTTTCGCGACACACCCGTCACCTGCACCGCCACGAGCCGCTTGTTGGCGATCTCGGTAATCGCGCAGCGTCTGGGCAGGAGCGCCACGCCGAGGTTGAGCTCCACCGCGCGCTTGATGCCGTCGAGGCTGGGCAGCGCGATCACCATGTTGAGCGTGATGTGGTGCTCCTCGAACAGGCGAAGCACGCGCTCGCGCGCCGGTGACGGATCGTTGTGGGCCACCACGGGATGCCCCGCCAGCTCCGCCATCGTGATGTGACGGCGCCCCGCCAGCTCATGCGAAGGCGAGACGAGCAGCACGAGCTCGTCGCTGCCGACCGGGACCTCGAGCAGGCCTTCTTCGGACGGGTGGAATGTCAGCGCGCCGAAGTCGAGGCTCCCCTGCTGGACTTCGACCGCGATCTGCCGCGCCGGGACACGGCGGACATCGATCGCGATGTCCGGAAAACCGCGGCGGAAGCGCCCGATGAGCGGCAACAGCGTGTGGACGGCCGCCTCGTTGGCGCCGATCAGCACGCGTCCGCGCCGCAGGTCGCGCAGTTCCCGCATGGCCGATTCGGCCTCTTCGGCCAGGCGCACGAGACGCTCCCCGTAGTTCTGGAGCACCCGGCCGGCGTCGGTCAGGGTGCCGGTCTTCGAGGAGCGATCGAACAGCTGCTCGCCGAGGTCGACTTCGAGCCGGCGGACGGCCTGGCTCACCGCGGGCTGCGTGCGGTGAACCTTGGCGGCGGCCCGCGAGAAACTGCGCTCCTGGGCCACGGCCAGAAAGGTCTTCAGGGCGGCGATATCCATAAATTCGCCTTATTGTATCGTAATGATTATCACTTTGACTTCTAATCTGCCGGGCGCGCACACTCAGGCACATGGCTACTGAATCCGCACGGGTCGTGATCTTCGATACCACCCTGCGGGACGGCGAGCAGGCCCCCGGCTTCTCGCTCGAGGTCCCGGCCAAGGTACAGATGGCGCGGGCGCTGGACTCGCTGGGCGTGGACATCATCGAGGCCGGCTTCCCCATCGCGTCGCCGGCCGACGCCGAAGCCGTCACCCAGATCGCCAAAGAGGTCCGCCGGCCGGTGATTGCCGCCCTGGCGCGATGCCGGCCCCTGGACATCGACGAAGCCGCCCGCGCCCTCGCGCCGGCCGCCCGCCGCCGCATTCACACGTTCCTGGCGACGTCCGACCTGCACCTCGAGCGCAAGCTGCGCATCACCCGCGAGGCCTGCCTGACGGCCGTCGTCGATGGCGTCCGCCGCGCCCGGCAGTTCACCGACGACGTCGAGTTTTCGGCGGAAGACGCGACGCGCAGCGACCACGACTTCCTGTGCCGCGTCGTCGAGGCGGCGATCGAGGCTGGGGCCACCACGATCAATCTCCCCGACACGGTCGGATACACGACGCCGGACGAGACGCACGAGTTCTTCGCCGAGGTCATCCGGCGCGTTCCCAACTCCGACAAGGCGGTTTTCAGCGCCCACTGCCACGACGATCTGGGCCTGGCCGTCGCCAACAGCCTGGCCGCGGTCACCGGGGGAGCCCGCCAGGTCGAGGTCGCAATCAACGGCATCGGCGAGCGGGCCGGCAACGCGGCGCTCGAAGAGGTCGTGATGGCGATGCGCGTGCGGAAGGATCGGCTGCCGTTCGAGACGGGGATCCAGTCGACGAAGCTCTTCGAGACGAGCCAGCTGCTTGCCAGGCTCGCCAACGAGCCCGTGCAGGCCAACAAGGCCATCGTCGGACGCAACGCGTTCGCCCACGAAGCCGGGATTCACCAGGACGGCGTCCTGAAGGACGCGCGCACCTACGAGATCATGCGGCCGCAGGACGTCGGCCAGGAGCCCGAGCAGCTGGTGCTCGGCCGGCATTCCGGCCGGCACGCCGTTCAACGGCGGTGCGACGCGCTCGGCCTGCTCGTCGCCGCAGGCGAAATCGACCAGGTCTATCGCGCCGTCATTTCGTTCGGTGAGCACCGCAAGATCGTCGGCGACGGCGATCTCCGCCGCATCGTCGAGCGGCTGCGAGGGGGCGGTCCCGACGCACCCGACGATGCCAACGGCGGACACCACGTCGAACATGTGGGGTACGGGCACGGGGTGTAGCCGGACTTCAGTTACGCTATCCCAGTGATCCCTCTGCGCGACGTGATTCCGTCGCGAACCGTCCCTTTCGTCACCGTCACCATCATTCTCCTCAACGCCGCGGCGTGGATCCTCGAGATCTCGATGACGCAACTCGAGCTGAGCCGGTTCCTCGTCATGTACGGCGTCGTACCTGGGGCCTTCAGGCCCGTCACGCTCTTCACCTCGATGTTCCTGCATGGCGGCTGGTCGCACGTCATCGGCAACATGTGGTACCTCTGGATTTTCGGGGACAACATCGAGGACGAGTTCGGCCACGGCCGGTTCCTGATTTTCTACCTGCTGTGCGGGCTGACGGCGGCCTTCGGCCAGATCATCATGGAGCCGGCGTCGCTGCTGCCGACAATCGGCGCCAGCGGCGCGATTGCGGGGGTGATGGGCGCGTACTTCGTGCTCTACCCGCGATCGCGCGTGCTCACGCTGGTGCCCATCTTCCTCTTTCACGTGATCGAAGTGCCGGCGATCGCGCTCCTCGGATTCTGGTTCCTGATGCAGCTGTTCAACGCGGGCGCCGTGGCCTCGATGGCGAACACGGGACAGGGCGGCGTGGCGTTTGCCGCCCACGTCGCCGGCTTCCTCGTCGGCGTGCTCGGCGTCTTCGTCTTCAGAAGGCGCCAGCGATTCCGCGCGTGGGATGGTTAGTCTCGTAGAGCGGCCCTTTCAGGGCCGCGTCTCTCGGGGCTGAAAGCCCCGCGCTACGAATTGCGCTCAGACGCTACGAGTTCCGCACCGCGTGGAACACGACCGGCAATCGATTGACCTGAAAGCCGCCGGGCGGCGCGACGAACCCCTGCCGGCCGAGTTCACGCGTCATCCAGCCTGTCGACGGCCACGTGGGCGTGTGGACGGCGTACATCCGTCCGGGCGCGCGAAGGGACGCCTGGTATCCCGTGAGCTGAAGAAGAACCGAGTTCATCAGGCCGAAGGTACGCCACGCGACCGTCCGCATGTTCCCTCGCCACTTCGCCGTTCGAATGAAATCCACGCCTTCCTGAAACGTGCCGAACGCCAGGATGAGCCGTCCGCCCGGCGCAAGCACGCGGGCGAACTCGCCCAGTGCGGCGCGGACGGGCACGTAGTTCAACACCAGGCGGCAGAAGACGACGTCGAACGAGCGGGACCGAAACGGGAGGCTGGCTGCAGTCGCCTGCGCGACAACGGGCCGCGGGATGCCTTCGCGCTGCGCGAACACGCGCGATAATTGAAGGTACGGTTCCTCGAGCTCGATGCCGACGGCGTGCGCGCCGAGGCGGCCGAACGTCGCCAGGTGCCGGCCGAAGCTGCATCCCACGTCGAGAAGCCGCCGGCCGGCGACGAGCTCCGCGCTGACGCCCTCAGGCAGCTGGCGGCCGGAGTCGATCCAGTTGCTGTACTCCTTCGCGAAGTTCGCGATGCGGTAGCCCTGCGCGGTCAGCCTGAACCGGCGAGCCTCGCTCGACTCGATCAGCCCGAGCGATCTGGCCGAGATCGCGGGCGCGGCCGCTTCGTCGACTTCCGCGCTGCCCGTGGACTCCTGTTGAAAGTAGATGTTTCTCAGCAGCCGCAGGAGGTCGTCTGCGCCCTCGCTGCGCATCGCGTGCGAAAACTTTTCGTCCAAGACGTGAATAGCTTAACTGATTGCTCTTCAGGTTTTTGAGCGCAGCTCGGCGGAGACTCGTGCAAGTTCGAGCAGCAGGCGTTCGAGCTCGGCCTGGTACGCATCGGGCGCCATCGACGATCGCTTCGCCTTGAGCGCGTCGACCTGTGCTTCGAGCGCCGCCTGACGCGCAGCCAGCGCCCGCCGCGGAGCATCAACCGGCTCGCCCGCAGCCTGCAGATACGTTCCGCGCGCCAGCGATCCGTCGTCGCCCTGACTCTGCGCCTCGCGCCCGACACCATCGCCATCGTCGTCGATCAGCGGACGTTCGGTCGGGAGCTGGTTGTGCTCGTCGTACCAGCGCCGGACAGCCGCGCTCGCATACGTGAACGCCTCGAGCATCGACACGCGGCCGTTCTTGTCGGCGTCGGCCGCCATTTCGGTCAGCGCCTTGACGAACCACTCCGCGAAGACCGTTTCGAATTCCTGCGCCGTCGAATCCGTGGCCGTCACCACGATACGGCCGTGAGCCGCGAGCTTCCGCATGAACGGGAAGCTCACCGAGGTCGTATCGACGAACACAAGACGGGCGGCGAGCGGCTTCAGCAGGTCTGCCCACTCGCTGGCGCTCATATCGGGGCCTACCAGGTTGAACTTGGCGTCGGCGTCGCCCGTCAGCGTGCCGTGTCCGATGAGCAGGACGACGAGGAGATCGTCCCTGGTGAGACGCGACCGCAGATCCAGCACGGCCCGCTGCACCTGTGCCCGCGTGGCCAGGGCAACGCCGGGCTCCTCTTTCTCGGCCAGGGCGACGACGTGGTCCGCCGGATATTCGAACTTGTCGCGGAGGGCTGAGACGAACGACCGGCGCCAGCCGTCGTATTTCTTCGCGTACACGTCGCCGCCTGACGCGCCGGCAACCACGAGGGCGTAGTTGTCGCCAGCCGCAGCCGGCGACGCGATAGAGACGAAAAGCAGGACGAGCGCGCAGCGGACGAGCGTCATCTCAGGCCCCACCTGCGGCGCAGCCCCCACTCGGCCGACAAGAGGAGGACGAGCAGGCCGAGCACCCAGGGCTTGTCCCACAGATCGTCCGGCACCGGCACCGTATTCTGCCTCGCCGCTTCCTGCAGCCAGGCCATCAGCCGCGCCGCGTCGGCCGCGCGAACGTAACGGCCGCCTGACTCGCGTGCGGCACGCCGCAGGAACCCTTCGTTGAGGCGCGGATCCGCGAACTCGCGGTCGCCGCCGCCGACGTAGATCCACCGATCGGATGCTCCGAGCGGCGAGCCGGCGCGCCCGGCTTCGGCCCGCACATGATACAGACCCGCGCGTTCGGGACGGAAGGTGGACGTGAAACGGCCGGCGGACGCCGCGACGCGGCGGAATGTCAGCGGCTGCCGATCTCCGCCTGGCAGCTCCACCGTGGCCTCGACAGTGGCGTCGGCGACGGGAGCAAACGCCGCGTCGCGGGCGTCGACGTCTATCGCGACCGAATCGCCGGGTTGTGGGGCATCCGGCACGGCGATGGCCACCGGATCGGGCGAGGCTTCGGCGAGCCATCGTGCGGTCTGCCGCCAGAAGAACTCGTGGCTCCGATCGGTCGAGGCCGCCATCATCCGCCAGCGCCACGATGCCTCGCCGCCGAACACCATCGAGCGTCCGCGGCCGTACTGCTGCACGGCGACGACCGGGAACACGGCGCCGCCCGAGGCAGATGCCGCCGCGAGCACGACGGCGCCCGGCCGGGCGCTGCCAAGCGGCGCGGCGGTCGCCAGCGCCGGCAGCGCCGCCCACTTCCGGCGTGTGTCTTCGCCTGACGCGCCAAGCCGCATGATCGGGTGTGTCTCGCCTTCCGGCGTGACGACGAGGCCGTTGGCGGGCGCGCGCTCGCCGGGGACCGTGCGAAAGGTCCCGCCGCGGCGTTCGTCGAGCTCCACCGGCAGGACCACTTCGAGAGGCGTGCCCACCAGTCCCCGCTGCGCGAACGAGCGGCCGCCGGTCACGAGCAGGCCGCCGCCGCGCTCGGATACGAAGTCGGCGAGCATCGTCCACCGATCGCGCGTAAAGGCGGCGCCCTCGACATTCGACACGATGACGGCATCGTAGGAGTAGAGATCTTCGCGCCGGGCCGGGAAGCCCCCGGTCAGTGTGGCGCCACGGCTGCCCTCCGCCTGAATCAGGAAGGTATCGCTGCCGTTGACGTCCCTGCCTTTCCGAACGACGGAATCGACCTCGAGCCCAGGGTCGGCCGCCCAGGCCCTCCTGACGAACGTGTGCTCGAATCCGGGCGCGCCCTCGATGACCAGCAGGCGGCGCTTGCGGCCGGCCGGGCTCACCATCACGCTGCGTGTGTTGTTCTCGGTGACAGCCTCTCCGTCGGCAGCGGGGATGTCCACGGTGTACACGGTCGGCTGCCGCGAGTCGGGAAACACGGTGAACCGCTGCTCGATCGGCGACCCGTCGGCGGACGGAACCACGCGGCGGCTTTCGAGCAGTTTGCCGCCGGCCAGCACCCGCACCTGAAAGGGATCGCGCGCGAACCCGCTGCTGACCGCCGACACCTGCAGGTCCACGGACGCGTCCTCGAGCCGTTGCTCTCCCGCCGCGATCCCGAGGACTTCGCGATCGCGCAGCCCGCCGGCGGATCCGACGCCGATCGCGAACACCGGCCAGGGCGAGACGCCGTCACCGGCGCGCCCGGGCGCTGCCGGCGGAGCGGTGTCGCCGCCGTCCGACAGCACGACAACGCCGGCCACCCGCTGGCCGCGGAAGCGTTCGCGGACCGACGCCAGCCCGCCGGACAGGTCGCTCTGGTTCGAGTGCGCCGTCAGCGCGTCGATTGACGCCGTCTCGACGGCGTCGCCGACGGAGAGCAGCTCCGTGCGGAACTGCTGCGACAGCAGGGGCAGCAGGTCGAAGCGCAGCAGCGCGGCCGCGCGCGCGATGCGGGTGTCGCCGTCGGCGTCCGCCACGCGCATGCTGCGCGAGACGTCGATGAGCACGGGCACGACCTGGTCGCGATCGCCGGCTGGAGGCCGCAGCGCGACGGGACGGAAGAGCACGAGCAGGAGCGCGATGAGCGCGGCGGCCCGGAGCCCGATGAGCACGGCCCGCTGCCTCGTCGAGAGCGGCGCGAGCGGGCGCCGGTACGCCGCGAACACGGCGGCCGCCAGGGCAAGGGCGGCGAGCACCGTCAACCACCAGGGCGGGAGAGACGCGAAATGCATCGAGAGGGCCAACCGCGGAGCGGTCAGGGCTGTTTGCGGTTCCCGAGCGCCTTGAAGTACCGGTCCACCTGCTGCTGATAGGCAGCCGGGGCTTTGCCGTTGACGCCCGCGGCCAGCCGGCCGGACGCATCGTTCTCCTGCAGCCGGTTCGACAGCGACGACTCCGCGCGATCCAGGGCGCGCGTGGCCTGGGCGCTGAGCGTCTGCCACCGCGCCAGATCCTGCTTGAACGCTTCGGTGCCGGGCGAGGAGAAGACCATGCCCGCACCCTCGAACGTGAAGCCGGCGCCGCCGCTGGCGAAGCTCGGATCCTGCCGTCGCAGCTCGTCGAGGAGCTCCCGTGTCCGCTCGAGCTCGCGCGCGGCCTGCTCGCGCAGCCGCGTGATCTCGTCGCCGCGGCCGCCGGGCCCCGGCTCGCGCCGTTCGTCGGTCTTCCCCGTCTGGTTCGGCGCCTTCTGCCCGTTCGGTGTATTCCTGCCCGCCTCCTGCTGGCCGACCTTCTCGAGCTCGCGCGTCACGCGCTCGATGTTCTGGCGCAGTTGCTGCGCGCGTCCGCGCTGCTCGGAGATCGCCCGTGACTCCGCGTCGCGGCGGCTACCCGAGCCTGATGCGTCACGCTGGGGATCGCCGGGTTTTTTCTGCTGGCCCTCGCTCCCCGCACGGAGCTGTTGTTCGAGGGACTTCAGCTTCTCGAGGGCGCGGCTGCCGCCGGCCCCGGCCTGCGCCGAGTCGCGGCGGCGCAGATCGTTCGTGGCGCTGCGCATGTCGTTCGAGATGTCGCGCAGCTGCCGCGCGGTCTGCTCGCTTCCAGACGATGATCCGGTCGGCGACCCGGCCGTGTTCTGCTGGCCCGACTCGAGCTTCGACATCCGCCGCGCCAGTTCCTCGGCCTGCTGCCGCAGCTCCGCCTGATCGCGGGTGAGCTTCTCGAGCTGCCGCGCCATCTCGGCCTCGTCCAGGCGCTGGCGGGCGAGGTCCTGCTGCCGCCTGAGCATCTCGTCCTGGCGGCGCGCCAGCTCCGCGATTTTCTCGAGGGCGTCGCGGTTCTCCCGGCTCTGGCCTCCGGAAGGCTGGCGCGTTTCGTACCGCGTCTCCTGCAGCCGTTGCAGCTCCTTGTCGAACAGCGCCGAGACGTCGTAGTTCCGATTGTTGTTGCCCGGACCGCCCTGCGCCGATTGCTGCCTCGACACCTGGCGCTTCTTGACGAGCGCCTGTGCCTCGAGGAGCGAGTTCAGGGCCTGCATCTCCGGCGGGAGGGCGGCGGCTGTCTTCAGCGCGTCGAGCGACACCACCGCGCGGCCCATCGCCTCGACGGCCGCCGTCATCGCGTCTTCCTCGGGCATCGCCTGGCCGGCGGTGTCGCCCCTGCCCTGCAGGCGGCGGCGCGGGTCGCGCATCGCGGACTCGCGGAGCGAGCTCGCCGTCTCCTCGGTGCGGGTCTTGAGATCGGCTTCGGTGCGGCCCACCGCCCGGATATCGGCGGGCGACTGCGCTCCCCTGGCGTTCTGGCCGCGCCGATCGAGCTTCCACGTCGCGACGACGACTTGCTTCTGCGCGTTGACCAGATCGTCGATCGACCCGTTGTAGCCGCCGCCCGCCATCGACTGGCTCTGCGCCAGCGCGAATTCCTGCTCGAACGGCCTGACTTCCAGGAAGAAGATGTCGCTCCGCCCTTCGTTCGAGCGGGTGCCGCGCGCGATGTCGCGCGCGCGCACGTAGTAGGAGACGAAATCGCCAGGACGAACGTCCAGGTCCTCGAGGTAGAGGGTATGCCGGGCGGTGACGCTCGTGCCTCGCCGCGGCACATCGAGCGGGATCACGCGTTCGGACTGCCCGCGAACGGCGTATACCAGCTCCATGCGCTCGATGCCGTAGTCGTCATCGGCCTGCGCCTCGATATCCACTTCCTCGAGCCGCGTGACGGAGCGGTCACTCGCCGGCTTGACGACGTGCACGTCCGGCGGCCGATCCTCGATCGCGCGAATGAAATATTCGGTCTGCCCCGGATCGGCCAGGCCGTCGAGATCCCGAAGCGCGATTCTGTAGGCGCCGTCCTCGACAACCTTCATCGCGGCGGTGAGCTGCGCCGCCGGGCCCCCTGACAACGCGATCGACCGGCCGTTCGCGAGCGCGAGCTGACCGGACGCGATTGGCCGATCGGTGTGGACGTGCAGTGTCACATCCGTGCCGGCCGGCGCGTACACGTCGCCGCTGTCCGTCTCGGTGCGGGGCGCGAGGCCCAAAGCCGCAGGGTAGGCGTAATCGACGTCGATTCGTGTGACGCGGGGCGGGTGCGCCACCGTGACCCGATACACCGGCGAGGTGATCGATCCGGCGACGACGCGGTACTGGAAATCGGCGGCGGCCGGCGGCATCGCGAGGCGGAACCCGCCGCCCGACTCGGCGAGCATCTCGGTGCCGCGCCAGAGGTCGCCGGCGCCAACCTCGAGGCGTGCGCCAACCGGCGCCCGGTTGCCGATGAGGCGCGCCTGGATCGTGAGCGGCGCGCCCTGGAGCACGCGCGCGTTGCCGGGCACGATTTCCAGCCGCACCCGCTCTGGAAACAGGGCGAGCGTCGCCGCGTCGAGCGACTGGCGCGCGGGCTCGCGTGCCATCACGGCGAGGACGATCAGCGCAATGGCCGCGGCACCAGCCTTGAATCCGCCCGCGCGGATGCGGCGGTCCGGCACGACCTCGTCGACGTCGATGGCTTCCACGCGGCGGGCCGCGTCCTCGACGAGCGGACCGACCAGCAGCGACGGCGTGTCGCGCCGGACGATGTCCACGGCCGTCGCGAGACGGTCGTCGAGCGCCGGCACCTGCTCCTCGATGAACCGCGCGAGCTGCGCGTCGGTCGGCGAGCCGCGGAGCGGAAGGAGGCCCCAGATCAGCGCCGACGCGGCCAGCACGAGCACGACGCCAAGCAGGCTGGCGAGCGCGATCGGAGACCGGCCGCCGAGCGACGCCAGCGACCACGCCGCGAGCGCGACCGCGACGACGGCCGACAGCGCCAGCGCCGCCCGCGCGGCGGCATCGAGCGCGGACAACGCCCGCAGCCGCGCCCGGACGCGCTGCAGGAATCGCTGAATCGGTTCGTACTGACGGTCCATGTGTCAATTCTGGTGTAGTGCGGGCCTTCAGGCCCGCCGTGTTTGGCAGGCCTGAAGGCCTGCACTACATCTGCCTAGACTGTCCGCCCCGCGACCACGCCCTCCACGGCCAGCAACACCATCATCGCCCCAAGCAGATATTGCCAGACGTGCTGGCTCGATTCGCGGCCGGACTCGGCCGCCCGCGTTTCAGTAGCCCCGGCATCCTTCAACCGCGCGATGGCGGATCCGAACTCGTCCGGCGAGATCCGGGCGGGCTCGGATTCGCCAGGATCGACGTTGATCACGGCCCGGCGCGATCCCGGCGCGCCGGCTGCCCCGAGCGTCACGATCCCGGGCACGGGCGCAACTCCGGCCGGCGCCTCGCCGACGAGATACTCGGTGGCCTGCGGATGCGCGCTCGACAGATACCGCACCGTCTCGTGCACGAAGGGTAAGAATGTCGCGTGCAGGGGAAAGTCGTTCCAGCGATTGTTCAGGTCGGACGACACCACGACGGCGTGGCCTTCGCCGATGCCGCAGTCGATGACGGCGGCTTCGCCCGACGTGAATTTCGCCAGCGTCTGGCAGCCCGTGGCGGTGATGGTCGCCGCGCGCTCGAACCGGACCAGGCCAAGCGAAGCAACCGCGGGCCCGAACGGCTGGAAGATCGGGTGCCGGATATCGGCCGGCGCCAGCGACAGCGGTTGCGACGCGCGTCGATCGTCCGGAGCCTGCACGCGCAGTCTCGCGCTTGCGCCGAGCACGTCGGCCGCCACGTCGCCGTCAACGTCCTGGCCGACGGCAATCAGCAGCCCGCCCGCGGCGGCAACGTGCGACGCGATCAGCTCGCGGCCGCGGCGGTCGAGGCCCCGGGTCGACAGCAGCAGAACCGCTCCGAAGCCGGCCATTCGGTCACTCGTCCAGCTGCCAAGCTGGCTGGCGGCCGCGCCGGTGACACCCGGCACTCCGCGGGCCGTGCCGCCGGCCGCCAGGGCCTGGTGCACATAGAACGCGTCACGGTCGAGATCTCCGGTGGCCGTCACGACGAGCACCGCGCCGCGCGACGCGCCGGTGAGCCGCGCGTAGCGGACGTTATCAGCCTGTAGTCCGTCACGATCGTCGACCGCGGCGGCGGCTTCGCCTCCCGTCACCCCTGAAAACAGCACGTCGCCGGCGCCGCGCGGCGCAATCGACACCGAGCGCGCCCCGACAGCGCGTCCGTCAATCGTCAGGCGGACGGTGGCTTCGCGGGCCCGCGGGCTGTCGTTTCTCACGGTGGCGGCCACCCGATCGCCGTCCGATCGAAGCCCGATGACGGCGAGGTTGTCGGGCAGCGCGCCGACGTCGCGCACCTCGACGCGCGCCGACTGGGGCACGGTCGCGTGGTCGCCCGCGTCCCAGCCGCCTGCCTGGAGATCGGTGACGACGACAACCGTTCCGCGGCGAGCGCCCAGCGCTCGACTCGCCGCATTCACGGCCGCCAGGTACCGCGTGCCTCCCGAACCTGCCGTGGCCGAGTCGATGGCCGCCAGCGCCGCCGCGCGGCCGCGCGAAGGCGGCGCAGCCAGCTCCGCCCGATCGGCGAACGTCACGACGCCCACATCGTCTCCTGCCGGCGCGCGGTTCACCGCGTCTCGCGCGAGCTGCTGCGCGCGAGCGAATCGGCCGGGCGCCGACATGCTGTAAGAAGTGTCGAGCAGGACGACCGTCGCGTTGCTCGCGGCGGCGGCTGCAGGGGACGGGAAGAAGGGCCGGGCAAACGCCAGCGCCAGCACGACCAGGGCCGACACACGCAGCATCAGCAGCAGGATCTGGCGCAGCCTCCGCGTGGACGACCGTTCAACCGGCGCCTGCCGCAGGAGCGCGACCGCCGCGAACTTCACCCGGGGTTCGGGCTCGCGCTTGAGCAGATGCAGAATCACAGGGATCGCCGCCGCGACCGTGGCGAACAGAAAGAACGGTGACAGGAACCCAGGCATTTGAGTTCAGAAACCACAAAGGTTCATCGGGCCGTTCTCGAGCGAGTGGAGAGGTACGCCAGCAGGGCCATCTCGAGCGGCTGCTTCGTGTTCAACAGCTGGTAGTCGATGCCGGCGCCGCCGAGTTCACGCCGATAACGCTCGATGAGATCGCCGATGGCCTTCCGGTAGTGCGCGCGCACGACGTCGGGCACGGCCGTCACCTCTTCGCCGCTCTCCAGATCCTCGAACCGGGTGGCCCGCTCGAACGGAAAATCGATCTCGTCCGGGTCGAGCACGTGAAAGACGAGGACGTCGGAACCGCGATGGTGAAAGAGCCGGAGGCCGCGGACGACCTCTTCCGGATCGTCCAGGAGATCGGAGATGACGACCACCATGCCGCGCCGGCTGAGCGCTTCGGCCACCTGGCGCAGCGGCCTGGCCACGTTCGTCCGGCTGCCGGGATGGAGGCGCGACAGCGCCACGAGCAGGTTCCGCAGATGGCCCGGACGGGTGCTCGCCGGCACGGCGCTGACGATTCGATCGTCGAACGCCATCAGCCCGACGCCGTCGCGCTGCCGGTTCATCAGGTAGCCGAGCGACGCCGCCAGGCAGGCGGCGTATTCGAACTTGCTCGGCCCGCGCGACTGATACGCCATCGAGCCGCTCACGTCGAGGAGCAGGTGGCAGTCGAGGTTGGTTTCCTCCTCGAACTTCTTGACGTAGTACCGATCGCTGCGCGCGTAGACTTTCCAGTCGATCGTCGAGAGATCGTCGCCGCGGATGTACTGCCGGTACTCGGCGAACTCGACGCTGAGGCCTTTGTACGGGCTGCGATGGAGGCCCGAAAGAAATCCTTCGACGATGGTCTTGGCCTTCAGTTCGAGCGTGCCGAGGCGCGCGATGACGGCGGGGTCGAGAAACCTTCCCTCGCTCGCCTGCATCCTACATCCCGCTCTTCGGCACGGGCACGGCGTCCAGCAGCCGATCGACGATGGCGTCCGGGGTGATGCGCTCGGAGTCGGCGTAGAAGTTCGTCATGATCCGGTGCCGCAGGATCGGCTTCGCGAGCGCCTGGATGTCCTTGATCGACACGTGATAGCGGCCGTGCATCAGCGCGCGCGCCTTGGCGCCGCGCACGAGCGCCTGCGACGCCCGGAGCCCGGCGCCCCACTTCACCCACTGCTCGATGAAATCCGGCGCGCCGGGCCGACCGGGCCGCGAGGCGTCGACGAGCCGGACGACATAGCGCGCGATCTCGTCGGCGATCGCGACCTGGCGCGCGATCTCCTGAAACTGCAGGATGTCGGATCCCGTCAGCACGCGGGCCGGCACGGGCTGCGCGCCGCCGGTGGTCTGCGTCACCACCCGCACCTCGTCGTCCTGGCTCAGGTACGTGATGACGATGTTGAACATGAAGCGGTCGAGCTGCGCTTCCGGCAGCGGATACGTGCCTTCGAGCTCGATCGGGTTCTGCGTGGCCAGGACGAAGAACGGCTGCTCGAGCGGGTACGTCCGCCCCGCGGCCGTCACGTGGGCCTCCTGCATGGCCTCGAGCAGCGCCGCCTGCGTCTTGGGCGGCGTGCGGTTGATCTCGTCGGCCAGGATGATCTGCGCGAAGATCGGCCCCTTGACGAAATGCAGCCGGCGGCCGCCCTGGTCTTCGTCGAGGATTTCGGTGCCGGTGATGTCCGACGGCATCAGGTCGGGCGTGAACTGAATCCGCTTGAAGTCGAGATCCAGGATGCCTGCCAGCGTCTTGATCAGCAGCGTCTTGGCCAGTCCAGGCACGCCGGTGATCAGGCAGTGTCCGCCCGTAAACAGCGCGATGAGGACCTCTTCGACGACCTCGTCCTGGCCGATGATGACCTTTCTCAGTTCGGCGAGGATCTGCGCGCGGCCTTCCGCGACCTTCTCCGCTGTAGCAGCAACACTCATGTCTGGTGTGGGACCGTATCAGTGCGTCAGCGAGTAGACGATCTCGTTGATCGCCATGCGATAGGCCATCGAGGTGTATTTCAGGTAGCCCGGGTACTCCTCGACGTTGGACCACTCCCAGCCGTCGCCCATGTCGGTGTTCCAGTTGATGAACAGCATCGGCCGCCCGGCATCGTCGAGGATGGTCCGCAAGTGCGGGACGAGCCCGCCCTTCTCCCACGTGCGCCCGGCCAGGAACGACCCGATGCCCGCGACCTGCGGATAGGCGTCGAGGGCATAGAAGCACCTGAACACGGGGTGGTCGGGCGTGACCTCGGTGATCCGGCGATCGGGAAACACCTTGCGCAGCTGGCGTTCGAGATTGTCCCACTCGTACGGCCCGTGAAAGTCGTCCAGCATCGCCGTCCCGCCGCGCAGCAGGAACTCGCGCAGGTTCGCCGCCTCGCTGTCGGTCAGCCTGACCGCCCCCGGTTCGACGATGTAGATCCAGGGATGCTGAAACAACTGGGGATCGTCGAGCGTCATCAGGATGGGATCTTCGACGGCGATCGAGGTCGCCGTCTTCACGCGCCGCGACAGGTTCTGTTCCGCCGCCGGCGAGTCGATGCCCCAGGGCTCACCGTAGACGTCGAGCTGCATCGCGCGCAGCGCCGCGGGGTCGTAGTGATATTTGATGCGGACGAAGCGCCATTGCAGCCCGGCCGAGCGGGCGGCCACGTCTCCCGATCCGTCGATGGCGCCGTCCAGCGAAGAGCCGGCCGTGGGCAGACTCAGGAGAAGCGCTGCGGCGGCGGCCACCGCCGCCCGGTTCACGGCCGCGCCTCCGCCAGCTTCAGCAGGAGGTCCTGCGCGCGCTCGTACGTCGGCGCGATCTCGAGCGCCGCGAGCGTCTGGCGCTTCGCCTCGTCGCGTTTGCCCGCCTTGAGGTAGCTCTCGGCCAGATCCGTGTGCGCGACGGCCGGATCGATCGGCTTGAGCGCGATCACGGTCCGGAATTCACGCGCGGCGAACTCGACGTCGTTCCGCTGCATCGCCATCCGGCCGAGCGCCGCGCGGGCGTCGCCGTCGAACGGGTCGAGGGCGACGATGCGCTCGTACACGGGGCGGAGCCGGGCCGGATCCGTGACGTTGGCCTCCTTCAGGAGCGACGCCAGCTTGTGCGCGGCGCCCACGTTCTCGAAGTCGGCGTTCAGGAACGCCGTGAGCTCCGAGATTGCGCGGGTGCGATCCTTCTTCTCGAGCGCGATCTCCGCCATCTGCGCGCGCGGACTGTCGTCGCCGGTGGCGCTCGGCGCCAGCGCGGCCGCGCGCTCGAACACCTGCATCGACTCGTCCGTGCTGCCGGCCTTGCGCAGCGCGTGCCCGTAGGCGAGCTGCACCGGGTAGCTCCGTGGATTCTCGTTGGCGAGCTTGCGCAGCTCCTCAGGCGAGGCCTTCGCGAGCTGGACGTCCTTCGGCACGACCAGGACCTTCTGGAGCGCGCCGAACGTCCGCTCCGTGTAACTATCGAAGCCGATCTGCAGCGTGTCGAAGTCGGTGTGCAGCACGTCTTTGAGCGCCGTTTCCGTGTCGACGCCGGTGGCGTACGCGCGCACCAGCTTGTTCAGGCCGCTCTGTCCGAACGTGGCCACCAGGTGATCGACCACCAGCGACGCCTGGTAGTAGGCAATCCCGATGAGCTTCGGATCCTGGAACGCCGCGTTCAGGTCCTTCAACTTGATCGTCTCGTCGCGGTTGAGGAGCGACGCGAACGTGAAGTCCATCTGGCGCGCCCATTCACGATGGGCGCGGCGCTCTTCGTATTCGGAGATGCCTTCGGTCAGCCACCGCGGCACGCGCTGGTTCGACATCTGCAGCGTGATGACGTGGCCGAGCTCGTGCCAGAGCGTGGCTTCCCACTGAAACTCACCCGGCGGACGCGCCTTCGGCGAGTCGAGCGTCACCACGCGGCCGAAACACGCGCCCAGCGCGCCGATCATGCCGGGCAGGCCGAGCGTCCTGACGGCGAAGTCGTCGTGCTTGGGGAACATCTCGATCAGGATGGGCCCCTTCGGCGTGAACTCGTACTTGGCCGCCATCGTGCTGAGCGCCTGATGCGCGAGCGCGACGGTGTATTCCTTCAGAACCGGCGCCTCTTCCTTGCTCAGTTTGACGATGAGATCGCCGTCGCGGATGGTCTCGAACTTGTCGAGCGAGTCGAGCAGGCTCAGCGCGTTGAAGGTGACGACGTCGTAGGGGTCGATCTTGAACGAGGCTTCGAGCGCCGAGCGCGCCTCGGGCTCGTCGCCCGTGCGCAGGAGCTGGGCGCCGAGGTCGGCCAGCGCGCGCGGATCGTTCGGCGTCAGCGTCAGCGCCTTGCGCGTGAGCACGACGGCTTCCTCGAACCGGTAGTTGTGCGCGACCAGCTCGCCGGCCGTGCGGTACACCTCGCCGTGGTTGGGTGAGATGGCCAGGACCTTGGCGACTTCGGCTTCGAATTCCTGAGGCTTGTCCTCGACGTACGCCAGCGCCGCCAGCGTGCCGCGCGCGTCGAGGTTCGAGGGATTGATCGCGAGCGCCTTGGTCAGCAGCTCGCGCGCCTCGGCGCGTTTCTCGGAGTCGATCGCCTGGTTGGCGAGGAAGATGTGCGCGTCCACCGAGTTCGGGTTGATTTCCATCGCGCGCTTGACGAGCGACGCGGCCTGCGGCGGGTTTTCGTCTTCGAGGGCATGCGCGCCGCCGAGGAGCGCCGGCGCGAAGCGCGGATCGATTTCGAGCGCAGCCTGGTACGACTTGACCGCTTCGGCCTTGTTGTATTTCTCGAGAAACAGGTCGCCCCACGCGGTCTGGATGGCCGCGTTTGCGGGCGCCAGCCCGGCGGCGTCCCGAAACGCCGCGTTGGCTTCCTGGAACTGACCCAGGGCCTGAAGCGCCCGGCCCGCGCGCGCGAGCTCGCCGGCGTCGCGTGACGAGTCGGCCAGCGCGGCCACTCGCGACAGCGTGGTGCGCGCCGCCGGACGGCTCAGCATCTGCTGCAGCAGGCCGAGCTCCAGCGCGGCCTCGCTGGCGGGCGCACGCGAGGCCGCCGCCTGCAGCGCCGATTCCGCGTCGGCGTACAGCCCGCGCTCGATGGCCGCCCGGCCGCGCAGCGCGACGACGTTGGGATCCTTCAGGTCGAGTTTCGCAGTGAGCGTGTCGACCTCGGCGTAGCGTCCCTCGATGAACGCGCGCGTCGCGGCCTGAAACGGCGTCGCCGGAGCGGCAGGGGCCTGAGCCCTCCGCTGTCCCTGCGCGACCACGAGCACCGCGCCGAGCGGGACACCGACGCCCAGCAGCAGCGCGAGCAGATAGAACCTGCGAGAGAAGGTTCGAGGCATCTCGCCTCGTATTATATCGATGCTTTTGTAGCGCGGGGCTTTCAGCCCCGCGAGGGCGGCCCTGAAAGGGCCGCCCTACGAAACCCCTAGTAAAGCGGGCGCCAGGTGTAGAACATGGCGGCGTTCAGCGCCTGAAACGCGGCGAACGAGGCGAGCCATGCCGGGCGATGTCTGGGCGGCACCGCACCGGCCAGCCAGAGGAACGCCGGAAACAGCACCGACGAGAAGCGCCCGGCCGAGATGAGGCCGCCGGCCGCCATCGGCGGCAACATGAAGATGAGGATGAACACCGCGTACGCCAGGCCGAGCTTGCGGGCCACCGGAAAGACCGCGGCCAGCACGAAGATCACGCCGAGCGCGTTGATGAGGTCGTGCGGAAGCGACGCGACGTAGCCTTCGACGCCCGCGTTCGCGATGATATTCAGCCGATCGCCCACGAGCGTCACGAGCCCCGAATACTCCCGGCCCCACGCCCCGTGCGCCCTGAGCCACCCCAGCGGATCTCCGGTCAGCTGCCAGACATACGCCGAATAGATCAGCATGCCGACACCGGGCCCCGCGGCCGCGAGCATGGCCGTTACGACCTGCCTGCCCCGCCCGCCCTGCCCGCCTTGCCGACCTGCCCGCCTTGCCTGCCCTGCCCGCCCTGGCCCGGCCTGAAGTGCCAGCATCGCAAGCGGGATCGACAGCAGAAACCCGTTCGTCTTCGTCAGGCCGACCAGCACACCCCAGGCTGCGGCGCGGACGTACCGTCCGTGCGTGAAGTGGTAGAACGTCGCGGTCATCCCGAGCAGCAGCAGCGGTTCCGTGTAGATGGCGCCGAAGAACAGCGCAAACGGGTACGTCGCCAGCGCCCAGACCGCGAAGCGCGCTTCGTCTTCTTCGAGCGTATCGCGCGCCAGCGCGTAGAGGTAGATGAGCGCCAGGAAGAACGCCGCGAACGAGACGATCACGCCTGCCCCGATGTAACTCGTCAGCCGTGCGCCGAGGATGCGGCCGACTCCGCGCACGAGCAGCGGATAGGCCGGGAAGAAGGCCACGCTCTGCTGAAGGCCCGGCTGGTTCGGCACGAAGTGATAGCCCTCGGTCACGATGCCGAGATACCAGTTCGCGTCCCACCTCGCCTGCAGGTTCACCAGCTCGTTGTTGACCTGCACGGGTGGCGCCGGTCCAGGCGGGTAGCCGAACACCAGCACGGCCATGTAGCCCACAAACAGGATCGCCGGGCGCGTCCCGGCGGTCGCGATCGCGGCGGTGTGCACGCCGGGCTCACGCCACCACGCCGCCAGCCGCGCCGGCAGGTCGCGATAGATCGGCGCCGCCGGCGCCAGGACGTGCCGGACGATGGCGATGGCGAACGCCCACAACAGCGTCGCGTACGGCGAGGTGACGGCCACGCGTACCGGGCCGATGCGGACGCGGAAGCCGCCCGACATCGCGACCACGGCGCTCAGCACCACCAGGGCGAGGCAGAGCGCGTCGATTGCGCGAACCCAGCGCGGCGGCTCGGAGGAAGGCAGAGGTGTGCGGGCGATCGGCGAAGGCATCTGCCGCCGCGAATTGTACACTCAGGGCCCGCTCAGACCTGACGGAGGGCGCGATCCTCGACCGACATGCGTTTGAGCATGAGCCCGCAGAACAGCAGCGTCCCCACCGGTCCGGTGACGAGCGCTCCCGACATCAAGGCCACCGCCACCAGTTCGCCGGCAACAGCGACGTAGTTCGGATGCCGCAGCCACGCGTACGGACCGCTCTTCACCGCCGCGTCGCCAGGGACCACGATCACGCGAAACGTCCACGACCGCCCGAGCGATCGGATCGCCCACCACTTCAGCGTCTTCGCCAGGAGAAACAGGAGGAAGCCGGGAACGACGAAATAGGACATCGCGATCTGACGCCACGTCCCTTCGGCGATCATCGCGAGAAACACGGCCGGGTACGCGATGCGCATCACGGCGTAGACATCGCCCGGCGGCTCGATGCCGCCCCGTGCCCGCTGGAGGCGTTCGTTGCGGTTCGCGCGCCGGGCCTCGGCAAGCATCGGCGCGAAGACGATTGCGAGCAGCGCGATCGTTTCAGGCGTACCCGACATCTCCGGCGTATTCGATCGCGGCGCGCAGACCCGCGGGCGCGAGGCGTGCGCCCCACGATGCCCCGCTGACGGCCGCCGGCGAGGTGACGATCGACCGCAGCAGACGGTTGAATCGCCATTTCGCCGAAAACTCGGTCCGCCGCCGGATGGCCAGCCGCTCGTGCACACCCTGCCAGCCGTGTTCGAGCGCGTCGAGCGCCGCAAGGGCGGCGAGCTCGGCGCCGCGCACGGCGAACCGCAGGCCGTCGCCGGTCATCGGATCGATGAACCCGGCGGCATCGCCGGCGAGCAGCAGCCCGTCGACGTGTACGGCGTCGTTGACGTCGACCGCCAGCGGGCCGAGCACGGCGGGCGGGCCGGCCAGCCGCGCGCCGGCAAAACGGTCGCGCAACAGGGGATCGCGCGCCAGCTCGCCGAACAGCGCTGTCTTCGGATCGCCGATGGCCCGGTCGCCGGGCCTCCACGGCGTCACCACGCAGACGTTCGTCAGGCCGCCTGGTACCGGCGCAATGCCGATGTAGCGTCCCGCGCGGACGTGCATCTCGCCCAGATCGCGAGGCGGCCCGGCCACCGCGGTGTTCTCGACGTACGCGCCCATCGCCCATCGGCGCGGCCGCTCGGGATGCCGCGCCATGCCCAGCCCGAACGCCAGCGTCGACCGCCGGCCGTCGGCCGCGATCGTCACGCGCGCGCGAACCTCGCCGTCAAACCTCCGGCCGCTCACCCGGACGCCCGCGACGCGGTTTCCGTCCACGACCGCGCCGCGCACCGTGCATGCCGGTTCGAACTGCGCGCCGGCCGCAATCGCATCCTGCAACAGCATCCAGTCCAGGTGACGGCGCAGCAGCGCGCGGCCGGTGACGCCGTCCCGGTAGCGTCCCTCGATGACGACCCCGCGCTCGCCCGTGACGCGCATGCCCGCGACGGGCAGACCGCACCCCTCGATCGCGGCCGCCATGTTCAGCCGCCGCAGCAGCCCGAGCGTGCCCGGATTGACCGTGTCGCCACACAGCTTGTCGCGCGGGAACACGCTGCGGTCCACGACGCGCACGCGTGCCCCCGCACGCGCCAGCACGGTGGCGGCAACCGAACCTGCTGGGCCTGCGCCCACAATCAAGCAATCCAACATTTGGTCATCTGGTCACAGTTCACTGCGCCGCTCCGATCACCAGGGCGCTATTCTTCGATCCGAAGCCGAGGCAGTTGCACAGCGCGGCCTCGGCACGGGCCTCGCGGCCGGTGTTCGGGACGAAGTCGAGATCGCAGGCGGGATCGGGATCGTGCTGGTTGATCGTCGGCGGGAAATAGCCCCGCGCGAGCGCGAGGGCCGCCGTCACGACGCCGGCCGATCCGCTCGCTCCCTGCGGGTGCCCGATCATCGATTTCACCGAGGAACCTGCGAGCCGCTCGGCATGCCCGCCGAACACCTCGCGGACGCACCGCGACTCGACGGCGTCATTGAGCACCGTCGAGGTCCCGTGATAGCTGACGTACCCGATCTCGTCGGGCGAACGCCCCGAACGCTCGAGCGCCAGGCCGATCGCCCGCACGATCTCGCGTCCGTCCGGCGCCATCTGGACGCGGTGGTACGCGTCGCAGGTCGATCCGTAGCCGTCGATCGTCGCGTACACGCGGGCGCCCCGCGCCCGCGCGCGATCCTCGCGCTCGAGCACGACCATCCAGGCCCCCTCGCCCAGCACAAACCCGTCCCGCCCGCGGTCGAACGGCCGCGAGGCGCTGCCGGGCTCGCCGTTGTACGCCATCGACACCACCTTCATCCGCGAGAAGCCGAAGATCATCCCCGGCGTGACGCACGCGTCGGTGCCGCCGGAGAGCAGGACGTCGGCTTCCCCGGCACGGATCTGCGCGGCCGCGTACCCGATCGCGTCGGTCGAGCTGGTGCACCCGCACGACAGCACGTGGCTCACGCCGCGGAGACGCAGCGAGATCGAAATCTCGCTCGACACCATGCCGACGATCGACACGGGGATCGCGTACGGCGTCACCTTCCGCTCGCGTTCGGCGAAGAAGTCGGCGTACTGCCGCTCGCCGACATCGATCCCCCCGCCCCCGCTGCCGACAATGACACCGGCGCCCGGTTCGCCGATGCGCAGGCCCGCGTCGCTCCAAGCCTCCCGCGCGGCGATGACGCCGATGAGCGCGGCCCGCGAATACCGCTTGGGATCCGCCCGGTAGTCCGGGTCCCAGATGTCCTCGCCCTCGAACGCCGGCACATCGTCGATCGTGACGCCGCTCGCCGGCGCCGCGACCTGGCAGCCGAACGTCGACGCGTCGAACTCGGTGATCGCGCGGGTGCCGCTGCGGCCGCGGCGAACGTGATCCCAGAAGCGCTCGCGGCCCACCCCAAACGGCGAGACGACGCCGATGCCGCTGATCACGACGCGTGGCTGACCCGAGTGACGCATGGCAGGTCCTACAATACTAAGGTTCGGGTTCACGGTTCACGGTTCACGGTTCGGGGTTCACCGTTCAGGGTTCAACCATGTTCGAAGGCCTCGTGCGATGGGCCGGGGGTGGGGTGTTCGTCCTGGCCCTGCTGGTCTGCGCCTACTCGTTTATCGCCGTCTGGAGCACGTCCGCGCCGTTTGACGCCGCGGCCCTCCCAATCGACGCCGTCCTCTTTACCGCGTTCGCGGCGCACCACAGCGTGTTCGCGCGCGACGCGGTGAAACGCTGGATGACGCGCGTGGTTCCCGAGCGCCTGCTGCGGTCGGTCTACGTCTGGCTTGCGAGCCTGTTGCTCTTCCTGGTCTGCGCGGCGTGGCAGCCCGTCGGCGGCGAGATCTACCGCGTCCGGGGTTGGCAGGCGATGGCGCTTGCCGCGGTTCAGGTGGCGGGGGTGCTGATCATCGCCAGCTCCGTCCGGGCCATCGACGCGCTCGAGCTGGCAGGCATCCGTCCCCATACTGCCGCCGATTCGCTGCAATTTCGCGGCCCATACCGCTGGGTGCGCCATCCGCTCTACCTTGGGTGGCTGCTCGCCACCTTCGGGCCGGCCCACATGACCGGCGATCGCCTGACGTTCGCGTGCATCTCGCTGTTCTACCTGGTGATCGCGGTGCCATTCGAAGAACGATCGCTCATCGGGACGTTCGGGGAGCCGTACCTCCGATACCGGGAGCTCGTCCGCTGGCGGATCGTGCCTTACGTGTATTGAAAGGGGGGTTACAGGAGTTAGAGGTTGGAGGTTAGAGGTTAGGGCCTAGGGGCTGGGGATCACTGACGCAGCGGCTTGCTGCCAGGCCCGGGTTGCGTGGAGCCAGTGCCCCTCGAAACCATGGCCACGCCAAATCGCGCGGGCGTTGGCGGGAAACCATTCATCGCCTCGGCCGGGCAGGTAGACGTAACCGCGGTCGCCCGACATGTCCGGCTCATACAGCACGGTGTAGACAAGGGCCGCTGAGCCGGCGACGTGAAATGCGACCTCGTAGCGCGGGAGACCGGCTCGCCGATCGTCGGCGATACCGGCCGGCCAATCGACGATGAATCCCTCGGTGCCTTCAATCTGTGGCCCCCCGGCGTACGAGTGAAATGTTCCCGCCCCGGACCACACGTAGAATCGTCCGAGCAGCAGCGGGTCTGCGATTCGGATAGGCGAGCCGAGATCGCCGCCGCTGATCACGATCAGCGTCGTCTCGCCCTTCGCCGCGAGCGCTACCGAGGCAAGGCACAGCGCGAATGCAACCCGCCCGGCCTGCCAGACCCGCCTGTCCTGCCCGCCCACGTCAGAAGATGTGATCGAGGTTCCGCGCCAGGAGCGCATCGCGAGTGGCGCCGGCACGCGCCTTCGCGGCGTGCTCTACGTACTTCGTTGATGACCCGTCCCGGCCGGTCTCACGTGCCGCGATCAACGCGGCCGCAAACTCGATCGACGGATCGCCCGGACGCAGGTCCAGGCTCTTGAGGATGAACGCGTAGCCATCGAGGCCGGCGGTCAGCCCATTCACAGTGCGCACGGCCTCGACAAACGGGCTCTTGTCCGACATCTGTGCGAGATCCCCGACCTCGCGCAGCGCTTCAGTGAGGTAGGCGGCATCGAGCCAGGCATTCGCATCGGGCCTGCCCTGCGCCTCCAGCTTGCGCGCACGGCCAAGCACCGCGGTCAGCAACTGCTCCGCGACGCCGCGATCGCGTGTCGCGTAGATCGCGGCGCGGCGCATCGTCTCCATGCGGACGAGGACCGGCGTGGACGGCGTGAGGATCGCCATCGTCTCGCTGACAAGGTTCGCGACCTTGTAGTCGCTGCGTCCGGGCCACCAGTCGTGGCCCTGCCACGGCAACGACGACGCTTGCCCGATCTCATACGGATGGCACAGCAGCGGTGGCCCCGCCAGCGCCGTCCTCGCGTTCCCCAACATCAACACTCCGGCGATGACGCCAACCCACGTTGTGATTCGCATGGTGTCTCTCCTAGACCCGACTGCTGACTGCCGACTGCTGACTGCCGACTGCCGACTGCCGACTGCCGACTGCCGACTGCCGACTGACTCACCTCTTCCACGTTCGCCACCACGCCGCCGTGCCGAGACCGAGCGCGTCCCACCAGGCGTCGAGCATTTCGCGGCGGCCGGCCCGGATGCCCTCGCGCGTGACGCCCTGCGGCGGCGGCACGAACTGCGCCAGCCGATCGAAGACGCGATCGCGGTCGCTCGTGTTGACGCGCGTCAGCAGGTGCCAGAGCGTCACCTCGTCGCGCTCCTCCGCTTCGCCCAGCACGCGCGAGAGCGCGGCCGACGCGTCAGGCGCGTCGCCGCTGAAATCGATCGTCTGCAGCGCATCGCGAAACGCCGGCGATACCCGTTCGTTGTAGGGTGTGCCCGGCCCCTTGCCGGGCCGCGTGGCGCACATCGAACCGGCAGGGACGAACGACTCGCGGCCGCGCCACTCGAAGCCCACCCATCCCACGAGTACGCTCACGAGCCCGGCGCCCTCGTCGTCCATCGTCAGCGTGTAGGCGCAGCCGAGATCGACGGCCGTGGACGAGGCGGTTTCCACCGCGAACTGGCCCGGGGGCGCCCAGATCGTGGCGCGCAGCGTGCCGCGCTCGAGCTGCAGGCGGTGATCGCCGCTGCGCGCGCTGATCAGCCGGACTCGCGTCCCGGGCTCCACGCTGACCCGGCCGATGGTCCCGACCGTGAGGCTCGCGCTCGAACGTTCGTCGGTCTCGAGCCAGCCGCCGACCGGCAGCCTCCCACCTTCGCCGACGGCTTTGGAGGCAATGGTCGGCGCGCCAGCCGTGCTGGCGACGTCCCAACCGGAGGCTTGTGCCCGGGAGCGATACACCAGGAACACACCGCTCGCGACAACCGCGAGGGTTGCGGCAGCGATGAGTGCCGCGCGGAACCTGGCCCGGAATCGCGTGTCGGGGCGCAAGCGCAAGTAGTGCAGGCCTTCAGGCCTGCCTGATCCGGCCGACCTGAAGGTCGGCACTACTTCGATCTTCAGAACCGGCGGACTTCCTTGCGCCAGCACCGACAGCCGGCGTTCCAGCGTTTCAATGTCCGGATCGGGTTCACCCGAGCGGTCCCAGAGGTAGTCGTCGTTCATGCCGGGGCTCCCAGCCGTTCTCGAAGCTGTTTCATGCCGCGATGCAGGTTCACGCGCACCGAGGCGGGCGTGAGCCCGGTGCGCGCGGCGATCTCAGGACCCGTCATGCCTTCGACCAGCCGCAGCACCAGCGTCTCGCGATACGCGTCCGGCAGCGTCCTGATCGCGGCCAGGACGGCGAGCGCGTCGGTGCGGTCGCCGTGAATCGCGGCAACCTCCTCCGTGAGCTCGGTCGTGTGGGGCACGCGCCGCCACTGGTCGGCGGCCCGATTCCGCGCGATAGCGGCAAGCCAGCCGCCGAAGGCTTTCGCGTCGCGCAGGGTCCGGAGCCGCTGCAGCGCGGTCACGAACACGTCCTGCACCAGATCGTCCACGTCGGCGCCGGGGCCCCGGGCCAGAAGTATCCCGTGCACCGTTCGCGCGAACCGGACGTACAGCTCGCCGAACGCGACGCGGTCGCCGGCCCTCGCAGCTTCCACGAGTTCTGCCATGTCATCGGTCACACTGCGTTGACTATACGGACGCCTGAGGCATGGGAAGTGTTAACAATCGGGCAACCGGGCAATCGGATACGGGTAATTGAGTAAACTCGATTGGATGTCCGAAACGGTCCGCGCCTACCCGAGCGAGCTCCCCGTCGTCGCGCTGAGGCAGGTCGTCGTCTTCCCGCTGACGCTGCAGCCCCTGGCCGTGAACCGCCCATCGTCCATGGAGTCGGTCAACCGCGCGCTGTCCGCCGATCGGCTCCTGTTTCTGACGCTTCAGAACAGCGACTCGGCCGAAGACCCTGAACCAGATGACGTGCGCCGGATCGGGACGATCGCGGCCGTCCGGCAGATGGCCCGCGCCCCCAACGGCGGCGTGCACATCATCGTCGAAGGCCTGATGCGGGCGAAGGCGGATCTCGTCACGAAAAACGGCGCGTCGCTGCGCGCGACCGTCAACCCGCTCCCCGAGCCCGTCGAGCGAACGCTCGAAGTAGACGCCTACGTGCGCCGGCTGCAGGAACTGGTCGAGCGCGGCCTGTCGATCGCGGCGGGGTTGTCACAGGACCTTCGCGGGATGGTCAGCGGGATCGACGAGCCGCTGCGCCTCTCCTATCTCCTGGCCAACCTGCTCGACATGAAAGCGGAGGACAAACAGCAGATCCTCGAGACGGATCAACTCGTCGCGAAGCTGCAGGCCGTGACGACGGCGCTCAGCCGCGAGATCTCGCTGCTCGAGCTCAAGAGCAAGATCGAAAGCGAAACGCAGGAGGAGATGACGGACGCGCAGCGTCAGTACTACCTGCGGCAGCAGCTCAAGACCATCCAGGACGAGCTCGGCGAAGGCGAGAAAACCGACTTCGATGAGGTCCGCAAGCGCATCCACGACGCCCGCCTTCCAGAGGCGGTCCTCGCGGTCGCCGCTCGAGAAGTCGAACGGCTGGAGCGCACGCCGTCGGCTTCGCCCGACCATCAGATGATCCGCACGTACCTCGACTGGGTCCTGGACGTGCCCTGGTCCACCGTCACCGCCGATCGCCTGGATCCGGTGGCGGCCCGGCAGGTGCTCGACGACGACCACTACGATCTCGACAAGGTCAAGGAACGCATCGTCGAGTACCTGGCTGTGCAGAAGCTGAAGTCGCGGCAGTCGAAGGACGATTCGCCGGCCGGCACGATCAAGGGGCCGATCCTGTGTTTTGTCGGGCCGCCGGGCGTCGGCAAGACGTCGCTCGGCCAGTCGATCGCGCGGGCGATGAACCGCAAGTTCGTGCGCATCTCGCTCGGCGGCGTGAGAGACGAGGCGGAAATCCGCGGACACCGGCGCACCTACATCGGATCCATTCCGGGCCGCATCGTCCAGGCGCTGAAACAGGCCGGCGCGATGAACCCCGTGTTCATGCTGGACGAGCTCGACAAGCTCACCGTCGGGTTCCAGGGCGATCCGGCCGCGGCGCTGCTCGAAGTGCTCGATCCGGCGCAGAACCACTCGTTCCGCGATCACTACCTCGAAATCAGCATGGACCTGTCGCGCGTGCTGTTTATCGCGACGGCCAACCAGCTCGGCCCGGTACACCCCGCGCTGCTCGATCGCATGGAGATCATCTCGCTCGCCGGCTACACGGCGGATGAAAAGCTCCACATCGCGACGCGCTACCTCGTGCCGCGCCAGCTCGAGGAGCACGCCCTGACGCCTGCGGACGTGACGTTCGAGGAGGATGCGATCCAGCGCATCATCCTGGACTACACGCGCGAGGCCGGCGTTCGCAGCCTCGAGCGCCACATCGGGGCCGTGGCCCGGAAGATCGCGGCGCGCACCGCGTCGGCGGATACCGCGGAGCGCACGACCGTCCGTGCCGACGCGATCCCCGACTACCTGGGGCCGCCCCGGTTCCACGACGAAGTCGCGTTCCGCGTGTCGCGTCCCGGCGTGGCGACCGGCGTCGCCTGGACGGAAGCGGGCGGCGACGTGCTGTTCATCGAGGCGACCCTGCTGCCGTCGGGACACCACGACGTGATCCTCACCGGCCAGCTGGGCGCCGTGATGCAGGAGTCGGCGCGCGCGGCCGTGAGCCACATCCGATCGCAGGCCGTCGAGATTGGCGTGCCGGCGGACTTCCTCGACAATCACGATCTGCACGTCCACGTGCCGGCCGGCGCGATTCCGAAAGACGGGCCGTCAGCCGGCGTGACGATGGCGACGGCGATCGTGTCGGCGCTGAAGAAACAGAAGGTGCGCGAGGACGTGGCGATGACGGGCGAGATCACGCTGAGCGGCCTCGTGCTGCCCGTCGGCGGGATTCGGGAGAAAGCGCTCGCGGCCATGCGGCACGGCATCAAGGAGTTCATTCTTCCGGCGCGCAACGAGCCGGATCTGGCTGAGCTGCCGCCTGAGCTCAAGCGCGGGATGCATTTCATCCCCGTGCACACCCTCGCAGAAGTTTTACGCGTGGCGCTGCCGGGCGGGACAGGCGCAGACGTAAAATGACGAGGTGCGCCGTCCTGTCGTGCTGCTGCACGCCGTTGCATTCATGTGTCTCGCCGCGGCGTCGGCCGGACCGCGCGCACAGACGGCAGACCCCGGCGCGAGCCGGCGTCGGCACCGGCACCATCAGTGGCCGCGTCAAGCTGACCGCGCGCGTCCGCTCGCCGCTGCCATCCAACGTCTACCCGTCGAGAACGATCGGCAAACACGCCGCTCCCGCCATCCCCGAAATCCGCAACGTCGTCGTCTACCTGAAGGATCCGGCGTTCCGCGGGGCGCTGCGGACGACGAAGTCGGAACTCAAGCAGGAAGACGAGACCTTCATCCCGCACGTGCTGGCGATCACGCGCGGATCGACGGTCGAATTTCCCAACGGCGATCCGTTCTTCCACAACGTGTTCTCGCTGTCCTCGACGGCGACGTTCAACCTGGGCCGGTACCCGCGCGGCGAGACGCGCGGCCAGCGGTTCAACAAGACGGGCCTCGTGAAGGTGTTCTGCGACATCCACTCGCACATGAGCGCCTCGATCCTCGTCCTCGATCATCCGTATTTCGCGATTCCCGGCGGCCGACGGCGCGTTCGAGCTGCCCAACGTCCCCGCCGGCCGGTACACGCTCGTCGGCTGGCACGAGCGCGTGGGCGAACGGACGCTGACCGTGCGCGTCGACGCGGGCCAGACGGCCACGGTCAACCTGACCGTGCCCGTCGAGGATCAGCCGTGAGCGACCGGCGGCGGCCGCCGCGTCTGCTCGTCAAGACGCTCGCGGTCACCTTCGCGACGGTGGCGGTGCTGCTGATCGGCGTCTTCGTCCTCGTGACCGCCAGCGTTCGCGATCAAGTCCGCCAGTCCGTTTCGACGAACCTCGAGGCCGGCCAGCGTGTGTTCGCGGCGATTGAGGCCCGGCGGCAGCGCGAGCTCAGGGAGCAGGTGGCCGCGCTGGCCGAAAGCCCGCGGCTCAAGGCCGCCGTGGACACGTACGCGGCCGAGTCCGGATCGAACACCGACCCGGCAGTTCGTGAGCAGTGGTTGACCACGATCGGGCGCCAGCTCGAGGAAGTGGCGGCACGCATCGACTCCGACGCCATTGTGCTCACCGACGTCCGCCACAGGACGCTGGCGGCTGCGGGCCGGATGGCGTCCCTCTGGCCGCGCGACCGCGAAGTCGTCATCGCCGGCGCCGAGGGCGACCGTGTGGACGGCGTGGCGCGGATGGACGGCACCGTGTTCCGCATCGTGTCGGTGCCGTTCGATCTGGACGGCGTGAGAATCGGCGCGCTCTACCTCGCGACGGCGCTGGATCGCCGGTACGCCGACGATCTCGCGGCGCTGGCCGGTGCGCAGACCGCGATCGTGAGCGACGGCCAGGTCGTGACCAGCACGCTGCCGCCCGCGTCGGCCCGCGCGTTCGAGTCCGCGCTGGCCATGGCGCCGGCCGGGGGACCAGCCGGGGGAATCGTCACGCTCGACGGCGAGTCGCACGCGTTCCGCCGCCTGGTCAACGTGAACAAGGCCACGTTCTACGCGCTGACGTCGATCGACGGTTCCTCGCGCGCCGCCACGCGAACGGCCGTGCAGCGCCTGTCGCTCATCGCCGGCGGCGCGACGCTGCTCGCTCTCGTGGCGAGCTTCTGGCTCGCGCGGATGATCACCGAGCCGATCGGGCAGCTTTCGACGTCGCTGAAACGGATGGCCGCGTCCCGCGACGCCGCGAACCTGCCGGCGCCGAGCGGGTCGAGCCTCGAGATCGACGAGCTGACCGACACGTTCAACGACCTCATCACGTCGGTCACGGCCGCAGAAGACCAGACGCAGGGCGCCTACACCGGGGCGATTCGCGCGCTCGCGATGGCGCTCGACGCGCGCGATCCTTATACGGCCGGACACTCCGAGCGCGTCAGCGTGCTGTCGGTCGCGATCGGCCGATCGCTGCGCCTGCGCGACGAGGAAATCGAAGTGATCCGGCTGGGCGCGCTGTTGCACGACATCGGCAAGATCGGCGTGCCCGACGCGGTGCTGCTCAAGCCCACCGCCCTGACGCCCGCCGAGTTCGACATCATCAAGCAGCATCCGGGCGCGGGCGCGCGGATCCTCCAGTCCGTCCCGTTCCTCGCGCCCCACATCCCCATCGTCGAGCTGCATCACGAGCGGCCGGATGGACGCGGCTACCCCCACGGCCTGCGCGGGGACGAGATCCCGATCGCCGCGCACATCGTGCACGTGGCCGACGCCTACGACGCCATGACGACGGCCCGCGCCTACCGGAGCGCGCGGCACCCGACCGCGGCGCTGCAGGAGCTCTGGCACTTCGCGGGCACGGCGTTCCATGCCGAAGCCGTGGGCGCTCTCGCGACGGTGCTGCCGGGCGTCATCTCGGACACGGGAGAAGTGGTGCTCGAGCGCATGCATGCGTAGCATCCGCACCGGGCTGCTGCTGGGCGGCATGGTTGCGGGGACCTGGGCGTCGGCCGTTCCCGTCTCCGCGCAGACGCCATACGAGCGGTTCAGCCTCGACACGACCGTCGCCCTCGATCTGTTCAGGGGCGACAACGTGTCCGATCGCCCGCAGGTCATCGTCGACATCATCGGCACGGTGCAGCTGGGCGACCGGTGGCAGATCTACGTGAGGCCGTGGTTTCGCCTGCCGCGCCCGTCGCCGCCCACCGCGGCGCCGCCACCGTGGGACACGCAGCTCTACCAGGCCAGCATCCGTTACGAGCGGCCCGGGACGATCGCGACGCGCGTGGACGCCGGCTACATGGCGTCCCCTGTCGGCCTCGGCCTGTTCGACGCCAACCCGAGCGTCAACCCCACGATCGCGGGACACACGAGCTACTTCACGCCGATGCTGCCCTTCGACGCGGGCGGCCCGCGCGGCCCCGCGGTGGCCTCGACGTATCCGCTCGGCGCGGTGCTCACGCTGTCGGCCGCCCGGTGGGACGCGCGTGCCGCCGTCGTGAACTCCGCACCGGTGCGCAGCTGGGTCGTCGGCGCGTCGACCAACCCCGTATCCACGCCCGTCTTCGAGGCCGGCGCCGGCATCACGCCGACCACCGGGCTTCGCCTTGGCGTGTCGTTCGCCCACGGCGTGTTCCTCAAGGACGAGGAGCTGAACGCCAACGCCGTGCGCGGGGATCGCACGGTGACGCTCATCGGGTTCGAGGGCGACTACGCCGTGCGGTACACGAAGGTGACCGGCGAATTCGTTCACGACAGCTTCGTCATCCCCGGGCTGGACGCTCCCGCCAACGCGTGGTTCATCCAGGCCACGCAAACCATCAGCCCGCGCTGGGCGATCGGCGGCCGCCACGAAGGTACGGACGCCCCGGTCGCGGGCACCGGCGCCATCTTCCGCGCGCAGCCTCGCCTGCTCGCCAACGAGCTCACCGCCAGGTACCGCGTCACGCGCGAAATCACGATCAAGGCCAGCTACTACGCCCGCCAGCCGTACGGACGAGTGACCTGGGACCAGCAGGGAGGGGTTCAGGTGGTTTGGCAGAAGCGTTGGTGGTAAAGGCTGCGAAGTGCTGGGCGTGACCGTGACCATCGTTTTCTATATTTCCGGCCACGGCTTCGGCCACGCGTCTCGCAGCATCGAGCTGCTCACGGAGCTGGCCGCGCGGCGGCCGGACGCGCGGCTCATCGTCCGCACGACCGTGCCGCTCTGGCTGTTTCGGGCGACCGCGCCGGCGCACGTCGAGGTGAGTCCGATCGAAACGGATACCGGCGTCGTGCAGATCGACAGCCTGAACGTCGACGAGCGCGAGACGGCGAGTCGCGCGGCCACGGTTCTACGCGACGTTCGATCGACGCGCGGACGAAGAGGCCGCCTTCCTGGCGGCCGAACGCGCGTCGGTCGTCCTGGGCGACATCCCGCCTCTTGCGTTCACGGCTGCGGCACGGGCGGGCGTGCCGTCGGTCGCAATCGGGAATTTCACCTGGGATTGGATCTACCGCGGATACGACGCGTTCGGCGCATCTGGCAAAAGACGGGGCCGGCGTCATCGACGTTGTCCACAACGCCTATGCCACGGCCACTCGCGCCCTGCGGCTTCCGCTCCATGGCGGATTCGACGCGATGGCGGCGGTGACGTCAGACATCCCGTTCATCGCGCGGCGCTCGACGCGCGACGCGGCCGACACGCGTGAACGCCTCCGCATCGCCGGCGACCGGCCGTTCGTGCTGGCCTGCTTCAGCGGCGCGGATCTCGGCCTGCCGTACCAGCAGATCGCCGACGCCGAACATCTGACGGTGCTGGCGCCGGAGCGCGAGGCGCCGGCGGGGCTGACCTATCCGGATCTGGTGGCGGCGGCCGACGTGGTCGTGAGCAAGCCCGGCTACGGCATCGTTTCGGAGTGCATCGCCAACGGGACGCCGCTGCTCTACACCTCGCGCGGGCGATTCGTCGAGTACGGCGTGTTCGTCGCCGGGATGCCGCGCGTCCTGCGCTGCCGCTATCTCGACCAATCGGATTTGCTCGCGGGCCGATGGGCCGGGGCGGTCGGCGCGCTGCTCGCACAGCAGCCGCCACCCGAAACCGCACGCGTGGATGGGGCTCAGGTGGCCGCGGAAGAAATTTTCGGTCTTGTTACTTGACGCAGGTGATGAGCGACCAGAGCCCGAGCAGGTTTACCTTCTCGATCGACACGGGGCGAAGGTTCGCCTGCGCGATGAAGGCGGGCAGATCCAGATCCGACTTGAAACCGATATGAACCGTGAAGGGCGAGATGGCCCGTTCGATGGCTGCGATCGGCTTGTGCGGGCTGCGGAAATGGTTGAGGACGATGACCCGTCCGCCGGGCCGGCACACGCGCTGCATCTCGCGCACGACCGCCACCGGGTCGGGAACGACGCTGATCACGTACGGCGCGTAGACGATGTCGAAGGTGTCGTCGGGGAACTTGAGATCGGCGGCGTCCATCTCGAACAGGCGCATGTTGCCGATGCCCTTGCGGGCCATCCGGTCGCGGGCCTTTTCGAGCATGGATCCCGAGAAATCGATGCCGGTGACCGAGCACGAGCGCGGGTAGAGCGCGGCGTTGATCCCGGTGCCGACGCCCACTTCGAGCACGCGATCGCGGGGACCAATGGCCATGCGCTGGATCGCCTGAACGCGTCCAGGATGCAGGGTGGGTCCAAAAAATGCGTCGTAGGCCCACGCGATGTTCTCGTAGACCCGTTCGACGAAGTCGTTTTCGACGACCGCCACCGACAACGCGCGGGAAGCGGCGTCCGACCCGATGAACTCCTCCCGCGACTGCGAAGACGGCGGCTCAAAGATGGCCATCAGTGCCTTCGGAACTATACATGGGAAGGTCAGCGAAGTCCATGTCAGAACGTCAGATCACGCGATTTCACGTATCGAGGCGCTCGCAGCGCAGAGTTTCGTCGTTGATGAGCAAATACGATTTTGTCACCATGTCGAGGCCGATCGACCGCACGCCCTGCCGCGCCGAATCGGTGAATTCGTGATGGTGGCCGAACAGGTGCAGCCGCGGCCGCATCGTGGTGAGGATTTCGTTCAACACCGTCTTGCCCGCGTCGATGTGCCGCCCCGCCGGATAGAACGGCCGCGGCGCCTCGTGCGTCAGGAAGACATCGATGCCCGAGAGCGCCTTGCAGGCCAGGACTTCATCCTTCACGAAGTGCCGGCGCTTGTCGTCGCGCCGCTTACCCAGCTTGACGAAGGCCGTCGTCGTCTTGTGTCCCCTGGAGGGCGGCAGGGCCGAGGCCGGCGCGTTGTACCAGCTCGGCGCGAACGTTCCTCCCAGCGCCGCGACGCGCCAGTTGCCGACCTGGTGGAGCGCGCCGTTGCGCAGGTAGTGCAGCGTCGGCGCGGGCGAACGGCCGGCCGCCGCCTCGGCCACCACGTCGAAGTCCTCGTTGTTGCCCTTGATCCAGTAGAGGGGCGCGGCCGGTGTGAAGGTACTCGCCCTCGTTGCTCGCGACGTCGCCCACCTGCAGCCAGAACGGCACGTCCGCGTGCCGGCGCATGATGTCCTGAACGGTCTCGAACTCGCCGTGGATGTCGCCGAGCGCGCCGATCATCATGATCTGCGGGGGAGAGTAGATTGAAGCGCGAGAGCAGGCGTGCCGGGCGGGGCCGTCAAGCCGGGATGCCTGCCTTTATCCTGCCTGCTGTTTGGTGCCGGAGGCGGGCACGAGGAGGTCGGTCTTGTCCCAGACGAACTGATCCTTGCTGTAGACCGCCAGCTCGTAGTCCTTGCCCATGAAAATGGCGCCGACGGGACACGCTTCTTCGCAGTAGCCGCAGAAGATGCAGCGCGTCTTGTGAATCTGGTACACCGAGGCGTAGCGCGGTCCCGCCTGGACGCCGCCGGTGTTTTCCTGGGCCTCGAGATAGATGGCGTCGGCCGGGCAGGCCACCGAGCACAGGCCGCAGGCGACGCATTTCTCGAGATCGTTCTCGTCGCGCATCAGCACCTGTTTGCCGCGGTATTTCGGGAACATCGGAACCTTCTGGTCCGGGTAGTTCACCGTCACGGGCTTCTTGAAAATGTGCTTGAACGTGGTGAAGAAGCCGACGAGGAGAGGCCGAATCACACCCATTGCCCTCAGTTTAACCGGCCGATAAGATCAATGTAAATCATGCCGGGCCCGACGTCTCTCTCGACGGACCAGCTGCTCCTCACCACGCTGCTGGTGAAACTGGCCGTCATGGCCGCCGCGGCGACGATTCTGGTGCGATTCCGCCGGTTCCGGCATTTCCTCATCTTCGAACAGCGGCCGTCCCCGGACCGGCTCACGTTCGCGCTGAGCCTCGGAAGCCTCCTCTCGCTCGGCGTCGTCGCGCGGCTGCTCCTGGGCTACCAGGCGGCCGACCTGACGCTCGAAGGCGCGTTTCTGGCCGGCCTCATCGACGGCCCGTACGCGGGGCTCACGGTGGGCGTCATGGTCGGCATCCCGCCGCTCTTCTCGCACGAATTCATCGCCCTGCCGTTCGCCATCGGCTGCGGGTTTGCGGGCGGCGGCCTTCGCGAGCTGTGTCCCAAGAACGTGCTCTGGCAGTTTTCGCCGTTTGTCTTCACCAGCCTGCACCGCCGCGCCTGGCAGATGCTCCGGTCGTTGAAGGTGGACTGGCAGGTGATGCTGCTGCTCGCGCCGATCGGCCTCGAGATCATCCGGCAGCTGCTCGGCGCCCGCTACCACCGGCTCTTCTTCATGGCGCCGGGCTCGCCGCACTCGGTGTGGCTCGTCATCATCGTGTTCGCCACAGTGCTGGCCGTCGCGACGCCGATCAAAATCTGGAACAACGCGCGCATCGAACATCGCCTCCAGGAACAGGAAAAGCTCCTGCTCGCGGCCAAGCTCGAAGCCCTCGCGAACCAGATCAACCCGCATTTCCTGTTCAACACGCTCACCTCGATCTCGTCGCTCATCCGCACGCAGCCGGAAACGGCGCGGGTCCTCATCACGAAGCTCTCCGGCCTGCTGCGGCGCCTGTTGCGAAGCACCGACCACTTCGTCACGCTGCGCGAGGAGCTCGAGGCCATCGACGAGTATCTGCATATCGAAACGACGCGATTCGGCCCGCAGCTCAAAGTGGTCAAGCAGATTCAGCCGGCGACGCTCGACGTCATCGTGCCGAGCCTCATCCTGCAGCCGCTCATCGAGAACTCGATCAAGCACGGCCTGTCGCCGAAGGTCGGCGGCGGCCGGATCACCATCGCCAGCCGCCTGCACAACGGCCACACGATCATCGAAGTGGTGGACGACGGTCTCGGCATGTCCCAAGAGCGCATGGAGCAGGTGCTCGGACGCGGCATCGGCCTCAGCAACGTCAACGAGCGCCTGCGGACGATCTACGGCGCCGAGTGCCAGCTGCGGTTCAAGAGCGCCCCCGGACAGGGCATGGCGGTCAGCCTCGAAATCCCGGAACTCGCCCTGCCCGAACGCGTGACGGCCTGATCGATGGATCTCAAGGCCGTCCTCGTCGACGATGAGCAGCTCGCGCGGGACGAGCTGGGGTTCCTGCTGGGGCAGGTCGGCGGGGTGTCGGTGATCGGCCAGGCGGGCAACGGCGTCGAGGCCCTCACCACGATTGGCCGGCTGCAGCCGGACGTCGTGTTTCTCGACGTCCAGATGCCGGGCCTCACCGGCTTCGAGGTCGCCCGGCGCATGGTCGATGCGCACTCGGCGTCGCACATCATCTTCGTGACCGCGTACGACCAGCACGCGATCGAGGCGTTCGAGGTGAACGCCGTGGACTACCTGCTGAAGCCGGTCGACCCCGCGCGGCTCGACATCGCCGTCAAGCGCGCGCGCCGGCTCGTCGCGTTCGAGCGGTCCCCCGACCGCATGGCCGAGGCCGCCGGCGCGGCGCCCGGCGTCACCGCCGAGCAACTGGAGCAGATCGTCGAACGCGTCGCCGAGCGCCGGACCCGGCGCGAGCGGCTGGCCATCAAGGTCGGCGAGCGCTTTCTCCTCGTCCAGGCCGACGAGGTCGTGTTCGCGTCGCTGACCGACGACGTGATTACCGTCGCCGCGGGTAAACACGTCGGCACGTCGAATTACCGGACGCTCGACGAGCTGCAGGAACGGCTCGACCCGGGCGTCTTCTTCCGAGTCCACCGGTCACATCTTGTGAACATCAACAAGATCAAGGAGATCGTCCCTTGGTTCAATCGGAACTATATCCTGAGAATGAAGGACGAGAAGGCGACGGAAATCCCGGTGAGCCGCACGCAGACGCGCCGGCTCAGAGAGTACTTGAAGCTCTGAACGCGTCCGATGCCGAGCTGCAGCGGACACCGTCCCCGAGTCCGTCCGTGCAGCTGGCGCAGGTGCAGGAAGAGCTGCTCGCCTGGGTGAAGACGCTGGCATCGGCCGCCGTCTACGCGATCCTGATCGTCACGTTCGGCGTCCAGGTCGCCCGCGTCGAGGGCCAGAGCATGGCGCCGACGCTCGAGGACCAGGACCGCCTCATCGTCAACAAGCTGGTGTACCGGATCGGCGAGCCGCGCCGCGGCGACATCGTCATGCTCTACTACCCGCTGAACCCGGACAAGTCGTTCGTCAAGCGCGTCATCGCCGAAGAGGGCGACACCGTGCGGATCGTCGACGGCCGCGTGTACGTCAACGACATCCCGCTGCGCGACGACTACGTGCCGGCCGAGTACCGGAGCCACGACGACTGGGGCCCGCAGGTGATTCCCGAGGGCTACGACTTCGTGATGGGCGATCACCGGAACAACAGCTCGGACAGCCGCCACTGGGGCATGGTGCCCAAGCGCTACATCATCGGCAAGATCCAGCTGCGCTGGTGGCCGGTGCCGACGGCGAGGGTGTTCTAAGAAGAGGTTGGAGGTTGGAGGTTGGAGGTTAGGGACTGGGGGCTGGGGGCTGGGGGCTGGGGAACGGTAGCTACTGCCGACCGCCTCCCGACTGCCGACTGCCGACTGATCACCTTGATCTCGAAAAGCCTCGGCCAGAGTTTCCCGGTGATGAACAGGCGGTCGTTCGCGGCGTCGTAGGCGATCCCGTTCAGCACGGCGTCGCCGGCACGCTCGCGCGCGGGCAGCAGGCCTCGCAGGTCGATCCAACCCGTCACGCGCCCCGTCACGGGATCCACGCGGGCGATGAAATCCGTCGTCCAGACGTTCGCCCACACCTCGCCTTTCACGAACTCCAGCTCGTTGAGCGCCGTCACCGGGACGCCGGCATCCGTCACGGTCACCCGGCGGCGCTCGCGAAACGTGGCCGGGTCGAGGAACCGCAGGGCGGCCGTGCCGTCGCTCATGATCAGGTTTGCGGTGTCGTGCGTCAGCCCCCATCCCTCGCCGGAGTACGAGAAGGTGCGGAGCGGCTGAAACGTGCGGCGATCGTAAACGAGCGCCACCTGCGACTGCCAGGTGAGCTCGATCAGCGTGTCGTTCCAGATGGTGATGCCTTCACCGAAGTGCTCCGCGCCCACCGCCCGCCGCTGCACGACATCGCCCGTGTCGAGCTTCACCTTGCGGATGGACGATCGCCCGTTCAGCCCGGTGCCCTCGTACAGAAATCCGTCGAGAAACTCGAGGCCCTGCGTGAACGCCTCGGAGTCGTGCGGGAAGCTGCGGACTACGCGGAACGTGTCGATGGGCGCTTTCGAAGCCGCGGGTGGAATCGCCGGAGCTTGCGCCGACAACGCGCCGCGCGCCGGCAGGTAGGTCAGGTCGGTCGGGTGGGGCAGGTGGGCCAGGTTGGCAAGAACAAAGACGAGCAGAGAAAACGCGAAGCTCCAGCGTTTCATGTCTTACCTACCGGCCCTACCCGACCTACCCGACCCACCCGACCTACCCGACCCACCCGGCCTACCAGCCCTCCGATAGGTGCCGCTCTTCCCGCCGGTCTTCAGCATGAGGCGGACGTTCCCGATCACCATCCCCTTGTCCACCGCTTTGACCATGTCGTAAACGGTCAGCGCGGCGACGGCGACGGCGGTCAGCGCCTCCATCTCGACGCCCGTCTGCGCGGTGGTGCTGACCTGCGCTTCGATGTCGTAGCCGCTCGCGGTCTCCGTCAGATCGACACGCACGCTGGCGAGCGGCAGCGGATGGCACAGCGGGATGAGCGCGGAGGTCTGCTTGGCGGCCATGATGCCGGCGAGGCGCGCGGCCTGCAGCGGGTCGCCCTTCTTCACGCGGCCGCTTCGAACGAGCGAGAGCGCTTCGCGCGACATGCGGATCGACCCGCGCGCGATGGCCTCGCGGCGCGTCGCCGACTTTGCGCCCACGTCCACCATCTTGACGCGGCCCCGGGCGTCGACGTGAGAGAGGCGCGGCTTAGTCTTCATGGTCGGCCCGCGCGAGAAAGAACGACAGGTTCTCGAGCGACACGGTGAGATCGACGCTCTTCATTTTCACGCCCGGCGGCACGTCGAGCGTGCCGGGCGAAAAATTGAGAACCGCCTTGATGCCGGCGGCGACCACCTGGTTGACCACGAGCTGCGCCGACGGCGCCGGCACGGCGATCACGGCGATGCTGATGCCGTCGCGGCGCGCGATCTTCTTGAGGTCCGCCACCGCGTGAATCGGCACGCCCCCGCGCGACTGCTGGCCGACCTTGGCGCTGAGCGTATCGAAGAGCGCCAGGATCTCGAAGCCCTCCTGGCGGAAACCGGGGTAGTCGGCCAGCGCGAGTCCCAGGTTGCCGGCGCCGATGATGGCCACGCGCAGGTTGCGATCGAGGCCGAGGATCTGGCGGAGATGGCGCTTCAAATCGCGCACGTAGTAGCCGACACCCCGGACGCCGAACTCGCCGAAGTACGCCAGGTCCTTCCGAATCTGGGCGGCGTTGAGGTGAAACTGCTCGGCCAGCGCCTGTGACGAGATAGCGCGGACTCCGGCTTCCTCGAGGGTGTTCAGGCAGCGCAGGTAGACCGACAGACGATTGGTGGTGAGCTCGGACACCTGGTCGCCGTTCGCCTTGCCGGACGCCGCCTTGGTCCGGCCTTTGTTCGCGTTTTTCACAAGCTAAACGGAATTGTAGCAAAAGACCGCATGTTAATATCGCGCTCCATATGGCCACTCCCGCGACGACGACGTCTTCGTCTTCTCCAGGGCCGCGCGCCTTCCAGCCCTACGTCCCCGCCACGCAGTCGCCGGCTGAATTCACGCTGAAGGCCGTCGTCATCGGCGCGCTGTTCGGGCTGTTGTTCGGGGCGTCCACGGTGTACCTGGGCCTGCGCGCGGGTCTGACCGTCAGCGCGTCCATCCCCATCGCCGTGCTCGCGATCTCGGTGCTGAAGAAGCTGGGCGGATCGACCATCCTCGAGAACAACATCGTCCAGACCATCGGATCGGCCGGCGAATCGGTGGCCGGCGGCGTGGTGTTCACCATTCCCGCCCTCATCTTCCTGACGCCGGACGGGCCGGGCTACTTCAACTACTACCAGATCTCGATGCTGGCGTTCGCCGGCGGCATCCTCGGCGTCCTGATGATGGTGCCGCTGCGCCGGGCGCTCATCGTCAAGGAACACGGCGTGCTGCCCTACCCCGAAGGGACCGCGTGCGCCGATGTGCTCGTGGCCGGCGAGCGCGGCGGGCAAGCTGGCCTCCATGGTGTTCGGCGGGCTCGGCATCGGCGCGCTGTGGAAGTCGCTCTCGTGGGTGTTCAACCTCTTTCTGACCGAGCTCGACTATTCCACACCGCGCGGCAGCCAGTTTCCGAACGCGACCCTGAACGTCGATATCTCGCCCGAGTACATGGGTGTGGGCTACGTCATCGGCCCGCGCATCGCCGGCATCATGTTCGCCGGCGGCGTGCTGTCGTGGCTGGTGCTGCTGCCGCTGCTGACGATTCTGGGCGAGTACATCACTGTCCCGTTTCCGCCGATACACCCCAACTTCGCCAACAACCCCGCGACCGGGATGCCGTTCCTCATCTCCGAGATGGCCGCCGGGCAGATGTGGAGCGCGTACATCCGCTACATCGGCGCGGGCGCGGTGCTCGCGGCCGGGCTCATCACGCTGGGCCGGACACTCCCCACGATCCTGGCCTCGGCGCGCGAAGGCCTGAAGGGTTTCGGAGCAGGGGCCGGCGGCGGCGACGTCGCCCGTACGGAGCGCGATCTGCCGATGATCTTCGTGCTCGTCGGGTCGCTGCTCCTGGCACTCTTCCTCGCCCTGGCGCCGAAGATGCCGATGCAGGGCAATTTCCTCGCCGCGATTCTGGTCATCGTCTTCGGGTTTCTTTTCGTGACGGTGTCCTCCCGCATCACGGGCCTTATCGGGACCTCCTCCAATCCGATCTCGGGGATGACCATCGCCACCCTGATCGTCACGTGCCTCGTATTCGTCGCGCTCGGCTGGACCGGCAACCAGTACGGGCCGATCGCACTCTGCGTGGGCGCCGTGGTTTGCATTGCGGCTGCCAACGCCGGAGGGACATCTCAGGATCTGAAGACCGGATACCTCGTGGGTGCCACTCCCAAGTACCAGCAGATCGGTCTCATCATCGGCGTCGTGACATCGGCGGGGGTCATCGGGTGGACCACCCTGTACCTCCATAGCGTGTTCACGATCGGCTCCCCCGCGGTGCCGGCGCCCCAGGCGACGCTCATGGCCACCATCATCAAGGGCCTGCTCGATCAAAATCTGCCGTGGGGCCTCGTCCTGGTCGGCGTCTTCGTCTCCATCGCGCTGGAGTTGTGCGGCATCCGCTCGCTGTCGTTTGCGGTCGGGTCGTACCTGCCGATCGCGACCACGGCGCCGATTTTCGTCGGAGGGCTCGTGCGCGGCTACGTCGAGCGCAAGATGGGCGCGCCGCAGGAGTCGGACGTCAGCGCCGGCACGCTGTTCAGCTCGGGGCTGATCGCCGGCGGATCGCTGTGCGGCATCCTGTTCGCCGTCCTCGTGGGGACGGGCCACATCGCCGGCCCGCAGTCGATCGGCAACCTGATGCCGTTCCTGCACGAGGGCCGCAGCGGGTACATCGCGGGCGTGCTGCTGTTCCTGGCGCTGGCCGGCATCCTGGCGCGCCAGGCCCAGAAGAAAGTGATGTAGGGCGGGCCTTCAGGCCCCGCCGGCGCCGCGGCCCTTAAAGGGCCGCGCTACTATAGAAAGATGCAGCGAACTCTCGTCGGGCTTGTCGTTGCGCTCACGGCCCTGCCGGCGTTGGTTTCCGCGCAAACGGCGACGCGCCGATCGACCAACCTCGCCTCGCTCGCGGCGTACCCCGGCTTCTACCACGGCCGTCCGATTCTCATCGTCGGCACGGTGACGACGACAGAGGCCGGATCGCGAGTGGCGGACGACAACGCATCCATCCGCCTGCTGTCGAAAGGCCCCACGCCCGACGGCCTCGACGAGGTCCGCGGCGAATTCTGGGACATCGGCCGGATGAAGCCCGACGATCCGCAGCTCTCGACGTACGACCTGAAGCGCACGTTCAACATCGACCAGACCGGGTCGTGGCCCCGGCCGGGTGAAGTGACGGCGATCATCGCCACCTCCGTGACGAGGGCGCAGCTGCCGCCCAACGCCTCGATCAGATCCATCGCGCTGCACCCGACGCGCTTCGTCGATCAGAAGGTGACGATCACCGGGCAGTTCGGCGGCAGGAATCTCTTCGGCGACCTCCCGGATTCGCCGGGCAAGAGCCGGTACGACTTCGTGGTGCGCTCGGTGGACGCGGCCATCTGGATCAGCGGCGCGCAGCCCAAGGGCAAGGGCTTCAACCTGTCACTGGACGCCCGGCTCGACACCGGCCGGTGGCTCGAAATCACCGGCACGGTCAAGACCGGCCGCGGACTCGAGTGGCTCGAGGTCGGGGAGAACGGGATCCAGCTCGGCAAGGCGCCGACCGAGACGCCGGTGGACACGGAGCCCATTCGCGTGTCGGCCGCGCCGCCGCCTGAAGTGATCTTCAGCGCGCCGACGCAGGACGAAACCGATGTCTCGATGAGCACGACCGTCCGGATTCAGTTTTCACGCGAGATCGATCAATCGACGATCCGCGGCAACCTGCGCGTGCGCTATCTCGACGCCCAGACCGCCGAACGCGGGGAGCCGACCACGCCGACGGCGGAGTTCACGACGCAGTACACCGGCGCCAGCCGCATGCTCGAGTTGAAGTTCACGAAACCCCTCGAGCGGTTCCGGACGATCCGCGTAGAGCTGGGCGAAGGGATCCTGGGGACCGACAAGCAGCCGCTCAAGCCGTGGACGCTGAGCTTTGACCTCGGCGGCGCCCAGTAGCAGTCCAGAGACCAAGTCCAGGAACCTTCGAACTCGTGAACCTTGAACCGTGAACCTGCTACTACGGCACCAGCCTGAACGGCACGAGCGTCCGCGTGGAATCGGCCGACACCTCGACCAGATAATCTCCCGGCGCCAGCGGAGCGAGCGCGACCTCGGCGCTCGCCCAGCGCGAGCCGTCGGCATCGTCGCGCATCGTTGACGCCACCGGAACCGGGAAGGGCTTCCCGGTCCGATCGAGCAGCCGTGCCGTGGCCATGGCGGCTGCCGACGGCACCTCGACGTGCAGCCTGTCGCTCCGCCTGTACCTGAGATCGGCCGTCGGCAGATCCTTGTTCCCCGATGACGGCCCGCGCCGCATGTAGACGGCGCCCGACGCGGACGAAGCGGGCGGCAGTGTAACCGGCACGGTCAACGTCTCGACGCCGCTCGGCGTCTGGCTGCGCACACGAACCTGGTAGTCGCCCGCGTCGAGGCGGCCGGTCGCGGCCATGGGCATCAGGAGGCTGACCCCGCCTGGCGCGATGCGTCCGCGCGCCGAGCCGACCACTTCTCCGCGACGCGTCAGCAGCGTCTCGATCTCGCTTCCGGGGATACGGTCGGCCACCTCGGTGACGGTCCAGAAGCCGGCCTGCGGCTGCCCGCCTGAGCCCTCGCCCGCGGGCCGCCAACCGGCCGTCACGTGCACGCGCAGCGGCTGGTCGCGCGCTGCGGCGGGCAGCGTGGCCACGGCGGCCGCGGCTGCGGTGGCGATGGCGTTCTCCGCGCCGGGCGCTCCCGGCGTGGGAACCTTCGGCAGGCCGCGGGCGGCATCGGCGGCGCTCGGCGCCAGATAGCCGCGGCGCGCGCGCACCTCGACACCCGGACGCTTGACGCGGACCCGAATCGAGTGGAACCGGCCGTCGAGCTTCCCGGTCGAGTAGTACCCGAGCAGGTAGTACGCGCTCATGTCGTCGATGATTCGCTTGAAGCCCTTCTCGATATCGTTGGTGCCGACGATGGCGAGCCCGTCGGTGGCTTCAGCCAGCCCGCGCAGCGACGTGCTCCGCTCGAACACGCGCGCGTTCTCCTCCTGCAACGACAGCGTCGGATTGGCGTTGCGGCCGAATCCGACGCCGGCGGTCGGGACGATCGGCTCGTCGAATACGACGAGGCCGCGCGGATCGATCGGATAGAACGAGACGTTGGCGCGATTCGCCTCGTCGTAGATCGTCCGGATGCGCTGCTCGTCGTTCAGCTCCGAGAGCGTGTAGCGGTCCGCCTCGCAGTTCGCGTGCGTGTTGCCCACCGTGTTCGGCGTGTCCTTGGTTGTCAGCCTGCCGTTGCGCGGATCGACGTTCACCCTGGCCATCGGCGGGGCCGTGTCGATGGGGCGCGCGATGGTCCGGTCCGGCGTATAGAGCCGCCAGCCGTCCGTGATCGTGATGACGGCCTTACGCTCCTCGCGCACGTCCCGCAGGAACATCGCGAGGTCTTCGAACGCGTCCATCGTCTGCTTTTCGCGCCGGCGGAGAATCATCGCCTGAGCGATGCCCTTGTCCTTGGCATCGGTCTCGCCCGCCATGGGCACACCCGGGTAACAGAGGGCGTAATCATTCTCGACCGGATCGCTGAAGTTCACCCGGTCGCGTTCACCCCACCACTCCTTCGAGAGCACGCTCTCGATCGACGTTCTGCGTCGCGCGAACGTGATGTCGCGCGCGGACATCCCCGGCGTCATCGCGGCCACGTAGTCGTCGGGACCGATCAGGGTGTTGAGCGCCTTCACCAGGGGGCTGGCGATCCTGCGCGACGCATCACCTTCGACGTGCGTGAGATCCAGGAACAGCACGAACACGCGCGCGCGGGGATCCTGAACGGCCCGGCGCGACTCCTCGACCGTATTGGGTTCGGGGCGGCCCGGCTGACCTGCCCCGCCGGCGATGACGACCCGCTCGAACTGCTCGACCTTCTGCAGGACGCGGTCTTCGGAGACTTCGAAGTCCTCGAGGCGCAGGTCAGTGACCGGGGCGCCGTCGACCGTCGGGTAGACGTCGACGCGGACGTAGTTGGCCTCGGCGCGGAACGTGGGAACGGGCGGCGGCTGGGGCGGCGGCGCCTGCTGCTGGTCCTGTCCAGCGGCGGCGAGGACCGCGACCGAGGCGCCGATCGCAATCGCAGCTGACAGCCTCAAGGTGCCCTCAGCTTAGCAAATCGCCGCGGGACGATTGTGAAAATCGAGTGACGGCCGAATACCGCGCCGCGGGGCCGAAAGCCCTGCGCTACAGGACGGTCCCTCGGCCAGCAGGGCGGCGATCCGCTCGCGGACGCGCCCGATGAGCTCGTCGCGGTCGTCGAGGTCGACGTCGGCGGTCTCGATCGGCGGCCCGACGCGGATGCTGATCGTGACCGGCCGGATGATGGAGCTGCCTCGCTGCATCGCCGCGCGGCCCCCTGAAATCGCGACGGGCACGATGGGCGCGCCCGCCTTGATGGCCATCACGAAGCCGCCCTTCTTGAACGGCAGCATCTCGTCCGTCCGGCTGCGCGTGCCTTCCGGAAAGATCAGGAACGAGTTGCCCGCGCGAATCGACTCCGCGCCCTTCTCGATCGATCGCATCGCCGCTTCCTTGTTGCGGCGATCGATGGGAATGAAGCCGCCCATGCGAAACGCCCGCGCCAGCACCGGAATCTGGTCGATCTCGTGCTTGTAGAGGATGTGCATCCGCGGATGCAGCGCCGTGAAGAGCACCGGCGGATCGACGTTGCTCTGATGGTTGGCGCAGTAGACGGCGGCGCGATCGAGCGGCAGGTGCTCCCGGCCGGCCACCTTGAACCGGATGCCCGCACAGCGAGAGGCCGAGGTGCACGCCGCCGTGCCCGAAGATGTACAGGAGCCCGTCCAGCCGAACAGCGTCGCCAGCAGCATGCCGATCGGCCGGTGACGAGCACGTAGAGGGAAACGGCGACGTAGGTGAGCGCGGAACGAACCGCGGCGATGAGCACCGCGGCCATCATAAATGAAAACGCCCGCCGCGGCGCTTGGCCACGGCGGGCGTTCTGACTTCCGAGTTCTGACGTTCTACGTTCTACGTTCCCGGTTTCCCTAGGATGCGCGAGCGGCGCGGCGCGGAGCCGCGGCCGGCGGCCGGCGGCCGCGCGGAGCCACCTTGACGACCTTGGCGCGGGCCGTGGTCCGCGCCTTGGTCGAGAAGCAGCGCTCGAGCGCGCGATCGACCCGCGCTTCGATGGCCGGCGCCGTTTCGCGCATCACTTCGGACACTTCGGAGACGATCAGGAACTTCGCGCGATCGAGCATGCGCTTCTCGCGGAACGAGAGGCTCTTGGACTTGGCGAGAAACGTGAGGCTCTTGAGCACGTCGGCGACGTCGTAGATCGAGCCGCTGCGCATCTTGTCGGAGTTGTCCTTGAAGCGCCCCTTCCAGTTCTGATGGTTGTCGATCTTGCCGTCACCGAGCAGGCCGAACAGGCGTTCGACTTCTTCATCGCTGATCGCGCGGCGCAGGCCGACGCCGTCGACGTTGGCAACCGGGACGAGCACGATCGTCTCGTTCGCGACGATGCGAAGGTGATAGAAACCGCAGGTAGTGCCGAGAATGGTTTTTTCTTCGATGCGCTCGACGATCCCGAGACCATGATTCGGGTAAATGACCTTGTCTCCGACTTCAAATGTCACGGTTCCCCCTGTGTGGAAGCGCTGTATGGAAGGCCAGAAAGCGTCCCGGCAGCCTTTTAAGTGTAGCGCAGTCGCCCACGAAAAACAACGAGAAAGGGCCGAAAACATGGGTGTTTTTGCAGTTTTGGCTACCCGGGCGTGCCGGAGAAGTCGCCAAGGCTGAGGATTACCCGGCCAGGCGCAACAGTCGGGGTGGGTGGAGAGCGGCGCAATCGGAGCGCTAAGTGGCTCAGCCCGGCGAAGTTGGGCGATATACTGCAGGACTCCCCCACTTCCGGCCGGAGTGGTGAAACTGGCAGACGCGCGGGACTCAAAATCCCGTGGGGGTCACCCCCCGTGAGGGTTCGATTCCCTCCTCCGGCACCAAATTTTCCAGGAAACCCGCACCCGCGGCCGCGGTGCGCCCGGAAATGGTGCGTTTCATCACTTCTTTTTCTTTTTCTTGCCACCCAGCGTACGCAGGCTCACCACCAGGCCAACAATCGAACTGAAAACGGCCACGACTCCCTGAGCGGTCTTGACGTTCTCGTCGATGACCTTCCGGATCGCGGCGGCCCGAATGCCGGAGATGGATTCGACGGACCTGGTCTTCTCCCGATCGAGTTGCTGACTGCGAGCCTCGAGCTCTTGTACGGCGGCGCCCTGCCCTTGCACCTGGATGGCTCCCGGCGCCTGAACGATGATGATGCCGCACACGATGGCGACCAACACCGACGCGGCGAAGTTGACGCTCACCAGCGCCCGGATCAGGGACACCGGCACTTTATCAATCTGCAGGAACTTGCCGATGGGCCAGTCGGGAACGGTGAGGATATAGAGCATCACCACGAACGACAGACCCAGAATGCATGCGGTCGCTGTCGCGAATATCCATGACACTTCGTGAACGCCGGCAAACGCCCTGTTGAGCAGGAACAGGGCCACGCACGGAACCAGGAAGTAGATGAAGACGACGAGCGGGACCGTGAGATTCTGAAACACCCGGCGGCCCTTCTCCTCCCACATGAACGAGACCAGCGAGGTGTAGAGCGAGTAGAAGGAAAAGACGACGAAGATCGTCCACGTCAGATCGAGTTGAATAGACGGCATGTGTGTGCCCTCGAATCAGCAGTAACGGGTTCGCGTGTAGCGTACGAGGGAGGACAGGCTCGCGAGGCGTGCGTCGGTGCGGAACCAGCGGACCGTTCTGGACACGACGTCTTCCAGAGGCTCCCTCTCGATGGGGATCGCTTGTGGTTCGGCGACATAGTTGGCCCTCGTGATCAGGTCGACCACGTACGCATTGAAGACTCTGCCGACCGCCACGCAGCGCAGCACGCGCGCCGGCAGGGTACGGGGGACGAGGTCCCGGCCGGTCGCTCGATTGAGAAGCGTGACGTAGTCGACCAGACTCACGTTTCTGCCCACCACCGCGTAGCGCGCCCCGACCGTTCCATGGTCCAGCGCCCAGACGTGCGCGCGGGACACCTCTCCCGCGCCGATGACGTTGAAGCCCCCGCCTGGAACGAACGGAATCGGCATGCACACCGCCAACGGCGCCCACAGGCGAAACGGGGACGGACTGTAGTCGTAGGGGCCGATGAAATACGCCGGATTGACGATGACCGCCGGCAATCCCGCCCGGACGCGGGCCAGGACCTCGTTTTCGGCGGCTCGCTTGCTCAGGCTCATGAGTTGCCGTGCCGGCGTATTCGCGGGAGGCGCGACGACCGTCCCTCCAGGCGCGGACGCGAGCGTCGAGATCGTGCTGGTGAGCACCACGCGGCGGCAGCCCACTTCGCCGGCCGCGTCGCACACGTTCCTGGTCCCGCCGACGTTGACCTCCCAGAAACGCTCCGGGAGAAGGTTGTACACATGAGTGCTGCAGGCATGAATCACCGCGTCGCAGCCCGCCATCGCCGTCCGGACCTCGGAGAAGCGTGTGATATCTCCAATGGCCATGTCCGCACCAGGCGGGAGCAGGTCCCGATCATCACGCGTCCGAACAAATGCCCGCACGGACCTCCCGGACTCGAGCAGATCACGCACCAGGTGCTGTCCCAGCAACCCACGCGCGCCGGTCACGAGGACGGTTGTTGCCGTAGCGATGCTCCGCTGGAAGTCAGGTGCCTTGTATCACGATTGTGGGCCCGCCCGCCCTGCCTGCCCGGCCCGGCCCCGCCCGCCATGGTCCCTGCCTGACACGGAGACGTCACACCGGCTGTACATAATCGCTGGTCCTCCCGCCATGCCCTTAATCATGATTGCCGCGATCATCGCCGACGCGATCATCGTGCTGTCGATCGTCATGTGGGTCTCTCGCTCAGACTGAGTCATCCTCGATAGCCCTGTCCCTGGCGACCGCGCCCCCGGTCTCCGACACAGAGCCCGCCATCACAACTTTCAATAATTATTGAAAGTTCAATCTTTTTGTGCCTATGATGGGCCCATGACCGAGACCGAAGCGATCCGCGAGGAGTTCGTGCGGCTCTGGGGCAGCATGGGCCCCTTCTGGGGCGTCCCGCCGACGACCGCGCGCGTCTACGGCTGGCTGCTGTCGCGCCCCGACAGCGCGACCGCCGACGAGATCGTCGAGGGCCTCGGCCTGAGCCGCGGCGCCGTCAGCATGGCCTGCCGCGAGCTCCGCGACTGGGGCCTCATCCACGACGACCGCGCCTCGGGCTCGCGGCAGTCGTCGTACCGGCCCGAGACCGATCTCGAAAAGGCGATCCGGAACATCGTGCAGACGCGCAAGCGCCGCGAATGGGATCCGATTCTCGAACACCTGCGAACGTGGATCCCCAAGCTCGCCGCCGAGCGATCGGCCGACGCCCAGGTCTTTCGCGACCGCCTGAAGGCCCTCGAAGCCCTGGTCGGCCTGGCCGACTCGATGGCGGAGTCGTTCCTCAAAGGCGGCATGGTGAACCGGCTGGGCCTGAAAGTGCTCGTGGCCGCGGCTGGCAGGAAAAGCAGAAAGGATCGTCCATGAAGGTCCTGCTCACCGGCGCGACCGGTTTCGTCGGCTCGGCTCTCACCCACCGCCTCGAATCAGCGGGACACGTCGTCCTGCCGGTCAGCCGCCGGCCGGGCGCTCGCTATGACTGGTCGGACGAAGGCCTGGCACGGGGCGTCCGTGAAGCCGACGCCGTGGTTCACCTGGCGGGAGAAAACCTGTTCGACAAGCGCTGGACCCGCAAACAGAAGCAGATCCTCGGGTCGAGCCGCATCGATCCCACGCGCCGGCTTGCGGCGCTCGTCGCGGAGCGTCGGCCGTCCTGCCTCATCAGCGCGTCGGCGGTTGGCTACTACGGCGCCAGCGAACAGGCGCGGTTCGACGAGCGGTCGCCGCACGGATCCGGGTTCCTCGCGGGCCTGTGCCGCGACTGGGAAGCAGCCACGGGCGCTGCCGCAGCCGCCGGCGTCCGCACCGCCATCGTGCGACAGGGCGTCGTGCTCGGCCCGGGCGGCGGCGCGCTGGCGAAGATGCTGCCGCCCTTCAGGCTTGGCATCGGCGGCCCGCTGGGCAGCGGGCGCCAGTGGGTGTCGTGGATTCACATCGACGATCTGACGTCGCTCTTCGAGTTCCTGCTCACCCGGCCGGACCTATCCGGCGAGTTCAACGCGACGGCGCCGGCGCCGGCGACGATGAAACAACTGGCGACCGCGCTTGGCCGCGCGCTCCATCGTCCCGCGTTCATGCCCGTGCCGGCGCCGATGCTGCGGCTGGCGCTCGGGGAAGTGGCCGACGTGCTGCTCACCGGGCAGTACGTCGAGCCCCGGCGAGCGACCGAGGCGGGCTTCAGGTTCCGGTTCACCGACGTCGAGCCGGCGCTGCGTGACGTCGTTGCGCGCTAAGGCGTTTTCGGAGCAGCCCCCGGGCGCAGGCCTGAAGGCCTGCACTACTTCATTTGCCTCCGAGGTAGTGGGCCGCGTCCTTGTCGATGCACACGAACTCGCTCAGCTGCAGATCGGGAGCGATTCGGTTGTGAATGACCGCGGAAAACGGCTTGGTATAGGCCTTCTTGTCGTCGATCGTCACCGTCAGCTCGAGGTTCCCGTAGCTCGTGCGGCGGAAGCGTTCGATCATCTTGCCTTCGCTGGTCAGCGGGCTGCCCCGCACGTCGAGCCACCCGTCATCCATGAATCCGCTCGTCTCGACCACCAGCGTGTCGCCTTCCCATCGACCGACTGAATATCCGTTCCACCACGGCTCGGCATCCTTGCCGGGCAGCGCGCGGCCATCGAGGAAGATCTCGCGGACGGTCGTACCCGATCCCTCGTAGATGATCACGACCTCGGAAGCGGTCTGGATGATCTTCCGGGGAAACGGATGCGAATTGAGCTGCATGATGCCCATCGGCAGGCAATGCGCGTCGGGGTTGTCCTTGCTGTTGTCCGCCATGCGCTTCTTCACGAGCTCGTCGGCCCACGGCTGATACGGGGCGCCGCCGGGGGTCTGGCCGCCGATGTTGCCGAAGACATTGGCGCCGGGGTTCGGCGCGGGCGCAGCCGGAGGCGCGGGCGCGCCGCCGCGTCCCTGCGGTGGGGCCGAGCCAAGTCCCGAGATCACCGGCACGCCGCAGCCGCGGCAGGGAACGGTTTCCCAGACGCCCGAGAGATCAGGCTTGCCATCGGCGGTTTTCGGCGTGGGCGCATCGAGGTTGACCTTGCCATCCGCCGTTCTCGGCACGTTCGAGACGATCTGGCGCGGCCACTGCGCCAGCAAGGTCGGCGAAAAACTGGCGGCGAGCGTAACGGCAGCGGCGATGAAAATGCGTGACACGGCTCCTGCCTCCCGGGGTGAAATCGGGGCCATCGTACACCAAGCGGTTTATTGACACTACACAGGCCGGGTGGAACAATCCGGCCATGAAACCCCACCTTATCGTCTTCGCCGCCACGTTCCTCGGCGCGCTGACGGTTGGCCCGCCGCCGGCGGCGGCTCAGGCCAACAGCCCGGCGCGCGCCACCACGGCCGGCAGCAGCAAGAGCTGGACGGTTCCCCGCACACCCTGGGGCGATCCGGATCTGCAGGGCCTCTGGCCGGCCAACGACATGCAGGGCACGCCGTACGAGCGGCCGCCGCAGTTCGGCGAGCGCGCGACCCTGACACCCCAGGAGCTCGCAGAGCGGCAGACCCAGACCGTGCGTCAGGAAGAAGTGGATTCGGAAACCGTCGTCAACACGCAGCGTGCGCCTCGCGGCACCGGAACCGGCCCGCCGTCGCACTGGGGCGAGCGCGGCAAGCCGTCCCCGCAGGCATCTCTCATCGTCGATCCGCCTGACGGGCGGTTTCCGCCGATGACCGCCGACGGCATCCGCCGATCGAAGGAGGCGTACAGCACGTACTTCCTCGACTTTCCCGACGCCGTCACGGCGCACCCCTTCGACACGTTCGAGGATCTGGGGCCGTACGACCGCTGCATCACGCGGGGCCTGCTCCCGTCGATGCTGCCGACGGGCTACAACATGGGCAACCAGATCTTCCAGCTTCCGGGATTCGTCATCATCCGCAACGAGATGATCCACGAGACGCGCGTCATCCCGCTCGACGGCCGGCCGCATGTCGGCGCGAAGATCCGGTCGTACATGGGCGATTCACGCGGACACTGGGAAGGCGACACACTGGTCATCGAATCGGCGAACTTCAACGGGAAGGTCGGCATCACCCGCAACGGCAACACGCTGCCGACGAGCCCGGAGATGCGGATCGTCGAGCGCATCACGAGGGTGGACGCGACGACGCTGCAGTATCAGGCGACGGTGAACGATCCGGCGACGTGGACGCGTCCGTGGACCGTCAGTCTTCCGCTCAGATCACAGCCCCAGTACGGGATGTTCGAGTACGCGTGCCACGAAGGAAACTACGCGATGAAGCACATCCTGAGCGGCGCGCGGGCGGACGAAAAGCAGTAGCCACGACGAACATAGCCACAGAGGCACGGAGACCACAGAGATCTTTTCTTAAAAAGAGTCTCTGTGCCCTCTGTGCCTCCGTGGCCAACGTATTCTTAGAAGTCGATCGACGCGCCGATCTTCATCACCCTCGCGGCGAGCACCGATGTCGGCGTCAGCCAGGTGGTCGTGGCCGGGCTGTACGTCTGGTTGTAGGTCAGCACCGGCGCCGAGTTGAGCGAGTTGTACATGTCCAGGCTGATCTTCGTCCTCGTGCGGCCGAACTTGAGCAGCTTCGTGAACCGCAGATCGAGCTGGTTCACGCGATCGCCGTAGAGCGTACCCGGTTCGACGAGGTTCATCGTCACGTTGGCGACGCCGCCCGACGGCGCACGGCCGAGGAACTGCGCAACCTGCGCCGCCGGCATGTTGTAGTTACCCGCGAGCTGTTGCCCCGGCTTGCTCTGGAACGTCGCCGAGACCTCGACGTCCACCTTCGGCACCTGGTAACTGCCAAGCCCACGGAACTGCGTCAGGTAACCGGACTGCAGATGGCAGTACTGACCCGGCGCCATGCCCGCCTGGGCGCCGTTGAGCGGAACGAAGCCGGGCACGGTGACACCGATCGCCAGCGCCTGCTGCGGGGCCAGGAAGTCCGGCACGGCGTCCGTGGCCGAACAGATGTCCTGAACGGTCTGCCCGGTGCTCGTGCCGCCCTGGAACGTGAACCCCTTGATCGCGCGCGCCGCGAACGTGACGTCGACGCCGTCCCAGGTCTGGAAGGCGCCGTCGAGGCCGTAGTTGTTCGACCCCTGCACCTGATACTGCGCCTGACCGAACTTCGAGGGCGCGATGTCGTGGAGGCCCGTGACGGTGTAGCCGCCGCCGCCCGGCAGCCGCGGGTCGGTTGGCGCGGTCACGTTGTAAGTCTGCCAGTCCGACGGGCTGATCGCCGTGTTCCGGCTCACGTAGTAGCCGTCGAACCAGCGCTTGTTCCACTGCACCTCGACCGACAACCGCGACGTCAACTGCTGCTGGAGCGCGACGCCCACCTGGTAGTCCCACGGCCGCAGCCCGTTCAGCAGCTCGTTGCTGTAGGTGAAGCCCGGGGTCAGCGTGCCGAAGTTGCTGTTCGACAGCGCGCCGCAGCGGTCGCCGCCGGCGCCCGTGGCGTCCGACGCGCCCGGCGACACCAGGTTGCAGTCGACGACGAAGTTGCGGTTGGTGTCCGTCCAGCTGCGCGTGGCCGCCGTCACGATCGTCGACGTCGGCGCCGCGCCCGTGTAGATGCCCGCGTTCTGCGCCGGCTGCACGTACTTGCCCCAGTTCGCCTTCAACGATGTCCTGCCGCTGCCGAACACGTCGTACGCGACCCCCACGCGCGGCATGAAGTCCTTGAAGTTGGCGCCGTCCGAGGCAGGAATGTTCGTGAACGTCGGGAAGAAGCGCGTGCCGCCGATGTACGACTCAGGGTAGTAGCTCCAGGCGTGCTCGTAGCGCACGGCGCCCTGCAGCGTGAGACGGTCGCGCGTCCACGAGTCCTGGATGAAGAACGCATCGTAGCGGGTCCGCCACTGGCTCTTGAACACGCCCGAGAGCTCCCAGAACTGGTTGGGCACGCCGTTGTTGAACTGGTAGACCATGCCCTGCGAGTTGGCGTAGTTCGAATCCTGGTTGTCGTAGTGGTAGATGCCGTTGTAGCCAAGCTTGACGTTGTGCGCGCCAGTCACGTACGACAGGTTGGCGTGCCACGTGTTCGCCGAAATCCAGCCCGTTGATGTCGCGAAGCCCTGGCCGCACAGCGTGCTGATCGCGCGGTAGCAGAGACCCGGAATCGAGCCACCCTGCTCGCGGACCTGGATAAAGTCCGCCGTCGGGTTGCCCGGCATCACCGGCCCGCCCCAGCGGCTGTTGTACCCGCTGTAACCGAACTCGAACAGCGCCTTGCTCGACAGGGTGTCGGTCCAGGTCGCCTGATAGACGCGCTGCGGCGCGGAGTTGCCGTACACGCCGCCCTCAGGCGCGATCTGGAACGGTGACGACGTGCCGCCGACGATCCAGCCGTCCGCCGTCTCGCGGCAGGCCTGCGCGCCGCTGCCGATCCAGGCGGCGCCGTTGCAGCCCTTTTGCGAGTCCCAGAAGAGACTGAGCTTGCTCTTCTGGCTCATCTGCCAGGTCATCCGGAGGCTGTTGACGATCGTCGAGGAATCGTTTCTCGCCTGCAGGGCCGGGTTTGCCAGATACGTCCACGCGTTCGGGTTGCCCGCGTTCTGGTTGGCGTAGATGCCGGTGACCGACGTGCCGTTCCCGTAGGTGCGGCCCAGGTAGAAGAACCACAGCTTGTCCTTCTTGATCGGGCCGCCGAGCGCGAAGTCCACGTCGTAAAGCGAGAGGATCTGGCTCGGCGCGCTCAGCTTGCTGCGCAGGAAGTCGTCGTAGTTGTCGCTCTGCAGCGACGAGTTCGAGAACTGGAAGGCGCCGGTCCCCCGGAACGTGTTGCCGCCGGTCTTCGGCACGACGTTCATGTACGGTCCGCCGGTCTCGGCCTCGCCCAACCCCCCGGACGTTCGGAACGTGACTTCCTGGACGTTCGCCGTGTCCACCGAGTATCCGGACACGCCGCCGCCGCCGCGCGACGCGCCGACGTTCATGCCGTCGACCTGCAGACGGCCCTCGGTCGCGGGACCGCCGTGAATGCCGAACAGCACCATCCCCGGCGTGAGCTGCACGGTGTTGTTGTCGCCGGTGACGCCCGGCATCAGCAGCATGATGCCATTCCAGCTCTTCGCCGCCGGCGTGCTCGCGACGAGCTCGCCGTTCAGCACCTGCTGGCGAGCCGCGTTCTGCACGTCGACGATGGGCGTCTCGCCCGTCACCGTGATCGTCTCTTCCAGCGTGCCGACCTTCATGTCGGCGTTGAGCTGGACGGTACCTGAACCGGCAAGCTCGATACCCTCGCGCTTGATCACGCTGAAGCCGGTCAAGGTGAAGGTGACCGTGTAGGTCCCCGGGCCGCAGATCGACGATCTTGTATTGACCGCTCGTATCGGTGGTGACCGAACGGACCTTTTCGATCAACGCCGGACTGGCGGCTTCAACCGTCACGCCCGGTAGCACGGCGCCGGAGGTATCCCTGGCGACACCGGCGAGCGACTGCGCCCGCGCAAGCGCGGGGAGCAGCAGCAGGAGCCCGAAGACGAGCACGAATCGCAAACTGCGCATGCGAGACCTCCAGCAAAAACGGCACGAGACACGGGTCTTTCGCTGTGTAGCAGCGCTGAACATATGCCCCAGATGTGCTAGGCGTCAAGGGCCATTCGCTGGTGCGGCCGGAAAAATGCTGCCGCCGATCCAACAAAATGACTCAGGGCCGCTGGGTTGTGTAGAGAACGTTGGTCTTGGAACCCGGCCGATAGGGAAACGGCGCGAAATGGACGTCGTAGCCCGCCCGGGCGCCGACGGCGCGCAGCAGCGCCCCGTTCACCCAGACGACCAGCGACCCATCCAGCTTCCCCGGCCCCTTGAAGGCCTGGCGGTATTCGTCCATTGAGGAGACGAAGATGTCCTGCACCTGCAGGTAGCCGCGCGGATGCAGCAGGGGCAGCGTGTTGGCGAAGCTTTCGCCGGCGCCCCGCGAGACGTGGAATCGAATGTCGTCGGGCGCCTCGCCGAGGAGATCGTCCAGGTGCAGACGCGTCAGGCCGGGAGGCACATGCGCCTCTTCGCCGGCGTCGAGCAGGCGCAGGCGCTCCTCCAGCCGGAACGCGCCCCACAGCTGCCGCCAGAAGGCGACGCCGCGTTCACCAGGCCCGGCCGCCGACGGCCCGTCGTGCAGCATGCGCTCCACGATCCCCGGCAGATCGTCGCCCGCGACGCCGAAGGAGCTGTGAAGCTGCTCGACGTCCGCCGAAGGAATGTAGCCGCGCGTCTCGACGATGTAGTGACGGCCGTCGCGCCGGACCAGTTCGTCAAACGGCAGGTTGTCGTAGACGTTGGTCAGGTGGACGTACATGACCTTGAAGCGCATCGCCTGCAGGCTCTTGAACGGGTTGAGCGCGTCCATCGGCACGCCGCAGACGTGGCCCGCATGCCCCTGGACCGCTTTCAACGCACGCTCGAGGGTCGCCGACGAGTAGTCGCCCAGGATGAACTTCAGCTTCGCGTAGTAGCCCGTGCCCGACTGCTCGTCGAGCGCCTTGAAGCCGTCGAGCCACGCTTTGGCTCGCATTCCCGAGCCGCCGCCAATCTCGAGCGCGACGATCTCCGAGGGCAGCTGGTGCCGGCTCTCCAGATCCTTCAGCAACCGCCAGAACTCGCCGACCGAGTCAGCGACAGCCGCCGGATGATTCGCGTCGGACGAGCCGCTCGGGAGCGCTTCCTCGAAGCCCCGGCCCGAAGCGGCTTCCCACTCGGGCAGCCACTGCCAGAACATCCGGTTGAACTTCCAGATGATGCTCTCCCGCCAGGGGACGAAGCCGTCCAGATAGACCCCGTCCTCGTCGTGCGCGGCGTTTGCGACGTGCGCCTTCGCCAGCGCGTGCGCGATCCGGCTCGAGAGCGTCTCGGGATTCGCCTGGCGAAGGTCGATCGCAATCTCCGCCAGGGGCCCCGGCTCTCCGGCCGGCATCGTCGTCCGCCGGACCGTGACCGGTTCGCGGAAGTTCGTCTTGTAATGAATCCAGTCGAGGTGCACGCGAAGAGCGCGCAGCAGCTTCGGGTCGATCGCCCCGCTTTCCGCGAGCGTCGTCAACGACGCGGTGACGAGGCCCGTCAGCTCACCGAGGCTCTTCGCGCTCTTGCCGCGCGAGATGTGATTGAAATGGAGGATCACGCCGGCTTCAGAGGCCCGCGCCCGTCTTCAACGCGGCGGCCTTGTCGGTGCGCTCCCACGTGAATTCCTGCTCGGTCCGTCCGAAGTGCCCGAACGCCGCGGTCTTCTTGTAAATGGGCCGCCTGAGATCGAGCTCCTCCACGATTCCGCGCGGCGTGAGCTTGAAGTTCTGGCGGACAAGATCGGTGATCTTGTTCTCCGGCAGCTTGCTCGTGCCGTCTGTGCGCACGAGCAGCGACACCGGGTCCGCCACGCCAATCGCGTACGCGAGCTGCACCGTGGCGCGCTCGGCCAGGCCGGCGGCCACGACGTTCTTGGCGATGTAGCGGGCCATGTAGCAGGCCGAGCGGTCGACTTTCGTCGGGTCCTTGCCGGAGAACGCACCGCCGCCGTGCGGCGCCGCGCCGCCGTAGGTGTCCACGATGATTTTCCGTCCCGTCACGCCGGCGTCGCCGTGCGGGCCTCCGACCACGAAGCGGCCCGTCGGGTTGATGTAGATCTTCGTGTCCTGGTCCATCATGGCGGCCGGGATCGTCGGCTTGACGATCTTCGCGACGATGTCGTCGCGCATCTGCTCCTGCGTGACGTCGGGGCTGTGCTGGCTCGAGACGACGACCGCGTCGACGCGGACGGGTGTGGTGCCCTCGTACTCGACCGTCACCTGCGACTTGCCATCCGGGCGCAGGTACTTCAGCGTGCCGTCCCGCCGGAGCGTGGAGAGTCCCCTGACCAGCTTGTGGGCCAGCATGATCGGCAGCGGCATCAGCTCGTCGGTCTCGTTGCAGGCAAACCCGAACATCAGGCCCTGATCGCCGGCGCCGCCCGTGTCCACGCCCATCGCGATATCCGGCGACTGGCTGTGAATCGTTGACAACACCGCGCACGTTTCGGCATCGAAGCCGTACTTGCCGCGGTCGTAGCCGACGTCCTTGATGGTCGAACGCACGACGTCCTGGTAGTCGATGACCGCGGTCGTGGTGATTTCGCCCGCGACGATGGCCAGTCCGGTGGTCACGAGCGTTTCGCAGGCCACCCGGCTCGCCGGGGCCTGGGCGAGGATGGCGTCGAGGATGGAATCGGAAATCTGGTCGGCGATCTTGTCGGGGTGTCCTTCGGTAACGGATTCAGACGTGAACAGGAAACGCGAGCCCATTGGTCCTCCATAGGAGCGGCCACGGGCCGCGGAACGACCGGGAAATGTACATCGGGCCCCGTATAGTGTCAATGCACACAGCCCGATCCAAGAAACGGGATCCGCCGGCCGGGATCCGGTCGAAATGCAGTGACTTTCTTGCATATTTCGGTGCTGACGTCTTGTAAATTAAGACTGCACGTTACCCGTTAGGAGTAGTCAACAGGAGTAGTGCATTTGAGCCGGAGCATAGAGGGAGTCGATATGTTGCGAATCGTAAGACTAGCGGCGTTGCTGGTGTGTGTGGGCTTCGCTCCGTCTGCCGCGTGGGCCCAGGCGACCCTCGCCGGCACAGTCAAGGACGCGTCGGGCGCCGTGCTGCCCGGCGTCACCGTCGAAGCGTCGAGCCCGGTGCTGATTGAAAAATCCCGGACAGCCGTGAGCGACGGCACCGGGCAGTACCGCATCGAGAGCCTGCAACCAGGCACATACAGCGTGACGTTCACGCTCGCCGGGTTCTCCACCACCAAGCGCGACGACGTGGTGCTGTCGGGCAGCGGCGTCATCAAGATCGACGCGGACCTGAAAGTCGGCGGGGTCGCTGAAACCATCACCGTCGCCGGTGAGACGCCGATCGTCGACGTGCAGAGCACCAGGCGCGAGGTCACGCTCGACAACGAGACCATGCGCAACCTGCCGAGCGTTCGCAGCTACAGCTACCTGCTCACCGCGGTTCCCGGGGTGCTGCCGAACAACAACAACGTCAACTCCGGCCCGGTCTTCGCGATCTTCCCGATCCACGGCGGCCGCGGCGTCGAATCGCGTCTGACCGTCGATGGCCTGAACATCGGCAACCCGCCGGGCGGCAACCAGCCGTCGAACTACGTCGCGGACGTCGGCAACGCGGCGGAAGTGTCGATGATCACGTCGGGCGGCCTCGGCGAACTGGAAACGGCCGGCCTGACCATCAATGTCATCCCGAAATCGGGCGGCAACACGATGTCGGGCCTTGCGTTCATTTCCGGCTTCGGAAAAGGCATGCAGTCGAGCAACTTCGGTCCCGAGCTGCAGTCACGCGGTGTCACCCAGCCGAATCCGGTCTACCACGTGTACGACTTCAACGTCGCGGTCGGCGGACCGATCATCAAGGACAAGCTCTGGTATTACATGAGCGTCCGGCAGCAGGGGTCGCGGCAGAACACGCTGAACATGTTCTTCAACCAGAACGCGGGCAACCCGAACGCGTGGACGTGGGTGGGCGACTACAACCAGCCCGCGTATTCCGACCGCACCTGGGAAAACTACACGCCGCGTATCACCTGGCAGGCGAGCCCGCGCAACAAGTTCTCGTTCGTGTGGGACGAACAGCCGATCTGCCGCAAGTGCACGGGCGCGACCTCGTTCAGCGGTTCGCCGAATCCGAACACCTCGCCCGAAGCGGACGGCCTCGGCGATTTCAACCCGCAGCGCGTCCAGCAGGTGCGTTGGACCTCCCCGATGACCAACAAGCTGCTCCTCGAAGCGGGCATCGGCACCAGCTACTACCAGTGGGCCGGCAAGGAACGCGATCCCAATCCCACGCACGACCTCGCGCGCGTGTTCAACATCGGCCAGGTGTACGTGCCGGCCACCGCGACAACGCCCGCGGTCACGGGCAACATGACGTATCGGTCGCAGAGCTGGTATGAGAATTTCACCAACGCCGTGAACTGGCAGGGGTCGGCCGCATATGTGACCGGTTCGCACAGCATGAAGTTCGGGTACCAGGGGTACTGGTGGAAGGACGATCGAGGGATGTTCGTCAACAGCCAGAGCGTGCAGTACACGTTCATCGGCGGGGCGCCGTCTTCGATCACGGAGTATATCAACGGCTACAACGTGAACGCGCGCGCGTCGGACGTGTCGTTTTACGCGCAGGATCAATGGACGCTCAAGCGCCTGACGCTGCAGGGGGCCATCCGGTTCGATCATCCGTGGAGCTGGTTCCCGGCCGTGACCGAGCCCTCGAGCCGCTTCTTCCCCGGCGCCAGCTTCGCCAAGGCCGACGGCGTGACCGGCTACAACGACATCACCCCGCGCCTCGGCGCCACCTACGATGTCTTCGGCAACGGCAAGACAGCGCTGAAGGTCAACGCCGGCAAATATCTGCAGGGCGCCAGCGTCAGCAACCTGGCCTACGGCGCGAACCCGGCGCTGCGCATCCCGAACGGCAACACGACGTTTGGCGGCATCTTCGCGCCCTCGACGGCCCGGACCTGGGCGGACAACAACCGGAACTTCGTTCCGGACTGCAACCTCCAGAACCCACTGGCGCAGGGCCCCGCGACGACCGGGAGCATCGACAACTGCGGCCAGATCGACAATCTCGATTTCGGCAAGACCAACACCGTCGGCACGAACTTCGATCCGGGCCTGCTGTCCGGCTGGGGCGTCCGTCCGTCCGACTGGTCGTACGGCGTGTCGGTGCAGCAGCAGATCCTGCCGCGCGCATCGGTGGAGGTCGGCTACTACCGCCGCACGTTCACCCAGTTCACGTCCGGCGGCACGGTGACCGACAACCTCGCGGTGGCGCCGAGCGACGTCAACGCGTATTACGTGACGGCGCCGCTCGATCCGCGCCTGCCTGGCGGCGGCGGCTACAAGGCTGGCCCGTTCTACAACCTGACGCAGGCAGCGTTCAGCAGGGTGCCAAACCAGCTGTTCAGATCGGCCAGCGACGTGGGAGACGACACGCGCGTCTTCAACGGCGTGGACGTGACGTTCAACGTGCGCTCGCTCAAGGGTGCCACGTTCTCGGGCGGCACCAGCACGGGCAAGGTGACCAACGACTGGTGCGCGGTCCGCGCGGAGGTTCCCGAAGCGGCGCAGTTCCTGCTGAACCCGTACTGCAACGTGTCGTCGCCGTTCCAGACCTCGTTTCGCGGCCTCGCGAGCTACATCATCCCGCGCGCCGAGGTGATTATCAGCGGCGTGTACCAGGACAAGTCCGCCGCCAACAACGGGACCGACCAGCTCCTCGGCTCGTACGCGGCCAACTACACGCTCACGCCGGCGGATATCGCATCTGCCGCCGCTCAGATCGGTCGTCCGCTGACTCAGACGGGGCCGATCACGGTAAACATCGTGACTCCGGGAACGGTGTACGGCGATCGCGTCCGCCAGCTCGATCTGACCTTCAAGAAGGTCCTCCACTTCGGCAGTCAGCGGCTGACGGCCGGCGTGGACATCTACAACGTGATGAACAACAACGTGACGCTGGTCTACAACTACACGTACGCTCCGACGACGACGGGCTGGCTGCAGCCGACGACGTACATGAACCCACGGGTCTTCCGTCTGAACGCGGAGTATTCCTGGTAGGCTTGCCGTAGCGGCCGGCTTCAGCCGGCCGACGCCGTCCGCCTGAAGGCGGACGCTACGACGAGATTCAGTAGGGCCTGCTCCTGCACAAGGGGCAGGCCCTTTTTCGTGGTCAGGCGAGGATGTCCTTGACGACGTCGCCGGTCACGCCCGTCAACCGCACGTCCAATCCCTGAAACTGCACGGCGAGCCGCTTGTGATCGATGCCCAGCAGGTGGAGCATCGTCGCGTGAAAATCGTGGACGCTCACGGGGTTTTCCGTCGGCGGCATAGCCGAGTTCGTCCGTCGCCCCGTAGGTCAGCCCCGCCTTGACGCCGCCGCCGGCCACCGCGTACGAGAACGCCTTGATGTGATGGTCGCGGCCGTCGCCGGTCTGCGACATCGGCGTGCGCCCGAACTCGCCGCCGAAGATCACGAGCGTGTCGTCGAGCATGCCCCGCTGCTTCAGATCGGTGATGAGCGCGGCCGTCGGCTTGTCCACTTCCTCGGCCTTGTAGGCCATGCCGGTCTTGACGCCGGAGTGGTGATCCCAGTCGCGGTGGTAGAGCTGGATGAAGCGGACGCCGCGCTCGGCGAGGCGGCGTGCGAGCAGGCAGTTGGACGCGTACGATCCGTCGCCGGGCTTTGCGCCGTAGGCGTCGAGCACGCTCTGCGGTTCGTTGCTGAAGTCCACGAGGTCGGGCACGCTCGTCTGCATCTTGAACGCCATCTCGTACTGCGCGATGCGCGTCAGGATTTCCGGATCCGGCGCCTTGTCGAATCGCAGCTGATTCAGCGCCTTGATCGCCTCGATGGACTCGCCCTGCTGCGCGGCGCTGATGCCCTGCGGGTTGTCGATGTACGACACCGGATCGCCGAACGAGCTGATCTTCACGCCCTGGAACTTGCTGGGCAGGATGCCGGCCGCCCACTGGCGCGCCGCGATCGGCTGCATGCTGCCGCCGCGCCCGGTCGAGACCATGACCACGAAGCCGGGCAGGTTCTCCGCCTCCGATCCGAGGCCGTAGAGCAGCCACGATCCGAAGCTCGGCCGCCCCGTCAGGATCGACCCGTTGTTCATGATCTGGTGCGCGGGATCGTGGTTGATCTGCTCGCCGTACATCGAGCGGATGATGCACAGCTCGTCGGCCACGCCGCCGATGTGCGGGAAGATCTCGGTCATCTCCTGCCCGGACTTGCCGAACCGCTTGAACGGGTACTGCGGCGCGAAGCACATCAGCTTCTGACGCTGCAGCTGCGCCAGCTGCTGCCCCTTCGTGAACGACTCGGGCATCGGCTCGCCGTTCATCGAGGCCAGCTTCGGCTTGTAGTCGAACGTCTCGAGGTGCGAGGGCCCGCCCGCCTGATACAGGAAGATGACGCGCTTCGCCTTCGCGGCGTGATGCAGCGGATTGATCATGCCGCGCGACACCGCCGGCCCCGCCTGGCCGGCCGCCGTCAGCGCCGGGTCGAAGAGCGACCGCAGCGCCAGCGCCCCAAAGCCCGCCATCCCCCGCCCGAGAAATGTCCGCCGGCAGATATCCGTGTGATTCATGGGTTTCCGTAGCGCGGGGCTTTCAGCCCCGCGGGTGCCGGCGGCCCTGAAAGGGCCGCCCTACATCTAGTTCCTCGTAATCAGCTCGTGCAGATTCAGCACGACCCGCGTGACCGTCGTCATCGCCGCCAGCGAGACAGGACTGAGGTTCGCGGGCACGGGGTACTCGCCCGTCCGAATCAGCTTCCGCGCTTCGTCCGGATTCTTCTGGAAGCGAGCCAGGCTGCCGGCGTGCAGCTTCGACAGCGTCCGCAGTTCCTCGGGTTCCGGCGCCCGTCCAAGCGCCCGCGCGAAGATCCAGTTGAGCTGCCGCGAAACAGTCGGCCCCCCTTGCTTCAGCGCCCCTTCCGCGAAGACGCGGGCGGCTTCGACGTAGATCGGATCGTTCAACAGGTCGAGTGCCTGGAGCGGCGTGTCCGAGACGCACACGCTCGAGCACGTACTCCTCGCGCGACGGCGCGTCGAACACCGCGAGCGACGGATGGAGGAACGTCCGCTGCCAGTGGGTGTACAGAGCGCGCCGGTACAGATCGTCGCCGCGGTCCGCGGAGTACGAGCGGCGAGGGTAATTCAGCGCCGCCAGATACCCGTCCGGCTGATACGGCCTGACCGACGGGCCGCCGAACCTCTCGACGAGGAGCCCGGACACCTGCAGCGCGACGTCGTGCACGACTTCCGCGTCGACGCGCAGCGGCACCTGCCGGGCCAGCAGCCGGTTGGCGGGATCCCGCGCCTCGAGTTCCGGGCGCGGAGCTGATGATTGCCTGTAGGTCTCGCTCGTCACGATCGTCCGCACGAGGTGCTTCATGTCCCACGCGTGGGCGCCGGCCGCTTCGTACTGCGGCGCCATGAACTCGGCGGCGAGCCAGTCGAGGAGCGCGAGGTGCGACGGCCACTCGCCCTGCGAGCCGAGATCGGCGAGCGTGTTCGACAGTCCCGTGCCGAAGAACTGCCGCCAGCTCCGATTGACGAACGCGCGGGCCGTCAGCGGGTTTTGCGTCGACACCAGCCAGTTCGCGAGGTCGAGACGAGTCGCGCGCCGGCCGCCGGTGTTCGAGCGTCGCCCATGAAGTCCGGGAATCGCCGGTTCGACGACGGCGCCGGAATCGTCCATCCAGTTGCCGCGCGGCAGGATGCGCGTTTCGCGCGGGGTCGGCATCGCCTCGGTCACCATCACGCGCGTCACACCCATCTCGAGGCGCTGCTTTCGCGGCTTCGAGCCTGGCCCGCGCACTGACGAGGGGTGCGAGATCCGGCGAGTTCAGTCTGGAAATAGGTCTGCGCGACGGTCTCGGCGGCCGGCGCCGCGCCACGTCCGCGCCCTCCGCCCGGCGTCGCGGCCGCAGCGGAGTTCTCCGCGGAAGCCGCCAGCGCCTGCTGAACACGAGCGGAAAGCCCGAGGTATTCCTTCGACTCGTCGACCGCGTTGTCTTCCACCGTGCCGCCCGCGATCGCATCATCGGGCCACGCTTGCCCGGGCGACAGCGCCAGGCGGAATCGGCCGAGCGTGGCCCGCCGCACCGCCGACAGCTGGCGGATCCGGATCACGATCGTGGTGTCCGGCGCCGTGGTGACCGGCTCCGCGAACTGGAATGCGGCAAACGGATTCGAGGCCGACGTGCCGAAGTCGCCGAAGCTCCACGACGTCTTGAGATCGCCGTCAATGGCGTTGACCGGCGCCAGGTCCACGTTGCCGAAGACGCCAGCCGACGCCGCGATCACAAACGGCAGCCGGCGACCGCCGACCGTCGCTTCGATCTCGCTCACCTCCGCGCCGATGCCGCCGCGCGCCACGAACGCGCCCGGCAGCGTGTCGTCGCGCGCGACCTCGATGCCGAGCGACCGCCACGTGCCCGCGCCTGGCCTGAGCGTGATGGTGTACGTCTCGGTATCGGGGTTCGCGCCGCTGGCCACGATCAGGCTGGTGACGGGTTTTTCCTTGAACCGCAGCAGGCTGCCGACGCGGACGCCGAGATCGTCGTGAACGGTCATCGTCGCGGCCTGCGCCGACACCGACACCGGACGCTGGAACTGCCACTTCAATTCGCCCCGGTTGAAGCGATCGAGCGCCGCGCGTGCCCACTGTTCGCGCTGCGCGCCGAGGGCCGCGGTCCTGTCCGCGAGCGCCTGCCGCGCCTCCGCAATCCGGCGATCGAGATCCTCGAGCCGGCGCTTCTCGTCGGGCGTCGGCATCATCAGCTTCACGCCCCACGCCTCCGGGCCGTTGCGGCCGTTGCCGTCGCGCGCCAGCCCGGGCTCGTTGATGTCGGCGAAAAACGCCTTCATCGCGTAGAAGTCCTTCGCCTTGAACGGATCGAACTTGTGGTCGTGGCACTCGGCGCAGCCGAGCGTGCTGCCCATCCAGACCGTGCTCACCGTCCGGACCCGGTCGGCGCCGTACTTCGCGAGGTATTCCTTCTCCTGCAGGCCGCCCTCGCCCGACACGCGGTTCAGCCGGTTGTAGCCGGAGGCGATCCGCTGATCCTCCGTCGCCCCCGGCATCAGATCGCCGGCGAGCTGCTCCCGCGTGAACGCGTCGAACGGCTTGTTGTCGCGGATGGCGTTCAGCACCCAGTCGCGGTACGGCCAGACCGGAAACGGATTGTCGCCGTGAAATCCGGCCGTATCCGCATAGCGCACCGCATCGAGCCATTCGATGGCCTGCTTCTCCGCGTAGCGGGGCGACGCCATCAGGCGACTCGACGACCTTCTCGTACGCGTCGGGCGATCGATCCGCGAGGAATGCGTCCGACTCTGACGCCGTCGGCGCGAGCCCCGTCAGGTCCAGCGTGACGCGGCGCAGCAGCGTCCGCCGATCGGCCTCGGGAGATTGCTTCACGCCTTCGGCGTCGAGCCGGGCCTGCACGAATGCGTCGATCGGATGGCGGGCGGCCCCGGCCGGAACGGCCGGCCGGACGACAGGCTGGTACGACCACTGCCCTTCGTACACGGCGCCCTGCTCGATCCAGCGGCGGATGGTCTGCTTCTGCGCGTCGGTGAGCTCTTTGTGGATGTTGGCCGGAGGCATCACGCGCGCGGGATCCTCGGCGAAGATCCGCTTGACGATGAGGCTCTCGTCGGGTTTTCCCGGAACGATCGGCGTGCCGTTCCCGCGGCGCTTGAGCGCCTCGTCGCGGAAATCCAGCCGCATGCCTGCGCGCCGCGAGCTTTCGTCGGGACCATGGCACCGGAAGCAGGTGCCCGACATGATCGGGCGGACGTCGCGATTGAAACTGATGCTCGCGGCCGAAGGCTCCGGCGCCTGCCCGGCCAGTTGAACGCCGGCGGCGAAGACGACGACCATACCGGCCGCTGTCAACGCCGCATGCGACAGTGAACGCACCACAGGTGTCCTCGCTGACTAGAATTTCCTGAGAGGCCGGAAGAAGGTTCGAACATCCTCCGCCAGCAGCTCGGGCTCCTCCATCGCCGCGAAGTGCCCGCCGCGCGGCATCTCGGTCCAGCGGACCAGGTTGTGCTGCGCCGACATCCAGCGCTCGGTCGACACGAGGATGTCCTTCGGGAATATCGCGCACGCGATGGGGACCTCGACCTTGCGTGGCGGGTTCGGGACCACGCGGTTCTCGAAGTAGATCCGGGTGGAAGAGGTGATCGTCTGCGTCACCCAGTAGAGCATGACGTTGTTCAGGAGCTCGTCCTTCGTGAACTTCCGCTCCACGTCGCCGTCGCAGTCGCACCACGCCCGGAACTTCTCCACGATCCACGCGGCGAGTCCGACCGGCGAATCGTTCAGGCCGTAGCCCAGCGTCTGCGGCTTCGTGGACTGTATCTGAAAGTAGGCCAGCTCGTTCTGCATGGCGGCCTGGCGCTCGCGAACCCGCGCCAGCTGCGCCGGCGGTATGCCGTCGTTCGCGCCGGCGGTTCCCGGCGGCGCGCCGGCCGTGCAGAAATTGAGGTGCAGGCCGGCCACGTGCGGCGCGTCGTTGAGCGCTGCCATCCTGCCGACCACCGATCCCCAGTCGCCGCCCTGGACACCGTAGCGCTCGTAGCCCAGGCGCTTCATCAGCGTGGCCACGACCGCGCCCATCCGCTCGGGCGAGAAGCCCGGCTCGCGCGGCTTGTCCGAGAACCCGTAGCCCGGCAGCGACACGGCCACCACGTGAAACGCGTCGGCGTCGCTGCCACCGTGGCCGGCAGGATTCACCAGCAGATCGCTGATCTTCACGAACTCGAGAAACGAGCCGGGCCAGCCATGAATCAGGACGATCGGCAGCGCGTTGGGTGCGCGCGATCGCCAGTGCACGAAATGGATGTCGAGGCCGTCGATCCGGGTCTTGAACTGGGGCAGCTCGTTGAGGCGGCGCTCCTGCGCCCGCCAGTCGTAGCGATCGCGCCAGTAGGCGGTCAGTTGCTTGAGATAAGCGAGGTCGGTGCCGTAGTTCCAGCCCGTGCCCGACAGCTCGTCGGGAAACCGGGCCTGCGACAGGCGCTGCTTGAGGTCGCCCAGGACCGCGTTCGGGACCTGGACCTTGAACGGAACAATCGCGTCCGGCTGCGCCGCGGAGGGAGCGGCGAACAGCGCAGCGAGAAGCGCGAACGCGAAATGGCGCATCAGCAGGGCAAGCCGGCCGTGTGGCCAGCGTGCCCCGATTCTACTGCTAACGCCGCTTCTGCTCGGCGTGGCGTTCGTCCTTGGTTCTTGGGCCCTAGTTCCAAGTCCGTCCTTCGTCCTCGGTCCTTTGTCCATCGCCGGCGGCGTCCAAGGTGCAGGACCGCGGACGCCCGACCAGGGACGGACCACGGACTACGAACCAAGGACCAAGGACTGACGCCAGTTGGCGACGACGCCACACGGAAACGAAAACGCCTAGAAGTCCCACCTGAAGCCGAACTTGATGATCCGGCCCTGGATGACCGACGTCGGACGCAGCCAGGTGCCGCCGTTCACGCCCGAGTAGCCGTGCTGTTCAAGGCCAGACTCGCGTCCGAGTTGAACGAGTTGTAGATGTCGAAGTTGGCGTCGAACGTGCCCTTGCCGATCTTGAAGATCTTGCTGAAGCGGATGTCGAGCTGGTTCAGACGATCGCGAGAACATCGTGTTGGGATCGTAGATGTTGACCGTCTTCTGGCCGTTGGGCCCGGCGCTGAACGGACGGCCGATCGCCGGCGCCAGCTGCGCGCCCGTGTAGATGACGCCGGCCTGGACGCCCGGCCCGGGCAGGCTCTGGAAGTTGCCGCTGACGCGCACGCTGCTACGGCAGCATGTAGGAGCCGAGCATCTTGTACTGCGGCTGCATGCCGGTGTCGTTGTGGCAGAACTGCAGCGGCGTCGCCAGCCCGAGCACCGTCTACCTCAGGCAGCTTGCTCGACGACCTCGCAGTTGTCCGTCATCGTCCGGCCGGCGGTGACGCCGCCGCTGAACGTCGTGCCGCGCGGCAGCCGGACGTCCATCGTCGCGTCGAAGCCGTTCCAGTGACGGTACTGGTTGCCGTAGTTGGACGCGAACGTGATGACGTTCTGCGTCGCCGCGACGAGCGCCGGGCTGATGTCGTAGACCGGTCAGCGAGCCGCCCGGAGTCGGGAACCGGCTGTCGGTCGGCGCCGTCACGTTGAACTGCGTGAAGTCGGCGGCCGTGTTGGCGACGTTGTCGGTGACCAGGAAGTCGCCGAAGACTCGCCGGAAGTAGGCGAAGCCCGACCGACACGCGCGGCATGACCTGCTGCTGGACGCCGGTCGAGAACTCCCAGTTCCACGGCCGGACGCCCAGGCCGCTGAGCGTCGCCGGATCGTTCTGTCGTTGCCGGCCACCGAGCTGCCGAACGTGCTCGTCAGCCACGGGCCGCATTCGCCGTTGAGCGGCGGGTTGGACAGGTTGCAGTCCGGCACGTGGTTGTTGTTGCTGTCGGTGACCGTCCGGGCCGTGGTCGTGACGAGGCTGACGGCCGGGTTCAGCGAGTCGGCCGTGGCCAGCGATTCCTGGGCGACGCCGCGCGCGATGCTGGCCTTGATCGCCGTCTTGCCGTTGCCGAACAGATCGTACGAGACGCCCGGCGCGCGGGTTGATTTCCTTCCAGTTCACGATGTGACGCGCCGGGAACGACACGTTCCGGTTCGGCAGGAACTTGGTCGGGCCCGCCGTGTACGCGTCGTACGACTCGTGTCTGCACGTCGTAGCGCAGCGCGCCGCTGAGCGTCATGCGGTTGCAGCGTCCACTGATCCTGCACGTAGACGCCGCCGTTGAAGTCGAGGTTTGCGCTGGTACGCGCCCGACGGCGCGTAGATCGTCACCTGGTTGAGGACGAACCCCGTCGTCCGAAGCTGGATGTCGTCGGCGAAGTTGGTGTTCACGCGGCCGCGCATGCCGGTCTGGAAATCGGTGCCGACCTTGAACTGGTGGCTGCCGGTCACGTAGGACATGGACGCCCGCACCGAATGCTGGTGCTGCGGGACGTCGTAGATGCTCAGGCCGAACGGGCCGTAGGTGATCGGCGCCACCGGCTGGCCGTTGTAGGTACCGCCCGTCTCGACGACGCGGTAGACGCCCTGTCCGCCCGTCACTTCGCCGTCGCGCGGGAAGATCGTGTCGGGGCTGGCCCCGTAGTTGTAGCCGACCTCGAACAGCAGCCGGTTTGTCGCGGCGTAGGTGATCGTTCCCTGATAGAGGCGCGGCGGCCAGTCCACGATGCCGACCGCCTCCGGCGAGAACAGGCGCCGTGATCGTCCAGTGCGGCCACCACTTGCGCTGGACGTCGAAGAAGCCGTTCACGCGCATCTTCGGCGTGATCGCCGCCGTGAACCGCGCCGGTGATGTCCCAGACGTACTGGTTGTCGTAGCCCTGCTGCGACTTGTCTTCGACGCGGATGAACGCGCGCTCGATCGACGGGGAAGATACAGACCGGCGATGTAGCTGGTGTTCGTCTGGTAGCGGCCCGTCATGAAGAACCACAGGCGATCCTTGGCGATTGGCCCGCCATACGCCGCCGTTGATGTCGAACATGTTCTTGAGGCTCGACGTCGCCGTCAGACCCGGTCGCCTTGAGACGATCGGTCAGGTTGTCGCTCTGCAGATTGCTGTTCGACCCGTTCGCCAGGAACGTACCGGAAAACGTGTTGCCGCCAGAACGGGGAATCGCGTTGCTCGTGACGCCGATGGTCGTCGAGTCGCCGCCCTGCCCCGAAAACTGGACGTCCACTTGTTCGTAGAGCAGCGGCGCCAGCGATACGTTGGTGCGGCTGCCGCCCATCATGTTGCCGATTCGCAGGCCGTCGAGCAACTGCACTTCGTCGGCGGTCGAGCTGCCGTGCGAGCTGAGCTGCGCCGGCACCGGCGAGCCGGACGCGCCGCCGACGTCCACTACCGCCGCGCCGCCGACGATGCTGACGCCGGGCGTTCATCGCGGCCAGCTGATACATCGTGCCGCCGATGGGGATCGACTTGATTATCTCGGGCGTGACGGCCCGTGTCTGCGTCGCGCTCTGCACGTCGATGAGCGGCGACTGCGCGGTGACGGTCACGGTCTCGGAAATGGACCCGACCTTCAGCTCGGCATTCACCGGTGCCGTGAAATTCGCGGGGAGCTCAACGCCCTCGCGCTTGCTGGCGTTGAAACCAGTGAGCGTGAACGTGACGGAGTACGTGCCGACCGGCAGGCTGACGATCGAGTACTGCCCGGATCCGTCGGTCACCGCCGTTCGCGTTTTTTCGATCAGCGCGGGGCTGGCGACTTCCACCGAGACGCCAGGCAGCGCGAGGCCCGACGAATCCTTGACGCTGCCGGCTATCGTGCCGAGCCCCTGGGCCGAACTGGCGGCCGGAAGCCCCAGAGAAACCAACATCGCAAACACCGCCGCTTTAACCAGGACGCGCATGTGATCTCCCCCCAGACCCCTTGGCGTGTAGCGTCAAGAGACACTGTGTATTGTGGCGCCACGATAAGCTGGCCTAACAGCTGTGTCAACACAGATCGACGGCGAGTAAGCACGAACCAGTCGTTGCTTATCCAAGAATCCGAATACCGTAGCAATTCCCCCTGTTTCGTATCACTGAACAAATGAGCCCGGCCGGCGATTTCCTGGCACGCTCAAAGCGCGCGGCGCTCGTCCTATAATCTCCAAGCCGAATCTGTCGGAGAGCCGTGAAGGATCACAAGATCGTCGCAATCGTGGGCGCGACCGGCGGGCAGGGCGGCTCGCTGGCGCGCGCCATCCTGGCCGACCCGGCCGGCGCGTTTTCGGTCAGGGCGGTGACGCGGCGGCCGGAATCAGCGGCAGCCCGCGCGCTCGCGGCGCGCGGCGCGGACATCGTGGCGGCGGACCTCGATCGCGCCGAGACGCTGAAGCGCGCGTTCGACGGCGCCCACGCCGTGTTCTGCGTCACGAACTTCTGGGAACACGGCTCACCCGAACGCGAGTTGACGCAGGCGGCCGCCATGGCGAACGCCGTGGCTTGCGCCGGCAACGCACACGTGATCTGGTCGACGCTCGAGGACACGAGACAGTGGGTGCCGCTCACGAGCGATCAGATGCCGACACTGCTCGGCCGCTATAAGGTCCCCCACTTCGACGCGAAAGGCGAAGCCAACACCGAGTTCACCAGACGCAACGTTCCGGCGACGTTCCTGCTCACGTCCTTCTACTGGGACAACTTCATCAACTTCCCCGGCATGACTCCGCGTCGCGGCGCCGACGGCGTGGCCGCGCTGACGATGCCGATCGGGGACAAGCGCCTGCCAGGCATTGCGCTGGACGACATCGGGCGGTGCGCCTATGGCGTCTTGCGGGGCGGCCGGGATCACATCGGCCGGACGGTCGGAATCGCAGGTGAGCACCTCAGCGGGCTCGAGCTCGCCGCCGCACTGTCGCAGGCGGTCGGCGAGCGCATCAGGTATGTCGATGTGACGCCCGAGGCCTATCGGCTCCAGGACTTTCCCGGCGCCCACGAGCTGGGCAGCATGTTTCAGTTCAAGCGGGATTTCGAGCACGTCTTCCGCGCGGCGCGCAGCGTCGAGGTGGCGCGGCAGCTCAACCCGTCGCTGCAGACCTTCGAACAGTGGCTCAGGAATAACGGCAGCCGGATCAGCATCGCCTGAAACCGACGTTCGACTTTCAGCGGGCGACGTCGGCGATGTTCAGCTCTTCGGCTCTGGGCGTCGCGAGTTTGTCCGCCAGGTACTGCCAGTCCCGATTGAACCGATACCCGTAGCGGGACGGGAGTTGCGGAGACTGCGTCTCGAGCCAGCGGACGGGCTTGCGGCTCGTGTTGCGGAAACCGTGAATGCAGCCGACGCCCGTCCAGAACACGTCTCCCGGACGAAGCAGATACTGGCGGTCGTCCGCGACGGCTTCGATCTCGCCTTCGAGAATGAAGTACGACTCCTCCAGCGGGTGATCGTGGGGGTGCGCGACACCCCCCGGCTGGTACTCCACCATGAACATCGTCGACAGCTCAGCGCCCAGGCGCTGATCGACCATCATCTTGAGAGCGATACCGCTGTAAGCCAGCAGCGCCGTGTTCATGCTTGCGGACACGGTGGGGGCATCCACCGCGGCGCCGGCCTTCAGGCGGTCGAGTTCGATATCGCCGTCCGTGACGAGAAAAAGGTGGCGCGACCGCGGATCGCGGATGTCGAAATCGTGCCGCTCGTAGGTGGCGACGGGACCGAGGAAAAACGTGTCCGCCGGGGCGTTGTCGACGCGCGGCTGCGGCGCCAGCATGTCGATCCATCGGGCCGTTCCGTGAGCCGGCGCGACCCAGGCGTGCGGCGTGCCGAGCGGCACCAGGCCGCAGGCGCCGGGCCCCAGCTGGTAGGCGCGCGCGTCGATGATGAGCGTCGGCGCCCCCTCGAGGACGTAGAAGCTCTCCTCGAAGGAATGGACGTGAACGTCGACGTAGCCCCCGTTTCGCAACTCGCACAGCCCCAGGCCCATATGGACGGACCCGACGGACTGGTCGACCAGCGAACAGCGGGCGAACTGGCGGCTGTTCCCGGAATAGGCCGGCGCGACCTTGATGTCTCGGCTACACAGGACGTAATGCATGTGGCGCAGGCGTCACACTACAGCCATCCGGCGTGCATCGTCAATACACACTCGCCCGCTCGAAGCAGCGCCGGCTACCGGCCCCAGAGCTCGGCCGAGGCCAGCCGCGCGCCCTCGGCGAGGCTCTCGAACTTCGCCCACATGACCTGGGGGTGCACCCGTGCGAGGGTCTCGATCTGGGCGAACCCGCAATCGGTGGACGCGACGACGTTTTCCCGTCCGACCAGCTTCGCGAACCGGACGATGCGGTCGGCGACCAGCCGGGGGTGCTCGACGGTCGTCGTGTGATGGGTCACCACGCCCGGCATGAGGATCTTGCCCGCCGGCAGCTTGACCTTCTCCCAGACGCGCCACTCGTGCTCGTGCCGGACGTTGGCGGCTTCGATCAGGTACGCGCCCGCGTTGACCTGGAGAACGAGATCCACGATGGCCTCGAGCGGCGCGTCCGCGACGTGCGGAACATGCCAGCTGCCGAAGCAGACGTGATAGCGGACGCGGTCCTGGGGAATACCCTCCAGGGCGTGATTGAGCGCCTCCACGCGCAGCTCCGCCCATCGCCGGTAATGCGCGGGGCTCTGCTGCACGAGCTCGTCGTACATGTTGGCCAGGACGGCATCGTCCACCTGCAGCACGAGGCCGGCGTTGTAGACGGCCAGGTACTCTTCGCGCAGGGCGGTGGCGATGGCGAAGACGTAGTCCCGTTCGCTGGTGTAGTACTCCTGAAATGTGTCGTAGCCGACGCTCGCCGGCGCGACGGTCGTGAGGAAACCTTCCTCGACCTTGACCGTGGCGAGGGCGGCCTTCAGGTTGGCTGCGTCACGACGAATGCTGTCCGAATCCTTGTAGGTGATCGGTCCGACGCAGGCGTCAGCGGGCACGCCCTGCAGGCCGCGCGGAAATTCGCTGGCCATGAACTCGGCGAATCGAACGCGGTCGCGGCCGAGCCAGGTGGCGGGCGCCAGCCTGTCCGGACGCGGCTCGAATCCGGTCAGCCGCGCGAGGACGTAGTTCGACCAGCTCGATTTGCCGAACTCGCCGTCGTTCACGATGTCGAGCCCGGCGGCCGCCTGAGACGCGACCACGTCCGAGACGAGCTGCTTCAGGCCCGCTTCGTAGCGTTCCCGGCTCGCCGCGTCCCCAGATGAAGACGAAGAAGCAGCCGCCGAGAGCGCCCGCAGCGCCGCCGGCCGCACGATGCTCCCCACATGCGTCGTCAGGATGCGATCGATGCTTCGTTTCATTGGTTGTAGCGCGGGCCTTTTAGGCCCGCGACGCGGCCCTGAAAGGGCCGCGCTACATTACGCCAGTTGCGCCTTGACCCACTCGAGCTCGCGGCAGACGTATTCGACGATGTCGCCCGTCTTGAGGTGGTCCGGCAGCACGTCCCACGTGTAGGTTTCGATCTCGAGCTGGCGGCTGAGCGGGGTCTTCTTGTGCATCGCCAGCGCCTGTTCGAGCGCAAACTGCGTCGACTTGAACGGTCCCAGGTCGGTCAGGAAGACCGGGACGTGGAAGTGCGTGCGCCACTCGCGCCTGGTCTTGTCCTTCTCCCAGTCGGCAAATGCATCTTCGAGATTCAGGTAGTGCCCCAGCTCGGCGCCGCCGCCACGACACTCCACCGTTTGCGATAGATACACGGTCTTGGCGAATCGCTTGAGGGCTTCGACCTTTTCGTCCGTCACCTCGCCGATGTACATCGCCGCGGCTTCCTGGAGCTTGACGATCGGAATGCCGGCGTCGACGAGCTTCTGCAGTGACACGGGGATGTCTTCGAAGCCCACGGCCTGGTGGCCGATGTCGAACGTCACGCCGAGGTGACGGCGCAGTGCGGCAATGGCGGTGTCCATCGGGATGCCGGCGAGCTTCGCGAGGCGGGCGGCGGACTTCCCGGTGTAGAGGTGGTTGGTGAAGTACGCGACCGTCTCGTCGGTGGTCTCGAGGAAACAGCGCGGCTCGGGTTCGAGGCCGAGCGTGATCAAATGCCCGGTGCGGGCCTCGATCCCGACGAGGTGTGCGGCCACTCGCAGGACATGCTCGGTGTAGCTGTCCACGATATCCGGACCAGTGACGTTCGGCTTGAAACCGAGCGGCGCCGTCTGGATCGAGGGCGAGATCCCGTCGGTACAGAGGTCGGCGAGAATATCGGCGACGTTGATCGTGTACGCCGAGCGCTCTTCGGTCCGCCAGTCGGGCTCGTACACCTGCTCCTTGACGACGGTCCCCTTGAACGCGCCGTACGGGAACGCGTTCGCCGTGTAGACGTACATGTCGTTGTCGGCCAGAAACCACTTCAGCTTCTTGCGCTCGTCGGTGTTCGCGGCCAGGAGCGCCGCCGTGGGGGCCGCAAGCCTCAGGCACACACCGAACGGCTCGTCCGGCGAGATGCGCGCCTTCACCTTGGGGAGAAACGTCTGCACGCTCGCCCACAGCTGATCCCAGTTGTCAGCCGGATGCACGAGCGTGGAGTACGTCAGGTGGCCCAGGCCATTGCCGAGATCCATGGAGGCTCCAAAGACAACGCACGTTCTACGTTCTACGTTCTACGTTCTACGTTCTACGTTCTACGTTCTACGTTCTACGTTCTACGTTATGCGTTCCACCCCGCCCGATGCAGCCGAACGGACGACCGCCTCGGTCACGGCCGCGCCGTGAATCATCTGGTCGAGGGGAATGGGGAACGGCGCGCCGCCCGCCGCCGCCTGCGCGAACGCCTCGAGGCACGCGCGCGTGACGTCGAGCCGGGCCGCTTCCCAGACCGTCGCCTCGCCCTTGATCGGCTGAAACTTGCCCGTCCCGAACAACCGGGTCCGGCGCTCCTCGGACGAGGCCCCCGCCACGTGCGTCATCCCTTCCAGCCGCACCGAGCCCTTGGACCCGAACACCTGGAAGCTGAATCCCGGGCCCGTTGCCGTCATCGTGCCCAGATACCCCGACATCCCGTCGGCCATCCGGAACAGCATCGACGTCGTGTCGTCGCTGTCCACCGCCACCACGCGCCGGAAGCTCTGGCAGTAGACCTGGGCGATCGGGCCGCAGAGGTCGATCATCCCGTCGATCGCGTGCACGCCCATCGGCGTCAGCGCGCCGCAGGGCGTTTCGTCCTTGGCCGCCCGCCACGCATCCGGCTTGAGAAACAGCCCGTTGGGAAACGTCATCGTCGCTTCGACGTGGAGAATCGTGCCCAGCTCGCCGCTGCGGACCTGCTGCCGGAGCTTCGTCATCTCGGGGTGGAACCGCCGGTTGTAGCCCAGCCCCAGCGTGACCTTCGCGGCCTGCGTCGCGGCCACGGCGGCCTCGGCGTCGGCTGTCGTCAGCGCGAACGGCTTCTCGCAGAACACGTGCTTGCCGGCCCGGGCCGCCGCGATGACCTGCGGGCTGTGCAGCGAATGCGGCGTCGCCAGCACCACCGCCTGCACCCGCGGATCCGCCAGCACCTGCTCGTACGAACTGTGGAGCGTCAGCCCGTGCGTCGCGGCAAACGCCCGATAGTCGTCGGACTGGGTGCGCGACGCCCCCGCCACGAACTGAATGTCGGCGCTGGTCCCCTGGACCGACTCGACCAGCGTCTTCCCCCACCAGCCCAACCCCACCATCGCGGCGTGAATCATGCGCGCTCAGTCTCCAGTAGCAGTCGGCAGTCGGCAGTCAGCAGTCGGCAGTCGGCAGTCAGCCGTCCGTCTCGCCCCAGCCCCCAGCCCCCAGCCCCCAGCCCCTAACCTCTAACCTCTAACCTCTAACCTCTACGCGGTTCTGATCAGCGAGAATTTCGGATCGGCGGCCTGCGACGGCGTGACCGGCAGGCCCAGCTCCTGCTTCACCAGGTTCACGCCCTGCACCAGCGCCACCATCTTGTAGAACGCGTGCCGCCGCGACATGCCTTCCCGGCCCATTCCGCAGTCCGACGACAGGATCAGCCGCTCCTTCGGGATCACCTGCAGCGCCCGCTTCACCAGCGCCGCCACTTCCTCGGGCGATTCCACCTGCAGCGTGTGGTGGTCGATCGCGCCGATCCCCACCTTCATGGACGTGATGTGTTTCCCCACGTCCTCCAGGTCCGCGCACTGGCTGCTCGCCATCTCGAACGTGATCACGTCCGCGTCCACCTGGTTCAGCAGCTCCAGCGCCGGCTTGTACGACTGCACCTTGGCAAACATCCGCTGCTGGCTCGGGTTGCCCCAGCACGTGTGGCACCACACCTCGGTCTTCGCGCGCAGCCCCTTCACCGTGTTGTTGAACACCTTCAGCATGAACTCAGGGTTGATCACCGGGTCCTTGTAGCCGCGCGCCGCCAGCAGGTGAATCTGCGGCTCTTCCATCTGGATGATCGGGCACCCCGCATCCGCCAGGTCGTGCAGCTCCTGGTTGAACGCGTCGCTCATCGCCAGGATCCGCGACGGCAGGTCCTTGTAGTGCTCGTCCTGCACCGCAAACGCCACCAGTTCCGGCGTCACCGTCCCGAACTTCACCGGCTTGGCCGTCAGGCGCTGCGCCGCCTTCCAGATCTCCGCATACTGCATCTCGCCGGGCCCCAGCGGCCCGACGATCCGCGGCATCACGCGCGCTTCGAGGTAGTCGTGCAGGATGTGGCCGCGCGGAAACCCGATGCCGCCGGCGCCCACCTTCGCCAGCTTCGGGTGCGTCGCGTCGAACCCGCTCATGTGGTGCGGCGGATAGCTCGTCCAGCTCTGCCCGCCCACGTCCTGGTCGAACCGGCAGTCGCCGTCGGTCACGATGTCCAGCCCGGCCACTTCCTGCTCGCGCAGATACACCGACAACGCATCCACATACTGCTCGCGGAACCGGCTGATCACCATCGCGTCCAGAAACGATTTCAACTGCAGGTTCTCGGTATACCAGCTCGGACGCGGCAGCGAACCCGTGATCGTCGTGGGCATGATCAGCCCGGCAGTGGCTTTCAACATGATTCAATCTCTCTCGACGCGCCGGTCAGCGGCGCACTAAATAAGGTGAAGGTGAAGGTCAACACGGTCGGCTCTGATGTCACCGGCAGATCCATCGAAGCATGACACGGTGTTTTGTGTAGTGTCAATGCACACGCGCGTCTCGCAAGGTCCGCGGGCAACCGTTCTGTATAATCGCGGCCATGTCTGGATCGAAAAAAGTCGAGCGGGACGCTGCGGCCAGTGCCGACGGGCGCCGCGAAAAGATCTCCCCTGCGCTGGGCTCGCGGCTTCGTATCGCCCGCGAGCAGAAAGGCATGACGGTTCGAGGGCTCGCGCGCTACGTGGGCGTCTCCCCGAGCCTCGTGTCGCAGATCGAGCGCAGCCGCGTCATGCCGTCGGTTGGCACGCTCTACTCCATCGCGAACGAGCTCGGCCTGGTCGTCGACGATCTCTTCAGGGCCTCGCCGTCACGGGCGAAGGGCCGCGAGAAGGCGCCGGAGAAGGAATCGTCCTTCGTGGACATCCAGAACCCGGTGATCACGCCTGATCAGCGCAAGACGATCAATCTGGCCGACGGCGTGAGATGGGAGCGCCTCACGCCGGTCCCCGACAAGGAACTCGAGTTCCTGATCGTGGTTTACAACGTCGGCGCGGAATCCTGCCCGAAGGACGCGCTGATCCGGCACGGCGGCAAGGAGTACGCGTACCTGATCAGCGGCCGGCTCGGAATCAAGATCAGCTTCGAGGAGTTCGAGCTCGGGCCCGGCGACTCGATTTCCTTCGACGCGCAGATGCCTCACCGGCTCTGGACGGTCGGCAAAGAACCGGCCGTGGCGGTCTGGGTCGTCCTCAACCGCCACGGCGACACCCGCGTCAAGCCCGCGAACTGACGAGCCCCCGCCTTAGAAATCAAGCCGGGCTGTGAACTTCACGAAGCGCAGCCCTTTGCGCACGCTTGACGAAGT
>CAVQJU010000016.1:0-47306 GCA_963712905.1 uncultured Acidobacteriota bacterium | reverse complement strand
CTTGAAGTCATGGACCAGCATCTTTCCATCGATCAACCACGAGCCGTCCGGGCGCTGCATCGCGTGCCGTTCCTGGGGCATGTCGGCCGACGCGACTTCGCCGACGAGATCCTCGAAGAAGTCGTTGATCGTGACGAGCCCTTCGACGTCGCCGTACTCGTCGATGACGAGCGCGACGTGCGTCTGGGATTTCTTGAAGAGCTCCAGCAGGCGAAGGGCGGGGATCGCGCCGGGCACGAACAGAGGCGGCTGCGCCGCGTCGGTCAGGTTGAAGGGCTTGCCGCTCACACAACAGGCCAGCAGGTCCTTTTCCTTCACCATACCGACGATGTTGTCCAGGCTGCCGCGCGCCACAGGGAAGCGTGAATGCGACGACGCCACCACTTGCTTCATCGTCTGTTCCGTTGGCACGTTCACGTCGAGCCAGACGATGTCATGACGCGGTTTCATGAGCGCCGTGACCGCCCGATCGCCAAGCCTGAACAGCCGTCTGACCGTTTGATGCTCGGACTCTTCGATGACGCCGGCTTCGGCGCCTTGTTCCATGATGACCTTGATTTCTTCTTCGTGACCAGCGGTTCCGCCGACGGCTGGATGCGAAACACGCGCAGGACGAGGCGGGCCGATGCATTCAAGATGGTCACAACAGGCGCGCCCACTCGGGAAAGGGCCGTCATGGGTTTCGCGAGTGCGCTGGCGAACCGCTCGGGGCTGCGCAGCGCAATCTGCTTCGGCACGAGCTCTCCGATGATGAGCGTGAGGTACGTGACGGTCCCGACGACGACAACGAGCGAGATGACGTGTCCGTAGGGTGCGAGACCCGGAAATCCGTTCAGATACGACTCGATGCGCAGCGACAGCGTGCGCTCGCCGAACGCGCCGGCAAAGATGCCGACGAGGGTCATACCCATCTGAACCGTTGCCAGGAACACTTCCGGCTTGTTTGCGAGGTCGAGTGCGGCCTGGGCGCCGGTATTTCCCTGGTCGGCCCATTGTTGAAGGCGGGGCTTTCGAACGGAGACCAGCGCGATTTCCGCCATGGCGAACACACCGGCGAGCGCGATCAGGGGCACGATCAGGAGCACTTCCATGTCTGTTTCCCCGCGTGAGGTCTGACAACCGTGCGATGGCCGGCTCGTAGTGTCCCATGGGCGAGCGGGCGCTACGAGAGTCAGACGGCCACGTCCTGGAGCGTACAGCCGGAAACCCGGCAGTGCGCTGCCCACGGATCGAGTGTTGAATAGAACCTCCAAAGGCATGCGAACGAGTATTTTCCACCACCGGTGGATGCACTACGCGGCCGCCATAGCGGGTATCGCCGCCGTGACCGCCGTTGGCGCGCCGTTCCACGAGACGCTCAACGACACCACCGTGGCGCTCGCGTACTTGCTGGTGGTGCTTTTCATGGCGACCGTCTGGGGAAGCTGGCCGGCGCTGCTGGCCTCAGTCCTCGGCGTGCTGTGCTTCAACTTCTTCTTCCTGCCGCCCATCTACACGCTGACCATCGCCGATCCGCAGAACTGGGTTGCGCTGGCGGCGTTCTTCATGACGGCCGTGACCGCCGGCCAGCTGTCGGCCCTGGCCAAACGGCGCGCCGCGGAGGCCGAGGCGATCAGGGCGGAAGCCCGTCTGGCCAGCTCGCAGCATCGAAGCCTGCTCGAGGCGAGCCTCGATGCGCTGGTCACGATCGGATCTGACGGCAGGATCAACGACGCGAATTCCGCGATCGAGACGCTGACCGGCCGTTCCCGGTCGACGCTCATCGGCACGGATTTCTCCGACTGCTTTGCCGATCGGGAGGCGGCGCGCGCCGCGTACGACGAGGCGCTCCGCGAGGGCTTCGTGCGCGACAGGCGCCTCGAGATTCGCCATCGCGATGGGCACCTGACGTCGGTTCTCTACAACGCGTCCGTCCAGCGAACGCCCGCCGGCAAGGCGATTGGGGTGGTCGCAGCGGCGCGGTCGATTTTCACATCCGCCCCGGCGCCGTCGCTCGCGCACCCCGACCCGGGCGTCGTGCGCGGCATGCAGCGCTACGTGAACGCGGCGGGCATCCTCTCCATCGCTGTCGGCGTGAGCGGCCTGGTTGGCTGGACGTTCGGCGTCGGCATCCTGAAGAGCGTCATCCCGGGGCAGGTCGTGATCAAACCGAACGCGGCCATCGCGCTCGCGTTGTGCGGCTGCTCCCTGTGGCTGCTGCGGATCCGCGACGGCAAGCCCCCGGGGGGCGTCAGGAAGCTCGCGGGGCAGATCCTGGCGTCAGTCGTCGCCTTGGTGGGGTTGCTCAGCCTGTCGGAGCACCTCGTCGGCTGGGATCTTCGCATCGATCAGTGGCTCTTCCTCGATCAGAACCCCTGGGAGGCATTCGGGAGCGTCCGACCGGGCCTGATGGCTCCGATCACGGCGCTCGATTTCCTGCTGATTGGTGTCGCGCTGCTGTGGCTGGACTCGACGATCGTGTACCGGTCGCGGCGCTACGGGCCGTCGCAGTTCCTGGCCTTCGCCGCCAATACCGGAGCCATCGTCGGGCTGCTGGATTTCGTGCTCGGCTCTCACACCTCCTACACGCATATTGCGCTGCAGACAGCCATCGTCTTGTTCGTGTTGTCCTTCGCCGTGGTGTTTGCGCGGACCGGCTGGGGTCTCGGCGCGCTCCTGGCCAGCTCGAGCGACGGCGGCACTCTCATCCGGCGGCTGTGGCCCGCCGCCATCGTCGTGCCGCTGCTCATCGGCACCCTGTCGTGGAAGGCCTACGCGGCTGGCCTGTTCTCGGAGTGGAGCGGGATCACGGTGATGATCGTCGCGATGATCACCCTGCTGGCGGCGTTGGCGGTCTGGAGCGGCCAGAGCATCGATCGCAGCGACGGGGAGCGCCGGCTCGCGGAAGGATCGTTGCACCGCAGTGAGCAGGAGCTGAGAGAAGCGCAGCGTCTGGCACGGGTCGGCAGCTGGTGGTGGGATCCGGAGGCCGACCGCGTGACGTGGTCGGAAGGGTTATTCCGCATCGCCAGCCTCGATCCGAAGAGCCCGCCGCCCGGCTTCAAGGAGCATGCCCGGTTCTACACGCCCGACAGCATGGCGCGGCTGATCGCTGCAGTGGAGGGGGCCGTCAAGACCGGGACACCGTTCGCACTCGAGCTGCAGATGGTCCGCGCCGACGGCCGCCAGCGAACGGTCACGAGCCGCGGCGAAGCGGAGCGCGACAGCCGCGGCCGCGTCGTGCTCGTGCGCGGCACGATCCACGATGTCACCGAGCACAAGCAGGCCGAAGCGGCGCTGCGCGAAAGCGAGGCCAGCCTGAACAAGGCGCAGGAGATCGCACACATTGGCAGCTGGCGTCTGGATGTCGAGCGCAACAGCCTGACCTGGTCGGACGAGGTGTTCCGGATCTTCGGTCTGTCCAAGGAGGTGCCGCTCACCTACGAGTCCTTTCTCGCGTCCATTCATCCCGCGGATCGGGAAGGCGTCGAGAAAGCCTGGAGTGCCGCGATGCAGGGCGCCCCGTATGACCTCGAGCACCGCATCACTGTGACCCGCGCTGTGAAGTGGGTTCGAGAGCGGGCCGAAGTCGAATTCGACAGGGACGGGCGGGCCGTGGCGGGCGTCGGCACTGTCCAGGACATCACGGAACGCAAACGCGCGCAGCAGGAGCTGCTCCGGATCAACCGCGCGCACCGCGCGCTGAGCCGCTGCAACGAGGCGCTGATCCGCGCAACCGAGGAATCCGCCTGGCTCGATCGAGTCTGTCGCATCATCGTGGAGGAGGCGGGCTATCGCTTCTGCTGGGTGGGCCGCGCGGAACACGACGAGGCAAAGACTGTGACCGCCGTGGCCCAGGCCGGCGTGGACGAGGGCTATCTGAGGGCCGTCGCGGTGACGTGGGCCGATACCGACCGCGGCCGCGGGCCGACGGGCACGTGCGTCCGGATGGGACAGACCCAGATCGTGAAGGACACCGCCAACGATCCGTCGTTCGCCCCGTGGCGGGCCGAAGCGCTGAAAAGGGGTTACGACTCAATCATCGCGATCCCGCTCGTCGTTGACGCCGAACCGTTCGGCGCCCTGAATATCTACGCGGCGGAGCCGGAGGCGTTCCACGACGAAGAAGTGACGCTCCTGACCGAGCTGGCTGGAGACCTTGGCTACGGCGTCACCACGCTTCGCGCCCGGGCCGAGCAGCTGCGGGTGGAGGAAGAGGTCCGAACGTTGAATACCGGGCTCGAAGAGCGCGTCCGCGCCCGGACGGCCGATCTCGAGGACGCCCGCGATCGCGAAGCCACAATCGGCTTCAGAATCCAGCAGATGATGCTGCTCACGCAGCCGCCAACCGACGTTCCCGGGTTGCAGGTGGCGGCGCTGACCATTCCGTCGCAGCGGATCGACGGCGACTTCTACGACTTCTTCAAACATGAGAACCAGTGCCTGGACGTGATGGTGGCCGACGTCATGGGCAAGGGCATTCCCGCAGCGCTGCTGGCGGCGGCGGCCAAGAGCAATTTCCTCGAAGCGCTGTGCCACCTGATCGCGATGAACCGGAGCGGGCAGATGCCGGAGCCGAAGGAGATCGTGACGCTGGCCCATGCCGACATGGTGCGGCAGCTGATCGATCTCGAAAGCTTCGTCACGTTGACTTACGCCAGGCTCGACCTGAGCCGGCGCCGCCTCGATCTGGTCGATTGCGGCCATACGGGCATGATGGTGCTCCGCGCCGCGACCGGCGCCTGCGAGACTGTGCACGGTGACAATCTGCCGCTCGGGATTCGCGAGGGAGAGATCTTCGACCAGATCGGCGTGTCCTTCGAGCCCGGCGACCTCTTCGTGTTCTATTCGGACGGGATCACCGAGGCGCGCAGCCTCTCGGGCGAGCTCTACGGCGCCGACCGTCTGGCGGAGTGCATCCGGTGCAACCGGGAGCTCGAGCCGGAAGCCCTGGTGGGTGCGATTCGGCAGGCCGTCGTGGCGTTTGCGCAATCCGATCGGCTCACCGACGACCTGACCTGTGTCGTGATGAGAGTCGGCTCCGCGCCGCAGCCGCTGGCGCACGCCGAGCTGGACATCGCCAGCGACCTGTCCGAGCTGCGGCGGGTCCGGGCATTCGTGCGCGAATTCTGCTGTCCGGGTCCTGAGGGGCGGCTCCAGCAGGACGCCGGGGCCCAGCTCGAGCTGGCAGTGAACGAGGCGGCCAGCAACATCATGAAACACGCCTATCATGGCCGCGCCGATCAACGGATTCAGCTGGAAGCCGAGGTGTTTCCGGACCGTGTGACGATCCGGCTGCACCACCTCGGGGATTCGTTCGATCCGTCCGCGGTGTCCCCACCGGCGCTGGACGGGACGCGCGAGTCCGGGTTCGGGATCTATATCATCAGGAACAGTGTGGACGACGTGCGCTACTCGCGCGACGAGCGCGGGAGAAACTGTATTACGCTCGTCAAGGTTCTCAACACGTAGGTGCGAAGGATGACGCGATGCAACTAGCGGTCGAGAAAGTCGGCGATGTGGCGGTTGCGGCCGTCCCGGTGGACGAGCTGGACGCCAGCAATGCTGCGGAGTTCAAGCGCGACATCGCACCGCTCCTGGAGCAGAACACCAGGCTGGTCCTCGACCTGAGCCGACTGCGCTTCGTCGACAGCTCCGGCCTTGGTGCGTTCATCTCCTGTCTCCGGAAGCTGAATGCCAAGGGCGGCGACTTGAAGCTGTACGGCATGTCGAAGCAGGTGAGAGCGGTGTTCGAGCTCGTGCGGATGCATCGCGTGTTCGACATCGTCGGCAGCAGGGAAGACGCCGTGCGCGCATTCCAGCACGTGCCGGCGCCGGGATCGGAGCGGTCCTGACGGAGGCGACAGTTCGGCGGCAACGATTTCCGACGTGGTTCCACACGACCGGCAAGGATCACAACACGGTACCCCGCAGGATCACGATCCCGACCGAGAAGTAGATCACGAGGCCCGTCACGTCCACCAGCGTCGCCACGAACGGCGCCGACGATGTGGCGGGATCGAATCCGAGCCGGCGCAGCGCGAACGGCAACAACGATCCGATGAGCGTGCCCCACAAGACAACCCCGACCAGCGCCAGCGACACCGTCGTGGCGACCAGCATCCAGTGCTCGCCATAAATCGTGGAGAACGCCGACCAGACGGTAATCCGCAGGAAGCCAATTGCCCCGAGAATGCTGCCAAGCGCCAGCCCCGCGCCAATCTCGCGCCGCATCACGCGCCACCAGTCGCGCAGCGTCACCTCGCCGAGCGCCAGCGCGCGGATCACCAGTGTCGACGCCTGCGAGCCGGAGTTGCCGCCGCTCGAAATAATCAGCGGCACGAACAACGCGAGGACGACGGCTTTGGCGATCTCCTTCTCGAAAAATCCCATCGCTGTCGCCGTCAGCATTTCGCCGAGGAAGAGCGCCGTGAGCCAGCCGGCGCGTTTCTGTACCATCCGCATGAACGCAATTTCCATGTAAGGTTCGTTCAGGGCTTCGGATCCGCCGAACCGCTGGATTTCCTGGGTTGCCGCCTGTTCGGCCACGTCGAACACGTCGTCCACCGTGACGATGCCGATCAGGACACCGGCCGAGTCGGTCACCGGCAGCGCCGTGCGATCCTCCGCCTTGAACACCCGGACGGCCGTTTCCTCGTTGTCGGTGGCCTTCAGCGCCACGAACCGGCGGTCCATCAGGCTCTTGACGGTGCTGGCCGGCTCGGCGAAGAGGAACTCGCGGATGTGGACGTCGTCGATCAGCAGCCCGTCTTCGTCGATGACGTAAATGAGGTTGAGCGTCTCGCTGTCGCGGCCGTGGGCGCGGATGTGTTCGAGCACGGACGCAATCGTCCAGTCCTCCTTCACGCTCACATAGTGAGGCGTCATCAGGCGGCCGATCGAACCCTCGGGGTAGCCGAGCAGCTGGACCGCCTCCGCGCGTTCTTCGGGCGTGAGCAGGTTGAGGAGCTGACGTGTCGCCTCGGCCGGGAGCTCGTCGAGCAGCGCCGTCCGATCGTCGGGCGCCATGTTGTTCAGGAGCGCGGCGGCCTCGTCGGACGCCATGGCGCGCAGGAGCGCGTTCTGTTCGTCCGTCGACAAGTACGCGAAGGTTTCGGCGGCGGTGTTCCGCGGCAGGATGCGGAAGACCAGGACGCGCTGGTCGAGCGAGAGGTTGGCGAGCACCGCGGCGACATCGCTTCCGGGCCGGTTGCGCAGGACGTCGCGGAGCCGGCCGAAATCGCGCTCGCGGATGATGGCGGCGATCTCGTCAGCCGGCCGCGCCGTGTCGCGCACGAGCTCCAGCGTGGCGTCGCGGTTGGGGCCACTCAATTCGTGTTCCATAAGCATCAACGCTGTGCGCACCACATCGTGGTGGTGCACGTTTGAACCAACGGCGCGGACGACGTCGAGCCAGAGCCGATGGACCTGTTCGAAGTCTTCGGGGCGGAGAGCGGGCGCGTGCGCGCCCAGGTGATACGCGGCCGTCGTGCCGCGCGGGTGATAGACGACGAGGCGAACGTCGACGCCCGACGGTTTGCTCGCGCGCTCCCAGGCTTCGCCGAGGAGCCGCGCCTGATCGTCGGCGGAGAGCGTCTCAGATTCGCCCGTGTGAATCTCGGACGACTTCAGCCGCAGGGCCGTTTCGATGATCGCGTCGAAGACGTTCACGCCGGGCACGATCATCAGCCGGACGGCGCGCCCCTCGCGTTCCGCCGCCGCCATGACGGCGGAGAACAGCTGCCGCTCCTGTTCGGTTGCGCGCGGATCCTGCGTGGGATCGTCCGGAACGTCCACGCCGATCACGCGAACGGTCATGGCGACGACGTCGCGGTCCCCTGCGGCACGGATGGCGCTGACGAGATGCGTCAGGACGTGCGGCCGGCGCACCGGCACGAGGAAGTTCCCCGGGCGCGCCTGGGCGTGGCGCAGATCGACATCGTCAGAGGGCAGCAGCTGAAATTCGTCGAGCGCAAGGCCCGGGCGCTCGGGCTGTGCGGCAACGGTTCGTTTCGAGACCACGAGTACGGCGGTCAGCACCGCGACCAGGGCGAGGCCGGCGAGGGAGGGCGGGTCGGCAATCGCCACGAGCCCGCCGGCCGCGAGGACGAGGAGCGCTGCCGTGCCGATGAGGCCGAGCGGCCACTCATGTCCGCGGACGGTGACGTTGCACGGCATCCGGTAGGCTCGAGGCTCGGTGCGGATCGTGCGGTACCGGATCAGGGCCGCCAGCTTGAGGACCGCCGTGACGACGACGGTGATCGCGTAGCCGCGCGCAATCCATGACGCTTCACCGCCGGAGAGCAGCACGATGGCGAGCTGCGTGACGGCGACCGCGTCGATGCCGCGCCACGGCGTGCCGAACTGATGGTGCAAGGCACGCCACCGTTCGTCGAGGAACCCTTCGTCCACCAGTCGCGCGAGCACGCCGTACGCTCCCCGGGCCGTGGAGCGGATAGTCGCCGCCAGGAAGGCGACCGCTGCCGCCGCTACCAGCGAGACCAGCACCTGACGCAGCCAGAACGGGACCGCCAGCTGGTTCGCGACACCCAGAAGCGGCGCCCGGCCCCAGACGTCTTGATCGCGAACCGTCAAGACATATAGGAACGCGAGGCCCGCGGTAATGACGATGCCGTAGGCGCCGATGAGCCGGAGGACTCGCTGCAGGTTGCGGATTCTCGGCTGCTCGAGATCGAGTGCGGCCTGGCTGAGCGATTCCACGCTGCCGAGCGCTGACAAGACGAATCCGAACGCCGCCGCCAGCGCCAGCGGCCGGGCCGGAAGGGGTGGCAAGGGGCTGACGGCCCCCGCCGAGAACAGCGCGGAGATCGTCGCCAAAAGTACGAGGACGAGCAGGATGACGACGGAGGCGCCGACCGACTGCGCCACCGTCCGCTCGCTTGGGGACCGTCCCTGGCGCTGCATCAGCCAGACGACGGCGACAGCCGCCAGCGCGAACGTCATCGGCCCGCTGTCGCCAACCAGGCTCGGCGCCGTGACGCCGGCGACGCTCCGGCCGAAGGCCACCAGGTAGTGGCCGGTTACGACCGCCGCGAGGGCGCCGAGCATCAGCCGGTCGGCGAGCAGTGCCGCCGCGGCGACGGCCGCCGGCCGGTTGCCCAGCGTGTCGCGGACGCTGCCGTACAGGCCGCCGCCGACGAACAGTGCGCGGGCCTCGAGGTCGGCGGAGCGCACGGCGATGCTCAGCAGCACGACGGCCAGCACGGCCCAGGGAGCGGCACTCAGCCCGGTGGAGGCCATCCCCGCGATGAAGAACGCCGCGCAGCCGAGCTCCGCGAGGGCGCGCGCCGCCGCCCGCCACATCGGGACGTACGACACGAGCGTCCTCGTGGCGAGGATGACGCGGATACGTTCCGAGGCTGGAAGCAGGGGGATGGCAGGCCTCTCGGTCGCTCTATTCTGTTCGCAAACGAGACGAACGCAGTGTAAAAGAGAATCGTGGTCGCGCCGGATTCAAATGACCCGCACGCTGCGATGGGCTATACTTTTCATGCAGTTTCCAGGTCCATGCCGGACAGTTTCGTTCAGATCGAGATCCCGGATCGGTCGCTGTTCAAAGCGTCCGAGGTGTGCGATCTCGTGAAGCTGCAGCCATATGTCCTGCGATCGTGGGAAGCCGAATTCCCGGATCTCGGCGTGGCGAAGGCGGGCGGCGGCCCGCGGGTGTATCGCCGGACCGACGTCGAGCAGGTCGTGCGGATCAAGCACCTGCTGCTCGTCGAGGGCCTGACGCTGGCGGGCGCGCGGCGGAAACTCGACGAGGAAGGTGCGCCGGTGGCGGCCGATCAGCCGGCCATTGTCGAGCTCGTCGGGAAGAACGCACGGGAGCGGCTGACGGCCGTGAAGCGCGGGCTGCGGTCGATCCTGGACTTGATCGGGCCAAACGGCGATACTCGGGAGTTCCGGCTCTCGCCGCCGGCGGCGGAACCGCGATCGCGCTCGAAGCCGGCCGCGCGGGCGAAAGCGGCAGGGCGCAAGCCGGCACCCGCGGCCAGCCGCCGAGCGGCGCCGAAGTCTCGCTCGCGCCGCTGATCGATTCGCACGAAGCGTCCGGCTCGAGCCGGACGTGCTCTTCAAACGGGATGTAGCGCAGCCTGGCTAGCGCACCTGACTGGGGGTCAGGGGGTCGCCGGTTCGAATCCGGCCATCCCGACCAATTAAATCAAGGGTAAACGGCTTGGTCCCTCGCCGCGCCGTTTGAATCCAGGCACACTGTAGGCACAGTCGGTTGCCGAGGTGTTGCCGTGCTCGTCCTGCAATTGCGCCTCCTAGACGTTCAACTGCAACAATTCAGGGTCCCGCCTGAAAGGTCTTCACGTCGCGACTGAACGCCTTCCCAAGCGCGACCTCGAGAACCGTCGCCTCAACGCTCCATGTCCCGGCCGGGAGCCCAGACGGCCACGGGAAGTTCATGAGCGTGAACGGCGCGTTGAGCGCCGCCGGGAGCGGCACGACCAGGTGTTCGCCCGACGCGCCGAGCAGGCTGGCGGGGCTGCCGTCAGGCAGACGCAGTCCCAGTTTCAATTCAATCGGCACGCCAACGGGTCCGGGGTTCTTCAGCACGGCCTGAACGGCGAAGGTGTTGCCCGGGTGGCAGATCGAGCACCCGGTCAGCGTCAGCACGAGGCTCGGCGGAGCGGTGGCCACGCACGGCCCGAGGTTGCACAGCAGGGTGACTCGATATTGGCCGATCGCGGAGGCGCCCGACTCGAACACGTCGAAAGCGTAGGCACCGTTCTGTGTCGCTGTGAGATTAAGCGTGCCGCACGACAAGAAAACCGCATTGTTCGGCGTGAACAGCTGGAAGCATGCCGTCCCCCCGCTCACGCTTGCGATGATCACCGAGATCGAGTCACCGACCTTGGCGTTGAACCAGAACTGGTCGCGGTCGATGATGGGATTGATCGTGCCGGTCACCACGTCCCCGTAGACGATCGGCTGGGCCGTGGGGGATGGCGGGACGACCCGGTCCAGCACCAGTGCGTATCCGCCGGTCGTGCCGGACCTCCCGCTGATCGTGAGAGCGTGCGTTCCGCTCTGGCCGACCGTGATCGGAAACTCGAAGGCTTGTGGACCGCCGCATGCCCCCGCGTGAGACCCGTCAGGATTCGTCAGGTCGATACAAAACTGGAGGGGGCTCCCGGACTGCGGGGTTGCGGTGATCCGAACGGATTCGCCCGCACTGCCGAAGAACCTGAAAACGTCGGTGTCCGAGACGGTGCCGATGTCGCACAGGATCACGTCGCCGTATGAGATCGACATCTCCGTCGGCTCGGGACCGCACGAGACGCCCTCGATCTGGGCGTGGACCGGCTTCGGCACGCCAATCAGCAGCAACATCGCCGAACACTTCACTAGCCATCGCGAAATGCGCATAGGCCACCCTTGTTTGGAGCGAACGGTTGAGTCAAGCGGAACATTCTAGGCGGGCGAACTGGCAGAGACCACCACAAAAAGACGTAAAGCGTTTGTCATCCAGAACGATGACTTGTCAGCGAAATGGCGCTCGCATTGGCCGGACGGCGACATCATCGGCGCGGGTTGGAATTGATCCAGCGCAGTCGCAATTTCGCCCACGACCGCGCCTGGCGAACATTGGGTCTTGCTTCAGCGTAACGCGCTCGATGCTGCTCAGAAGAACCTCGACGATGCGCAGCGCGTCGTGGGTCCGTTGGTCGAACGCGGCGCGGGCCGCACCGCCCTTCGGCCGGCCGTTGAGGCGCGCCTTGCGGCCGCCGAGATCGCAGACCTTCGGCATGATCGTGCCCAGGCGACTCGATGGCGGGAGGCCGGCGCGACCACCCTTCACGATTTCACCATTCACCGCTAGTGAACGGTGAAGGGTGGCGTGCCGATGAGTGCAGCCTCGACGGTAATTGTGGGATATACAACCATGCGCTGCTGTCGCTGGTCGCATGCCCCCCGCAGTGTGTAGTCGGCGTGCTGCGGATCGGCGAACACTTCGATCGACTCCACGGCGATATTCGTTTGCGGCTTGAAGGGAACGACTAGCGCGCCACCAGTCGCGCTGTAGAGTGCCGTGGGAGGCAACAGATCCGTGGGGTCTCCGAGCAGCGCGTCGACGTAACGCACGCCCGAGCAGTCCGTCGTCGTGTGGTAGAAGATGGCTTGATTAAACCACGGCTGAACAAAGCCCTGGGCGCTCACGGGGAGCACGATCGCCGTCTTTCCAATGCTCAGCACGGCGGCGCTGCCGCAGATCTCGACGTTCGTTCCGCAATGCACAACCGGGACGTAGTCTCCAATTCGTTTTCCCGTCCTGTCGTAGACAGACAGGCCGCCGGTTTGGGCAAACGCCGTCCCCGTCAGCGCAATCCCGACGAGCGCAAGAACAGTTCGCTTCACCGTTATCCTCCAAGCCCTTAGCGTGCAATGGAGGTATCGGCCCGGTCCTGGTATTCCACCACGGGCTACCGGAACACTCCGTGGGCGGTGTACCAAGCCCGCACGCGCGACAGCACCTCGGGATCGGTGGCGACCTGTTCGTGACGGAGGCCGCGATAGACATGGCCCTCATGTGGTGCGGTGAGGACGGAGTCGAAGCGCCTGTCGAGCAGGAACGGGACGGCGTAGTCCAGGAGGCCGTGGTGCCACTGATACGGCGCCTGGATGCGCCGGGCCTGCGCGACGCTCGGGAACGGCATGCCCTCGCGGTGAATGGCATCCAGCAGGACGCCGCCGGACGTGTGTGACGCCACGCGGACGTCGCCGGGATAGGCGGCGGCGAACGCCGTGGTGACGAAGGCTCCCATGCTGTGACCGTGCGCGGCGACGCGCCGGACGTCGACGTAGCGGAGGCGCGCCAGGACGGTGACCGCCGCGTGCGCGCGAAACACGTTCGCCGGGCTCGCGCCTTGCTGGAGCAGCGCGCCCGGGGCGCCATGAGGAACTCCACGCGAGTGGGTGTAATTGACCGCGATACAAACCAGTCCCCACGTGCGCATCACGCTTCCGAGCTTGCGGCCATACGACTGGGCGTTGCCGCCGGCGGCGTGACTGAGCACGACCGCGGGGAATGGTCCGCGGCCGCGCGGCTTCAGCAGGACGCCCTGGAGATCGACGGTCGTACCGTCCAGCGTGCCGACGAGCGTCCACGTCGCCCCGGACGCGGACTCGGGATCGCCGGTGATCGAAAGAGCGGGGTCGCCCGGGGCGCTCGTCGGTGTAAGGATGGGGGACTGATGATGGCACGCCGCCAGCGGACACAGCAGCGCGGCGATCAGAGCGGCCCGAAGCACGCGCGTCACGATCCATTGGACCATGGCGCGCACGCCGGCGCGAGCGGGACCGTGGTGTGCGTTCTTTACGGTGCTCTTCGGGTCTTCAGCGCCAGTAGTCGTTCACGACCGGCACGTCCGTACTTGATCCCCACTGCACGTCGAGGCCGCTCGTGTAGTTCAGATGCGAGTAGAGGATCCGCCAGCGTCCTGATGGCTCGAGTATGGCCACCTCCGTCTTGCCGTCGCCGTCGTAGTCGCCGGGAACAGGCCGGTCGGCATTGGTGCCAAGAGCGACGCTGAAGTGGGTCGTGTAGTTTGAACTCGAGAGCACGTACCACGTACCCTCCGACGGCCGATAGATCCCGAGGTCCGTCCTGCCGTCGCCGTCGTAGTCACCGGGCACCGGGATGTCAGAGTTCAGGCCCCACGCAATCGAGACCCCTGACGTGAAATTGGCGCTCGAATACCGAATCTCCCAGAGTCCTGATGTGTGATAGATCGCCAGGTCTGTGATCCCGTCGCCATCGTAGTCACCTGGCACCGGACGGTCGGTGCTGCCGCCGAACTGCACGGTGTAGCCGACTTGATTGACGTAGTACCAATTGAGTCCATTGGACCGCAGGATGTACCACTTGCCTTCGGCAGGCCGATAGACGGCGATGTCGGTGAACCCGTCCCCGTCGTAGTCGCCCGGAACGGGAATATCCGAGGACAGTCCCCACGATATCGTCCTGCCGGCGTCGTAACGCCCGCTCGAAAAGCGGATGTCCCAGGCGCCGTTCGGATGGTAAACGGCGAAATCGGTCCTGCCATCGCCGTCGTAGTCGCCGGGGACCGGCCGGTCGCTGGCGACAGGAAAGGGTGCAGCAACGAAAGGATAGGAAGCGTTGATCAAGCCATATTCATTCACGTATGCGGTGCTCGAAGCGACGACGTGCCAGCCGGGAGATGTTGAGTCTTGCGAAAGCGTCAGGTCGTCCCGGCCGTCGCCGTCGAAGTCGATGGCTTGCGCAAGCGCCGTCTTGACCGCACGGACATCCAGCCACGCCGTCGGAACGGCAGAAATCGGCAGGTCGGTGCTCGCACCGGTGCCGTAGGCTCCTCCCGAGCCGGTGCTCGAGTTGGGCAATCCCCAGGTCCCGTCTGTCCGATAGCTTCCCAAGTCGGTAATTCCGTCCCCGTCGAAGTCGCCCGGGGTTGGCCTTTCCAACGAATACGTCAGAGCTCCGTGAAGATCGGCGTCGGCCGATGGTGAGTAGTTCGTGCTCGACCTGAGAACGAACCAGCCGACCGTGCGTCGCCAGAGCGCGAGATCTGCCTTGCCGTCGCCGTCGAAATCGCCCGTGAACGGCAGGTCTGTGGGCAGTCCCCACGTGATGGTCGGCCCGCCGGCATAGCCGAGAGTCGACAGTCGGATTTCCCAAACGCCCGAGTGATAGACCGAGAGGTCGGTTATTCCGTCACCATCGAAATCGGCCTGCACCGGGATGTCCGCGGCGGATCCGAGCGACACCGCGATGCTGCTGGCAAAGTTCGAGCTCGATTTCAGGATGTACCAGACCCCGTCAGATGGGCGAAAGACGGCCAGGTCGGTCTTGCCATCGCCGTCGTAGTCGCCGGGAACGGGGATGTCCGTCTTCAACCCCCAGGGATACGAGAAGCCCGTGACGTAGTTGTCTGCGGAGAACCGGACGTCCCAGACGCCGTTCTGGCGGTACACCGCGATGTCCGTCTTGCCATCGCCGTCGTAGTCGCCCGTCACGGGGATGTCGCCGGGCCCGCCAAGTATTGGTTGTGTCGCGGAGCAGCAACCCCCGGACTGAGGGAGAAGATCCGCCAGCGACCCGTCTTCGGTCGATACATCACCACGTCGGTCCGGCCGTCGCCGTCGAAGTCGTTCGGCGCGTTCAGCGTCATGCGAATGTGGATCAGGGCTGTGGGCGTACTCGCAATGGCCACGTCTATTTTGGCGCGGGGCGCGAAACTGGGCTGATGCCAACTACCAGACCACGGCGTGACCTGCCATCCGTAATATGGGTCGTACAGGGCGATCTCGGTCCGTCCTTCGCCCATGTAGTCGCCCGGCGCCGGGCTGCCATTTCCCCACACGGTCCTGCTGTACGTCGCGTAGTTCGTTCCGGAAAGCAGGAAGTACCACGTCCTGGCGCTCGGATCGATCTGGCGGCAGACGGCGAAGTCGATTTTGCCGTCGCCGTCGTAGTCGGCAGGTACGGGGATGTCGGTGGCGATACCCCACGGGACGGCCGGGCCCGTCGCGAAGTCGGTGCTGGACAACCGGAGCTCCCACAAGCCGCTCGAGTGATAAACCCCGAGGTCGGTGACGCCGTCGCCGTCGTAGTCGCCGGGCACGGGGATGTCGTTGCCACCGCCAAGCGCGATCGAGACGTTGCTCGTGAAATTCGAGCTCGATTGGAGGATGTGCCAGAGGCCGTCTGATGGGCGAAAGAAGGCAAGATCCGCCTTGCCATCGCCGTCGTAGTCACCAACGACCGGGACGTCTGCCTGCGATCCCCATGTCTTGGAAAAGCCCGACGTGAAACCGTTGGCTGCGAATCTGACCTGCCAGAGCCCTTTGAGACCAACTACCGCGACGTCCGTTTTGCCGTCGCCGTCGTAGTCTCCGGGAACCGGGAGGCTGCCGACCCCGCCCAGTGCAACGGTCGTGGTGGCGTAGGAGGATCCCGACAGCTGGATGGTCCAGGCGCCGGCGACAGCGGAGTAGGTCACCAGATCGGTTTTCCCGTCCCCGTCGAAGTCGTTCGGCGCCGCGATCGCGGACGATGCCGTCAGCGTCAGGGCCAGAGTTGCTGCCAGAAGGGTGATGCGAAATCTCACAACTCGATTGCGATGCTCAAGTCTTGTGCCGTGCCGGATTTCACAGAATGGCGCGCGGTGGCGGGCCGATGTGACAATCTTTGGATTAGAGGGTCGGACGTTTTTCGGCGAGCGGTGGCTACCTTCGCGCGAAGATCCGGCCGACGCCGAAGTACGTCCGCCACCGGCCGTCGAAGCCGGCCGATCCCGCAAGCACGACCGGGCCGACGATCGTGTCCATGATCAGGCCGACGCTCGCGTTGGTCCTGAAGCCGGCGCTGTTCCAGTCGTCGAAGGCGTCAGCGTTCTCGATCCAGCCGCCAGCATGGATGGCGCCTCCCATGAAATCGGGCAGCCGGGCGAACTGCCGAAGATAGCCGCCCGTCAGGACGTAGTAGGAGTCGCCGCGAATTTCCCCGTTGCTGTAGGCCCCGAGATGAAACGGTGAGCCCAGCGTGAATTGATCGATCGGCAATGGCTTGTCCGTGAACGACGTGCCGCCGCCGCCGAGAACGAACAACCGCTGGCGATCGCCCAGGCTCCTGAACGCGGTCATCTCGCCGGACAGCTGCGTCAGGCCCGCGCTCGATCGCTGGCTCGGGAGAGGCGGCGTGGCGGGAGGGCTGTCGAAGATGTGTTGAAGGTTCGTGTACGCGGCGATGCCCCGGCTGGGCACGACCGCGCTGTCCTGGGAGTTGTAACGCCACTTGACGGTCGCCGCCGTCTCTTTCCCCTCGAGACGGGGAAGTCCCGGGTCTCCGATTTCGGCCCTGGAGTCGAGCCGCCCGATGTACGCGCCGCCGCGCAGATCGCTCATCGGTCCGAGGTTGACGCCCAGGTCCGCGCCCGCGCGACTGGAGGTCTGTCCGTACCGCGCCACAATCGCGTCGTCCGCAATGAAGTCCGCGGTGCGTGTCGCAACACCCGCAAACGGCGCGACAAAAAGCGGGGTCGTGCCGATCGGCCTGTACAGTTCCGCGCCGACGCTCGGATCCGATCCGACCGTCGCGTCTACGCGGAGCTCGGATCCGGATCCCACGAGGTCGTAGCCGAGATACCGCGTGGTGAACGTCACCCTGAAATCCTGCGACGTCGTGTTCTCGAGGTTGAAGCCCAGCATCAGGATGGGCGGACTGTTCGGCTTGGCATGCGCTTCCACGAGCAGACCGCTCTCGCCGCCGGCGTTGCCGACGATGCGCCAGGTGAGGGACTCGTAGCGATCGAGGCCCGACAGGGCCGTCAGGTCGGCCTCGATCCCGTCCATGTTGAACGCTGCGCCGACGTGGCGCGCGAGCACGTCGGTCAGGCGCCGGGCGTCGCTGTCGCTGAAGCCGTCCACGCGGACGAACGAGGGCGCCGGGAGCGCGATCCGCCGGCGGGTCAGCCGCTGCGCTTTCCATCGCGCGTATTCCGCCTCGCCGACGGCCAGCGGCAGCAGGCTGTCGCGCATCGACTCGGCGGCGTCGTAGCCTTCCTGAATCAGCTCGGCGCTCTTGCGCCAGTCGAGCGATCCGTAATCCTCGAGCGGCACGTTGATGATGACGTCGGCCTGGCTGATGCCCGTCCTGGTGTTGGCACGCATCAGCGCATCCAGCGTTTCGCCGGCGAGGCCCACCATCGAGTAGTCGACCTTCTTCAAGTCGGCCAGATCGCCCACGTTGATGGCCACGACCCGGCTGGCGCCCATCGCCTTCACGACATCGGCGGGCACGTTGTTCATGAGGCCGCCGTCGATCAGCACCTTGCCGTCGTAGTTCACCGGCGGAAAGATCAGCGGCAGCGACATCGTTGCCCGCATGGCCGCCGCCAGCGGACCGCGGTCGAGAATCACCGGCCTGGCGCTGATCAGATCCACGGCGACCGCCCGGAACGGCGTCGGCAGGTCGTCGAATGTCCGGATGTCGTAGTAAGGCGCCGCAATCCGGCCGACGAACAGCTCCACTTGCTCGCCGTTGTTGACGGACACAGGGGTTGTGAGGCCGTGCTTCAGGCCAAACTCCAGGCGCGATGGATAAGCTTTCGCGTCGGCTTTGCGGCGGATGTTCTTGAACGCGAAGTTCGAGGCGCCGAACATCTCGTCCCAGTTCATGCGCCGCAGCATGCCGTCGAGCTCGGTGGCGTCCATGCCAGTCGCGAACGCGCCGCCGATGAGCCCTCCCATGCTCGTGCCCGCCGCCACGTCGATCGGAATGCGATGCTCCTCGAACCACCGGATGACACCGACGTGCGCGATGCCGCGCGCGCTGCCGCCGCCGAACGCCACGCCGACCGTGGGCCGAGAGGCTTCGGCCGCGGCCGCCGGCCGCTCCTGGGCGAAGAGCGGCGTGGCGCCGAGCACGAGACACAGGAGGACGCTCGAGAGATGTGTCGTCAGCCTGGGGTGAGGCAAGGTCAGCGCTCGCGCATGCCGGTATAGCCACGTTTGGCGAGCGCGTTTTGCAGCGCGTGGAGGCGCTCCTCGCAGCGGACCGTGATCGCGCGCTTCTGATCGAGCGACAGCGCCAGCGAGCGCACGTTCGTGTTGCGGCGCGAGAGCGCGATGATCTGCGCGTTGAGGTCCATGAAGCGCGCCAGCGCGGCCGCCGCCGCGTCGAGATGCGGCTTCGACGCAGGAGGCGTGACGGCACGGAGCGCGTCGAGCGACCGGCGCGCCTCCTGCTCTGACGTCGCCATCTCCGCCTCCATCCGCGTCATCACGGCTTCGTCGGCGTCGGCGATGTGCGGCGCCTGCAGCACCTGAATCTCGCGCACCGTCGTGACGGCCCGGGCGGCCAGAGCTTCGACATGCCAACGGTCCTTGTCCGGTGCCCCCGTGGGGATTGCCCGAAGGGCGTCGCGAAAGGCGGTGGCGGCCTCCTGCGCCGGACCGAAGGCCAGCCGCTGCGCCTTGAGGTTCGTGTTCTCGACCGCGAGGTCCAGAATGCGTCGATCGAGGGCCTGATACTCGGCGAATTGGTCGCTGAACTCCTTCAGCAGGCGAGCCTCGTCGGAGTAGCCGAGCGTCGACAGCAGCGGGTTCAGCGTGTCGATGTCCTTCTGAATCGACGCTGTTGCCTGCCCGGCTTCTTTCGCAAACGCCACGGATGTCTCGTCAGTATCGGCCATGACGGCGCGGTTGGCGGCGTCCGCCGCCTTGGTGAATTGCACCAGCAGATCCGCGGTGATCTGGCGCGCCTCGGAGAGCCGCTCGAGGACAACGTTGACGTCTTCGCCGCACCCTGAAGCCGCTCCCAGCAGCAACCCAGCCTGTAGCATCAGAAGGACACGGCCAGTCGATGAATGTCGAGGCACTTTGGAACGACGTTAGCACAGGGCTGCGGGATATTCCGCGATCGGGCCGAAAGTTCACGGTTGAATCGCGCCAGCGGGGCCGAGTTGTCGCGGCCTGACGCCGGCATCCCCTTGGTACGTCCGTTGCACGACCCGATAAAGAGGTTGTCATGCGGAAACTCGCCCTCTTCACGATCGTCGCCGCGGCGTTCGCTGTCGGCCTCAACGCGCAAAGCACCCCGCCCGGGCAGGGGACTATCGCGCTCGAGGGCACGATGAAGACTTTCTATAAGGGCCTCAACGCCATTGTCGTGACCACGGCGGACGGTATCGAGCACACCTATCACTTCGCCGAGCGCCTCATCGTGCACGGCGGCAAGAGCCCGGGCCCTGACGCGCTCGAAGGGCTTCGCGAAGGGCGCATGGTGGTCATCCATTACACCGTCGAAGGCGGCCAGCAGGCCGCTCGCGAAATCGACATCGTCGGCGACGAAGGACTGAAGATCACCGAGGGCCGGGTGGCGCGCGTCGACCGCGGGCGCAAGGAGATCACGGTCCGGTTCGACGATGGGCGGACCGAGGTGCTGCGCCTGACCGACCGCGCCGCGGCCGAGGCGGGGAAGGAGCTCGAAAAAGCCGCCGGCGGGACCGCCCGGGTCGTCGTGTATTACGAGGACGAGCACGGCCAGAAAGTGGCCCACTACTTCAAGAAGGCCGGCTGACGGAGCGCGTACGCTTGACATTCAAGTGAAGGCGGGCGACACTGGCGCTCGACCACTTGTATGGCCAGTGAACAAAAGCGCGTCGAGCTGCTGCAGGGCACCCTGGATCTCATCGTCCTCAGGTCCCTGGGCACGATGGGGCCTCAGCACGCCTACGGGCTGGCCGCCCGGCTCGAACAGGTCGCCGACCACCCGCTGGCGCTGAACCAGGGGACGCTCTACCCGGCGCTCGTCCGCCTCGAGCAGAAAGGCTGGATCAAGGGCGCGTGGCAGCGCACCGAGAAGAACCGTGAGGCGAAGTACTACAGCCTGACGAAGGCGGGCTTCCGGGCCCTCAAGCACGAGACCGAACGCTGGCGGCGCCTCGCCGGCCTCGTGGACAAGCTGCTGCTGCAGGAGTCGTAGCGCTTGGCTCCTGTTCGCCGGTTCCTGCTCAGGCTCGCCAACCTTTTTCGTCCCGGCCACGCCGAATCCGACCTGGCGCGCGAGCTCGACGCTCACCTGGCGCTCGTAGCGGACGAACTGGAGCGCCGCGGCATGACCCCGGAAGACGCGCGGCTGGCTGCCCGGCGCACGTTCGGGGGCGTGGAGCGCGCAAAGGATCTCCATCGCGATACCCGATCGTTTGCCTGGCTGGACGACATCCGTCAGGACGCGGGCTATGCGTTGCGCATGCTCCGACGAAGCCCCGGGTTCACCGGCGTCGCGATCGTGACGCTCGCCGTCGGCATCGGGATCAACGCGGCCGTGTTCACGGTCACCAATGCCACCCTCTTCAAGGGCTTCCCGCTGGTCCACAGGAACGATCGACTCCTGTACATGACGTCGGGCCCCGGCTGCTGCGTTTCATATCCTGCGTTCGAGGACTGGCGGGCACAGGCGCAATCGTTCTCCGGGATGGCGATCGTCCACGGTGTGCAGCGAACGCTGAGCGACCAGAGCGGCTTTGCCGAGCAGTACGAAGCCACCGAAGTCAGCGCCGACACGTTTCGCGTGGCCGGGCAATCTCCGATGCTCGGACGCGACTTCTCGCCGGCCGATGATGCGCCCGGCGCCCCGGCCGTCGCGATGTTGAGTTACGGCTTCTGGGATCGCCGGTTTGGAAGAGATCCGGCCGTCATCGGACGGAGCATCCGGATCAGCGGCACGCCGACGACGGTCATCGGTGTGATGCCGCGTCGGATTCTCGTTTCCGCAGAGGGTCGACCTCTGGGTGCCGCTCGTGCCGACCGCCGACGTCCGGCGCAGGGAAAACCGCGACACGTGGTTCGTGTTCGGCCGGCTGGCTGACGGGGTCACGATCGAGGCCGCCCGGGCGGAAATGGCCACGATCGGACGCCGGCTCGAGATCGCCTATCCCGAGACCGACAAGGGCTTCCTCCCCGTGGTCGCGCGCTTTCACGAGTTCTTCATCGGCTCGAACGCCACGTTGATTTATCAAGCCATGTGGGGCGCCGTCAGCTTCGTGCTGCTGATCGCCTGCGCGAACCTGGCGAACCTCCTGCTGGCGCGCGCGATCGGCCGGGTGCGCGAAACGTCGGTTCGCATGGCGCTCGGGGCAGGACGATGGCGCATCGTGCGGCAGTTCGTGCTCGAAAGCCTGATGCTGTCGGCGGCGGGCGGCTTCGTCGGCTGGTGGATCGCGAAATGGGGCGTGCGCGCGTACACCGTGTTCGCGTCGGGCTCGGGCCTGTCGCCGGACATCCGCGGCACGTGGTTCGACAACGTCCTCGACTACTCGCCCGACTTCCGCGTGTTTGCGTACCTCGCGGCCATCTCCATCGGTACCGGGCTGCTGTTCGGCCTGGCGCCGGCCCGCCGGCTGTCGAAGCTCGACGTGAACGCCGCGCTGAAGGACGGCGGCCGCGGCAGTCGCGGGCACGGCGGGCACCTGTCCGGGCTGCTCGTGGTCGCGGAGATGGCGCTGGCCATCGTCCTGCTCGCCGGAGCCGGCGTGATGATCCGGAGTTTCTGGAACGTCTATACCGCGGACGTCGGGTTCAAGGCCGAGAACGTCGTCGTCGCGCTGCTCTCGCTGACGGGCGACAGATACCGGACCGGCGACGCGCAGACGGCCTTCTTCGACGCCCTTGCCGCCCGCGTCGGCACGATTCCCGGCGTCGAGTCCGTCAGCGTCGGCGCACTGCCCGGCGGCGGCGCGCAGCGGATTCCGTACGAGACCGAGGGCACGGCGCCGACCGACGATCAGAGGCGTCCCAGGCTCTGGGGATCGACCATCGGTCCGGGCTACTTCGCGACTCTCGGCGTTTCGCTGCTCTCGGGACGTGATTTCAACGACACCGACCGGCCTTCGGCGCTTCCCGTGCTGATCGTCAACGAGCGATTTGCCAATCGGCACTGGCCCGGCCAGGACCCGCTCGGCAAACGGCTGCGGCTGTTCCGCGGGCAGACGCCGGGCCCGTGGATGACCGTCGTCGGTATCGCGTCGAATGTCGCGCAGAACGATCCCCTCCAACCGGACGCCAACGCGCTCGCGTACCTGCCGTTTCGGCAGGCGCCGCGGGCAAACAGCTGGATCGTTGCGCGAACCCGTGTTCCGCCCGGGACCATTTCTGCGGCGATCCGCGGCGAGGTTCGCGCGATGGACTCCACGCTGCCCATCCCGCTCGGTCCGTTTGCTCTCGTCGATCGCATGGCCGACAGGTATCGGTACCGCGCGATTACCGGCGTGCTCTTCCTGGCCTGCGCCGCGGTCGCGCTGCTCCTGGCCTCGGTCGGACTGTATGCCGTCGTCGTCGCACTCGGTGAGCCGGCGGACGCAGGAGATCGGGATCCGCCTGGCGATCGGTGCGACGGCGCGGGACATCCTCGCCCTGGTGTTCAGGCAGGGCCTGTTGCCGGCGGCCGCTGGCCTCGCGATCGGTCTTGCCGCCTCGTATGCCGTCAACCGATGCCCTTGAAGCGCAACTCGTCCAGGTGTCGCCGGCCGATCCCCGTCGCGCTTGTCGCCTCATCCGTCGTGCTGGCGTTGTCCGCGGTCCTCGGCTGCCTCGACACCGGCGCGCCGTGCGATGCGGGTCGACCCCGTTGTCGCCCTGAGGCACGAATAGCGCATAATCACCGCATGCGCCTTGCCACCGCGAGCCTTCTGGCCTGTCTGTTCTCCGCGCCCGTCGTTGCGCAATCGCCGGTGTCGGCGATGGCGCCGACCGGCACCCTGCGCGCCGTCTTCCTCGGCAGCAACCCCGTGCACGGACGCGTCGATCCGAAGACGGGCGCTGTTACGGGGCCCGTGCCGGACCTCGTGAAGGAGTTCGCGCGGCGGCTCGGGGTGCCGTTTGCGATCGTGCCGGCGCCGGACGCGGCAGGTGTCATCGCCGCGCTGAAGAATCACACCGCCGACGTCGGCTTTCTGGCGTACGACGAGACACGCGCGCGTGAAGTGGACTACAGCGCGGCGTTCATCGTGATGCACAACAGCTATCTCGTCTCCGCCGGCTCGAAGATCCAGAACAGCGCCGACGTCGATCGCGCCGGCATCACCGTCGCGGCCGTCAAAGGCCAGACGCAGGAGCTGTTCGTCAGCAGCCGTCTGAAGAACGCGCGCGTGAAGGTCCTGCCCACGATGCCTGCGCAGGCGGAGGTCGAGCGGCTCCTGACCAGCGGCGAGGTGGACGCGTTTGCGATCAACCGCCAGCGATCGCTCGATGCGCAGACCGCTTCTGGTTCGAAACTCCGCGCGCTCGCCGACAGCTTCCTCGAAGTCGATCAGTGCTTCGTCGTCGCCAAAGGCGACGGCCACAAGTTCGCGCCGATCGAAGGATTCATGCTGGACGTCCGCGCGTCCGGCTTCGTGAAAGAATCGATCGAACGCGCCGGGCTCACCGGCGGCGTGGACGTCTCGTCCGGCAGAAAATAGTTTCCAAAGGCTTCACCGCCCCGTCACGACCTGCATACAGGCTGTCGCTACAGTCGTCGGCATTCCTGAACGCATCAGGGATCGCCGCGCGACGCGGCGTGCCAGTCACAGTTCGTTTACATCAGGGGGAAGCCTATGAAGACAACGATCCGTCGATTCGCTGCTACGACCGTTCTTGCCTGCTCGCTGCTGTTCGCCGGCGCTACCGCCCAGGCGCAGACCTGCCAGCCTGGCCTCGGCGCCGCCTTCGTGGCCAATCAGGCGGTTTACACCCAAATCATCGCTTCGTTGGTGCCCGCAGTTCCCGCGCTTCAGCTGGGTGTCGGCGGCGTGGTCAGTCAGGCAACCTACGCGCCGTTTCTGACCGTTGCCCACACGCTGGCCAACACGATTCCGAACGGCCGTCTCGTCATCACGGTTCCGGACGGCACCGTTCTCATCGACACCGGCAGGCCGGACGATCCGGGCGATACGATGGCTTCGGGAAATTCCTGGGCGCACTTCCTGTCCAAGACGGTCAACGAAAACCACAACAGCCGGGTCGCGATTTTCGACGCGCAGGAATGGCCGTGCGGCGTCGGCCTCGAGCGGAAGCTCAGCACGACCACGGGCGTGACCGAAACGTACGTCGCCATTCGCCTCGGGACGCACCTCGACAGCCTCGGCACCGCCCGTCTCTCGACGCACTAGAAACGTGTTCACTCAGGCGTAGCGTCCGCCTTCAGGCGGACGTTCACCGGCCGGCTGAAGCCGGCCGCTACGTCGCGTCTCACGAGCGGGAAAGCCGACCCTCGAGATCGTTCGAGGGTCGGCGCTGGTGTGTACAATCCCGGCAGGGAGGTCGCTCGTGGCTGAATTCTCATCGCACGTTCCCGGTACGTTTTCGTGGGCCGAGCTGGCGACGACTGATCAGAAAGCAGGCGTCGCGTTCTACCGCGCGCTGTTCGGGTGGGATCTCAACGAACAGCCGATGGGACCGGGTGAGACGTACTCCATGTTCACGATGCGCGGCAAGGAAGTCGCCGCAGCCTATACGATGCGCGGCCCCGAACGTGAGAGCGGTGCGGCACCGCACTGGAACATCTACGTCACGGTCGCGAGCGCGGATGCCGCAGCCAGCCGGGCACAGAGCCTGGGCGGCAAGGTGATCGCCCCGCCGTTCGACGTGATGGATGCGGGGCGCATGGCCGTCCTGCAGGATCCGACCGGCGCCGTCATCAATGCGTGGGAAGCGAAACGGCACATCGGCGCGAAGATCCTGAACGAGCCGGGCGCGCTCTGCTGGAGCGAGCTCACGACCCGCGATCCGAAGGCGGCCGGGGAGTTTTACGCGAAGCTCTTCGCGTGGACGCTGAAGCACAACGCGCCGAGCGCCGTGATGGAGTACACCGAGATTCACAACCAGGGCCAGCCGGGCGGCGGCATCATGGCGATGCCCTCTGGAATGCCCGCCAACATGCCTTCGTACTGGATGCCGTATTTCCAGGTCGCTGATTGCGACGCGACGACCGAGAAAGCGAAGGGCCTGGGCGCGGACGTTATGGTGCCCCCAAACGACATCCCGAACACCGGCCGCTTCTCGATCATCAGGGATCCGCAGGGGGCGATGTTCGCAGCGTTCCGGTTCACGGCTGCGTAGGGCCAGCCGCCCGTTTGGGGGATCCGCGCATCGCGCGGCCATGCCACGATGGGCGCATGACAACCGAACTGCTCACCACCTTCTCGAACACCCTGGCGGACGTCGTGGCCGCCGCCGCTCCGGCCGTCGTGCAGGTGCAGGGCCGCCGCCGTCCCGTCAGCGGCCTTGTGTACGCCGACAACATCGTCGTGACGATGGCGCGCGCGCTCGGGCGCGAGGACCGCGTGCGGGTGCGGCGCCACGACGGCCAGCACGCTCGACGCTGAGGCCGTCGGCTGGGATCCGACGACGGGCCTCGCGGTACTGCGGGCGAGCGGACTGGAGACCAGGCCCCTGACAGTAGCCGCGGCGCCCGCGCGCGTCGGTCACCTCGCGCTGGCCCTCGCGCGCTCGTGGAGCAACGCGGTCACCGCGAGCGCCGGGATCGTCTCGGTGATCGGCGGGCCGCTGGCCACCGGACGCAGGCGAGCCATCGACCACGTGCTGCGGACGACGGCGCCGATGCACGACGGCTTCGCGGGCGGGGCATTCGTCGACACCGCCGGGTCGCTCATCGGCGTGACGACCGCGGCGGCCATTCGCGGCCTCGGCGTGGTCATCCCGGCGTCGATCGCATGGCAGACCGCGGCCGCCATCCTCGAGCACGGCGGCCTCAAGCGCGGTTACCTCGGCATCTCCGGCCAGACGGCGCGCCTTGCCGCGCACCAGCGCGACGCGATCGGCCGCGACGAAGCGCTGGTCGTTGTCGGCGTGCCGGCCGGCAGCCCGGCGGCCGCAGCCGGCGTGCTGGTGGGTGACGTGCTCTTCGAGCTGGACGGACACGCCATTGGCTCGCCGGAACACCTGCTGGACCTCCTGACAGGTGACCGCGTCGGGCGTCAGGCGGCGCTGCGGCTGCTGCGCGGCGGCGCCGTGCTGGACCTCGGCGTCACCGATCGGCGAGCGGCCCGCGGACTGATGCGCGTCCTGCTCGTGGGCCCGGCGTCCGAGCGCGCGCGGTTGAGGGCGCAACTCGATCCCTCGATCGAGGTCGCGGGCGAGTTCGCCTCGCTCGCCGACGCGCGTGCCGCCGAGGTCGACGCCGACGCGGTGCTCGTCGTCCCGGTCCACGAATCGTCGGCCGCTTCAGCTCTGAACGGCGACGTCGACGATGTCTACGACGTTGAACCCCTGACCGCTCGCGAAATCCAGGTGCTGGAATTGCTGGCGGAGGGCCTGCCGAACAAGGCCATTGCCGCGCGGCTGGGCATCAGCGACCAGACGGTCAAGTTTCACGTCGCGGCGCTCTCGGGGAAACTGGGGGCCGCCAACCGCACCGACGCCGTGCGCCGCGCCGTCAGGCGCGGCCTAATCGCGCTGTGATTCGGCCGGCACGACGGTGAGCTGCCGCCGTTGGACGCCTCTCAGAATCGCAAGCCTCGTCGGGACGCCGACGCGTTCGTCGGTCAGATGACGATGAAGGTCGGCGACGGCCGTCAAACCGGGTCGTCCGCGCATCCGAAGACGACGTCGCCGTCGCGCAGCCCTGCGGTGGCTGCGGGGCTGCCGGGTTCAACCGACGTCACGAGCACGCCCGACGACACGGCCAGGCGGTGATGCCGCGTCAGCGCGCGCGGAATCGGTACGGTCTGGCCGGCCGACGCCGATATAGCTGCGGCGGATACGTCCATCGCGAATCAGCTTGGCGGCGACGAACCGCACCGTGTCGCTGGCGATCGCAAAGCACAGTCCCTGCGCCGGCACGATGGTCGCGGTGTTGATGCCGATGACCTCGCCGTGCGTGGTCACGAGCGGACCGCCCGAGTTGCCCGGGTTCAGCGCCGCGTCGGTCTGGATCACGTCGTCGATCAGACGTCCCGACGTCGTTCGCAGCGAGCGTCCGAGGGCGCTGACGATGCCGGCCGTCACCGAGTGCTGCAGTCCGAATGGATTGCCGATCGCGATCACCAGCTGGCCCACCCGGATGTGGCTCGAGCGTCCGAGCGTCGCCCAGGGCAGGGAGTCGCCGTCGGTGGCTGCCCGCAGCACGGCGAGGTCGGTGCCGGCGTCCCGTCCAACGACATCCGCGCGAAGCGAGCGGCCATCCGGCAGCATCGCCGTCATCCGTCCCGCCTTCGCGACGACGTGGCTGTTGGTCAGGATCAGGCCATCGGGCGTGAACACGACGCCTGAACCATTGCCGTGATCTGATTGAATCTTGACGACCGCCGGACCGACGGTCTCGACCGCCTGTGTAACGGCGCGTGAGTACGCGTCGAGCAGGTAGTCGTCATCGTGCGCGTCGTCGGATCGGGGGATCACGCACCGATGGTAAGCGCACGATTGCGGCGCGCGGATCACCCAATCGGGTGGGCGACCCGCGCGCCGCTGGCTTACTGGACGGTGATCGTGCCGACCATGCCCGGGTGAATCGAGCAGTGGTACACGAAGCTGCCCGCCGTGGCGAGCGTGACGTTGGCGGTGCCGCCGGGCTGGAGGACGGGCGTCGAGAATCCGCCGTTGTCAGCCCGCGCATCGTGCGGAGCGACGTCGTTGTTGGTGAACGTTACCGTCGAGCCGACCGCCACGGTGACGGGGCTCGGCGAGTACGCGGTGTTGGTGCGGCCAAAGGCACCGTTGACCATGCTGATACTCGTGGTGCCGCCCGCGGGCGGCGTCGGAGCAGGCGCGGTGGGTGGTGTGGGAGCGGGTGCGGGATTCGAGTCGCTGCCGCAGGCAGCGAAGGTGAGTCCCGCGACGAGAACGAGAGCGTATCGTAGTGACATGGACGGCAGCGGCTGCAAAGCCGTTGCCCACCGCCGATCGTCGATTTCAGGCCTGTTTGGAATGAAAAAAGGGCAAAGAGCTTTCGAGAAGCTGAATGGCTTTCTGAACGCGTAACCCGTCTGTTCTTCCCGGCGCGGTTGAACGAGCCCTTCCGTTTAATCGAAGGATCGGCTGAACAGGTCCTCGATGGCCTTGCGGCCGTTGTCGCGAAGTTCGCGTGTGCCCGTGCCGGTGAAGTGCGGGTGCGTGATGACGGGGGCGTCGTGCTTCCAGAGCGGGTCCCATCGCTCGCCGCTCCAGCGAAGCCACGTGTTCTTGTCCTGATCGAAGACGCAGAGCGGTTTGTTGCACAGCTTCGCGAACTCCGCGCCCCAGCCCGTTCCGCCCCTGACGGTCCCATCCTCGAGGATCGCGCCGATGACGTAGATTTCCTGGCCGTGGTTGACCTGGTACCAGAGCGTCTGCAGGACTCGACGAATGGTGGGGCTGTCGGTGTAGCGGCGATGCATCAGCCGCGCGACGTACTCGAGACTGACGTCGCCGCCGAGGAGCTCCTCGTGGTTCAGGACGCGAACGCCCCGGTGCCGCTCGATCCGGTGGCCGTCGAAGGTGAAGTTGACCTCTTCGACTCCCCGGCGTTCGGCGTTGGCGCCGAACGCGGCCTCGGCGCCGGGCGCGCCGCCGCTGAACAGGATGCTCTCGGCTGCTTTCATCGCGCGATCATAGCATCGCGGGGTGACCACCGCTGAGTGCACCTGCTGTCAACGCCGGAGGACGGCCCGTAAAGATCGCGGAAGTCTTTCGCTGCAAGTCATTGATCCCCGGGCTCGCCGCCTATGGCGCAGGTGGCAGCGTTCGTGCTCGTGGCGCTGCGATGCCTTCTCCTTCGCGCTTCATGACGGCGGCCGTCCTTCTCTGTACTGCCGCCTGTTCGAGCTCGCCGACGACCGCGTCCACGACGACCACGTTCACGCCGTCCATCTCCTTTACGGGCGGCGATACGTTCACCGTCGGGCAGGCCGGCCAGCTGACGGCCATCGAACGGCAGTCGGCGACGACGTCGCAGGATGTCACGGCCACGGCGTCGTGGCAGTCGTCGAATCCGGGCGTGGCGACGGTTTCGGCCACGGGCCTCGTCACGGCGATGGCGCTCGGATCCACGATCATCATGGCCAGCGACCAGGCTGCCGCCGGCACGCTGGTCGTCTCGGTCGTGCCCAGGACCGTGAGCTCACTGCTCGTCGTCGGGCCGACGATCGTCGCGACGGGGCAGACGAGCGAGCTGACGGCGTCGGCGTCGACGATCGGCGGGAAACAGGTCGTGACGAGCGGCGTCACGTGGCAGTCGTCGAATCCCGGCGTCGCGACTGTCTCCGATGCGGGAGTCTTTACCGCGATCGCTCCGGGCACGGTCACGGTGACGGCCGCCTATCAGGGCGTGACCGGGAGCCTGGCGGTCACGGTGGCCGACGTGACGGTGTCGGCGATCACGTTCTACGGCACGACGACGGTCACGCGCGGCGGGACGACGCAGTTGACGGCGACGGCGGTGCTCGGCGACGGCTCGATGCGGATCGTGACGAACTTCGCGGCATGGGCGTCGCTGAACACCGACATCGCCACCGTCTCGGCCAGTGGTCTGGTCACGACGTTATCGACCGCCGGCACGGCCACGATCACGGCCACTTACCTGGGCGACCACCGGATCGCGTGGACATTACGGTCAACTGACGACAGGTGGGTGGGTGCAGGTCGGTCAGTGCCGGCGCAGGGTCAGTCGTCGCGCTGCCGGCCGCGCAGCGCCTTGATCTGGCCGCGGCGCTTCTTCGAATCCAGCCGCTTCTCCTTCGCGGCCCGTTTCGGTTTCGTGGCCCTGCGTGCCTTGGGGCGCAGGGCCGCGCGCTGAACGAGCGCGGCAAGCCGCGCGCGCGCCGCCTCGCGGTTCTGCGCCTGGGTCCGGTGCTCGCGGCTATCGATGAGCAGCACGCCCTCGCTTGTCACGCGATGGCCGGCCAGCGCCAGAAGACGCTGCTTGACGTCCGGCGGCAGCGAGGACGCGTGCACGTTGAAGCGCAACTCGACGGCGGTGGCCACCTTGTTGACGTTCTGGCCGCCGGGGCCAGAGGCGCGAACGAAATGCTCCTCGATCTCGCGCTCGTCGATCGGGAGCTGGGGCGGAAAGCCTGGAATGGTCGGCATGATACGCTTCAAAGACCTACGGTGCCGCTCGTCTCCCTCGATCATATTGCAGTCGCCTTCGGACACCTGCCGCTCCTCGACGACGTGTCGTTTGCAGATCGAGCCGGGCGAGCGCGTGTGCGTCATCGGCCGGAACGGCACCGGCAAGTCGACGCTGCTCCGCATCCTGAGCGGGGAGCTGCCGCCGGACTCCGGCATCCGTCTGGCGGCAGCCCGGCGTCCGCGTCGCGCGCCTCGAGCAGGACGTGCCGCTCGTCGGCCGACCGCCCCGTCTTCGACGTCGTCGCCGAAGGGCTGGGCGAGCCTCAGCGAGCTCGTGGCCGAGTATCACCACGCGGCGGTGCTCGTGGCCGACCGATGCGACGCCGGCCGCCTCGAGACGCTCGGCCGGCTGCAGCACGAGCTCGAAGAGCGGGACGGATGGCGCATCGAGCAGCGCGTCGAGCTGGTGCTCGCGCAAGCTCAACCTGCCCGCCGACGCCATCGTCGACACGCTGTCGGGCGGCTGGCGGCGCCGCGTCGCTGCTGGCGCGGGCGCTGGTGGCGCGAGCCCGACCTGCTGCTGCTCGACGAGCCGACCAACCATCTCGACATCGACGCCATCACGTGGCTCGAGACGTTCCTCGCCGACTATCCCGGCGCCGTCGTGTTCGTCACGCACGATCGCGCGTTCCTCCAGCGGCTCGCGACGCGCATCGTCGAGATCGATCGCGGCCGGCTGACGTCGTGGCCCGGCGACTACGCAGACGTTTCTGCGCCGGAAGGAAGAGTGGCTCGCCAACGAGGCCGTGCAGCAGGAGAAGTTCGACAAGCGGCTGGCCGACGAGGAAGTCTGGCTGCGGCAGGGCATCAAGGCGCGGCGGACGCGCAACGAGGGCCGCGTGCGCGCGCTGATGGCGATGCGCGACGAGCGCGCGGCGCGCCGCGAGCAGATGGCGCCGGTGCGCCTGCAGGTCGAGCAGGCCGACGCGTCGGGCCGGCTGGTGTTCGAGGCCGAGGGGCGTCGCCAAGGCGTATCGGCGACGCAGACCGTCGTGCGTGGTTTCTCGACGCGCATCATGCGCGGCGATCGCATCGGCCTCATCGGGCCGAACGGCGCCGGCAAGACGACGCTGCTGCGGCTGCTGCTCGGCGAGCTCGCGCCGGACGACGGGAGAGGTGCGGCGCGGCGCCAACGTGCAGGTCGCGTACTACGACCAGCAGCGCGAGCAGCTCGATCCCGAGCGAACCGTGTTCGACACGATCGGCGACGGCAACGACACGGTGACCGTCGACGGCAGCCCGCGCCACGTGAACGCGTACCTGCGCGATTTCCTGTTCCCGCCCGAGCGGGCGCGGTCGCCGGTGAAGGCGCTGTCGGGCGGCGAGCGCAACCGGCTGCTGCTCGCGCGGCTGTTCACGCGGCCCGCCAACGTGCTGGTGCTCGACGAGCCGACCAACGATCTCGATCTCGAAACGCTCGAACTGCTCGAGGCGCAGCTCGTCGACTGGCCGGGCACGCTGCTGCTCGTCAGTCACGATCGCGCGTTTCTCGACAACGTCGTGACGAGCACGATCGTCTTCGAGGGCGACGGCGGCGTGCGCGAGTACGTCGGCGGCTACGAGGACTGGCTGCGCCAGCGGCCCGCGCCCCTGACCGCGGGGGAGAAACGGGACGCCGCGCCGGCGGCCGGACCCGAGCCGGCGGCCCAGCCGGGCCGGGCAGAGGCGTCACCGAAGAAGCTGTCGTACCGCGAGCAGCGGGAGTTCGAGGAACTGCCCGCGCGCGTCGAGGCGCTCGAACAAGAGCAGCGGTTGCTGAACGCCACGGTGCAGGACGCGCGGTTCTACACGAAGCCGGCCGACGAGATCCGCGCGTCGCTGGCCAGGCTCGACGCCATCGGGCCGGAGCTGACAGCCGCCTACGCGCGATGGGACGAACTGGACGCGCGCGCTACTCGTAGTAGCCCGGGGCCTTCTTCAGCTTCGCGTTCGCGATGAAGTCGTGCTGGATCCAGAGCTGGGCGCCCGACTGCTTCAGGAACCCGTCCAGCGCCGCCCGTGATGCTGCCGTCTGTTTCTCGTCGGCGTCAAACGTGGGGATCCGGTTGAGCGTGCGCTCCTCCGGGTAGTGATACAGGTCTCCGCACACGACCACCGGTCCGGTTTTCGCAAGTTTCACAAACAGCACCTGGTGCCCGGGTGTGTGGCCGGGAGAGGATTTCAGGACGACGGTGCCGTCGCCGAACACGTCGTGGTCCTCCGTCCTGATCGCGACGGTCTTGCTGTTCCGGAGCGCCGAGTACGTCGAGGGCTGCAGCAGGTCGGGCGGCGTCCCGGCGAACATCGCGTCGCGTTCCACCGGCCGCACGAGCCACGTTGACGCGGCGAAGAGGTTGGCGTTGGCCGTGTGGTCGTAGTGGTAATGGGACAGCGCGAGGTAAGTGATGTCGGCCGGCGCGAACCCCGCAGCGCCCAGCTGCGACTTCAGCGTCCGTGTAGCCGTCACGAAGCGCTCGGCCTTGTTCGGGAGGACGAGCCGGTAACGCCTGGCCTCGGCGCCGCCGCCCGCGGCCTCGATGTCGCCGTCCGGCACCGCGCCGGCGTCCCAGACGAGCGTCCCTCGCGGATGCGCGACGAGGTAGCAGGCGACTGACATGTCGGTCGTCGCCATCTCCTGCCGCGTGAGGCGGAAGCGGCTGACGTCACCGCCCTCGAGCCGGCCGCAGTCGAAGACGTAGAGACGGGGCGATGCCGGAAGCGGCGTGCGCCGCTGCGCGCCGGCGCGCAGCGGCGACGCCCGACATCAGGGCAATCGACAGCAGGATTTTCACGGTTCTCATAGCCGCGCATCTTACCTTTTGTGCGTCCTTGCGTTAAGCTCGACGCCATGAAGCTGAGACCGTACGTCCTGCTGGTCGCCCTGGCTGTCAGTTCGTGCAACCGGACGCCGCCGGAACTTCAGGCCGTCGTGGACGCCGCGAATGCATTGGGTGGACGCGAGAAGATTCTCGCGATCAAGACGCTGACCATCGAAGGCGAGGGGTCGGCGCCCAACGCCGGGCAGAACACCATGCCGGACGGGGACCTGCCGGTCTGGCAGGTCACGGAATTCAAGCGGGTCATCGACCCGGGGAACGGGCGGATGCGCGTGCAGCAGCTTCGCACCGCGCAGTTCCTCTTCGCCAATTCGCCCATACAGCGTCAGGATATGGGACTCGATGGCGACGTGGCCTACAACGTCGGCATGGATGGCACGCCGGCGCGAGCCAGTGCGGATGCGGCGCGCGATCGCCACATCGAGATGCTCCACAACCCGATTGCGATTGTGCGGGCGGCGCTCGATCAGCCGAACACAACCGTGAGCGGCCTGCGCACGGCTCAGAATCAGCAGATCGTGGAGATCACCACGGCGAAAGGCGAGAAGCTGACGCTCGCCATCGACGCCACCACGAAGCTGCCGACGCGCGTGACCTCGATGGCCGACAACGCCAACATGGGCGACGTGGCGATCGACACGGCCTTCACGGACTACGAGGACGTCGGCGGGGTGAAGTTGCCGAAGCACTACACCACGAAGATGGACAAGTACCTGCAGTTCGATCTGGCTGTCACGAAGAACACCGTCGACGCTGCCGCGGATCTGGCCGCACCGGCGGCCGTGGCCTCCGCGCCCGTCCCGCCGCCTCCCGCCATCGTCGTCACGGCCGAGCCGGCAGGGAAGGGCATCTGGTGGCTGGCCGGTTCAGGCAACCACCGGAGCGTCGTCTTCGAGTTCGAGAACCACCTCACGCTGTTCGAGGTGCCGCTGAACGAAGCGCGCTCGAAAGCTGTGATCGACAAGGCACGGACGCTCTCGTCGAAGCCCCTCACACAGGTGGTCGTGTCCCATCATCATTTCGATCATTCGGGCGGGATCCGCGTGGCGGTCGCCGAAGGCCTGACGATCATCACCTACAAGGACAACGAAGAATTCTTCAAGGACCTCATCGCGCGCCCGCACACGATTGTTCCCGACGAGCTCGCGAAGGCCCCGCGGCCGCTGAAGCTCGTGACCGTGGACGACCAGATGACCATGAAAGACGCTGCGATGGAGGTGCAGCTCTATCACCTGCGCGACAACCCGCGGGAGGGCACGAACCTGTTCGCGTACGTCCCGCGCGATCGCATCCTGGTTCAGGCCGACCTGTACGATTCGACGTGGCAGTTCCACCACTGGGGCGAGAACGTCATCACGAACATCGAGAAGATCCGGAAGCTCCGCGTCGACAAGCAGCTTCCCATCCACGGCAGCATTCAGAGCTACCGGGAAATGGTCAAGACGATTCGGGCGGCGGCGAAGAAGAGCGCTGACTAGTCCTTGGGCCTTGGTTCTTGGGCCTTGGTCCGTCCCTGGTCCATGGTCCGTCCTTGGTCCTTGGTCCCTGGTCACAGGTCCGCGGTCTCACCTCAGTCTCGCCTCGTCTTCTCTGAGCCTGTCTTCAGAGTACCCAGCCACCGCCGCAGCATTTTCGCGATGCTTTCATTCACCGCGATCAGGTCTCTGGTTTCGATTTCCGTGATGTGCCGGCGCCCGTCCGCTGCGTAGTAACCTGCTTTCAGCTCTCCGTTGGACGCGAATGCATATCGCAGAAACTGCGCCGTCTCTTTGTCTCGACGTCGCAGAAATCCCTCGCTGATGTTGAACATCACGGACAAGGCTGCGGCGTTCATCTGTGCGGCCAATTCGCGATCCGCTCGGAATGGCGGGCGTTTGATCAGATTTCCAACGAGATCACACTGTCGTTTGGCCGCCTGCCAGACACGCAGATCCTCGAATCGATAGACGGCCATGCTCGGTAGTGAGCACGTTTGGTGCCGTAATGTGATCGGGGTTGGACCAGGGACCATGGACCAAGGACGGACCACGGACCTGGGACGGACCAGGGCCCAAGAACCAAGTACCCAGGACCAGGCGGTCTATCGTGCCAGCTTGATCGGTATTTCCGCAGCGTAGAGCATCGTCCGATCGTTGTCGCGCGCGGCCCACTTGAGCAGCGTCGCCGCGCTCGGCTGGACCCTGCCCTCGAAGACCACCTTGCCGTTAGAGGTGACTTTGATCGGCTGACTGAGATCGAACGCATCCGGTGAGACGAGCAGCGTGAAGGCGGCGACGCCGCGGGTCGTCGCTTCGACCGTGTTGCCGGTGCGGACCAGATCGACGCGCCCCGAGACGGCGCGGCGTTCGAAGAGCGGAACCGCCAGCAATTCGTTTGGGCTGAAATCGTTCACGTCCGGCAGGTTTCTCGGGTCGCCAGGCTGCAGGCCCAGTCGGTCGATGACGAGCCAGTGGGCGCGGTTGTGTTTCAGGTTCGACGTCTCCCAGGTCAGCCGCGCCGGCGACGGGTCGCGCGGGTGATCGGCGGCGAACCGCTCGAACGAATCCCTGACGTCCGGCCACCAGGCGGTGTTGTGCTCGCCGAGCGGCTGCGGGTGGTAGTCCACGCTGACGCCGGCCTTTTTCAGGTGCAGGACGTACGGCTCGACGGCCGCGGTGGGATACAGGCGATCGCGCCCTCCGTTGACGACAAAGAACGGCTTGTTGCGGAGGTTGTTCGGATAGAGCTGGTCGCGAATGCCCGCGTCGATGTTCGCCAGCACCATGATGAAGCCGTTGAGCGGCAGGAAGCTGGCAAACGGCGTCGTCTCGCGCATCGCCAGGTAGTACGCCCCCGTGCCGCCATCCGAAACGCCCGAGACGACAACGCGGTTCTCGTCGATGTTGTACGTGCGCTTCAGTGAGTCGACGATGGCGCTCATGTTGAGGACCTGGTCCTCGCTCCACCATGGCGCATCGGTCCAGCCGTACGGGATCACGTAGAACTGTTCGGCGCCCGCGAGCGTGCCGATGTCGCCGGAATTGCGGGGCTGGTTCGTCGACCGGCCCATGACACCGCCGTGAAGCTGGAACCGGACCTGGTAGCGTTTGGCGGGGTCGTAGGCCGGAGGCACGGTGACGGCGAAGTAGTGCTCGACCTTGTCCTCCGTCTTGTTCGTGAGCATCACGACGCCGGGCTTCTGTGCCGCGTAGGGCCGCCCCTGTCTCAGGCGCCTCAGCGCCTCGTCGTAGCCGGCGCCGGCGGCGAGCACCGCATCCGCGGCTCGGGCTGCGTCAGCCGGCGTCCGGGCATCCCAGAATTTCGTGAACGCGGCGTCAAGGGCGGCCGTGGCGGCTTGCCCCCGCACGGGCGAGGGCGACGACAAGGTCAGCAATAGGGGCAACAGGATCCAAGAGGTCCAAGAGGTCCGAGAGGTCCGAGAGGTCCAAGAGGTCCGAGAGGTCCACGAGGTCCACGAGGTCCGGCGGAGCCATGGCTTCATAGGGCGAATATAGTACTGTAGTGCGCGGGGAAGTTACCTCGATGTCCACCACCAGTACTGTCTCGGTTCCAACCTCTGTTGCCGTCGCGCGCGTCCCGCTGTGGATCAACGGGCAGCACGCGGCGTCGCAAAGCGGCCGGCACGGCGTGGTCACCAACCCCGCGACCGGCGATGTCATCAGGGCGGTTCCGTTTGCGGATGCCGCGGACGTCGATCGCGCCGTGAAGGCGGCCGTCGCGGCGTTCCCGGCCTGGCGCGCGACGCCGCCGCTTCGTCGGGCGCGCATCCTGAATCGCTTCCGCGAGCTGGTCGAGCAGCATCAGAAGGAGATCGCGTCCGTCGTCAGCGAAGAACACGGCAAGGTGTTCCTCGACGCGATGGGATCGGTTCAGCGCGGGATCGAGGTCGTCGAGTTCGCCGTCGGCGCGCCGCAACTGCTCAAGGGCGATCACGCCGAATCGGTGGGCCGCGGCGTCGACGCGCACTCGCGCCTGCAGCCGATCGGCGTCTGCGCCGGCATCACGCCGTTCAACTTCCCGGCCATGGTGCCGATGTGGATGTTCCCGATGGCGCTCGCCTGCGGGAATACGTTCGTGCTCAAGCCGTCGGAGAAGGATCCGTCCGCCAGCATCCGCCTCGCGGAGCTCCTCAAGGAAGCCGGACTGCCCGATGGCGTGTTCAACGTCGTCCACGGAGACAAGGAAGCGGTGGACGCCATCCTGCATCATCCCGACATCAAGGCCGTGTCTTTCGTGGGGTCCACGCCCATCGCGAAGTACATCTATTCGACCGCTGCCGCCGAGGGGAAGCGCGTGCAGGCGCTCGGTGGCGCCAAGAACCACGCAGTCGTACTGCCCGACGCGGATCTCGAGTTCACCGTCGATGCCTTGATGGGTGCGGCGTACGGCTCGGCCGGTGAACGCTGCATGGCCATTTCGGCCGTCGTCGCCGTTGGCGGCGCCGCGGATCCGCTGGTGGCCGCGCTTGCCGCGAAGGCGCGGCAGCTGAAGGTCGGGCCGGGCTCGGCCGAGGGCATGGACATGGGGCCGCTCGTCACGGCGGCCCATCGCGACCGCGTGAAGGGGTACATCGACGCCGGCGCGGCGGCGGGCGCTTCCCTCGTGGTCGACGGGCGCGGGCTCACGGTGCCCGGCGCCGATCGGGGTTTCTTCGTCGGCCCGACACTCTTCGATCGCGTCACGCCGGAGATGACAATCTACACGGACGAGATCTTCGGCCCCGTCCTCGTCGTGCTGCGCGTCAACACGCTGGACGAGGCGATCGCCCTGGTCAACAGGAACCCATACGGGAACGGCACGGCGATCTTCACGGCGTCGGGCGCCGCGGCGCGGAGGTTCGAAGACGAGATCGAAGTCGGGATGGTCGGTGTCAACGTCGCCATCCCGGTGCCGATGGCGTTCTTCTCGTTCGGCGGCTGGAAACAGTCGCTGTTCGGCGATCTCCACGTCTACGGCATGGAGGGCATCGCGTTCTACACACGGACCAAGGCCATCACCACCCGCTGGCCCGCGCGCGACGCCGTGTCGGCGGGCTTCCACATGCCGACGACGGGGTAGCCGTGGCGCTGAGAGCGGGCGGCCTCGTTCTTGGCTTGCTGATTGGGGCAACCGGCGCCTCGTTGGCGTCGGTGCAGACGCCGGCCGCGCCCGCCGCGCCGGAAGCGCAAACCGAAGCCATCTGGACCTGCCCGGTCCACGCCGTCGTCGCCGAAAAAGGCGCGGGCAAGTGCGCCATCTGCCGGCGCGATCCTCGTCCCGGTGACCGCGACGGTCACGTGGACGTGCGCGGATCGCCCCGACATCGACCGGCCGGTGCAGGGGAAGTGCCCGGACGGTTCGCCGATGGAACGCCGGTATACGCAGTCCACCCATGCCAACCACAATCCACGCCATGGCGGGATGTTCTTCATGGCGCCGGACCTCTGGCATCACCTCGAAGGCGCCTACGCGCAGGACGACACCTTCCGTGTGTACCTCTACGACGACTTCACCAGGCCGCTTGCGCCCGAGCTGGCCAGGCAGGTCAGCGGCCGCGTCGTCTTGAAGGAGACCTTCGATTCCGCGACGCGCACCACGAAGGAGCTCGTCGCCGCGCCGCTGACGCTGGCGGCCGGAGGCGAATACCTCGAGGCGCACGTAGGGAAGATCAAGCTCCCGGCGGAGATGACGGCGAAGGTGAAGTTCACCCGGGACATGCAGGAATATCGTTTCGATTTCACGTTCCCCGAGTTCTCGATCGACGCCAGCGTCGAGCCAGGCGGCGCCGCGGCGCCGCTGTTCGAAGTGCCCGACAGCGGCCCGGAGATCCTTCGCCTCCTCGGTGAACGCGTGAGCCTCATCGGCGAGCTCGTGCGCAAGGGCGCGTTCGGCGAGGTGTGGGTTCCGGCATTTCAGGCGAAAGATCTCGCGCTCGCCCTCGACGTGCGGACGCGGACGCTGCCGCAGGCTTCGCGCGCGAAGGCAACGATGGCGGTGGAGCAGCTCGTGCGCGCCGCCTGGATGATCGATGCGGCGGGCGATACGGGGAATCGCGGGGACGTCGAAGACGCGTATGACGCGCTTGGCCGCGCCGCCTCCGCCGTTGCGCGGATGTACGAGGGTGCACGATGACGGGGCCGGGCAGGTCGGGTGGGTCGGGTAGGTCCGGCGGATGGGCGCTCGCGTGCGTGATGACGACGCTCGCGGCCCAGGCGGTCGGCGCGCACAAGCCGGTCACGTCGAAATACACGTACACCGAAGACGTGTATCCGATTCTCAGCCGCGAGTGCGGCGCGTGTCACTCTCCAGGGGGCGTCGCGCCGATGTCGCTGCTGACGTACGACGAGGCGCGCCCGTGGGCCGAATCGATCCGGCTCGAGCTGGCCTCGGGACACATGCCGCCCTGGTTCGGCGACCCGGGCTTTGCGGCGTTGAGGGATCCACACAAGCTGTCGCCGCGCGACCTGGACGTCGTGCTCACCTGGGTGACCGGCGGCACGCCGCGGGGCGCGGTCCTGCCCGGGGATGCGCCGAAGGCGCCGAGCTCGCGCGGCGGGTGGCGGCGAGGCCGTCCGGCCATGACGCTGCAGCTGCCGGCGGCGTTCACCCTGCCCGCCGGAAAGACCGAGGACACGCAGGAGTTCGTCCTCGAGACGGCGCGCGATCGCGATCGTTTCGTCACCGCCGCTGATCTGCTGCCCGGCAACCCCGCGATCGTGCACGACGCGATCATCTTCATCCGCGATGCGGGCGGCGCGCGTGAAACCGTGCTCGCGACGTGGCTCCCGGGCTCGACGCCGGTGAGCACCGGCGCCGGCATCGGGTTCCTCTGGCGCGCGGGGGAACAGCTGGGCGTCAGGATTCACTACAGGAAAACGTGGAAGCTCGAGAACAAGCCGGCGACCGACCGCAGCACGGTCGGGTTGTACCTGTCGAACGCGCCGGCCCGCGACGTGCGCCGGCTGGAGCTGACCGCTGCCGGAGCCGTCCTCGAAGAAGATGCGCAGGCCCTCGCGGTCGTCGCGCTGCGAAATCCGGGCGCGCCGCCCGACGTGGACGTGCGCATCGAAGCCGTGCGCCCGGATGGGACGCGGGTGCCGGTCGTCGGATTCGGCGTCCGTCCGGGATGGGACCAGCGCTACTGGCTCGCGCGTCCGCTCGTGTTGCCGAAGGGCACGCGCTTCGATGTAACGAGCACCGATGCCGTGTTTACAGCGCTGCGCATCTCCCTCGACATCGTCCGGCCGACGTAAGTCGGCATGCTAGTATGTGCCCGTGGCAACCTGTCCGAAGTGCATGGGTTTCCTCGAAGAGGGCCACAAATGTCCCCGTGGCATGTGGTCCCGTCTCAGCGAAGCGCTCTTCACCGTCGTCATCGGCGGAGCGATCGGCATCGTGCTGTGTTACGCAATAGAAGAGCGTCCCGTCGCGCCGCTCGTTCTGGCAGCGGCCGCGCTTGGCGCCGTGCTTGCCTCGGCTGTTCGGCAGGCGACATCCCCTCGAATATGAACCTGCTAATCTGTTGTAGCGGCCGCTACGGTTGGCTAAAGCGGTGAAAAGCAGCGGCCGATAGACAAGCGGGGTATATCCGTGCAACCAGCGGACGAAGGCAGCGTTCTCGGGTCGATCAGGAGCTACGCGTCGCGCCTGACGAAGGCCGGCCACACGCCGGCGGACTGTCGCGTACTGGTCGTTGACGACGAAGCCGCCGTGCGGCGATACGTCGTGCACGTGCTGAAGGCGGCCGGCTACCAGACCTCGGCGGCCTCCAATGCCACGGAGGCGCTCGAAGCCTTCGCCAACGGCGCGTTCGAGGCGCTCGTCACGGATGTCATGATGCCCGGGATGACCGGCGACGAGCTCGCGCGCCAGCTGCGGCAGTCCGATCGAGGGCTCAAGGTGCTGTACCTGACGGGCTATAGCGACCGGTTGTTCAAGGAAAAAACCGGACTGTGGGCCGACGAGGCGTTCCTGGAAAAGCCGTTCACGTCGAAAGGCCTGCGCGAGGCGCTGTCGCTGCTCGTGTTCGGAAGCCTGAAGACCGGCGTGGTCACGAGCGACGAGACGGAACCTGAACCCGCGCCGATCGCGCCCGTCCCCAAACCGTAGCCCCAGCCCTAACCCCTAACCTCTAACCTCTTAGCCCCCCCGAGTATGCATCTCGAGGTGCGGGTCTTTTTTCAGCGATGTGACCGGCACGAACGCGCGACGATTGCCGAGCGCAAGCCGCTCTTCGGCGCCGCGATCGCTGCGCTGGCGCCAACCGGTGCGGATGATGTTGGCGATGTCCGCGCCTGACGCGCCGCGGCGCAGCGGCGCGCGCAGGTCGATGCCGCGGGCGGCATAGAGGCAGAGGTACCACATGCCGTCTGCCGTCAGCCGGCTGCGGTCGCAGCTGCTGCAGAACGGCGCCGTCGTGGACGAGATGATGCCGACCGTCGTGCCGTCCGGCAGCGCGAAGCGGTCGGCCGGCGCCGAGCTCTCCTCGATGATCGGCGTCACACCTCCGTAGTGTTCGGCGAGGCGCGCGAGGATCTCCTGCCGCGAGACGACAGAGTCGGGCGACCATTTCGTCGCGCCGCCGACGTCCATGTATTCGATGAACCGGACTTCGGCGCCCATCGTCTTTCCGTATTCGATCAGATCCACGATCTCGTCGTCGTTGACGCCCCTGATGACGACCGTGTCGATCTTGAACGCGCGGCCGAACACGCGTTTAGCGGCGGCCATCCCTTCGTGCACGCGCGCGAGCTCGTCGAATCGCGTGAGGGCCTTGAACCGGTCGGCGCGCAGCGTGTCCAGGCTGACGGTGATGCGGCGCAGCCCCGCGGCCGAGAGCGCGTCGGCGTGATCCGCGAGCAGCACGCCGTTGGTCGTCAGCGCGAGGTCGTTCAGGCCGGGCTTGCCGGACACCATCTTCACGAGCTCGGGGAGGTCGCGCCGGAGCAGCGGTTCGCCGCCCGTCAGCCGCAGGCGGTCGACGCCTTCGCCGAGGAAGACGTCCACGAGCGCGGAGATCTCCTCGAAGTGCAGGACGTCCTCGCGCGGCAGCCAGTTGTACTCGTCCTCGGGCATGCAGTATTCGCAGCGCAGGTTGCACCGGTCGGTGACGGACAGACGGAGGTTGCGCAGCGGGCGCCCGAGGAGGTCGGCGTGCACGTCTCCGATTATGACAGATGGAGGCGCGGGCGGCGGGGTGGCGGGCTCCAGCGCCCCGGCACCGGCGCGGCACAGTCGGGACAGCGGCTGTCGGGCGTAATGCGGTAATCCCGAACCCTGTAGCCGGTGCGCGCGACGAGGGTTGCGGCGCAGGAGGCGCACCGGGTGTCTTCCAGGCCGCCGACGGCGCCAGGGAGATTGCCCGCGTAGACGTAGCGGAGGCCGGCGTCGGCGCCGATGTTCGCGGCGGCCGCCAGCATGCCGGCGGTCGTGTTGCCAGGCTCCGTCATCTTGTAGTCACCATGAAACGCCGTCACGTGCCACGGGATATCGGGCGATACCTCGGCGACGAACGCCGTGAGGCGCGAGATCTCATCGTGCGAATCGTTGAAGCCCGGGATGAGCAGCGTGACGATCTCCAGCCAGACGCCCATCGCGTGCAGGCGGCGGATCGTGTCGAGGATCGGTTCGAGCCGCCCGCCGAGCTGTCGATAGTGGCGGTCGTCGAAGCTCTTGAGATCGACCTTGTAGAGATCGATCCACGGCCTGAGGTATTCGAGGACCTCCGGCGTGCCGTTGCCGTTCGAGACGAACCCCGTGACGAGGCCGGCGGCTTTCGCCGCCTTGAACACCGCGACCGCCCACTCGCTCGTGATCAGCGGCTCGTTGTACGTGCTGACGATCACCTGCGCGCCGAACCGCTTCGCGTCGCGCACCATCGCGTCGGGCGACGTCTCGATTGGCGGCGCCACGGCGGCCGGATCGCGCAGCGCCTGCGACGTGACCCAGTTCTGGCAGTACGCGCAGTGCAGATCGCAGCCGAGCATGCCGAAGCTGTACGCGAGCGCGCCCGGGTAGGCGTGGAAGAAGGGCTTCTTTTCGATCGGATCGCACTGCACGCCGCCGACGTATCCCCACGGCACGCGCAGCGTTCCGCCGTCGTTGAAGCGCACCTTGCAGACGCCGATCGCGCCGTCGGGCAGCGGACAGCGATGTCCGCAGGCGACGCAGCGCAGCCGTCCGTCCGGCAGGACGTCGTACAGCTCGCCCTCGCGTGTGCCGCGCGCCAGTGTTTCAGCGAGAGTCGACATACGCGGCAACTATTGGACTGATTGAGATCTTCATGCTTCGAATTCTCGTCACCAACGATGACGGCTACCGGTCTGAGGGCATCAAGGCGCTGGCGGATGCGCTTGCGCCGTTCGGCGAGGTGACGATCGTCGCGCCGACGACCGAAGCGAGCGCCATCGGCCACGCGCTGACGCTGCGGCGTCCGCTGCGGCTCGAGCATATCGCGGACAAGATGTACGCGGTGGACGGCACGCCGACCGATTGCGTCAACATCGCCGTCACGCAAATCTTCCGCGGCCTCCCGGATCTGGTCGTGTCGGGGATCAACAAGGGCTGGAATCTCGGCGACGACGTGACGTACTCGGGGACGGTGGCCGGCGCGCTCGAGGGCGCGCTGCTGGGCGTGGCGGCGCTGGCGGTGTCGCTGCGCGGCGCGACGGAGTACGACTTCAGCCACGCCGCCGCCGCGGCCGCGGCGGTGACGCAGGCGATGCTGCAGGACCCACTGCCGGCGCGGACGTTTCTGAACGTGAACGTTCCGCGCGGCCGGCCGAAGGGGTATCGCGTGACCGTGCAGGCGAAGCGGAACCACATCACGTCGGTCGCGGAGCGTCACGACCCGAAGAACAAGCCGTATTACTGGATCGAGGAAGGGCAGGACGACTGGGAGCCGCACGACCGGTCGGACTACCAGGCCGTGCGCGACGGGTACGTGTCGGTGACGCCGCTGCACCCGGATCTGACCGCGCATCAGGCGCTTGCGGCGGTCGAACGCCTATCTTTCGAGGCGGAAGCTAAGGTAAGATAATCCTTCACGTCCGGTCGGGGCGTGGCTCAGCCTGGTAGAGCACTCGGTTCGGGACCGAGGGGTCGGAGGTTCGAATCCTCTCGCCCCGACCAATTTCCCTAACGATTACCGCTTTTCTGCTCGGATGTTAACACCGATGTTAACAGGCCGAGCTGTTCGCCTGCCCGTTCCAAGTCCGCCTCAGAAACGATTGCATACCGGCGATAGACGGCCTCGGTCTTGTGGCCGGTCAACTTCATCGCCGTCGAGCGGGGCACACCTGACCGCTCCAAATTCCTAACCGCCGTTCGTCTCAAATCGTGTGGAATGCGACCGGGACAGCCAGCGGCCTTGCACGCCGCTTTGAAGGCTTTAAGCATCGACCGGATCTGGACGCCGTTCCGGTGGAAGACGAAAGGGCAAATGCGATTCTCGTCTTTCAAGCGTAGATGCTCGGCCCATGCGCCGTCGATCACCGTCCTGAGTTCAGGGATTGAGTTGAAGAAAAATTCACGTCCCTCCTTGTTCTTGGTCGTGTTGGGTTCCAGCCGCAGCCGCCCACGGGTTCGATCAACCCGTGACCATTGAAGCCTGAGCAACTCAGACTTCATCCGCCAGCCGGTGTAGTAGGCCACGGTCACAACTCCACGAAGCTCCTCCGGCAGCTGGCGAAGGACCGCCATATATTGTTCGTGTTCGAGGAATCCCTGCCGCGCGTTGTGCTCGGCTGGCAGAGAAATATGCGGCTTGGTCATCAGCTTGCCGGCCCTCACTGAGATGTTGAACATCTGTTTCAGCAACCCGAGTTCTCGGTTGATGGTTGCGGTGGCTGCGCCGGCGTCCATGCGTCTCGCGATGTAGGCTTCCGCATCGGCGACCGTGATGTCGGCCATCTTGCGCTTCCTGAACACGGGTTCCAGGTGCATCGCAATGCGCCGCTGCATTTTCTTCACACCGTGGTTCCTGGCCTTGTGGAAGTTCACGAGGTCGGTTACGGCTTCTTCGAAGCGGAGTCGTCCTACCTGGGAGGTCACCGGTACGCCCTTCACCGTGTCGCCCTCCCTGAGTTTCAGTAGCTTGACAGCATCCTCCCTGCGCTTGCTCCCACTAGTCTCGTATTGCCAACGGCCCATCGACTTGTATTTCACCCACCAAGTCGACCGGCCCTTGCCCTGAAATACGCATCCCATAGTTGAACTCCTGAAAGACAAAAAGAGAGGGCGCTGACCAAAGTCATGCGCCCTCGAATCGGTTACTTCTTTTTCTCAGTCTTCGGCGCGGCCTTGCCTTCCAGAGCCTTGCGAGCCTTGTTGACGCCCCTCTGGACAGGTCCATCAGTATCGAGCGCGCTGCATGCGCGGTAGACGCCGTCGGCCACGGCAGCTTCCAATGCTGTGACGCGAGCCTTTTCGAGATTTCCGAGCGCACTCTGAAGTCTTGTATCAGCCATGTTTCTCTCTCCCTACGTGCGACATGCACGTGGGCACATCACATCAGGACACCGACACAAAGTACAGGCAATCCTTAGCAGAGCTAAGTAAGTGCCAAATTGTGTCAGTGAGTATTGACGTCCAGTGTGAGTTCGATCCAGTCGTTGTAATCGTCGGGGAAGTCACACGCAATGGCGGCCGCAATGATGTCGTCCACCACATGCTGAATCGCGCGACGTTCGAAGCGAGTGGGTTTGCGGTCGAAATTAAGTTCGGCGACGGACACATGGGTGCCCGAGACGAAGAGGCGAGCGAATGCGGTGATCATGACGCGGTTCTCCAATTGGAGCCTGGAGCCGCGACGTTGTTTTCGGAATTGAAAACAGAAACGCGCGGACCAGCAGCTTGTAGCCACTGAACCGCGCGAGTGCGATTCCCGGTTTTTGGAGAAACCCCGGTAAAAACTCCGGCCGCGATGGTCAGCAGCCTGCGATGGTCGGCTCTGCTTCTGAGCCTAGATACGTCGTGTGGAACGACGCACCCCTCTTAAGCGCAATCCTATCAAAGCTCAGCTGGAATAGGCAAACAGCCATGCGCCATAAGTTCAATCGTTTTAGATATTTAAGGTCCATTGGCAAGATGGTTGCGCCAGCCGCCTCCGGCCGGACGTGATACTACGTATTAGACGTAGCAATTACGTAGTAGATACTGCTTGACTACGTCTATGGCTTAGTCTATCTTTTAGTGCAGGGAGCGTGAGGTATGACAAACGTATGGACAAGCCCCGAGAAGGTGACCCGCCGCGACCGTCTCTTTGACGTTGGCGTCGAGACGCTAGAGGGCCAGGGGTGGGCCGTCGAGCGCATCCCCGGGGCAGGGAAGTCTAGCCTTCGACGTATCACGAAAAACGGCAAGAGCAAGAAGGTGTCGATTCGAACAACCCAGGACACGTATATCGCCTTTCCTCGGACACAAGACGATAAGGCGTGGGTGACTCTCTCAGAGGTTGACGCCGTCGTCGCTGTGTCGGTTGATGATGGCGACAACCCGAAGTTTGCACTCGTCCACATTCTCCCCGGCGACGAGATGCGTGATCGGTTTGATCGAACGTATAAGGCACGGCGGGCCGCAAAGCACTCCATTCCACTCGGACGTGGCGTGTGGCTGTCTCTCTACCAGGACGAAGCGACTAGTCCGCCTCACCTCGTTGGCGCAGGCGCAGGCAACGCGCATCCCCGATCGCACGTGTCCCACTGGATGAGAACGATGGTCCCGATGAAGATGTTGTGGCGGCGTCGGCGCGTTCGAAGAGCGGCGGGGGGGAGGACGCGCCTCTAACTATTGCGGAGGCCAAACGTCGATTGGCCGAAACCTTAGGGGTCGACCCATCGAGCATCAAGATCACGGTTGAGGCATGAGAGCGGCCGAGCTATTTGAAGTTGTCGGGCTAAAGCCGTCCGGGTCGGCGCG
>CAVQJU010000015.1:0-31333 GCA_963712905.1 uncultured Acidobacteriota bacterium | reverse complement strand
CCAATTGCTGACTGCCGACTGCCGACCGCCGACTGGCCGAGCCTCAGCCCGACCGCCAGGCCGACCAGGACACTCGCATCCGGCAGCCCGTCGAGTTGACGGATCTCGTCGGCGAGGCGGTCGCGCGCGGCCGGGGACAGGAACCCGCTCGCGTTCTCGTCGAACTTGGCGCGCAGCTCCTCGTCGGTCATCGGGTTCTCGGCCGAGCCGCGATTGTATTCCTCGACCTCGTCGAAGCGTCGCGGCCGTCCTTCAGAGTCACGTGCACCGCGCCCTTGAAACGGCCCGGGCCGGGAAAGTCCGGATCGACGTGGTAGCGCACCCGGCGGGCGAGCGCGAGGATCTCGGGATTCGCGCAGGCTCGTCGCGCGGTACGCGTGCTTGCCGAGTTCGCCGCAGTACAGGCCTCCGCGAGCGTGTACTGCAGGCTGACGCGGCCGTGCGAATCCGAACGCCGGCGCGAGCTTCTCGGCGAGTGGCTCGCACACGATCGGCACGATGAAGGCCGCGACCGGACAGTCGATGTGCGCGATGTCGGCGGGCGTCGAGCGCGTGTGCTGCCGCGACCGCAGCAGCGCGTCGATGTACGGATGGATGCACGTGCGCCGCGGGAAACGGCTTGAACGACGCGTTGCGGCTGTCCCAGTGCGTGCCGAGGCCGCCGGTGATACGGCTCGAAGTCGCGGCGAGCGGTCCGGGTCCTGCAGGTGCGACGCGAACAGGCCGCAGCGCCCCTCGAACACCTGCGCCGGGCCCGTCGTCGCCGGCGCGCGCGAGAAACGCCGCCGTGATCCCGCTCTGCGCCGACCAGCCGGGATGCAGAAACTTCGGTCTGCGTGCCGTCGACCCAGCATTCGAGCAGGCCCGACGCGAAGCTGCCGCAGATGCCCGCCGCGCGCGCCAGTGGCCTCGGCGTCGAGTCCGAGCAGCCTGCCGGCGAGATACGTGACGCCGAACGGCGCGAAGAGTCCCGTCGGATGGAAGCCGCGCCTGATGAAACTGCCCCGGCGCGACGCTGCCGACACGGCAGGAGATCTCGTTGCCGATCGCGACCGCGGTGATCAGGTCGCGTCCGGAGACCGGCGTCGATCTCCGCCAGCGCCAGCGCGGCCGCGACCGACGGGCTGCTCATGTGCACGATCGATTCGTTGTGCGTGTCGTCGTACTCGAGCGCCTGCGAGAACGCGCCGTTGGCGAACGCGGCCGTCGTCACGCCGACCGCGTCGCCGACCGCCGAGGATGCGGCACGGGCCCGGCGGCGACAGCGCGGCAGCGCGGCGCGCGTCGACGCGGCCGAAGGCGTCTCCGCTCCCGCGAGCGACAGGCCGATGACGTCGAGCACGCGGAGCTTCGTCGCGTCGACGACGTCGGCGGGCAGATCGTCGAAGAGGGACGCGCGGCGTCAGGCCGCATCGTCCGCGACGTCGTGGATCCTTGAGCCATGTTCCCCTGCTATCGGTCAATCGTGTCACGAGATCGGCGTCCCGGATGATCCCTGAGACGCAGAAATGTCTGAAACGCGAGCGCTCGCGTCCTACGTCGTCCGCAGCCGGCTCGACGACATCCCCGCCGACGTCCGCCACGAGGCGCAGCGCGCGATCCTCAACTACGTCGGATGCGCGCTCGGCGGCGCGCCGGACACCGGCCGTCGACATCGCGATCCGGGCGCTCGGGCCGTTTTCCGGCGCGCCGACGGCCGAGCGTCCTCGGGCGCGCCGAGCGCATCGATCCGCTGCACGCGTCGCTGATGAACGGCATCAGCTCGCACGTGCTACGACTACGACGACACGACGCCGAACAACTACAGCCACCCGAGTCGCCGGTCGCGTCGGCGCTCTTCGCCTACGCGAGCGTCAACCCGCGTCAGCGGCCGCGACTTCGTGCACGCGTTCATCCTGGGCTTCGAAGCCGAGTCGCGCATCGGCAACGCCGTCTATCCGGCGCACTACGACGTCGGCTGGCACATCACCGGCACGGCCGGCGTGTTCGGCGCGGCGGTGGCCATCGGAAAGCTGATCGGGCTGTCGGTGCAGCAGATGATCTGGGCGATCGGCCTGGCCGCGACGCAGGCCGCCGGGCTTGCGCGAGATGTTCGGCTCGATGGGGAAGGCGTTCCATCCCGGCCGTTCGGCGCAGAACGGCTACGCGGCGGCGCTGCTCGCGCAGGAGGGCTTCACGGCCGGCGAGCACGGCATCGAAGGGCCGCGCGGTTTCGCAGCCGTGCAGGCCGCGCGCTACGACCTGTCGAAGATCACCAGCCGGCTCGGCGACGACTTCGACCTGCGCGTCAACACGTACAAGCCGTTTCCCTGCGGCATCGTGAACCATCCGACCATCGACGGCTGCATCCAGATTCACGACGAGCATCACCTCGATCCCGGCGCGATTCGATCGCCGTCCGACTGCGCGTCGCGCCGCTGGTGATGGACCTCTGCAACCAGCAGCACATCCCGAGGGCTGCAGGGCAAGTTCTCCGTCTATCACGGCGCGGCCGTCGGCCTGGTGCGCGGGAAGGCCGGGCTGCAGGAGTACACGGACGAAGCCGTCAACGATCCCGGCGATCAAGCGTGTGCGCGAGACTGGCGACGGCCGTCGGCGATCCCGCGATCACCGAGGATCAGGCACACGTCGAGGTCGAGCTCGCCGATGGGCGGCCTCGTCGTCGATTCGTCGAGAAGTCCCTCGGCAACATCCATCGGCGGCTCATGACCGATCGGCAGCTCGAAGACCAAGTTCCGGGATCAGGCCGTACTTGCGCTCTCGGCGGCGCAGGACCGACGCTGCTCGTCGATCTCTGCTGGCGCATCGACGAAAAGCTTGAGCGAGGTGGCGAGCCCCGCCGCCGCGAGCAGGAACACCGCCATCACCGCGAGCCCGGCTGAAAACGATCCCGTCCGATCCACGAGCCAGCCCATGATGTACGGCCCGACGAAGCCGCCCATCGTGCCAATCGAGTTGATGAACGCCAGGCCCCCCGCCGCCGCGATGCCGGTCAGAAAGCGGGGCGGAATCGTCCAGAAGATGCCGCGCGCGGCGTTGATCCCCGTCAACGCCACGGTGAGGCCCCGAACGCGACCCAGAAGTTGCTCGACGCGATCGACCACAAGAACCCGACGGCGGACACGAAACACGCCAGGGCGAGGTTGACGATCTTCCCGCCCCGCCGGTCCACCTGCCCGGCCCACACAATCATGCCGACCGTGGCCACGACGTAGGCTCCGCTGGACAGATAGCCGACTTCGCGATCCGAGAGGTTCCCGAGCTTCAGAATCTGCGGGAGGAAGAGACCGACGCCGTAGGAACCGACCAGGAATCCGAACTGCACGCCGGCGAGAATCAGCACTCGCACATCCTTGAGCGCCGCGCCAAGATGCCGCACTTCCCGCTCGCGCCGCTCGCCGCCGATGCGGTCGCGGACAATCACCCGCTCGGCGTCGGTGAGCCAGGCCGCCTGCTCCGGACGATCGGCGAGCACTTTGAGCGCGACGACGCCAAGGACGACGACCGGCAGCCCTTCGAGCAGAAACAGCCACTTCCACCCCGACAGACCCCAGATGCCATCCATCCGCAACAACTCGCCGGACGTCGGCCCGGCGACGACCGAAGAGATGGGCACCGCCACCATGAACCAGGCGATCATCCGGGTGCGATAGGCCGACGGAAACCACGTCCCGAGATAGAACGCGACGCCGGGAAAGAATCCGGCTTCGGCGACGCCGAGCAGGAAGCGCAGCACGTAGAGGCTGAGCGGGCCGGTCACGAAGATCGTCGCCGCCGAGATCAATCCCCACGTGATCATGATCCGCGCGAGCCAGATCCGGGGGCCGACGCGGTACAGCGCGATATTGCTCGGAACTTCGAAGAAGCAGTAGCCCAGGAACAGGATTCCGGCGGCCCGGCCGAACTGCGTCGCCGTGAGGCCCAATTCCTCGTTCATCTGCAACGCGGCGAACCCGAGGTTGTTCCGATCGAGGTAATTGAGGACGTACGCGGCGATCAGCAGCGGCATCAGCCGCCACGCGATCTTCGAAAAAAGGCGGGCGTCCGCGTCGTTCATTGCGGGGGACGGCAGGGCCTGGAACTCATGAAGTGCGTGCAGTATAGCGTCCGCCCGTCGGGGCCGGACTACTACCCGTTCGGGGTAGTGCCGGACCGCAAGTTCGGATCTACAGTTGCTCAACCCTATAAGATCGAGGGTGCCAACGCGAGGAGTACAGGCCCCCGGGCCTGATGTAGTGCAGGCCTTCAGGCCTGCGAGTTTCCGTGTCCGCATGAGAATTGATCGGATCGCCGGTATTTGCTGCTGCGCCGTTCTCGGGCTGATGACCGCGCCGCCCGTGTCTGCGGCCGACGTCTCGGGCCCGCCCGGTGGCTACGCGTTGACCGCGTGGACGACCGAGCGCGGGCTGCCGCCGGGTGACGTCCTGGTCATCACGCAGGACCTCGACGGCTACCTGTGGCTGGGCACGACCAGCGGCCTGGCCCGCTTCGACGGGCTCCAGTTTTCGCTGTGGGGAACGCACGGCGAGCCCGCGCTGCCGGTGCGCAGCGTGCCGGCGCTGACGGGCGCACATGACGGCAGCCTGTGGATTGGCTTCGGCAATCCCGGCGGCGTCAGCCGGTTCCGCAACGGGCAGATCGTGCACTACCCGGAGCGCGACGGCCTGCCGCGAGGCGCGATCGCGGCGCTCATCGAGGACCGCCACGGGACCGTCTGGGCGGGCGGCGCCGGCGGCCTGTCGAGGTTCGTCGACGATTGATGGGAACCGATGGGCGGCGTGGCTGGCCTGCCGGCAGGCGAGATTTCCACGCTCTACGAAGATCAGCGCGGTGCGCTCTGGGTTGGCGGCGCCGCGGGTGTGTTCCGCCGCGAGACCACGACGTTCGAACTGGTCGACGGCAGCGCGACGTACCCCCGGAGTCTCGGCGAAGACGGCACCGGCGCGGTCTGGGTGACCGATCTGCACCGGATTGTCAGGAAGGTTCGCGCGGCCAACGCGCCGACGCTCCCGCCCGACGTCCGCCTGCCCGCTGCTGGATGGCGTCTGCTCCACGACCGCGACGGATCGCTCTGGGTCGCTTCCTGGGCCAGCGGGTTGCTCCGCATCCGCAAGCCGGCCGGCGGCGCCGGGCCCGTCGTCGAGCGCTTCGCGTACGAAAGCAAGATCGGCGGCGCTCCGCGATCGCTCTTCGAGGACATGGACGGCAACATCTGGGTCGGGATGCGCGGCGGCGGGCTGCTGCGCGTGTCGGAGAGCGTGCTGCAGAACGACATCGCGCTGGACGGCCTGACCACAGACGGCGTGCGCGCGCTTTCAGCGGCCGGCGATGGCTCCGTCTGGGTTGCAACCGAGCACAACCTGCATCATTTCTCCGGGAACTCGCGCAAGGTGTACAGCCTCAGCCAGACGCTTGCGCTGCACACCGACCAGTCGGGCGCCGTCTGGGCCGCGACGACGCAGGACGTTGTCCGCGTGGTGGGGGACCGCGTGCAGCCGGTCGGGCTCCCGTCAGGGTTGCGACCCGACAGCATCGCCTCGATCACCACTGACGCGGCCGGTGGCCTCTGGCTCTGCCACGTCAACCAGCAGGGTGTGATGCGCTGGTCCGGCGGCCGCCTCAGCCGGTTCGAGGATGTGCCGGACGTGTTCGGCAAGCCGTGCAGCTACACCTATACGGATCGACGGGGGCGCGTGTGGGTCGGCTTCATCGGCGGCGGCGTCGGCGTGTACGAGGACGGCCACTTCCGGTTGCACGACGAGAAGAACGGCCTCGTCCCCGGGCGCGTGGTGGCGATCTCCGAAGATCGGAAAGGTTCCGTCTGGGTGAGTTCGCTGGCCGGCCTGAGCCGCTTCCAGAACGGGCGCTTCACGACGCTGACGACGATCAACGGGCCGTTCGCGGGCGTGGTGCCGACGCTCGTCGAAGACAACGACGGCTACATCTGGCTGGGCGTGAACGCCGGGTCCGGGTTGATGCGGTTGAACCCGGCCGAGATCGACAAGGTGGCGACCAACCGCTCGCACGAAGTCGAGTACCGGCTCTACGACATCTCCGATGGCCTGCCGGGCGATCTGCAGTGGAACAGCCGCCCGGCGGCCGTTCGTTCAGGCGACGGCAAGCTCTGGCTGGCCACGCGCTCCGGCGCATCGGTGATCGATCCGCGGCAGCTGCCGCGCATCCACCGGCCCGCGCCGCCGCGTATTGATCGCGTTGTCGTCGACGGACGGCCGCTCCCCTCGATCGGCAACATCGAATTGCCCGCCCGCACCTCGAACCTGCAGGTGGACTACGGCACGCTGAGCCTGTCGGCGGCCACCAAGCTGCGCTACCGGTACATGCTCGAGGGCGTCAACGCGGAATGGGTGGACGCCGGCGCGCGCCGTCAGGCGACGTTCGCAAACGTTCCGCCCGGCCGGCACCGCCTGCGCGTGAGCGCGACCAACGACGGCCTCTGGACCGAGGCGCGGTTCTGGGATTTCTCGATCGCGCCGCCGTTCTACAAGACCAACCGCTTCTACGCGATCTGCCTGATCAGCCTGCTGCTGGCGCTCGGGTCGACCTGGTGGCTGCGGTTGCGCGCGGTGCAGCACCGGTTCTCGCTGGTCATCGCGGAGCGGGCGCGCGTGAGCCGCGAAATCCACGACACGCTGCTCCAGAGCCTCGGCGCGATTGGACTCGAGCTCGAGACGATCGCCAGCCAGCTCGACCCGTCGCAGCAGGCTCCGCGCGATTCGCTGCGCCGGCTCCGCCAGGACGTGCGCCGGTCGGTGCGCGAGGCACGCGAGTCGATCATGGAACTGCGCTCGACGCGACTCGAACGCCGGGACCTCGCCGAAGCGCTTCGCGATTTGGCGGCGCGCACGAAATCGACCGAGGGCGTGCAACTGGCCGTCGCCGTCGAGGTCAGCGGCCAGCCGCGGCGCTGCTCGGCGGAGACCGAGGAAGAACTGCTGCGAATCGGCCAGGAGGCGGTCAGCAACGCCGTGCGCCACGGCCGCGCGACGAAGATCGAGGTCGCGCTCGACTACGGCGAGGACGCGCTGTCGCTGCGGGTCTCCGACGACGGCGCGGGCTTCGTGCCGGCCGGGTACCCGGCCGGGACGGGCGCGCACCTGGGTCTCATGAACATGAAAGAGCGCGCCGAGAAGATCGGCGGCCACGTCCGGATTTCGAGTGAGCCCGGCCACGGCACCGCCGTGCTTGCCGTGGCGCCCTTGTCGTCGCCTCCCGCGGCGGAGCGTTCGCCGGCGTGACGGCGCCCGCGATTCGCGTCCTGTGCGTCGACGACCACCGGCTGATGCGCGAAGGCATCGTCCGGGTCGTCGGCCTCCAGCCCGACATGCTCGTGGTCGCGCAGGCGAGCAACGGCGAGGAGGCCGTCGAGCAGTTCCTGCAGCATCGGCCCGATGTCACGCTGATGGACCTGCAGCTGCCGGGCGTCAACGGACTGCACGCCATCCGCGCGATCCGCCACGCGCAGCCGGACGCCCGCATCGTCGTGCTGACGATGTATGCCGGAGACGAGGATATCTACCGTGCGCTCCAGGCCGGCGCCGCCGGATATCTCCTGAAGGACACCGTCCCCGAGGATCTGGTCCGCGTGATTCGCGAAGTGCACGCGGGGCAGCTCGCGATTCCCCCGGACGTGGCGGCCACGCTGGCGTCGCGCGCCAAGCAGCCGGCCCTGACGCTGCGCGAGCTGCAGGTGCTCGAGCTGCTGGCGACGGGAAAGCGCAACAAGGAGATCGCCGCGGACCTCGGGATCAGCAGCGACACCGCCCGGGCGCACATCAAGAGCATCTTCGTGAAGTTCAACGTGCACGACCGCACCGCCGCGCTCGCTGAAGCCCTCCGGCGCGGCATCATCCACATCGGCTGAGTCGTTTTCAGATGTAGTGCAGGCCTTCAGGCCTGCTGTGATACCGACCCAACCCCGCCACTGCCCGCGCAACCGGCGCCTCGCTGCGCCCAACACGAACGTCGGCGTGGCAAAACGCACCGTCGGCAATATCGGTCAATGCCATGGCGCTCGGGCCGGGCTCGGCCTCTCGCGGAGGTGGCCGACGGCGCGTTTTGGTGCGAGCCTGACACGCCGAGTTCTATCGTTGGGCGCACCAAGGCGCCGGCACGCGGGCGGACTGTTCAAGCCGAACGGATGCCCTGAAGCGTGTTAGCATCCGGCCGCTCGGCGGCTTGCGACTGATTCACCATGATCGACCAGTCAAAACGGACGACGGCTGACTTCGAGGCCTGCCTCAGGAGCGCCGTGTCGGTGATAGTTAGTTGCTGACGACGCTCTTAGGCTCGCCGGTGGCTCTTGCCATCGCGATTGGCGCCGCCGCGCTTCTGAACCACGCACTCGTTGCCGTCGCGTTACGTGACGAGTTGCGTCAGCACGTGGTCGAGCGCGCTGGCGCGTCGTTGACGGCTCGTCGACCGGCGGTTGAACTGGTGCAACGGTTCGGCATGCCGGCCGTCATCATCTGGCTCAGCTTCTTCATCGACGGCGCCTCCCGAGAAGCGCTTGCGGGTGGCTGGCTCGTCATGCAAATCGCGGCCATCGCGATGAGTATCGACGGAATCTTGCGCATGCGCGCCCATTTGCGTCCCGGGCTGGTCGAAGGCCGGCTTGTTGTTTCGACGGAGTACCAAGACCGCTCTGCGGCCGCGCGGAGCGTCGGCATGGCGGCCTTCTGCGGCCTGGTGGCGTTGCTGTTCTGGAGTCTCGCGTTTGCCGCAGCATCCGTCTACTTGCTGGCAACGGCGGTCGGTTGGTATCGACGCGCGCATCAATCAGCCCAAAAGACCCCTCGTTGAATTTGCGGCGGTCGCCCGTGAGTGCCATCATTGGCGCGGATGAGCGCCCTCCGCGCGTCGGCCCGGGTCGCAGTGCTGATCGGAGCTGTGGGCTCGGTCGGCCTGACGCTCTATGCGGGTCGGCAGAACCCTTCGAATCTCCTGTTGGTGGCGTTCGCGATCTGGGTGCTTTCGCCGTTCGTCCTGATCATCCTCCTCGACAGTGCCTCGCCACGGTGGCCGTCTTTGTTTCGCCCGGCGCTCGACGGCGCCACCCTGGCCGTCACGCTGATCTCTTTGATCGCGTACACCGCACGGATCCTCAGGCCGCCGAAAGCGCAGGCGGCATTCGTCTTCGTGGTCGTTCCACCGGTGTGCTGGTGTCTCATCGTGGGGGCGCTTGCGGGGGCCGCGTTGTCGTTCCGAAAGCAGTCGAGATCGTGACGTTTCGATTTGACGAGGCGCTGCCCGTTCTCCGGTGCACACCCGGCGCGCTGCGCGCGTTGCTGCAGGATCTTCCCGGCACGTGGACAAACGCGACGGAAGGCCCGAACACATGGAGCCCCTTCGACGTTGTCGGGCATCTGATTCACGGCGAGCGCACGGACTGGGTGCCGCGGGTGGAACACATCCTCCGGCACGGGGACACCGTGCCGTTTCCGGCCTTCGATCGCGACGCGATGTTCATCGCGTCCCGCGGGCTGACGCTCGCCGAACTCCTCGACACCTTCGATCGGCTCAGAACGATGAGCCTTGCCCGTATCGCCGAGCTCGAGCTGACCGATGCGGACCTCGCACGACGCGGTCTTCATCCGCAGTTCGGGGTCGTCACGATGGATCAGCACCTCGCGACCTGGGTCGCGCACGACCTTGGGCACGTCAGCCAGGTCGTTCGCGTGATGGCGCGCCAGTACACGGACGCCGTCGGGCCCTGGCGCGCGTACTTGTCCATATTGGGTCGTGCACAGCAGTAATGCCCAGATTACTGAACGCAGGAGAGGCAAGCTGAACTTCGTGATCTCGGTGCCTCTGTGGCTACGTCCTTGCGATCGCAGTTGTGAATCATGAAGATCCGCGAGATCACCGAGAATGACCGCCCCGACTGGGTGCGCCTGCGCGATGCGTTGTGGCCGGGTTCGCTTCTGGATCACGACGTCGAAACGCGAAAGCATTTCGAAACGCGTGCGGATCGGCCGATTGTCTTCGTCGCGGACGCCGGCGGACGGCTGGCCGGGTTCCTCGAGCTCGATTTCCGCAAGTACGCGCCAGGCTGCGCCTCGTCGCCGGTGCCGTTCATCGAGGGCTGGTACGTGGAGCCGGCGCTGCGGGGGCGAGGCGTCGGCCGCGCCCTGATGGACGCCGCCGAAACGTATGCGCGCGCCTCGGGCCATCACGAAATCGCCAGCGATGCGGAGCTCTCGAACGCCGGCGGCATCGCCGCTCACGGGGCGGTCGGCTTCGATGAGGTGGAGCGGACCGTGTCTTTCAGGAAATCGCTGCCCAGCCGCTGACGGGGACCGTGGACCAGGGACCCAGGACGGACCAAGGACCACGGACGGACCAAGGCCAAAGAACTAAGGACCAAGGACTTGCAGGATTTTTGCCCTGCCTGAGCCTACCCGATCTGGGGATACGCGAGCGCCCGAGCCTCCGGCTACAGTAACGTCGAACGTGTCTGTGTCCATGGCGATCCGGCTGCGGCTCGTTGCGGTTGTCGCTGGTTGTCTCGGCGTCGTTGGAAGCGTTGCGGCCGTCCGCGGTCAGGGCGCCGATCCGGCCGCGCCGGCATCCCGGGCGACGCTCGACCAGTACCTGCGTCGGCTGCCACAACTCGCGCGTGAAATCCGGCGGGGTCGCATTGGACGCGATCGATCTCGCGAACGTCCCGCGCGACGCGGCGGTGTGGGAAAGAGTCATCCGCAAGCTCAACACGCGGACGATGCCCCCGCTGGGCGCGCGGCGCCCCGACGAGGCGGGCTATCACGCGCTCGCGTCGTGGCTCGAGACACGCATCGACCGCGCGGCGGCCGCCGCGCCGAATCCGGGCCGCCCGCTGCTGCACCGGCTGAATCGCGCGGAGTACGCCAACGCCATCCGCGATCTGCTGGACCTCGACGTAGACGTCTCCGTGCTGCTGCCGCCGGACGACTCGGCCTACGGCTTCGACAACATCTCCGACGTGCTCGGCGTGTCGCCGTCGCTGCAGGAGCGGTACCTCTCGGCGGCCGAGAAGATCAGCGAGGCCGCCGTCGGCGATCCGTCCGCGGGCCGCGTCACCGACACGTACCGCGTGCGGCAGGACCTGTCGCAGAATCAGCACATCGAGGGCCTGCCGCTCGGCACGATGGGCGGGACGCTCGTGCGGCACACGTTCCCGATGGACGGCGAGTACGACCTGCAGGTGCGGTTCTTCCGGACCAACTTCGGCAACCTGCGCGGCCTCGAGCATCCGCATGCCGTCGAGGTGACGCTCGACGGCGTCCGCGTCAGGTTCGCCACGATCGGCGGCGACGAAGACCTTCGCGCGGCCTTCGACAAGCCGACGGACACGGCCGACGCGATCGACGCGCGATTTGCGGTTCGCGTGCCGGTGAAGGCGGGCCCGCACACGGTGGGCGTCAGCTTCGTCGAGAACCTGGGGCTGGCCGACACGACGCGGCTGCAGCCGTTCCTGCGCAGTTCGGCCGACACGCTCGACTGGACCGGGCGGCCGCATGTGGACCGCGTCACGATCACCGGCCCGTTCAACGCCACCGGGCCTGGGGATACGCCGGCGCGCCGCAAAATCTTCGTCTGCAAGCCTGCGGCATTTCGCCGAAGCTCGCTCGAAACGGATGCGAGCGAAGGCGGATGCGCGAAGCAGATCATCGCGGCGCTCGCGCGCCGCGCGTACCGGCAGCCGGTGAAGGACACCGACCTGCAGCCGATCCTCGATTTCTACAAGTCCGCCCGCCGCGACAGCACGTTCGAGCGCGGCATCGAGAGCGCGCTCCAGCTGATCCTCGCCAGCCCGAAGTTCGTGTTCCGCGTGGAGCAGGACCCGCCGAATGTGCCCCCCGGCGGGATCTACCGCATCAGCGACGTCGAGCTGGCGTCGCGGCTCTCGTTCTTCCTCTGGTCCAGCATCCCGGACGAAGAGCTGCTCGACCGCGGCCAGCCAGGGCCGGCTGAGCGACCGCTCGGAGCTCGATCGGCAGGTCCGCCGCATGCTGGCCGATCCGAAGTCGTCGGCCCTCGTCACGAACTTCGCCGGGCAGTGGCTGCAGGTGCGCAACCTGAAGACGCTCCTGCCGAACTCCGACGAGTTCCCCGATTTCGACGACAACCTGCGCCAGGCGTTCACGCGCGAGACGGACATGTTCTTCGAGAGCGTCATGCGCGAGGACCGGAACGTCCTCGACCTGCTGACGGCCGACTACACGTTCGTCAACGAGCGGCTCGCGCGCCACTACGGCGTGCCGGGCGTCTACGGCAGCCAGTTCCGGCGCGTCACGCTGAAGGACGACGTGCGGAGGGGCCTGCTCGGCAAGGGCGGGCTGCTCGCCGTCACGTCGCACGCGACCCGCACGTCGCCGGTGAACCGGGGCAAGTGGGTGCTCGAGAACATCCTCGGCACGCCGCCGGCACCGCCGCCGCCCGACGTGCCGACGCTCAAGGACCCCGAGCCGGGCGCGGCCACGAAAAGCATGCGCCAGCAGATGGTCGAACACCGCGCGAACCCCGCCTGCGCGAGCTGCCACAAGGTGATGGATCCGATCGGGTTCGCGATGGAAAACTTCGACGCCGTCGGCGCGTGGCGCTCGCATGACGCCGGCGCGCCCATCGACGCGTCGGGCGAACTGGCCGACGGCAGCCAGGTCGACGGCGTGGCGGCGCTGCGCCAGGCGCTCGTCAGTCACCCGGACGTGTTCGTCGGCACGCTGACCGAGAAGCTGCTGACCTACGCGCTCGGACGCGGTCTCGATGCCGCGGACATGCCGGCGGTCAGGTCGATTGTCATGTCGGCCTCGCGCGATCGCTACCGCTTCTCGTCGATTGTGTCCGGCATCGTCAAGAGCGTGCCGTTCCAGATGCGGGCGAAACCGATGCGGAGGACTCCGTAGCGCGGGCCTTTCAGGCCCGCGGGCAGCGGCCCTGAAAGGGCCGCTCTACGACTGAATAGGAACTATGTTCATTACCAAGACTTCCCTGGCGAGGCGGACGTTCCTGCGCGGCATGGGCGCCGCCGTCGGGCTGCCGGTGCTCGAGGCGATGGTGCCGGCGATGACGGCGCTGGCGCAGACAGCGGCGAGCCCGAAGACGCGGTTCGGCGCCGTGTTCGTCCCGAACGGCGCGATCGTGGAGCAGTGGAGCCCGTCGGCCGCCGGCGCGGACTTCGCGTTCTACGCCGATTCTGCAGCCGCTCGAAAGGTTCCGCGACCAGCTGGTCGTCGTCACCAACCTGACGCGCGCGAATCCGGGCGTCGTCGAGGGCGACCACGCGATCAGCGCCGCCGGGTGGCTGACCGGCGTGCTGGCGAAGCGGACGCGAGGCGGAGGACGTTCGGGCGGGCTCGACGATCGATCAGATCGTCGCCGGCCGCATCGGGCAGGACACGCCGTTCCCGTCGCTCGAGCTGGCGACGGCGGACTTCACCGGCTACGTCGGCGCCTGCACGAGCGGCTTCAGCTGCGCGTACACGAACACGATCTCGTGGAGCTCGCCGACCACGCCGCTGCCGATGGAGATCAACCCGCGAGTGGTGTTCGAGCGGCTGTTCGGCCGGCCGGGCACGCCGGCCGAGCGCGCGGCGCGCATGCAGCGGAACCTGAGCATCCTCGATCTGGTGACGCAGCAGGCTGCCGATCTGCAGCGCGGCCTCGGGACGCGCGACCGGGCCCGGCTCAGCGAGTACCTCGACAACATCCGCGAGATCGAACGGCGCATCGAGCGGACGGAAGGCCACAAGAGCCCCGAGGTGGCGTCGTTCGAGCTGCCGGTCGGCATGCCGGAGTCGTTCGAGGAGCACCTGGCGCTGATGTACGACCTGCTCACCGTCGCGTATCAGGCGGACCTGACGCGCGTCTTCACGTTCATGAGCGATCGCGAGCTGAGCCAGCGGACCTATCCGCAGATCGGCGTGAACGAGCAGCACCACACCGTGTCGCACCACGGCAACGATCCGGACAACATCGCGAAGGTGATCAAGATCAACACGTACCACGCGACGCTCTTCTCGAAGTTCCTGGACAAGCTGCGGGCCACGCCGGACGGCGACGGCTCGCTGCTCGATCACTCGCTGATCGTCTACGGCGGCGGCATGGGCAACCCCAACCAGCACGCCAGCGATCCGTTGCCGCTGCTGGCCGTCGGCGGCGGCGTCGGGAAGGGTAATCGGCACATCAAGCTTGCCCCTCGAACTCCCGTCGGCAACCTGTGGGTGTCGGTGGCGAACCACTACGGCAGCCCGATCGACACCCTGGGCGAGAGCAACGGACGCGTGGACCTGTTCGCATGACGCCTCGCCACCAGCGCGCTCGCGCTCCTTGTCGCGCTCATGGCTGCCGCCGGCGTCGGAACCGCGTCTCATCGACGCCGTGAAGACCGGCAACCGCGACGCGGTGCGGACGCTGTTGAAATCGGCCGACGTGAACGCGCCCGAGATCGATGGCACGACGGCGCTGCACTGGTCGGTCCGCGGCAACGACCTCGAGACGACGCGTCTCCTGCTCGGCGCCGGGGCGCGCGCGGACCAGGCCAACCGGTACGGCGTCACCCCGTTGTCTCTCGCCGCGCTGAACGGGAACGCCGCCGTGATGGACGCGCTGATCAAGGCGGGCGCGGATCCGGCCGCCACGGTGTCGAACGGCCAGACGATGCTCATGATTGCGGCGCGCAGCGGGAACTCCGACGCGATGAACGTTCTCCTGGCCAGCCACGTGAACGTGAACGCGCGCGAACAGGTTCTGGGCGAGACGGCTCTCATCTGGGCCGCGTCGGAGAATCACGCGGACGCGATCACGCTGCTCGCGAAAAACGGCGCCGACGTCAACGCCCGGTCGAATCCCCTGAAGTTCCCGCTCGCGAAGTACGGGGACGGCAAGTCGGCCCGCTTCACGGTGCTGCCCCGCGGCGGCTGGACGCCGCTCATGTACGCGGCTCGCCAGGGCGCGGCGGCGGCCGCGCGTGCGCTGGCCGAGACAGGCGCCGACCTGAACCTGGCGGATCCGGACGGCACCAGCGCGCTGGTGCTGGCGATCATCAACGCCCACTACGACCTCGCCGCGATGCTCATCGACAAGGGCGCGAACCCCAACCTCGGTGACTTAAGCGGCATGGCGGCGCTGTACGCGGCCGTCGACATGAACACGCTCGACGAGACGCCGGGCCGGCCCGCGCCGAAGTCCACCGACAAGCTGACCGCGCTGGGCCTGATGAAGGTGCTGCTCGACCGCGGTGCGAACCCGAACGCGCAGCTGGCGGCGCCGCTGCTCGAACGCGTGCACAACAACGGCGACGGCGCGCTCGGCGCGGGCGCGACGCCGCTGATGCGCGCCGCCAAGAAGGGCGACATCGAGGCCATGCGCGTGCTGGTCGACCACGGCGCCGACGTCAACGTGGCGATGAAGAACGGCGCCACGGTGCTGATGTTCGTTTCCGGCCGCGGCGGCCTGGGCCGATTCGGCGTGTACGACGTGAAGCGCGCCACCGATGAGGACTTCATCGAAGGCGCGAAGCTGTGCCTGCAGCACGGGGCGAACGTCAATGCCGCGGACGAAGCGGGGCAGACGGCGATGCACAACGCCGCCCTTCAGCGTGGCGACGCGTTCATCGAATTTCTGGCCGACAGCGGCGCCCGGCTGGACGTGAAGGACAAACAGGGCCGGCTGCCCCTCGACCTCGCGCTCGGCGGCGGCGGACGAGGGCAGCAGACCGCGCGCGAGAGCGCCGCGGCGATCTTGCGGAAGCGGATGAACCAGTAGCGCGGGCCTTTCAGGCCCGCGTGCCGGCGGCCCTGAAAGGGCCGCCCTACGACAGTTCTCGAAGGAGCGTCGATGCGTCGTCTGACATATGGGCTGGTCGCTGCGGGGGCGCTGGCCGTGGTGCTTCGCTCGGCCGGAAGCGAGCCCGCGTATTCCGGAAAAGAGTGGGCGGCGCCGGGCGGCGACTGGGCGGCGACCCGCTACTCGACCCTGGCGCAGATCGATGCCGCGAACGTGAAGACCCTCGGCGGCGCGTGGGTTGCGGACCTGCCCGAGCGGCAGACGTCGAAGGCGCCGCTGCTCGTCAAGGACGGCCGCATGTTCGTGACGACGACCGCCGGACAGATTCTGGCGCTCGACCCGGCGACGGGGAAATCGCTCTGGGCGTTCAAGCCGGAGACGCCGTTCGGCGGCAGCCGGGGCATCGGAATCGGCGACGGACTGCTGTTCGCGGGGCTGCGCGATTCGACCGTGATCGCCGTCAGCCAGCAGACGGGCGAGGTCGTGTGGCGGCATGCCCGCGAGGCAGGTATTCCGGCGCAGGGCATCAGCACCGCGCCGGCGTACGGCAATGGCGTGGTGGTGGCGGTCGTCTCGGGCGGCGACAACTTTGCCCGCGGCCGGGCGTTCGGCCTCGACGCGAAAACGGGCGCGCACCTGTGGAACTTCGAGGTCGTGCCGGGCCCCGGCGAACCAGGCCACGACACGTGGCCGCAGGACAGCGACATCTGGAAGTACGGCGGCGGCGCCATCTGGACGTCGCCGTCCGTGGACGCCGACCTCGGGCTCGTGTACCTCGAAACCGGGAACGCGGTGCCGCAGTGGGGCGGCGAACTGCGGCCGGGCAACAACCTGTTCAACAACTCGGTCGTCGCGCTGGAACTGAAGTCCGGCAAGGTGCGCTGGCACTACCAGCTCGTGCACCACGACATCTGGGAACACGACGTGGGCACGCCGCTCGTGCTCTACGACGCGACAATCGGCGGCCGGCCGCGCAAGGTGCTGCTGGCGATGCGCACCGACGGCGTGCCGTTCTTCCTGGACCGCGAAACCGGGAAGCCGGTGCTGCCGGTCGAAGAGCGGCCGGTGAAGCAGGACGCGTTCCTCAAGACGTCGCCGACGCAGCCGTTTACGGCGGGCGCCGATCGGCTCGGGCCGGCGTGCGTCGACAAGAACATGATCCCGCCGGGGTTCGAGGCCGGCTGCTACTTCGATCCGATCCGCGTGGACATGCCGAACCACTACATGCCCCACATGAACATGCGGCAGACGCCGATGGCTTACAGCCCCGCGACCGGGTATCTGTACGCATCGGTGTGCGTCAACCCGGCGTGGATCCGCCGCGCGGAGACGCCGTGGGCGTTCGTGCGGCCGACGCGGCTGCCGGGCCAGCAGCAGCACGGGTTCATGACGGCCATCGATGCGCGCACCGGCAAGACGGTCTGGAACAAGCGCGTCGCGTACGCCGGATGCGAGGGCGGCGGCGGCGCCACCGCCACGGCCGGCGGCCTCGTGTTCCACGTCGAGCCCGACGGCAACTTCCAGGCATACTCCGCAAAAACCGGCGACGTCGTCTGGCAGTTCCAGACGGGCGACGTCGGGTTCGGCGGCGGCGCGGGCCCGGGCGGCGGGCCGGCGGTGACGTACGAGAGCGACGGCGTGCAGTACGTCGCGCTCACGATGAACCACGTGGTCTGGGCGTTCAAGCGCGGGGGCACGCTGGCGCCGCGGCCGGCGGCGGCTCCGCCGCCAATCGCGATCGAGTGGGAAGGGCGCGTGGAAGACACGGCCGCCGTTCAACTGGGAACGGTGAGCACGTTCACGATTGCGAGCGCGGGCCGCAAGGAAGAGTGGGCGAACGACTACGGCGTAACGCCGCCGCGCGTCCGGGCGAAGGCCGGCGCGGCGGTCACGTGGAACAACACGTCGAAGGTGGCCCACACAATCGCGGCGCGCGACGGTTCATGGAGCACCGGTTCGATCAAGCCGGGCGAATCGGGGTCGGTGACGATCGGGAAGCCTGGTTCGTACCAGTACGCGTGCAAGGAGCACCCGTGGACGATCGGCCAGCTCATCGTCCAGTAGCGTCCGGCTTTAGCCGGACGTCAGCGTGTCCCGGCCGGACGTCACCGTTTCTCGATTTTCGAGACGGTAATCGCGCCGTTGGCCAGCTCGCCCGTGAGCGCGATCGGCTGTCCGGCGTACCGCGCGAGGCCGCCGAACCGCTGGTTCGCAATCGGGTAGACCTTGCCGTCGCTGACGAACACGAACTTCGGGGCGTCGGCCGTCTGATAGCTGACGCACGCGAGCGTGCAGTCCCGGTCGCTGACCTTGGCGCCGCCCGTGGACATGGCCGCGTGCGACGCGCCGCACATGCTGTCGCTGATCGCGCCGTTCCAGCTCTGTTCGGCGGCGCTCACGGGGTGCGAGCCCGACAGCGGGAACGTCAGGGAGAGCGTGACGATGGCCGTGGCAGCGAGGCGAGCGTTCATTCCGTGTCCTCCGATGATGTCGTACGGCAGATTCTAGCAGAGCGTGGCGAGGGAGAATCCTATGCGTAAGATCGCGATCGGCGGCGGCTTTGTCGGCATTGCCGCCATGTGCCTGATGTCAGTGGCTGCCTCGGCGCAGACGCCTGCCGCCCCGGCGGCGAAAAAGGCGCCCGCGAAGGCCTGGACGGCGCCGAAGACCGGATGGGGCGACCCCGACCTGGCCGGCGTTTACACGAACAACGACGAGAGCCTCATTCCGTTCGAGCGCCCGGCCGAGTTCGCCGGCAGGAAGCTCGAGGAGGTCACCCGCGCCGAGCTCGAGAAGCTCATCGACGAGCGCGATGCGCAGCGCGCCGAGGCCGATCGCAATCGCGCCGAGCTCCGGAGCCCGCTGCACTGGTTCGAGAACCTCTTCCCGAACAACAGCCGTGCGTGGCTCGTGTCCGATCCTCCCGACGGCAAAGTCCCGGCGCCGACCCCCGAGGCGCAGCAGCGCAACGGCGCACGTGCGCGCGAGCGGGCCTCCCGCGGCCCGGCCGATTCCTACGAGGATCGCAGCCTGTACGACCGCTGCATCTCGCGCGGCATCCCGGGCTCGATGATGCCGGCCATCTACGGCAACGCGTACGAGATCGTCCAGGGGCCGGGCTACGTCGCGATCACGTACGAGATGGTGCACGAGGCGCGCGTCATTCCCCTGACGTCGGCCCCGCACCCCGGCGAACGCATCCGGATGTACATGGGCGACGCGAAAGGCCACTGGGAGGGCAACACCCTCGTCGTCGAAACGACGAACTTCACGGACAAGATTGCCTATCGCGGTTCGAGCGAGCACCTGAAGCTCACGGAACGCTTCACGCGGACCGGGCCCGACAGCGTCGAGTGGTCGTCCACCTTCAACGATCCCCACACGTGGGCGACGCCGTGGACCTTCGCCATGACCCTGTCGAGGAAAGACGACAGCCAGCGGCCTTTCGAGTACGCCTGCCACGAAGGCAACTACGCCATGTTCCACCTGCTCGAGGCGCAGCGGGCGGAAGACAAGGCGGTCGCTGAAGACGCGAAGAAGGGCATCGTCCGCACGCGCACGGGCGGAGCGGACGAGGGGGAGCGGTGAGGGCGGGCCGGGTGGGTCGGGTGGGTCTGGTGGGTCTGGGTCGGGTCGGGCTCACGCTGATCCTGTGGGCCGCGCCCGCATGGGCCCAGCTCTCGAAGCCGAACGCGGCGGGTGTCGCGATGGGACACCTGCACTACCACGTCCGCGACGTGGAGGCGAACAAGCGCTTCTGGCTCGCGCTTGGCGGCACGCCCGTCACGATCGGCAAGACCGACGCGATCCGGTTCCCCGACGTGTTCGTGGTGCTCACGAAGGCGGAGTCGTCCGGCGGCACGGCAGGGTCGGTCGTGAACCACGTCGCGTTCCGCGTGCGGTCGTTCGCGGCCGTCGAGGCCGCGGGACTGAAGGTCCAGCTGCTCCCGCAGTTTCCCGGCGTGGGCTCGGTGACGAGCCCCGAAGGCGAACGCATCGAGCTATTCGACAATACCGCGACGAACACGACGTTCACGCTCGACGCGGGCCAGACTGATGCCGGCGCCGACCGCCACAATCATCCGGTCACTCAACCGATCGTCGCCTACCACATTCACCTGTACCTGGCGGAGGGCAACGAGGCGAAGGCGCGAGACTGGTACGTGAAGACGTTCGGCGCCGTGCCCGGCATGCGGTGGCGCTACATGGCCGCGGATCTGCCCGGCATCAACCTGAACTTCTCGGATCAGAAGGACCAGAAGGAGGCGTTCGCGCCGACGCGCGGGCGGATGCTCGATCACATCGGCCTCGAGGTGAAGGATCTCTCCGCGTTCTGCAGGAAGCTCGAGGCCGCTGGCGTGAAGTTCGACGCGCCTTACGCGAAGGACTCGTCCGGCGTCGCGCGGGCGATGCTCACCGATCCGTGGGGCACGTCAATCGAGCTCACCGAAGGCCTTCACGAATAGCAGACGAAGCCACTGAGGCACAGAGGACACCGAGATTCTCAAAGGGAGATCCTCTGTGGTCTCTGTGTCTCTGTGGCTACGTGGAAGTCGGCTTCTGCCCCGACTATCTTCTCCGTGGACCAGCACAGGCGAACTCCGATAGAGTCAGCAGCCTCGGCCGCAGGGTGGCGCCGCCGCACCCCACACGTGGCGTCTCAATCAAGGAGAAGGTGATGTCGCTGACTGTCCTGGTTCGTCGATGTGCGCTCGTCGTCGTGTTGGGCATGGCGCCCGCGTACGCGCAGGCGCAATCCGTTGTGACGAGCGTCGCGCAGGATCCCGAGACCCACAGTCTCACGATTCTCGGGAGCGGGTTCAGCGCCGGGCTCCGCCTGTTTCTTGCGCCAGCCTTCACGGAGCTCCAGGTAACGTCGCTGACCCCGAACGTGGTTCACACCGGTCCGCCTCCGACCACGGCCGGAACGCATCTGCTCCTTCTCTTTCAGCCGGCGACGAATCAGTTCACGACGTTCAACGTCGCGATCGGGGCAGTCGGACCGGCAGGACCAGCCGGGTCGCCAGGGGAGACGGGACCGAGGGGGTTCGCCGGAGCGCCTGGGGCGCCGGGTGACATCGGTCCGGCCGGTTCGCCGGGCACTCCTGGCGCGGATGGGATTAGCGGTGGTGGTTCGGCCGCGCTCGCCGGTACTGTGTTCGTCAGCTGCAGCGACGTCGTGGTCGGGACAAAGACCATCAACGTCACGAAGCCGACCAAGATCTTCGGGTCGGCGAGAGCCTCATATCACCGCAACGGGACCGACCTGGCCCAGGGCGTGATGTCCCTGCAGCTGCTCGACGCCAGCAACGCGGTCGTGGCCACATCGGTCACCGGCTGGGCCAATATTTCGGCAGGCGCCGCAGGCAGTCAGATTCCGATGATGGTCGCCGAGGTCCTGCGCGCCGGAGCCAACGGGCCCGCCGACTACATCGCGCCGGCAGGCACGTATTCGCTCAGGTTCATTGCGCACGGAGCCAACGGAACTTGCGGCACGAACGCCGTGCTGGCGTTTCCGACGCTGAGTTACCTGCTCGTCGGCACCGACTGAGTCCATCGCGGTCGCAATCGCGGGCACAGCTGCGGAAGCGCAGAGCGCACAGAGCTTCTTGAAGAGAGACTCTCTGTGTCCTCTGTGCCTCTGTGGCTTCGTACGTTTATTTCGTCGATTTCGGCCAGGGCGTGCCCTGGTTGGCCGTTGTCACCGGCGCGATCCCCTTGTTCAGGAATCGCTGCACGCGCTTGCCCTCGTAGGTTTCCGTCGTGTAGAGGTTGCCCTTCGAGTCGGCCGCGATGCTGTGGACCGCGTAGAACTGGCCGGTCTGGCGTCCGCCGTCGCCGAACGCGGTGAGCTCGGTCAGCGATTCGCGATCGAAGACGTGGATCTTGTCGTTGGCGCCGTCGGCCAGGAAGAAGTACTTCTGCTGCGGGTCCTTCGAGAAGGCGAGGTCCCACGCTGAGCCGTCGCCGCGGGTGTTCTTCTGGACGAACACCTCCTTCACGAACGTGCCGTCCTTCCGGAACACCTGCACGCGATCGTTGGCGCGATCGCACGCGTAGACGAACCCGTCGTTCGACAGCTCGGCGCAGTGCACCGGGTTGCGGAACTGCTGCGCCGGCGGGGCGGCGGGATTGTACGGACCCAGGTTGGCGTCGCTCGGCTTGTTGCCGTACGCGCCCCAGTACCGCTTGATCTTCCCGCTGTCCATGTCGATGACGGCGACGCGCTTGTTGCCGTAGCCGTCGGCCACGTACGCCTCGTTGCTCTTCTCGTCGAGGAAGACCTTCGCGACGCGGCCGAACGCCCACATGTCGTTGCTGCCGGCGCTCGCGTACTGGAAGCCGAACTGCTTCACGAACTTTCCGTCGCGCGTGAACTTCAGGATGTGGCCGTCCGACGCGCCGTTACCGCCGATCCAGACGATGCCCTTGCTGTCCACGGTGATGCCGTGGTTGCTCTCGGGCCACTCGTAGCCCTGGCCTGGACCGCCCCAGTGGCTGAGGAGGTTGCCGGCCTGATCGAATTCGAGCACGGGCGGCGCCGCGGCGCAGCAGTCGCTGGCGGGCGTGCTCCCGGCGCCCCAGAGCTCCTTCGGATCGAGCGTGGCCGCGCCGCGGTGGATGATCCAGACGTGATCCTGGAAGTCCACGCTGACGCCGATGGCCGAACCGAGAATCCAGTGGTTGGGCAGCGGCTTGGGCCAGAACGGGTCCACCTCGAACCGCGGGGCCGATGCGCTGGCCTTCGCCTGCGCGGCCGCGCGCTGCTCGAGCCGGTCCTGGCCGACGCCGAGCGCCACGATGCCCGCGAGAAAAGCCGTGCCGATGAGAATGTTCCGCATGCCCAATGAGCCTCCTCGCCTTCGCCTTCGGCTACGGCGATGCATCCGTTCCGTTCCGTCCGGCCGGAGTATACAGTAGCGGGCGTGATGAAAGACCGGATTCTGGCCCTGGCCGCAGGAGGCATTATCGCCTGCGCCCTCTGGCCGGCCGCTGACCTCTCGGCGCACGACATCCCGAACGACGTCACCGTCCAGGTGCTCGTGAAGCCCGACGGCCGGCGCGTCCAGGTGCTGGTCCGCGCGCCGCTCAAGGCCATGCGCGATGTCGAATATCCCATGCGCGGCGCCGACCGCCTCGACGTGGGGCGCGCCGGCACGATCCTGCACGACGCCGCCACCGTCTGGCTGGTCAACAACATCGACCTGTACGAAGGCGACACCGCGCTCGGCGGTGCGAGCATCGCCGCCGTTCGCGCCTCGCTGCCCGCCGACAAGTCGTTCGGCTCGTTCGACGCGGCCCTCGCGCACGTCACCGGCGCGCCCCTGCCGGCCGACACGGAGCTGTTCTGGAGCCAGGGGCTGATCGACGTGCTGATCGAGTACCCGATCCAGTCCGATCGATCCGAGTTCTCGATCAACCCGCGGTTCGCGCGGCTCGGCCAGCGGACGGTGACGGTGCTGCGATTCGTGCTGCCGGGCGGCGTCGTGCGTGCCTTCGAGTATCCGGGCGACGTGGGCCTGGTGCGCCTCGATCCCCGCTGGCATCAGGCCGCCCTGCGGTTCGTTCAGCTCGGTTTCTGGCACATCCTCGGCGGGACGGACCACCTGCTGTTTCTCGTCTGCCTGGTCATCCCGTTCCGGCGCATCCGCGCGCTCGTGCTCGTCGTGACGTCCTTCACGCTGGCGCACTCGGTGACGCTCATCGCGTCGGCCTACGATCTCGCGCCCGGCGCGCTCTGGTTTCCGCTGCTCATCGAGACGCTCATCGCCACGTCCATCGTCTACATGGCGCTCGAGAACATCGTGTCGCCCGCGCTGACGCGGCGCTGGCTCATCACGTTCGCGTTTGGCCTCGTGCACGGGTTCGGGTTCTCGTTCGCGCTGCGCGAATCGCTGCAGTTCGCCGGTTCGCACCTGCTGACCTCGCTCCTGTCGTTCAACGTCGGCGTAGAGCTCGGGCAACTCCTCGTGCTTGCCATGATCATCCCGGCGCTCGATCTGCTGTTCCGGTTCGTCGTGGCGGAGCGGATGGGCACGATCATCCTGTCAGCGTTGGTGGCGCACACCGCGTGGCACTGGATGATCGAACGCGGCGAGCGGCTGATGCAGGTGCCGTTTGCCTGGCCGGAGCTGACGCCGGCCTTCCTCGCGAGCGCGATGCGATGGCTGATGGCCGCCCTGGCCGCCACTGCCGTCGTCTGGTTCGTCAGGCTGGTGTCGCGTTCGAGAACCCCGCAGCGCAGCGGCCGGTCTTAGATCACGTACGGGTCGCAGAGACCGCAGAGTCTCCGCAGAGATCGCGGAGAAGACTGATTCGACGCGGCGCCGCGAAGCGGCGGCAGTGGGCCGAGAAGACGCGGCCCGAACCTCTTACTGACGCCCCGGCAAGGTTCGAGCCGCGTCTTCACGGCCCCCGCCCTGGGCCTGCTCCGCAGGCCCGGCCGCGTCGAATCCTCCGCGTGCTCTGCGTGCTCCGCGTTCAACGTACTCGTTGGGGTCTTACTTTTCGAACCGTACGTGGATGCGGTATTCGCGGAACGGCGAGTTGTAGAAGTTGCCGAAGTCGGGCGCGCCCAGGTTCGCCTGGACGTCAACCGGCAGGAACGAGTTCAGCGAGTTGGCGACGCGGAGTCCCACCCACGGATGCATCTTCTTCACGGACAGGCGTCGTTCGACGCCGGCGTCGAGGCGCAGATAGGTCGGAAAGCGCTGGTCGTTTCGCGGCCCGACGAAGTCCAGCGCGTCGTTGACGATCGAATAGGGCAGCCCGCTGCGCCACTCGAACGTCCCGAGCACCAGCCAGCGCCCGCGGGGCATCGCGCGGCCGTGGACGAACAGCCGGTTCGGTGCGTCAGCGGCCGCCGGCGCGTACGCGTTCGACCCGATGATCGGCTCGAGCACCGCGTCGTAGAACTCGATCAGGTTGTTCAGATCCTGCCGCGCGGACGAGTGGACGTACGACGTGCTGATGTCGAGGAGGGATCCCCGCGTGATGTGGAGGTTCACCTCTTCCTGCAGGTAGCTCGACTCGCCGGTGCTGCTCAAAACCAGCGCGCCGCCGGTCTCCGTCCGGACAGGATCGACGATCAGCTCGTGGCTGCCTTGCCGGCCGAGCACGCTCAGGCGCAGCGCAAGGGTGCGATTCAGGCGCTTGTCGTAGGCCACGTCCCACGCCGTGCTGCGGGCGACCTCGAGGTTCGGCTCCGTGACGTGCGTGTAGAGCACGGCCGGCCCGAGCGGCGTGACGCCATCGGTGTCGTACCGGGTGTCGAGCGCGTTCTCGAACTCATCGAATGCTCCCGCGACGAGCGGCGTTCTCTCGTAGAACACCCCGATGCCGCCGCGGAGCACGGTGTTGCCGGTGTCGTCCAGGAGAATCGCGGCTCCCACGCGAGGCGTGGCGTCGGTGCGTCCGGTGACCGCGTCGTAATCGAGGCGCCCGCCGAGCTCGATCCACCAGCGCGGGCGGGGCTGGATGCGGTCCTGCGCGAACGCCGCGAAATCCGTCCCGTGAACGGATTGCTGCGTCGTCTGACTGTCGAACACCAGCTGCCTGGCGAGCGTGCCGTCCGAGCGCCTGACGAGAACCGGCCGGCTCGCGCTCGTCCCTTCGTAGCCGGTGTGCAGCAGGTCGATCCCGGCTTTCATGGCGTGCACGCCCAGGGGGCCCTTGCGCGATGTCGACGCCGTCTCGACCCACTGGAACGACGTCGTGCTCCGATCCTGACGATTGAAGAAGTTTCCGATCGTGGTGCCCGGGAGGAGCTGCATCTCCGCCGGCCCCTTGCCCAGGACCGACGTGTCGTACGTGTGGAACTCCAGCATGCTCTCGAGGAACGTCCCGCCCGCGATCTGGGCCCGTTCCGTCATCATCGCGTGGCTGAAGTGGTTGTCGATGTCGGCCGTTGCAGCCGGGGGCGTGAAGGTGCCGAGCGTGGCGTTCGACACGCTGCCGGGCACGAACCCCGCGCTGAACATCAGCGACTGACGCTCCGAGAGGTTGGCGTCGATGCGGGTCAGCGAGCTGACCCAGTCCGTCGTGCGCAGTTCGTTTTCGGGACGGCTGTTGATGTCGGTGGTCTGGTAGTAGTACTGCGCGGTCTGCTCCATGAAGACGCGATCTTTGACGATCGGGCCCCCGAACTCGACGCTCGGCTTCCAGGCGACGACGCCGTTCACGTCGAAGACCGTGTACCGCTTCACCCGCAGGTTCGGCTCGAGGTTGTTGACGCGGACCTTCCAGTCGTCGCTGGCGCGGCGCGTCTGGATCATCACGAGGCCGGACGAAAACCTGCCGAACTCCACTTCGTACGGGTTCGACATGACCGACACCGAGTCGATGCCGTCGGCCGGCAGCGTGACGCGGGACAGGTTGGTCGCCGGATCGACGAGCGTCGCGGACCCGATCTGCTGGCTGGTCTGGTTCGGCCGCGCGCCGTCGATGCTGTTCCCCCCGCTCAGCTCGATGACGCCCGGCGTCAGGCGGACGGCCGTCTGGATGCCTTCGCCGGGCGCGAGCAGCTGGGCTTCCTTGCTGTCAACCGTTTCGGTCGTCGCGAGCGAGTCCGATGTGGACACGACCGTCCGCGCCACGACATCGACGTGCTCGGTCAGGGCGATCGGCAGATCGAGGGCGAGCGTAACGGTTGTGCCGGCGGCGACGGTGGCGGACATTTCGACCGCCTGAAAGCCGTCGAGCGCGGCGCTCAAGGTGTACCGGCCCGGAGGAAGGTCCGGAATCGTGAACTTGCCATCGCCATCGGACACCGGCTGCGGGAGCCCCTGGTCGGTCCCGCCGTGGACCACCACAACCACGCCCGGCAGGCGCACCGATCCGTTCTGGGTCGAAATGGTCCCTTCGATCGTCCCGGTTCGAGCGGCCGTATCCTCGGCGCGGAGGCGCCCCGCTCCGCAGGCGATGACGATCAGGAGCAGCAGCGCCGCACGGAGCACAAGCGACGGCGATCGGCTTGAAAACTGGTGGATGGACAACGATCCATTGTTAGCCCGGGAGGCGGGCGATGCAATGCCAATGCTCGCCAGATGTGCTTACTTATGAATCATTTATGACGTTTCGACTATCGGGCCGCCGGCGCGATTTGCGTGCCGGTAAGACCCGCGGCATGGATACGCTGCTGTGCTTCTTCCGCGGCCGCCCGCGACGCGAACGGGCCGGCGATCACCTGCTGCCAGCCGTCTGACTCGCGCCGCCGGACGGCGACGCCGAGAGCGGACACCTGCTCGGCCACCGATGTCGCGCGCGCGTCGGTGCGGAACGACGCCACGATGATGTCGAAGTGTTCAGCCGCTGCCGGCGTCTCAGGAGCCGCCGCGGCCGGGGGAGCTGGCGGAGCGCCGGCACCGGGCGCCTGCGGTGTCGACTGCGCGGCGGGCGCGGGAGTCGCAGGCGCGGGCGCGGGTGTGCGAGGCGCAGCCGCGGCCGGCGGAGGCGCGTCCGCCGCTGGACTTTGCAGCTGCAGGTACCCGAATACGCCGGCTGCGCCCAGAACAACTGCCAGGAGCACGAGGACGAGCATTTTCGTGCGCGGCTTCGCCGCCGGCTCAGCCGGGAGCAGTTCAGCGGCCATCTCGTCGACAGGTTCGAACGTTCCGAATATTTCGGACACGGCCGCCGCTGGCACGGCCGCCGCCGGCGCCGATACCGCTGGCGCCGCCGTCGTCTCTGGCGCTACGTGTGGAAGCGGCGCGGCCACCGCGGCGGGAGGTGCCGCAGGGGGCGCCGCCGGCCGGGGCGTTGGTGCCACCGCGTCTGGTTTCTCGATGCCGAGCCCGCGCGCGGCCGCGTGGACGCGGGCGCCGTCGATCGTGTGCACTTGCGCGTCGAAGGCCAACTCGAGCGACCGATCGCAGAGCAGGTTGATGACTCGCGGCACGCCGGCCGAGATTTCCGCCACGGCCTGGATGGCGTCGGGCTTGAAGATCACGCCGGCGTTCGCCTGCGCGGGCGCCGGCTCACCCTGACGCGCCAGCTCGAGGCGATGCTCGACGTAGTGCTGCACTTCGTCTTTGTTCAGAGGGTCCAGGGCGAATCGCCTCGAGACGCGCTGCTGCAGCTGGCGCAGCTCGGGCCTCGACAGCAGCGGCTCCAGGTCCATCTGGCCGACGAGAATGATTTGCAGGATCGTCCCGCGCGAATCGTCGATGTTCGACAACAGGCGAATCTGCTCGAGGACGTCAGGGCGCAGATGCTGCGCCTCGTCGATCATGACGACGGCGTGGGCCTGGATCGGGGCGAGCGAGCTGAGGAACGCGTGCAGCGTCTGGACCAGCTGGTGGCGAGTCGCACCGCGGAACCTCGCGGGATCCCTGGCGAGGACGCCGAAGTCCCTGAGCAGCTCCTTGATCAGGTCGTCGGCCTCGAGCAGCGGATCGTTGATGACCGACAGGAACGTCTTGAACGGCAGCCGCTGCAGGACGGTCCGGCACAGCAGCGTCTTGCCGGTGCCGATGTCGCCCGTGATGACGACGAGCGGGTCGCGGCGTTCGAGGGCGTAGGCCACCTGGGCGAGCGCCGCGGAATGCGTCGCGCTGGCGAAGAGGAATCGGGGGTCGGGGACCAGGTTGAACGGCGACTCGTTCAAGCCGAAGAACGTCTCGTACCCTGCCCGCTGGTCGGGGAGCCCGGCTGTTGTCACCGCCATATTCTACGCACCGAGGCCGCCAAGTACGAGCCCCGCTGTTAGGGATGAGCTCGGGTTGGCCAGCCTATAATCCCCGATCAGGAGCCTGCATGCGCGCATATTCCCGGCTGCTGGTGGTGTTCGTCCTGGGTGTGCTCGCCGGGGCGCCCCTGGGCGCGCAGACGATTACGACGGCGGGCGAATTCTCGGCCGAGCCGCCGACGCTGCTTTCGCTCGGCTTCGACTGGAAGATCACCGGCGACGACAACCGCAACGCGCAGGTGGAATCTGACGTACCGCAAGAAGGGCGAGACGGCCTGGAAGAAGGGGCTGCCGCTGCTGCGCCTGCAGCGCGAGTGGGTGAACGGCGGACCGCCCCTGGCCACCGACGACCCCTTGATGCCGCGCTTCCCGTTCGACTTCGTGGTGCCGAACATGTTCTCGGGGAGCGTGCTCAACCTGGACCCGGATACGGAATACGAGTGCCGCCTCGTGCTGTCGGACCCCGACGGCGTGCGGGGAGAGGCGACAAAGACGGTGACGCTGCGGACGCGGCGCGAGCCGCAGCCCGCGGCCGGCGGCAAGACGTACCACGTGTATCCGGTCGGCTGGGCGGGGCCGAAGCAGGAGCCGGCGTTCACGGGGCTGATGAGCGCGTACTACATGGGCACGTCGCACTACGACTACCAGAACGCGTGGCCGGCGCGCGTGAAGCCGGGCGACGTCATCCTGGTCCACGCGGGCCTGTACGTGAGCGATCGGTTCCACTACATGAACGGCGCCGCGCGGCCGGGGTATCTGTCGCTCGGCACCGTGTTCGACGGCACGTACTACCTGACGGCCAGCGGGACGCCCGAGAAGCCGATCGTGATCAAGGCCGCGGGCGACGGCGAGGTGATCTTCGACGGCGACGGCGCGCAGCAACCTGTTCAACCTGATGGCCGCGAACTACAACTACTTCGAAGGCCTGACGGTCCGCAACACCAACGTCGCGTTCCTCACCGGCATCAAGGACATCGCGGGCTCGAGCGGCTTCACGCTGAAGCGCTCGAAGATCTACAACGTCGGCCGCGCCGTGCAGGACGACTGGTCCGGCTCGAAGAACTACTACATCGCCGACAACGTCGTTCGTCGGCCGCCACGATCCCGACAAGATGATGAGCTGGATCGGCGCGATCTGGGCAGAAGTTTCCCGGGCTTCCCGGAGCTGCTCACCTCGGAGTACGCCATCAAGGTCTACGGCCAGGGCCACGTCGTCGCGTACAACTACCTCGCGCACTGGCACGACGCGATCGACGTCGCGACCTACGGCAATCCCGACGGCGCGCCGGACCCGATCGCCGATCGGCTGCCGGTCTCGATCGACTTCTACAACAACGACATGTTCAACATGGGCGACAACTGCATCGAGTCGGACGGCGGCGCCCACAACATCCGCGTGTTCAGGAACCGGTGCTTCAACGTGGCGTCGCAGGGTGCTTGAGGCGCAGCCGATGTACGGCGGGCCCGTCTATTTCTACCAGAACCTCGTCTACAACGCGCCGGCGAGCGGATCGTTGAAGTTCGTCGCGACACCGGCCGGCGTCCTCGTCTACCAGAACACCTTCGTCGGCGAAGTGGTCGCGCGCGGCCCGGCGTCGCAACGTCCACTTCCGCAACAACCTGTTCGTTCGCAGGAGGCAGCTGGATCCGGTGTTCGCGGTCGGCGACCTACACGAACTACTCGACGTCCGACTACAACGCGTTCCGGCCCTGGCCGGGAAAGGACGGCGCGTTCGAGTGGAACACGCCGCCGGCCGGCGTGGCCGCCGACTACAAGGCCGCCCCCGTCGTCCACCGCTTCAAGACGCTGAGGGAATACAGCGACGCCACGGGCCAGGACACGCACAGCGTGCTCGTCGATTACGACGTGTTCGTCAACGTGACGATGCCCGACAAGACCGATCCGCAGCGGCTGTACAAGCCCGACGGCCTCGACTTCCGCCTGAAGCCCGGCTCGCCGGCGATCGACGCCGGCGTCGAGCTGCCGTCGATCACCGACGGCTTCACCGGCCGGGCGCCGGACATCGGCGCGTATGAAACCGGGCGGCCTCTCCCACCGTACGGGCCTCGCTAGGGGGCTGGGGGCTGGCGCTGGCGACGTCCAGCGTCCCACGTGAACACGTCCTCAATGCCGACGCCGAAGACGCGAGCGATGCGGAAAGCGCTCTCGAGCGAAGGCGAATAGCGCCCCTGCTCGATCGCGATGATGGTCTGGCGCGTGACTCCGATAGCGTCGCCGAGCTCGGCCTGCGTCATGTCATCATGACGTTCCCGAAGCTCGCGCACGCGGTTCGTGATCGGCAGGCGTCGCCCCACTGTCACACCGTGGTCCGGTACAGAAACGATTTGCAGGCCATACTCGACGAGCTGACTGATCATCAAGCTGCCGAACACGCAGTAGAAAAGCAGGTTGCCGTCGGACGAGACGAGATAGAACCCCAGCGACACGATGACGCCGGCGCCGAAGACCAGGCCCGACTGGTGGCCGGCGCGCACTGCAAGCTGGCGCTCGCGCTCGTCGAGTCAGGCGCTCGCCTCCTTCGGCGACATCAGGGCGATCACGATATGGCCGGCGACGGCGACGGCAACCAGGATCGCGGTGTAGACGGCGACGAGCGGAAGCATGGGCGGCACGAGCTGGCCGATCTGCGACGAGATCGCGGCTACGACGCCGAAATAGAAGATCCCTCCGAGCAAGAGGGCGAACGACATGATCCAGGCGGACTTCTCGTTGAAAGCCATGCGGTGCCTCCTCCTTCGATGTCAAAGATCTTTAACATCGCGAGGGATGACATGTCAAATATTTTTGACATCAGCCTGGGGCCCCCAGCCTCCAGTCCCAGCCTCTAACGTCCGCTGGATGGT